>CAKZPV010000001.1 GCA_937139405.1 uncultured Nitrospirota bacterium
TTGGGGGATCGTCTAAGGGTAGGACGTCAGATTCTGGTTCTGATTGTGAGGGTTCGAATCCTTCTCCCCCAGCCAACTTTCTTCTCCTTTTCAGCAACGTGGTGCGGGTTCTTCTTTCCCTCTCTCTAGGTTGTCCTCTAATAAGCTCCTCCCACGAATACTTACATTCATCGGAAATGGAAAATTGTTGCAACAAAGATTCTTGGTGCAACCACTGTATTGTAAAATTCACGTTAGCTAAGGCAGAATCGATGCTTTGCCCAGGCGGGATAATTCATGATGTTAGATGGAAAACGATGGCGTCGGTAGCCGAGTAGTTGGTTTCTATGTCGCACAGACTGCCAATTGCAACTTAATATTGACTAACCCCTAGCAGGTGATCCCATCGTGCGTTACGTACTCAGGAGCTGCAGGTTTGGAAGGAAATGGTTTACTTTGAAAAGGTGATATCCTCTATGCCACCTTTTGCTTTTATCTCGTTAAGTTCACAAAACCCTAACCCGATTAATTTGAATATGGAAAACCGGATAAAAAGTGATCAGAGTCACACCGCAATTGTCGTCGGCTCTGGTATCGCCGGTTTGCTTAGTGCTCATGTCCTTTCTAAATATTTCTATCAAGTCATACTGCTAGAACGCGATCAGTTACCTGATGGTCCACATTTTCGTCAGGGTGTCCCGCAAGGATTTTACGGTCACGCTCTGGTGACTGGCGGACATCGCATTTTGGAACGATTTTTCCCTGGCTTGGATAATGAACTGGCACGCCTTGGGGGGCAAGCTGGTGATGCTCAAGAAGATGGTCTTTACTATTTCCGCAAAGGATGGCTCCCGCAATTCGAATCAAAACTACGAAGCCGGGCAAGTAGTCGCGTTCAATTGGAATGGTTAATCCTTAAGCGCGTACGTACACTTGAAAACGTCAACATACTTGAAGGTCACAGAGTTACCGATTTAATCTATGACAAAGAAACGAACAATGTCGTTGGGGTTCACGTAAAGGATGGTAGTGAAAAAGATTCAATGGTCAAAACACTGTTGGCTGACTTGGTCGTTGATGCTAGCGGTCGTACATCGCACGCGGAGTCCTGGTTGCATTCGCTTGGATTTACTCGACCAGAACAAACGGTCGTTCGTTCTGGCCTGCGATATGCCAGTCGTCGTTATATTCAAACAAAAGAAAAACGGAATTGGCATTTGATCGCCATCGTCGGCCCTGCACACAATCCACGCAATGGAGCCATTTATCCAGAAGAGCATCATCGTTGGGTTGTTTGTTTATCAGGAATCGGCAATGAGTTACAAGCCAACGACAACGAAGGTTTTGAAGCATTCGCTCGCAAATTAGAAAGCCCGCTTGTTTACGAAGCCTTTCGCGACGCCCAACCCATCTCTAATGTCCAATGTTTTCGCGCCACGGAAAATCGATGGCGTCATTATGAATCCATGCCTCATTTTCCACAAAGATTTATTGTTATTGGGGACGCGGCCTGTTCTTTTAACCCGTTGTTTGCTCAAGGTATGTCCGTTAGTGCTATTGCCGCGGCGACTCTGGAAAAATGCCTGGAAAGTCATCAACGGCGCCAAGGACTTGATGACCTGACCGGTTTCGCGAAATGTTTTCAAAAAAGGCTTTCCCGAGACTTTCGAACGCCCTGGGTTTTGGCTACAAGCGAAGATCAGCGCCACGCTGAAGCTGGTAATTCCCGTTTAAACTGGCCCATGGCTTTGATGTATTGGTACGCCGATCGTGTTTTGGAATGTGCCCTGGTAAACCGTCAAGTCTGTCAAGCGAGCCAGGAAGTGGTACAAATGGTTAGTCCCCTTTCATCGTTGGCCAAGCCTCGGATTTTCCTACGAGTCATATGGCATGGGCTCAAAAGACGTTATGGGTTACAAACGCCTTTACCCGTGACTGATGTGAAGGAGGAAATGGCCTGTGACTGAATCAGAGGATTTCGCTACTTACTCCCAGGATCTGCGGGCCGCCATCGAACAAAGACTTGAAAAAATATTCGATGCCTGTAATGACACTATAGTGCGTCGTGTCGCTGAATATGTGACATTGGGTGGCGGACATCGTTGGCGCGGTATGATGGCCATTGCCGCCGGTGAAATATTTTCACCCGATGCCAAGAAGATTAACTTACCAGTAGCCTGTGGTGTCGAATTGGCACATGCCGCATCAATGTTGCTGGATGACCTTCCATCAATGGATAACGCCAACATGCGGCGTGGCAAACGATGTGCTCATCATGTGTTTCCCACCTGGGCGGTGGATATGGCCCCCAGCTATCTGGTTGCTCTGGCATTTCAAGCTGAGCTGGATAATCCACTCGCATCTCCGGATCACCGAGTGGCGTCTGCGCTGGCACTCAGTCACGCTGGGTTGAATATGGCTCAGGGGCAGGAAATGGATCTCAATCAAAATACTCATGGTGATGTCGAAGGAGCAGTTCTTCAGTGTTACCAACAAAAAAGTGCAGCTCTGTACGCCGCCACGACAAAGACTGGCGCCCTTTTGTGTGGTGCAGACGCTCGACAATGTCAATTGCTTTTCGAATGCGGGGCACAGCTCGGAATGTCCTATCAGTTCTTGGACGATGTGGCCGATGTCATTGGTGACAGCGAGAGTATTGGTAAGGAAACGGGTATGGACAAAGAAAAGACAACATCCGTGGAGCTTTACGGCGTCGATGAGTCCGCGGAACGGAGCCAGAAATTCGTGGAAACGGCGCTAATACAATTGAATGAGTTCGGTCCAGAAGCCGATCATTTGCGTTTGCTGGTTTCTCGAGCAAGTTGGGCGTCGGTTTGAGTCAAAGGGGCCTTGACCACTATTTCCAGTTCCTCATGCGTCGCCAGGGGTTTGTGCTGCTGCTCGTGGCGGTGTTGACCGCATTGGCCGGCTTTCAAATCATTCGCTCTCCACTTGACAATTCTTTGTTACACGCCTTTACGGTTGATCACGCTGAGTATGAACGGTTCCTTGAGAAATCCCGCCAACTTGAGGGCAAAACTGAAGATCGCATTTTTTTGGCCACTGTCGAAGGTGATGCGCTTTTCTCTGCTCGCGTCTTAAACGCCATTCGTGCTACTGCCCAGGCGATGGAACAATTGCCGGAAATCGCCGAAGTGAGCCACTTAGCTGACGCGACTCGGCTATCGGCCCATGTCATGCCAACCGGGGCGGTCCGCTATTATGCGCGGAAATTGCTGGCCGAAGGAAAACTCAATGTCTCCAAAATACCGCAACCCCGGACCAGGTATTGGCCTGAATCGGAAAAGCAACAACGTGCAATTGATTTTGATGCCTTGCGCAAGGACATGCTTGCCGATCAGACAGTAAGAGGTCATCTGCTTTCTCCCACGGCAACAGCACAAATTATGGTGATTGTTCTGAAATCACCCGACAATTTGTCCGCACAGGAACAGATGCAACTCAAACATCGACTTGAAGCAATTGCCCTAGATCACAAGCTTGGCGGTGGCGGCTTACACTTCGCGGGATTTGTCATTTCTCAAGCGTGGTTCTTCGAAGAACTCGTGCACAATGCCATTTTGTTGTTCCCCATCGTCGTCTGCTTGGTCTGTCTGATTGTGTACCTGTTGTTTCGTCGTGTAGTCATAGTCTTCATCACAGGTATTGTCTGTTTACTTGCAACTATTTGGGCGGTTGGCACAACTTCGCTGGTGTTTTCGCAATTGAGCGTCATGGTAGTCGCCGCGCCGATCGTGATCGTCGTGGTTAGTACTTCCGATGTCATTCATCTAGTTGTGGCCTATCGATACGAACTGAATCGTGGCCTGGCACAACAAGAAGCCTTGCGCTGTGTCATGAATAGAGTTGGGGGAGCGTGCCTGTTGACCAGCCTAACCACTCTGGTTGGTTTTGTGTCCCTCATGACCGTTCCCGTGTTGGCCATGAAGCAGTTTGCTTTTGCTGCTGCGTTGGGTGTCGCCAGCGCCTTGTTTATAGCAATGACGTTTGTTCCGATTGTCTGTTCATGGTCTCGGCCGCTTGAACCCAAAGCGAACGGGATGAATCAATTCGTGTCCTGGATCGTTGCCCAATGTCGGTGGGTAAGTTTGGATCATCCTTATAAAGTCGTTGTTGTGAGCGTTATTTTGATTGCCGGATCCCTGATTTTCGTGCGGCAAATAGAATTTTCCGCTGACTTCACGATGCGTTTCCCCGCCGACCATCCCTATCGACAGGGGATTAATTTCTTTAACAATGAACTGGAAGGTTCATCGACAGTCGAAATACTTTTATCAGGCCCCGAGAGGTCTATTCCCACACGCGAAGTCACGCAGGCACTGTATACTGTTGAATCACAGGCCAAAAATGTGCCGCAAGTTGCATCCGTGCAATCAATTCTTGCTCTGTACCGCACGGTGGACCAACTGATTGGATTTCAGACACCCAGCGGTCTACCTGCAAGTCGAGTCGCAGCCGAAAACTCACTTGAGTTGATCGAACATTCGAATCTTTCAGCTACAGCCTCCCTGGTTTCCTCTAAACGTGATTTATCAAGGATGGTGGTTCTGATGTCTACAACAGATCTTTTGGAATTACATCTTGGTGCGGAACGATTAAGACAGGCAATCGGTGATGAATTTCCAAAATCTGTCAATGTCGAAGTTTCGGGTGTTGCCGCGATTATGGGGCGGGCTATTGACGCGATCATTGAAGCCAATCTCCGTGGCTTGGGTCTGTGTGCCCTGGCTATTCTTCTCATCATGGCAATGGGTTTGCGTTCGATTCGTCTATCATTAATTGCGCAAATTCCTAACATGTGGCCGTTGCTCCTTCTTGGTTCGGCTTTGGTCTTGACACGTGATCGAGTGGATACTGACATGTTGATTTTGCCAATGATCGCACTGGGTCTCGCTGTTGACGATACCATTCATTTTCTTCACCGATATCGTCTCGAACGCACGAATTGTGCTGATCGCCGAGCGGCTCTGGAGAACGTATTTCATTACAGTGGTCCAGCCATCATACAGACCACCTTGATTTTGTGTATCGGTCTTTCCGTATGCGCGTTCTCAGCGTATGCCGGCGTGTGGATGCTCGGAACCTACTTGATATTTGCTCTTGGCTGTGCTGTTGTGGCGGACTTATTCCTCTTGCCAGCGTTGGTAATGTTGGGTGCAGTCGATTCTCAGTTCAATTCAAAACCCACCGGCGGGGATAGAATTTTTAACGGCATTATTGAATAAACGGGAAGGTTTGGTATTGGTATTGGTTTTGTCAATTTAACTCTTTTGTGACAGACAGGGCGGCATGATAACTCCTATGCCCAGCTACCATTGTCACCGTTTTCCTGCCGAAATTTCCAGTCACGCCATGTGGCTTTATCATGGTTTCTGCCTCAGCTTTAGAGACTTATGCCAGTACAGGTGCCAATTCAGGAGCAAGCCTCGTCTGAGGCTGTTGCTGCTCGCCCCAATACAGAGTTCGATGAGGAAATGGCATTTCAATCCCGCGTGCATCAAAGGTCTTTTTAATGCGCCGATTCATTTCCCGTCCGACAACCCATTGCCGAATTGGTTTAGTGGTGATCCGACATTTGATGATCACAGCCGAATCGGCAAACTGATCAACCCCCAACATTTCTAAGGGTTCTAAAATATCTGGGCCAAACACTGGATCTGCCTGAAGGGAAGTTGCAATTTCTTTCAGGATCTCCATCACTTCATCCACATCTACACGATAGGCCACCGCAACATTGAAGACATAACGTGAAAAATCCTTTGTCATATTCGTCACTGTGTTGACGGTGCCATTAGGAATCGTGTGAACATTGCCCGATAGATCACGCAGAGATATCGTTCGTAATCCCACATCTTCGACTTGCCCACTAACGCCGGCAATATTGACGATATCTCCCATGCGGATTTGATTTTCTAATAAAATAAAAAATCCCGAAATAACGTCTTTGACGAGACTCTGTGCTCCAAATCCAATCGCGATGCCTCCGACACCTGCGGCCACGAGGAATGGGGCTAAATCTATTCCAAGTTGCGATAAAATGGTCATGATTCCAATTCCCGCAATCAACACCCAGAGAAAGTCTCCAAAGACATTCGTCAACGTTTGCACACGTTGAACCTGTGCCTGCTCGGCAACGGTCCCCTCAATATAAGATTGCAGTCGTTTAATCAACCGATGGAGGATCAGAAATCCCACATACATCGCCAGGAGAATCACGAGAATGACGGATCCTTTGCTCATGAGCCAATTGAGCAGGATAGAGGGCAATTGTTCAAATAATGTGGTATCCATGGTGTTCTCCTTTAGGTTTGCCATTTCAACATTGTCTTTGATTGCTGAATTGATGTGACGAAACGTCCTTCTTAGTTGTCTAACTAATCAAGTGGACAAAGAAGTTTATTTTAACCTAAGCCTTACTATTTATCACTGGCGCCACACAATCGTGCCTGAAGGAGGGAAAGTCAGATGAACATTAATCGATCTGGAAGTGACAATCATGGTCGGAACGCTCCAGCGGTTTCACGAGAACCAAGTAAGCAGGAACAAGACGGCCGTCCAAAGAAATCAGTTCGGAATAAGGATTAAGTCCTTATCGTTCACGCCGCACCTAGGGTCGCTTGAAAATGCCTCTCGTTTTTTCCCTTTGGGTGGGATTTTTTTTTAGGACAGAAATGATTTGTGGAAAATGGATGATTGTGAAAGGCTCGCACAGGGAGAACATTCTCATCCCTTTTCTGTACTAGGCCCTCGTCTTCGCAGTCAATGTGGCCATAGTGTTCTCGTCGTGCGGGTGGTTTGGCCGGGAGGGAAGGATGTACAAATCATACCAATCAATAAGCCTCAATCTTCTTGCACCATGACTCGTATTCATCCAGCCGGTATTTTTGAAGGAGAAATTCCTCTGGATGTTTTGAATGAGGGCTATCAAATTCAGGTATCTGATTCTCAAGGAAATGTCTTCACCAGACATGACCCTTATGCCTTTCCTCCCCAACTTTCTGAGTTTGATTTACATTTATTCAGTGAAGGCAAGGATTACCGAGCCTATGAAAAGTTCGGGGCTCATTTTCGTACCGTTAATGGTGTTAACGGAGTGCATTTTGTCGTGTGGGCCCCCAATGCGATTCGTGTGAGTGTGGTGGGGGACTTCAATAATTGGGATGGGCGGGTATTTCCAATGGAATCTCGGGAAGACCAAGGTCTGTGGGAGTTATTTATCCCTGATATTCCTGAGGGGGCGTCCTATAAATATGAAATTCGATCAAAGCAAGAACCTGCCCCTTTTCTCAAAGCGGACCCGTATGCATTCGCGGCAGAACTTCGTCCTAACACGGCGTCAATTGTCCATGGTTTGTGTGGGTACACCTGGCAGGATCATGACTGGTTAGAGAGTCGCGCTGTCCGAGATCCCTTAATCCAGCCGCTTGCGATTTATGAAATTCATCTGGGTTCCTGGAGACGTGCGTCGGAAGAAGGATCACGGTGGTTAACCTATGCAGAGTTAGCCCGAGAACTGGTCCCCTATGTTAAAGAGCTCGGATTTACTCATGTTGAGTTATTGCCAATAACAGAACATCCCTTTGACGGCTCCTGGGGGTATCAAACGACCGGGTATTTTGCGCCGACTCGTCGATTTGGAAATCCGAAAGAATTTATGGGGTTCGTGGATGCCTGTCATTTGGCAGGAATAGGGGTGATTTTAGATTGGGCACCGGCGCATTTCCCAGATGATCCACACGGTCTAGCCTGGTTTGATGGTACGCATTTGTATGACCACATCGATCCCCAAAAAGGATATCATCCGGAGTGGCATAGTCGAATATTTAATTATGGACGGACCGAGGTCCGAAATTTTCTGATAAACAGTGCCCTATTCTGGTTAGATCGATATCATATCGATGGATTGCGAGTGGATGCCGTGGCCTCCATGCTGTACTTGGATTACAGTCGAAAGCCAGGAGAGTGGGCACCCAATAAATATGGAGGCAATGAAAACTTAGAAGCCATTGAATTTCTGCGTGAGATGAATGTCAAAGTGCACCAGGAATATCCTGGTGCCATGATGATAGCGGAAGAATCAACAGCTTGGCCGGGAGTGTCTCGTCCCACATATGTGGGCGGGCTCGGATTTACGTTGAAATGGAATATGGGGTGGATGCACGATATCTTGAATTATTTTCAAACCGATCCAGTCTATCGAAAGAATCACCAAGACAAAACGACGTTTGGCCTTATGTATGCCTTTTCTGAAAATTTTGTTCTGCCCCTTTCTCACGACGAAGTGGTGCATGGCAAAAAATCTTTACGAGAAAAAATGCCCGGTGATGAATGGCAGGGCTTTGCGAATCTTCGTGCATTGTTTGGTTTCATGTATGCTCATCCCGGCAAAAAAATGCTGTTTATGGGAGGAGAGATTGGGCAAAGAGAAGAATGGAACCATGAAGAGAGTATTGCATGGCCTCTTGTGGATTCTAAAGGTTCAAACTATCTTCTTCATCGTGGTCTTCAGAAATATGTCGCTGATCTTAACCGAATTTACAAAAACGAACCGGCGTTATATCAAAACGATTTTGATTCCACTGGATTTCAGTGGATCGATTCTACGGACACCGAACAATCCATCATTGCTTTTATCCGCCGGGCCAAAGATCCAGCCAATTTTATCGTCTGTGTGTGCAACTTCACTCCGGTGCCTCGCTATCATTATCACGTCGGCGTGCCTCGAGATGGAACGTATCGTGAATTATTCAATAGTGATTCGAAACACTATGGCGGAAGCAATCTCGGGAATAATGGGGCAGTAGATTCTATTCCGGAAAAAGAGCAACACTTTTCTCATTCTTTAATTCTGACGCTTCCACCCCTGAGCATGCTTTGGTTGAAGCCCATCCAACAATGAACCCAGCCAGGCTTATTACTGTCTATAAATCAAAATTTCTGTTATTTTTGGAAATAAATCAGATTCTTGTGACGATCCTCAACGCGATAATATCTCCCATTTTGGCATCACACCAAAGAAGAATGATAAGGAGAAGCAATGCCTGGTCCTAGAAAGGTAACTGAATTTTTCGACAATGACCCGCTCTGGTACAAGGATGCCATCATTTATGAACTCCATGTTCGCGCCTTTTGCGACAGTAATGCCGACGGAATTGGAGATTTTAAGGGCCTCACCAAAAAATTGGACTATTTGCAGGATTTAGGAATCACCGCTATTTGGTTACTCCCTTTTTGTGCCTCTCCCCTTCGAGATGACGGCTATGATATTTCAGATTACACCAACGTTCACCCGAACTATGGCACCCGTCGTGACTTTCAAGCTTTCGTACGAGAGGCTCATCGCCGGGGATTACGCATCATTACCGAACTCGTCGTCAATCATACTTCCGACCAACACCCATGGTTTCAGCGGGCAAGGAAAGCCTCGCCTGGAAGCAAATGGCGGAATTGGTATGTCTGGAGTGATACCCCAGACCACTATGCCGACACTCGCATCATTTTCAAAGATACCGAAACCTCCAACTGGTCCTGGGATCCAGTCGCGAAGGCCCATTATTGGCACCGTTTTTTTTCGCATCAACCTGACTTGAATTTTGACAATCCTGACGTTCAAAAAGCTCTTTTTACGGTCTTAGATTTTTGGCTAGAAATCGGAGTTGACGGACTTCGGTTGGACGCCGTGCCTTATCTTTACGAGCGTGAAGGGACGAGTTGTGAAAACCTTCCTGAAACTCATGGGTTTTTACAAACCCTTCGGAAACACGTCGATACCCATTTTGATAGTCGCATGCTTCTAGCCGAAGCCAATCAATGGCCAGAAGATGCTGCCGCCTACTTTGGTGATGGCGACGAATGTCACATGAATTTTCATTTCCCGCTGATGCCGCGTATGTTTATGGCTATGCAGATGGAAGATCGCTTTCCCATCATCGACATTCTCAACCAAACTCCAGACATTCCCGACACCTGCCAATGGGGGCTCTTCCTACGAAATCACGACGAACTCACGTTAGAAATGGTCACCGATGAAGAACGCGATTACATGTACCGCGTCTTTGCCCATGATCGACAAGCTCGCATTAACTTGGGAATTCGTCGCCGTCTTGCTCCACTCTTAGGCAACGACAGAAAAAAAATTGAACTCATCTATAGTCTGCTCTTTTCTATGCCTGGCACCCCGGTCATTTATTACGGGGAAGAAATCGGTATGGGGGATAATTTTTATTTAGGCGATCGCAATGGCGTCCGCACACCCATGCAATGGAGTGCGGATCGGAATGCCGGGTTTTCCTATGGGAACCCTCAGAAGCTCTACCTCCCCATCGTGATTGACCCGGAATATCACTACGAAGCCGTCAATGTCGATCTTCAACAAAACAATGCGCAGTCCCTGCTGTGGTGGATGAAACGCATCCTGTCATTGCGCAAGCATTATAAGGTATTTGGGCGTGGAACCATTGAATTCCTCCATCCAGACAATCGAAAAGTCCTCGTCTTTCTTCGCCGCTACGAAGACGAAACGATTCTCGTCGCCGCAAATTTATCGCGTCATGCTCAATGGGTGGAACTGGATTTATCTGAATTTAAAGGCCGAAAACCCTTAACGTTGTTTGGACGGAGCCAATTTCCTCCAATAGGAGATCTTCCCTATCTCCTTACACTTGGCGGACACACGTTTTATTGGTTTTCCTTGGAGTCGTCCTCGACTGATGCCAATGAAGCCATTACTCAATATGAGCAAAACCTCCCTATCATCATCATTGGAAAGGATTGGGATCACCTCATTCACAAGCGGGAAAAGACGAAGTTAGAAAATATTTTACCCCGATACATACAAGACCGCCGATGGTTTGGCGGAAAGGCTCGGATCATTCAAACCCTCGAAGTTGTTGAGGTCATTCCTATTCCTCAAGAAGACCCTCAAGCGATCTTGGTTCTCATTCGAATAGAGTACACAGAAGGTGAGTCAGAAACCTATCTTCTCCCTTTGCGTTATATCGCCGCTGAACATTGCGCAAACCTGTGGGATTCTCCGGCGGCCATTGCTCGCATTCGCATCAAACACAAAGACACTGAGCAGGAAGGATTGCTCATCGACGCAACATCTGACCAGGAATTTCAACAAACTCTCCTGACAGGTTTAGCTCGCAATCGCCGCGTGAATGGCCCGCACGGAGACCTCGTGATGCAAAGTCAGAAAGTCTTTCGTCGGCGTCTTCAGACAGAGGGGCCACAACTCATACCTTCCTTGATGCGAGGAGAACAGAGTAATACCTCTGTCTTGTATGGAGATCAATTTTTATTAAAGCTCTATCGTCGTGTAGAAGTTGGGGTCAATCCTGATTTAGAAATTGGTCGGTTCTTAAGTCACAAGCAATTCCCCCATACCGCGCCTTTGGCTGGAGCGATCGAATATCAACGAGACAATGGTGAACACGTGACGATTGGGATCTTGCAACAATTTGTACAAAATGAAGGCGATGCCTGGCAGTATACCCTTGATGAACTTGGTCGATACTTTGAGGAAGCCCTTACACAACCCCAGGCGATCGGAGCCGCATCCATCCCTCATAAACCGTTGCTCTCACTCGTAGGAGAAGATCTGCCTACTGAAGCCCAGGACCAAATCGGGCCATACTTGGAGGAAGCTCGGCTTTTAGGATTGCGAACAGGAGAACTGCATGCAACACTGGCTTCAGCGGAGCCAGAAGACACTGAATTTGTGCCGGATCCATTTACAGATTTTTATCGACGAGGCCTCTATCAAAGCATGTTGGGCACAGTAAATTTGAGCCTCCCGCTTCTTCGCAATAAGATTAAATCATTTTCAGAACCGGTGAGAGTGCTAGGAAAACAGGTACTCGATAATGAGGGGGGCCTCCGCAAACGCCTTTTAGCCATACGAGACCACAAACTCAAGGGCTCACGGATTCGCTGCCATGGAGATTACCATTTAGGGCAAGTGCTCTATACAGGAAAAGATTTCATCATTATTGATTTTGAGGGCGAACCCGCCCGTCCCTTAAATGTTCGAAAACTGAAGGATTCGCCGTTGCGGGATGTTGCGGGCATGCTGCGCTCTTTTCATTATGCCGCACAAGCTGCGTCGATTGGACTGGTGCCAGGCATCCGTCCAGAAGATGCCACCTTGCTGGCTCCTTGGTCTCGTTTTTGGCAAACCTGGGTCAGCATCAGTTTTCTGAAAGCCTATCTCTCGGTTCCTGAAATTGCAATAATTCTACCGCCATCGATGGATGATATTCAGCTCTTGCTGGATGGCTATTTGCTGCAAAAAGCCATGTATGAATTGAGCTATGAATTGAATAACCGACCTGCTTGGGTGCAAATTCCGCTAGAAGGCATTCTGCAGATTGTGGAATCAACCTAATGAGGACAAAAAGGGGGTCAGATCGAACCTGATCCCAACCGACAATCTTTTTTTCAATTGAAATCCCACGGAGTCTTTCATGCCTAAACTTCCCAAAACCTTACAAACCATCGTCATTGAAAATGTCGAACCTGAACTCGATGGGGGGCGTTATCCCATCAAACGCATTGTCGGAGAAACCTTTGAAGTCACTGCCGATATTTTCAAAGAAGGCCATGACACCATAGTAGGAATCCTTCGATATAAAATTCACAACAACAAACATTGGCAAGAGACACCCATGCATCATGTGGACAATGATCGCTGGGCCGCCTCATTCCTTCTCGCGGAGAATGCACGGTATCTTTATAGCATCGGCGCCTATATTAAAACCTTTGAAACGTGGAGAATCGAACTCGGTAAAAAAAATGGAGTCATTGCAGATCTTTCCAGCGAATTATTGGAAGGAGAAGCGCAGCTGAAAGACGCCGAGAGTCGAGCGAAGGGCCCAGACAAAACCATCCTTAAGGAATGGTTAAAGAAATGGACAACAACAACGAGCCAAGATGGACGCATTGCCATTGCACTTGACCCTGCTCTTGGCACTCTCGTGGCTCAGCATGAACAGCGCGCCGCTTGGTCGACCTATCCTCAAGAATTAGCCGTTGTCGTCGATAGGGAACGCGCCCGATATGGTGCTTGGTATGAAATCTTCCCACGTTCGGAAGGTACTGATGAAGGCCAAGGAGGCACATTCAAGGATTGTGAAGCGCGTCTACCAATTATTCGGGATATGGGCTTTGACGTGCTCTACCTTACCCCCATTCACCCCATAGGCGAGACCAATCGAAAAGGCCGCAACAATAGTCTCACCTCCCAACCAGGTGAACCAGGGAGTCCTTGGGCCATAGGCAGTCGTCATGGAGGACATGATGCCGTCGAGCCTGCATTAGGCACGCTTGAGGATTTCGACCGATTGACCAAATCCGTCCACGAACACGGAATGGAGATTGCGCTAGATTTTGCGATCAATGCCACGCCCGATCATCCCTACGTCACACAACATCCTGAGTGGTTCAAGCAACGTCCGGATGGCACTATCAAATATGCAGAAAATCCGCCTAAAAAATATGAAGACATCTATGGCTTTGATTTTTATTCAGAAGCTTGGCAGGAGATTTGGCAAGAGATGAAAAGGGTGTTTCTATTTTGGATCCAACATGGCGTCAAAATATTCCGAGTCGACAACCCCCATACCAAACCCGTCATCTTTTGGGAATGGGTGATCCGAGAGATTCAGCAAGACCATCCTGATGTCATATTTTTGGCAGAAGCCTTTACCAAACCCAAAATGATGGGGGTCTTGGCCAAAGCAGGCTTCACCCAGTCCTATACCTATTTCACCTGGCGTAACACTAAGGAAGAAATGACAGAGTATCTCACCGAACTGACACAATCCGAAATGAAAGAGTATTTTCGCCCTAATTTTTTTCCAAATACCCCTGATATTCTCCCGCCAATCCTGCAGGAGGCAGGACAACCGGCATTTAAATTTCGCTTCTTTCTAGCGGCGACGTTGTCGACAACATATGGCATCTATAATAGCTATGAAATCTGTGAAAACCGCGCCATCCCTGGAACTGAGGAATATCAGGATTCAGAAAAGTATGAAATTCGACATTGGGACTGGGAGCGCGAAGGAAACATACGTGATTATATTACCCGTCTCAATCATATCCGACGAGATAATCCAGCCTTACAGTCCTTTACCAATCTCAAATTTTATGAATCCAACAATGAACACATTCTGTTCTATGGAAAAATGACTCCGGACACACGCAACATTCTCTTATTCCTCGTCAACATGGACCCGTATCATACACAAGAAGGCCGCCTCATCATTCCTCTCGAAGAATTCGGCATCACCGAAACGGGAACCTATCACTTGCACGAACTTATTCAAGGCTATCGTCACGAGGTTGTGGGATCAGAATACATCATCCGCCTCGACCCCACCCAAGAGCCAGCCGCTCTATTCTCATTAGAGTATTAAGAAGATTTGAGAAAAAGCCTTACCTATTCTTTCTGGTCATTTTTTCTTTTCTCATCCATTAGCCTCGCTCATCATGTTCGGCAAAACACACACAATTCCATAATCTCCCCGAAGGAGAATCCCTAATCTAGCAGAGGAGCCTATCCATGGATTTTTCACAAGTGGTCGACACGTTAGATCATTTTTTCACGTACACGTTATTCACCATCAATCAAACCCCAATTACCTTATCATCCTTAGCATTCTTCGTGTTCATCATGTGTGGTTTTTGGATGGTGAACTCTCTCCTACGACGATTTCTTCGTAACCAAGTCCTGAAACGCACAACTATGCCCCTGGCCACTCAATACACGTTAACCCGAATTATTCAATATGTGTTGCTTTTTATCGGAACGATCATTGCCTTTCAAATCATCGGAGTCGACCTCAGTGGGCTGGCTGTAATTTTCGGATTTCTCTCAGTTGGAATTGGTTTTGGCCTACAGAATCTGACCTCTAATTTTATTGCAGGTCTCATGTTGTTATTCGAACAACATATTCAAGTGGGAGATCGCATTACCGTAGGAGACACAGAAGGAGATGTAACAGAGATTAATATTCGATCCACCACCATTCGCTCCCTCAATAATATTGCCATTGTTGTCCCCAATTCCGAGTTTATCTCATCCACCGTCATTAATTGGTCTCATGGAGATCCCAAAACACGAATCGAAATCGAAGTTGGAGTCTCGTATAACTCTGACCTGAATGCGGTCATGAATTCACTCTTGGAAGCAGCCATCGAGCATCCGTTGACCCTATCTCATCCGGAGCCAAAAGCCTGGCTGATGAGTTTCGGAGATTCTGCTTGGAACATGCGTTTATTAACCTGGGTAGGAGATCCGCAGGGCCGCCGGCAGGTACATTCAGATATCAATTGTTCCATCGTGAAGAAATTCAGACAAAATGAGGTTGAGATTCCCTTTCCTCAACGGGATCTCCATGTTCGGAGCCCTTTACCACTCCCTCTTACTACCGTAGCTAACTAAATGGCATTCCCCATGGAACAGAGGAGCTCTCCATCAAAAATGTGCAAAAATCTTTCAGTATATTTCCCGCGATATACGACAGTCCTCCTCTTTTTGGTTGTCTATTTCGCATTCGGTCATTTGGTTCACCTTCACCTGATTTTTGCTAAGGAAACACTTGAACCGACTCTCGAAGTACAGGAGCCATTTCTTGGTGATCTCCCAGCTATGAAAACCAGGCACGTGATTCGAGCTTTAGTAACCTATAGCAAAACAAATTTTTTCATCGTCAAAGGTCAGCCGCATGGCTTCGAATATGACCTTCTTCAAAGATATGCAAAATGGTTAAACCAGGGCATAAAAAAAAGAGAACTAAAGACACGAATCGTTTTTATACCGGTTCCCTTTGACCAACTATTACGGAGTTTGATCAGTGGACGAGGAGACATTGCCGCCAGCGGATTGACTATCACACCTGAAAGATTGAAAAGAGTAAGCTTTACCATACCGTATGTTCCAAATGTTGAAGAAATCATCGTGACTGGGAAAAATTCAAAGAGGCTTCATTCACTCCAAGACCTTCAGGGAAAATCACTCTACTTTGCAAAGGGCACAAGCTATGAGTCTCACCTGCAAAGGCTCAATCAACAGTTTCAGAAAAAACAGATGAAACCGATTCGTCTTCAGACGGTCGGAGCGCATCTTACCACTGAAGATCTTCTGGAACTCACGAACGGTGCGATTATTGATCAAATGGTGGCAGATAAACATCTCGCGGAACTGTGGTCGTCCACGCTCCCTCACATTCGATTACGATCCGACCTACAGATCCATACAGGTGGAAAAATTGCCTGGGCGACTCGGCCTAACAATTCTGAGTTGAGGAACAGCTTAAATGCGTTCCTCAAAAAGCATAAAAAAGGCACCCTGTTAGGGAATATTTTATTTAAGCGGTATTATCAAAATGAAAAATGGATTACCAATCCATTGAACAGCAAAGAAAAACGGAAGTTAGCCATCTACACAAGTTTGTTCAAGAAATATGGAACGGCCTATGAATTTGACTGGAAATTGTTGGCTGCACAGGCCTACCAGGAATCTCGACTAGAGCAAAGCAAGAAAAGCCATCGTGGGGCTCTGGGACTCATGCAAGTTCTTCCCTCGACCGCATACAACCCCCCTATAAAAATTAGGAATATTCACCGAGCTGAAAATAATATCCATGCGGGGGTGAAATATTTGGCTCATTTGCGCGAGCATTATTTCTCTCATAAGCAATACGCACCTAGTGAACAAATTAACTTTTCTTTAGCCGCCTATAATGCGGGGCCCACAAGACTCAAGTCTCTTCAGCAACATGCAAAAAAAATGAAACTCGACCCTCATGTTTGGTTTTCAAATATGGAACAAGTTGCCCTCCGTTATATAGGGCGGGAACCGGTCCGTTATGTGGCAAATATTCACAAATACTATTTAGCTTATTCCGCAAACGAGAAAAATAACCAGGAAAAATTAGTAGAAATAGAAGCGCTTCATTTACGGTGAATGATGGCAAGAGACAAATGATCACATCATTAAGGCAAAAGGCGCCAGTGCATTTCCGCCTAAATTTGAAAACAACCGACTCAATGTCTGCTATGTTCAGAAGATGTTACAGGTACTTCTCTACCCTCTGAATTTGCATCCGCCTAAGATAATCCCATGTCTTACGATTATTTAAAGGGTTCTTTGATAACCACTTTCACCCCATCAATCGTACCTGTGACGGCATCACGAACTTGCTTCCCGGCATTTGCACTGACATCTCCCGCTGCTTTCAATGCACTGCTTGCCGCCGTTGAAGCAGCCTCGGTCGTATCAACACCAATCTCTTTGGCTCCAGCAATTGCTCCCGCCACTGCATTTTTGGCGGTGATGGCGAGATCTCCTCCGACTTGAGCTGTAGATTTAATCATGGAGCTCGCAGTCCCAGATACCGCATCGAGAATTGTTTCACCAACATCTTTTGCTCCTTGAAGCGTCCCAACCATGCTTCCCTTGACTGTTGAACCAACGTCGCCACCAAGATCAGCTGTTGCCTTGACTACTGCTCCAGCCGTATGACTCATCGTTTCAATCGTTTTCTCCCCAACTTCTTTGGCAGCTTGAGCTGCACCAATAATGGTTTCCTTTGCAGTACTTGCCAATTCACTGCCGACTTGTTTCCCCCCATAAATAATTGACGTACTGGCTTGGGTAATTGCTTCGGTGACACTGACACCTAAATCCTTCGCGGCAACTATCGTGCCTTCCATGGCTCCTTTGGCAGTTTGGGCGAGGTCCCCTCCCACTTCAGAAGTTGTATGAATTAATGTGCTGACACTCTTGCCCACTGTATCCAGCGTGCTTTCTGCGATATCTTTGGTTCCTGTCACGACCCCCACAATCACGCCTTTGGCTGCGGAACTCACCTCTTGCCCCACATCGGCAATTCCTTTGACGGAACCGACAATCGTGTCCTTGATAAAACTTCCAGCTTCATTCCCCACCAATTTGGTTTCCTTTAATGCTGTCACGAGTGCTCCACTCACGAAGCCAAGAAGTGCATTCGTGACATCTCCTGTCCCTTGGATGGCTTCAACCACACCTTCTTTTGTCTTCACGATAATGGATTTTTCATCGGCCATGATCTTCACTCCTCCTATTTAAATGTTTAGTGGATGTGTCCTTTGTATTACATTAGACAACACGAAATCAGAAAACGTCACAAATCCAGGGGAAAGGATTTCTTGAATTTTTTTCAGGTTTTTCAGGAGAAACAACAGCTTCACTCTCATTGAATCTTTGATGAGATTCCCCATCTGAGGGTTGAGCATGCTATAACCTACTGCATAGAGGAAATAGTTAAGCTTAATGACTTGCTAAGTCGATAATTCTCTTTCCCCAAATCAATCTTTCAATGCCGGCACACGAGCATTTCACCGATAATGATCTTATTGACGCTATTAACCAGGGTGACCTTGCTTCTTTTGAAGTGTTATATGACCGATATTCCGGCAAAGTCCTCAAACGTTGCTACTTTATCTGTTTGCATTTAGAAACGGCGCGCGATTTGATGCAGGAAGTCTGGGTGAAGGTTTTCCTCCACCTCCATACCTTCAAGAAACAGTCTGCGTTTTCATCCTGGCTCTATCGATTGACCACAAATCATTGTCTCAACTACCTCAAATCAAAGGCCCATTCCGAGGCATTAGCTGGGGATATACCAATTGATGAACCTAGCCAAGATAACCCAGCCGCTTCAATTGAAGTTCATCATCTTCTTCAAAAACTCTCCCTAGAGGACAGGACCATCTTGGCGATGAAATTTTTGGGGGAATATTCGTATGAGGAAATTGCCGCGAATTGCAAAATTGGCGTTAGTGCCGCAAAAATGCGAGTATCACGTTTGATCACCAGGATTCGGGAGGAGGTCAAATCATGAATGACGATGAACAGCATCTGTTTGAGCATGTTCTCGATTCCCTGGCCATTCCTGAACCGGATAAAACCATGAAAACCCAGATCATGAAGGCTGTGTATTTCCTTACGGTGGCAAAAGAAGTCGGAGCGTTTCACGCATCAATTCCTATGACATTATTTGACGATTCAATAGATGAGTGAGGAAAAGTTATGGTAGGGGCACAGAACGAACTCTGGGAATGGGGAAAAGTTGTCCTCGTATTTCTTCAAAGCATATTCGAAAAAATTGGTGGATATCTTCCCAATTTGCTTGGTGCGATCGTCGTGCTTGCGATCGGGTGGCTTGGCGCCAAAATGTTAAGAAGTTTGACGGTCAAAGTTCTTCGTGCCTGTGGAATCGTGGAATTAAGCAAAAAGATCAAATTTCATGATATGTTAATCAAGGTTGGAATGACGAATACCCTGGACCAGATTATTGGAAGCCTGGTGTATTACATGGTTCTCTTCATTTTTCTTCTTTCGGCTTCTGAAATCTTAGGCTTCAAACTTGTTCTAGATACGTTAAATAAGTTTATTGCCTACCTTCCTCATGTTTTTGGAGCATTTTTGATTCTGATCATTGCTTTATATCTCGCCAAGATTATTAAGGACGGTCTCGCTTCAGCCTCAACATCGCTCAATATTGCCTATGCAGGAGCCTTGAGTTCAGTACTTGAGATTTTGATTGTGGGCTTTGGGATTGTTATGGCCTTGACCGAACTCGGTTTGGATATGACCATTTTTACAGCAAATATCACGATCATCATTTCCGGGATCGTGTTGGCCATGGCGCTGTCTCTTGGCCTAGGAAGCCGATCAATAATGTCGAATGTCCTTGCGCGCTACTACATTGCTCAACTCTTCCACGTTGGAGATCCTGTCTCTGTAGGCGGACATAAAGGAACGATCATCAAGATTACTCCCGTTTCAGTTGTCATCACAACAGATGATGAAGAAACATTGCACATTCCAAATGAACGAATCATTGAAGAAGGCTCCATTACCCGAAAAGCCGAGAATCTCTGAATTGATTCATTTTAATCCACAGATAATTTCACTTTCTAATCAATGCACCCATGTGTCTTATCGGCCCAGTAGGGGAGACCTTTCAATTTGCATTGTTATTCGAGTAACAGCGTAAACGATTTGCCCTTTCACAATTTCTGCTAGTTTTCATTCTTCTCGTTCGATGCACACCTACTAAGACATCCCGGTACTGGGCCTTCCTCGCTTTTTCTTTTCGGTTTTCTGTAATTCAGGAACAATGTGACGATTTCTTTTTCCCTGTTGTCTAAATAACTAAAAGAACGAAGCAATACCGTTCTAGGTCTGATGACATCATTCAGCGTTGAATGGATTCTTTTCGAACTCAGGGTGAAAGGAGATATTTTAATGAACCAGAGCACCCGCATATTCGCAAGTATCATTGTTGTCAGCATCATTTTGGTCATATCGACATTTGCAGAGAAACTCAAACCCCTGACTCAATCCGGCACTGTATCGCTTTCGACAACATCAATTGCAGTAGGAGTCGGAGTCAATTGGGGGAGAGGAGTTTTAACTTTCAAAGGGAAAGAATACCCATTTACTGTTAAGGGGTTGAGTGTGATGGACCTCGGTATTTCCAAGGCATCCGCAAAAGGCGAAGTTTTTCATTTGGTTAAAGTGGCGGACTTTGCTGGGAAATACGCGTCGATAGAAGCTGCATTTGCTCTAGGAAAAGGAAATGCGGGGCTCGTGATGAAAAACTCAAATGGCGTAGTAATTAGTCTCGGGGCTGTAACAAAGGGTGTTCAACTGACCCTTGGCGGCAAGGGGCTCAGCATTAAGTTACAGGAAAAATGAGTCGCAGTTTCAAAGAACAGGAAGTCCATCAGTTGCGTCGGCCTTATACCCCCTCTACGAATAGGAATAACGTACGAGGAGGAATTGATATGACATATGTAGAACCCGGAATCGACTTTTCACATACCCTCGAACACCCAACGATTTTGGTTGTGGAGAACGACCCAGTTCTCAGGGACCTTACAAAAAATATTCTTCAAACAGCTGGATATTCCTCCAAAGTAGCGAGAGACGGACAAGAGGCTCTCACGATTATCCATAAACATCCAGCTCTCCACATTGTTTTATCGGACTTTCAGATGCCAAATATGGATGGCCTACAGCTACTCCAAATGCTGAAGAAAAATTCCCAGACCCGGAATATTCCTTTCGTCCTGGTCACCGGGAATTCGTCATTCACCCTCCGCACGCAAACGTTTCGAAATGGAGCCCTGGCAATCCTTTATAAACCCTATAGCCCACAGGAACTTTTACACATTCTTCACCGGGCCATTTCCCTCCAAACCACACGCGCCGTTTTTTCTGGAAATCCTGTATTAACTGATATTGTGAGTGGATGATGAAATGAACGGTGGCCTTCATATTCGGAGCGCTATTGGTGTTAATCACCTTTCAAAACATGGCGTCTGTAGAATTAACGTTTCTTTTTTGGACTTTTTATACCCGTCGGATTGTCTTAATTGCGATTTGCGTTGTAACTGGCTTCAGTTTAGGACGAATCACTCATACCCACAAATCGGCCAGCTCAGGAGAACAGTAAAAATGATTCTGTCGCAAATATTTCACCAAGACAAAAATAATTTAAGTAAGAAGCAAAAGAATGGATGAAGAAAATATTTCATTGAAATGAAAATAAGATGGGGTCTGAACAGACTCAGTGAGTTCATGGCCCAATATATTTATTCACTCAACATGAGCAGGGGTAGGGTGGCTACAGTCGATAGCGTGGGGACCGCAACCATCGTTCCTTTATCTCATCAATGGAGGCAACCATGGATATGAGTAAACTGATTGATTCACTGCAGGGAACACTAGGAGAAACCCTTCCTACTGTGCTGGGGGCATTGGCTATTCTCATTGGAGGATGGTTGATTGCGGTTGTCATACGAGGGGGCATTCGAAAATCTCTTGGATTTTTAAGAGTGAATGATCGATTGAGAACGAGCACTGGGACCAGCATGGATCTTGAGTCTGGTATAGCCGTTTCACTGTACTATGTCATTCTCCTCCTGGTTCTCATGGCCTTCTTCAACGCTCTCAAGCTTGAAGCTGTGGCTGGCCCGCTTCATGGACTGGTCGGACAGGTGTTTGAGTTTGTGCCCAAACTGGTAGCAGGGGGGGTGTTGTTGCTCGTGGCATGGGTGTTGGCCACAATCATACGAACGTTGGTGACCAAGGCGCTTGGCGCGACAACGCTCGATGAGAAACTGAGCATGCATGCCGGGATGACTCCGATGAGTGATACGTTGGGCAATGTCCTGTACTGGTTGATTTTCCTGTTATTTCTGCCAGCGGTGTTAGGAGCCTTGGAACTCAAGGGTCTCTTAGATCCCGTGCAAGGCATGGTGAACGAGATGTTGGCCATGCTCCCCAACATCGTGGCGGCAGCTATTATCGGGTTTGTGGGTTGGTGGGTAGCCAAGATTGTTCGAGATTTGGTGAGTAACCTCTTAGCGGCTTCGGGGCTTGACCGTCTTGGTGAGAATGCTGGATTTCGTGGGACCATGAAGGTTTCTCACCTCGTCGCGCTGGTTGTCTATATTCTTATTCTGGTCCCAGCAATCGTTGCAGCGCTACAGGCTTTGAACATTGATGCGTTGACTGTACCCGCCGTTGAAATGTTGAACACGATGATGACGGCCATTCCCAATATCTTTGCTGCTGCGATTATTCTGGCCATTGCCTACTTTGTGGCAAAGCTGGTCTCAGGGTTGATCAGTAACCTGCTAGGAGGTATGGGGTTTAATGAGCTCCCAGAAAAATTGGGCATAGGCCAGGCCTTAACAGGTGAGATAACCCCTTCGCCGCTGGTGGGAAAAGTGATTAGTTTTTTTATTATGCTCTTTGCGTCAGTGGAAGCAGCCAATCGACTTGGATTTCATCAAGTCTCTGATTTTGTGGCGATGTTTATTCAGTTTGGTAGTCAAATCCTCTTGGGCGGCGTGATTATTACTGTAGGTTTTTGGCTCTCTAATCTGGCGCATACGGCAATGAGTCGTGCAGGATCGGCATCGGTGGCCAATATCGGGCGTTTCGCCATCTTGGGACTGATTTTGGCGATGGGGCTCCGAGTGATGGGGCTCGCCGATGATATTGTGAATCTGGCATTCGGGCTCACGCTTGGGGCTATTGCAGTGGCGGTGGCGTTGTCATTTGGACTCGGGGGACGTGAAGCCGCTGGGCGTCAAATGGAACATTGGCTCAGCAAACTACGCGGAGAACGATAGTCTCTCAACAACCTCCAGAAGTTCGACTTTCAAGAACTCTGGAGGTTGCCTTCAATGAATTTTTTTTGATTTGGTGAAATATGTAAGACAGATACGAGAAAACTCAAAAATTTGAGTGTACCTTCCAATTGAATGATTTAAAGTTTTTGCGGGCTTCTCTTGGAGCCGTCAATGACCACAGCCTCCGAATATTGTTGTCTAAATCTTTTGAAGGCATTTCTCTTTCATGAAATCTCACCTCATTCATGAGAAAAATAAAGATGTGACGTTTTTCGTGACGAGGTTGTCTAAATAAGTAGATGAACCCAGTATGAACCAAAGATACAAAAACATATTTGCGTAAAAAGAGAAAGGACTTCAAGCGTCTTTCCTCAAAAAATCATTAATGATGCATACCAGTAACCAGCGTTTGACCGGTACCGATAAAAGGCGAAAATTGTGCGAGAAGAATCCTACTCGTTACTTCAGCCAGAGGAATGAAATGACCACAACAAATGCCGGGCCTTGGTCGTTTCTCTAAAATCAAGACGGCCCTCATATTTTGAGAGACTATCATGGAGCCGAGAACAGATTCGAACAACAAAATCGAAAATTCCCAACGCATAAGGGCAAGAGTTTTTGAGGTGGTCACTCTTTGCGTTGTTATCGGATGCATTATGATCGTCTTTTTTGAACTCGCAGGAAGATGATCT
This sequence comes from uncultured Nitrospirota bacterium, assembly GCA_937139405.1. Classification (GTDB taxonomy): domain Bacteria; phylum Nitrospirota; class Nitrospiria; order Nitrospirales; family UBA8639; genus Nitrospira_E. Next base: position 23,892 of record CAKZPV010000001.1, read on the forward strand.
ATTAATTGAAAAAATACCATTTAATGGGTTTTTGCCCAGACCGTTTCCCGAAAGATTTCACCCATCATCTATCTATTCACGTTTGTCAGCTAGGATTCATAACGTCATCTATCCGAACGAAAAGCCTTCTGAAACCAATGGCAAACATTAAGGTCGCACGTGGAAATTTTGATAGGGTTACTTGTCGGTATAACCATACTTGGTATCTTGATGGCTGTTTATAATTGGGTGCGTTTGGGAATGCCATTCGGAAAAAGAAAACATAATAAGCGAAAAATCAGTAGATGAGTATCAAAGAAATTCAATTCCTAAAATACAGATGGGCACAAATGAAAGGATACTTAGAATTATTCAAAAAAGAGCCACATCTATTGTTCACGTATATATCAGGACACGAAATGAGGCACTCAACTAAGAGTGCCGCTTCATGGATGTCTCCCCCTCTGTTATCGTTATCCTTGCCTTATTGCTTGTGATTAACAATGGATTCCTACAAAATGGGAGGGATTACTGACCTTCGGAGGCAATTGGAATATTTGAATATCAAACACGAACATGCTGTTAAAGGTAATAGTGACAGACAACTGATGTACTCTGTCATGTTCAAACCTTTACTCGATCACACACATCTTCGTCGGTAGGAGATGAACCTTCAGCATCTCAACAGCCATCTTCCAAGCATCCGCAGTCATTCTAATTTTCCCCCTAAACATTTTTGTGGAGGTCCTGTCTATGGATATATCAATGTGGGCAAAAACGTTACAGGAGTCATTCGAAGCGAGTGTGACATTATTTATGACGTACCTTCCCAAAACTCTGGGCGCGTTGATGTTGTTGGGGCTGGGCGTTCTCTTGGGAAAGGTCGTTGAAGCAGGAACAAGTCGTGTCTTGAATATTATTGGTGTCGATCGATGGCTCAGCGGCACAGGACTCCTTTCTCTCCTTCAAAAAACTGGAAGCAAACGATCGATATCTCAAATTGTCGGTCTCTTGGGATTTTGGCTCGTCTTTTTGCTCTTTCTCATTTCCGCTACTGAAGCATTGAGCTTGGCCCTGCTATCTGAAACATTGACAGCACTCGTACATTATCTTCCCAAAATTGGCATGGCGACTCTTATTTTAGTCTTAGGCCTGCTGGCTACCAACTTCGTACGCGACATCATTTCTGTGGCCTGCGATTCCTCCGGAATTCAGCAAGGCACGATTATCGCTCAAACCGTATATATCGCCGCTACTCTCCTGGTCATTGTGACTGCCATTAATGAACTGGGCATTGACACCTCACTCTTAAACCAAATCATTGTGCTTGTCATTGCGGGTCTGATTGCCGGATCCGCCTTATCATTTGGCTTCGGATCCCGATCAGCTGTGAGAAACCTCATTGCGGCTCATTACATTCAACCTATTGTCCGAATTGGGGAAAAAATTCAGATTGGCAACTATTCAGGGACGGTCACCGCAGTCACACCCATGATCGTGGTTCTGAATACCGATCGGGGACGAGTCGTGATCCCAGCCTCGCAATTTACTGAAGTGACCAGTGTGATTGAACCGGTAGAGGCATAATATGATGAAATTAGAACATCATCTCCGAAAGAAGTTTCTTGAGGAACATCCGTTAGAAGCTGCCAGATATCTTGAGGGACTATCGACCCAGGCCAGGAGAGACCTCTTACTCACTATGGAGCCTGGATCTGTGGCCCAAACCCTCGAGTATTTTTCGCCTGGTGGAACTGCGGCTATCCTAAAGGAATATCCACTAGAAACTAGTGCCGAAATTCTGAGTCGATTATCGCCAGGATCTTCACGCGCAATTCTTCGACAATTTGATTCTTCTACACAGGAGAAACTTCTCGGACATCTTGCGCCGCAACCTGCAGCCTACCTTCGCCGGACCATTCTTCTGGCGGAACATACTGCAGGGAGTTTAGCCGATCCTCACGTCCTAACGCTTCCTCCTGATATCACGGTAGAGGAAGCGTTACAACGTATCATGCAAGTTCCTCATCAAGTGATCTATTACTTATACATTGTCGATCACCGACACATGCTCGTTGGAGTGGTCCTGATGAAAGAACTTCTGGTGGCCGAGCCCATTTGTACGTTGACTTCAATCATGCTTCACGATGTCAAAGTCATCCCCTCTTCAGCCAATGCCATGGACGTTGTGGCGCATCATGCCTGGGCACGCTTCGATAGTCTTCCAGTCATTGATCAAGATAAGACCTTTATTGGCGCACTTCGCCACCGAGCTTTAAGACAATTTCTTCAATCCAAGTCCACTGAATATCAGCCAGCCTTTCTCTCGGATGCGCTTCTGCAGTTATGGGAAGCCTATTCGTTATCCGGCATGGTACTCATGACGACCATGGGAGACCTGCTCACCACTGCCACGCCTCCCGCCTTGGATCGGGAAGAACAGGAAACTCTATGACGACTTTTACATCCCCTGAGCTCATGCATCAGGCGTTCATGGTCAAATTTCCCGATGAAGCCGCTCATGTGTTCGAGTCCTATGCACCACAAGAAGTGATCGACATCCTTGGGGGAGTACCCCACAAGGATGTTGCAAGAATCCTCTCGGCCATGACTCCCTCATTAGCGGTCACTGTCATTCAGAAATTACCTGGACCGTTACTTCTACAAACTATTCCTCATATACAACCCCCGATCATCGCTTCTCTTCTCCAACGATTACCCGTACAAAACCGCGAAAGTATCCTGGAATCCTTGTCGCAGGAACTCTCTGCAGACATTCGTCCGTTCATGGAGTATCCCGAGGACTCTGTCGGGATGCTCATGGATGTGGAATTTTTTCCTCTTCTGGAAGATATGACGGTCGAGGAGGCTATACAACAGGTTCGAACTTACGCACCTCGTCGTCTAAATGAGATCTATATTATTGATCGTCGACAGATCCTTGTTGGTGTACTACCTCTTAGAGATCTGTTTTTAGCACCTCAACAGAAAACACTTGCCACCTTAATGAAAAGAGAATTGCCAACCATTCATCCTCTTGAAAATCAAGAGCAGGTCGTAGAAATTTGCAATGAATGGAAAGTTCTCACCATTCCTGTCACCGATTTAGATGGCCGCCTATTAGGTGTCATTAGCAACCAAGACATCATTCAAGTTGAAAAAGAAGAAGCGACCATTAGTATGCAGACCATGGTGGGAGCTAGTAAGGACGAGCGGGCACTTTCGTCTCCATGGTTCGCCATCAAAAAACGCTTGCCTTGGCTGCAGATTAACCTCCTCACGGCTTTTTTGGCCGCATTTGTCGTCGGGATGTTTGAAGACACGATTGCCAAATTTACGGCCTTGGCTGTTTTGCTTCCGGTCGTCGCTGGCCAATCAGGAAATACGGGTGCCCAGGCACTTGCGGTTGTGATGCGAGGGTTAGCCTTACGGGACATTCGTCCTTCTCAATGGCTTCCAGTAACATTAAAAGAATCGTATGTCGCATTGGGTAATGGCGTAGCCGTCGCAGCCACTACTTGTACAGCGGTGTTCTTCTGGAGCGGATCTTGGGGGTTGACCATGGTCATTGGCGTGTCCATGGTGATCTCCATGTTGATGGCAGGATTTTCAGGAGCCATCATTCCCATCATTCTTAGGTCTCTGAAACAGGACCCCGCACAATCTTCCTCAATCATTTTAACCACGGTGACAGATGTCGCCGGATTTTTCAGTTTTTTAGGACTGGCTACAATCTTTTCCAGTTATTTGGAATAAATTTTTTGAGGTATTCACCACATGTACACTATTTTTTCCACAACGAGAGCATAACATGATGACCCAATCAATATTGATCTGGATCGGCATTTTCACATGCTTGGCAGGATCTGCAATATGCTCAGGGCTAACACTTGGTTTCTTCAGCCTTGGCCGGGTTCGTCTTGAACTTATGGCTCAACAAGGGGATATCTTTGCCAATAAAATCTTAAAAATCCGTCAGGACTCCAATTTCCTTCTAGCAACTCTTCTCTGGAGTAACGTAGCGGTCAATGTGTTGTTGACGCTCCTTTCCGAGAAACAGATGGTGGGCATTTTTGCTTTTCTTTTCTCTTTGTTTGGAATCACAATATTTGGAGAAATTCTTCCTCAAGCCTATTTCTCGAGGAATGCGCTAAAAATGGGAGCTAAGTTTTCGCCCATCGTGTTTTTTTTACAATGCGTGTTTTATCCAGTGGCCAAGCCATCCGCACTCCTCCTGGATCGTCTAGTCGGGAAAGAAGGGATTGCCTGGTTCAAAGAACATGAGCTTGAAACCCTCATTCAGATTCATGCTGAGGCTCCTGAATCAGATATCAGCGGAGTCGAAGGATACGGCGCCTCAAACTTTCTAAATCTTGATGATATTCCCGTCTTTGAGGAAGGATCCCCACTCCATCCGAAAAGCATCATTCAGCTTCCATTTGATGAAAAAAAAATTCAATTTCCAGGCACAGCCCCTTTGGTCTCAGATCAATTCGTTCAACAAATTCATGCCTCAAATGAAAAGTGGGTCGTCATTACGGATGAACATGATGATCCCCAAGTTGTTCTGGATGCGGACGGTTTTTTGCGGGAACTGTTGGTGGAAAATCACTACAAACCTCTTAGTCATTGTCATCGTCCTATTATCCTTGACCACACGGAAATTCCGCTTGGGGAACTCCTGAAACTATTTAAAGTCAATCCGGAACATATTGAAGATGACGTCATTGATCACGACTTGGTGCTCATTTGGACCGCAGAGCACAAACGCATCATCACGGGTGCTGACATTTTGGGGCGCCTCTTACGCGGCATCGTTAAACGTAATCCATTGGTCAACTTTTATTAAATGGTGAAATAGTTAAGAGATCATCACGACTTGTCATTGCAGCTTGTTCTCTGTTGAAAGAAGGGTGGTTATACGAATGGATAAACCAGTAATCGGTTGGAGGGAATGGGTCGCGTTGCCTCAATTAGGAGTCGAACACATCAAGGCCAAAATCGATACAGGTGCGAGGACGTCGGCCATCCATGCCTTTGACATTGAGGTCACTAAAAAAAGGGGACAAGATTGGGTTAGGTTTACTATTCAACCCAATCAAAAAAATGACCTTGACCAACAAAGGTGTACCTGCCCAGTGAAAGATATTCGTGTCATCACCAATTCCGGTGGATCACAGGAACGCCGTATCGTCATCGAAACCCAACTCACCGTCGGAACGCTCTTGTGGCCCATTGAAATAACCTTGACCAATCGCGATCAAATGGGGTTTCGCATGTTGCTCGGCCGAGCTGCCCTTACAGGACGATTTTTCGTTGATCCTGGAAAATCGTTTTGTCTTAAAACTTAACAATGTATTGTCCTTAACGACTTCATGATTATGTCATAGTTAAAAAAGGGAGAATGGAAGTATGAAAATTGGAATGTTGGCCCGTAATCCGAAATTGTACTCGCATCAACGATTAGTAGAGGAGGCAAAGGCTGCCGGGCATGAAATTAATATTATCAACACGACCAAGGTATATGTGAATATCACCACACATCATCCAGACCTTCGTTATAAAGGAGAAAGTTTGACGGGGTACGACGCAGTCATTCCGCGAATAGGAGCTTCGATTACTTTTTATGGCTTGGCGGTCTTACGACAATTTGAGATGATGGGCGTCTGGCCTTTGAATGAGTCGGTGGCCATTGGGCGGTCTCGAGATAAGTTGCGTTCATTACAATTGTTATCCCGGAAGGGCATTGGACTACCAGTTACAGCTTTTGCCCACTCTGATGACTTTGCCGATGACGTGATTGAGATTGCCGGAGGAGCACCAGTGGTCATCAAATTGCTCGAAGGCACTCAAGGCATTGGCGTCGTCTTGGGTGAAACACATAATTCCGCAAAGTCAGTAATTGAAGCCTTCCGAGGGGTCAAAGTGAATATTATGGTTCAAGAATATATCAAAGAAGCAGGAGGCTCTGACATCCGGTGTTTAGTCATTGGTGATCGGGTGATCGCGGCGATGAAACGCCAAGGTGCAAAGGGAGATTTCCGGTCCAATCTTCATCGAGGTGGCAGTGCGGACGTGATTAAAATCACCCCCGAAGAACGGTCTACTGCGACTCGGGCAGCCAGTATTATGGGCCTTAATGTGTGTGGAGTAGACCTTCTTCGTTCCAAACATGGTCCAGTCGTCATGGAGATCAATTCTTCCCCTGGACTGGAAGGGATCGAAACAGCGACCAAAATTAACGTCGCCGGGGAAATCATCAAATTTATGGAGAAGAATGCGAAACCCAACAAAACAAAAACTCGCGGAAATGGTTAACAGCCCCCGCAAGGCTTTTGAAATTGGCGGTATCACCATTCCCGCCGGAACCCGAGAAACCGTGAACCTACACATGAGTTTACTGTCGGACCATACCCCGATGGATATGCCCATCCATGTCATACATGGCACACGTGATGGACCTCGCTTGTTCATCAGTGCTGCCATTCATGGAGATGAACTCAATGGGGTGGAGATCATACGCCGAATCTTGAAGACTCCTCGCGTCAACAAACTTCGGGGTACGCTCATTGCTGTTCCCATCGTCAACGTCTTTGGATTCTTGGCGCATACACGATACCTCCCTGATCGCCGGGATTTGAATAGAAGCTTTCCGGGGAATGAAAAAGGATCTCTCACTTCCCAATTAGCTTACCTGTTCATGAAAGAAGTGGTCTTACGTTGTACGCATGGCATTGATTTACATACCGGAGCGATTCATCGGAGCAATCTCCCGCAAATCCGCGCGGATCTTACAGATCCAGTGATGGAGCAACTGGCCAAAACTTTTTCTGCTCCGCTGGTTTTACATTCGGATCTTCGTGATGGATCTTTACGACGGGCAGCCACGGACAAACAGATTCCCACCATGTTGTTTGAAGCTGGCGAGGCTTTACGTTTTGATGAACTCGGTATTCGCCTAGGTGTGAGAGGAATCATTCGGGTTATGCAGACGTTAGGCATGTTTGGAAAACCGCCACGTGCAGTCAAACACACTAGTGTGGTGTCCCGCTCATCCTATTGGCTGCGGGCACCAACAGGGGGAATATTTCAGTCTTTGTTGTCTTTAGGAGCCAAAGTCAAAAAAGGAGAGAAGATGGGCATGGTCACCGACCCCATGGGCACAGCCGAAATGCCCGTCGAAGCAGGAGATCCCGGAATCCTCATCGGCCGGACCAGTTTACCGGTCGTCAATCAAGGTGATGCCTTATTCCATATCGCTAGTGTCCATAATGCCACGAAAGCCGAAAAGGTCGTGGCTGAATTTCATGAGGAAATACAAGAAGAAATGAATCTTGAGACCCTCTCACATGAGTAAGGGAAACCAGATGATCAAGCAAAGTAAGTCATTCGAAATGTTAATGGTTAATGCTTTTGACAATCACACAATGAAATCCATCTTGACCATCGGAATTCTTTTCATTGCATTGACGAGCTGCGCCACGATGAAAGAACTACCCACACCAGATCAGGCGACAGCCATCGAGCAATTCCTCATAACGCAAGCTGTTGAACAGAGTCTTAATGGTCAAGATGCCACGTCCCTTCCTCTTCCCGAGGGCGCATTAATCAAACTTGAAACGACCGGCCTCACGATCGATCAACGTTTTCTTCTTGGTGCCGTAAGTCGATGGTTAGGAGAACAAGGCTTGCGGCTCACACCCGAAGGCCAAGCGGCCACATACAGAATTCAGATATTAGTGCAAAGTTTAGGGACGGAACAAAGCCGATCTTTTTTTGGAATGCCACCGGTGCAGAGTGTATTGATTCCGTTCGCGTTACCAGAAATTTCCTTATATAAAGCACAATATCAAGTCGGCTTTAGTCGATTCCGGCTTGATATCTTCGAAACTACGACCGGCCGATTCATTCGCTCAAGCCCATGGTTGCAGGCCTCTACCTTTTATAACGAATATACCCTGTTGTTTTTTATTGATTTTCATCGCACTAATTTGGTGGGTCCCTTTCAGGATTTCATCCCTTTAAAGGGAGAGAGCAATGAAGAAGATCCAAAAGAGGGTTTAGAATAAATCTTGATCAAACGTCCCCCCCCATGGACATACGAATAAGAAAGAACCATATTAGTGCTGAGTCGATTACCAACAACTGCCGTTCCATTCTGGCTTTCATGGGTCGTGTGGAGCAGCGTGGTATGTGGATGGCTTGCCGTGGCGATGGTCATCTTTATGCTTCCTGTCCTCTCAGATACTGGCTGGGTCAAAGAATCTCTCATCGAGCAACTAGAAGAAATGGTTGGTGGGCCGATTCAGATAGCCACCATGAACCTGCATCTCTTTCCTGTGCCTAAAATTTACTTGGAAGACGTCTCCGTCCAAACCCTGGAACCAGACGCTGTGACCTTTCGTGCCAACCTTGTGGAAGTGGCTGTCGGCTGGAACTCATTCTGGGATGAGAACGTATCGATTTCTCGTATCATACTCGACCAGCCGAAATTAACGGTGGAGTTACCCCTAGCCCCCAAGCCTGAAGAGCCTATTGAGTGGCAATTTCCTGCAATACAGCAATTGGTTTTCCGCAACGGCCAACTCCATCTTCGACATAAGTTTTCCAACCAAACACCCCAATCATTGAATTGGGAAATGATTCAGCTTACCGTCACACAAGCCGAGGAAGAAGGACCCTCGCTGATTCGTCTGTCAGCCAGAATTCCCAATCCACAATTTTCCTCCGCTCTCACCTTTAAGGGAGAACTCACCGCTCTCGAGCCGCGTGTCACTTCTCCATCAACTGAAGAATTCCCAGTTATTCCCCCAATAAATATTGAAGGCCAGATTGAGGGCTCACACTTGAATCTCAGCCAATTCGTTCAGTTTGCGAATGGACAGAGGTTGGAGCCTCCGATTCATACTGAGGCGAATATTCAAGGAGATTTTTCATTCACTATTCAAGAAGACACCGACAATCTTACAATGAAAGATTTTCACTTTTCTTTAGACGACTGGTCTTTTGTGGGCCAAGGCAGCCTCGTCGATGTGTTCTTCGACTCAACTCGATTGGATATTTCCGGATCTTCATCACCTGTGGCTCTTGAGCGACTCTCCAGCCTTCTTCCTCATGATTGGATATCAGCAGACGTACAAACTGTTCTTCGTGAGCACCAGGTCATTGGCACTCTGGAGCTTGAGCAGGGATCCTTTCATATTCCATTCCATGAAAATGCCGAATTGGAAGCAGAGGGATTGATTCGAGTGGCAGGTGGCCAATTCCTTCCTGCCCCTGATCAACCTCTCTTTACTGATGTGTCAGGTTCTGTTTCGTTTTCGCCTTCTGCTCTCAAGTTCTCGCAAGTTCGCGGACACATCAAGCCATTAACCATAACGGCCCCAGAAGCCACAATGCAGATGGAAGAAAATGCCTTTCAGCTGTCTGTCCCCAGCATTCAGATTGCTGAAGGAGATTGGGCACTCAGCGGGAACGTCGAATTTTCCCATCAACAGGAATCTCCTCCCGTGCTTGTAGTTTCTGCATCGTCTCGGCCTGTTTCGCTTCAACACTTTTCTAGGATCCTCCCTAAACCCTGGCTCCCACCTTCTGTTCAAAACATTCTGATGGAACTGGATATTGATGGTGAAATGGAGCTCCTCACCGGTTCGGTTCAGTGGATAGGTGATGAAGCTAACACCCTGATACCCGAGGCTGTCTTCCGTATTGCCGAGGGAACCATCCAGATAGATCCTGACCATCCTCCTTTGAGCAATGTATCCGGAGGCATTGTCTTGGGAGCCGATCTTTTCAGATTTCTGGATGTAGAAGCCTCGATAGCGAATTCCAAGATTGTCGTCAAAGAAGCCACGCTAGAACAGAAGGATTCGGAATACTGGTTGGATCTGAAGGGAAAAGGACGATTCTCGGCTCATGATGTGTACCAGGCCTTACTCCAAGATCCGCGTAGCCAAGCGCTATTACCACAATTGGACCTCTACCATCGCGCGCAAGGAAACATTCAGATCGCTCTAGGGATGCAGGGTCCATTGAACAACCCCGAGAAATTTCAGATTTCAGAGGGCCACCTACTGCTTGACGACATTCATCTTTTCTCTACCAAAAATGAGTTGCCTCTCAGGCAACTCAATGGCGAATTGACTTTTGATAACCAAGGGATAGCTATTCAACGCTTCAATGGACAGCTTGGCGACAGTCCCGTGGACATCAAAGGTCAATGGGCATTTCGGAAAAATTCACAATCATCTAATCTCACGATTGCAGGTAGCCTCTTCTCAAGGGACCTTCATACGCTCTTCCCTGCCATCCGTGAAAATTTTTCTACCTTAGAAGGCCCAATAGAAGCCACCTTATCGCTCTCCGGGGCGACGTCTCGTCCTGACTACCTGGCTCAATTTGATCTCACTAATATGAGCCTGATAGTGAAAGATATATTTCATAAACCTTTAGGAATCCCGGCGGCAATTAAACTGAAAGGATCAGTCTATGAGGATGCCGCCATCCGAATGACAAAGGGCACATTGTCAATACCTCCCTATACACTCGAAGCCCAAGGCCGCTTGTCATGGTCCGATCCCCCTTATATTCGAGCGCTTGTTCAAACCGAAAGCGGAACGGGAGCCATTTTTCCCGAAGGCGTGATCATTGGGGATGAAAATCTTCGTCTTTCCAGTTTAGGCATCATTTGGGGGCTTGAGGGAAAAAGTTGGAATTGGACGACTTGGTCTATGAAAGGAACAGTCGAAGGAAGTAACCGAAACGCACAAACCACGACTTCCAACTCGAATGAAGACATTCAATCGGTTTCTATCAAATGGGCGCAGAAAAATCAGGAAGGGAAAGGAGAGGTCACTCTGAAAAAAATTCCGATCGAAAGTCTCTTGGTGGCCCAATCCGGCTCTTCACCGCCCTTGACTGGAATCACATCGTTGACGACTTCGCTGCACATGGGCCTCGACAGCCCGGAGCAGATGCAACGCTCATTGACTGGAAAAGGAACCGTGCAACTGCAAAAGGGCCTGATTCAAACTGGTCCCGTGCTGTCAAAAATTCTCGGAATCTTGAATGTGCCGAGCCTGTTAATGGGCAAAGTGAATCTCTTGGAAGAAGGACTCCCATTCGATGCGTTAACTGGAACCTTCTCAATAGACAAAGGTCTTCTCACTACTCAAGATTTAGCCCTTAAAAGCCCAGTCATCAAACTCACCGCTGCTGGAACTTACGACCTTCCCACTGAAAATCTCGAAAGTATGATTGCCGTGAGCCCGTTTGGAGCCTATTCCAACTTGCTCAAGGATATCCCACTTTTTGGCTCCCTGATAAAGGGAGAACGGAAGGGGTTCTTGACTGCCTTGTTTGAAGTGAAAGGGCCCAGAACCAAACCGGAAGTGACCTACTTACCAATAGAATCATTTGCCGGTGGGCTCAAAGGTCTAGCGCAAGTGCCAATCGACGTATTAAAAAACATCATTACTCTTCCTATTCCAGATAAGCAACCAACCAATCAAGGCTTACCGACCAAATGATATAAAGAAGAGAGAAACCCTATGATTTTTTTTGAACAACAACACGTCACGCCACACCGTCACAATAGAAGGGAAAAGATTCATCCACGGGTCGGTACCCTCGTAGCATTGTCCGTGGATCAACTAACAAGGGGGAATCATGATCTCCATTTTTAGACAGCAACAACTCAAGCATGAAGAACGTAGGCTCAACACAATGACTCAAAGACGCGTTCCGTTCTTTTTCGTTGTCTCACTGATACTCAGTTTTTTTCTTTTCACGACGAATTTGCTGGCCTCTTCAACCCAAGAAAACTCCCCAACAAGAAAAACACCAACGCCAACACCGGAAGGCTTCGCCCTTTCACGTACATTCATACATATGGCTCAGCAGGCAAAAAATTCGGTGGTGAATATTGTCGTTAAAAAAACCATTATCAGTGATGTAGCGCCGTCAACACGCTTGCCGATTCTGGGGAAACCATTGCTCCGACAGTTTTTCGAAAAATCCTCGATACCGGAAGAAGAGATGTCTCTGCCAGAAAGTCGAGAACAGGAAATGACCTCTGGGGTAATTATCCAATCCGATGGGTATATACTGACGAATAAATCCGTGCTTGATCACGCCTATGATATACGCGTTCAATTAATTGATGAGCGTGTCTTGAAAGCGGAAATCATCGGTCAAGATCAGTCAACCGATTTAGCGGTTTTGAAAATTAACGCTTTCCAATTACCAACTTTTCGCTGGGGCAATTCGGATGTCCTTCAAGTTGGAGAAATCGTCATGGCGGTTGGCAACCCCTTTGGTCTCAGCCAAGTTCTAACAATTGGCGTTATTAGTGCTACAGGACGAGGAAATGTCGGCTTTGTCGACTATGAAAGTTTTATTCAAACAGATGCCGCCATGAACCCCGGAAATTTCGGAGGAGCGTTACTCAATATGAAAGGAGAGCTCATAGGGATCAACACCTCCATCCTTCATGAAAGTAGTGGAAACACAGGGATAGGCTTTGCCATCCCAAGCCAAATGGCCAAAACTGTTGCCACCTCATTAATGAAACAAGGAAAAGTGCTCCGTGGATGGCTTGGAATAGCGACTCAAAAACTGACCCCAGACTTAGCGAAGCATTTCAAGACTTCACATGGAAAAGGTGTGATCATAACCGACTTAGCCAAGGATGGCCCTGTAGGCCGAGCCAAATTTCAAAGGAGAGATGTGATCTTGGAGTACAAGGATATGCCCGTTACCACCCCTCGACAATTACAGTCCTTGATCGCAGAAACCGAGCCTGGGACATCCATAACCATCAAACGACTGCAAGGGGGAAAGGAAAAGGATGTGGTCGTCAAGGTAGAAGAATTTCCCGTCGAAACCAGTCCGCGTACGTCCTTGAAACGAAAAGGAGACCCTCAACTCCTGACTGGAGTGACCGTAGAGTCTGTTCCAAGGAACTTCCCAGGGACGGAAGGTGTCCTTGTGGTTGAAATCGCTCCGGGGACCCTAGGCGATAAACAGGGCTTACAAGAGGGCGACATTATCCTGGACATCAACCAAACTCCAATACGTTCGGTCGAAGATTTTGAGAAACTCGCAAGACAACTTAGTCGGCAGGACACAGCACTTCTCTTGCTGCGTCGTGAGAACGCGACAATGTATCTCCCGCTTCAGAATCAGTTAGCACCAATGTCCAGTAGCCAACATCAATTATTGCCCTAAGCGTTCAAGGATTATGAGAGAAGCTGCAGAAGTATTTCATGAACATCTACTCTTTAACTCAGCTCTCAGAAAGGGAAAGAAGGGAACTAGACGACGAGTACCCAGGTGACAACGTGAAGGGATAGATGAAAAATGAGCAGCGCTTCATTACACAAATATGATTATGACCTCGTGTGCATCGGAAGCGGCCCGGCCGGGCAACGGGCAGCGATTCAAGCTGCAAAAATTGGGAAAACTGTGGCCGTGATCGAAAAAAGGCGAGTCGTAGGCGGTGCATGTCTCGAAACTGGAACAATCCCCAGCAAAACCTTTCGTGAAGCCGTCATGGCTTTTTCCACAAGCCAGGTCTTCCTCAAAAAGCAGGCGCTCACGTCCTCTAATCGTCCAATGGCCAGTCAACTACTTTCTCGGGTTCAAGAAGTCATTGGTTTGGAAGTGGATGTTTTGAAAGATCAATTATTGCGTAACGATGTTGTGATGATAAGTGGCAATGCGGCCTTTCGCGATGCTCACACGCTTCATGTTGTTACGGAGGTAGATGACATCCAAATCACATCCGATAAATTTCTCATCGCGACAGGGACAATTCCTACTCCTCCACCGGGCGTCCCATCTGATGGAACAATGATTGTAAATAGTGATGGTGTGCTCAGCCTTACAACGTTGCCAAAAACCCTCACTGTCGTTGGTGCCGGAGTCATTGGGATTGAATACGCCTCTATGTTTGCTGAATTAGGGGTTGATGTCACTGTGGTCGATAAACGCAACCGCCCCTTGGAATTTCTGGATTATGAAATTGTGGACGAATTGATTCACCAGATGAGAAATAAGGATGTGGTGTTTCGATTAAATGAAACAGTGGAGCAACTTGAGATTTCCCATAATCCCCACGACCGGGCCATCATCCGACTCGAATCAGGTAAACGCCTCGTCGCTGATTTAGTCTTGTACTCTGTCGGGCGGCTCGGAGCAACCGAAGCACTCAATTTGAAAGCTGCTGGTCTTGGAACTGATGACCGTGGGCGCTTGAAAGTCAATGAACATTTCCAAACGAGCCTACCGCATATTTTCGCGGCGGGTGATGTGATCGGATACCCCAGCTTAGCAGCCACCTCTTCCGAACAGGGCCGATTGGCTGCCTGTTATGCCTTCAATATTCCAGCCGACCCGATGGTCGATCACTTTCCCATTGGCATCTATGCGATTCCGGAAATCTCCATGGTCGGTAAAACTGAACAAGAATTAAGCAAGAACAAGGTGCCGTACGAAACGGGGATGGCACGCTACAGGGAAATCGCTCGCGGAGCTATCATGGGTGACAACACAGGTTTTTTCAAGATGTTATTTCACCGGGAGACACGGAATCTATTAGGAGTCCATGCAATAGGGACTGGAGCAACCGAGCTGATCCATATTGGCCAGGCCGTCATGGGATTGGGTGGTGGACTGGATTATTTTTTGAAAACGGTGTTCAACTATCCTACTCTGGCAGAATGCTACAAAGTCTCAGCACTCGATGCCTACAACAAGCTCAATCACTGAGGCAAAGGCTTTACACGTTAGCTATCTCAACCAATTGATATGAGTGATTTATTAGCAGCGAGATCCCTTATGGCTATGTCGCTAGGATTTCATATTATCTTTGCGATGGTTTCCATGGCGATGCCGCTTCTTATGGTCATTGCTGAATGGCAGTGGTTAAAAACCGGGCAAGAAGTTTATTTGACGGTAGCCAAGCGCTGGGCAAAAGGCGCAGCCATCTTCTTTGCCGTTGGCGCCGTGTCTGGAACCGTCTTGTCCTTTCAACTTGGACTGTTGTGGCCAGCCTTTATGGCATGGGCAGGACCGATTATTGGTTTGGCCTTTTCGATTGAAGGCTTTGCCTTTTTTACCGAAGCCATCTTTCTCGGCATTTATTTATACGGATGGCAAAAGGTCAGCCCCAACGCACATTTGGCTGCAGGAATGGTCGTCGCAGTGAGTGGAATTATCTCAGGTGTGGTAGTCGTGATGGCCAACGGCTGGATGAACACGCCACGAGGGTTTACGCTTGTTGATGGAATCCCCTCGAATATTGATCCCATCGCAGCGCTCTTGAATCCTTCTGGTCTTTTACAAGCCCCACACATGATTCTTGCGGCATTTGCCGCAGTGGGATTTGCTGTTGCTGGCATTCATGCCTTCCTTCTTCTACGCCATCCGGACCATCCTTTTCATCAGACGGCCTTCACCATTGCGGCGGCGGTAGGCTGCATCAGCGCACTTCTCCAACCCTTAAGTGGGGATTTTCTTGCCAAACGAGTGGCAGAATTTCAACCGATGAAATTGGCCGTCTTTGAAGGCCAGGTACATACTCAAAAGGGAGCCCCCTTTCGCCTCGGTGGCATTTGGAATTCGGATAAAGAAATGTTTGATTATGTTCTGGAAATCCCTTATGCCCTCAGTCTGATGTTACATCTCGATCCTCAAGGTGAAGTTCAAGGATTCAAAGATTTCCCTAAGGAGCATTGGCCGCCAATTGGACTGGTCAGGACGGCCTTTCAAATTATGGTGTTTATTGGTATTTCCATGATGTTTCTGGCTCTCTGGGCAACATGCCTGGTCTTCATGAAAAAAAATATCTTTCAGTCAAAAGCATTTTTGAAAGCCATGGTCTTCGCGACGCCACTGGGGTTTCTTGCAACTGAATGTGGATGGGTCGCCACGGAAGTCGGCCGACAACCCTGGATAGTGGTGGGCTATGTGAAAACAGCCGAAGCGGTCACGCCAATGCCAGGACTGAATATTCCGCTAGTCTTTTTTGCTGGGCTCTATACGTTTTTAGCTTTTATCGTCGTATGGCTTATGCTCCGACATGTGGCCGCCACACCTGGCCAATTCGAAATGAATCCTCGCACGAACCTCACGGCACTGACATGATTGATTTAGAAACGACATTAGCTATTGCGCTCCTTGTGTCCCTGACCTTTTATGTACTCATGGCAGGGGCTGACTTTGGAGCTGGGATTTGGCACCTCCTGGCACATGGGCCATCCCGTCGCGACCAACATCATTTAATCGGCGAAGCCATTGGTCCCATTTGGGAGGCCAACCATGTGTGGCTGATACTTATTGTCACCATTCTCTTCACGGCGTTTCCCACTGCCTATGCACAAATTTCAGTCACACTCCACATTCCCCTCACACTTCTAGTAATCGGGATTGTCCTTCGCGGTTCAGCCTATGCCTTTCGGCATTACGATATCCGCCATGATGAACTCCACGTTCGTTGGGATCAATTGTTTGCTCTAGCCAGCCTCATCAGCCCCTTCCTCCTCGGGATTATTATCGGGGCTATCACGGCGGGCAGTTTTCCCATAAGCCCCGAGAGTTTCTTCGAAGGCTACTTGTCCAATTGGCTTCAGCCTTTTCCGCTAGCTATGGGACTGCTAGCTTTGGTGTTCTTTGCCTATCTAGCGGCAGTCTATCTCATTCTCGAGACACAGGACTCCAGCCTTCAGGAAATTTTCCGAAAACGGGCTATCACCGCTGCGATATGCGCAGGATTGCTTGGTGAAATTGTTTTCTTCTTAGGACAAGAAGGAGCTTCATATTTATGGGGTGACATGACCAATTCATTATGGGGTGGTTTGATCATTTTTGGGACTGTCGTCTTCACCGTCGCGTCCGTACGATTTCTCTTCACCCGCCACTATTGGTGGGCTCGAACCTGTGCTATTCTTCAAGTTATTCTAACCATTTGGGCATGGGGCCTAGCCCAGTTTCCATATCTCGTGCCACCCTATCTTACGATTTACAGCGCGTCTTCCCCAGCAATTACCCTTCAGTTTATGGTGATCGCGTTAATTGTGGGCGCATGTTTACTGTTTCCCTCCCTTTATTATTTATTTCGCATCTTCAAAGAAGACTCCATATTGGGGCTCAAACATGCCCCTAAAAAACCAGCAGATACTTAGGCCTCATGGGGAACATGCAATTGTATGAAGCTTAGATCAATTTGCTCTTTGTTCATTTTTACCAATGCCAGATCGTCGGGTCTTTAACCCAAGGAGGCAACCATCGATACTTCAAAACCGATAAGTACATTCTTTCAGTTACCGATGGTTTTCATTTGTATGCTGGCCGGTCTTACAGGATGCCTCTCTCCTTATTCATTGGAGAAAGCTGTGGTGGCTTATGATTATGCCGTCACCAATACCTTGGTGGAACAATTGTTGGTGAATATTGCCCGAGCCCACCATCATCAACCTGTCCACTTTACAGGTGTATCCAATATTGCCGCGACCTTTGATTTTAGCGTCAACGCTGGTGCCACTCCACCCCTTGGCGGAGTCGATGGGGGATTTTCCTTAGCTCCATTATTCGGCGCCAGTGTTTCAGAAAATCCGACGATTAGTATTGCACCTATAGATGGAGAAGAATTTACCAAGCGGCTTCTTACGCCCTTTCAAGAATCCAAACTCACCTTGCTACTTCGTCAAGGTGTGGATATCGACTTACTGTTACGGTTAATGGCTGGGGAGCTTCGGGTGTTTCACGGGGACGGGGAGATTGCCTATTACAACACTCCATCCGATGAAACAGGGTATCCCAAATTTCGTCGGGCTGTCTTGCATCTTTCTCGATTACAAGATACGAATCAGTTGTACGTGGAGCCCTTAGTGATTGAACGCTCATGGAATATCCCGTTTTCTTCTTTGTCGGGTGAAGATTTTTCGATACTCGAAAAAGAATATCAAGTGACCTATGACATATCCACCAACGCATACCTTTTACAAAAAAGGATTGTGGGCCGCATTGTGATCACTAATTATGATCCTG
The DNA here is from genome assembly GCA_937139405.1 of uncultured Nitrospirota bacterium. Lineage (GTDB taxonomy): Bacteria > Nitrospirota > Nitrospiria > Nitrospirales > UBA8639 > Nitrospira_E. The sequence goes on from CAKZPV010000001.1 coordinate 41,919, forward strand.
ATCTGCTTGACCCCGCTGAGCGGCTTGATCTGCAGAAAAAGGCTGAACGGTGGCCCCCGAACGATCTATTAATAGACATTCGACCAGGATTTCCTGGAGGCGAACTTCCTCTTCAGGGCGATTTTCGTCTTCGAAGTTTTCATGCCATTCTCAATTTTCTTGGGCGTACCATGGAAGAAGAGCCAGAATATCACGTTGACCCCGATCCTCTCACAGGCTCAGTCACCGAAAATCCGGTAAGAACCTTTGACATTATTGAAACTGAGTTTCCACCAGAGCACGCCATTTTATCGGCCTCATATGAAGGAGAGTACTATTCATTTGGTGACCGGGAGAATGAATCTTGGAATCAAGAGGCATTTCGCCTTCTCTATCAACTCTATCAAATGACCGTGACCGAAGAGTTAAAAGGCGCGGCTCCCAGTATCACGATCGCCAAATGATCACTGGGTGAAAAACAGTTATGGCCATTGGCAAGATTTCAACTATTCGTCCAGCGCCACTTTCTACTCCTGGTTATTTCGAACTGGAAATGGGTTGGCAAAGATTACAAGAAAAAAGACCGAGGATTATCGACGTATCGTTCCCTATTTATCCCAACTCGCCAGTATAGAATACAGAGGGGGTGTTAATCGGAGGCGATGCGTTGGTCATCAATGACTTCGAGCAAGGATCGACCCTAGCTGTGTTTGGAGATTTGACTCCATTGCTCAAGCTGAACATGCTTTTGCCATTTCACCCTACATGGGCCTTGGCATTAGAAATGGGCGCTAATTTCCTGACAGGTTCCCAAACTATTTCTAACCAAGAGACTGATTACCTGGTTGCCAGTATTTATGCCATTAGGGTGGGGTCTTTAGGCATCGCTTTCAACGTGGGCTATATCCGTCTTGGTTGAGCACCAAAAGAAAAACGGGCTAACCAAACGTTGGTCAGTCGCTAGTGAAGTGGCTGGAACAGTGAGGCGTGGAGTCAAATCCTTCGCGCAACTTTTGACATCCACTAGTTATTTCAAGCATCAAAACTTGTTGGGAATATGGGTGTCGCATTCGGCCTCGACGATGCCTCACAGGAATGGACCTTGTTTACAGGCATCACGACTTTGCTTGGAAAAGTATGGAATCGGAACTAATTCTCCCTCGTTTAGGCTAATATTCATAAATCATTATCAACATCTGAAAGGCCCATCTTTGAACAATCACTACCTGACTTGAAAAAATTATTGCAGGTCGTGGAGGATGGGAAATTCGAATGTGAGCTAGAAGAGTCTATCGCTCAATTTCATTGACAATAGATAAGGATACGAGCAAATGGCCAAAAACTCAGAGATGACGCAAAGAGTGGTGAAACAAAAAAAACTACATAAGAACTCGACTAGAAAAAAGACCATGACCTCGGAAGAACGACGGTTGAATGAATCAAAGAACCATCAAAAACATTGGAAACGTTGGGGCCCTTATTTGAGTGAACGACAGTGGGGCACAGTACGTGAGGATTACAGTGCTGCTGGAACTGCCTGGGAGTATTTTCCTCATGATCATGCACGCTCGCGTGCTTATAGGTGGGGAGAAGATGGTCTTGGTGGGATCTGTGATCGACACCAATATCTCTGCTTTGCCCTGGCACTGTGGAACGGCCAAGACCCCATCCTCAAAGAGCGTCTTTTTGGATTGACCAACCAAGAGGGGAATCACGGAGAAGACGTGAAAGAACAGTACTTTTATCTCGATTCGACACCGACTCATTCCTATATGAAATTTCTCTATAAGTATCCACAACAAGCATTTCCCTATCAACAACTTCTTGAAGAAAGTCAAAAACGAGATCGAGGGGAGAAGGAATATGAATTATTGGATACAGGTATCTTCCAGGAAAATAGGTATTTCGATGTGTTTATCGAATATGCCAAAGCCAACCCCGAAGATATCGGGATCAAAATTACCGCCTGCAATCGTGGACCTGATCTTTCCACGTTAACTCTCTGCCCAACCCTGTGGTTCCGCAATACCTGGTCGTGGGGATCCGATACGGATAAGCCTATTCTACAAAAAAGATACCCCGCTGGTGATATCCCTGTCATTGAAGCCGAACATGCCTATTATGGAAAACGTTGGTTATTGTGTGACGGTGATCCGGAGCTATTGTTTACAGAAAATGAGTCAAACGGAGAGCAGTTGTGGGACATCGAGAATCGCAGTCCATATGTGAAAGATGCATTTCATCGATATCTTATTCAGAAGGAACTGCATGCGGTTAATCCTGACAAGGTCGGCACGAAGGCTACAGCTTGTTATCAGCTACGGATACCTCCCAATTCTCAGGCGACCATCAAGCTTCGTTTGACGAATAAACTCCCAAAAGACTCGGCATTCGGAACATTGTTCAATTCAAATTTTGCCAAACGAAAATCTGAAGCGTATGACTTCTATTCCATGCGATCTCAAGATTTATCCCCCGACGAGCAAAGTATCCAACGACAAGCTTTTGCAGGTCTTCTTTGGTCAAAACAGTATTACCAGTATGATGTTCGAACTTGGAGTCAAGGAGATCCAGTCGGTCCACCACCTCCTCCGGGACGAGACAAGATTCGAAATGGTAATTGGACGCATCTGTATAACGCCGATGTGATCTCCATGCCCGACAAATGGGAATACTCATGGTATGCCACATGGGATTTAGCGTTTCACTGCATTCCGCTCGCACAGATTGATCCAGACTTTGCCAAAGAACAACTTCTGTTATTCCTACGTGAATGGTACATGCATCCTAATGGCCAACTTCCGGCGTATGAGTGGTCCTTTGATGATGTCAATCCTCCCGTGCATGCATGGGCCGCCTGGCGAGTCTATAAGATTGATAAGCGAGTCCGGGGAAAAGCCGATCGCAATTTTCTGGAACAAGTCTTTCACAAACTACTGCTGAACTTCACGTGGTGGGTCAATCGAAAGGACCTCGATGGAAAAAATCTTTTCCAAGGCGGCTTTCTTGGTCTGGATAATATCGGGATCTTCGATCGCTCCAAAGAGTTACCGACGGGGGGACATTTCGATCAATCCGATGGAACAAGTTGGATGGGCATGTATTGTCTCAACATGCTTGCGATCGCGTTGGAGCTGGCGAAAGAGAATCCTGCTTATGAGGGCGCCGCGAGTAAATTCTTTGAACATTTCGTCTATATTACCCACGCCATCAACGGGAAAGGAGATGAGTGTCTCGATTTATGGGATGAACATGATGGATTTTATTATGATGTTTTGCATCTTCCAAATGGCGACCATAAAAAAATCAAGATTCGGTCCATGGTTGGATTAATCTCGCTTTTTGCGGTCGAAACGCTAGAGTCCGAGATCATTGATGCCTTGCCGGAATTTAAGCGGCGGATGCTTTGGTTTTTGGAAAATCGGCCAGAACTTCGTCGACATGTCGCCACAATGACGCATAGGGATGGAGAGATTCGGCGAATGCTCTCCATTGTTGGAGAAGACCGCCTCTCCCGTGTACTCCAAACCGTACTGAATGAGCAGGAGTTCCTGTCTCCCCATGGTATTCGCTCGTTGTCTCAATACCATCAAGATGCACTTTTTATGATGCAGATGAACGGCAACACCTATCAAGTACGATATGAACCAGCCGAATCGACGGTGCCAGATTTTGGTGGTAACTCCAATTGGCGGGGTCCGATATGGTTCCCAGTGAATTATCTATTGATTGAGTCTCTTCAGAAATATCATCATTTCTTAGGAAACGCTTATACGATTGAATGCCCGACTGGGTCAGGTCACTACCTCTCGCTTTGGGACGTCGCAGGTGAATTGGCTCATCGACTCAAAAGTATTTTTCTCAAAGATGACAATGGTCGTAGACCAGTGTATGGCGGAATCCATCAGTTTCAACATGATCCTAACTGGAAAGAACTCATTCATTTTCATGAATATTTTCATGGAGATAACGGCACAGGTCTTGGCGCGAGTCATCAAACCGGCTGGACGGCCCTCGTGGCAAAGCTGATGGAACAATATCCCACGAAGGAATAATTAACTGGCCATGAGGCCTTGCTGAAGAATATCATGCCCTCATTCAACAGTAGTATTTAGATAGAAAATTAGGGAAAATTCTTCGAAGCTTTTTTGCCAAACTCAAAGACTTGCCACCATGATCATCGTTTTCAAAGACAGGTGGAGCAATTGAAAATTAATGAAGATCGATTCTATCATTAGGTCTAATATAGGCTTATGTTTAAATTGAAACTTACTCTTGCGCTAATACTTGGCGCCTTATTAATGCTGATAGCATTGCAAAATATGGCGTCCGTTGAGTTGACTTTTCTGTTATGGACCTTTGAGACGCGCCGTATTGTACTGATTGCCTTCTGTGTTATTGTCGGGATTGTCATTGGCCGAATTTCAGGATCTTTGCACCGACTGAGGAACAATAAAGAATAGTCTTATCGTTTTCTAATATTTTTATGACTCCCTACATCACAAGAAAACTCTGAATTTAGCCAAAGATCAAGGCTAAGTGTTGTAGTAAAAGCCGTACTGTTTCACAGATTAGGAGGGAATCAATGAAGTACCTATTAATCTTATGCTCGGTAGCATTGCTCAGTGCATGCTCATCCCCCAAAAGTGGTCTTGGGAAAATTGCAGAGTTAGAAAGCCAAGCGTATGAGCAAATCAGCGATCAGTACGATGAGGGTCAGAAAGATGCAGCTGCCGGTGAGAAAACCATTACCAAAGGACGCAAACTTATTGAAGAAGGTCGCGCTGAAGTTAGGGAAGGTGATGAAAAAGTCTATGAAGGCAACGAAATGGTCCAAAGTAGTCGCGCTCAGTATGCAAGAGACACGGATTATGTATCTACACCTGAAAGCCCTAGTGAAATTCAGACCAGCACCGATAAACTGACAGGTATTGGTGAAGAATGGGAAAAAGGTATTGGGTTGGTGAAGAAAGGGAATAAACTAATCTCTTCGGGCAATGATAAAATTGATGAAGGGGAGGCAAAAATCCGTGAAGGACGCTCACAAGTTGAACGTGGAAAAAGTTTGATGCGCGAAGCAGAGGCCGCTTATAACACAAGAAAATCAAACTTTAGAAATTACCCGTAAGGATTTTGTTGCAGCAACCCAATTAAGTTGAAAAGTGCTGTTTTGAAAAAGTCAGTCGTTCATCTAATCCATCCAGGTTCAGAGCTTCCCGTTCGACCAGCTGAAATCGTTTCAATAACCCAATTCGGTTGGTGATTGCTGTACCCTTCGCAATTCCCATCCAAGACCACCAACAAAGCGCTGGAAAGGTCTAATTTCCACAAAAGAAAGCTCAGTTCTATCACTTCATTGTTTAAATGACAAAGATAACGAGGCATTCGAGGATGATGAGAATAGCTGTTAGTTTAATGCATCATGCCGCACGCTCTCTTTCAATATCATTCGTATTTTTGGTCTAACCGATGACTTCCGCCACGGCTTGGAGAAATCGTTTTCATCTTTGATCCGTTCGACCTGATCATATGTTCTCAACTGAGAAAGGACAAAAATGAGTACGGAACAAGGGCTTATTTTTGCTTGTACGTTAAACAGGAACGGCGCTTCCCAGTCTCTCACTTGGGATGAAGTGAACAAGTGGTCATCGCAGCAAGGGCCCTTGTGGGTTCATCTTGATCGAGTCGGTACGGATAGCCAACAATGGCTTCGAGAGAAAAGCGGCCTCAGCACTATCGTTGCCGATGCTCTTCTGGAAGAAGAAACACGACCACGAATCATGGTTCTTGATGATAGTCTGTTTCTTTCGCTTCGAGGGGTGAACCTCAATCCAGGTGCAGAGCCTGATGATATGATCTCGATTCGACTGTATATCGACGCCAATCGAGTCGTCACTGTGCGGCATCGCCTTCTGATGACGATTCAAGATATGCGTTCAAGTATAACTGCCAACAATGGCCCCAGAAATCCAGGAGAATTTTTGACAGTGTTGGTTGATCGCCTGATGGAACGTATGGCTCCTGTTGTCCATCAATTGGACGAAGAAATTGATGAGGCGGAGGAACAAATCATTGGGCAGGCCAGTTATCAACTTCGCAGTCAACTGGGCAGCCTTCGTCGCCAAGTCATTGCATTTCGACGGTACATTTCACCTCAGCGGGAAGTGATCGGGCATCTTCATCACGCACAACTTTCTTGGCTTACGTCAACACAGCGAGCAAGGATTAGGGAAGTGGCAGACCACTTCATTCGCTATGTCGAAGACCTTGATGCCGCTCGTGATCGCATGGGTGTAATGCAAGAGGAATTGACAGGAAAATTATCGGAGCAAATGAACAAAACGATGTATATTCTCACGGTATTGGCGGGTATTTTTCTTCCCATCACCTTCGTAACCGGCTTGCTAGGAATCAATGTTGGGGGGATCCCCGGATCTGAAGATCCTTGGGCATTTACCACCGTCTGTTTGTCATTAACTTCGGTGGGAGTGTTACTCATTGGCATTTTTCGGTGGCTGAAGTGGTTGTAAAATAACTTTTGACGAAAAAGTCTTCGTACATGGCCATAACAATAATACTAAGGATTAAGTTTGTCCTCTCAGTCATGAATCCATTCAGAGGTAACGGGAAAATTCGTCCAAAATATTTCTGCTCATAGCATCTTTCTTTAGGTACATTTGGCATGTTTCCTCAATGTTTACAGTTGAAGGTTAGCAATACCCATAATGTTCCTGCTTTTGATACCCACGCTTCTTAAGAGAATCTATGGATTGGCTTTTAGACCCTCAGGCATGGATCGCCTTAGCCACACTCACCGCCTTAGAAGTCGTTTTGGGTATCGACAATATTATTTTTATTTCCATACTTGCTGGCAAGCTTCCACTAGATCAACAAGAACGGGCACGTTTTATTGGGCTCATTGTGGCCTTGGTGACCCGTCTTCTCCTTCTCTTTTCTTTGTCGTGGTTGATGCAGTTGACCGCACCATTGTTTACCCTCCTCAGCCAAGAGCTTTCGGGTCGTGATTTGATTCTATTAGCCGGAGGACTGTTTTTATTAGTGAAAAGCACCTTGGAAATTCATGATAAATTGGAAGGTGAGGCACACCAGACATCCACGCGCGCGGCAGCTTCATTCGCTGGAGTCGTCATTCAAATAGGACTCATTGATATTGTCTTTTCCCTCGACTCGGTCATTACCGCGATCGGGATGGCGAATCGCTTGGCCATCATGGCCTTAGCCGTCATCATTGCCGTCATCGTCATGATGTTGTCGGCCAACGCCATTAGCGCATTTATTGATCGACATCCGACGATTAAAATACTGGCGCTCAGTTTTCTCTTGCTCATCGGTGTGATGTTAATGGGAGAAGGTCTGGATATGCATATTCCGAAAGGATATATCTACTTTGCCATGGCGTTTTCTTGCGGGGTGGAGCTCCTGAATACCAAGATCAGAAAAAAACATTCATCGCCCGTGACACTGCGGGAGCCTCCCCCCGACAAATCGCCTTGAAACCAGTGTCGCAATGGTACCCGTTTTTATGTCGTTGGTTGGATCGGCGGCATTCCTGTGTCTGAAAAATCTATGGGCGTTCACCACCGCCTGTTTGTTATTGACCTCTGGAGGAGTTTTACTCATAGGACTTTTTCGTTGATTCAAGTGGTTGTAACAGGATAATTGATGACGGGATTGCTATCCGTCCTCTTTTTATTTACATACTAGAAAATAGTAGCTAGTGAGACTTCTTCGGTGTGAATGACCAACTCCAAATTTCCCACAGCGTCATAAAGGCTCGAGAACGAAATTCCAAGGGTGAACAAGATAATGAAAAAACTCAGGCTGAAACCAGCAGTGTGAGCTTCCTAAATAGAAATAAGGCTGGAGTAGCCATAAAAATCTTCTTGGCCTGGCGTTAACAGCGAGCGGCTATTCCGACAATAAGGTCGCCGTTCAATCATGGCGACTAACTCATATTGCCAGGGCGATTATGGCGTACGACTAGCACCGAGCACGGAGCATAACGGACGACCTTGTGAGACACACTCCCCAACAAGAATCGTCGTAGACCTGTTAGCCCTTTAGATCCCATGATAACGAGATCCGCTCGAATCCGTCGGGAGGCTTTGATGATCTCTTCGGCTTCATGACCAAAGGCAAGATTTTCCACTACCTCAAACTCCCGACGCTCCAAGGATTTTTGAGTTTCTTCTAACAGTTTTGTTCCTTCTCGGCCACGAACTTGCAAAAGATCTTCTGCTAATTTCTTAAATTCGCCAATCTGAGTACAGTTGGTCGTTAAGAGTTGTGCTGTTTGATGAAGTTTCTTTCTCACAACATGAAGAAGGGTCAGCACTGTGGAAGAAGGAAAGCCTACAGTGTTAACAAACTCCAGGCCCTTTTCTATATCAGGCGAGCCATCAGTGGCGATCAATATTTTCATACTTTTCATGGATTTTTTTGGTCGAGTCTTTCCCCGCACGATCAACACTGAACAGGGAGCCTCATTTAATACCCATTCGCTTACACTCCCAAGCAGAAACCCCGATATTTTCGAGAGACCACGTGTGCCGAGGACTACAAGGTCGATGTGATTGTCAGAAATGGTCTTCAGAATTTCTGTTCCCGGAACTCCATCCATGACGAATGAGTGAACGTCGAGGTTTAAGCTTCGGAACGTTTTCTCCATCTGACTGAGAACATGTTGCATCTTCGTGGCTGCATCCGCACGCATACGATTGATTTGCTCCACCACACGTAAAGAACGTCCTGAGGTTCCTAACCGAAGCCATTCATCGAGTGGATTAACGTGGAGGAGATATATGACAGACTTCGCTGGAAACCGAATTCGCTGTAAAAATTGTGCCGCAGCTATTGAATCCGTGGAATCATCCACCGCCAGTAATAGGTTCATAAATACGCTCCTTTTTCTTTTTTCGGAAGGTAAAACGCTCGGTTGCCGTCAACCATGGATTCCTCGCCTACAAACGATCCCCATAGCGCCCGTAGAACCACTTCATGATAAAAGGAGGCAATAGCGTGGTGAATGCGATCACCATCACCATACCGGCGTAGATCTCATTACTGAATATTCTGCTAACTCTTCCTAACTCAGCGAAAATGAGACCGACTTCACCTCGGGGTATCATGGCCAGGGCGACCACTCCACGTACAGCCCATGGTTCTTTGATAAGAAAAGCGCCAACGAGCTTACCAGCAATAGCTACGACCAGCAGGGTTAGCGAAAATCCCCAAATAAAGGTGGACTCCCAATTTATTTGGTGCAGGTTAAGAGAGAGTCCCACAAACACAAAAAATATCGGCGTAAACAGATGGACAATGGGCTTCATCTGATCCTCGATACGATGCGCGAAAGACTCATCGGTATGCAGGGCGATCCCCAATGGCAGAAAGAAGCGCCTCGAGAGGGCTAGGCCAGCGGCGAAGCCGCCAAGCAACTCCGGCGCCCCTAAAGCATGGGCCAGCCAGGCGAAGAAGAGGACCAGCGTGACGATGGTAGTAGGGAGCAGACCGGGGATCACACTAATCACATCGAACCGTCTGATGATCAGTGAAATCATCTTGGCGGCTACGGGTGCCAGTACAAAAAATGCGCCCACAAACACCAACACTTTGCTAGCGTTGAGCAAACTTACTCCTCCGCCGATGGAGAATTCGTAGAGAAGGGCTAGCAACACCACGCCCAAAATGTCGTCTAATACGGCTGCTCCCAAAACAATCTGTCCTTCGGGCGCCTGTTGACGTTTGAGATCAGATAACACCCGCACAGTGATACCAATACTGGTGGCAGTCAACGTGCCGCCGATGAACAACGACACCAATAACGACAGGCCAAATCCCCAGTAGCCCAAGGCGAATCCCAATCCCAACGGCAACACAAATCCTGATATCGCCACCAAGAAAGATTTCATTCCGGTGCGTACCAAGCGTTTAACATCTGTCTCTAAACCGACCTCGAACAACAGCAAGATAATGCCGATCTCTGCCATCAGCTTGATGGCCTCGACCGGCTGGATCCAGCCCAGCAGGCTCGGCCCCAATACTATCCCAGCGAACAATTCGCCGATCACCGAAGGAGCCTGCAAGCGCGTCGCCAATTCAGCGAACACTCGTGCTGTCAGGAGAATGACTAACAGGTAAAGAAAAAAGTCATGGGTTTCCATCAAACATTCACCAAAGCATCAACTTTCAGGAATTCGAGAGGCCATGCCTCCCTGCGTGGGCCCACAATAATGTCGGTCACTTCATGGTCACCACTGTCCGAAGAATTAGTTCAGAAAGATCATGGAGAATGATGAAGGACATCCCGTTATGGCCTTTTCCTCAGTTTCCGAGCAACGAGCACTGAACATTGCGCATGCCGAACGACTTTGTGTGACACACCTCCTAACATCATGACTCGTCTGAGTTCCGTCACGCCTCTTGACCCTACGACGATGAGATCTGTTTGGGCATCTTGCGCAGCTTTGAGAATTTCATCAGCCGCGTGACCTTCGGTCAGCTTGATGTCTACTTCCAGCTCTTCCCCCATCAGATCATGTTGAGTGTTCTCAAGAAGCTGGACTCCCGCTTGCCGACCAGTCTGCATACAATCTTCCGCAAACTTTGTCGTGTCCATATGACCCGAGACCAAAGCCAAGGCTATCAAAGCCGAAGGTTTTTCCACGACATGAAGGATGGTGAGGCGCGATGTTTTTGGAAGCTTGAGGGTCTTGAGTAAGGCTACCGCTTCCCAGGAATCTGAAGAGCCATCCATAGCTAGCAGAACGTGCAGACCACGAGAGCTATTTACGGCGGCCTCTTGTGGTCGCTCGCGTATGACTAATACGGAGCAAGGAGCATCGTAGAGCACCCACTCACTCACGCTCCCCAAAAGAAAACGTTTCAACCCTGACAGGCCTTTGGTTCCCAACGCGACAAGGTGAATTTGATATTGCTCAATCGCCGTGAGAATTTGGGCGCCGGGAATCCCTTCTATAACCAAGGAATGAATCTCTAAATCTTGTTCGTGAAATAGGGCTGCTAGACGATTCACTAAATGCCGGGCGTTTTCCATTGTCTTCTGCCGAACTTCGGAAAGTTGCTCTCTTACCTGTCCAAGCATGCGAGGGAAATGATCTGGGCCAGGCAGCTCTGCTTGAGCTTCTTCCACATAAAGTAGATACAATTTAGAGTGAGTCGGGAGTCGAAGGGCTTCAACAAACTTGGCAGCCGACGAAGAATTTTGTGAGGGATCCACTGCCAGTAATACGTTCATGGTTAAGCTCCTTTTTCTCTAGTTGCGAAGAACGACTTTCCTGCTGCCTTGTATTCGAAACAATTTTTTCTCGTTTTACTAAAAAATTACTAGCTAGCCTGACTGCTAAAACTTTTCATCCAAGTTGGTACTATGGATTCACCATAGGTAAATTCATGCTGTATACACTTGATACGGAAAGACGTAGAAGACTTTGATCCATTATGTGGAATTAGCGCATCCAGAGGATCTCACGACATTCCAAAGGCACCGCCGCATGAAGGTAAGTTGGAACGATGCGAGGGGTGTAATGGTCTGCCGGGCGAATGGCTGAAGCGTTCCCGCAATAGAGGTACGCATTCACGAGTCCGGACACCGGTCCTTTCAAATCCAATACGGTGCGGTTGGAAGGGGAGTCGAGGTAGCGGTCCGCATAGAGTTCTACACTCACCATCTCAGGTTCCAGAGAGCCACAGTGCACCTGGATTTCAAAGGACCAGTCTTCGTCAATTTTGATCACTTGCATGTCGCCAAAACGTAAAGTCGTCCAATGTTCTTGGATTCTGTGTTGCCAGTCATGGAGTTCCCGAGCCAACTTGCCGCCATCAGCCACTCTGCGATGATAGGCTTGGGAAGCTGGCAAATAAGCATTCTCTACATACTCTCGGACCATGCGGTTACTGCTGTAAAGGGGTGTAAGCTGAGACATGCTTGTGCGAACCCGCTCGATCCATCGACAGGGAATGGCCTCATGATCTCGCTCATAAAATTCCGGAATGATCTGATACTCCAAAAGGTCATAGAGTTGAGCTGCTTCTTCGGCATCTGGCAGACCATCAAGATTGGGCTCAATTTTTCCAAGTGCCCACCCAACGTTCGGCGTATAGGCCTCGGCCCACCAACCATCGAGTTCTGAGAGATTCAGCCCGCCATTGACCAAGACTTTCATCCCGCTGGTTCCAGAGGCTTCTAACGGCCGTCGAGGGGTGTTCAACCACACATCGATGCCCGCGACTAATTCTTGAGCCAAGGTCATTTCGTAATCTTCTAAAAACACCACCCGATTGCGTAGCGCAGGCTCTGCCGCAAATTGCGCCAGAGTTTGAACGAGCCGTTTCCCCTCTTCATCATGGGGATGAGCTTTCCCCGCCATGATTAATTGAACGGGATGCTGCGGATCGCTCAGCAACCGAATGAACCGGTCACGGTCTGTCAGCAACAGCGTGGGCCGCTTGTAGGCCGTAAACCGTCTGGCAAACCCTAATGTGAGCGCATTGGGATCGAACGCATGCCGGGCTTCTTCAATCAGTTCTTCAGAAGCGCCATGTTCTTGACGCTGACGCACCAACCGGCGCCGTACATAGTCGATCAATGCCACACGCTGAGAGACCCGAAACGACCATAAGGTTTCATCGCTGAGTTTGGTGATCAACGGGCATAAGTCCTTCAGTGTTCCCACCCACCGTTCCTTTCCGCACGCATTCGTCCACAAGGTATCTGCAGCCTGAGAATCCCAGGAAGGCACATGAATGCCGTTGGTGATATGACCGACGGGGATTTCGATTTCAGGCCAACGCGGAAAGAGAGGCTGAAAGATGTTCCGACTGACTTGTCCATGTAATTGACTCACTCCATTGACACCTCCACACCCTCTGACTGCGAGGTAGGCCATATTGAAGGGTTCATTTGTATTACTGGCATCTCGCCGACCTAAGGCCAAAAGTTGATCGACCGGAACACCAACCAACGTAGAAAGAAATTGAGCGTACGGTCGAATCAGACTCGGATCATACTGGTCAAAAGCGGCTTCCACGGGGGTATGCGTGGTAAATACATTCCCTGCGCGTGTGGCTGCCAGTGCCACAGGAAAGGACTGCCTGGTGTTGACCATAAAACTTCTTATGCGAGCCAAAATGGCAAACGCCGCGTGTCCTTCGTTCAGATGGCAGACGTCAATTGCACAACCCAACGCATCTAACACCCGCCATCCCCCAATTCCTAATACAATCTCCTGCAACAAGCGCTGTTCTTGCCCGCCCGGATAGAGGTTGGCTGTGATCCCTCGATCTTTCGGGGTATTAAGAGGATCATTGCTGTCCAATAGATAGAGAGTGACTTTGCCCACCCTCGCTTGCCACACTCTCACCAACAGCGACCGGCCAGGGAGTTCTAATTTGACCCGTAACCATCCCCCTTCAGAATGCTGAACCGGCATCACAGGCAAACTCATGGGATCATTATAGGGAAATACTTCAAGCTGCCAGGCCTCTGGACTCAAGATCTGACGGAAATACCCCTGCTGATACAAGAGCCCAATCCCGACGATCGGCACCCCGAGATCGCTGGCAGCGCTTAAATGATCTCCTGCTAAAATTCCCAACCCCCCCGAATAAATAGGAAGAGCTTCACTCAGACCAAATTCCATACTGAAATACGCGACTCTCTGGAGATCGGAAGTAGGATAGGTCTGTCCAAACCATCCGGGATCGTTCAAATATCGGTTGCGCTGTTCCTCCCACATGCGTAAGTCATGTTTTAATGTTGGATTCTGAGCTGCCTCTTCTAACCGGGCTTGAGAGACGCTTTGCAAGATGAAATATGGATTCCCGGTTCGTTCCCACGCTTCAGGGTCCAGCTGTTCCCACAGTCGATCACTGAAGTGGCTCCATGTCCATCGAAGATCTAAGGCCAACTCGTTTAGCCCCTCCAGACCTGGAGGCAAAGAGCGACAGAAAAAATAGGAAGAGGTGTTCGATTCGTCTCGATGGTTCGTCATGAACGACTTCTCTTGATTATCGCGCACAGGCGAACGTTCAATTACTCGCCGTCATGGAATTCAGTTCAATATTAAAATAGCGACCGTCCTAAAGATGTCCATACTCTGTTTCCTAGGTCGTTTATTAGGAATAGCAAGATTCTATCCAGAATCCTGGCATCCCCGATCCCTACCAGCATGGTAAAGATCCGTCTTGCCTTCTGTGGTCATGGGCTCTTCCCAAATGATTATTATGAATCTACAAGGATTCCCTCGTTCTTAATGCTGTGCCTTCTTTCCTATATTCTTGAAGAAGGAAAAGAGATTTATGGGGGAAAAGGCGACACGCCTTTTTAAAAAAGATGTAGAAAAATGACCCTATTGAAACGCATCATTTTAATGAATCAGGACATTATTGAAAAAAATGTCTTTTGATTCCGGCAAGTATTCAGCATTTCCATGGGAAGAAAGCGTTGGCATATAACTTGTTTTTAGTAACATCGAAGGAAAACGTTCTAACAGGAAGCCCAAAGGGGAAGAGGTCTCTGATTATGATAATGGTTGTCACATCTAAAGAAGAGTTTCGCAATAAAATTTGTTCTTTCCTGGAGGAGAAAGGGTATACGCTCTGCATACCCCCTCATAGACAGGATATGTTGTCCTTGGTGCAAGAGAAGAATCCTTTGGTGATCGTGCTGGATATGTATGTGTCTGAGCCAAGTGGCCTGAAGGTGTTGAGGGAACTACGTGCTCAAAACTATATGGGAAAAGTTATTGTGTTGGCCGGAACGTCTCTCAGCTCTTTAATTTCGGAGGCTTGGCACTTTGGGGTGGAGCAGGTAATCGGGGGAGTGAATGGAAATAGTGAGTCCCTGAATCTTGATCAAGTTGAGTCGGCTATAAAAATGGCACTGCATTCCTCTATTGCCGAACGTGCCTTTGAATTATATGAGGACAGTGGCCATTCCCATGGGAATGATCTGGATGACTGGCTCGAGGCTGAGTGCCAAATTCTCAGGAGGGACACATCGTTGCCTTCATCAGGACCAACCGAAGTGAAAGCAAAACCTAAAAGGGTATCCAAGAAGTCAACAAAGCCCAAAAAACAATCAACCTGAAGGTCTGGTCTCTAATACCATGTACTCTCGTACATGCCTGACTTTTCAATGGTTACTTGCGTCCGACATCAAAACTCCAGGAAATCAATTTTCGCTTTAATCTTTCCTCCAACATCATTTCAGACCACAATCATCGTGACTCCTACCGGAGGAGAATCCAATCGCACGCTACCTGCAAAACGTTCATTGCCCCAAATGATGATGATATGAAGGAAATTTAAAATTGGAAATGGCCGGACAAGAGATCACTTCATCATCTAAGATAAGCAGTATCTGTTCTATTCATCGTCTGAATCATGTCTAAAAGCAGCATCTCTGCAGGATTTCAAGGTATGGAAAATGTTACAAAAACGTTTCTTCTGTTCCTAGTTTTGCTCAACTCCTTCACCTTGAGTGTCTACTTACTTGAAGTCATCAAGGCATTTGATTTTTTACGCTTTTCAAAACGACTCCTTTGGTCATCGTTCATGAGCTTGTTGGTCTTCATCGGTTTTGCCGTTGCGGGCGATCCCTTTTTTGAACAGATTTTTCAGGTTCGCTTCGCCTCGTTTCAAATTTTCGGGGGTATTACCATTCTCATTATCGGCATTCGACTCATTCTCGGAATGGGCCCGCTGATGGAAGCCCTCCGAGCAAACTCCTCGCAGTTGTCTGGAGCGATTGCCATGCCTTTAATCGTGGGATCCGGCACCATTAGCGCGAGTGTCTTGGCTGGCAGTCGTCTTGATCCGATTTTAGCCTGTTTTATGTATTGGTCTTGCGCTATCATCCGCCATTTTGGCTCTTCTTTTTTTAAAATTTATTTATGATCATGCTCTGAGTCACAATGAAGTGTACCTGCAGCGTTACATAGGGATTGCCGGACGAGTGACGGCTCTCTTTACTGGGTCATTTGCTATCGAATTGATTTTTAAGGGGCTAGAGGGTTGGTGGCCAACATTGAACGTCATTCAACAATAATAATTGTGTCATTCGATTCACCTTCAATGTCATGTGTTGAACTCGGTGATTCCTCTTTCTTTTCTTATGGGAGCCATAATGTCTGTCGTCATCGTATGCCTAACAAAGTACAATTCTTCAGTACGCCCCAATTGAACAGATCGAATTAACTCCGTGCCAACGTCATCTTCTGCTCTCTTCTCACGGCCTCACCCGCATCTGTATGAAATCAATACTTGGGTGTGGTTGAACGTACTTTCCAGGAAAGGTAAGAGAACGATTAAGCTTGGAGACGTGCCAGATCGAGAATGGGATAATCTTCAGGCAAAGGGATTTGATGGTATTTGGTTGATGGGTCTATGGGAGCGAAGTAGTCGTAGTGCACAAATTGCTAGAAATCACCAGGATTTACGTAAGGAATATGATCAAGCGTTTCCAGAGTGGCAGGAATCTGACGTTGTGGGTTCCCCATATGCAGTGCGAGCGTACCGCCCAGATCCTGCCCTAGCGTCCTGGGATGAACTTGCCAATGTGTTGGGGAAACTTCATGCTCGAGGCATGAAACTGATATTGGACTTTGTGCCCAATCACACCGCGTTGGATCATGAGTGGGTGACCAAACATCCAGAGTATTTTATTCAGGGGAATTTCCAGGATTCGATGGATTTTCCTTCATCTTATTTTCCTGTTGAAACTTCAACGGGCCGACGGTATGTAGCGCATGGGAAAGATCCACATTTCCCTGTCTGGACGGATACGGCCCAATTACACTACTTCAATCCAGATACACGTGCTGCCCTGCTCCACGAGTTGCACCACATCAGGCAGTATTGTGATGGGGTCCGGTGCGACATGGCGATGTTGGTACTCAACGAGGTATTTGCACAAACCTGGGGAAAGCACATACAGGGTTTGTCCGCCCCTTCTCAGGAATTTTGGACGGAAGCCATCGCGAGTTTTTCGGATTGGCTTTGGATTGCCGAGGTATATGGGAACCGAGAATGGGAACTCCAACAACTGGGTTTTCACTTCACCTATGATAAAAGACTGTACGATCGGCTTCGCCATGCGCCACCCCAAGAGATTGTTCGGCATCTATGGGGAGATATAACTTTCCAAAACAGATTGGTCCGATTTTTAGAAAATCACGATGAACCAAGAAGTGCGGTTGTGTTTGGACGTTCCCGACTCCCGGCCATCGGTGTTCTCATGGCTACCTTGCCTGGCATGCGTTTGTATCATCAGGGGCAACTAACCGGGAAACAGGTTCGAATACCTGTTCAACTCTCTCGTGCCCAAGAAGAATTTCCTGATGAAACGACTGCCGCGTTTTATGACCGAATCCTGGCAATTGCCAATGAAGAAGTCTTTCACGTGGGGCGCTGGCTTCTCATCACCGTGCAGTCTGCTGGCGATCACTCCTTCAATAATATCATTGCGTATCAATGGACAACCAATGCAGATTTTCGACTTATTGTTGTAAACCTGAGTGCATCAATGGCAGGAGGTGTAATTCAGATATCAGGAGAACTTGGAAGTGAATCAACCTTATGCTCTGCCTACACCTTTTATGACCAATTTTCCAGACAAAGCTATGAGCGCGAGCGGGACGATCTCAAGTATAACGGCTTATCCATATTTCTTGATCCATTTGGATGTCATATCTTTTCCATTTTCGCGGGTGGTGAGGCCAATGGTGGTAATCGCGGAGACCAAGTTATATAGTATCTTTTGCCTTAAATTTCCCCTCGGCCATCGGATAACCAATCAAAGATGAGATGGGCCGAATTCTGTGACGTTTCAGAATGTACCTTCATTATTTTCAACTGATTCACCAGAGTTTTGCCGTCAATGGTGCTGAAAAATGGAGGTAAAAAACCTCTCGCAGTTATCTAGGGAACCTATGCATTCTTCCGCATCACAGGAGGGCCGATCAGGGCTCCGCACTTGGTGGAGTTTGTCCAAGATAGTCTGGCATTTGTCGCGACAGCACGATATTCTGAGCCGTGCTGCACAACTAGGATATTATTTCCTTTTTGCCTTTTTCCCGGCTCTTTTGGGCTTAACGGCGGTAGTCGGAAAGCTGCCTCTCAAGCCTATTTTCCCTCGAATGATGAAATACCTCCAGAAATTTCTCCCTCAAGAATCTTTGCTTGTCGTTCAGGACCATCTTCAGGAAATCACACAGGAAAGCGGAAGTGGTGCATTTTCATTGAGTCTTCTTGGTGCATTAGTTGCTGCATCATGGGGCATGCTGGCTATTATGGACACGCTAAACACTGTCTACAATATCAAGGAGTCCAGACCGATCTGGAAGTCACTGGTCACGGCAGTTTTTCTCACAATCGGAGCAACCGTGTTCGTCATCGTGTCCATCACTCTGATTCTTGTGGGAGAATCTCTCAGTCAATGGATCGCAGAGTTTGTGGGTTTAAGTTGGTTGTTTACTTTTTGGTGGAGGGTTTTGCAATGGCCTATCACTTTCGTGTTTATGCTGTTGGCTGCCGATCTCATTTATTATTACGCCCCGAATGTCAAACATGCATGGCAGTGGATCTCTCCGGGATCCGTCTTAGCAGTCACTTTGTGGATATTCGTCTCCCTGGCATTTAAATTTTATGTCGAGCAACTCATTAACTATAACATCGTGTACGGCTCAATTACCGGGGTCATTGTACTCATGGTTTGGTTTTACATCAGCGGGTTGATTCTTTTATTAGGTGGAGAATTAAATGCTATTCTGGAATCCGAAAAGTTACACAAACATGAGTCACAACGATCCTAAGAGGCAGTCGGTGATCCGTGAAAGATTACACAATAGAAGGCAGACTTACTGGCGAAACATCCACTGAAACGGTAGGTGTATGCTGTCCTCCACCGACCATAAAACCGTTGATGGGACTCACATCTCCATAGTCTCGTCCCCACGCAAGGCTAATATGTTCATCGTGAGGGATACAGTTGTTGGTGGGATCAAAATCCACCCATCCTATATCAGGGCACCAGGTCGAGAGCCATGCATGCGAGGCATCGGCCCCAACAAGCTTCTTCTGCCCTTCAGGAGGATGCGTCAAGAGATATCCGCTGATATACCGCGCAGGCAAACCAAGGCTGCGCAACGCGGCAATTTCCAAATGCGCAAAGTCTTGGCAGACGCCTTTCCGTGAGTGAAGCACCTCTTGAACCGGTGTTGACACATCTGTGACCCCACCTTCATACGTAAAATCTTGAAATATTCGACTCGTCAAATCCATGACTCCCGCCAATAAAGGACGTCCTGGTGGAAAACATTCGCACACAAAATCATAGGTCCCATCGTCAACAGTAATATAGGGAGAATCAAACAGAAATTGCTGCGCATCTAAAATCTCAGGATCTGTTGATCCCTGTAGCCGTTGAGGAACCTGATCCCAGGAGAGACTTTGATCAAGGTGGATGGATTCAGGTTTTTGCACATCGACCACGGTTTGCGCTTCTACGATCAGAGCCGGGTGAGGCGTTTGAATAGTCAAGTGAGTGAGCGGGTTGCCAAAATAATCCTTACCATCTGAACGCACGGAGGGGATAGGATCAATACTGAGACTTGACCGCAAGCTATGTTGCCGGGGGTGAGTGCGTAATGCTAACCGCAGAACATGATGAGAGATGGCAACTGGCTCAGTGTAGGTAAAGGTCGTTCGATGGGTTACCTGATAGATCACGGAATACCCTCAAGCCATTGCGGACCAGAAATCCGTTGAGACAAGGAATGACTGAAATAGGTGTGGGCCACAATATCTGATAATTGCTGAACCCCTAAATCTAGTTGTTTGAGCAAGCGAACGAGATTGGCTCGTACCTTCGTCGTTTTCGTCAATTCCGCTATTTGAATCATGTCTGTCAAGCGAATGTCCGTACAGACTCGAGTGATAATTTTTTGGGCTGGGTTGAGTGACGCAGCCGTTTCCTCATGTGGCAAGTCACCCATATGGGCATCAAACGTCTGCAATTGAAAGATCACGGATCGAGGATTCGTCTCATCGGCGAGAAGCAGATCCAAAACGGCAGCTAACTGTGCTTCGGCTCGATACCGCGTTCGATAGGTAATCGAACTGTCTGCTACCTCCAGAAGCAAATTGAGCGCACCCGTGGCTTCTGGAGTCCCGCGAGAAGCGAGATGCCGAATCAATTTGGATAGGTGTCGAACTCGTTCCAAACGCCGTCCCATTTCCAAAAAACGCCAAGCATAACTGCGCGTCATATTTTCCATGACCATGCCGTTCACTGCCGCCAAATGTTGAATCATTCGACTGAGGAGCCGGATGGCATCATCGATGCTTTGTCCCTTAGTCCGCGTCCATTCCTTTGGGATACTCGTCAGGTCGATTAAAATATTCCACGTGTCCTGTGACAAGCGATGCCGTACTAATTCCGCCGTTCGACGAACATTCTGCAGGATAATCGCTAAGCCATCAGGAGAATCCGGATCAAATAAAATTGTACGTAGTTCAGCTTCAACCATATCTGCTCCGCCCTCGACCGCACGTTTGGCTCGACGCGGGGTGAGATGTTTTTGCATCACCAGCAACGAAACCAAGCGAGAGAGCGTTTCAGGTTCATCACTCGATCCAGCTTCCCCACTCGTGCGCAAGAACAGACTTCGCAAAAGACGGATCGCGCCTTCTGCTCGTTCAATATATCGCCCCAACCAAAACAAATTGTCTGCCGTTCGACTGGGAAGGTCACGTCCACCTCGCCGAAGAAGAAGGGTCTGGTGTGGAGAGCCTAACACGGGTTGATGATCAAAAATCCCATCCCCTTTGACCCACGTGTCTTTGCTGAAATCGCCCGGCTCATGCCAATGAGCTCGAGGGTCCGATTGAACCGAAACTCGAGCCAGGCCACCAGGCATGACGGTATATCCATCTTTCGTAGCGGTCAGATAGAGTCGGAGCGTCATGGGAACCGGTTTGAGACGATCGCTGGCTCCCCAAAACGGCGCAGTGGAAGGGGAGACAATTTCTCGCCCAACGTATTCATGGCCACGCCGAGTGATCGCCCGGATCAGTTCTTGCTGATCCTGCTGTGTCAGGTCAGGCCCGAACGAAGAACGACGGCTGTGGCTCAAGTCTCGCTTCGGCGTGAGCACTCGACGAATCATCAGCTTCTGCATGTTCTCAAAGACATAGGCTCGTTCACTGTCCTGACCACACCACCAGGTGGCCACGCTAGGGATTTTGAGCCCTTCGCTAAAAAAGAATTGGCACAGCGTCGGTAAAAAACTGAGAAGCACTTCGCTATCGACGAGACCGCTTCCAAGGGCATTCCCTATTGTCACATGTCCTGCTCGAATGGATTGCAATAAACCGGGAATTCCCAATGTGGATTCAGTCGACAATTCAAGTGGGTCACACAAATCCGAATAAATTCGTCGCAACACCAGATCAACAGGTTTGAGGCCATCGACGGTTTTTAAATACAGTCGATCATCACGAACAGTCATATCAGACCCTTCGACCACCGGATAACCCAGATATCGTGACAAATAAGCATGTTCAAAATACGCCATATTTTGTGGACCAGGCGACAGCACGACAGCTAATGGGTCATCCCGCTGAGAGAATTCTAAAAAATTTTGACTGAACGTTTGAAAAAACGATGAGAGACGTTGTACGCGAGCGGCATCAAAGAGATCCGGTAGCGCCCTTGATGCGATGATACGATTTTCCAGAGCAAAGCCCGCACCACTGGGCGCCTCGGTGCGATCTCTGAGGACCCACCATTGCCCATCAGGAGCTCTGGCCACATCAAATGCCAGGAAATGTAAATATGTTCCCCCCTGGACTGGCACGTTGTGACAGGGCTGCAAAAACTGGGGATTTCCGAATACGACAGCCGGAGGTAAGGTCCCGTTTTTCAGCAACTGTTGAGGGCCATACAAATCACTCAAAATATGATTGAGTAACCGTGCCCGTTGAATCAGCCCGGCTTCTAACTGTTGCCATTCTTCCTGACCAATCACCAACGGAAACAGGTCTAGTTGCCATGGTCGATCCGATTGTTGACCATCCTGACCAGCCAGATAGGTTACGCCGTCACCTTTCAACATTCGATCGGCAGTCTCTTGAGCCAACCGCCGTTCGTTCGCATTTAAAGTTGAAAACCCTTTCAGAAAATCCTGCCAATGAGTTCGAACCGATCCATCTTGATCGACGAGCTCATCAAATGTGTCCGTCTGCGGCGGATACTGTAAGGGAGGAGACGAAAAAGAACCGGGAGTTTCAGGAGACAAGGAATTCATCTTAGTATCCATCTATCTAATACTGTCTATAGGTAAGGGGCTAACGTCACATTATGCTGAAGACAGGGAACACAGAGAATGTACAGAAATTATACTGGCCATCGGAGATCAAGGGTATAAGGAAATTCTGGACGAGAGGCATCGGCTGGTTCAATATATGGCCCGGCGGTGTGACCAAACGGCGTAAATCGTGCCAGCCGACGGCTTTCTGCTTCATACGCATTGACGGGAAATTGTTCGAAATTCCGTCCACCGTGATGCGCGACATGGTAGGTGCACCCGGCCACCGCTCGTTCTGTCCATCGATCGAAGATATCGAAGGTGAGGGGGGCGTCTACCCCAATATGAGGATGTAAGCTATTGTGAGGCTGCCAGGCGCGATACCGTACCCCTCCAACGGCTTCCCCTTGACGTCCTGTAGGAATCAGCGGCACACGTTTTCCATTGCAGGCTACCATATACCGAGAGTCGGTCAAGCCGGAAAGCTTGATCTGTAGCCGCTCCACCGAGGAATCGACGTAACGTACCGTTCCTCCAGGGGCTCCTTCCTCTCCCATCACATGCCAGGGTTCAAGTGCCTGCCGCACTTCCATCACCAGACTGTTATGGGTGATGGAGCCAAAGAGCGGAAAACGAAACTCCAGATGGGGGGCAAACCATTCTTTGTGAATCGCATAGCCGCTTTGGTTCATGTCTTGGATGACCTCGTGAAGATCCTGTTCCAAAAAATGAGGCAACATGAATCGATCATGGAGTTGCGTGCCCCACCGAACCAAAGTGCCGGAATCGGGTGTCTTCCAGAACCGTGCGATAAAGGCGAGAAGCAGCACTTGCTGGGCTAAACTCATTCGTTCATGCGGCGGCATTTCAAAGGCTCGGAACTCGACCAGCCCGAGCCGACCGGTTGGCCCATCAGGGGAATAGAGCTTATCAATACAAATTTCCGTGCGGTGGGTGTTGCCACTGACATCGATCAGTAAATTTCGAAAGATGCGATCCACTAGCCAAGGAGGTGGAGGATTATCCGCATTGGGGGCAGGAACTTGAGAAAATCCTAGCTCTAACTCATACAGAGAATCATGTCGAGCTTCGTCGATGCGCGGGGCCTGACTCGTCGGGCCAATAAAGAGACCCGAAAACACATAGGAAAGGGACGGGTGCCGTTGCCAATACGCGACTAAGCTCCGCAATAAATCGGGCCGACGTAGAAAAGGACTGTCAGCAGGAGTTTTCCCTCCTACGACCATATGGTTTCCGCCACCAGTTCCAGTGTGGCGTCCATCCAACATGAATTTCTCTGTTCCCAGACGGCAGGCTCGGGCTTCTTCGTAGATCCCGGTGGTGATGGACACCATATCCGTCCAATTTGAAGCAGGATGAATATTCACTTCCAACACACCAGGGTCTGGAGTAATTTTCAAAACATTGATGCGCGGATCATATGGAGGGGTATACCCCTCCATATGAATCGGCTGGTTTAATTCGGCTGCTGTGTCTTGGATCGCGGCGACCAGATCGAGGTAATCTTCTACTGATTCGACTGGAGGCATAAATACCCAGAGGTGCCCATTTCTGGATTCTACAGCTAAGGCAGCACGCACAGCTTGCTTCGTACCGGAACCCGTGACCTGGCCATGGATACGTTGCGACTGATCGCCTTGATGGTCTTGGCCGGCCTGTCTTCGAAGAAATGGCTGGCGGCTCGGATCAGGATCTGGCAGCGGCCCACGTGCCTCAAATGGATCGGTTGGAATAATGTAGGGATAGTCGCCGGGTGCTAAGACAGGCAAGGATGGCAAGGGTAATCGAAAGCCAACAGGAGAATCACCGGGAACCAGGAATAAGTGTTTGGTTCGAGTCGACCAAGGTTCGCTCATCCATCGACGTTGACCATCACGAGCATTCCATCGCTGCAAAGGCAGCACATAGCCTGCGGGCGTTCCCAGCCCCTTCTCAAAGGCGTTGGCTAACCTCGCCCGGGCCATCGGATCATCGAGATTATTCGTAGCGGGGTCGAGTTGTTCAGGCAGTTTGCGTTCCTGCCCAATAAAATGCCAGGGATCTTCGTAGACTCGGTAAATAGTCTCATTTCCCACATCCATGCGCCGCGAAATTCCTTCAATAAACTGTTGCGCATTCTCGTGAGTCGCTTTGACTGTCGGGACATCTTCGGGAATGAGATGATCATGTTGCCAAATGGGTTGTCCAACTTCCCGCCAATAAATGCCAAAGGCCCATCGTGGTAATTGTTCACCCGGATACCATTTGCCTTGCCCAAAATGCAGGAGTGCCCCAGGGGCAAACCGATCACGTAAGCGCTTGATCAGTTTGGCTGCCAACTGTTGTTTGGTCGGGCCCACTGCTTCGGTATTCCATTCAGGAGAATCTGGATGGTCGATAGAGATAAATGTGGGCTCTCCGCCGATGGTGACTCGAACATCGTGTGCCGTCAGTTCCGTATCCAATCGCTGTCCGAATTGATCAATGGACTGCCATTGTTCTTCGGTATAGGGCTTCGTCACGCGGGGTGTTTCCAAGATTCGCGTGACCGACATCGCGTGGGAAAACTCGGTTTCACATATATTCATGGCCCCGCTAATGGGTGCGGCCGTCAACGGATGCGGTGTGCACGCCAAAGGAATATGTCCCTCTCCAGCTAGCAACCCGGACGTGGGATCAAACCCAACCCATCCGGCTCCAGGGAGGTAGGCTTCCACCCATGCATGCAAGTCAGTGAAGTCTCGATCAGTGCCCGAAGGTCCATCCAATGATTTGACGTCGGCTACTAGTTGAATCAAATATCCAGAGACAAAACGACTGGCAATGCCTAAATGCCGAAAGATTTGCACAAGCAACCAACCCGTATCCCGACATGATCCGCGCCCAAGTTCCAGCGTTTCTTCCGGAGTGTGCACACCCGGTTCCATACGAACCACATACTCAATTTGCCGTTGCAACTGACCATTCAGATCCATCAAAAACGGTATAGTCGGATCATGCTGTGGTGCTTTGAAATTATCGAGCCACGTTTGTAGGCGAGGTCCTGCTGGCTCAAAATCTAAATAGGGGAGAAGGTCTTGTTTGACCACGGGGTCATACTCAAAGGGGAGGGTTTCAGCCTTCGGTTCTAAGAAAAAATCGAAGGGATTGTAGATGACCATGTCAGCCACTAAGTCTATTTCCACATGAAAATCTGTGACTTTTTCTGGAAAGACGATTCGTGCCAAATAATTACTATGCGGATCTTGTTGCCAATTCAAGAAGTACCCTTTGGGTTCAATCTTGAGGGCATAGCTCAAGATCGGTGTACGACTATGTGGAGCCGGGCGAAGGCGAATAACATGGGGCCCCATTTGCACAAGACGATCGTATCGATAATGGGTTTGATGATTCAGTGCGACATGAAGAGCCATAACACTACACCGCTACTCACTGTTGAAAAAGAAAAAAGACAAGGAACCGAGAATTCAGAGAAAAAGAATGCTCATTATAGCATTGCGTCAGGGCAGTCACTACAAAGAATATCTGTCACTCAGAAGCGAGCGACTAAGGCAGGACTTGTACCTTCTGGGGCATTCTAGACTGTTGTCATTGGTTTATCGGAGTATGCTATATTTTCCACCTTGTGCCGTTTCCCTCAATCTCCAACCTGTCTCCTACTCTAAGGATTGACCCGTGAAATCGCTGTTTGATCGGTACCAAATGAAGTCAGGATTCGATGAAATTTTCGAATCCTCCGGGGTGCCACGTCGACATTATCGTCGTCTCGTCGAAAGGTTGGGGAATTTCCCTCTGAAGGACTTGGACTTAAAACGAAAACAAGCCGATCAAGCCTTTTTGCGGCAAGGCATTACCTTCACCGTGTATGGCGATCCGCAACAAACGGAAAAAATTTTCCCATTCGATCTCTTACCTCGAATCATTCCCAATACCGAATGGCACATCATTGAAGCTGGAATTAAACAGCGAGTCCGGGCTCTCAACATGTTTCTGGCCGACTTATACGGAGATCAACGAATTCTTAACGATCAGGTGGTCCCTCGAGAACTCATTGAAAGCTCCGAGCATTTCCAAAAAGACTTAGTCGGATTCTGTCCTCCCAAGGGTGTGTACATTCATGTGTCCGGCATTGATTTGGTGCGAAATCATGAGGGACAGTATTACGTACTCGAAGACAATCTTCGAACGCCCTCCGGCATTTCATATGTTCTTGAAAACCGCTTGGTTATGAAACAGTTATTTCCTAACTTATTTGCGGACATGCAAGTTCGCCCCGTTGATCAATACCCTGCAGAACTTTTGGAAAATCTGAAAGGCCTTGCCCCAACGGGAAAGGACAATCCTACGGTTGTCCTCCTCACCCCAGGAGTCTTTAACTCCGCCTATTTTGAGCATAGCTTTTTGTCTTTGCAAATGGGCATCCAAATGGTCGAAGGGCGTGACTTGGTCGTTGAGTCGGACAAGGTATACATGAAAACCACGCAAGGGTTGGAACAAATCGATGTCATTTACCGTCGTGTCGATGACGCCTTTCTCGACCCGGAAATTTTCCGAAAAGATTCAGTGCTTGGGGTTCCCGGTCTGGTCCGCGCCTATCGGGCCGGCAATGTGGCCTTGGCCAACGGCATTGGAAACGGCATCGCTGATGATAAAGCCGTCTATACCTTCGTACCAAAGATGATCGAGTATTATTTAAGTGAGCAACCCATACTTCAGAATGTGCCCACTTATATGTGTGGGATTCCCGAAGACCAGCAGTATGTGTTGGAACACCTCGGAGAATTGGTGGTCAAAGCCGTGGCCGAGTCCGGGGGATATGGGATGTTGATGGGTCCCAGTTCGACCAAAGCGCAGCAGGATGAATTCCGAAAGAAAATCCTGGCCAATCCTCGCAGTTATATCGCCCAACCTGTCGTGACCCTCTCCCATCATCCCTGTGTGATCGATGGGAAAGAGCGCATCAATTTGATGGGACGCCATGTTGACCTTCGTCCCTTCGTCCTGTGGGGGAAAGACATTACCCTTTCATTAGGCGGGCTGACTCGCGTCGCCTTAAAGGAGGGGTCTTTAGTGGTCAATTCTTCTCAAGGCGGTGGAAGCAAAGATACGTGGGTGCTCTATGGTGATGAATAAATCATGTTAAGTCGAACTGCAGAATCATTTTTTTGGATCGGTCGCTATATCGAGCGAGCTGAATATACTGCGAGATTTGTGAATGTGCATTATCATTTATTGACAGAGATTGCGACCGGTGAGGATCAGGCAGATATTTGGACCCGCTATCTTGAAGACACGGGCGAACTTGAGGATTATCAAAGACTGTATGGAGATGTGCTTACGAAGTCGGTGATGGAGTTTGTCACGCTCTCACGTGATAACCCTGACTCGCTCACTAACCTCATTGCCGCTGCACGCAACAACGCCAGAGGTATCCAAGATCAATTATCCAGCGAAGTCTGGCATTTCATGAATGACTTTTATTTCAGCTTAAAAGGCAAAACGGAATCCGATCTGTGGGCGGAAACCCATGATCTGCTCAGGCACGTACGGAACACCTGCTATACCTTAGATGGGGTTATGGGTGGTACTATGGTGCGTGACGAGGGCTGGAATTTTTATCGGTTGGGGAAAAATATTGAACGGGGAGGGCGAACGGCCCGCTTACTCGATATCCCAGTTCTTAGTGAGCCCACCACCGAGCCCAGGAGAATTTCGGAATATCATCAATGCCTGGCAGCCTTAAAATCCGCGAGTGCTTTTGAAGCCTATCGGAAATTTTATTCCGCACAGTTGGTCCCCAAAAAAATTGTGCGGTTTCTCCTCTTTCACAATAGATTTCCTCGCTCAGTTCGTTTTGCCACGACGCAAACAAGTGAACTCATCGAGCTCATCGCCGGTCACACGCGACGATCGGAAACTCGGCAGGCCATTCGATTGGCAGGTGCCTTAGCCGCCGATTTAGAATTCGGGAGTCTGGAAGAAGTGTATTCTACGGGTCTGTCAGAATTCCTTGCCCAGGTCTTAGAACAATTCGATCAAATTTCTAACATGGTCGCTCAAGCATTCTTCAGAACTTCTGGATACTCTGAGACATCGTTGCCTCCAGAACCCCATCTTAAATCACAGCTATCACAGACTCAACAACACTAGCCCTCTTTTTTCTTGTTCGTTGCATATCAGACAAGCCGTGCATGCTGACTCGGTCATCTCTCCGACGATTTTTGTTGCCCCTCATGTTCACCAACGTGTCGTTCTCACTCAGCAGGTCCGTCTTCTTCCGTCATGTTCACGTGAGGTTGTCTCCCGTCCAGGGCACAGTGTCTGCCATTTCACAGACTGTGCAGGAGCACCTTCCTTCCTAATATTTTATAGAACATGTTTGGCGACTGTGCGTCACACCTTCTGCTTCCCCCATCTTTAGTGTTCAGTATGCCGGTCGGGTCATTCGGCCCCAAACAATTCAAGGACAAGTGCGGCTGGGGTGATTACCGCCAACTTGCCTCCTGTATTATCACCTGTTGTGCCATGTACAACGCCAACCCACCTCAGGTCACGGTTGCGTTTGATCGCATTCTTTGCAATATAGACACCGGGCAGCTCAAGGACTGGGGCCCCGCTAAATCCCCCAATACTTGGATTATCTAACAAGAAAAAGACTTGGGATTGTTGTATATCCAGACGAGGAAGGGTTAACAGCCCGCTCACCGTTTTCGATTGTTGGGAAATTGGCGAAAAATTGCCTTCGGTCCCAAGCCCGAGTGGAAAGCCAACGATGGTGACGGGCTGGAGACGATTCGGTGCCTTGCGTTTGGATTCAAGAACTTCCGCTGACAGAAAGTGAATGCGGAGCGTGGAAATGACCTCGGCATTCGGGTCGAGCTGAAGGGCCGCAAGGTCAGCTGTCGGGTGCACGATCCAATTTAGTTGATCGTTTCCACTCACTAATTGGGTGATGGGAATAACTTGTGGTCGGTCCCCTGCAACTTTCATGATAATCTCAGAATCCAGCAATGTGTCCTTGGCAACATGTGCTGCGGTCACTAGATACAGGTCTTCACCCTTGACGACAAGGGTCCCTGTTCCTTCTTTTTTCAGCAGTTTTGGTTGGATCTGATTCGTCCCCGGCTTCCTGAGTAGGACTTCGTAGGTTTCCCCTTGTACGACCATTGATTCAATGAACTGCGTATGAATCATCACCACTGCAGAAGAGACCGTCTCAAGGTCAATGACGGGAGCGGGTAATTCTTCAGCCCAGGCTGTAAGACGACCCAATAGCATTGGGATAAGAAAAAGGAAGAGCAAAATTTTACGCATGGTTTTTTCCCTCAAGTAATAGGATATGCCCAGTATACATGGTGCTGTCGAACATAGCGTGAGATGTTTGCATGGGACTTTATCACAAGAGACTACCATGGGCGCGACATCCTTCAAAGGTCGGCATGTTCTGCCCTCGTGTTCGTTACTATTTTATTTGTGCTCACAGTTACCGTGACATCGAAGTATTCATGACAGAACGGGGTTGCGCCCTCGATCGCAGAACCAGTAATCGTTGTGTCATTTAGCATTCCCCACAACTGGAGGTAGCTTTTCGACAGAAGAAGAGCCGCGCCGCATGCGCTGGAAAATGAATGAAACTTATCTAACAGTAAGCGGCCAATAAACATATGCTTTTCAAGCCATTGATAAGCAAAGGCAGATGAACACGTCGGCGGGAGAGAAGCTATCTTCCGCCAACTGTTTTCTTTCCTCGCCAGGTTGGGCAGGGGATCCATTGACATCTCTTCGTTGCGGTGACGTATTTGCGACAGAACGACTTAAATTGGTATTTTGCGAAAGCATTATTGGTTAACGCTTAACCATACGAGAGACGAAGTGCATTGGATTTCCTAATTTTGATTGCGAGAGTTTGAAACTTCCTCTCCCAGGGATAATTTTTTTCTTACAATATTGAATGAGCGAATTCCAACGCGAAATGTCTACCATGGATTGTGACAATCAACTCGTAAATGACTCTTAATCGCGATCATTTTGAGGTGCCTCATTGAGTGTTCTCTGCATATTTCTTCTCCCTTCTTTTTAATTAGGCTATAACATGGATGTCAGTATTCGATGGTTATGGGTAGCCATGCTTGGCGGCAGCATCATGCTTGCGTTGCCAGGCCAAACGGATGTTGCGACGATGGCCGGGCATGTGGTGGGCCACTTCTTCTCAGCGCTCCTCCTCGCCATAGTGCCTATTCTGGGGTATCGTGTACTGTATAAACAGATCGGTGAAAAGGAAATTACCTATATCTTTACTGCGGCGTGGGTCTACCTTGTGCTTTCCCAATTCATCGGATCCTAGAGAGGGCCTTCTATGAAACGACTCATGGTTCTGTTGCTGGTTTTTGTCATGATGAGTTGTGCGAAGACCTATGAACGTGAAGCGACATTTATTCATGAGGAATATGCGCCCTATGAAGGTCAGGGCACAGCGCGGGTTTGCGGACAGGCATACTTGAGTCTCGAAGGCGGGAAGCAGCATACGGCCTCCGGTGACCGTGTCTTATTAGCACCAGTCACATCCTATACAAAAGAAGCCTTTCAGGTGAAAGTGCTGCACGGGGAAACTATGGTGGATCCTGATCCCAAGGCCATGAAGTTTGAAAAGCATACGAAGACTGATAAAGAAGGACGATTTTGTTTCACTGAATTGCCGGCTGGAGAATATTATGTCGTCGCGGATATTGTCTTACCAACGTCCACTAAGGGACACCGTGAAAGTCAATTAGCGCATGCCAAAGCCTCGGTGAAGCCTGACGAAAACGTGTTTATCCTTGTCACTCGATAAATGAGAGTTGGCAAGAAACGGGAATAACATTTTATCTCCAGGTTCCGTTTCTTTTACCTTGCCCCACGTGCCCTTTCCACAATTCTCTAATGTCGAATAACGAAGACAGAAAAATTAAAAGGGCTTAGGTGGGACTGACAATCCTGGAGTTGGATGCAGGGAAAAGTCTGGCGATGCCTTGGGGACGTTTTGTGGAATCAGAAGTGGACTTCTCGGAGGGCGTGCTGATTGTCTTGATACCACTGGATCGTTTTCTTCAGGCCCTCTTGGAGTGAATGTTTAGCTTCAAAGCCAAAGAACTGTTTGGCCCGATTCACATCAAGACAGCGGCGAGGCTGACCATTTGGTTTGGATGTATCCCAGACAAGATTGCCTGAAAATCCCACCTCGGTGGCAATAAGGGTCGCCAGTTCTTGAATGGTCATTTCTATTCCTGTGCCTAAGTTCACGGGCAGGCTCTGATCGTAGTTTTCAGCTGCCAGGAGAATGCCTTCAGCGGCATCCTCCACATAAAGAAATTCTCTGCTTGGAGATCCATCACCCCACAACACAATCTCAGAGTGCCCCGCTTTTTTGGCTTCTGCACATTTTCGGATTAAGGCCGGGATGACGTGTGAGGTTTCTAAGTCAAAGTTATCCCGAGGGCCAAACAGATTCACGGGAAATAACACCACGGATGAAAAATTATATTGCTGACGATAGGCTTGTGACTGAACGAGGAGCATTTTTTTTGCGAGACCATACGGGGCGTTGGTTTCTTCAGGATACCCATTCCAGAGATCGTCTTCTTTAAAGGGTATGGGTGTCAGATTCGGATACGCGCAGATGGTGGCCAGGCCCACGATTTTTTTGATGTTCCGTTGACGCCCGACTTCCATCAATTGTGTGCCCATCATGAGGTTGTCATAAAAAAATGTGCCTGCGTTGGCCTGGTTGGCTCCAATGCCACCAACCCGTGCGGCCAGATGAAGCACGATGTCTGGCTGACAATCGTCATACAAGCGAGTGACAGCAACCATGTCGACGAGGTTGTAGGCGGCGCTTCGGGGAACAAATATTTGTTGGCAGCCTCGTGCCCGGAGTTGTTCGACGACGAACGACCCAAGAAAGCCTGCGCCACCTGTCACCACAACCCGTTTATCAGACCAATAAGACATTAGTTGGGCCTTTTTTAGTTAAACTTCATTGATTCATTTTCAGTCAAGAGCGAGATTAGCGTCAATCATCATGGCGGCTAACTCTTCAAAGCTGACAGTTGGTTCCCATCCAACAATGGAGGGGGTAATATTGACTTATCGCTGATGAGAAGATCGACTTCGGTGGCCAAAAAATATCTGCGAGCAAATTTGACATGCTTGTGCCAACTACTATGACGTCGGCGTGTATTCAGAAATATCAAAGCTGACTCTTATGTAACTTTGCGCCGAGGTCATAGATCCTATCTGGTTGAGTCGTGCGGAACGTACGATGGAGCCAATTGGCATCATGTAAATCACTAAAGACAAGTCCGAGGTGTAGGTGGGCGTTGTGGAGATCTTGATAGACAGGATTGATACGACTCGTATGAAAAGATCTGGAGCATCGGATAA
The DNA here is from genome assembly GCA_937139405.1 of uncultured Nitrospirota bacterium. Lineage (GTDB taxonomy): Bacteria > Nitrospirota > Nitrospiria > Nitrospirales > UBA8639 > Nitrospira_E. Next base: position 74,666 of record CAKZPV010000001.1, read on the forward strand.
TCCCATACTCCTCATATTTTTTTGTGAGGAGAACCTCGAGGAAGTAGGAGCGATCGCGCCCTGTAAGGCTTGTAAGTAGTGCTTTTCCCATGATTTGATTATAAAGGCCTTTATTTTTTGAGACAACTCAATGGGTTGACGGCCTAAAGCACACTTTCGATTACTGTTACGAGCTTTTCTTGAGCCAAGGATGCATGATGCTTGGAATTTGGCACGATTTGTCGTTTACATTTGGGTTATCGAGAGATTAGATGAAGATCAGACAAGTAAGACTTAAGTCAAGTTGCTCACAAGGTTGGTAAGGATTGAAGAGGACATTGCGCAACTTTTGCTCTTGAGCTAGTGCCATTATGCCTTTAGGCAAATGCCGCTTCCTATTAATTGAAAGCCAATATCATTCGTATGACCTAGAATTTCAGATTTCTGTTGAGCTTATGCGTATCTCCATGTTTCTCGAATAGCGGACGACGAATGATCTCTTAAGCCCTCTCTTCATTATTGCGTTCTCCAATTGAGATGATGACATCGTGACATGAGTAAAAAGGAAAAAGATATTTCTGAGTGTTCTGAGGAGTCCACTAATGGCCTAAGTTCTCCTTATAGCAAGAGGCTGGGAAATTTCAGGCAAAACCCCCTGCCTCCAAATCAAGGAACCATGCATCAAGTCGCGGGCAACCATGGCGCTAATGATTAGACGCTGCTCTAAATCTCGTCTTCGGTAGCTCAATAGAATAGCCCTGAGCTTACTATTGTGTGGCGGTTAGGTGGGTGATCTGGCAGAATCTACAACAGAGTTCAGGGTAAGGAGATATTAACCATTGACCGATGTTTTACCTCAACGTTCCCCGCAGGGATCTGGCGGGTCGTTTCAGATGTCGTGGCTTGTCGCGGGAGGCCTCGCCTCGGTGCTTGTGCTGTTTGTCGTATTCTATGACAACCTGGCTCGTTTAGGAATGACCTGGTTGAACAATGAAAATTATGGGCATGGCCTGTTTGTTCCCTTTATTGCCCTGTATCTCGCATGGGAGAAAAAGGATAGATTATGGGAATGTGACGGTCAGGGCGCATGGCTTGGATTTTTGATTGTCATCGTAGGCATGGCTTTGTTCTTGGTAGGCCAACTTGCCACGCTGTTTGTCGTGCAACATTTGGCCCTCTGGGTTGTCATCGTAGGTCTCGTCATTGCTGCCCTGGGTTTTCGTGGTGGGGCAATCTTGGCGTTTCCCCTTGGGTTGCTCTTGGTCACCATTCCGCTTCCGCAATTTCTTTTTCAAGGGCTCTCCGCTCACCTGCGGTCGATTTCTTCGACGTTGGGCGTGACTTGTCTCCAGATCGTTGGTATTACCGCCTTCCAGGATGGCAATGTGATTGATCTTGGCCCCATCCAACTTCAAGTGGTGGAAGCATGCTCAGGGTTACGTTTCCTATTTCCCCTCATGACCCTCGCACTCTTATGTGCCTATTTTCTGCACGATCGTCTGTGGAAACGCATTTTCCTGTTTTTGTCAAGCATACCCATTGCCATTCTTCTGAATGGGTTTCGCATCGGGATGATTGGAGTTTTAATAGAATGGTGGGGGAGAGGCGCGGCGGATGGGTTTATTCATCTATTTGAGGGATGGATCGTTTTTCTCGCAGGCGTGGCTCTTCTCGTTGCAGAGATGTGGTTGCTGAAGCGACTTTGGCCACACCATCTGCCAATATCTCAAAGTATGCATCAGTATGGGGACGGAGCTTCTGCCGAATCCCCTCTTGCATCAATTGAGAGAGAGGGAAAGCGTCAGAAGCTCAACCTGACTTCTACGTTCCCCTGGGCGTTTGTCTCGGGATTGGTCCTCGTGAGCTTCTTGGGACTCTTGGCTCCCCAACTTGAGGCGAGGGAAGAACGTCTCGTTCCTCGTCAATCTTTTGTAGATTTTCCCTTACAGCTTGGTGTGTGGGAAGGTATGGCACAGCCATTAGAGCAAATTTATATCGATGCGCTTCGGTTTGAAGACTACCTTTTGGCGGATTTTCGACAGAAAAATGATCCACATCCCCCGATCAACTTGTATGTGGCCTATTATCAATCGCAACGGTCTGGAGAATCGATCCATTCGCCCCAGAGTTGTATCCCTGGCGATGGATGGCTAATCACGTCTGTCAAAACTATTCCGCTGGGACCGCTAATCCCTTCAAGGGAACCCATTTTCATCAATGAGGTCATGATCAAAAAAGGCGAAGTTCAACAAGTGGTTTGGTATTGGTTTCGACAACGGCAACGGAACCTCACCAATGAATATCTGGTTAAGTGGTATCTCGTGTGGGATGCTTTGACGCAACGACGGACGGATGGCGCACTCATTCGCTTTACCACACGTATTCCCTCTCCGGACAATCTTTCGCTCGCCAAGGTCCGACTGACTGATTTCGCTCAATTGATTCATTCTCGTTTGGATTCGTACGTCCCACGTTAATCGTTGTTGAATTGGTCCTTGGCTCCTTTTTCCATAGCAAGAAACCATCCATCTCCTTTATGTGCGAAAACTCAGACCTTATCTCTCAACAGTATCTGAGGTATAGCGAAGGGTGTCGTGTATTTGGAAATGGAAGGCTTTCCACGACGCCTGTTTCATGCAACCATCAATCTCTTTTTTTCCTGCTATTTCTTTGATAACGAAAAATTTCGTTTCGCTTGTCATCTGTGTCATATTTCCTTCAGTTCTGTAGGGCTCAGCCTACAAATTTTTTCTCTGTTAAGCCAGACATCATTCACCGGGCATCCGTTCATTCCCTTGTTTCTGACAAATGTTTAATAAGAAATCTGTCTGGTCTGCATTGCTGATGAATCCTCGCTAATCACTGTGTGGTGGCTGGCAAAAGCGTTTTTCGACCAAACAAATGGCCTTTCTTTCCTTTGCATTGAACAGTGCCTGAGAGTAGGCAAGAAAATTGTGTCATAGATAATTTGGTACACCATGGTTTCTTGGCATGTTGTATGCTTTTCGTATGACGCGATAAATATGTTGTAATGCTGTGTAGTATTGCATCAATATGAAATTGTCGTGCGCACTTTTTATTCATCCCCGATCTTGCTATATATACAATTTTTTATTCTTTTTTGTTTTTACCAGCAGCTTCTGAAACGGATCTTTTCTTGACATGCGTGTCAAGATGAGTGCTTGAATTCCACCCTACAAAAAGGAGGGTAAAGTATTTCCCTTCGCCCTTTGTCCGTTTGAGTTCTTAAAGCGTTTCTCCATAGGTAGATAGATTCCGTTTGTCGTTTGGCCTCGTCGTTCCTTTAATCAATAACGGCCTTTTTTCATTCAATAGCTTGAGGCCCTTATGACCGGAATCCTGTTCTACGCCTTTTTGCTTTCTCTTTTGATTGGCACCATTCTGACTCCATGCCTCATGCTTGGAGCCAACAGAATGGGAATACTCGATCAACCAGATCAACGAAAAGTTCATAAGGAACCGATTGCCAGAGTTGGGGGCATTGCCTTTGCCATTGGTGCTTTGGTGGCTATTGCCTATTGGGCACCCCAACATGTCGCGATAATCGGTACGTTGGTTGGGGCCCTCACTATTGTGTGTATGGGCAGTCTGGATGATTTCCTCGATCTCCGAGTTCGCTATAAATTCGGAGGGCAATTTCTTGCTGCGGCAGTCGTGGCGATCTATAGCCACCTGACTTGGCAACCCTTTTCGATGCTCCTCGGTCTCGAACTTCCCGTTTTGTTGGCGGTTTCTCTTACCATAATATTGCTTGTCGCGATGACCAATGCCATGAATTTGTCAGACGGTTTAGATGGGTTAGCCGGTGGGCTGTCGTTTCTGAGTTTCGGACTGGCCGCCTATCTGGCCTATCAAATTAATGACAGTTTTGTCTTATATCTCACCCTTCCAGTCATGGGGGGGCTGCTGGGGTTTTTGAGATTTAATACCTATCCTGCGCGAGTTTTTATGGGAGACGGGGGAAGTCAGTTTTTGGGTTTTATGTTAGGAGTCTCGGTGCTGCTTCTGACGCAGGCTGATCGTTCCCCTATTAGTCCATGGTTAGCGATGTTTATTTTTGGTGTGCCTTTGATGGATCTGATCGTGGTGTCCATGCAACGACTGCTTTCAGGAGGGTCTCCATTTAAAGCCGATCAACAGCATCTCCATCACAAGCTGTTATCCCTGGGTTTTTCACATCATCAGGTTGTTATCATCCTCTATGGCTTGCAAATGTTGCTGGTTCTGATGGCCTATGTATTTCGTTGGAGTTCAGACGGCTTCCTCATGGGCATGTACCTCTTGGTTCTGGCCGGACTTGGCACGTTCTATTATGTGGTGTCCACTGGGCGTTTGCGCCCTGATGTTTTTCTAACATGGAGCACGGGGGCTTTGTATTGGCGAACCTGGGTGAATTCGAGTCAATGGCTTTCTCAATGGTGTCTGTATGGCCTGTTGGTTGGTATGATAGGGTTCTTTCTGCTGGGGGTGCTCTCTTCTTTTTTTATGCTAACGGAAATTTCGTATCTTGCTTGGGGACTTGTCGTGTTGGTGTTTGGGACAACGTTGGGCGATACGAAATCGATTCTTCTCACCACTCGAATGGCCCTCTACCTTGGTTCCACCTTCGTCCTTTATATGGTTGAACATGCCCTAGTAGACGCTACCTCGCAGCTCGCGGTGTTATTTCAGGGATTTTTTGCCCTGCTGGTTATTGGGCTGGTGGTGGCAATTCATTTGGACAAAGAAAAACGATTTCAGCCTAACCCCATGGATTATCTCTTACTCTTACTGGCATTAGCGATTCCGGGGCTCTTGACGATTCAATTGGGACCAGTAGATTTTGGGCAGATGATGGCTAAACTCATTGTCCTTTTCTTTGTCTGTGAAGTGTTGCTGCAGGCGTTTTCATCGAAGGTGCGTCATTTAGGGTATTTTTCAGGAGCCGTCTTGCTGAGCCTGGCCACTCGTGCGTTTTGGTGAAGGCGACACAAGGTTTATAAGATTCGGCCCGTATTCCTCAAACAGTGTATGAGCAATGTCTGACCGTGGTTATCTTTAACCGACTTGTCATCCTGAGAAAAGCGAAGGATCTATATTCAATAGAAAATGAGGTGGCTCAACAAGTTTCTTCGTGGATTGTGTTCTGAGCGTGTCGATGGTCATTGGTTCATTTGATAATGGAAACATTCTCTTTGCGTCGGTAATAAAAAAGAAAGATCGTGGCAAACATAGCATTTCTTAGTATTCACTGATACATGAATTTCAGACCCCTCTTTCTCCTCTCACATTGGCCAACCTCACATGACTAAGGGTTTCTTTCAGTGGAGACGCTGTTTCATGCAGAGTAGCTTCAGGTTTCTCCAAGTCAGACAATGAAACGAATCGATCTCATTGCTGGGGCTAGGCCCAATTTCATGAAGATTGCGCCAATTATAGATGCATTGAGGGGAGCAGAGGTGCGCGGCGGCTGTTTACGGTTTCGTCTCATTCACACCGGGCAACATTATGATCGTGCTATGTCGGGCAGTTTTTTTGAAGAGCTGGGAATTCCACAGCCGGACATCAATTTAGAAGTAGGGTCAGGTACGCAGGCTGAACAAACTGCGGCGATCATGGTGAAGTATGAAAAGCTCTTACTGAAAGACACAAGTGATGCGTGCCTCGTCGTAGGGGATGTGACGTCGACTATGGCTTGTGCCATTGTGGCACGCAAAGTTGGGGTGCCGGTAGCGCATGTTGAAGCTGGCATTCGCTCCGGGGATTGGACCATGCCAGAGGAAATCAATCGAGTGGTGACTGATTCGATCACTAACTGGTTTTTTACTACGAGCGCCACGGCGAATGACAACCTTGGTCGACTCAACGTGACAGACGACCATATCTTCTTCGTGGGCAATACCATGATCGATACCCTTCTCAAGCACCTCCCGAGGTTACAGCGGCCGTTGTGCTGGGATACACTCACCTTAGAGCCTAGGAAGTATTTTGTTGTCACTCTGCACCGCCCGGGAAATGTGGATGAAGACCAAAAATTATTGAAGCTGCTCCAAGCCATTTCCGATGGGACCCACGGGTTTCCTGTCGTGTTTCCTGTTCATCCACGCACAGCCAAAAATCTTCGAAATCAGGTCAACCAGATGCCACAATTGAATTGCATTGACCCACTGGGTTACCTGGAATTCAATTATTTGGTGAAACATGCCTGTGCGGTCATTACTGATTCCGGTGGTATTACAGAGGAAACGACGGTCCTTGGTGTTCCATGCTTAACTTTGCGCGACAACACAGAGCGACCAGAAACCATAACAATAGGAACCAACGAACTGATTGGAACGGATCCAGATAATTTAGTGCCGGCCCTGACACGATTGATGGCGGGCGAATGGAAAAAAGGCACCATTCCTCAAAAATGGGATGGCCATGCGGCCGAGCGGATTGTTGGGCATTTGGAGCGATTACTGAGATAGCGAATATCATGCCGAAGCGTTTTTTCGGAGACAAACTGTGTAAGATTTAAAAAGAAGAATGTTGGATTACGACTTACCTACAGCGCATATCTGTTCTAAAAGTTTTTCAAACTTTCTTGCCAGAATAAGACGATCGTAATACTCGCAGACATGCTTCCGGCCGTTTTCCCCAAATCGATTCCGAAGATCTTGATTCTGGTACAGCTCAAGCAAGTGATGGACTAGTTGCTGGCTGTTCTCCGGTTCAATGCAAAATCCGGCCTTTGCTAATCGCATAATTTCGGCGCTCTCCCCCTCAACCCCAAGAATAACGGGTTTCTCCATGGCCATGCTTTCAAATAATTTCGAGGGAATGACCGTTTTAAACAGATCTGATTTGCGTAGAAGAATGAGACTGACGCTGGATAAGGCCCAGAGGGATGGCATCTGGTGTTTGGGTTGTTGTTCGAGCATGACGACATTCGTTAATTTGAGTTGCCGGTGAAGGGCTAATAGCTTCTCTCGTTCTGCCCCATCGCCTGCAAGAAGAAAGATGATATCTGAATGATTCTGAAGCTGTTTTGCAGCATAGAGGACCGTTTCCAGATGGTGGGCCATGCCATGAGTCCCGAAATAGGATGCCACAAATTTTCCGTTCAGGCCCAGTGATTCAGCCATGGTATTTGTACTTTCAAGGGGTTTGTACAATGAAAGGTTGGCCCCATTTTTGATCACGGTAATTTTGTCGCAGGAGATACCTTTGGCAGCAATATACCGTTCAAATGAATCCGTGACAGGAACAATATGGTCGGCCTTGCGATACGTATATCGTTCAAGCCATTCCAATAGTTGAATAATCTTTCGGTTTTTAATAGCGCCGACAGCGAGGATTGACTCAGGCCACAAGTCTCGAATCTCAAGCATCCAGGGAATGCGGAGAATGCGGCTGACAAAATACCCAGCGAGACCGTTAAAAAACTGTGGAGACGTGGAAATCACCACATCGACTTTTGGTAACCATGGTGTGGTAAGGACCACAGCCATCAAATATGAGAAATAATTCAATGTTCGCTTCGCAAACCCTTCGTTTGCGGTGACGTAGGTCCACACACGTACTACATGTATGCCGTGGCAATCCTCACGTTGAAAAAAACGGTTTCGATACCCTTCATAGACTTGTCCTTGCGGGTGATTCGGGACACATGTTACCACCGTAACGGAATGGCCATCTTTCACCCACTGTTGGCAATGTTCAAAGGTTCGGGAAGCTGGTGCGTTTACTTCCGGTGGGAAATAATGAGAGAGAAAGAGTATTTTCATTAAGAGACGTAAATGGAAAAGTCTTTTTTATTGATCAGGCAATTGTTTACGCAAGGCCTTAGAAATATGCCACAAGATGAAAAAGCTAGCAAGAGAGAAGGGACGAGGTGACTGTGGGAAGTTCATTGCGCCAATTGTTTAAGAACTATTGGATTTTACTAATTTTATATTCTGTCTGTAACGGTAATGGGCCCTCACATTTCAAGACGATCACATCATTTTTTAATTCCATGCCAAATTCTGGAAAATAATAGCCTTTTTCAAGTTGAATCTGGACCCCTTCGACTATTTTAAAAAGACAAATCGGTTTTCCCGACATATTGGTCACTTGAACGGAATTGTTCAGAATATTGGCGCGCAAGTCAGGATGCAGATGGATGAAATTTTCTATGGAATGCACGCCTGTTCCTTGTATATCATCTCGAATAACCCAGTCTGTAGTCGTCGTATACTCGATCGTACGATGATGAGTCACCTTTCCCTGTAATCGGTGATACCCATCATGGGAACCCTCGAACTTCGCCAACGAAGGACTTGGCTGAACCAAAGATGCATGTATGGGGTGAGCTCTTCGAGCCACTCGAAATGTCCCCCACATCTCGGATTGGTCTTGGCCGTCTACCACGACTGTATTGTGGGCTTTGGTGGAGCGTGCATACTGGCGTCTGGCACCAGCTTCATAATCATGGACGCCAGCGTCAACGACCACTCGGCTTCCAGCTAGGCTCAATTCATAACTTAACGTATCGCTATGCGCATGCCCGGGTTGATAGTCCGGGCCAATGGGACCAGAATCAATGACTAACATGTCTTGAGCATGACGAATTACATAATATCCGCTATGTTCTTTCTTGACTATGGAAAGTTCTGATGACCGCTTCGGAGCTTCATAACCTATGATCTGCTGAGCATATTCAAAGATTTGTGGGGGAGTGGGAGCAATGCCGAAGGCTGAATCGTTGAATAAAGGAATGTCTCTATCTGGCAAACATAGATCGTGTAAGAAATCAAGTGTTTTCTCAGAGAACGTCTTGAAATAATTCAGGTCTGCGCTCTCAACCAGTCTAGGATTAGCCGTCATGATATTGAGAACATCCAGATAATCTTCCACGGCAATTGAATGGTACATTGGCGATCGTTCAAAATGCCCTCCATCCGATAGGAACTGTTCTTCAGCTTCTTCGCGTAAAATCTTCAATCCCTTTGCTAGCCATCGTTCAGCTTCTATCCCTTCAAAGTACGCGCCGGCAAAAAATAGCGCTATGCCATTTTTCAGGTAATGATTGGCGAGAATATGGTACTCAATATTCCGTTCCAGCCACCGGGCTTGTAGATACAGACTCCGGCGCCACGCCTCATGCGGCGTGATCTGTTGAGTGAACACTTTGATCCAATTCACCATGCGTAACGAGGTCGTATACGGCTCCCAGGCCTCAGGCGTACCCTGTGGACATTGAGAGATCCAATCGTGGATCAAATGTGATGTGAAATCGACAGGGAAATTGTGGTTATCCATATAATCGAAGTAATGAAGGTTATATCGCCACAACTTAGGCATATCTTGGCAGTGCCAATCAACCTGTCCGTCAGGGAAAATCTTTGACTGGTTCAGGAAGCGAAATTCATGACCGTCTTGAGTCGGCACTGAAGAGGAAAGCGTAGGTTGTAGATGGAATCCTGATCGTGTACGAATCTCAGGCAGTGTCTCCTGTACCGAAGTTGTAGGAAACAACGCCCGTTTGATGAAATGCACGATTTGACTGGGTTTTAGGTAGGAAGCAGTAATGAGGTACAGAAGAAATCGCGTCACGAAGACTAAGCTATCTTTGACGACTCATAGTCAACATGTCTCAACACCAGTTCTCCAAGCGTAATGCCTCGACACGTTGAAACTCTCGCAAGTTGTTTGTGACCAACGTCAGCCCTTCGCAGCGGGCATGACCTGCGATGTGGAGATCATTCACCCCAATGGTTGTACCTCTTCTTTCAAGATTGGCTCGAATTTCACCATAATGTGAGGCTGCTTTACTCGTGTATTCTAAGACTATTAACCGGGAAACAAAATCTTCCACTTGTTGTAAGTTGTGTTCGAGTTTCTCGCTCTTTTCAGCCTCATGTAATAACTCAGCATGAGTGATGGCACTGATGCACATCTGATCCGCATGGCGGTTAAACACCTCGAGGAGCTCAATGGGGCGGCGTTTGAGTACGTTAATCACAATATTGGTGTCCAGCATATATTTCAGCATTACCACGTTTCTCGTTCTTGCTGTTCCTGCGAAGCTCGTTGGGCTATAAAGTCATCGGTGACTCGCTCGTCAGATAGAAAAAAGGTATTCCATGCACGGTCAATGGGTGAGAGTACACGATCTTGCCCGACGACTCGTACCGCGACTTTTTTCACTGTATCAGGGAAGCGCGATTCTGCTGGAAGTCTGACTGCTTGAGTTCTGTTGTTAATAAAGACTGATCCGGTCGACATGGCTCAGGTCCTCCTATTCTCGCTCTTGACTATGTATAGATTATTCTACAATTATTGCTACATTGCAAGGGTATATAGCTAGAGAGGTGGGGCGTCAGTGAGGAATACGATGGCAGTGTTTTTCTAATCGTATGGGCTTAAAAGCCTTCCTGACGTAGGAAGAAATTAGCGAGAAGATCATACGGCAAAGTTGAAAATACAGCGAACACCATTCGCTCTCCTGGCTTCTTTTGAATGTCACTGAGCTTTCGTTCCTCCCCTTTGTAAGGGGAGGATCAAGGTGGGGTAGAGTCAGACAACGGCGGATAAGTCCTGTGAATCAACTATTAAAGCAAACTCGATATTACATTAGCCTCGAAAGGAGGTTTGCTTTTTCCGCCTCACGCCTGACGTTATCCTTGACCTATCGCGTGCATTACATCAAAGGTGGCACGTGTTACTTCGTGGAGTTCCTCAAATGGTATGGGTGAAGGCTGACCCTCACGAATAGCCTTCACAAATGCTGCGACACACGCAGCTTGACCTTTATCTTGACGCCACAGATTCATCTTGCTGAATCCGGGCCATCCAAACCCACGTAGTTGACGGAAGTTGTCGAGTTGCAAGATGCGCCCAGCACAAAAGACCTCAAGGCGTTCTTTGGGAAACGATTTGTGCCCATTCGCCAAGTAATGCACGGTGCCAATCGATCCATCAGCAAAGGATAGACTAAACGATACTTTATCTGATCGCACAGCTAACCCTGCGACAGGTCCAATCATCATCGCTTGTATTGAAAGGATAGAGGAGCCAGCGAGAAAGCGCAGTAAATCAATGAAGTGACAGGCTTCACCAATAATCCGGCCCCCACCAACGGCAGGATCTTGTGTCCAGTGCTCGGGAGGGATTACCCCAGCATTGACCGTCATAATAAATGATTTCGGTTCATTCACAGGTTCTAACAACGACTTGACCTTTTGAACGTGAGGCGAAAACCGGCGGTTAAATCCGACCATGAGAAGGAGGTCTTGGTGCTTCCGATGCACGTCTGCAATCTCAGCCAGTTCCTCTCGTCGGAGCGCCAAAGGTTTTTCCACGAAAACATGCTTACCTTGCTCAAGTGCCTGGCATACATATCGAGCATGACTGTCATGGCGTGTCGTAACAACCACGGTATTAATGCCCTTCTGTTCCAGTAATCCCGCACTATCCGTCGTTGATTCTTGAAAGCCAAACTTCTGCCCAGCATGGACACCACTTGCGCCACCGCTTGAGGCAATAGATTGCAGAAAAACTCCGGTCTGTTTAAAAGCTGGAATAAGCACCTGCGTGGCATAGTTGCCTGATCCGATGACCCCAACTGACACGATGTCGATTGGACGTACTGTTCCACCTTTGCTGGCTGTAATCGAGACTGTCTTTCGTAGGAGTTCTTCAGAAGATTTTTCTTGAGGTTCCGGATATTTTAGGAGAATTCCGAGAGAGGGTTCTTTGCTGCCAACAAGTTCATACGCCTTCTGTGCCTGATCGAGCGAGAATCGATGGGAAATTAATGGTGTGACGTTCAGTCTGGCATCCCCAAGCAGACCGAGTACAGCTTCGAAATTTCGCTGCTCAGTCCACCGGACAAAGCCGATAGGATAGTCCTGGCCACCCTCTTCATAGAGTGGATCATATCGTCCTGGTCCGTAAGAACAGGACACTTGAAAGGTCAACTCCTTTTCGTAGAAGTCAGCTCGAGAAAGTTCCAAACCAACGACACCGACTAAGACAATACGACCCCGTTTCCGACACATATGCGCAGCCTGTTTTACGGGCTCATGACTTGTTGTTGAAGCGGTCAGTAACACGGCATCCACACCACGACCTGAGGAAAATGCCATGGCAGCAGCAACAGGGTCCGCTCCTCTAGATAAATCAACGGTCTCTGCGCCAAAAGTCTTTGCGAGATCGAGTTTTTCCGGGTCGAGGTCTATACCCAATACCCGACAGCCATGCGCACGGAGAAGCTGCACAGCAAACAGGCCAATGAGTCCGAGCCCCGTTACGACCACAGTTTCGCCGAGCGTCGGTTGGGCCAAGCGAATACCCTGTAACGCAATAGCGCCAATTACGGTAAACGCTGCTGCGTCATCACTCACGCCTTCTGGAATCTTTGCGCATAAGTTCGCAGGCACGCAGACTATTTCTGCATGTTTGCCATTCGACACGACCCGATCGCCAACACAAAAGTCATTCACTGCGGCACCTACGGCTACGACCACTCCCGCATTGGAATACCCCATGGGTAGTGGCTGGTCTAACTTATGGCGAACGGCGTCCATTGTGGGCATTAACCCATCCGCGCGTACTTTATCTATGACCATACGAACTTTATCCGGCTGCTGACGAGCTTTATCAAGAAGATTGGCTTTACCAAAATCTAAGAGCATTCGTTCGGTACCGGCAGAGACCAGAGATGTGGTCGTTTGAATGAGCAGGTATCCCGGTTTGACATTTGGACAGGGGACATCCATCACCAACGTGTCGCCGGCCTTTAAATCTTGGAAAATTTGTTTCATGTTGGCAAGGGTTTCCTAGCTGTAATCAACATGAACAAGCCGCAATTTGGGAAAAAAGATCGGATAAACCATCTGGGCCAGAGCTTTCGAGCTAGAGAAAGTAGGAGACCCTGATGACGTTGCCCGGCTGAAGAGGTTAGTAGGTCACCATGGGTTAAGACCGTTGAGATCTTTACCGAATCAAATTTACTAAATAAGGCATATGCCTCTTCTACGGTGTAGGCTTTTGTCCCAGGGCTTTCCAAATACTGACTATATATATCTCTGAGTGGTGTAAATGGCTTTACTTTCAACAATGCGTACCTGATCCAAAGCATAAAACCAACAAAGGACCAGGTGTGATAGATCATTATCTTTGTAACTCCACCAGGTTTGATGACGCGCCATACCTCATGAATAGCCTGTTCAGTATGGGGTGAATGATGCAGGACACCCCAGGAGTAAACCAAAGCAAACTCCTCGTCATCAAAGGGCAGATGCTCTGCATCAGCGACCTGAAGTAATGAGGTTAACCCAAATCGCTGAAAGCGATGTTGGGTATGGTTGATCGCTCGAGCGGTGAGATCAATCCCAACGAGTTTAGCACCGCATTCGGCAAATTTCTGATGGTCTGCGCCGAGTCCCACGCCAATCTCTAAAACTTTTTTTCCAGAAAAGTTCTCAAATTCTGCAAAATCTTTAATATACGGTTCCAGATGATATCGTGTTTGGCTTTGCTCTTGGTAGGCCTGCTTGGTAATGCCTGATAAATAGAGCTCTTCACCACAAGAAGCGTCTTCCCAGAAGTTTTGTACCATTTGTTTAGTTTCTGAGAGCATAGGCATTCTCCTCAAGAAATATTTTCTGCCACAGTTCGAGGCAAAGAAGTGCAAATATGGTGTATGCTCCATCCACCGTTCCGGCCCGATCCATGGCAATCAAACGTTCAATAGCTTTGGGATCAAACAACCCTCGGCGTTTTATGGAAGCTGGAGACAATACATCATCCACAAGAGGTTTCAGTTGATTTTTAAGCCAATATCGTAATGGAGCACCAAACCCAGTTTTGGGTCGGTAAATCACTGACAGTGGAAGGTAGGATTCCATCGATTTTTTGAAGATCCACTTGCCGGTAAAACCATGTTGTTTATATTCCAGAGGTAACTGGCAGGCCAGGTGAATGAGGTCGGGATCGAGTAAGGGAACACGAACTTCTACACCCGTTGCCATACTCATTTTATCGGTGTAGTTCAAATTGTGATCGGCGAGGAAGTGTTTGGTATCGAGATATAGCATCCGATTAAGCTTTGAAGTGTGCTGGGGAAGATTCAGCAAGGAATTGACCAATAATGATGACGGTGGGTTGCCCCTTTCCTGTGCCTGATCCAGTAGGGGCTTACAAAGCTGTTCTACAACATCTGGTGGCGTCCAGAAAAAGTAGCTGGCGATGCGTTCATCGCCTTCTAAATCGGCATAGTGAAAGGCACGCTGCAATCGTCGGGTTTTAGGGCCAGACCCTGGAAGTGATTGCAAAAAACTTTTTAATCCTGACCGGCCGATTGTAGGAAGCCATTCCCAATATTTTTCACCCATGAGTGCATGATGCCGACGATAGCCAGTGAAAATGTCATCACCTCCTGTACCCGATAGGAGCACCTTAATTCCATGTTCATGGGCTAATTGGCAGATAAAGAGAACATTTAGAGCAGCTGGATCAGCTTCCGGCTCATCCATGTGGTAAATCATTCGTTCCAAATGATTAACACTATCTGGCCCAACAAATATTGTGTGTAGGTCGACATTCAAATGGTGGGCAACCTTTTGAGCATAAGGTAGGTCTTCAGTCATTCCTTCTGCCGCTAGCTCCTGACCCTTGATGCCTATGGTAAAGCATTGTACTTTGGCCGAAGTGGAAAATTCCTTGGCAAAGGCCACGACTGACGAAGAGTCCAGTCCTCCCGATAAAAACGCTCCAACGGGAACATCTGCAACCATTTGTCGCGAAACTGCCGTCTTAAGCGCTTCTTGTACGTACGCAACAGCCTCCTCAACAGAATATGGTTTGATCGTTTGGTGATAGGGTAAATCGTAAAATTGCCATTCCTTTTTAATCTTCCCATCGTGTACAAGCATCGCGCACCCAGGTTTTACCTTTTTAATGGATTGTAAAATTGTGTGTGGAGCGGGGCACCAGAGAAATGTCAGATAGGACTGAATGGCAAGAGGGTCAATTGTGCGTTCTACAGTGGGCTCGAGAAGAAGAGCCTTCAATTCGCTAGCAAAAAGAAACCCTTTTACCGTTTGCGAATAATACAAGGGTTTAACCCCAAGACCATCACGTGCGAGGAAAAGGATTTTTTTTCTGGCATCCCAGATGGCAAAAGTGAACATGCCATTCAATTTTGGAAGCATAGCTTCCCCGTCCTTGAGGTACAAATTGAGGAGAACCTCGGTGTCCGAATGACTCTTGAAGGAAAAGCCGGAATCTTCTAACTCTTTTCGAAGCTCTCGATAATTATAAAGTTCTCCATTAAAAACAATTAAGGCCTGTTCTCCAATGTCCCACATTGGCTGATGGCCTTGCGGAGACAGGTCGATAATGGATAGCCGGTTGTGTGCGAGACCAATGCCTCCACCCTTAACAACGCATATTCCGGAATCGTCAGGTCCGCGGTGGGAAAGTCTCGTATTCATTTGTTCGAGTAAGCCCATCTCGAAGTTACCTGAATAGCCTGCGATACTACACATATGTTTTGTAGCTTATCGCAAACCCTGCTCTGTGTGTATCACGATTGTTCACGCTCTTCTTCTTTCTCTGGCTTGTTGCTACTTTATTTCCAAAAATTTACAGTCGATGAACATTTGGGGCAAAGGGTGTGTAAGAGACGGAAGCTAGAGGGAGCCGGCGTATCACGTGCACAAATCAGGTGATTGTGAACGACATAAAATCATGATCAATTATAGGATTGAATTATGTCTTGTATACAAGGATAAACCCATAAATTTTCCTGAATTTGTGTTCACAAACATACCCATCAGTTTCGTCTGCTCAAGATTGCGCTTAACTCTTCCCTCCGCGTCCAATATAGCGTATGAGTCATATTGGGAAATGATGGAAGACAAATACTGGAAAGTTTTCACCAACAAAGTCCTCTTTTTTTGTGAAGGTCAAAAGTTAATGATATTGCGGCACCCGTTGATCTGGTTTGCCTGGTCCAGAAAACTGTTTTTC
Source organism: uncultured Nitrospirota bacterium (assembly GCA_937139405.1). Classification (GTDB taxonomy): domain Bacteria; phylum Nitrospirota; class Nitrospiria; order Nitrospirales; family UBA8639; genus Nitrospira_E. Next base: position 90,647 of record CAKZPV010000001.1, read on the forward strand.
TGGGAGTTGACCCAGATACTCCATTTCCCGTCGCTTGTATTCGATGAGACGCATCACGTCTGAACGTAATCGAGCCCATGCATAGCCGACCCACCCTGTACGCCACGCACCTAACCATAGAAAGTTGTAAAGGAAGAACAGACCATAGCGAAATGGCAATTTATGCAAGTTCCGCTTTAGGCACATGCGTCGTTGCAATTTCGTGCCAAACAGATTTGTCGTGTCAGCTAGGGGTGCGTTTGTGTAAGCAATGATTGCTTCTGCCGTGGTGTATCGGTTCTGCTTGTCTAACCAATGCTCAAGGTTAGGGCTGTCATAGTGGACAAGTTCACCGGACACGTTTAAAATTTTTCCCTCAACGATGGGGTGCTCATTCACTGGGACATCGGTGAATCTGCAGTGCTTAGTGCGCCAGAGTCGAATCAGGGGTTGGCGAATAGGTAGCGCCTGGCCCATAAAGTATAGTTGCCTTATTACTGAGAAGCCATCAGCATGACCATCGTGGATCGCTTTAACCAGATTTGTCTTCAACGCATCCGTTAATCGCTCATCCGGGTCTAGTTTCATGGTCCAAGGTGCTGTGATAGGCAACTCATTCAGTGCAAAATTCCATTGGTCACCGAAACCTTGGAAGGGTCGTTGTACAACCTTGACGCCATGCTGCAATGCAATTTCCACTGTACAATCCTGACTATAGCTGTCGACCAAAAAGACTTCCTGTGCCCAACCAGAGAGGTTTATGCAGACAGCCTCCATGTTGTGTCCCTCGTTCAATGAGATCATGACGACGGCGATGGGGGCTGGCCCTTGAGCCCACCTGGGAGGTTGTAAAGAAGGAGAGTCAATTGTCGGCATACTAGATATTCGGTGAAGACTTGGCCAAGCGCTCACCGAGCGCTTCAGTTAAACAAAGCATCGTAAATGTGGGGTTCGCAGATCCTGCACTCGGCAGCACGCCAGTGCTTGTTACCCATAGATTGCTTAAATTAAAAACCTTGAGCTTGTAATCTACGACCGCCTCTGGATCATTGCCCATGCGACAGGTCCCAACTGGATGATAGGCATCATGCGGTTTCGAAGAATCACAGTTTCTCATAATCGGTATCAACTTGGGGAAGCCATCTTTCGCCCCAGGCCATTTTTGAAGTATTCGCCTTGTTGAGGCTTGAATGTAGCTTGAATCAAGATCACTGATGCGCCAGCGAATATCCACAACATGGCGACCAAATTTGTCTTTGTCGGAGCCGAGGGAAATATGGTTTTCGTGGTTTGGTGTCTGTTCAATATCCAGTTGTAGATGGGCTTTAGTCCCTGGTGGAATATATAACGATGAACGAAAATATTTGGCATAGGCGAGAGCTGCAATGTTAACTGGGCTGGACAAGACTTCCGAACTTGTCACTCTAGGCCAGCGGCGGGCCTGTAGAGCAGTGAAGACTTCCTTAGCCAAAAGAAACCCTTTGTGTTCGTTCTCAAAAATAAAATGGGCAAAGCCTCTGGGTGCAGAAGTCGGTAGATCTGACTCCACAAATCGAAAGCTACGCATCCAATCGCGAGAGAAACGGGGGGCAAACAATCGGGCTGTATCACCAAGACTCGATGGCGCGACATCTGCAATGGAGAGGGAGAGATGATCTCCAAGATAGTGCCCGACTTTGGCGGTAGATTTCAATAGCTGAGAATCGGCGCAGCGATTTAATTCAAGTAGGATTCGTGATGATTCTATCGCGCCTGCTGCGATGACGAAACGATTGGCTGTCACATGAAGAGCATTTCCATTTGATGCCACTGCTGAAAGCCGTTGAAGTCTTGCACGGGAGTTAAGCTCTGTCTTGATGGTCCAAGCCTTCGCAATCGCGTTTACGAATACTCTGATTAAGCGCTGGCCAGTGCGTTTTTTGTTGAGTAAGAATGCAAGGTTCTTATAGTTAAATGGCAAGAACAAACTTGCCGCAACCTCTAGGCCTGCTGCATTGAGAGCGTTCGTAGTATTTCTAAATAGCTTTTGAGGATACTCGCTAAATTCTCCAGGGTTAAGATACCCGAGTACCTTCAACACTCTTTCACTTTTCTCGGAAACCGTCTGTACAATGGTTCGCCACGTAGTAGCGTCCACATGAGTTGGATCTCGCAGGTCATGGCGGGTATGAGGTATCAAAAGGCCTCCCCAACGTGAGGTTGTCCCGCCTAATCCGAATGCGCGTCCTTTTATGGCCCCTGGATACGGATCAGCCGAAAAACGGAAATTGAACCCGACTTCCGAAGCATCGCGGCATACAGAGTCTCCAGCTTCGACAATGATGACATCCAAGCCTTTTGAGGCTAGCTGTACAGCCAAGTAAATGCCGGCAGCGCCTGCGCCTATGATGCACACATCGCAGTATTCGCTTTGGTCTCTTTGACCTTCCCTCAGTAAATCGAAAAAAGACACGCCATTCACGAGATTGTCCCTGCCAGCATCTTAATGCGATCCATCCGGCGCGTGGAAAATAGGATTGATCCATTCTGATTCCTTTGTAAAGCTTTGAGCAATAACATGTCTGTTGGAAGCACGCTTGCATCACGCAACGATGATGAAAAGTATCCATACGTAAATTGCAGTTGCCGTCCATGATTCAAAATGCCGTTGGCTTCACAGCCATGAAGGCTGTCATTTGTTTGGACAACAGCCGCTAAGGGGTGATTGGCCTTTACCCAATCGAAAACCAGATTGGATTGACCTGCTAAGCCCCAATAACGGATTTTGCCCTTCGAGCGTTCCTTCTCAAGCCAGGATAAGAATTTATCCGAAGAAACCAGGTTTGGCTCGGGTTCATGCAAAAATAAAATGTCAATATAGTCTGTTTTCAATCTTTTAAGACTAGCGTTTAAGCTACGTTCGGCCTCACTGATACTCCAATTGACTCGTGGCTTTACGAGGCGTTTGTAAATTTTTCCTGTTATTTTACGGCACCACAAACTCAAGCTCCCCTGTATTATTTTTGGTGGGTAGAGGCCGACTTTTGTAGCGACGGTAATAGCGTCCCTGCGGCCTTGCAAGAACAAACTTAAATCCGATTCAGCTAAGCCATACCCATAATAGGGTGATGTATCGAAATGAGTAATACCTGATGCCAGGGCGGTGTTGAGCAGTGAGAGTCTCTGAGTCCGTCTGTAGAGGTGGTGAAGCGAGGCAGTACCGAATGTCAGTCGCGATACCCGCAGATTCGTGTTTTCAATCGTTACATATTGCATTACGGGTTTCGCACGGCGAGGAGATGGCTATTGTCAGGCCATGTATGCGAGAAACCAGAGTCGCTCAATAGTTTTTCGATCTGCTGCGATCCTTTATCGAACCCATTTGCCTTGAGGATTCCAAAATGGACTTCAATCCCAATGGCACGCAGGTGGGATTGCCTCAACAAATCTTTCATTCCTTCGAGGACATCCAATTCAAGGCCTTCGACATCAAGCTTAATAGCATTTGGTTTGATTACAGTGGCCTTTTCAAGCAAACTATCACCTGAGCAGATGTCGACAACAATCGCACTAGAACTGTTTTGAGCCACATGGCTGGTTGCTCCAAGTTCGTCCTCGCCTTGCTCAAAAGGAAGTTTACCGTCTGACTTTCCAAGCCCGCACTGCATAAACTTCACATTGTTTAGGGCATTACATTGTTCCACCAGTCGTGTAAAGTTAACAGGACTTGGCTCAAAAGCAACGACTGCCCCTTCTGGTCCGACACGTTCAGCAAACAGTCTGGTGTAATAACCAACGTTGGCTCCAATGTCCCACACGCAGTCGCCTGGTCTAAGACAGGCGGAAAACTGACTGTCATACTGGGTTTCGTATCCATTTCCCTGTAACCATGAGGCGATGCAGCGATTCACGCCGATTGTTCGGCCGATGTTGCGCATGAATAAGACTAAAGTGTTTGTCCTCAAACTCATTATAGTATTCTCCATGAATTAATCTACATGGACCCAAAGTGGTACGGTTGTTCTCGACCCTTCCAGCCATTTATATGTCTCTGCCATGCGATGTGCGATATTGCGCCAGGAGAAATCTTCCTGCATCCAGCTTCTCCCACGCAAACCCATTTCAGATAGGGCCTGAGATGAGTGGTTAAGTGCATTCTCTAGACATGCGACGAGCGAATCCTTTTTCGCCTCAATCCACCAACCGGCACGGTGCTGAGTCAACCCCTCCCATGGCGTCCCATGGGTTGTAATTGCGGGAGTCCCCGTCGCAAGTGCCTCTGCAATGGTCATCGCAAAATTTTCAGAGTACGATGGTAGCACGAACAAATCAGCATCTCGATAAGACTGCCATTTATTATCCCCTGATACCTGACCAACAAAAGTAAGGCGATGCACTCTAAGGTCATGAGCAAGCTTGCGTAATTCATTCAAGTAGCCACTAGGTCCATGATATCCATCATCGCTACCTGCGACTAGTAGCTGCCATTCTGGAAAACGATCCTGCACTGCACGCCATGCGGACAACAAGATGTCAAGCCCTTTAATCGGATGCACACGTCCAAGGAACAGAAGAGTGCGAGGGGTTCCCATTGTTTTAGATGAAAATTCAGGTATGTCAATACCATTGGGAATGACTGCGACTGGCTGGCAAAATCCCATTCGACGAATATCTTTGTATTCTGATTCTGCGGTGGCATGGAAGCAAGAAGTCGGAGCCAAGGCAGGGCGCTGTATCAGTGGCCAGAACACCCGCTTAATAGGCGAACCATTTTGCATCGCCTGTTCAGAAAAGGTACCTCTTGGCGAAACCACAAGAGGAATCTTGCTCTTGCGGGCGACCCAACTCGGATATACGGCATTCATTTGCCACATACCATGATTATGAATGATATCGATCGTTTCAGATAAAGCCTGTTCGTCAAGCCACCGTTTCATCATTGGAGAGCGCCCCAGTCGAGTTGGCCCTAACCCCAGAGGAAATGTTTTTAGGAAAGGCAGACGGACTCCGTTAGTCGGCCATTCCAATGCAGCTAAAGCCAGATCCTGTCCTTCTTCAATCAATGATTCACACAAACGTACCACGGAATAAGATGGGCCGCTTGATTCTTCTGAAACTCCCGGCACAGTGTGGATTAGTCGCATGTTTGTTGTGGAATGTTTCCGCGAAATCAAGTCAGTGGGTCAACGACCTATTAATATTCCCAAACATGGATGTTTGACGTCGGTGGATAGATAGGCTTCAAAGGTGTTCTTTCAATCAGGCTGATCACTCTATACGATGAGCCTTTTCTGAGGCGCAAGCTAAACCGATAAAGAGCCAGAAGAAAAGGCCAATTCCACCCACTGAAAAAAAAACCGCTTCGCCAACATTCACAAATAGACACGAAAAATACACACAAATCCATCGAATGTCTCTATTTTTCAATACAGACTTGGTGAGTACAACAAGAAAATAGATAAAGAAACCTGTACCAATTATCCCTGTTTCCTCAAGAATCGAGGTCGGAACAAACCCCTTCTCTGTTGATGCGGATAATGGAATTCCCCAAAAGGTTATGATATTACTTGGCGTCTTACTTGAAGCATAGATGCCAAACCCATGACCTGTTAAAGGCTCGGTAAGGAAATTATTCCACTGCGCTTCTACACCTTTCCCCCGGGTTGCAGAGACTGCTTCTTCTAACGAAACCTCTTCGTATTTAAAGACAAAGTTCCGTAAACTTTCAGAAAGCCCCAAGTTAAATGTCATACTGATAACTCCGACGGTTGTGAGTACAACGAAGAGACCTACAGCCCTGCGTGGGTTGGCCCATTGAACTGTTTTGAACCGAGGCATTAACGAAATCAAGAAGCCAGCAGCGATACCAAGGACGACTGCCAACGCTCCGGTGCGGGCTCGTGAAAGTATTACAGACGTCCAAGTAACAAGTATGAGCCCCAAGAGAACGTAAATGTTCAGCAAGGTAATCTGAGAAGTATCCGGATTTTTTTCTTCTTTCGAAGTCGACAGATCGTGAGAGAATTCTGAGTCCGACTGTGTCTGATGTTCGATGGATTTCGAAGAGTCACTGAAAATCCCCGCACTAGTAAGTAAGGCCGTCAAGGGTGCTAAGAAAATCCCAAATGCCTGTGGCTGACTAAGAATTCCTCGAAAGCCTTGGCCATAGTATCCTATACCATGGAAAAATAGGATAGGAAGGGAGAGCACTATGATCGTTGCACTACAGCAGAATAACCAGATCCCTAGTTCGTTTTTCGCAGGACCTGACAACTGGCTACATCCCGTCAGTATGGTTGCCACAACAAATGTAAATGACACGATTTTCATGAGCGACACAGTGATATTTGTACTAGCGACAAATGTGAGGGCAACGATGGCCAGAAGATACCAACCAAGAGGCCACAAGATCTCAGTTTGGCGAAGGGAAAACGTAGGCAAAATTCGAACGCCAGCAGAGAAAACAACAAGCCACCCCAGCACACCGACCTCGGGAGGAAACGTATACATTGCGGGATTTAGGAACTTGATAATTGTGGAAAGAGCAAGCGACTGTAACGCCTGTTTGATGCCAACCAACGACCAAACACAGAAAAATACATATGTAAGAGTTATCAAGAGTGGATGGATGGAAAGAGCAAGGAAGAAACATCCTAACCCAAGTATCAACAGCGTAACATAGTAGGTATTTGTTTTCTGTGGTGGGTAAGATGTATGCATATTTTCTTTCATCGATGGTTTCTTTAGTTACGATGATAGAATGAGTGGAAGTTATTTCTCGTAGAAGAAGAAAACTACAGCGACAAGTTCAATACACCTAACAGCGCTATCTACGTGAAGCTCAAAGAGCGGATATCCTCAACTTAGGTCAACGTACACTAAAACTCCTGCTATAATTAGCTTCACTGACGAGACATTCGCAGGCCAAGAAAGTTAACCAGAGGGCAGGACTTTAACCATAAGAGAAGGTACTCTTTTTCCTAAGAGTTAGAGGCATTTACTGGGATTCTTGTCTTTAGAGTTATGGGGCACACAAGCCTTGGAGGTTATCTTTAAAGCCGTTTGGCAATGCTTGCAATTGAGATATCCAAATATTAAAAAAAGCAAAGGCCCACAAAAAATTGTACGTTTGAGTGAGGAGCGTTCTCTTGGATTCTAAACAGACAATCATTCTATCAAGAAGCTTATGCTCAACAAACCTGAAGAGTGGTGCATTTAACTCTGACACTGCCTTTAAATGTTCGAGGAAAATAGGTGTCGAAAACTGCTCGGCCGATGGCTCAACAAAGCCACTTTTCCTTCTGTAGCCCAATTCATTTGGGGCTGCCTGTGCCACTAGGTGTTTTAGCGCATCTTTAGGCATATTGCTGCCTGGCCAGACTCTTCAATGTTCATCGGTGAAATCAGTTGTTAAAGTCTGTAACACCAGTAAAAGCTACCGTCCAATTTTGAGGAGAGAAATTGAACTCAGCGTTGCTAAGTTCTTGATTCAAAAAGAAGCTGTTACCCACACAGTATGGACAGCCAGAAGCCTTTCGCAAGGTCGAACACACGGGCACATCCTTCACATTCAGAGACTCGCGCGCTAAAAGCCCTTCGTTTCGCTGCATATCGGCAAGAATCTTATCAAGAAAAGGATGCGCGGTCTTTCGTTTGAAAGCAAATAGACGATTGCGAAGCATAGGCTCGGCTTTGATTACGGATGTGATTAATATTGCTCCCCGTCTCAACGGGATTTATCTATCTTCATCTTTGGGTGAAAATGAATCAGTTTGCCATGGGCTTTGGCCTTGCCCCAGAAGCCGCTTTATTTTAGAGAACTTAAACGAGTTTATGAGAGCCGAAGGATTATCAATCAAGTTCTGCAAGGAAAGATACCGGAGCGGGATATAGTAACGCCACATGAAATCTTGGTGTCGTAGGAAGGCTGATGCATAATCTTTATGCTTCAAAGCATTGCAAAGCTTTCGCCAACGACGCTGAAATTGCATCGTTGGCAAAAGCCGGATCTTGGTCCCATCACTGTATAGTCCTACTAAACATTCCAATTTAGGGTTTTTCGCACGCGTGATCGAAAAAAATGGCACGGCCGTGACGTAGTTAGGACGAATAAATCGAACGCGGCGCTTGTTGCCTTCATATACGTCGGCCATCAAAAAATTTCCTAGACTATAGAATACATGGGTATTCCCAATCATTTCATACCCCTGGAGCACGTGAGCATGATGACCAATAATGACATCTGCTCCTGCTCTTGCCATTTCATGAGCCCAGGCGCGCTGTTTAGGCGATGGCATAAGGATGCGCTCTTCTCCCCAGTGGATGTAAACAATGACAAAATCACAACTTGCCTTAAGGGAAGCGACCTCGACCTTTGTCCGCTCTATATCGAAGGGGTTTACGCCGCATGATGTCTCATCGGCGTAGATGGCCCCCACCTCACGGCCTGCATAAGTAAGTATTCCAAGTCTAATACCGTCCATACCCAGTATTAGGGGTTCAGATGCCTCTTTGATGTTGGCCCCTCCGCCAATGTGTGCTATCTCTTCATTTTCAATAATCTCCCTAAGCGCTTTCCATCCATCGTAGCCGAAGTCAAAGCTGTGGTTATTAGCGGTTGAGACGACCTTTACGTTCAAGAACTTTAAGGCCGTTACGATCTCAGGAGTGGTCTTTATGTGTATTTTGCCTTCAAATCCGGCCGGTGCGGCCCTTCCGTCTAGATCCCAGCATGATTCTAAGTTTGCAATGACAAGATCCGCTTTTTTGGTGAGCGCGCGTACATCACTTAAAAAGCCCTCTGTGCTCCCAGATCGCACCTGATTTAACAGATGATCATTGAGGGAAAAGTCTCCCAAGAAGGCGATTCTCACCTCGTCGTTGTTGTCACGCTCATTCATCCTAACGAACCCGTAGTTGGGGAAATATCTTTGTGCGCAATACTACATATTCATTCTTGCTGTCATGACGTCTCGACTTTAGGAGAAAACCGATAATATGCCGCAGGGCCAACCAATGGTTATGTCTAGGCAGCTCCATCGACTATTTTCCCTCCCTGTCCAGTTCGCTGATAACAAAACGAAGTTTACCGCGATCATGGGGTATTTCGGGCAACGCCTGAGCGTTAACTTCCACCTCTGAGTTAACACGCTTCCCAATTTCATATGTCACTTTCTTAATAATATCTCGTACCCTAGGATCATCAGGATTGGGAACGTAACGGATGGTAATTTTCCCGTCAGCCGATTGAAAGACCTGGAAGCCCCTTACTGCATCGGGATAATCATCAAAAACAGTGGTGAGATAGTCACCACTTATACAGGATCCATTCGGCAAATGCACCAGATCGGTAGTCCTGCCAAGAACTTGATCCATCATTGGGAGCGTCACACCACAGGTACAGGGATCCGGTAGTTCCCTCCCCATATCGCCAATCTCATAACGGATCAGAGGAAAAACATAGTCTTCAAGATCGGTGATCACTATCCGACCTGAAACGCCCTGTTTAACAGGCTTGTTTTCCTGATCCAGATACTCCACGAACCGTGACTCGTAATTTATATGGAGTCCCTTCCGCTCAGCGCACTGTGCCGAGATCCATGGGATCTCACACGAACCGTATTGATCATAAACGGGGGCATGGAAAACTTCCTCTATCAGTTGCCGTTGCACTTTACTGACAGGGGAGGACGTAACCCATATAGCCTTAGGAAATTTTACCCACAGGTTTTTTTGCCTGACAACAGATGCGATGTGAGCAATGGCTCCGGTATAACCCTGTAGTATAGGAGGATTCAGAAGATTAAACTTTAAGATAAATTCCTCAACATCAGATTGTTGCATATTGGAAGCATCCATACGTATGCGACGGGTCGGCCACCACAGCGTTGAATTTAGAATCCCTTTTAATCCAAGGTTGGCCTGGCCTACGCGCCACACGTAGGCCGCGTTCATATAGGGTTTGACACCCCACCACCCCAACATCCTCCAACCGTGGGCTTCAAGGGGCAGCCGGCTATCATGTCCCACCTTTACCGGCATGCCAGTACTTCCTCCAGTCGCAGTTACAACTAGGAATTTACTCTGCACGGAGGAATCTTTAAGTTTGTCGAAGTGATCTTTCAGATCGCATTTTGATAACCGTGGTATCTGACTGTAGTCTTCCGGTTTTTTTATCTCATCAGGATGAATTCCGACGCTTGTCCATCGTTCCCGATAAAATGGGATATTTGCATAGGCATGTTTTAGAATTTTTTTCCGTTTAGTCCAGTTGATCTGATCAAGCTCATCTTTGGACAGGTACTGGTTACTAGCATATTCCCTGTGGGCTTTGGCAGTCTGAGGCCGATAAAGGCCATACTTAACACTAAACAAAATCTGTTGAAATGTCATATGGCTCAATCTTTCAGATCACTGGGCAACAGTTTTATAAGTGCAGCACGATGCGATTTACATCGTATGAGGTTCAACTTGGTATGGCGTGACTTTTTTGAAAAAAAATTATTGATCAGGAAAGGGAAGCGAGAGAATATCTGACGTACAAATTTATTGCCGGAAGGAAACATTGATAGATAATAATTCTCTTTTTCTCTGCAAAAAATCATCCCACCGCTTTTCCATGGTTTTCATATGGACCTGTTCCAGATTACGTTTTTCTATCTGATCCCGGAATACAGCCTCCATGTCCGCCGACATTCGCCTGATACCCACCTCCCTATCCACTTTACGGTAAGGAATAATTTTCTCTGTCTCTGCCCCATTTTTGAGAGTCAACTGTACCAGAAATCCTTCATTCCACGAAGTGGGCACTTTCTCTGCCCAATCAAACAAAAGGTTGCCCTGCCCATGTGCGATCGGGGAACTGTTGTATTGCTCATGACACCAGGGACGATGGGCATGCTGACAGATTACGGCATTGGCGCCAAAATCTACAAATGTACGACAGTTTTCCATCAGTTCAGGATAAGGGTATTCTGAATCATGTCCTCTGAACTTTCCCCGGGTTTTGTGGACACGGCACAAAGTATGGATTGCTCTTAACTTGGTGGCTATCGTTTTAGGCTACTTCAGGGAGACCCTTCATACCTAGGCCAGCCCCAAATTTTTCAAATGGCGGAAAACAATTGTTCCGATTGCCAGCGCTCTGACAGAATAGGCGACTAGCATAGCCACCGCCAATGCAAGAGCTCCCCAGCCTAACTGTAGCAAGAGTATGACGGCTCCAACATAGATAAGAGCCCATACCACATTGCTTCCTAGGACGGTCCACATACGGTTCTCAACGGCTAGCACGTTTCCTAAGAGATTCAAGGTTGCTGCGGGCACGGTTGCCAATGCAATCACTGTGAGTACGGGCCAACCACCAGAGAATCCTATTCCATAAAGACGCATAATAAATGGACTGATGAGCATGATGAGAACGGCCATTGGTACCACTAAGATTAGTGTAAGCTTTATGCTCATTGACAATGAGCGTTGTAATTGGCCTTTATCGGCTTTCCCAGAATAGTCGGTAAACATTGGCATTAATACTTGAGTGATCTGAGAAGGGACGAATAGCAACAAGGAAAACCATTGGTTCGCAGCCGTGAAGGTGCCTAATTCTGCATAGCCATTTTCCTCGTTGACTAGTAATGTCGCGCCGAGCCAATTGACGGGTCCAACCATAATTCCTGTCATAGCCGCTGGCAAACTGAACTGCCTCAAAATTTTCCATTCCGCAGCAGTAATTGTCCAGAACAAAGGAATTCTATATTGTTGAATGTGTTTATAAATAACCATTCCATTCATGATAAGGGTAACAAATGCGGACCCAACTAAGCCCCAAAGTGCACCAGGTACCCCCCACCAATTGGCGCCGCTAATTATTAATAGGAAGCCCATTGAACCACTGATGACATTTACCTTCGCCATTGCCCGAAAGGCTTCAAACCCTATCAAGATGCCTATCTGAACTCCAATCCACACATTCAAAATCAGGATGGCTGAGCCTATTCGAAGTGCATCCGCAAGATGGGCGGCAGCGAATGTTTCCCTGGCAAGCCAGGGGGCCGACAGGAAGAGAATAATAGCGATGCTGCCGCCCATTATGGAAGATGTCCAAATAGCCAGTGCGATGACCCGTCCTGTTCTCAAAGGACTATTTTTATGGAACTGCGCGACATACTTGATGGTTGTCATGCCCATGCCAGTTCCAGCAAAAGTCCCTAGCATGACGACACTGCTTTGTACCAGTGCAAGTTCTCCGTATGATGTGCTCTCCAAGATGCGAGCTGTGACGATCATTCCCACAAGTGGGATGCCTCGTGATCCCAAGGTGGATACTATACTCCAACTGACACCATGAAATATTCGATTACCGATAGGTGATGACTGGATGCGATTCTTCGCTCGTGAAATAAGATTAATGAGATAGTTTTTCATGTAGAATTGATTCACAAGATGGTTGCACTAACTAACTATGAAGAAACAAGACTTTAGGGAATGTAGGCAAGGTGTTCTGGTTTTTCAGTTGAATTGGCTTGATGATATCCGAAATGTTTTACGCGGTGGTCTGGCGGTGAGCGAACAGACCCGGCGAGGCCTGAAGGGCTTCAAAAGGCCGGCTAAATACCAGAGGGCTCTATTCTAGCTACTGGGTTTCCCATTTTCTGAATTCTAGAGGCCCCTTGACCATACCTTTTTCAGGAAAACGATGGCCGTCAAGTTCTTTCCTACCACCATCAGATTTTCTTAAAAACGAGACCACCCGTTCGGACGAGAAATGCCCTGAGGTGAAGGGGATGAGAAAGGCAGTGAAAGCCGTTGCTTTCAAACCACAGTATGGCATCGTGGGGGTCTATACTATTGCACGCGTCTGCGTCGGACATCCAATAATGATCCCAATTTGCCTCGATTTTCTTGTACTGAATTCTCTTGAATCGCTTCCCTATTAAATAGAGAAATTGCCGAATCATGCGCTTTGGAAAAGTGAAGGTGGACCGGTACAGAACTGAGTTTCTGATCGGGATACTGGCCTTGATGATTTTCCCCTTAATTCCAAAATCGCCGTAGGGTCGGACAGGGTATCCTTCTGCTGCCCAAGAGCGGCATTGCCATGCCGGTGCAAAGTACACAAGACCACCCGATCGCAGCAGACGTAGGATTTCCTCCAACGCTAGCTGGAGGTCTGGGATATGCTCGTACACGGCCAGCGTCCAAATCACATCAAAACTCTCGTCGTCGAAAGGATATCGTCCGGTTTCATCCATGACTTTATAGGGTTTATAATAGTTTGGGGCGACAGATGCCGCTATATCCGTTCCGGTGTAGTTTTGAACCATGTTCTGAAAGAGCCCTCGGGCCGAGCCGATCTCCAGACATTTTTTGTCAGCAACTTTATAGGCTTCGATGAACTTTTTGAGCGAAACGTAGTGAGAATGTTCTTCTGCTTTCTTGACGCCATCCACATGTTGATAGGTCGTCTCTCGGAGCATGTCATAGTATTCGAGGTTTTTAGTCATGATTCATGTTCCGCCGACCCTGACGACGCTGGCATTAGACGACCTGATCGCTGGGCTTCTACGTCGGACAGTATCCCTAGGACCCGATCGGCCCAACGCTCGGCCGAGTAGGCCGATCCGAGTTGTGCGGACCGGGTCCCCATTTGTTCTAGTTGGTTGTGGTTGGTGTGCATCCAGATCAGTCGGTTCGCCAGTGAGATAGGATCTTTCGTCGGAGCCGTAAGTCCGTTGTGAAAGGGTCGGATCAATTCCACAGAAGACCCACAAGCTTCGGAACATACCACGGGCAGCCCTGCAGCACACCCCTCGACGATTGCTAGTGGCCAAGCATCTCGGTGGCTTGGATGTACCAGCACGCCGGATTCGATCATGTGTTCCAGAACCTCAGCGGGCTGGACGAACCCACATTCTTCAACACCTTCTACGTTCCGGAATTGTTCACGAAGAGGACCAGAGCCGCATGTGCGCAGCGGCCATGGTTTTTCGACCGTTTCTCGATACAGACGATAGGCTTCAGACAGTGTTCGAATGCCTTTGCGTCCGTAGAACTGACCTAAATAAAGAAAACGCTTTGGCCATCCTTGATGCCGAGATTTCCGTTTCTCGAGAAGAGGTGCTAGGTTGCGGACATCTACGCCGTAAGCACCTCGCCAGATTTTTTGCTCAGGGAGATTGAGATGGCGTGCAAGCTGCCAGCATCGCTCTCCAGTGACGAAGGCTCCATCGATTCGATTCAGAACTCGTCTTAGCTTTAGGCGTGCGAGAGCTTGCCGCACGCTTCCTGGTTTTCGCGGGTTGTCCATGGTCATGATGATGGGTATGCGCGCTAACTGCTTAGAGAGCGCAAGCTTGACATAGACAGGATTCATCCACCCTGGAATAAAGAGTGCGTCAGGCTGCACTTCAGCCAGTTTGTTCCGTATCAGGTTGATGTCAAAACGTTCGTCTTCTCTGAGAAGACGATTAGGGACGTGCCCAAGTAGGTCCGATGGATTGTATTCGGGCTCATTCCCAGCTGGGAGGTAGGCCATGACGAAGAGATTGACCTCCGCACGTTCGTGCAATGCTTTCCAGCATGCGGACATGTATCCAGAGATTGTTGGCCAGCAGAAGGCAATTTTCATACGATTTTTGTTTCCTTTATCTCGACTTAAAGATGAGAGTTTCTCACGAACGTTTGTCTTTTGTTTAAGCCCTGTATGAGATTTCCTTAATTCCGGGTTCAGATTTGTTTCCAATACTTTTCCGGCTAAGGCTTTCCCCGGTTCTAAACTTGTGCTGGCTATTGGTGTGCTCAAGGTCTATGAGCAGATCGGAGCGAGAGAGCTGTTGAGGGAAATACCAGCAAGGGAAAGTAGGGTTTCAATCGTGTCTAGTTTGCAGAAAAACGATCAACATAAACAATACACGTTACAAGAAGACTTCTCAGCATTGTTTACTCATTGACCCAGTTGCCGCTAAGTGTACTATGCGTAATGTTTCGGGTCATCATTGGGCTTTGCCTTAGCATGTGCTTATCCTTCTACATAAAGTAGCATACATGGGAACGTTTCAAAAACCAACCAAGGAAGATTTCATCACTCACTTCTGCCGCTGTCATGAGCTGTCCCTGAAGCCTGGGATGCCGCAGGTAAGTTAGATTCTCTATTAGATAAAAATATGCTTTCGAACCGATAGAGAATTTTATATATGGCTCAATGGCTCACAATCGAGTGTAAGAAAAGATAATGTGGGGGCATTGCTCCAACCCCAATTATGGAGCGGCGGCTTCCACCAGGCCTTATTTGGTCAGGTTAGGGCCGCGGTGTGCAGCTGGACTTTGAGGGTCGATTGGTGTTGAAAGGTTAGAGGATTCGGGAGCGGTCGTTGACTCTTCAATTTCGGTAAGTGTCAGATCCTTTGAGAGCACTTGGTGAACACCACCCGAGGTTTCTATAACGTGATAAAATTTCCCAGATGGTGTGGCGTCTATCTGAATGGAGCCATAACCTGGGAGGCGGACTTGGACGTTTTTCCTCACTTTCAATGGGGAATAGGCGTAAACCAGCCATTCTCGGTCGGGGGCCTTTCCAAGAACCCGAGCCATCGAGAAGACTGGGAGTTCGGTGTTAAGCTTCCAAGGGCGGATTGGGTCAAGATTTGTATCTAAGAGAAACCAACGATTGGCACCTTGATACTCCTTGAGCAAGTTCTCTTGGTAGGGATGCTGATAACCCAGGTTGGCAACCAATTGGCTCCGTCTCCAGAATTTTTTGAGCGTCGGGTTTGTGTGTACTCGGTCCACGACTTCCACGACAGCTAGAAAATAGGACTCTGCGTTCGTCAATGTATCTTTCGACCAGCGATATTCTCGTACGACCCTTGGCTGTAAGAGCCACATGCCGAATTGCACCATCCCCCCGTAGCGCTCAGGGCTAAATGTTTGCCCGAGCCCAGCATAGAACTTTCGCTTGTCATTTTCTTTTGACGGCTCATGTCCATCCCAAGTAGATATCTCAAACCAGAAGCGTGGATTCGACCGGTACGCTTCGTCGAGCATAAATACCCAATTCATTGTTTCGATCTGCGGGCTCCATACCGCAAAGTCGGTACTCTTGTCCCAGTTGTTGACATAGTAGGGTGCTGATGCACCGTCCCATGCATACCACCACGGTGTAAGACGATCAGGAATATGAAGGGCAATCTTCCCCCAATCACGGTACCGACCATAAGTGCGTGTTGGAAAGGCATTATAGCCGATAAAGCGTGCGTTCTTTCTCCAGCGTTCGTGAGTCAATCCTTCTCGCATTCCATCCTGTAATGCGCGGTAATGTGTAATCCATTCATCGCCTACAGTCTTCCGTTTGTGAAGCTCTGTGGTGTTTCGACCGTAAGTAGCACGGTATCGAGAGGAAATCCATGCTTCCGTCCACTTTAGCTTCGTATGCTCATTGTTGGAGACAAACAGGACCAACGGAGGGTTAGGGTACCATTCCTGAAGTTTTTTCATTGTGACACTTGAAGTTACCTTTTTCCCTACTTCCCACCACGGACCGAGGGAGCTAAATGGTGAAACCTTCTTTAGGATTTGCCCATTCAGGCCTACAACATTAGGGTTCTTGTCAGGTGGTAAATAGAGATATGCTTGACTGTCTGTTAGAGGGCGTTCCCACTGCGAGCTCAAAAACGATATAGGTAAGTTTAGGCCTGAAGCCTTTTGTAACGGCTTTTTGTAGTATTCAGCGCCAAGCTTTGGGGTATAGTGTTCAGGAAGTTGAAACCACGGCAGGATGTGGTGTCCCTTTTCAATTAACTGCAATTGGTATGAGGGGTTAAAGCCTCCAGGTGATGAACCGGTACTCCAGTGGCCAGCTAATGGGAGAGGGTGGCCAAGATCACTATTATTTGAAAGCATTGATTCAAATCGTATTTCTTCTGCCACCGACAAAGGGTTGGGCTTAATGTTGGGCTCGTCAGGCGGCATGCTGTTGCCTGGGGCCGTCTCAGGTTTTAGCAATGGCGGCTCCAGGGAAACACTTCCTGCTATAACTTTTGTGAACACTACTGTAGTTACAGTGCCGACAAATGTTAACAATGCTACGGTCACAGAGCCGACGAATAAGATGCTCAATATAATTTGGAATTTACTTTTTACCATACAAATTCACGCCTGCTTAGAGCTTCTCAAATTTAGCCTTTGGCATTTTCTTAATGCAAGGTTTCGTTATTTGTTGAGCATGGGGGATGTGTTTATTCTGGCAGACGTTAAATTCGTGACCTATCTACCGTGTTGGAGACAATGATAGCGTGGTAAGGATAATCAAAATACGTGAGATCAACTTGAAGGTGCAACAAGGGAAGGCTGTTTCTCTTGCTAGAGGGTTTGTTGCACCGGACAATGGAACTTTTGGCCACTGGCGTGCGGAATCTTATCTCAACCTTGGACATTCCAGGCCTTGAAGCCTTTGTTCTGTTTGTTTGGTAAGCCTCCTTAGAGTGGAGGTTTGATAGAGGGTTGGTCGTCAAGATCTTGTACCGAATGAGTTGATCTCCAGGAGGCTTGTGCCTGGCAGGGTAAAGTATGATATCGGAGTTACCGAAAATTAGATCCAGACTCTCATATATCTCTACTTGACTGCTTTGAGAATAGGCTGAGCTGTCCATCGGCATGAAGACTTTTGTCGGTGAAATTCAATGGTCTCATGAAATTTAGGCTTTTACCTTTTGACATTATTGACATTGTATTTTATTCAGTCTATGATCTGTTTCTTTATATATACGTTTGCGTTCTATTTATAGGGTTTTTTCTTCATTTTCATACTCTTTATCACTCTTCTTCATACTCTTTCATAACTTAATTTTTTTCAGGCTTACTTCAACTCGTTTTACATTGGTAACTTGCTAAAAGGTGCGGGCTGGCTTAACCGTTTGAGCCTTTAGTGTTAGTTACGTGGGCTCAAATATCCATAGGAGGATTGCTATGTCGAAGCTGCCTGCGAAGGTGTTTTTGTTATCTTTAGTTGTAGTATTGGCTTTCTTGCCACTTCATGCAGCTCAAGCCGCGCTTGTTGTCACCGCTCCAGGTGGCGTGACTATGGTGGACGGTAGTGGTGACGGAAATGTTGTTCCCTTCGCCATAGAATTTGCGGTGGGGGTAAATTCCCTCCCGTTTGACTTTGGCCATGTTGATAACATGGGGGTTTTTCAATCGATCCTGACCGTGCCCTCTTTGACTGGACCCTTCGGCTTTGGTTCAACTTCCGTCTCTGGGACAACAACGTTTCTTGCCGGGCAGGTTGTGGATTTTGCACTCAGTAATGGAACTGATGTGTTTTCCATTTCAGATCCGCTCGTGGATTATGCTGATTTAACTTTTGATACGCCGATAACTGGTGGAGTTCCCGACCCGTATTACAATAGCCTTACGATTAATTGGAATTCGGCAAACATTGGGCCAGGACTTCCTGGGTTGTTTACCACTGCGACATTTCTTAATGCTGGAGGGAACGCCGACGGGTTTGCACCAGTTCCCATTCCACCTGCTGCTTTGCTGTTTGGGTCTGGCCTCATTGGCCTCATCGGGATAGCCAGGAGAAGTTTGTTTGCTAAGTAATTCTGGTCATTATAGTGTAGTTGTTGGATATCTACATTATTTCTATTCCAAGGTTTAGAAGAGTAGCTTCGTTTAGTAGTGTGGTATTTAGAATGGGACATAAATAGGGAAATCGTTCATCAGTCATAAGGGGGAAAAGTTTTTATTTTTTCCGTCTGATAAAAAAGCAAGGATCGCATCAGGCCTAATGTATGTTGTTGGTTTGTGTGTGAAAGTCGTTGGGTTTGTTCCATTCCACCACTTATCCCATTCGTTCATTTCTCATGTATTAGTCATTAAAAAAATAGGATATACGTATACTTTAGCAAGAGTCTAATTTCCCCCTCGTGATGATGGTTCTCTCCTGTTTTCTGTCTCTCGCCATTTCGTTCAACGACGGTATCATCACACCTGCCCCCCACAGTCATATTCTTTGCATATTTCTCAACTGCTTAAACATGACACACCAAAATTATTCCGCATGAATATTTTTTTAAAATTTATGAATGTTGGTTGTTTCGAAGCAGTGTGTTTGCCACACATGAGTGAATTTTCTGGTTCGGGGCTCCATCTTCAATGGCAACATACTGGGATGGAGGCACCATGAAGGGGCAAATGTATGTGGGGCATGTTGTTATTCTGAGGTGGGGGTTGATGTGGTTTCCTCTTTTCCTGTTGTTTTTGAGTGGGTGTGGGAGTCCAGAGGAACGCAAAGGGTACTACGTTGAGCAAGCCCAGGAGTATTTGGCCGACGGGAACTATCCTAAAGCTAGAGTGGCATTGAAGAACGCTGTCAGAATTGATCCAAAAGATACTCACGCCATTTTCCTTTTGGCGCACGTCGCAGAAAAGGAAGAAAGCTGGCAACAAGCCTTTCGCTTGTATCTCAGAATTGTGGAATTGGAACCAACTCACCGTCGAGCGTCGACACGGGTGGCACGCTTTTATTTAGCTGGAAAGGTGACAGAGCAGGTTGCTGAAATGGCAGATGAGTTGTTGTCGCGTGATCCTCAAGACGCCTTTGGCGAATCGCTGCAAGCGGCAGTGTTGTCATTAAATGGGGAGAAGAACGCCGCATTGGCCAAGGCCGAAGCGGTTCTTGACCGAACACCCACAGAGGCGGATACCTTAATTGTGTTAGCGGCAGTGTTGGCCTCAAATGATGAGCATCAAAAGGCTCACTCCCTATTACAGAGAGGTTTACTCGTTCAGCCTGATAATGTAGATCTTCTTAATTACCTGGCCACGACCTATGTCGGACAGGGTGCGTTCCAAGATGCGGGAAGGGTCTTTCTCCAATTGCTCAACCTCGAGCCGACCTCCTTCAAACATCGCAACAATTTGGCGATGATCTATCAGCAACTCAAAAAAACCAATCAAGCTGTCGTCCTTTTGCGAGAGGGAGTTGAGCTTGATCCGACCAATGAAACTCGATGGAATAGTCTGATTCAGCATACAGAATCTGATCAGCGTGGATTGTTAATAGAGGAAGCTCTGGAAACCCTTCCGCATTCGATGATGCTTCGATTTTCTTTGGCTAAGCACTACGAAAAACATCAGGAAAGCGACAGGGCCCGCGCGCTTTACGAAGCTATTGTGTCGGAGGAGGAGCAACGTGGCCAAGGGCTGAAGGCCGAAGTGCAATTGGCCAAACTGGATTTTGTTGAGCAAAAGCAGGATTTAGCACAGATGCGTGTGGAAAAAGTCCTTCAAGAAAACCCCAGGCAATTCGATGCCTTGTTGCTAAAAGGAAAGATGGCCTTGGCCCAAAAGCAGGGGAAAGAGGCGGTTAGGGCGTTCCGAGTCGTTCAAAAGGATATGCCCAATCATAGCGGCATCCAGAGCTTTCTTGGGCAAGGACATTTGTTATCTGGAGAGTTTGAGCTGGCTCAAGAAAACTTCCAGAAAGCGGTGGGACTCAATTCCCGACAATTTGACGCCTACAAGGCCTTGGCCCGCCTCTCCACTCGGAAGGGAAATCTTCAAGAAGCGCAAGGCTACTTGGAGTCCATTCTTGAGGCGGTGCCGACTCATGTGGAAACTCTCTGGTCTTTATTCGAAATACACTTGGCTCAACAACAGTGGTCACGTGCCAGTGAGACCATCTCACGGATGCAAAAAGCCGGAGGGTTGCCGTACCAAGTTGATCTAGCCAAAGGCCTCATGGCAGCGGCACGCAAGCAGTGGGATCTGGCAGTTCAAGCCTTTCACCGTGCACACCAGGCCCAACCCGATGACTTAGCCCCGCTGGCGGCATTGGTAAAAGTCGAATTTGGACGACATCAGCCCGAACAGGCGAAACGCTATTTGAAAAAAGTACTTGAAGAACATTCCGATCACCCGTTTGCGTCGGGCCTTCTTGGAGCGGTCTTCGTGCAACTGAAAGATATGCCTTCCGCTCTTTTAGCTCTTCAAAGGCAAACCCAAATCAATCCTGCTTGGGTCGAACCCTGGAAGGATTGGGCCTCGTTGAAATGGGCACAGGGTAAAAAAGCCGAGGCATTAGATGTTCTTACGAGAGCCTTAACGCACAATTCGAATTCCCCAGCGTTGTTGAATTCCTTGGCTTCTTACTCTCAAGCGGATCAGAAGATTGATTCTGCCATTGGGGCATATGAAACCATTCTTGGTGATAATCCGACCGACGTCTTGGCTGCGAACAATTTAGCGTATTTGTTAGCGGATAAACGTGGGGATCAACAGAGTTTGGAAAAAGCTTTAACCTTAACTCGGGACTTTGAATCTAAAACAGAGAATCCGTTCTTGCTCGACACCCTCGCCTGGGTGTATTACAAGATGGGGCACCACAAGGAGGCTGCAAGTGTCTTGCGAAAAGCACTTGTCAAAGCCCCTGATCATCCGTTGATGAATTATCATTTCGGGTTGCTCATCCTCGAAGCTGGGGATCAACCCACCGCTCAAAAACACCTGGAAAAATCCCTACAAGGCGGGCAGAAATTTGAAGGCTTTGAAGAAGCGCGTCGTCTCGTAGCCGAATTTCAACATTCTTTTTAAGAAAAGGATACTATATGGCTCAAGTGTATCTGGCCTTTTCCTTTCCAAGGCTCTCTTGTTTTCTTAGTCATCGGAATTTGCAGTATGTGGTGATATGTCTCGTGGGTTTCCAGGCATTTGGTCTGACCCTAGTGGATGTATCCCGAGCCCAATCCTCTGCTGGTGAGGATGAGATTCTTTCCACGTTCTCCCCTAATGAATCGAGCTATCAAATTGGCCCTGAAGATATTTTGCAAATTTCGGTGTGGAAAGATGAAATTCTTTCTCGTGAAGTTATCGTCCGTCCTGATGGCTATATTACTTTTCCTTTGATCGGCGAGGTGAGTGCGGAAGGTCGCTCTGTTGGAAGCTTGGCGAAGGAAATGGATAAGCGACTGACAAAATTTGTATCAGATCCACGGATTACGATTGGCGTTTCTCAAGTAAACAGTTTTAAGATTTTTGTGATTGGCAAAGTGAATAAGCCTGGCGGATTTCAAATTGGTCAATATACGGATGTGATGCAAGCGTTAAGTTTAGCGGGGGGAATGACGCCATTTGCCCGCGAAGGGTCGGTTAAAATCTTACGACGTAACAAAGAGCGTCAAGTCACCTTTCCTTTTGATTATAGTGATGTGTTGAAAGGGGAAAATCTTGAGCAGAACATTGTGTTGCAACGAGGTGATATCGTCATGGTGCCGTAGGGCTTAGAAACTTGATTTTTATCATTCAGACTAATGTCTAGTGAGTAGAGCGCGTGTGAGTTTCGCTTTCGTCCTCCCCTCAAGTATTTATCGGGGATCCATCGGGAAGCAAAACCGTCTGTTTGCTCGACAGACACGTCGCACGCGCGATGGAGGCTGACTGATGCACGTAACAGGGCCCTCCCATACTCAGAGAACAAGGACCTCGAAAGATCTCGTAAAAAGCCCAGATTTTTTTGACCTTGGCATTGATCCTTGTCATGCTTCAGGATGACATCCACAGATTGTTTGTCTAGTGCGTTAAGGGTGAAATTAAAGTGATTGTGCCTATGGATGCAAGAGGGCGTTGAAGCCGTTGGATCTTGGGTGCAGTGAATTGAATTTGAAACAGGGGGGGATTTGTTTGACGAATTGTTTTCACGCTTAATTTCTGACTGAGGCATGAGGACAAGTTTTCCCACGTTGTACGCAAATTGTCTCTAATGTGCAGGTCTTTCTATTTTCGATTGGTGTTGGTGTTTTGTGTTTGTGCATGTAGCTTTAGCGGTACTTCAACTACTTTTGGAGCGCAATGGTCTGTTGAGCCGCGGCTTCGAAGTGAAGGCCAATTTAAGGATAATCTCCTATTAACGACTCTTTCCCATCATTCTGTGTGGGCGATGAAGATCAGTCCTAGTGTCGGTATGAGTTACGCCACAGAGATCTTGAACCTTAAGGGTAGTCCAAAATTTGAGTACGTCCGCTACTTTAGTCGGGACCCAATCGAGAAGACGTTTAATAATTATTATTTCCCTTTTTCCGGGTCGCACCGCACCGAAGTGGATCGCTTGGGTCTTGATGTGGCCATTAATCGGGATAATGCGTTGATCAGTGAATTGGATGAAACGGGTCTCGTGACCAATTTCACCCCTCGTAATTTCAGAAATGTTCGAGGAGGCTGGGATCGATCCGTCACAGAACGAACGACGTTGAAGAGTAGCTATCAGTTTACCGATGTGAGCTATGATCGGGCACGTGGTTCCAATTTGTTCGCCTATCAGGCACATACTGGAACGGTCGGGGCCGCCTATCAGTGGACAGAAGAAACGAGCTTTCACAGTACCGCGTGGTATACGAACTATCATGTGCCGCAGAATGGATTTCGCTCTCAAGCTCCCGGACTTGAACTTGGATTTTCTCAACGGATGTCCGAAACATTTTCCATTTCCGGTTCTGGTGGATTACGGTATGTTTGGACCACTTTTCCTGTGAATGGGCAGAGCCGAAAAAATACTGATCTGACGTGGTTGTTTAATGTGTCTCTGGATAGAGAATGGGAACGTTCGCATATAACCGTTCGATATAGCCGAACTCTGAATCCCTCCGGGCTTGGCATCTTATTTGTGACTGATCGCGTGGATCTAGGTGTGAATCATCAACTAACGCATGCCTTGAGCATATCTCTGCGAGGCACGTTTTCTGATAATGATACGGTCGGGTCTTCATCTGACAGCCGTGGGATAGTCAATTCACGATATTGGCAAGTCGGTCCAACCATTTCCTGGCGAGTCACAGAATATTGGTCGTTTGATCTTTCCTATGACTATGTCCGCCTTGAAGGCAAGACGACTGCCGAGTCGAACGCTGTGATCATGGGACTAACGTATACGTGGCCGAAATGGGCAGTCTCTCGATAAGGTGATGACCTGATGGCAGAATCTCCACAATCGTTGGACCATTTTTTTGGCATTGCGCGTCGTCGGTGGGTACTCATAGGTCTCATCGGCGGTTTGGTTTTTAGTATTGCGGCCATGTTGGCGTTATTATTGCCTCCTGTCTATCGTTCTATGGCTACCATCCTAATTATCGAGCAGGAGATTCCTACAGATCTTATTCGTTCTACGGTCACAATATACGCGGATCAGCAAATTGAACGTATCAAGGCCAAAGTCTTGACCCGGTCCCAACTCTTGCCGATCATTAAAGAACATAATTTATATCCGGACCTGCTCACCCGAAAAAATTCGACTGCAGTTCTTGAAGAATTTCTCCAGAACATTGCTATTGAAATGGTGAGTGCTGACGTCGTTGATAAACAAACGGGACGACCTACGCAGGCGACAATAGCTTTTACCCTCTCCTTCGAAGGCCCTACTCCTGAAAGTACTCAAAGAATTGCGAATGAATTAACTTCCCTATTTTTGAGTGAAAATCTCAAAAATCGAGAGCAACAAGTGCACGAAACCACAGCTTTTTTGAAACAAGAGTCTGGCAAGCTATCGAATTCCCTCGGTCAATTAGAAGAGAAGATTGCTATCTTTAAGAAGAAGGCAAATGGAGCTCTCCCAGAATTGTTTCAAATGAACATGCAATTATTGAGTCAGGTCGAACGAGAAATAGTCAATGTCAATCAACAAGCACAGGTTCAGGAAGAACGCATCGTCTATTTGGAAGGTGAAATCGTCAGGAATAAAAATTCGCTTGCAACGGGATTAGAGAATGGGAGTCTTGGCAAGCAGCTTCAACTTTTGCGAAGGCAATATTCCTCTATGGCTTCCTATCTGTCTACGGAACATCCGGACATCATAAAAATACAAGGAGAAATTCAGGCCTTGGAACAGCAAGGTGTCTCTCCTGTCACAGCAGGCGAACTTTCAACAAATCTTCGAGAAGAACGGTTACGATTAGCCAGTCTCCGTGAGAGCTATGGCGAAGATCATCCTGATATCATAAGGAGTCAGGCGACGATAGGTCTGTTAAAACAAGAAATGATTGCAACCAAATCCTCTTCTTCGCGCCCTGCGGAAGGGATATGGGATGATCCAATTTATGTCAGTCTTCAAACTCAACTGGCTACTGCCAAATCAACTCTTGAGCATTTAAGGAAGAGCAAAGAGGGTTTGGGTGAGCAAGCTCGTAAATACGCGATGCGAGTCGAACGAACACCTGAACTGGACCCAGAATATCAAACGCTTTTGCGTGATCGGGATAACGCCGCGCAAAAATTTCAGGAATACCGTTCTCGCCTTCTTGAGGCTCAGGTGGCTGAGGGGTTGGAATTGGAACGGAAGGGGGAGCGATTCTCTTTGGTTGAGCCTCCCCATATTCCGGATTCCCCCGTGCGACCCAATCGTAAAGCTATTCTCTTTTTGGGGCTGGTTCTGGCTTTTGCAGGTGGAATCGGCAGTGCGGCTTTGGCTGAGGCTTTGGATGGGTCGATCCATACTGTTGAGCGTTTGCGAGAGGTGGCCAACGTTCCTTTTTTAAGTGTCATTCCGTATTTGCCTACCCCGGAGCAGAAGCGAGCTAAGGTTAGGATGAGAGGTATGATTGGGGCTGGCGCCATCGTCGCTACGTTGGTCTCCTTAGGAATGGTCCATCTCTTTTTGTTGCCGCTGGATGTGCTATGGTATGTGGCATTACGAAAAATGAGATTAGATTAGCCGTCAAGATCTTCAAGGTAAAAGATGGAACAAATTCAACAAGCTTTAAAGTTATTTAAGCGGTCACAGGGGCAACAGGATCATCAGGATTCGTTTCAGGGTGAACGCGATTATCAAGATTCGTTTGCTCATACCAAACGGGTCGCGCCTATCCCGTCTTCGTTAATTGCTCATCGTGTGCTCACGACCGCTCCTCGTGGTCCTTTTCTTGAGGCCTATAAAATTTTACGAATACAAATTCTTCATCGTCTACGAGAGAATAACTGGAGTATTATTGGGGTCACAAGCCCAGGGAGCGGGGAAGGAAAAACATTGGTGGCGGCCAATCTTGCCATTAGTATTGCTATGGAACCAAATCAAACGGCCCTTCTTATTGATGGAAATTTGCGAAACCCTCAGGTGCATGAACTCTTTGGCATTGAAAATAAAGGGCTTGCGGATTTCCTATTAGATAATGTCTCTCTCCCAGATTTGCTTATTAATCCACAAATTGACCGGTTCTGTATTTTGCCCGCTGGGGGACCTTTACAGAATTCCGTTGAAGCCCTGACCTTGCCGAAGATGAAGAACTTTGTTGAGGAGATGAAACACCAGTACTCCTCTTGCATCGTTCTTTTTGATCTTCCTCCGATGTTAAATAACGCAGATGTGATTGGGCTTGCTCCTATGCTTGATGCTCTTGTGCTTGTTGTTGAGGCAAGTCGGACGACCGATAAAGATGTTAAAAAATCCATTTCGCTTTTAAATGGATCTCTTCCCATCGTCGGGACTATTTTGAACAAAGCCGGATAGTGTTCAGAAACCCTCCTTCTTTCTCTTGGTTTTAATTTCCGGGAAGGTATCCCTCGAATTGCCCCTACCTCGTGGTCTTAGGGAGGGTGCTTCTTTAGTGTGTAATTACGAAAGTATTATCACCCACAATAAAAACAGTTCTTTGTGCATGAGTGTTGCTCGAGTCTCTTCCTCTCCTTTCCAAAGAGAGGATAGAGGTGAGGCCGATGCTTTCGCTATGATATTCTCACTCATTGAAAGACGATTGTCCCGCAGTTGAGAAACAGGCCGTTGGTCCGATTGCTGGTCGTGATGACCGTTCCTCCCCTGACTTTGCTCTCTCTCCCTTGCGAGAGTGGCGCGAGAGCAGCCAGTGTTGTATCGGTTTGAAATGACACTACTCCTGTTCCCGAAAAACGCTTTCTAAGAGACGTTCATGTACGAATCATTTTACGGATTAAGCGAAAAACCTTTTTCCATCTTTCCTGATCATCGGTTTCTTTTTCTCAATCAACGGTACAAACTAGCAATAAGTCTCCTAGAATTTGGAGTACTCAATCATAACGGGATGATTCTTTTGACAGGAGATCCCGGAACTGGGAAGACGACTCTCCTCCAAGCCATTCTTAGCAATCTCGATAATACCGTGATCGTGGGGATGTTACCCTTTACGCAGGATAAAGGAAGTAGCATTTTGCCTTGGGTGTTAGAAGCGTTTGACGTGAAACCCAATAACCAGAGTGCTGCTGGAATGTTCAAAGCGTCTGCCGAGTTTTTCACCAAAACTACTGAAGGCAACAAGAGTGCGTTCCTTGTGGTAGATGAATCACAAAATCTCGAAGGAGATCAGTTGGAAGAACTCCGTCTCCTTTTTAACCTGAATGATCAACATAGGGTTAGATTCCAGCTTCTTCTAGCTGGCCATACTCAATTGCGGGAAAGGCTTCAGGATCCGAAGTTGTCGGCCTTCGTCCAACGGATCGGGGTGGATTTTTGCCTTGAACCGTTTGATCGACAAGATACCCGGGCCTACATTCTTCATCGAGTGCAAACTGCGGGGGGACTTTCCTCTCTCTTTCCGGAGACAACGTGTGACATGGTGTATGATTCGACCAAGGGAAACCCTCGCCTCATTAATCAACTCTGTGAAACGAGTTTGCTGTATGGGTTTTCTGAGCACATGAAGTCTATTTCTGAGAATGTCGTTGCGAAGGCCGCAAAAGATCGATTGCAAGGTGGCCTCTTACCTCTCACTCACATTGCCGAAATTACTTGTTCTCCAGAAGAGGAGAGTGACCTAGAATCGATGATTTCTGAAAAAGAACTCTCTTTACATATCCCGATCAGCTCTGGCGAGTCTGGCATTCCCATGCAAGATTCTCCGCGCCGGTGGGAGGAAGCTATGAGATTGAAGGAGCAAGGTTGGTATCTAGAGGCCATTCGAAGTTTGAAGACTCTTGCCGCATATTCGGCTTACCATCGGAAGGGGTGGTTTCAGGTGGGCAAGTGTTATCTGGCGCTAGAGAGACCTCAAGAGGCTATCGAGGCATTTCAGGTTGCGCTTGGCGATACCCCTGAGCAATCTCCGGAATCGGCTCCCATCTACCATGCCATTTGGCAGGTCTTCACAGCCCTGGGGCGGCATGAAGAGGCCAAACGATATGCTGATCTCACGTCGCTCACGGACCCCAGCTTCGTCCCCTGCGCCAACCCTAAATTCCATTCATCGCCACCATCCAACACTGCCCTTCACCAAGCCCCCAAGCGTTCGTGGTTTTCAAGAATTTTCCACTCGAAGTGATCGCGGTTCTATTTAAGGTGTCAGGAACCTTATATATTTATTGCGTTCAACTCCTCGTAGATTTCTGGGGGGTTGGTTTATGAGAATCGAAAATGATTGATCCAGCAAATGGTTTCTGCTACATACGTGATTTTTTGAAAAAAGCAGTATACTCGTCTCAGAGCGATCAAGCGCCTCATCTCTTTCGCGTCTTTAGGAAGCTTTCAAGGCCTTCTCAATATCATCCACAATTTTGGGTGTCCGAGGTTTTTGCTTAGGCGCATACCGCGCGATGACCTGCCCAGACCGATCAATGAGAAATTTTTGGAAGTTCCATTTGATTTCCCCTGTAAACGGCGTGTCTTCTGTGAGATAGCGGTATAAAGGATGTTTGTCATCACCCAGAACGGTGATTTTACTAAATAGCGGAAATTCCAAAGAATATTTGGTGTAACAAAACTCAGCAATTTCCTTGTTATCGCCAGGCTCTTGTTTACCAAAATCGTTGGCGGGAAAGGCTAAGATTGTAAATCCTTGATCTCGATATTGCTCATACAGTATTTGGAGCCCTTCATATTGCGGCGTGTTCCCGCAAAAGCTGGCCGTGTTCACCACCAGCACCACTTTCCCTTTAAACTCATCTAATGAGCGAGGTTTTCCGTCAATGTCATCCATCGTAAAATCATAAATCTGAGTCGATGAGGATTTTTGATCCGCAGGCTTTTGAGATATTGCAGAAGCCAGTGTCATGGGTTGTTGTGCCAGTACGTTGTGGTCAAGGAATACAGAGTTGCTTATGAACACCAAAGTGGCCAAGCTTAGCAAAATTGTTTTGGTCGTCAATGTCGGGATGTGGAACATGTCCGATCCTCCATATTAATGAATTGAGTTCCGTCCTTTTGTCTTTTCAGTGTAATGCTCTTCTGAGTTTATGGGCAAATGAAGACACTCAAACTGTTGTTTTGCCGAACCTGGCTAAGATTGGCTCAAGAGGGATTCCCCGATCTATAGTGAGGAGCCAATCCATTGGGCTAATTGTTTGAGGAGATACTGTTTCTTGCCAAGCCCACCAATGAATGTTTCAAATTTCCCATTCGCATATAAGGCCAGGGTGGGGAGAGAGTGAATTTCGAGGTCTCCCGGGATGAGGAAATTTTCTTGCACGTTCATTTTGAAAATGAGGAGTCGGTCTTCAACCTCAGTCTGAATCAATTCCAGTTCTTGAAGCAGAGCTTGGCAATGGCCACAGCCAGGTTGCCAGAACTCTATTAAAACCGGCGTCAGAGAGTTCTCGATGATTCGGTCAAACTCTCGATCCTCAATGGCTTGAATCATAGGAAATGCTGTTGAGTGAAATGTGTATGAACGTGATGTCTCATTCCTTACCACGTGAACCGCAAAAATCCCCCATTATAGTCAGGGGAACTATGAGAAGGAGCTAAGAGAAAAGACTGGTCCTGTTGAGAACTCAGTGATTTTGGCAATCCCTCTGGTGGAACCACTGATTGCAGGGCCTGAAAACTATGCATTTCGACGCCAAATTCAATCCCGGGAAACTTTCCAGGCGCTTTAAGGGGAATCCCAGAACCATCAGGTAATCGAACATGACTTTTTGGAAAATTATACGCGGACAGCGGTTTATCAAAAAACCGTTGTTCCCATCCTGAGCCTTTTGGAAAATGCCAACCCTGCTCTTCCTCGATTGGTGGGGGTGGGGGGGCAGGAGCTCCAGCTATCGATTCATCGTTCAGAGGTACATCTGCGTCTGTTGTTACCGGCCACCCCTCACTTGCATTCAACATGATTGCTCCTAGCAGCAAAAAATATGGGGGCATGAGGAGACGATTTCTCATAGTCCCTCAGTATACCACGCGATCTTTCTGTCCTTGCAATTTTGGTATTGGAAGTGCTGGGGAGGAATATGAGTTTCGTCTGAATATTATGTGTTGTTGAGTTCACTCGCAGAAAGTGTTCTCGACGAAGAAAAGACATGACGTCTGAAAAGTATATAGGCTCCAAATAGCAGACTGACAAGAATCATGGTTGTGCGGGTTGAATGATATCCTTGAATCATTTGAGTTGTCAGTTCGCTCAGGCAGCCGAGTCCCAAATACGCTAAATATCCCCAGTAGGCCCAGCCTTTTCTTGTGAAAAACCCATACCCAAGTATCCAATGAATCACAGGATGTTGGTATTTCACCAAGACACCGGTGATACCTGTGAAGGTTGTCCCAAATACGGTGAGTGCATAATCGGGATAGGCTGCAATCCAGATGAGGTCCATTGATCCAGCAAAAATGAGGAGGATCCCAAAGATTTGAATATCTCGCCCCTGATTCCAAGATGTGAAAGGAGCAGCTTGAGAGAAGGTTCTAGAGTCTTCGGTCGTGCGTGGAGCGGTGTTGTCGTGATTCGACATGGGGGCGTTGTAGAACTGTCCGAAGAGAGATCTCTTCCTCTCTCATGTACCTAGAGAGGAAGAGATCTCTTGGAGTAAAAGCTAAGAACTCTGCAAGGCTTTTTCGATGTCATGCACGATGAGTTTTGAAAGAGGCTTTTGACTGGGACGATATCGCGCGATGACCCCGCCTTCTCTATTGACAAGAAATTTTTGGAAGTTCCATTTGATTTCCCCTGTAAACGGGGTGTCTTCTGTGAGATAGCGATACAAGGGATGTTTGTGATCACCCACAACCGTGATTTTGCTGAAGAGCGGAAATTCTAGAGAATATTTGGTGTAGCAGAACTCGGCAATTTCTTTGTTGTCTCCAGGTTCTTGTCTACCAAAATCGTTGGCGGGAAAGGCTAAGATTGTAAACCCTTGGTCTCGATACTGTTGATAGAGAGTCTGCAGTCCTTCATATTGCGGAGTGTTCCCGCAAAAGCTGGCTGTGTTCACCACCATCACCACTTTTCCTTTAAACTCGCGTAATGGGCGAGGCTTTCCCTCAATATCATCCATCGTAAAATCATAAATTTGAGTCGGTGAGGTTTTTTCAACCGAAGACATTTGGGGAATGGTTGAAGAGGTAGGAATAATCGGTGATTGGGCGGATGTCTTTTCGGGCATAGAAGTCGAAAAAGCAATGAGACTGAACACTAGGAAACTCAGCAAAGGTTTTTTAGATGCGGAAGCGAAAATATGAGACATACAGGATCCTCCCGTGAATGAAATGTCTTCAACTGGAATCGTTGGAAAGAAATAACAGCACACTTCAGTTCTTTGCTGTTTTCAGCTTGGCAGATTCAGATCTATCCTTCAAGAGCGTCAACACTGATTTACGAAAAGAGTCGGAGACATTTGTATTTCAGAATGACATCGGCAATCGGCTTCGTGAGAAAATCTTTCGCTCCCGCTTCGATTGCCTTTATCATGGTCGTGTGCGTTTGGTGGGCAGACATCACAATAACCGGGACGGCGTGAGATTCTTGTCGAAGTTGATTCAACATCGTGAGCCCATCCAGCACGGGCATTTCAAGATCCAGTAACACTCCACAGAAGGAGCGCTCGCGAAGGAGTGTAAGCCCTTCCATGCCATTAGACGCTAAACATGTCAGAAAGCCAAGGTGTTCGAGTCTGTCAGCAAGAAATAGCCGGATGTCTTCATCGTCATCCACGACCAGGATTCGTCGATCAGTTGCGAAAGGCGCATCTGATTGTCGCTCACCTGAAGGAAATTCTTTATCAATGCTCATCTATCATCATATCGAATAGCCGATAGATGACGGTAGGGGTAATTAATAAACTTTAGACAGACGTTGCTTTCTTTCCACGAAAGAAAACATTAGTTTTGATGAAGAGTTCTCAAAATCGAATAACCTTTTTTGATTGAAAATTTGATTTTTCGTGTGATGAAAATTAGCTGCTGAAAGAAAAATTCTAAAAATTATGTCTACGTTGTGAGGTCTCTCCTGATTCTGGCTTAGGAGAGATACCGTAAAATCAAGATGAAAGAACTTCCTTACATCAATCCCATGGAAAGTTGGTGGTTTTTAATTTGGCATTTGAGCGGTGAACCAGGTTGAGATACCCTTCATGCCATTCCGTTCCACATTCGAGCCATCCCATACGGCAAAGGCCACTGGAAAGCTCGCACCGGCTTTGAACTGCACATCGTTCGGATCCTTGGTTCCCAAGCTCCGCTTCATGACCACGCGCCAGGTGGGGCCGCTGCAGCAGCCGCCTTTCAGCGCACCATATGGTTCCCACAGACCATTGCCCACGACATCTTGTGAGGCTTGTGTTGTCAGCGTGCTGAACCCATTCGCATTGAGATCTTCTACGGAACCTACCCGCATGTCGGGATCTGACATGATGTTGCCGGACCAAATGCCTTCATTAAACGGGCCAAGGCTTCTCCCAATTCGATCAGGATAGGTGACGCCACCAGCTGGTTCTTCATAGTAGTAATCCCAGGCAATGGATGGGTATTGGTTATCGACATCCCACATGCCGGCCACGCCACGTCCTAAATCTTTTTGCCATTCGGCATTCCACCGCCAAATATTCACGGTTCCTCCAGATTGCCCCATACATTGGAACGGTGGTGCTCCGGCTTTTTGCACAGGGAATTGCACGGCCACTTGATCACGAAAATCTTGAGGCCCAATGGTGGTGTTGTTTAAGGTTTGGTCTCCCCAATTCGCCCATACGCCAATCTCTTTGCCATTGGTAGCCATTTTGATCATGACGGTTTTGACAGAAATATTGGGGTGCATAGGAGTGGTAATGGTCTGCCCACTTAATGGCGCCACAATACCAGGAACTGACTCCCATACTGGATTGGCTGCATCCATGGGGATTGGGCCTGAAATTTTGCCGACCGGGATTGTCACCGGTTGGGAGACGGCCAGTGGAATTTGCCCAAGGGCGGCGAGAAGAGCACTCGTTAATGCCAATGTGAGAAACCCAATTTTTAACCGTGCAGACTTGGAAATGTTGAACGCCATTGATATCCTCCTTGTTTTTTGTCACAAAGCAAAGAACGTCGTTTCCTGAAATTATCCTCTGACCACACTGATAGAGACAAATGAAAAGTCTGATAACCTTAGACAGGGCTTAGAAAGTTCTTCATTACGACTTTTCGTCATGACCCATAGGGGGACAGGCAGCATTCTCCGACGGAGGGAAATGTTTTAAGTTTATTGGTCTGATATATGAAATCCCCCAATTATCGACACACGCCATCATTTCTCAATACAAGACGAAGGACAGTCAGTTCAGTGGATGTAGAGTAAAGCTCGCACAAGTATTTTTTCATGACTTCTTGTAGGCATTCCATCAGAAATGAGAGCAGCCAGCAATTTCACGTCCGGCAGTGTCGCATCCAAACTCTTGCCATATTTTCCAACGAAAACGAATCACGTGGCAAAGGCTAGGTAAGCATACTGGTTCGATTGTTTATGAATTTCGAACATGTTACGAGAAGAGTCTCAGGCATTTGTATTTTAAAATGACAGAAGAAATAGGTTTCGTCAGGTAATCTCCGGCTCCTGCATCAATCGCCTTGAGCATGGTCGTGTGTGTGGGGTCGGCGGACATGATAATGACGGGAATAGTCTCGGAACGTTTTCGAAGTTCTCTCAACATTGCCAGGCCATCCATGACTGGCATTTCAAGGTCCAATAACACCCCATTAAAGGAATGTTCCTGGAGGAGACGCTTTCCCTCTTTCCCACTTAATGCGGAAGACACGACAAACCCAAGTTTCTCCAGTCTGTCTTTCAGAAAAATCAAGACAGTCTCCTGATCGTCCACGATGAGTATTCGTTTTACTCCTGCTGAATTCACGTGAGTATTTTGAAGAGCTTGCACCGTCGTCTGTGAAAAGTTCATATACCATTCTATCGCTTCCAGCAGGGTTGGCTGCAAGAAAAATGGGAAAACCTTAGACGGGATTAGTCGAATTCTGTCAGAGCGATCTCGTTCAAAAGATTTAAGACGGCAAGCACTAAAAAATGCCTGTCATGTTTGGAAGAGACTTGCACCCACCCAATGATCTTCCTGTCATGCCTTGGTGAAAGTTTTGTTTGCGATTATTTTGGCCATGATGATGGACAATGGTTGTAAGCTGAAGTCCAGATATATGTTCGGTAAGACTGCAGTCATGGAAAGCACGTACTGACTCATTATGGGCTTGTGGGGAACTGCCATGCTGTTCTTGCCTTTAACTTGGACTCCCCTGCAAGACAGCGTATCCAAAGACCGAGTGAGGCAAGGCTGCCGACTCCGAGCATCATAGCGCCCCAATACCATCTTAAGGGCTGTCCCTCTTTTTTTGAGCATAGAAATGGTTTAGATTCGAACCTAGAGGAGGAACGAATTGGATCTCGACTTGGCTCTCGCAAATCGGTCATGACCGTATTGATCGCCTTCCTCCAGGTATATTCCAAGGCGGGACTCCAGGTATCGCCATGGAGCTCGGCGACTCGATCAAGAAAGGTCTCTGCCACCGTCAACATCTCCAAGGATTCAAAGGGGTTTTCAGCGGTGCTTGGAAGTTCCAGCCAAAAATTCTTCAATGGCGTGATCATCGTTCCGTAGGCGCGAAATTCTCTGATGAGGGACCTCAGAGACCTCAGGAGATGTGTTCTGAAATCCCTGGGACCTATCGATCGCAGAAAGGGGTTAATCGCAGGGTGGTCCCTAAGGAGGCAATGGTAAAAATTACTCGCAAATGTTTCCTGCTGGTCTGTGATCTCTCTCAATCCGTTTTCAAGTATATGAATGTCAGTAGTCGAAAAATTATTAAGACAATTTCGCATGTCAGGACTCCTTTATTGGGGGCTAGAGAAGTGACGGGCTTTCACTTTCAGTGTACACCCTGAGCTCGGAGTCAGGACAAAGAGAAGTATGAAAACTTTTGACAAACCTCGAAAACTTTCAAGAAAACGCGAAGGTTAGAGCTTTCCATTCTCTCTTTTCTCATTCGCCGCTGAGAAGAAAATCAAAGAAGATTCTCTTGGAAAATTGCAATACATGACATGAGGGGGGAGGAAGGTGCCACTCAAGTGAGCGGCGAGAGGAAGGAGTGTGTTGTCCTGATTAAACTTTTCGAGGCGTGGCGTTCTTCTTATCGTTCCAACCAGTCGCGGACATTCTCGGCCGTCCGGTGTCCGGAAAAAAGGGCTCCGTCAATCGTGCCAGTCGTGCAATAATCTCCACAAACAAACATTCCATTCTGAAGATGTGGCTGAAAAGCCTGAGGGTTTGGAAATGGAACCACCTGTCTTGGTTGGGCAGCCCTGATCGTCGACGTGTGTAGATGTTGCCAATCTTTGGCTTGAGTACCAAACCACTTCAGGAGTTGGCTTCGTACCTGTGCCTCAAGAGTCGGCTCGGATTGGTCTTTAGGGTTTAGGACCGAGACGGACAGTAATTCCTGAGTAGTTGGGGAATAGGTCGGCGCAACTTGAGAGAGAACGCAGAGGTTATTGATTGGGCCAACGCCTTCTCCATTCAATAAGAGATAGGGACCTACAAATGGCGGTTCGGGCGCAGCAAAGTACAGGCAAGTGACGCTATGATAGGGCGGCGGTTTGAGAGAGGGAATAAGTTGTTTGGCGGCCGTGCCCTCTGTGGCCATAACAATGGCGTGAGGGGAGAGGGACTCACCTGATTCCAAGGTCACAGTTGTGTCATGAATGGAGGTAACCTTGGCTTGCGTGCGAATCTTCTTTGGTGGAAGAAACGAACATATTTGTTGTGGTATGGCTCCCATCCCCTCGGCGGGCAGGGAAGTGCTTCCGGAAGCAAACATTCGAAAAATAAATTCAGCCATACGACTGGATGTGTTCAATTCAGAATCCAAAAACACCCCTCCCAGGAATGGTCGAAAAAATCGATTGATCATATTGGCAGAAAACCCCAAATCTTGGAGATAGTGGAGGGTCGAACGTTCCTGTCGGCTAAATAACTCAGATATCGTGTCGGAGAGAGCCCAGTGTCGGAATTTCGCCATGAGAAATTTGTCTGAAATTGTTCCGATTGGAGATAAGAGCGTTTGAATGGCGGAGAAAGGACGACGGAAAGGGTCCAAGATGCGGTGCCATTTCCCCTTCAATCGAATGACCGCACCCGGAGCAAAATGATTGAGCTTGAGTGAAGGGTAATCCAATATTCGATTGGCTTCAGGATAGGCTGTAGAAAAGACCTGAAACCCTCGGTCAAGAAGAAATCCATTCACATGATCGGTACGAACTCGACCGCCGACGGTATCTGATGCTTCCAAGAGGAGGTAGGAAATTCCACAACTCTCTAACGTACGCGCGCAAGAGAGCCCGGCAAGGCCTGCACCAATAATCAACACGTCGGAATTCATCATCAAGGGACGTTATCGGCTTATAATTTAATCAGTGCTCTCCGTTGTGCTATTTGGGGAGGCTTCATTAGGGTTTTTCTAAGACTTCAATTGAATTGCCAAAGGCATCGGTAATGTAGACAGACTTGAGTCCATCTCGGTGGGTGACCAGCTCTCCAAATTTATTAGCATCTGGACGGCTCAGTGCAAAGTGGGAAGGGTGTTCCTGAGGGAGGACCAACGCTAATTTGGTATTGGCAAATTTTAACAAAGCCCAGGTCTTATCAACGTATTCCACCTCACAGTTAAATCGAGAGGTGTACCATTCAAGGGCCTTCCCGATGTCCGGTACTGAAATTGCGATATGATGGACGTGGTCTAACTTCGGTTTGTGAGCCGAAGTTTTTTTTGTGCTGGTTTTCTTTTTAGTTACAGGTTTGGACATGAAATACGTATTATCTCCTTCTCAAGCTTGACGGTCCGAAACCTGGACTCATTTTGTGAAGGATTAAGAAAACTTACCAATATGGTCCACCAGCATTTTTGAGACCTGACTGAGGTTGAAGGGCCAGGCATAGTGTAAGGTCACCTCAGGGTGTTTTTTGCGAAGGTCTTCCAGCTCTTCGGGAATTTCGTATTCCGAATGAGAACCACCTGGTGTAAACATCGTGGAGACCACCGTAATAGATTGCGCGCCTTGTTGGATCAAGTCTTCAACGGCTTGCTCCAAAGTCGGGCCGCAAAATTCATTGTAGGCTAATGAAAACAAAGCCCCATTCACCATAGGTTTCATCTGTGTGCCCAGGGCTTCAAGTCCCGCTTGATACGGGTCGGTTTCTGGAGTGCGAGGCCAGGTGCGGATCCGCGTATCTAATTCTAATTCTTCTGCAGACATGGGTTGGTTTGCGGCTCGGCGTTGTGCTTCCAATCGTTTAAGTTTACTGACCTGATCTGCTGGATAACCTTTTGGAATGCCCCCGTGACCAACAAGAATAATACCTTTTTTGAGATCTGACATTGTTTTGACTCCTTATCTATAAATCCATGAAATGATCGTCAGCGTCGTATTTCGCTGGAATATGATGAAACGACTTTGGGCTCTAAGCTTGTGACATCCTTCACTTGCGTGAAATAGGGAATTCCATTGTTGATTAGGTTGTCTGAAAGGGCACGGAAGCCCGCTCCCCCGGCTATGACCTGGCAGTGGGGTTGGAACATATGAACGATTGTTTTAATCCATGCCTGACCTGTCTGGAAATTGGGTTCTGTCGCACTGGAAAGAATCATAAAGTCAGGATGCCGGCGGCGCAAGGCCATTTCAAGAACTTCGAACGAAACGTTGGGGCCTAAATACGTTGCGTACCATCCGCGTTTTTGAAGAAGCAGTGTCGCGGTGAGCGGCCCAATTTCATGGTAATCCCCCGGCACACAAGCGATCAGTGCCTGTTCCTGGCTCAGAAAAGAATCTTGTCTTAAGGCATGAATTAATTGTAGACGCACCATACGACTCACAGCGTTTTCCGCTGAAATTGAAATTCCTCCCTGATGCCATAATTCCCCGATGGAGCGCAGGAGGGGAAACACGATGACTTGGAGCGCCTCCTCTAAGCCCAATTGTAAAATCCAACTCGCGATGATTCTTTGGATGGCATCATCATTCTGAATCAGGGCGGCATGGATAAGGTTCCGAGCCTCTGGTCGAAACTGATTGGGGAGGGTAGAAAAGTTGTAAGAGATGTCTCTCATGGCCTGACGCAAATGAGACTCACCGCTTTCGGCCAACTGTCCAATTGTCTCCCCATGAGCGAGTTGAGTTTTCAAATACTGCAAGAATTGCACATCGTCTTCCGTAAAAAGACGATATCCGTTGGGACCTCGGTGAGGATGGACCAAATGGTAGCGTTCTTCCCATTTGCGTATGACATGGGTACTCAACCCTGTCATGCTTGCCACGGTTTTAATACGATAAGCTGGAGGATACTTCCGTTGATTAGACATGGTTGCGCAGCAGAAGTTCTTTTGGATGTGGATTGAGGTAGACCTGGTCGAGTAGATACGGAACGGCCAGAATGCGAACATAATGTTTAATGAGCGTGAGAGGGACTGCTAAGGGCGTGAAATGTTGATGGTAATCTTGAATTGTTTCCTGTAGCTCTGCTCGTTCCATCTTGCTCAGTTGTTTTGAAAAATGGCCAGCCAGATGCTGAAGGACATTCACATGTTTGCGCACTGTGGCCTTGGTTTTAAGCGTGTCCATAAAAAGGGCACCGTAGGCATTGGCTAAGTCGTGAGGTTTGTAGTCCCCCGCCTTGGCAACAAGTTGTCCAAGGGCGTGATAATGAGAACGGCTATGCGTCAGTAATAAATATTTGTGACGTGAATGGAAGTCAACAATCATTCCGCGAGTGATTCGTTGGCCTTGGGTCTGATTTTTCCACCTTCGATAACAAAATATTCGAACGATAAAGTTTTCCCTGATAGGGGCGTCATTCAAACGCCCTTCTTCCTCGAGTGGCAGTAGCGGAAAAGCCTTCTGTATGGCAGCTGAAAAAATTCCGATGCCCTGTCTACCCGGATGGCCCTTGTCGCTGTAAACTTTTACCCGATGAACCCCGCAGCTTGGAGAATTCTTTTTAAAAATATATCCATCCAAATCACACTCGCGTAATTCGTTCACACGGCGCTGACTGAATGCCTGGAGTGGTGCGGTATGGTCTACCTTGGAGCGGATGGTGAGTAGTCTTGGTGCGTCAGGGTCTCCAGCCAAATGCATAGCCTCTCTTGGCGTGCTCAATCCAGCTTCGACTTCGGGGCACACTGGAATCCATTCAACGAATGGGGCCAACACATCTGTTAAAAAGACATCTCTCTTATGCCCCCCGTCATAGCGAACTTCATCACCTAATAGGCACTGGCTAATCCCGACTCGTGGCTGGTCATCAGGAATCACCTGTTTTGAGGCCTGGTCGGGAGTTGTTGACTTTTCTCTTGAGGGATGTGTGTGCATGCTCATTGATCTACCATCATTCTGATTTTTTAGGACAAAGAAGGTTGCGAGTTCTTGCTTTTCTTAAATTGACGATAGGCCGAAAGGGCTCTGTTCCTGGCTTCGGCATGGTCAACAATAGGTTCAGGATATGTCTTCCCCAACGTGATGTTTGCCTCGACTAACAGTAGAGGCGGGGCTTCCCATGGTTGATGAATCCAAGGAGCAGGTAAGTCAGAAAGTTCCGGCACCCATTTGCGAACATAGCGTCCATCCGGATCGAATTTTATCCCCTGTGTGATTGGGTTGAATATTCGAAAAAACGGGGAGGCGTCGGCCCCGCAACCTGCCACCCACTGCCATCCCATGGTGTTATTGGCCAAGTCGGCATCCACGAGAGTATCCCAGAACCAGGCAGCCCCTTTCTGCCATGGTAACAAGAGATCTTTCGTGAGAAAGGAAGCTGTAAGCATTCGCACGCGGTTGTGCATCCAACCGGTATGCCACAATTCCCTCATGCCCGCATCCACAATTGGAAAACCGGTCAGACCTTTTTCCCAAGCCCGAAGTGCATGAGCATTATTGCTCCAGGGAAAGGCCTGGTATGTCGAATACAGCGGGTCGTCGACCGTATGCGGAAAATGATACAGAAGATATCTAGAAAATTCGCGCCAGGCAATTTGTCGTAAGTATGCATCATAGCTTTTTCGATCTTGAGCCTTATGATTTTTTTGTTTCGCATGTTGGAGGGCATGCCAAAGCTTTCCGGGACTTATTTCTCCGAAATGAAGATGTGGAGACAAATGAGACGTGTGAGGGAGGTCCGGTCGATCACGGTCTACCGCATAGACGGTGACCGGATTCCGTAAGAATTTTTTGAGCGTTTTCTTCGCCCCATCTTCTCCAGGAGACCAACTTTCACGGAGACCCTCTGCCCAGTCAATTGTGGGAAGCAATTTCAGCGAATCCAATGGCGTAGACTTGAGTGTCTCCAATGGTTGTGAGGGAAGTGTTCTCGGAACAGAAAGGGAACGGGATGGCGGCAGCATTCCTTGGAGCCGCTTCCAGAATGGTGTGAACACGCGATAGGGCTTCTGTGTTTGTGTGAAAAGGGTTGAGGGATCAATAAGGGTATTGCCGTGAAATCTGTGGGCTTCAATCTTTTCGGTTTCGGAGAAGCTCAAAATATCTGTTTCAATCTTTCGGGATGTTGGCTCACAGGACTCATTCCAGAACACGTGCGAGTTTGGAAAGTCTTTTAAGAGATTCGAGAGAACTTCACATGTCTTTCCAATACGAATGATAAGACCGTTGCCAGCAGCCTTAAGCTGATCCGAAAGACTTTGAAGCGAGTGGTGCAACCACCACCGACTTGCTGCTCCTGGCATAGCAAAACCTGCTGCCCGGGGATCCCATACGTACAGACAGATGAGAGGTTGGCCTCTATGAAGAGCCGCATGCAACGCTGGATTGTCGGCTAATCGAAGATCCGTATGAAAAAGGACGATAGAAGCTGAGGATGTCATCTGCGATGATTTTCCTTAAACATCATGTTGGTGAAAGCTATGGTCGTGTTTTGGCTGACTAGACAACACTTGCATATTTACATCGTCTGAGGCGTTTGTTCCATGAGAACACTTTCATTGACTCGAATGACGGAAATTGTTCGTTCACCTTGAGGGCCTTGGAGGCCGAGTTTCACGCCGGTCCCAATTTCACCACGTATCAACATGACGGCTTCTTGGTAAGTCTTTCCTTGAAGGGTTTGCCCGTTTACTGAAAAGATTTCTTCACCATGCACAATTCCTGCTCGGCTTGCGGGACCGGAAGGGTGAACAGCGCGAATGATGAGGCGCGCAGGCTCCCCAATTTTCGTTGCTGTAATATGAAGGGCCAATCCCACAATTCCTGATGCTGACGGGGTATTAGGCCCTTGATGCGGTGCATGAGGATTGGTCATTGGTGGTGTAGCGATAGAGAGTTGGTAAGCCAAGAGGCTTGTCGAAAAGAGAGGAAAGATGAAGAACGCGAGTGCAAACATCAAAATATATTTGGAGTGGATGTGCTTAGAGAACGGTTGTACGGGCATGGCGATTCCTCCTCTGTACATTAAAGTGAGACTCCAGATAGACCAATAAGACACAGGCCCATTAATAATACGATCGAATTCAGTTGGACAGAAAGACGATGGAGGCCATCTCTTCGTTTCAGTAACAAAGGTGTATTCAGCCCCTTGGCTTGCTTCATTTTTAATTCGTCGCTTAATTCATTAATTTGAGCAATAAGTGGAGTTCGACAATAATGTTCGATGGCAAGAATGCCCAGCCAGAGTGTGGCAGGGATGAGCATCAGTGATTCGAAGTTATTCAATAGCCCCAAAGCGATACTGCTTGCCCAGCCAATCGCCGCACTGATCATGCCTAGTCCATAGTAGGGTGGGAACAGACTTCGTACGACTCGAGAAAAAGATTCAGCATCTAACGTACGAGCAAGCACTGGTGCGGTGACAAAAGAGAGGAAGACAATCTTGCCAACAAGAACTCCCACAGCCAGAATGTTCAGAAAGATAAGGATGTGTCCAAACATACGATAACTCCTTATGATGTTTTCGCTAATAGCGAACGAACGGCTCCATAGGCTTGTTCGAAATTTGGCAATTGACTCATCGGGACTATCTCAAGATATCGAATCGTTGAATGTTCGTCCAATACAATGACGGCTCGTTGAAGAATGGCGATATCTTCTAAGAGTAAACCTGTTTTTCGACCAAAATGGTGGTCTGGGGCATCGGAAAGAAATGTCATATTGTCAATGTTTGCTTCGTTAGAGAATTTTGCTTGATCGGTATGGGTGTTGGTACTCATGGTGACAAGACTGATGAATGCATCCAAACCTTCGTTTTGTTCACTGAAACGATGGGTTTGCTCATCACAGACAGGGGTATTCAATTGAGGAACAATACTGAGCAGTGTCACTTTTCCTTTGAAGGTATTCAAGCTTACTTCCTCCCCATTGGTGCCAATCATGGTGACATCTGGAAGTTGCTTTCCTTTTTGTATTGTCACGGTTTTTTCTAGAGCGAAGACCGACGAATTGATAGTTAAACATAAGGAGAAGGTGATGAGGACGGCGACGCATGCATGCATGAATAGCTTTTGGAAATTGCACTCCCACTGTTGTGTCTTGAAAATTTTTTGAACCATCATGCTGGTCAATCCTTCCTCGTTGAATGATTGGAAAAGATCTCATCGAGCGCGGCTGAAAGAGTAGGGTAGGCGAAGGAAAATCCGTTCTGAAGCGCTTGTTGTGGCTCGACACGTTGTCCAGTGGTCAGCATACTGGCCAGTTCTCCCAAGGCCGTTTCCAAGACAAACTCTGGAACAGGAAACCAAGAGGGACGGTTCATGGCTTTCCCCAAGGCCTGACAAAAATCTTGCATGGTGACCGGGTTCGGAGCCACGGCATTCACCGGACCTTGAA
Source organism: uncultured Nitrospirota bacterium (assembly GCA_937139405.1). Classification (GTDB taxonomy): domain Bacteria; phylum Nitrospirota; class Nitrospiria; order Nitrospirales; family UBA8639; genus Nitrospira_E. Next base: position 133,615 of record CAKZPV010000001.1, read on the forward strand.
TAGATGGATGACTAACAATAGAAGGGTGACTGATAAGAAAGAGTATCAGTTGAGCTAAATCCTGTTGATGAATCCAAGAAACGAATTGGGTTCCAGGTAAAATAGGTCCACCAAGGAACCATTGAAATGGAAATATCATTTTTGGTAGTGCTCCACCATCTAATCCTAGGACCATGCCAAATCGCACTTGCAGAACACGTAGATCTGCTGTTTCGATTTGTTGAGCCGCGTTCTCCCACTTCACGCACAAATCCGCCAAAAATCCATCACCAGGAGGAAACGTTTCATCAACTTTTGTTGCTCCTTGTGCACCGTAGTAGCCGATACCGGAAGCTGTGAGAAAGGTGTGGGGCTTTGTTTCCCATCTGCGAATTGCCTCGCCTAATGCACGCGTGGAAACGACTCGGCTGTCAATCAGTTCTCGCTTCCGTTTAGCAGTCCACCGTTTATCTGCTATAGGGGCACCCGATAGATTGATCACGACATCAGCGCCCTCGCATTCTCGAGTCCATGCTCCTTGAGAACAGCCGTCCCATTGTATATGTCGAGCATGAATGTTGTTCAGAGATATGTTCTCGCTGCTCTGTCTGGACAGGAGCATTACTTCATGGCCTGAATGAATCAATAATCGGGAAACATGTTGCCCTACAAATCCAGAGCCACCGGCGATGACAATTTTCATGACCCAGCTCCTAATTCGCTGCCACTAACTGAGTCCCACGTTTGAAGTTCAACCGTGGGAACGATGCTGGAATCGCCCACCAAATCAATGCCAAAAGGATTGTTGGTTGGTTCTTCTTCTGCATAGATTGTAGGAGAATTTGGTGTAATAAGGATGTTGATGCTAGACGTTTTTCTAGCCCCTACTTCAATGATAGTTTTTTGTTGTCCCAAGGGGTGCCACACGATCAAGTTATATTCACCTGGTGGGACATCTTCTAGGGAGAATTCTCCGTTTTTTCCTGTGATGGCAAAATACGGATGAGGGAGGACAAGGCTCCAGCCCTCCATGTAGTCATGAAGTCTACAGCGAAAGACCAAAATCCCCAATTTATGAGGGTGATATGTAATTTCGGGTCCGGCTTTGTGGATGCCGGTCTGGCCTGCGGAAAGAAAATCACTCTTTCGATTTTCTGGATGGGGTTGAAGGCTTTCTCCGAGGAGAGGTTGTGCACCCTGTTGGGAGGTCAGTAACACCTCAAGTTTATGTTCGATGGGATCCCAATTTTGAAAATGGAATGTTTGTCCGACTTGAGTCACACTGACGTAGGGAAAAAAGACGCAATTTTTGGTCTGAATAATCGTGTCGGTGGTGGTGCCAAGCTTGCCCTTCTTGACCTTTTCTAAAAACACGACAGCTCCAGAGAGTTCTGCACTTTCGCCAAGCGCTGGCATCGGGCTGATCCGCCATCCCTTCCCATCAGAAATTCTCCCGCAGTAATAGGGATCAGAAAATAGGACTAAATTAAAGCGCTTGGGAGCTGAAATCTTTCCCTTCAGCTTGACCTTCCCCGCTAGTTGTTGGCCAGTGAAGTCGGGTAAGCCTTCATAGGTCCATGCAAGGCCTGGCAAAAGCACATTCAGACTCATAGCGACGATTGGAAGGAGGCGGGTCCATTTCATGACGCCTTGGTTTAGTCTATGGTGTAGAGTCAGACTCATCAGATTCATCCTTAGGTCCTTCAATTGGCATAATCCTGAATGGGTCGGGATTACTGTTTTACGGGAAAAGAGATGATAATTCCTCCCATGACATCTCCTAATTTGTGATCACGCTTCGGACTGAGGAGATGTCTGTTGTGGCAGTTCACGCAGGATTTAGAAACAGCAAGATCTGCATAGATGGCCATGAATCGGCTTTCATCTCCTTGAGTGATCAGACTGGTGTATGGTTCATCGGGGTTCTGCTGCACCGCTTGTAGTCCGTTTCTTTCAAAGTCATTGGCTGGTCCATTTTTTTTGTAGATGGGCCACAAGCTTGCTAGTCGATAGTGTAACCCTCTGCCATTTTCCTTCACCCTCTCACCTGACAGCAGTAGCATTTGAGCAGGGAGCGGAAGTGCATTTCGTTCCCTCCAGCCTTCTGATGCGATAGCTGTTCCGGTTTCTTGCATGCGGTCCACCACATGGGTGGTGTAGAGCGTGCGATCTGCTTCAATGATGTCATGTATATAATCGGCCACAGTTTGATAGCGAACTCCATGTCCTTGATCTTTCCCACTTCCAGCTGCAGAAGTGATGACGCCAAGAGAGACAAATAATATGAATGCAGAAATGCGGATGGGGCTTATGGGTCTTTTATATGTGAACATGTCCATACCTTCTATCAATTTCCCGATTCTTGAGCTTTGCCATTTTGAGAGCCGATATCACGGGCGCATCTGAAGCCAATGCCATGAGTCTTGAGGGCAAATCCGCCTTTGCCGCGTGATGTTACACGAAGGTCAGAATCAAAGCTTCGCCATGAACCTCCTCTAATGACTTTCAGTATTCCCGTTTCTGGTCCTCTAGGGTTTTTTTCAGGAGAACTGGAATAGTACTCCGCCTCGTACCAGTCCTGTGTCCATTCTCGAACGTTTCCTGAAAGCTGAAAGACTCCAACGGAGGATTGTCCTTTTGGTAAACTGTTCACATTTTTCATGGTATTTTTCCCGTCCCACTCTCCATCAAATTGGGCTCTTTCTGACGTGGGTGGCTCATCACCCCATGGGAAGAGACGACTATCGTTTCCTCGAGCCGCCTTTTCCCATTCGGCTTCGGTGGGAAGTCGTTTTCCTGCCCAAAAACAATAGTCCACCGCATCATGCCAGGTAACCTGAACCACTGGAAGATCTTGTATACCCTCTTCAGTTGTCAGTTCATTCTCCCCGTAGACATTTAGCGGAGGCTTATGAAGCGTTTCCTCCAAAAACGCCATGTACCGATCATTGCTGACTTCAAATTTATCGATAGCGAAGCTATTGACATAAATCTTGCGTTTGGGTTGCTCGTCCAGGCGCCCCTCTCCTGGGGCACTTCCTCGGATGAAAGTTCCAGATGGGATGTTAATCATTGCAACTGGATCTTTCTCCATCGTGACAGGGGATTCTCCGAAAACATTCGGAGAAAATCCCCATGTTCCTAGTAGAGCAAGAATAGTGACCAGTGTTTTCATGGTTTCCTCTCTCGACTCTCCTGAATAATGTTCTGGGTGATTTCTTGAACTTGTTGAGTCATGGTATTGACTGCATTGTAGTCTTGAGACCGTTTGGCTTTTCGAGCCTCCATGAGCAAACGCCGCACTTCATGGAGTTGGCCCTCTATGGTGACCTGAATAAGAGGAGATGCCAATGTTCCTTCGATGGCTGCAGCATGAAATTCCTCCCATGCTTGATCGGTGGCATCTGCTGCCTGTCGAATAAATTGAGTGGCCTCAGCTTGAGAGACCCCTTCTCCCGATGAATAAGCTGGAGAAGGGATCCCCCATGCCACGACCAGAATGAAAGTAATGACCCACATCATGTGAGTGAGGTTTTTATTTCGGTATCTAGATTTCAGATTTTTCACGATATCACGTCTCACAATTGTGCTTGTACCAGTTCATGCATTTGACTGATCTCTTCATTATGCGGATCAAGGCTCAAGGCTTTTTTGAGGTTTTCGTTGGCCTCTTTCCACTTTTCCATTCCCATGTTTTTCATGGCTTCAATCGTTGCGACACGCAGGGAATCACTCATTGATTCAGGAGCGGTCTGAGCGCATCGAAATCCTAAGCCCACCCCATAACTATTATTTGAAGGGTGATTCCAAAATCGATGGGAAGTGGTAATACTTGATTGGGCTGCGATCCAAGATCCACCACGTATGACTCGCTTGGCCCCGACAGTGAGGCGGTCGACGTAAGTCCCAGTTCCTCCAATCCAAATGGGTTTAAGCGGACCTTGGGTGTTTGCCGGATGAGGGGTTTTCTGATAGAAATTTGGATCATACCAATCTTGAACCCATTCAAAGACGTTTCCGGCCATGTGATGAAGGCCATGGGGGCTCGCTCCCTCTCCTAAAGAGTCCACCGGAAGTGTGGCTTCTTGATTCTTTCCGTAGTTCGCCTTCGCAGGGTCAAGCTTGTTTCCCCACGGATACCTCAGACCCTTAGGGCCCCTGGCAGCTCGCTCCCATTCCGCTTCTGTAGGAAGTCGTTTACCTTTATATTCACAATAGGCCTTCGCATCAAACCAATTGACACCCACAACAGGTTGAGTGGGCGTATTCAGTCTAGGGTCATCCCAATACGCTGGTCCAGGGTGGCCCGTGTCTTTCATGAACTGGGCATAGAGTTGGTTGGATGTCTCATATTTATCAATGAAGTAGCCATCCAGAAAAACCCAGTGTGCGGGACCTTCATCGTGAAATGCCTCTTTGGACCAGGGCATACTCATACGCTTTTGATATAGTGTGAGAGATTGCCTAGAACCTGATTGGGTAGTAGGTGCCTCTTTATCAATTCCGATGATTGTTGGCCCCGATGCGATGTAAGCCATGCTCTCCGGAATTGATTCGTTGGTTTGAGCCAACACGATCAATGGGTGAAAAGTGAAGATAGCAAGCAATAGAAGAAACAGATTCCCTCTTAACAGGCCTGCCATGGGCAGGCCTGTTCCAGGAAAGGTTAATGTTCTATGTGTATGACGAGTGCTCATGATCGTTATCTAACTCCTTTTAGAAATAGACGGAATAATGGTCTCTCAAGTTGACCTTATTATTTTCCATTGCTCATTTGATCCATGATAAGAGTTTTGGTTTGCATGTACTCTTCGTTCTTCGGATCACCCTTCAAGGCACGGTTAATAGACTCTAAGGCTTCTGCCCATTTTTCATCTCCCATGCTAATGAGGGCATGCATGAAATCATATTGTGTGGCTTCTATGCTCCCCGAAGATGCAGACTTGGCGCATCTGAACCCTAATCCCACTCCATACGAGTTATTTTCAGGCTGATTCCAGAACCGATGACTGCTATGGAGTGAGCTGGAAGGAGCTAGCCATGAACCACCCTTCAACACTTTCACTGGTCCTTGATTGGCGAAATTCATTCCTGCGGCAGGACCTTGCGGATTCAGCGCGGGGCTCCCCTTGAAGTATGTTGGGTCATACCAATCTGAAACCCATTCAAACACGTTCCCAGCCATGTTGTAGGCTCCGTAGCCGCTCACACCAGCCGGATAGGAATCCACTGCTGTGGTCTTGCCCACCTTTTGGCCGTAGTTAGCTTTAGTATCATCGAGTTTATGGCCCCATGGATAATGGCCATGTCCTTCGGGACCCTTGGCTGCGCGTTCCCACTCTGCTTCAGTTGGTAATCGTTTGCCTTTCCATTCGCAGAAGGCACTTCCATCGTACCAATTGACGCCGACGACAGGCTGTTCAGGTTTACTGAGACGCGGGTCATCCCAATAGGCTGGTGCTGCGTGGCTGGTGGCCTTCATGAAGCCCTTGTACTCCTTGTTAGAGACTTCGTATTTGTCAATGTAGTAGGCATCGAGCACAACATTGTGAGGGTGTTCATCCTTATGCTCCTGACTGCCCATAGTGAATTCACCCTTGGGAACCATGACCATGTTTTCTGGGTCTTGGCTCAACGCCGGACTTGAGGCTATGAGAATCGAAGCGAAGGTGATGCTAGAAAGTAATGTGAGATTTTTCATGGTCATTTCTCCTTTTGATGGTGACTGATGAAGGTGGCTGTTGCGGTTTCTGGCCATTGTTTGCTTGCTCCTCTGAGGTGAATAAGTTGGTTGTTGTTGGAGAGTAAGGAAATAAAGAGAACGTCTTCGAGTGAACTAAGAATGATTGCGTCCATGGGGCCTGTCGACAGGTCAGGCTGTTCGAGTAGACCCTTATAGACTTCATCGCCGAGTTCCAGGGCTGATAGTGAGTGTCTTAAGCTTATGAAAAGCCCTGCGGAATTGTAGACATGATCGAGCCCCGCCAAAAATCCAAGGACAAAAGAGGATCGATTTTCTCGAGAGAGTCTCATCCATTTCATTCCCTGGATGTCGTCCGCGTTTAAGATGAAGGCACCTTCACGTACCAAGGTGAATTCATGGGGTGAAAACTTTTCCCTGTCGACATGATCCTGGCTTAGCGCAATACTGTAGAAAAAAATAACTGAAGCGAAGGTTATCCCGGAAAGTGCGGTTCGATACTTTACGAATAGAATTCCCTCAGGAGCGAGACTGAAGGGTGTGGATGTTAGGGTTTTGGTCATGGCTTTGGACCTTTTTTGTTGTTTGGGATTTGGTGACTTTCTGAACGCCATCGATTTTCCAAGATGGTGTTATCGAAAAGATCTCCGCATTGCAGACATTTGAAGACCTCAATTTGGAAATCAGCAACTCCCTCTTCAGGGGAAACGCAAAAGGTTTTCACGAGAAATCCGTGACATCTTGAACAGATCGAGTGGGATCCAGATGAAAGTTTGTCGAACCTCGTTGGTGAGGTAAGAATGGGCTGTTGATCTACTCTGGCCATTGTTTCCCTCCAATCGCTAAAAGTATTTATTAATTGCATCATGTTCAGTAATTAATGTTTGTATAATGTATGTATAGTGTTATAGCGACTTGTTTAATGTTTGTCAATAGTTTAAAAAAATAGTTTTGACATTTATTATACATATTGGTATATACACCTAATGCAAATGTATAGAATTCACCGATTTTCAAAGCTTACCGGACTTTCGACTCACGTGATTCGGGCCTGGGAGCGACGATATGGGTTGGTCAGCCCGGTCAGGGGAGCAAATCGCTATCGCTTGTATAACGATGAGGATGTTCGCCTATTTAGATATCTAAAGACGCAGGTGGATCAGGGAACGAGCATAGGGGAGTTGGCAGAAATAGGGAGAGAAAAACTGCTTGATCAAATTCAAAAAGAATACGTGTCAGCTCCGGTTGAGCCGCCGCCTTCGGAACGATTGATTTCGGATTTAACCCATGCTCTTCATGAACACGATAGGGTTCTGTTCGAACGAAAGTTAAATGGCGCGTTGGCTGTCATTCCATTTGAGGAAGCCTTGCATCGCTTCTTGCTGCCTTTGCAAGAACATATTGGGCAACTCTGGCATGATGGCAAACTCGGAGTAGCTCAAGAGCATTATGCGTCCAATCTCATCAAGCAAAAAATTTTCTCGGCAATCAATCAGCTTCGGATGATTGAAGAGGGACCTCGTATCGTTGTCGCCTGTCCTTCTGAAGAATGGCATGAAATTTCGGCACTCACAGCGGGATATTTATGCGCGTCTCGCGGGTGTCGCGTTCACTACTTAGGAGCGAATCTGCCCATTCAGGATCTCGCAAAATTTTGTGAACATATTCGGCCATCCTACGTGCTTCTCTCCATGACCGTTGATCGCTCTTTAGCTGAATTAAAAAATATCATTCATGAACTGGTGACGCAGGTGAGTCCAGTTGCTCCGGTCGGAGTCGGTGGCAATTGCGCAAAAACTCATTCTGATCTTTTTTTGGAAGAAAAAATCACGGTCTTTTCAGATTTAAAAGATCTTGATGCCTTGGTGTTTTCCCTCACCCATTAACAGTCTTTTATTTTTCCTCAACAATTTTAAATTGAGAATCCGATGAAGTTTCTCAAACTTTTCACATGTTCAGTTTTTTCTAGTGAAAAAATAACATAAAATCTATGCTCTAATTGTATTCTGAAACAAAAAAATGTTTTCTATCCTGTTTTCTCATAGATCAATGCTAGTAATTAAGCTAATCATCTTTATGGGCTTTTTTTGGGGTGCGATGTCTGGCTGTGAATTTCTTGCCTTACAAAAAAACGTGAAAATCTATGATCAGCAGGTTCGTCTTAGTGGTCAGCTAAGGAATCCGTCCCAACAGAAAAAACCAGTTATCGTCGTGCTTTACCAGATCCTAAACAACGAGAAAAAAATTTTGAGTTACTTGGTTTATCATAAACCTGATCGGTTTCAATTTAAGGTATTACCGGGACAATACTACATCGCTGCGTTTGAAGATGCGAATCAAGACTTAATCTATCAAGATTCTGAGTGGGCGGCTTATTCTGGCCCAACATCAGTCATTACTATGGAGCCCGACAAAGACCAATTGACCTTGGATTTAACACTCCAGCCGCCAGGGTACAGCCGATTAGAGGAATTCCCCAATCTTTCTTTTCCCACCTCCCGGGCAAGACTTCGACTTCCTGAAATTCGAATTGGGGAAATTGTTGAATTGGGAGATGGCAGGTTTACAGAAGAAATTGGGCAATTGGGGTTATGGGAACCCATTCGTTTTTTGGAGGAAATAGGAGGAGGGCTCTATTTCCTCGAACACTTTGACCCGGGTAAAATCCCAGTTATTTTTATTCATGGAGCAGGAGGTACTCCTAATTCATGGACTCATATTATACAACGAATGGATCGAGACTCCTTCCAACCCTTGTTATTTCACTACCCGTCGGGACTGTATCTTGATGACGTGACCGAGCTACTGCGCCAGGCTCTCTCTCAAATATATCTCACACATAAATTTAAAAAACTCATAATGGTTGCCCATAGCATGGGTGGAATGGTTGCACGGGCAGAAATGAACTTAGCTACTTTAAAAGGACGGGGGCGACAATTTTCCCATCTCTTGGTGACTATTTCCACTCCATGGGGAGGACATCAAGGAGCCCAAATGGCTCTTGATCATTCGACCTTAGGGATCATCCCTTCCTGGATTGACATGGCGTCAGATAGTCCTTTTCAAAAAAAACTTTTTGAAACACTCTTGCCCAATACCATTCACCACTACCTATTTTTTAGTTATCAAGGTGGACTCAATCCTTTTACGGAGGGAAACGATGATGGAGCCGTCTCCATATCAAGCCAATTAGACAATAGGGCACAATATTTTGCGGAAAAAATTTTGGGGTTCAATGAAGACCATGTCAGCATATTGAAATCTCGAGAAATGATTTCTCAATTGAATGAGATTTTTTACACATTTAAACACATGAAGCTGGAACCTAAAAAATAAAGGCAGGCTTTCCAATCATTTTCTTTTCAGTATTCCCTATGTATTGGAAAGGTGTCCAGAACGACGATATTAACATCACGAAAATTTTAAAAAATACTCCCGCCTCACTTTTCAGAACGTCCCCCTAGCAATTACCGTAATGGCAACATAAGCCAAATTGTATTTTAGCCATGCGTGAAGCCAGTAACCTATCCCATGTCAAATTCATGGATTCAAGGCCGTGTCATTTCTCGTGACGCTTAGGTTGAATTCTCTGCATATTTTGAAATCAAGAAATTGAGCCAAGATCCGAAAGTACTGTATGTCGCTTTCGGTCGTCTCATCTCCTGACATTCAAACCCACTCTTTACCCGATACTGATCCTTGGTGGGGGGCGTGGTCTGCCTTCTTAGTTGTGGGGTGTTTTTATCTGACACAAGCTGTTGGTATTTTCATGGTGCAAATGGTAGCTGGGTTTAACATGGGATTGTCGAAGGGTATTAATGGATTAGAAAATCTTGATCAAACCTGGCTTCTTCCCTTGTCGTTGTTAGTCAGTACGATTGGAGCTGCCATGGTATCCTGGCAGATCGCATCACATCGAGCCAGGCCAGCCATGGAAATGGATTGGTTCTGGAGGTTTCTTGCGACCTCTCATGATTTCTCAGGCCTCTGGCGTTTTGTCTTACTAGGGTTAAGTTTAGGATTGAGCTTCTTCGCACTGACAGAATATGGTGTGCTTCCACCAGATGATCTTCCGCAGCCACTCTTCGATGCGATGATCGCAGCCCCACTCGTGCTGAAGGTTTGTTGGTCTCTGATGTTTGTTCTTCTCTTTCCTCTCATCGAAGAAACGCTCTTCCGTGGATTCTTATTCACTGGTTTTGCTCAATCTTGGGGATCTGGTGTCGCTGGCGTTTTCACCACCCTGGCCTTTGTCGCCGTACATATGCCAAAAGTGTTGGAATATTGGCCGGCATTGTTGGCGGTCACACTGATTGGAGCCCTTACGGTTTTAATCCGAATCCGTACGGGCAGTCTTGTGTCAGGTATTGCAATGCATAGTACCTATAACGGTACGTTGGTTGCTGCTGCCTTCCTCATCCAACCCGCATCATAAACCCGTTCGTTCGCACAATTCCTTCAGGTTCACGGATTTCCATTTTTTACTGGCGACTCATTATTGTGTCACAGGCTATGCATTTTTTTGAAACCACGCTCGCAGTAGACATGTTTGAGCTTCCCGGGTATTCTAAAAGAACACGTTTTTCTGCTTTTTGACTTACATGATCAAGCTTCTTGCCAAACTACTACGAGTTCTCAATTCCGAGACCGAGCCCGGGCAGATTTCTTTGGGGTTTTGTTTTGCCTTGATCGCGGGTCTCACCCCACTGCTGAGCCTACATAATTTCGTTGTTCTCTTGTTGGTCTGTTTCCTGCGAGTAAATTTTGCGGCATTTTTAATGGGGCTTGGACTGTTTACGGGCATTGCCTATTTGCTTGATCCGCTCTTTCATCACCTAGGCCTGGCCGTTCTAACGGCACCGGCGCTGGAGGGGATCTGGACGTCTCTCTATCAATCGGTCTGGTGGCGGTTGGAGTATTTCAATAATTCGATTGTGATGGGAAGTCTGGTGTTTTCTGTGGCATTGTTTGTCCCAGTTCTGTTCTTATCCAACCTCCTGATTCGTCGCTATCGGCAACATATTCTGGCCTGGGTTCAAAAAACGAAGATTATGCAAATGTTTAAGGCCAGTAAGTTGTATGAAACCTATCAGACCCTTTCTGCTTGGAGGAATGGCTGATGGGGAAATGGATACGCTGGTGGGGCCTTGGTGCGTTTGTGGTGGTCGCAGCGATTCTAGGCTGTGTGTGGATCTTTTTTGTTGATGGATGGGTCAGATCTTTGATTGAAGAGGCGGGGACTGAAGCTGTTGGTGCCAAAGTCGAGCTGGATGCAGCTGATTTGAGTTTGTTTCCTGCCGGTCTGACGTTGGCTCGAGTGCAGGTGACGGATCCCAAAAAGCCTATGACCAATGCTGTAGAGATTGCTCAGGTAAGTATGGGCTTGGATGGGCTGAATTTGTTACGACGAAAAATAATTGTTGAAGAAATGGTGTTGAGTGGCGTTCAAGTAGGGACTCCTCGAGTCACATCGGGTGCGACGCGTGAGGTTTCTCCTCAAGAGGAAGAGTCTGACATGTTTTCCATCGATCTTCCTTCCCTTGAAGTGCCAGACGTCAAACATATTTTGGAACAAGAAGATCTGGAGACGGTGCGTTTAATAGAGGCCCTCAAAGCTGATCTCAAAAGGGAAAAAGATGTGTGGAAGTCTCGATTGAAAGAATTGCCTGGAAAAGCTCAATTGGCTGAGTACAAGAAACGAGTCAAACAGCTGAAAAAAGCCAAGAAGGGTGGGTTAAAGGGGATCTTAGGTGGAGTGGGAGAAGTGCAAGCCTTAAAACAGGATATTGAACAGGAACTACAATCTCTGAAAGGTGCGAAGAAAGAATTTGAGGAAAAAATTGTGTTGCTCCGTACCCGACTGGAGCAAGTGAAAACCGCGCCAAAACGTGACATTCAACACCTCAAAGCCAAATACAATTTGTCGCCCCAAGGGTTGGCGAATATGAGTCAAACGTTGTTGGGAGGGGAGATTGGATCTTGGGTTCGCCAAGGAGCGATGTGGTATGAACGAGCCAAACCATTTTTGGAAGGTGCGCATGCATTAAGAGGAGGTGAGGCTGGCCCTGAAGTGCAGACACCGTTGCGAGGGAAAGGTATGAATGTGCATTTCAACGAGGCACATCCACTTCCAGATTTTCTGATTCGCAAAACCACCGTATCAGTGAACTTAGATTTGGGAGACTTAGCGGGAACCGTTCACAATATTACCTCTGATCAGCCGACGTTAGGCCTCCCCATAACCTTCACTTTTTCTGGGGATCAGTTGAAAAAAGTGAAGTCTGTGGCTTTGGAAGGGGCTCTCAATCATGTGGTGCCGACAGACTCCAAAGATCATCTGACGGTGCAAGCTAGAGGGTATGAGTTGGGCAATATTGTGTTGTCCAAAGATGCTAAATGGCCTGTGGCTTTGACGAGCGGGCTAGGCGATGTGAACATGAAAGCCGAAATTAGGGGAGAGGTATTGGCGGCGACTGGCGGAGCCACATTGACCAATCTTAATCTTGTGGCAGGGAAGGAAGGTGATACCAACGTGTTGACTAAATCCTTAAGTTCTGCCGTCACCGACATTTCTCGGTTGTCTCTTCAGGCAGATGTGAAGGGGACTTTGGATCAACAAGATGTCAGCCTATCCTCCGACCTCGATCGCATTCTGCAAAATGCGGCTGGCAAAATGGTGAGGGAATTGGCGACCAAGTTTGGCACTGAACTTCAATCGGCTATTTCGGCAAAGATTGCCGAACCCATGCAAGAATTGAAGAAGAATTTCTCAGGGTTTGACAGTATTGCCGGTGATTTCACCGAACGTGTGACTCAGCATAATGGCATCCTCAAAAATCTTTTAGAGAAAAAGCTTCCAACCAAAAAACTTAAAGGTCTAAAGGGTCTTGAAAAACTTTCTGATGGTCTCAAGCTCCCATTTTAATCACTGCTGAGTCCAACCTCCTTAAGATTCTTATTCAAAAAATTTCTAGCGAGTATCTCTTGGTAGTCTATTAAACTTGTGCTGTGTTCGTCGTAAAGCCAGGTCTTCTTTCAAGCACATTTTTACGAACTAGCAAGGCTGTTAATATATGATAGTTGCCGGGGTTCGCCAGGCAGCTAAACTCGTTCTTTGAGCGTCCGCCCATATGGGTTAGTAGGTTTCAGTGAGGGGAAACAGAATGTGCTGAGGGTTTTAGGGAATTCCACTTTTCCTCCCACATGTACTGCTTTAGGTCAGCTTGAATTGTGGGCGAAATTTTTCTCCTGCATGATTGTTTGAACGTTTTTGAATTCTTCCATGAGAGCATCCACATCATAAGGCTTTTGCACTTTATCTCCTAGAGCTTGCCGTTCTATTTCGACGCACATCGCGGCCAACACCTCTGCGCCCACATTTCTGCAAATTCCCTTCAGTCCGTGGGCGGCCGATCCTAATTGTTGACGGTCACCATTTTCTACCGCCTGTTGGACTTCTTTGATAGATTCTTCTGCATCTTGAAAAAATTGCAGCAACATCATTTCTAACCGTTTTGGCCCAGCGAGGTCTTGGAGTTCTAGAAGTTGGGTGGTGTTCACGGACTCGTGATCTGTTTCTGTCTTGGGTTCAGAGCGTTGGGGCTTTTCTGGTGCTTGAGTCAGAGGCGGCTGCTGTTTACTTATACCAATTTGAGAGTCTTCTTCGCGATTGAGTGAAGATTGGGCTGCAACAGCCGGCAGCCATTTTTTCAGTGTGGTGACTAATTCTTCACGTTGAATGGGCTTCGTAAGATAATCATCCATCCCAGCCTGTAAACATTTTTCTCGATCACCTTTCATGGCATTGGCGGTCATGGCAATGATAGGAATACGGGGAGACGTGAAGGATTCAGTGTCAGTCAAACGATTCTCACTCACCTCAAATTTTACGTCTTCTGCCTCACGAATCTTCTGCGTCGCTTCATAGCCATCCATTTCTGGCATATGGCAGTCCATCAATATGAGATCAAAATGTCTAAGCGCGACGGCTTCCACCGCTTCCTTCCCGTTGGCAGCGATCTCTGCACGAAGGCCTAGCCGATCTAAAGTGAGGACGGCAAGTTGTTGATTGATACGATGATCATCAACCACAAGAATTCTTGATTTATGTTGTTGGGATATTTCTCTAAGACTGTGATTGGTGACCAGTGGGATTGGTTCGGTGCTATTTTCTGATAAAGCTAAACCGAGAACTGTTGTTAGGCAAATGTACAGTTGCTCCTTTCGAATAGGTTTGGTCACGAAACCCGAAAGACCCACTTCCCGAGCTTGTTGTCCATCGCCGCGTGTTCCCATAGCTGTGAGTAAAACGAGGGGAAGATTCTTCAATGAAGAATGTTCTTTAATTGTGCGGATCAAGTCGAAGTCATTCTGTTCTTGGATGTTTAAATCTAATATAGCAAGATCAAAAGGGGAATGTTGCTTCTCAGCATCTTGTAAGACTTTTAGGGCGGCAGTGGGTGTGGAACACGCCACATATTCCATTTTCCAGTCCTTGGCGTAGTTGGAAATTATTTTAATACTGGAAACGGTCTTATCGACACAAAGAAGTCGACGTCCTTGAAGGTCAGTTGGGGGTGGCAACATTGATTGAGATGAGGATAATTTTTGACGTGCTAAAGTTACGGTAAACCAAAATTTGCTGCCCTCTCCTAAACGACTTTCTACTCCGATTTCCCCGTTCATGTGTTCAACAAGTTTTTTGCAAATGACGAGACCAAGCCCTGTTCCTCCATATTGGCGAGTTGTGGAACTATCAGCCTGGCTAAAGGGTTGAAATAATCGAGATTGAGCCTCTCTGGAGATTCCAGTACCTGTATCAGTGATTTCAAAGCGGATGAGAATGGTTTCTTCCGTTTGCTGGATCAGTTGGACATAGGCCGTCACTTCGCCTTGTTCCGTAAATTTAATTGAATTACTGAGTAAGTTGAGAAGCACTTGTCGAAGTCGGCCAGGATCTCCACGAACAGCGGTCGGTACTTTTGTAGACACCAAACCCACTAATTCTAGTTTTTTGTCTGCAGCTTGATGAGCGACCAATTCTAGAGATTCTTCCACCACATTCCGAAGGTCAAAGTCTATGGTTTCAAATTCCACTTTTCCTGCTTCTATTTTTGAAAAATCCAGGATGTCATTGATGAGCATGAGTAGCGCGTCGGCTGATTGACGAACTGTATTGCCCAAATGTTGTTGTTCAGTTGTCAGCGGGGTTTCCAAGAGTAAATCAGTCATGCCGATCACGCCATTCATTGGCGTGCGAATTTCATGGCTCATAGTCGCTAAAAATTCTGATTTGGCTTGAGCCGCAGCCATGGCTTGTTCACGTGTTTCTTTGAGTTCTCGTACCTGACGTCGAATACTTCGTGAGAGGAAGAGCGCCAAGGTCAGGAACCCTACGATTTCCAAGCTACCCAAAAGAATAATCGTCTGCCATTGGTCTGCTAGATGTGTTTCAACCTCTTTAAATAGTTTGCCCATGTCTTGCTGGATGAGCCTGACTATTTCGTCTTGTTGTGCATAAATATCTGCAAATACCCGCTCAATCTCCAGTTCTAACATGGCGCGATCTTGCAGCAGAGTCAGCATGATTATCGATTGACCACGTTGTTGAGATCGGCTGTATTGCAATTTCCAATCCTGAGCGAGCTCCAAAAAATCTCGTAAATCATCGGCGGTATTTCGCAGACCTACTAGCGTTTTTTGAAATTCAAAATTCTGGGTGAGATTAACTTGTTCTTCAAGGAATTGTTGCAATCGTTTTATGGGTTCGAGATTGGCCGGAGAAGGACGGTCTATTTGTAATTGAGCGATCAATTCGGCATGGATCGTTCGTAGCAGAAAGGAAATCGTATGTTTAGCATGTGTGAGTTCCTTCTCCTGAACTCGGAGTGCGATTCGATTGTCTTGAAATTGAATGAGGGTTGAGCGTACTAACCCCATGGTACTGATCCCAAGAAACAAGGCGAGGGCCACAAGCACCCATACCATGCTATGAATTCTGAAGCCTTCGTCTCGATGATTGTTCATAGATATCAAAAATCCTGGTGTTAGTTGACGTCGTCTGTAAGGCTTCGTCCGTTCAACATTAACTTTCTGTTAGGGATGGTGATCTCTCTCTTCATGGGTTAGGAGAAGATATTTGACTCTATTGATCCTATCCAAGGATTGAATGAAACAGACCTATCGGTATTCATCTCAAGATATCGGCTCTTATAGCGAAGAAATAAAATGTAGTCTGCTCGAATTTCATAGAAATCCTTCCAGTTAAAAGAAAGCTCTCCTAACAGGCCTTAAGTTTTAACAACAGACAGCCGACAGTATGAATGTTCCATCGTAGTCGAATGGAAAACGAGTTTAGTTCCAGAATCCGAACAACGAGCAGGAGTGGTGTGTTGATGGCTGAATTAGAAAGAAATTTTATGAGCCGTGTGATTTGGTGTATGTGGCAACCCTGCGTAAAACGGTGGGTTAGACCCTTCTTCTTGAGCTTGTTAATCATGACTTCGTGGCTGTGCCTAGGAAATCCACAGATAGGATGGACAGCAGAATCTGAAACAGGATTTGCTGAAATCCGAGCCCAGTTAGAGAGAATGCAGCAACATATTGAGGATATGCGATCAAGAATGGAGGGATTGGAGCGAGAAACAAGCGAACCCACTATGAAGGGTCTGGATGATCAGTCTTGGAAAGAAAAATATAAAGACCTGACAGAGCGACTTGAAGCGCAAGAGGATCTGACACAAGAGTTGGATGAGAAAGTCGGAAGCCGAGCCATCGTCCATGCCTTCGATGCCATGCAGTTGGATTTTGGAGGCTTTCTCCATTCGGCTTTCACACATATTCATGGAGATCAAGGTTCGGCCTCTAGCTTTGACCGACTGACATTTGAAATTCTTTTGAAGGCTCAATTCAGTCGACGGTTCTCTGCTTTTTTCGCGCAAGCGTTTGTCCGAGAATCGAATTTACGATATACGGATACCTTTCAACGGACTTCACCAGGCTTTGCGTTTTCTGGTTCGGGGGGCGTGAAAACCCCACTAGTCATTGCCTGGGCCAATTATCGGCATCGTGATGAGCTGAATCTCCAAATTGGTCGCTATATCACCCCTTTTGGCATTATTAACATTGAGCATTTTCCTGCCATACTTTTAGATACTGAGCAGCCTCAATTCCTGCGTCCATTCTCAGGTGATACGATCTTTCCTAATTTCATCACAGGGGCCCAAGCGCATGGGAAATTCTTTTTTGATGATGATACCTTGCAGTACAACGTCTATACCGGGGTCTATACGGGGAGTACCCCTGAGCAGTTTTATAGTGGGGTGAGGACGGCCTATACGGTTCGTCTGTTAGGAACAACCTTCGGACTGAATATCGGAACTGGGAAGCGGACTTTGACCACCACTGCGCCTGATACGACGACAGTGGCGAAGAATGCCACTTTCTATATGTACGGGGTGGATGTGTTGATCGACAAGGGGCCGATTCTTTGGAAAACGGAATTGTTTATGACCGATGAGGATAAGGGTGCTGGTGGTAATCGCGTGGGGTTCTATACGCAGCCGGCTTATCGGGTCAATGATCAATGGATTGTCTTTTATCGGTACGATTTCTTGGATGATGGCAAATTGCAAATTGTACCATCTGGTGGAGGCCCAAGACTGCATACTCCAGGTCATTCAACGGAGCATGTGTTGGGACTCAATTACCTGCCTGTGCCGAATGTTCGGCTTCGAGCCACGGCCACCTGGAAAGAGTTTTCCAGTGGACGATTAGGAGCGCCGAATGCTGATGCACAAATTTTTCAACTTTCAGGAACCTTCAGTTTTTAATGGGAATCTGAGACGAAATGGCCATGAATTCTCAGTCAGGACGACTTCAGATCCTTCGACTTGTTTGGCACTTGGTCGTCATCCTATCGCTGCCTACTCCCTGTTTCGCAGAGGAGTCTATGGCTATTATCGTGAATCGTGAGAATCCCATATCTGGAACATCAAAAGAGTTGAACATTCTGGTTGCGCGGATATTTTTAAAACAACAAAAAGATTGGCCAAACGATATTCTGTGTCGCGCCTATGATCGAGAATTAGACTCAGCAGAGCATCAACAGTTTGTTGAGCATATTCTTAAAATGTCAGAAGGGACGCTTTCAACGCACTGGGTCAAGATGAAGCAATTAAGCGGAGAAACGCCACCACGAGTTATTCGTTCTTCAGGTATTCTCTTTCGTTTTATCGAGAAACATAAGGGTGGGATCGGAATTGTCAAGCAAGAGGAAGTGAGAAAACTTCCTCCCTCTATCAAAGTCCTTTTCGGCTTTTAATCACTGTTCACGAACGCTCCCAAAGCACCTTCCCTAGGTAGGACGGGAATTTTACGTTTGCCGTCAATCGGCTGCATCTCGTTAATTTTTTTCTTCGTCATCTTGGAGAATGCCTATGATTGGTTCCTCTAGACATCGCTGCTTTTTTAGATTAGCTTCTTCGGGTGAGGAAAATCTAACATAGCCAGAGTCAAAATTCAGTGAGGGCTTCCAATCGTAGAGTATTGGTTCATTAACTATCTTAACTTTGTGAATGAAATTTTAAGCTTTGCGGAGGGTGTGGATGATGATTTCTGGCTGGCAGTTCATTCGGATGGGAAAGAGAGAAGTGCCGACCCCGCGCGAGGTGTAGCCGCGCATGGATTCATGCTGCCAAGGCCCAGCTTTATAGGATCGTGCGCATCGGCAATGCGTGATGATTGGCTTCCCTCCTGGCCAGCAGATTTGTCCACCATGCGAATGGCCACAAAGATACAGGTCCATGCCGGCGGTGAAGGCTTCAGGGACGATTTCTGGAGAATGAACGAGGAGAATGCGCACTGCCTCTGTTGGTGCTGCGACGGCAGTTTTTTCTAGATCCCCAGTTTCGTAGTAATGGACATCATCTAAGCCCAGTAGCCAAATAGACTCAGATCCTATCTCGAGTGCCTGTGTTTCATTGAGCAACATACGAATGCCAGCTTGTTCGAGGCCAGGGACCATTTCCAGCCAATCATGATTGCCTAAAATCCCTGTGACGCCAAATGGTGCACGAAGAGTCTTGACGAGGTCTTTCATTAAGCGCAATGTTTTGTCATATGAGCCGTACGTTCGGAATCGAAAGTCGCCAGTCAGGACACAAAGGTCATATTGTAAGGTGGATAAGGTTGTTTGAAGAGACTGTCCTTTATCAATCATGCCTTCGATGTGCAGATCCGACAAATGTAAAATGCGAAACCCTTCAAAGGCCGCTGGGAGATGAGAGAGTGGCACGGTATGTTCGACAATGCGATAGTTTGTAGAGTTTTTGACGGCGATGGGCCAGAGACCTGTGACTTTTAAGGATGTTTTCAGGAGCCAAGCAATGGCTGGAAATTCTTCCATGTGAACATGAATATGATGACCGCCTAACAGGAGTGCTGAATAATGAGCCTGCATTTTCAATCGTTTGCTTGCATGTGCAGATCCAATACGGTCAATCAGTTTGTTCAGGGCTTCTTGTTCTTGGAGTTGTGTCATAGACTTGTCAGAAATAATGAATCATGGGTACCATAGGATGATGCAACGACTTGATCTTAACCAACCTGGCTTGCCTGATCTTCAGTTTGTTCTGATGGTTGGCGCGTTATGTACGTCAGATCTCGAATCGCTCAATGCGCCTGCTTCAGTCAGAGAGACGGTATTTAATCGATGTTGGGCCCTCTTGCACGAAGACCCGCCTCCGACCGAGAAAAATGAGCGAGTCCTGAATTTAATGTTAGGGGATGAAGTTATGCTTGAAGCCTTAGTCAATGTCATACGGCAAACATTTGAAGAACATGGCTTTGCAGAGCTGACGTGGGAACAGTTGCCGAGTGAACCTTCCCGAGACTCGACTCCTGAGGTTATCCCATTAGTAGAACGTATTCAAAAACTCTATCCTCCGCCTGAAGACATTGAGCCTTCTTCATCTTCCACATCCTCCTCTTAACTGTTCCGCATCAACCTACAGACATCTCTTGGTATTCTCCATTATCTCGATAGTGAATTTTTCAGTTGGTCGTTCCACCTTTCATCATTTCAGTGATTGAGAGTCAAATGGGAATTGAGAGTTGAGTCGGGGTTGAGTGATCGCATTGGGTGGGGGAGATACGATGGCTTGAAACCCTGCTAACCCTATTTCATGGGAGCAGTATTTGTCTTCGATTATGAGTTTGCGGTTTTCACTTTTTTGGCTCCAGCTTGCAATGAGCTAAAGGAACCGAGGTTTCGGAACTTTGCCTCCCGTTGCTTCAGCAAAGTGGGGAGCGGAATCTTTTCAAGTTGCTTGAAATAGGTTTCAAGAATATTCGAAACATTCTTTGCTGTAAGGGAGAGATCACGATGAGCGCCTCCGAGCGGCTCTGGAATGATGTCATCGATGACGTTGAGCTTGAGTAATTCAGGAGCAGTCATGCGCAAGGCGGCAGCGGCCGTCGAGGATTTTGAGGCATCGCCCCATAAAATAGCCGCACAGCCTTCCGGAGAAATCACCGAATAAATAGCATGCTCGAGCATGAGCACTCGATCAGCCACACCTAAAGCCAATGCTCCGCCGCTTCCGCCTTCGCCTGTAACGACGGCGATAATTGGTACGTTCAATTTGACCATTTCCAATAAATTCCTGGCGATCGCTTCTGCCTGCCCACGCTGTTCAGCATCGACTCCTGGATAGGCTCCTGGTGTATCGATGAATGTGAGAATTGGACGTTGGAATTTTTCAGCGAGTTTCATGAGACGCAAGGCTTTTCGGTAGCCCTCGGGTTTGGCCATGCCAAAGTTCCGACGCATGCGTTCTTTTAAAGATTTTCCTTTTTCATGGCCCATGACCATGATCGAGCGGGCGTTCCAGGTTGCCAGTCCACCGATGATGGCTCGGTCTTCTCCGTAGAGACGATCTCCATGGAGTTCGATCATGTTTTCGGTCAGTTCCTCTAGATAATCCGAAATGGAAGGACGTTGGGGATGTCGTGCAATCTGACTCCGTTGCCAAGGAGTGAGGTTGGCAAAGAGTTCTTCTTCCATCATGGCCAATTGCTCGGTACTTTTCTCAATGGCCTCGTGAACTGAATTTTTCTTGGACTTGGATTTCACTAATTTTGCAATGCGCCCTTCAAGGTCCTTGAGGGGTTTTTCAAAATCCAAATATTCACGCACAGGTAGGCTCCTTGGTACGACGCGATTAGTGGAAGGCAACCGTGGAAGCTCCTAGGAGATGTTCCACTTCTTCTAAGAAATCCGGCGTCGGAGAAATGCCGATATTGGGTAGTTTCGGCAGGTTGGTTGTGAGATTGCTCTTCAAGTGAAAGGCTAAGGAAATGGGCGTAGGTCCTGGGTATCGTTCAAAAATGTGTTTTAAGTCTAGCATATGATTCGGTAATACGTCTTGTTCGTGAATTTGCAGTGTGACATGTTTCACGGTTTCACATTCTAATTGAGGTAGAAGTTCTACTCGTGTGGCTTTTATTCTAGCACCGTTATCCATTAGATCTACTGATCCGGTGAGACGAATGACAGAATCTGGCGTGAGCATGGATTCATGGTTTTTAAAGGTTTCCGGGAAGATGATGGCTTCCACCGTGCCTTGCAAGTCTTCTAATTGGACGTAGGCCATTCGATTCCCTTTTTTTGTGGTCGTAATTTTGATGCTGGATATGACACCGCAAAGTTTGACTTCTCGCTCTTCTTTGATCTCACGAAGTCCTTGTGTTGAGCATGTAGAAAAATGTGCAATGGCCATACGGTGCCGGTTAAGAGGGTGATCGGTAATATAAAAGCCAGTAAGTTCACGTTCATGTTGCAAAAGTTCGTTTTGCGACCATTCCGGTCTATCAGGGATGGAAAAACCGAAGCTATTGTCCTCTTCAGGGGAAATGTTTTCTGGAGTCAAATCAAAGAGGCTGGTTTGTCCTTCTCGCTTATTACGTTGAACGGTCGACGCATGTTCCATGGCTTGATCGAGAATGGCAAACAGACTAGCACGTGTGGTCCCCATAGAATCGAAAGCACCCACTTTAATCAGACCTTCAAGTACGCGTTTGTTGACTTTTTGAGAATCTAACCGACAACAAAAATCGACGAAGGAGTTAAATGTACCGTCTTGATCTCGGGCTTCCAGTACGATGTCCACCGCACTTTCGCCAACGTTCTTGATCGCGGCTAACCCAAATCGAATACCTTCAGGGACGACACTGAAATTTTTTAAACTATGATTGGCATCAGGTGGAAGTATGTCCAGCCCTAGTTCTCGGCATTCAGAAAAGTAGCCGACCATTTTATCCGTATTCCCCATTTCTGAGGTCAGCAGCGCGGCCATGAACTCTGTCGGATAATGGGCTTTGAGGTAGGCCGTCTGATAGGTGACCAACGCATAAGCCGCGGAGTGGGATTTATTGAATCCGTACCCAGCGAAAAAGGCCATTTGATCAAATATTTTTTCGGCCAGTTTCTCTGCGATTCCCTTTTCTTTCCCTCCTGAGATGAACAGGGCCTTTTGCTTAGCCATTTCATCATGCTTTTTCTTCCCCATGGCCCGACGAAGCAAGTCGGCTTGTCCCAACGAAAACCCAGCCAACTGGTTAGTAATCGCCATGACCTGTTCTTGATAGACAATCACGCCATAGGTTTCTTTTAAGATGGGTTCGACCTGAGGCGGTTCGTACACGATTTGTGATGGATCACGTTTTCGTTTAATGAAGTCGTCGACCATGCCACTTTCGAGAGGGCCAGGCCGATAGAGTGCGAGAATAGCTATGAGATCTTCAAAGGTTTCAGGTTTAATTTTGACCAGCAAATTGCGCATGCCGGAACTTTCCAATTGAAAAATCCCGGTCGTTTTTCCAGAGCTGAGGAGCGCAAAGGTGTTAGGATCATCAAGAGATAAGTTTTGAATATCTAATTGAGCTTCAGCAGATTGTGAAGCATGCACGAGTCTCACGGCATCGTGAATCATGGTCAACGTTTTTAATCCGAGAAAATCAAATTTGACCAAGCCGACTTTTTCCAAATCTGTCATTGTATATTGGGTGACGATTTCGTCGTTACTGGTCTTATATAACGGCACATGGTCCATAAGAGGTTTTTGCGAAATGACCACGCCGGCGGCATGAGTTGAGGCATGTCGAGCTAAGCCTTCTAAGGCCATAGCCGTATCCATAAGCTCTTTCATGCCAGCCTCTCCATCCACCAACTCTTGCAGCCGAGGTTCCTGCTTCAGAGCGTCCTTCAAGGTAATATTGAGTTGTGTGGGAACGAGCTTGGCCACTTTGTCGACTTCAGCATAGGGGAAGTCCATGACTCGTCCAACATCTCGAATGGCTGCTTTAGCCCCCAACGTTCCAAAGGTAATAATTTGGCAGACATGCGCTTCACCATATTTTTCAATCACATAATTGATGACTTCTCCTCGCCGGTCCATGCAAAAATCCATATCGATGTCCGGCATGCTCACCCGTTCAGGATTCAGGAAACGTTCGAACAGAAGGTTATAGGCCAACGGGTCCAAATCCGTGATGCGGAGGGCATACGCAACCAGACTCCCAGCCGCAGAGCCGCGTCCAGGGCCAACGGGTATTTTTCGAGATCGCGCAAAATTAATAATGTCCCACACGACGAGGAAATACCCTGCATAACCCATTGCATTCAAGACTGCTAACTCAGTGGTTAAGCGATGTTGATAAGCCTCAAGGGGAATGGATGTGGGACGTTCGCGGAGGCGTTCACGGAGTCCTTCTTCAGAAAGATGTTGGAGGTACGAATTATGCGTTTGTCCTTCCGGCACATGATAATCTGGGAGATAGGTCGCACCGAATTCGAGTGACAGGTCACATTGCTCGGCAACTTGTGTCGTATTCAAGACGGCTCGAGGAAATTCTGCGAACTCTGCGACCATTTCTTCCATGGATTTCACGTATAATTGATCCGTATCGAATTTCATGCGATTGGGATCTTTGAGTGTTTTTCCCGTTTGCAAACACAGCATAATTTCATGAGGTCGCGCGTCACGTTTGGTGAGGTAATGGCAATCATTGGTCCCGACTAACGGGATCCCTAATTTTTTATGGATCTCCATTAAGCCACCATTGGCAATCTGTTGCTGCTCGAGCCCATTGGCTTGAACTTCGAGAAAGTAATGATCTTTCCCAAAGATTGACCGATATTCGTCGGCCACATGCATCGCGCTTTCGAGATCGTGTTGGCCAATTAATTGTGGGACTTCGCCGCTCAAACACCCTGAAAGGGCAATGAGCCCTTCGTGATGTTCCTGTAGCAGTTCTTTATCCATTCGGGGTTTGTAATAAAACCCCTCAAGGTAGGCCTTGCTCGAAAGTTTGATGAGGTTGTGATAGCCGACTTGGTTGGTCGCGAGTAAAATCAGATGATAATACTCTGTATGAGCCGTGTGCCCGGATTTTTGACTCCGGCTGCCAGGGGCCATATAGGCTTCGCAGCCAATAATGGGTTTGATGTCATGATTCTTAGCTTTTTGATAGAAATCAATCGCGCCAAACAGGTTGCCATGGTCAGTCATCGCGACAGCCGGCATTCCATAATCTTTCACTTGTTGAAAGAGTGGAGTGAGTTGGTTCGCCCCATCAAGGAGGCTATATTGCGTGTGAAGATGAAGGTGAACGAATTCTGAACGCACCAGAAATATCCTTGGAAAAATTTTAGTGAGGATGTCCTATCAAGTCAATTTGCATGGCTCATGTTGTAAAAAAAATTGCTTGAACAATGGTTTGATGGAGATGAAATGTTTCGTGCCTACGATACAGACATCTTTGAGAATAGTCGAACGTCATCCCAAGAAAATGGGCATAAAGATGTGGATAAATAGGAGGTGAGATTCTATCATTCACGATTGACGATGGGTTTAGCATTTTGCCCATTTGCTATGCATGGTAGAGAGACTCAACGGGCACACTAGAAGTAGGGGAGCAATGATCCGCAAGAAAAAATACCTACTGATTTGAGGAGTATCAGTGTGATGGTTATAGAAAAAGAATGGCCATGCATAAAAGAGTCTATTGCGAAAGGAGAAATCGATGGTATTGACTACAACGCCCAATATTGAAGGACATCGGATTACGGAATATTTAGGTGTGGTGACAGGAGAAGCGGTACTCGGTACAAATTTTTTTCGCGATTTTTTTGCCAAAGTCCGGGATGTGGTTGGCGGACGATCCGGATCTTATGAAAAAGAATTGGCTCGGGCTCGAGAAACGGCATTCCGGGAGATTCAAGAAGAAGCGCTTGAGGTTGGGGCAAATGCGATCGTGGGGATTGACTTGGATTATGAAGTCATGGGGGAGTCAGGTAGTATGTTGATGGTAAGTATTAGTGGAACGGCGGTGACGATCACATAATTGATGACTTCCAAAGAAAGCTCGCCGGGCGGTGATCTTGAAAGTTCGGATCAACGATACTGAGAAAGAAAATCAATATTAGTTATTTTCACCTAAATAAAACACTTGACCTTCTAGGGAAATGACCGATAAAATCATCTAAGAATAATAAACAATATACAAAAAGTTGCGCTAGGTAATTTTTGAACAAGATTAAGTTTGAAGGGCCGGCTAATTCTTACGTAAGGAGGATTTTATGAAAGCGAAAAAAGGTATCGTTGATTTTCTGAATAAGATTTTGACGAACGAACTCACTGCCATTAATCAATATTTCCTGCATGGTGAAATGTGCGGCAATTGGGGCTATACGTTGTTGCATAACGAAATTCGTAAACATGCAATTGACGAGATGAAGCATGCAGAAGAAATTATTGAACATGTACTTTTTTTGGACGGATTTCCAAATTTGCAACGATTGGGAACCCTCAAGATTGGTGAAACGGTGCCGGAGCAGTTTAAATCGGATTTAAAATTGGAGCATGAGGCTGTGAAATTATTAACGGAAGCGATCGAACATTGCGTCAATGTTGGAGACTTCAATACTCGGGGAAAGTTGGAAGTGATTCTCACGAGCGAGGAAGAGCACATCGATTGGATTGAGACGCAAATCGAAACAATGAAGCAGGTCGGTACTGAAAATTACTTGAGCCAACATATGCACGAAGCATAAGTGCCTTCGCATGAGTTTGTTCTAGATAGAGCTTTTCGAGATCATTCCTGGATCTCGGAAAGCTCTGTTTGTTTCTGTTCATCAGTTCAGCCCTCTACCCCATCACTTCTTGCCCCACAGTACGCCATCTCGTTCTGACATACCGCCTCTCACGTGTCTGCCAGATTCATCGATATGACAAGGAGGTACATCTCAATGAATTTCTTCGACTTCTAGGCTTAAGAAAGGCAAATGATAAAATATTTAGAACTGCATTGATTCCTTTTGAGGTGAAGCATGCACGTGAAAAAAGTTGGCCGACAACTCACCGGCCAATCAGGGCTCAAGGAAGAATTCTTCTGGCTGAATGCCAATCCGCCTCTACATGAGCTTATGGAGCGTTATCCTATTGAATGGCAACAGGTTGGGCCGAAGCTTGTTGCGTCGCTTGAGGGTGGTGGGGTTCACATGTTGAAGGGCTTTGCTACCGAAGCCAAGTCATTGGAAAAAACTTGGACGGATCAATTACGAAAAAACAGGAACAATCAGAAAACTTTACAAGCGGCTCTACCTTTTTTGATCCGAAGCCGGATGTCCCTTTTGGCGGTAGACAAATGTTTGTTTTCGGCGGCAACGGGGGTGGTCACAGGTTCCGTTCGGTTCAATTGGTTCAATGGGTATGTGATGCAGAAATTGCTGTTTCGCCGAGACCTCATCCGCAAGCCTGTTTCATTGCGATGGTTTCGTTTTTGGTGGCGCGTCAATTCTCAAAAACGCATTCTCATGCCCCTAGTACAAAAAAAGGGCATCTATTGTTTTTATTCGCGTGCACTCATTAAGGCGCTCGCTGAAATGATTGGTGAGCGATCGTGTCTTGAGATCGCCGCGGGAGATGGCACGCTTTCGCGCTTTCTTGCTGAAGAGGGCGTAAGCGTCACGGCAACAGACAATCAGAGTTGGCAGCATGCCATTGATTATCCAGATGCTGTTCAACACATGGAGGCGAAACAGGCGCTTCAACAGCACCACCCGCAAGTTGTCGTCTGCTCTTGGCCGCCGCCAGGAAATAATTTTGAACGGCAAGTTTTTTCTACGAAGAGCGTACAACTTTATATGGTTATTGGCAGTCGGTACCACTTTGCGAGTGGAAACTGGGGAGACTACGCCAAGCAAGGGAACTTTGATTATACGATTGATCCAGTGCTGAGTAGATTCGTGGTCCCGCCTGAATTAGAAAGCGCCGTCATCATTTTCCGGAAAAAATCGCTTCGTCACATGTTCTAATAAATCGCCGGGGATCGCATCTGTGCGAACCTCGATGGTGCAACACTGAGTTCTCGTCGCAGAAAGACCAGCGCAGAGCTGCAAGAAAGTCAGACGAGCAAGAGAGGAGTTGTGTGCCTACTTGATCGAGCCTGCTTATGGGTGACCTTCAATGGAATGGATCCCTAATCTTGAAAGCTATGATAACCATGAGTTGAATGAGCCCACGTTTCAAGACCCACCAATATCGTTCTCCCACCCAGACGGGAGGACGATCTCCAAAGACGCCGATCCGTTGCGTTCGAGAAATCATGCCCGAATTTCCTTTCCTCATCAGGTTTGCAACAGAGTCAAGAACCAAGAAGTTGCCGGCGGATGGCCACCTGCTTGACCATCCGCTAGTCTATCGCAAGAATCAAACCCACGATCGCCTCATGACACTTTTCCTTTATTCAGGAATGGCATATCCTCCGAAGAGCTGAGTCATTTCTCGACGAACAGCCATGGCCCAAATACGCCACCGTTCATTGGTATTG
>CAKZPV010000002.1 GCA_937139405.1 uncultured Nitrospirota bacterium
ACAATTGAAATGACTTCTTTTACCACGTCTTTGAATGACTCAACCGCTTGCCATTGTCCTGACCTCCACCATAAGACTGCGGGGAGAAGAAGACTAATTAAGAACAGGATATGGTCATATCCAATCCAAATATGCCATACCCCTTCTCGGCCAAATTCGAAAAACTCTCGCCAGGTAGTCTTTGCGGTGAGGTCAAGTTGGATGGTCGGCTGTTCAGGGCTGAAGATAGCGGTTTGAGTGCTGGACGGGTGGGTGACTTGAAGTAATCCTCGATGTAGAGGATCAACATCAAAGAATAAGCCATAGTGGAGATTTATGAGCGTGGAGATCGTTGAGCAGTGAATGGAAAATTGTAAGACCGCGTAAGCACCATCGCTATGGTGATCGACCAAATGACGTTCGATATGATTCGAACATGGTGAATTGGCTGCGTTGAGTTTCAAGCGAGAAAGCGCATAACTCGTAATGGCTTCATGTTGGCTCTGAACCTCTCCCCACGTGATTTTGCCGTCATCGTTCCCATCAAGACCCATGGCATGATCCAAATCTCGCAGGGCAATATCCCATTGGCCTCGAATCGTGTGGTCTTCAAAGTGTAGTCGCAAATAACTGTCACTGGGCTTATGGGCAAAGGTTTCGCTAGTACCCAGCATAAGAAGGATGAGGGCGAATAATACAACCATCCAGTTTTTCATGAGAATTGTTCCATTAACCTTGTGATCTGTTTGTCTTCAAGCTTTATTGTCTTGAGCCAATCCAGGACTGGCTGTGCTGCCGCTGTGTTTTCAGATAGAAGAGCAGCTTCAAGAAGAATTCGGGTATCCCAGGGTTCGCGTTGCACCTTCCAATTTTCCTGAGCGATTTGGAGAGCCTGTTGAGGTTGCTTCAAGAGATGCAGGGTGAAACGAGCTTCTTCTCGTAAATGCCGAGCATCGCCTCGGAGGCGGCTATCCGCAAAACGAGCGCTGAGGCTATCGAAATAATTCTTAAATTGAGGACTGTGAAGTTGCTGGGCAGCGAGGGTTAACCGTAATAGTAATCCATCAGCGCGAATGTTGCCTTGAAGTAATGTCTCAACGTCTCTTGCGCGATTGTGATCTAACAAGAAATCACTATAAGCGCCGAGGAGATAGGTGTCCTTTGAATCCAAAGCCAAGGCTTGTTGAAAATGTTCCTCTGCTTTCTCGTCATGACCTAGACGTGCGGCGGTTTCGGCTAGGATAGTCAATGCCCATAATTGTTCATCTGACGTTGCGGAAGGGTTTTGTGAATAACTCTGACGCAAGCTGTCGTAGCTATGCTGTGCTTGCCCATTGACGCTAGAGATATTGGCCATGCAGGAAGTGAAGATCATCGAATTGACTAATCGTAAGAGAGGTCCACAGCTTTGCCGAGCTTCGGAATACTGACCACGCACCTGGTAAATGACCGCTTGAGTTAACCATGCTTGAGGATGGTAGGGTTGTGAGAGCAATACTTGTTGGAGGTCTTCGAGGGCTTCATCAAAATGATGTCCCCGTTGCTCGAGCATGGCCCGAATGAGCAGAATTTCAGTTGGCGGAGACGGCATCTTCCACCACGGTAAAAGTGCAGCCCTGGCATAGCCATCAAAGCGAGGATCGGCTTCGGTATGGCCTAACTTCAGATAATGTCTGGCAACACGAATGGCCAAAGGTAAGTTTTGTGGATTTTTAGATAATTGGCGTTGCCATTGTCGTACTAGTCGTTGTTGGAGATCTCCTGATAAGGGAAGGGTTTCCAATATAGTGTTGTCGTCGTTAGGAATGTAGGGCGTCGCATGCACCAGTGCCATATTTTCAGTGTGGAGTTGAGTGAAAATTGCCAGGATCAGCATTCCCACTCTGAACAGCATCTTTCGATAATTCCACCGAGATACGTGTTGTTGCATGATTGAATCCCTTGTTTGGCCAGCTTCCAGAGGGGGCAAAGACCCCCTCTGGACATTTAGGGCTAGTTACAGGAGTTTGCTCCAAGTTCTCCGCAATCGATATGTCGTCGATTGCGTCCATCGTGTGGCGTCGGCAGAAACGGAAATTGTGTGGCAATCCCGTTTACCGTCACATAGGACCCAGGGGCATCTTCAAGAAAATTGACACCATCTCCTACACGATTGTCGATGAAGACTTGCCCACCAACAACTCGGGTCGCAATATCTGTGACATCGTCGTTAGGACGACGTCCATTTGGAAATCCTGCTGGATCCGGTGGGGTCGCCAGTCCACCCAATCGTTTTTGTTGATCAGGAGATGTGGGCTGTATGCTCAAGTTCAAGCGAAGGAGCTCTGAACATGGCGAGCCACAATTTAGGCCATCCAACGGTTGGCCAGGATATTTCAGAAAAAGCTGCATCAAATCTGTTCTAGGTGTAGGTGGAACATCAAGTCCAAAAATCAAGTTCAGTGCGGTTGCCAGCGAAGGGGCTTTGAAGAATTCTTGAAATTGTGCTTCGTCCTCCGGTTCGGAGGCATTCCATTTATCTTTGGTGGGCGTATCAATTATGAGCTCGTTCACCAACGGATTGGCCAGTCGAGAGACTTGGACAAACCGACCGGCTTCTTTCGTCCGGCCATTATTTTTCAACACTTTCACTTTCTGTCGACTTGTAGAGGCGTACACACCAATGTGAGAATTGTTCGTAGAGTTTGCCGTTTGCCCATCCACTGTTACACGCGAAATTGGGATTTCCAACACAATACTGTTGATATTGAATCCACTGAAACGGTTCATCCCAAAAGGATTGCTAACATCATTGGCATCCTCTTCTTCGGTTAAGGCCGGAACGGGGCGGCGAAGGTTCACGGTGTCAAAAACGGCGCCCAGGTCAATGTAAAAAGTCTCAGCCCGCTGCCCGGCAAAGGCTCGAATCCCAGTTTTGGAATCGGTGTAGATGCCTTGAGCTGCCAGACTTTCATAATCTGGCATAGTGGCGGGTCCTACGTTGGAGGGAACGGCTACGAGCGTTTGCCCTTTAAAAAGCCGCTTACGTTTTTTTCCTTTTTTCCCGCGGACCTCCGTTACCGTATAGGTTTGACGTCGGGTGAGACCTTCAGATCCTGAGCCATCTAAGGCTGTGATCCCTTGAAGTGCAGGAACAGCGCCGATGTTGGGATTGCCCACAAACGGAAGTGGAAAATTCAAGGATCCTAAGGCGGGTCTGTTTTCGGTAGAAAATTTGACTTCGTAGACAATATCTTCTGCTTTGCCATCCTTATTATTGTCGAGATGAATCCGGTAGAGGACCGTGTCATCAAAGGCAAAGTAATTGGGCCCATCACCAGGATCCTGTCCAGGGATAGTGTTGAGGATAAACACCACTTTGTCCGGGTCTTCCCAGCTCCGAAAGGCATAGGTGTCTGTATTGTCCGCCGCTGGATCCATGGCAATAGATGGTGCCTCTCGATGGCTGGCTCCAAAAGCCGGAACGGCCATGAGGGTGGACATTAATAACGGTAACAATTTGTGAATCGTCGTGAGTCGCATGACATCTCCTTTTAATCGGATTAGAGCTTTCAAAAGACCAATCCTCTTAGGTTTGAATGAATCCTCACCTGGCCAGCTTGGATGACTTACAGAGCTTTACGAGTGAGTAGGTGATTTTGGATTTCTTTTTCACTAACTCATGGAAGATTCTCCGCTTCCTGGCGATTCAAGTGCGGAATAAGCCTATGATGGCCGAGGATGTAATCTTGTGTTGGCAAGAGGCAGGATGAGCGCCAAGCTAAATCTTTAGATTAGACGCTAGGAAAAGCAGTCGTGTACCTAGAAGTTCTGGTGGGAAGTCGAACAATTGATCTGTATTGCAAAGGACCAATGGAATGTGAGGAGGAGGCATACTGAAGACGGAGCTTTGAATATCCGAACAAAAGAGTTTGGGGAGGATTCACAGTCTTCCAGACTCAGAGGCGTGGTGGCTAGAGCCACGGACATTCGTTGTTAACTTGTGTAAGGCATTACTACACTACTTTGCCACAGTCTTTCTTATATAAAACGGGCCTGGCTCACTAAAGAGGTAGAGTGTTGTTACAAAAAAGGCGAGGGATTTCAGTCCCTCGCCAGTCTGCTTGAAAATGGTTTGTGATTCGCGAATGTCATTTGCTACGTAACAGGTTTTTCACAGGGATTAATACGAATGTCCTCGCTTCATGAAATACTCATCATACCGATGGACATAATCTTTGGCCTCCCCTAAAGGCATATGACAGCTTCGGCATTTCCCATACTTAATATCTAGCCGATCGCCATTTGCTTTAAATGCCGAGTAAATCCAATCACCATTCTTGAGACCTTCAGGAGCATTTTTGCCCCATCCTGCGCCTTTCTGCATGACAAAAACCTTTGCTAAGCCATCTTTTATCAAGTTGCCGTCTCGATTTTTGGTAAAAGAATTATCAGCATTCTTTTTAGCGTTATGGATTTCCATGACGAGGATACTTCCATTCGCAAAATTTTCACCCTTATGGGTTTCAGCTCCTCTTTGATTAACATATAAATCGCGCACCGCGTTGGGTTTCTGAATGCCGTGTAAAAATTTCGGAAAAGACTTGTAAAGAGTGGGAAATGCTAATTCCCCATCTTTGGGTGTACCATTGGATGGAGCCGAAGGAGTCATAGCCATACCTCCACACCCAAAGATCGACAGCATGACTCCAGCTATTAAGATTTGACGCATTTTTACAACCTCCTTGAATTGAAAAATTAGTAAATTAGGGACCTTCTGTCTCTCTTCATCGAAGCCACTAAAAGAGCTTTTTAGTCTAGGTGGCTTACGCCATGCGTTTGCTGAACATTTGATCCGATCGCGAAAGGCCGAGTAAGGAATATTATTATTCAATATTCTTTTTTCATGAAAACGGTGTTGGATACCCCTCATCTTGCAAATTGAGCTTCACGATGAACTCACAGGTTCTTCGTGATTCCTCACCTAGTCGTTGTGTATCGTGTAATGAGATATACGAGAGCACATTGTAGTTTGGATCTCTTCAATAGATTTTTTTTGAGCCAAATTTTATAATGAAGCCAAATGTTGCCTGAGACTCGTACTACAGAATGTGAGGGAACGTCGGAATTGCACTACTCCCCTAAGGCCAAAGAACTCAGTGGGAATGATCGAGTCCTAATAGGACTGATTGGTCAGGCAGCAAAAGGAGATGAAGCAGCATTGGGGATTCTCTACGACAAAACCGGATCACAGGTGTATGGTTTAGCCTTCCGAATGCTCAACGATTCAACGATGGCCGAAGAAGTCACTATGGATGTCTACATGCAGGTGTGGAAACAAGCCGAAAAATTTGATCAAAGCCGAGGCAACCCAATTGTGTGGCTCACCGTTTTGACTCGTAGTCGTGCCATTGATCGTTTTCGGGTGGGAAAGAAAGATCGGGAATCCCGTGAACCCCTAGAGGAAATTTCGGATGAGCGGGATGAAAAACATGACCCCGAACAGAGTAGTTTCTATTTAGAGCAAGGTCGAATTGTTCGCAAGGCCCTCAATTCGTTGCCGACTGAACAGCGTGACATCATCGAATTAGTGTATTTTGAAGGACTCAGTCAAAGTGAAATTGCTCATCATATTGGTGAACCTCTTGGTACGGTGAAAACTCGCATCCGATTGGGTATGGTAAAATTACGAAATCTTCTTGGGCCTCTACTAGAGGAAGGGCTTGTGTAATGATTCACCAAGAACCCAGCGATGAAGTCATGGAACAGGCTGCGTTATACGCTTTGGGGGTCCTAGAGGGGCAGGAAAAGGAAGCCTTTGAGAAGCTCGTCGCGGAAGGGTGTGCGACGTGTCAGGCTGTCAAAGACTTTCAGAATGTCGCAGGCCGACTTGGCTCCTCCGTGAAACCGATGACTCCGCCGTCTTCTCTTCGCGCAACGTTAATGGACCGGATTGCAGCGGAACCAAAGGCCCATCAACATGCGTCGACATCCAAACCGGTTGAACAATTGGAGAATGAAGGGTTGACCTTTGTTCGGTCGACTGATGATCTTTGGCAGGAGATTTTTCCTGGAATCTTGTTGAAGCCACTCTCTTTCGATAAAACTCAAGGGCGAATGACGGCACTTGCGCGTATGGCTCCAGGGAAAAATTATGCCGCCCATAAACACACTGCTCCTGAAGAATTTTATGTGCTAGAAGGTACGTGCTTTGTTGGGGGGCAATTGCTGCACCCTGGCGATTATCACAGGGCTGAAGTTGGGACTGTTCATCATGAGACTTCTACGGAAGATGGGTGTTTGATGTTGATGACTTTCTCGCCAAATAATGAAATGCTGGATTCTGTTAAGACCTCTTAGGGCTTCAGTCCGCTTCTTTCCTCCTCTGAACATTTCGCACAGACATCTTAGGTCAGGAATTTTTTCAACCAAAGGACCGGGTTTTTAGTTGAGAAATTCTTTTGTGAAAACTAAGCTTGAGGTTTTTCGAAGAGGTGGGGATGGTCTTGAAAGAGTTGGTCTTTGACTTCCTGATCGAGTTGGGCCTGATAGAGAGTTTTAGCTTTGGCTAGGAGGTCGATGGAGACGTGAGTGACACCTAGTAGGTTAGCTTCTTGAAGGATAGCTCCGGTAAAGGACGTATCTTGAAACGAGGCCCCTTGGAGGTTGGCTCTCATCAATTTCGCTTCACGCAAGTCAGTGAGATTCAATTTCGTTTGAGATAGATTTGCTCCGGTGAGGTTACCCCAGGGCAGCGAGGCTTGAGTAAGGTTAGACCTTTCTAGATTTGCCCCCTCTAAATTACACGCGATTAATCCAGTCGCTGTGAGGTCTACTCCGATCATCGTCGCGAACGAAAGATTGGCTTTGATGAAATTGGCTTCAAGGATATCGGCTTCGGTGAGATTGGCTCTGGTCAGAAGAGCTTCGGTGAGATTGGCTCGATAGAGATACGCATCGGAGAGATCTACGCCTTCCAGGTTGGCATGGCTTAAATCGAGGCTTGTAAAGTCGTATCCGGAGAGATCGGCTCCACTGAGGTCTGGTAGTGGTGATTGGGAATTTCGGCGAAATTTATTCCATTCCTCGACACCACCGTCGATCAACAATCGCACATGTTCCGGATTGGCCATGGGTTACACGACAAGGAACGTCAGAGAGACATGAATCAGGATGAGCAGCGAAAAATGGTCTCGTCTAGCGGCTCTTGAGGAATTTGAGGAATTCGGAGTCTGGCGTGAGGACCATGGTAGTATCTGCAGAAAAGGTTTTCTTGTAAGCTTCCATTGATCGGACGAATTCAAAAAACTTTGGGTCTTGTTTGTAGGCAGTGGCATAGATTTTATAAGCTTGGGCTTCCCCTTCTCCTCGCAGTTCTTGAGACGTCTTATAGGCTTCAGCCAAAATAATTTCTTTATCTTTTTCTGCCTCAGATCGGATCTTTTGTGCCTCTTCTTCCCCTTCCGCGCGGTATTGCTTAGCTTGGCGTTCTCGTTCAGCTTGCATACGTTGGAAAATAGCTTTTTCATTTTGTTCTGGAAGATCCGCACGTTTGATCCGCACGTCTAAGACTTCTAGTCCATACACTGAGGCTTTTTCATTGGATCGATCAGAAACAAGTTTCATGATCAGCGCACGGTTTGCAGAGACAATTTCTGCTAGCTCATGCCGTCCTAGTTCAACGCGAAGCTCTGAATAGACGATGTCGTCCAACCGTTGAAGGGCTCCCCGCTGTGTTTGAAACGCTTGAAAAACTTTTAAGGGATCAACAATTCGCCATTTGGCGAAGTTATCGATGACTAACGATTTTTTATCACTGGTGATGACATCTCGAGACGGCGCGTCATAATCTAAGTAACGTTTATCGAAAAAGGTGACTTGATGGTAGAAGGGGATTTTAAATTTAAGGCCGGGTTCCGTGATCGTTCGTTGAGGTTTTCCTAATGCCACGACGATTGCGGTTTCCGTCAAATCAACGACGAAAAACGGGGAGAGACCCAGCGTGACCAGGAGTCCGAATACTAAAATAATTCCAAGGATGAGATTTTGTTTCATTGTGCGCCACCTCCACGAGACTGGCGAAGACGATCTAAGGGAAGATAGGGCAATACGCTTTTTGCAGCGTTGGAATCCAAGATGATTTTTTCGGTATTGGAAAGGACTTCTTCCATGGTTTCAATATACACGCGTTTACTAATCACGTCTTTCCCTTGTTTGTATTCTTTTAAGGTTTGCAGGAAGTGATTGGCTTCCCCTTCGGATCGGTTAATACGAGATTGGGCGTAGGCTTTTGCCTGGTTGATGGCTTGTGCTGCTTCCCCCTTCGCTCTGGGAATGAGGTCATTCCTGAAACCATGTGCCTGATTGATGAGTTTCTCTCGATCTTCTTTTGCGCTGGCCACATCTTTGAAAGCTGCTGCGACGGCCTCTGGGGGATTCACGTCCTGGAGCTGAATTTGGGCAATCTGCACGCCAGCTTGGTATTGATCCAGAATACCTTGCAGTAATAATTGGGCGTTTTGTTGAATTTCAGCTTTTCCAACGGTTAAGGCTTCATCGATCTTGCTTTTTCCGATGACTTCGCGCATAGCCGCTTCTGCTGCATTATGAATGGTGTTTTCGACATTGGCGACTTGGTAGAGATAATTCTTCGCATCGTTAATTTTGTATTGGACGATAAATTCGAGTGAGAGAATATTCATATCCCCTGTCAGCATCAGGGCTTCACGTGGGACGAATCTGGTGCGTCCTCGGTCCGTACGGAACCCCACTTCCACTCGATGCAATTTTTCGACTTTTGGTGTATCGACTGTTTCGGCAAATGGAATTTTGAAGTGAGGACCTGATTCCACTACTCGGACAATATCTCCAAATCGTTTGACCAAGCCTTGTTCGTCAGGTGCAACAATAAAAACGGATTGCCAGAGGGCCAATACAGCTATCACAATATAGATGATAGACTTAAAGCCTTTTCCTGGGACGAGATTTTTGATTTGATCTTGAGCTTTGCGTAAGGCTTCATCCAGAGGGTCTTGCCCGCTGCCGCCCCATGGATCTTTAGGTTCCCATGCCATAAGTGAGTCCTGTTTAGGTAAAGTCGAGAAAAAATGGTGTGTGTGATGTGGTGTGCAATTCTGTTTCACGGTAACAGAAAATTTATGATTGGGCAATAAAAATGAAACAATTGTTCGGGACGTAAACGTTTGTGCGTCTTGAATATTGTCCTAGTCCACCCTGACTTTTCCCTCTTTTTATGAACAACGACTTACGCGATAAGCTGCAGCATCTCGTCTTTCATAAACCTTATGGCGTGCTGTCGAAATTTACAGATGATGAAGGTCGCCCTACTTTGGCTAGCTATGTAGACGTTCCGCAGGTCTATCCTGCAGGCCGTTTGGATATGGATAGTGAAGGGTTGTTGTTGCTGACATCAGATGGAAGTCTTGCCGCTCGATTAACCTCTCCCTCGTATAAAGTTCCTAAGACTTATTGGGTACAAGTCGAGCGTATTCCCCAAGAAGCTGCCCTTTCGCAATTACGGAGCGGTGTTGTAGTGAAAGGCCGACGGACTCGACCAGCTAACGTGCACCTTTTTTCAGAAGAACCCAGTGTCTACCCACGCCCGGTCCCCATCCGTTTTCGAAAGTCTGTACCAACCGCATGGCTGAGGATGGAAATATCAGAAGGTCTGAATCGACAAATTCGCCGAATGACTGCGCAGGTGGGCCATCCGACCTTACGAGTGATTCGTGTGGCCATAGGGTCAATCCAATTGGGAACATTGGCCCCAGGAGAATGGCGCATTCCGAATCTCACCGAAATCCAGGGTATATTCGATCCGGCTTCAAGACAGAATAGAGTTGGGAACTAGGGGAAGTGACGACGATTGCTACGGTCTACCTTCAAGAAAATCCTATTCCATAAGGGTAAATACCTTGAACATTAATCTTAAGACCGGTAGAATACAAACCTCTTCATTTACAAGATTTAGCGTAGGACCTTCAATGTCGGTACTACATGTTACTTTAATTATGCGGTGTCCTTATTTTTTCTGACCGATTTAATTCAATTCCCCACATCACATTTGTCTTCCAGTTAGCACGACCTCATTACAGTGGATTGGAGTCGGTGGGTAAAAATTGAACGACAGTTTTGCGAGTGAGAAGAACGTTTAACGTTCTTTATATTTCAAGCTCTGACAGGAATTGTCATTGTTCAGTACCGATAATTTTTTTTTGAGTTTTCTTTCTTTCAAATAATGGAGATCTATTCAACATGGCGATAACGATTATTTTGGCCCTTTCACTTTTGGGATTGGCTGTGGCGTTTTATTACTCTTCAGTAGTCAACAAAATTCCCATTGATATGGGTGTCGAGGATAAGGACACCAAGCAGCGTTTGGCGAAGATCCATTCAGCAATTGCCAATGGGGCTATGGCCTTCCTCAAGCAGGAATACAAAATTATGGCCATCTTTATGGTGGTCTTTGCCGCGATCATCGCGGTGTTAATTGATGATCATCATACGGATTATGTGAATGAAGGACTGTACACAGCCATCGCCTTTATCTTTGGCTCCGTTATTTCTATTGCCTCTGGCTTCATCGGGATGAAGATTGCGACACAGGGGAATGTACGAACCACAGTTTCGGCCAATCAATCGATATCTTCTGCCTTTAATGTCGCGGTGAATTCCGGGGCCGTTATGGGCTTTGGCTTGGTGAGCTTAGCGGCCTTAGGTCTGCTCTTGGTCTATCTGGTGTTGAAGGGCATCATGCCAGAACAATTGCCGACACATGTATTAATGGAGGTCATTGCTGGCTTCGGGTTGGGTGGGTCTTCCATCGCGTTATTTGCACGTGTGGGTGGCGGTATTTTTACCAAAGCAGCGGATGTCGGTGCTGACCTTGTCGGAAAAGTCGAAGCTGGAATTCCGGAAGATGATCCGCGAAACCCTGCGGTCATCGCGGACAACGTGGGTGATAATGTGGGTGACGTAGCTGGTATGGGAGCGGACTTATTTGGCTCCTGTGCTGAAAGCACCTGCGCTGCCATGGTCATTAGTGCCGTGGCATTCTCCGGAATGGTTGATGCCTTATTATACCCAATTCTCATTTCTGCCATTGGCATCCCCGTGAGCTTGCTCACGCTGCTGATGGTCAAGGTCACTACCGAAGAACAGGTTGCCCCAGCATTGAAAAGGATGCTGATTATCTCGAGTGCCATCATGGCAGTGGTGATGTTCTTTGTGACGAAAGTCATGCTTCCTGATACGTTTGAAATTGGTGGTGTGGCCTATACGGATCTCGGTGTGTATTTTTGCTTTTTGACCGGGTTGATAGCAGGACTGGTCGTGGGGTTGATGACGGAATATTACACCTCCCATGATTACGCACCTGTCCGGGAAGTGGCCAAATCGTGTGAAACCGGTTCAGCGACGAATATCATCTTTGGATTGGCTCTTGGGTATCAGAGTGCCGTAGGCCCGTATCTGGCTATAGGCCTTGCTATCTACATTC
Organism: uncultured Nitrospirota bacterium; assembly: GCA_937139405.1. Lineage (GTDB taxonomy): Bacteria > Nitrospirota > Nitrospiria > Nitrospirales > UBA8639 > Nitrospira_E. The sequence goes on from CAKZPV010000002.1 coordinate 11,477, forward strand.
CATGGATATTGGCAGGGATGTATGGTGTGGCCATCGCATCTCTGGGTATGTTGGGAACATTAGTGATTGCGCTGACGATTGATGCCTATGGGCCAGTTTCTGATAACGCAGGGGGCATTGCAGAAATGGCAGCGATGCCAGAGCATGTTCGCGAACGGACGGATGTCTTAGATGCGGCTGGAAACACGACCGCCGCTATCGGTAAAGGGTTTGCGATCGGTGCGGCGATTCTGACTTCCTTAGCGCTCTTTGCGGCCTTCCTGACCCGTGCGGATTTATTGCTCAAGGAACAAAACGGACCAGAGTATGATCTTTTAGGCAGCATAAATTTACTTGATCCTTTGGTCTTTACGAGTCTCTTCATTGGTGCAGTTTTGCCGTCATATTTTTCCGCCATGACCATGAAATCTGTGGGATCTGCCGCCTATGAGATGATTGAAGAAGTCCGCCGCCAGTTCCGTACGATTCCCGGACTGATGGAAGGAAAAGCCGAAGCCGACCATGAACAATGTGTGGCCATATCTACTCAAGCGGCGCTCAAGGAAATGATTGCACCAGGCATCCTGATTATGGGAACGCCTTTGGTCACGGGGTTCCTCTTTGGCATTCAAGCGGTTGCTGGTGTGCTGGCCGGGTCTCTTGTTGCTGGTGGTGTGATCGCTATCTCTTCATCTAATAGTGGAGGCGCCTGGGATAATGCAAAAAAGTATATTGAAAAGGGAAATCTTGGGGGAAAGGGGACGGAAACCCATAAAGCCGCAGTCGTTGGTGATACGGTTGGCGATCCCCTCAAAGATACGTCAGGCCCCTCACTCAATATCTTGATTAAACTTTCGGCCATTTTGTCTTTGGTCTTTGTGCCATTTTTTGTGCAGTACGGTGGGCTGTTGATAAAATAAATCTTTCATGTCGGATGCTCGATAAACGGTTTGAATTTATATTTATTGATCTAGGGCCAAAATTTTTATGCGATGGTATATACTATAAATATCCTCACGGGAGGGCGAGTTTTACCAGAATGTTCATACCATTCAACTATTTTTATTCCTCTTCCTTCTATCCTTACTCTTTCATCCCCTCGTTCTTTCATTCCGTTTTTATCTTCTTTGCCGAGAAGTGGTCATTCTCTTCTAAGGATTGGCACACCTCGGAGTATCAAACTTCTTGCAAGAAATTGTGATGTTTCAACATCTCAGTTGCTAAAGCTCTAGGTAAAAAGGTCTGCGGGATCTACATCTTCCCTTTTTGCCTGATATTTGGTGAACGTTACTGAGAGAGTTGTCGTGCGAAGATTCGGGCTCCTGCGCTTCTTTGAGTCTTTTCTCTCTGAATGTGAAGTGGGGAGAAACTATCAGATTTAGGTGTGGGAAAGGAGTGAGAATTTCATGAATACACCGAGTCAACCAGATAAACCATTCACTCCTCAGACAGGTGAGACGCAAGGAGTTTTGCCAGAAGATATGGAAACGTTAATGCATGTGATTTCTCATGATCTGCGTGCCCCAATTGTGACGATCCAAGGATTTTGTCAAGAACTCACCATGGCTTGTGATCGTCTAAAAACCTTGTTTGAAGAAGAAGCGATGTCCGATTCGATTCGAGAGCACGTGAATCCTTTGGTTATGCAAGATATTCCAGAGGCCGTGAGGTTTATTCGAGCTGGAGCCGATAGTGTGAATACGGTGACGTCCGGGATATTGCGATTTATTCGGCTTGGCCAAATAGATATTCAATGGGAACGCTTGGACGTGAATAGGTTGATGATGGGCATTGTGTCTTCCCTGGAATTTCAACTAAAGCAGAAGGGTGTCGTCTTGCATATAGGCGATCTTCCAGATTGTATGGGTGATGAGGTCTTAGTGACGCAGGTGTTCGCAAATCTAATCGATAACGGGCAGAAGTATCTTGAGCCTTCACGACCTGGAGAAATAACGATTTCAGGAAAAATGGTTGATGGATGGTCAGCCTATGCCATTACCGATAATGGTGTGGGTATTCCTGAGGAACAACATGCACGAATCTTTCAGGTGTTTCATCGTTTGAGCCCTCGACATGGTAAAGGTGAAGGGTTGGGATTAGCCATTGTACAGCGGATTATTGATCGGCATCAGGGCAAGATTGAAGTTGAATCTTTACCAGGGAAGGGTACCACGTTCCATGTGTACTTTCCGCGAGTGATTGACGTTGAAGAGGGAGAGCAACATGAATCCTGACACGACGGTTTTGATCGTAGAGGATGATGACGGACATGCGGCGCTTATTGAGAAAAATCTTCGAAGGGCTGGAATGGAAAAACCCTGTCATCGATTGCGAGATGGTCAAGAAGCCCTAGAGTATTTTCTCGGTTCTGACAACATGGTGCAGGGAAAACTGGTGCATCGATATCTGTTGATTCTTGATATTAATCTCCCCAGGATCAATGGGATTGAAGTCTTACGAAGGCTGAAAGAACATGAGGTGTTAAAACGAATCCCGATACTCATGTTATCCACGACCGACAATCCTCAAGAAGTTGAAGCCTGCCATTCGATCGGATGTAATTTCTATTTGACCAAACCAACCGAGCCTGAAGCCTTTGCTCAGGCAATCAACTGTTTAGGCTCATTTTTAGATATTGTCACCGTTCCAACCATTCGTCGAAGTACATCTTCCACTATTTCCTTGAATTAATTTAGGGGCACCGCTAGCGGTTTAGTTCGGGGTTTGACGAAAATACGGTGAGAGACGTCAGTTGGTAGGAAGACGGGGAGCAGTGCTGCCACGAAGCCTTGAGCACAGCGCTCAGCTGGGATCTCAAGAAAATCGCAAGAAGAAAACGCTAGCGGTGGCGTCGAGAAAAACCCGACCACTGTGCGTGGCGTTGTTCCGTTATTCTCTTCGAGGGCAGGCTGCTTTTCCCTTTGTACTTCCAACCGAGGGCGCGTAAGATCCGGCTCACGTGATCAGGGTGATACTTCACCCCAAAGGATCGACGAATGACTGTGCCAACACGACGGCACGTCCATTGATCCGCACGTAAGTTTGCCGCTCTTGGTCCTTTCTTGAGAATGTGGAGAAGATCTTGGCGTTGTTTTGCCGAGAGGCGTGAAGGACGTCCCGTATGGGGTTTCGACTTCAACGCACTTTTCCCACCTTCTTCAAGAGCATCTTTCCATCGCTTTACGGAAGATGGAGCAGCACCAATTTTTCTGGCAACCTCTCGAATTCCTCGGCCTTTGGTCAACATGGCAGCAGCCAGTCGCCGTCGGGCTTCTAATTTTTCTGCACTTCCCTTTGGTCTCATACAGACATTCATCGGATCAGCAGAGAGACCACTTGAGGGTTCAATTCAGCATGAGAGAAACTTTTTTATATGAAGGGCCGACAACTTGTGTCCTACTCAATCTAGAAGGAAACAAACAAGGAAAAGAATAGGAAGAAAGCACTCCCAGAAATTAGGGGTCTTGAGGAGTTGAAGCGGTGGGTGTATGACACACATCTGGATTTCTCATACCATAAAAAGAAGTGGAGGGATCTGGCTTGTTGAACAATTCAGAAGACCGGGTGTCCCCATAGGCACTGAGGGTGGAGACGGTCAATCCAGAGACTCTATGTTCAGGGGAAAACGGATGGCGGTTGATGGAGTTTGATTTTCTAAGGGTAACCAAAATGCAAGAGGGCCGAAAAGAGGAATGTATTGATAGTGTTTAATCGTTGCATGAGTGGTGGAATAACTCAAAGATTCCCAGCCTATTTCATCTATCATATGACCTTGACAGTCGGGAGGTTTTCCAAATCTCGTGAGAACCTCTTGTTTGCTTGTGACTCTAATCTCTATTGGAGAAAAGTACTGTGATGATGCTAGCTGAGAATACTTCAATTGAGAAGGTTCCGATAACAAGTCACGAGCATTCACGTAACTGGTGAAAATTCCACAACACAGACACAATAGCAAAGTTCTGACAATAGGTAGTGTCATGAGGGATTGGACGTTATCTAGGATTCTGTCATGATCTAAAGATATTGTTTTCCTTTTGCCAGGATAGCCTACGACAATGACAAGGCTGAAGACTCGCGAAGAGGGTGTCTCATGTTTATTGGAGATAAAACTTTCCTGAGAGATCAATCACGATCGGCAAAGGTTGTTAAGAGAGCTTCGATTTTTTCTATTGCATGTGGTGCGCGCAAAATACTCGTATGGTCTTCATTGAACCCAATGGTCTTGATGGCTGCGTCCTGGGCTTCTGTTTTTAATTGACTTAATAATGAAACGGTTCCATCGTCGTTCCCATTCGTGAACGGATTGTGTCCTCCTTTAAAGCTAAAGAAAAGGTAGTACTCAATATGATCTGATAATCGTGTTTGAAAGAGTGTCTGTTGAAATGGACTATTCGGAATCATATCAATCCAAGAAGGGATCACAGCGGGAGCATGATCTACGCCAATTTGAGCAGCTTGGTGCCCTCCCCATGGGGTTGAGAGTGTGACAAAGAGTACCCGAAACTTTAGCTCTACATCCTTTTCTACGATAGTGTTTATCAGAGATCGAGAGACGAGTCCTCCCATACTATGGGCAATCACCACGAGTTTTTTAAACTTATTCTTCACCAAAATCTCACTGAGTGATTGAATGAGAAAGTCCGCATTCATATGAAGCCGAAGTCCCGAAGGATAATAGAAAATCCAGGGTTGATAGCGGATTCGATCAAGATGATGAATCAGTGAGGTCCATTGCTGCGGATTTCCTCCAACGCCATGAACGAATACAATGGGTATTTTTGCTGGATCGAAGGGTTCTAGGAAGAAGACCCCTCCACCTACGTTTTGTAAAAATAGAATGGGCCGCCACAGTCCGTGCTGGGCGTTCTTAGGTGAGAATCTTTGATCCTCAAGGGTGACAATTTCTCCTGCACTAATTTTTGGTAAATCGAGCGTAGCCCTAGTGGCTGGAGAGGTCAGATTAGGCCATTCGGAAATCGTGACATCGTCAGGATGTTTCAGTCTCAGGTCCAGACTAACAATATCTTTTCCTGGTTTGAGCGTAAGAACTCTAGGGTTGTCGATATAATTAGCATACTCCGTTGATTGATAAATGAAGTCTTCATTCTCATCTTCGAATGAGGCAATCAGGTATTGTCCAGGTAAACGGATAAACGTGAAGGTTCCTGGTCTATGGTGGATAGAGTACGCGACAAGTTTCTTTTCATTCTTCAGGATTTGGTATAGCAAAACGACTAACGGTTTCTTATGGGATGAGGGACTCGAAATGGTTCCTTGTAAAATTGACGTTTGGTCAAGGATGGCCACCTCTTTTTTCAGTTCCTTGAAAACACAACCTGATAAAAAGAGAATGAAAATCGCACAGAAAATTATGTGAGGAAAAGCTAATAGGAGATTGCTGTAAAATCCTCTCGCTTCTGTTTTAGCGGGATAATTAATAAGTTTGAACATGAAATCATTACCTTTCCCTACTGCTAATCGGAATCCAGCGACTAACACGTGCGCAATATTCGTCATAAGCGGTTCCAAAGATTTTCTGGAGATGCGGTTCTTCATACAGTAAGACAAACAAATGAAAGGATACTCCTATTGAAAAACCATAGAAGAGAAGGGGAACGGACGGAAAGAGAACCATCCATCCCAAAATGAGAGCAAGGATGCTTCCATACATTGGATTTCGGGTGTAATAGTAGAGTCCGTGCACGACGAGGTGTGTTGGCGCATCAAAAGGGGCAGGAGTGCCTTGACCAATGGATGCAAAACTCCAGACAGACCATAAATAGGCTGCGCCTCCGAACAGGAATAGGATCAACGAGATGAACCACAAGATTCCCGTACTGGCGAAATCTTCAGAGGTCATGAGCCAGGGTAAATAAATGGTAAACGTACTAGGAACAATGATGGTATAAGCGAGGTTCTTTAGCAATAACACCCGATCTGCTCTCCTGAAAATTTAACCTGACGAGCTATGCAGTGGGGGGAAGTAGTTTCTGTGGTGTTGTTGGATTGTTCACAGTCGGACTGAATACCAATGAGTTTGGTCTATACTGGAAGTTCTTAAAGTTGACCTGAAAAACAATGTGTACAGAACTGGAACGACTCCGAGTTTCAGTACGGTGGCAAAGAGTAATCTAAACATGATAGTAATGGCCATAGGTTCCCACATAGCCCCTCGCCGGTATAGAGTGGAATTAATTCTCCCACCGTGGTTCCTGTAGTCAATAAAATAGGGCAAAGCCATCTTTCTCTGAAAGCATCAGATCTAGAATGATCAGTGATGGGCATGATGGCTTAGGGTTACAAAAAGGACGGGGAAGACTCAAGCCTTCCCCGTCCTTCTTCAGGATTAGGTGAGGGAATCTCTCCGATCCTCAAAGCGATCTTTCCATTTCTGTATGAATTCGGCCGCTCTGGACTTTTGTTCCGGAGCGAAGACGGCGTGAAAGTCTGCAATTTTGGCGGTCACTTTTGGGGGTGAAGTCCTCCACGATCGATTGATGCCGCTTCACAATGCCCTGAACGCGGCTCTGGTCAAGCGTTTCACTGGAGACCGCGTCGAGGACCTCGTCAAAAGTTTGAACCCTGGCCTGGAGCATGGCTTGCCGGGTCTTCTGCAAAGACTCCTGTACCCCTCGAAGGTTGGCTTTTTGGATCTCATGTAAATCCAATTTCTCTGCGATGCGATCAATCTTGCGCTAGCCATCGTTATGTTTTCTCCAATGAGTCGACATGAAGCCACTCTCATGAGAGCCACACCATCCAGAATGACTTTTCGAGGCACCGACGGCGAATGCCGCACCAAGTATGACCAATCCCGCGGTGCTAAGAATAAGAACTCGTTTTTTCATAATACACCTCCTATGTGTGATGATGAATAAATCATTGTGATCTTTCATCACACACGCTACCATTCACCGAATCGGAGATCTTCTCATAATCGTAAAACTTTGTAACAAACTGTAACAAGCCGGAGGGAAGAGCAGAGCAGAGTTCGTGAGGTTGTTTTAGGTAAGAGACTAAGAATTCTTGAATCGTGAAACGTTTTGCTTGCCTCAAGCAAAGGAATTATTAAAATATCATGAAAATGGGAAACACAGCGGGACATTTTATCATCGCTTGTCAGGATTGTGATCTTTTGCATCGCCAGCGTCTCTTGCATGACGGCGAGCGGGCTACGTGTTCTCGCTGTGGTGCGGTACTCTATCGAAAGAAGCGAAACAGCCTCGATTACACGCTCGTATTCTCGATGACCGCCTTGGTTTTTTTCTTGATGGCGAATGTGTTTCCTTTCATGACATTCAAGTATGAAGGGCGTGTGCAAGAAAGTGTGCTGTTTACGGGTGTGAAGGAATTGTTTGTTCAAGATATGTGGGCTGTGGCGACCTTAGTGTTGTTTGTGAGTGTGGTTATCCCCCTGCTCAAAGTCATTGGGATGATCTATGTCCTTCTGCCCTTAAAATTGCATCACCAGCCTTGGCAGGCACGACGCATCTTTCGATTCGTCGAGGTTTTGCATCCATGGGCTATGGTTGATGTGTACATGTTGGGAGTGATTGTGGCTATGGTCAAGCTGAATGACTTTGCGACTATTCTGCCGGGCGCAGCGCTCTATTCCTTTGCCGCATTGCTCATTTCAATGGCTGCGGCTGGTGCGGCCTTGGACCCGCATGATGTCTGGGAACGATTCGATGTGGCTAAAGAATGACACCGATGACGGCAGCTCAAGCATCACTTATTAGTTGCACAACATGTCGGTTGGTGAGTCGTAATAGGAGTCTATCCATTAAGGGCGATGCTATCTGTCCACGATGTGGTGCTAAGCTCGCTCATCGGAAACCGAACAGTCTTACTCGAGCGTGGGCCATGATTATTGCGGCGTATATCTTGTATATTCCTGCGAATGTGTATCCTATTATGACAGTCATCTCGTTCGGAAAAGGTGAGCCTGATACGATTCTCAGTGGTGTGGAATCTTTAATAGCGAGTGGCTGGTGGCCGTTGGCTGTCCTCGTATTCTTTGCGAGTATCATCGTTCCCTTGATTAAACTTTTCGGCCTCACTTATCTCGCAGCGTCTGTTCAGTGCAAGTGGCAGTGGCATCCCAAGCAACGAACCATGCTATACCGGATTACCGAGGCAGTCGGACGGTGGTCGATGATCGATATTTTCATGATTACAATTTTGGTGGCCCTCGTAAGACTGGAAGCTATCGCGACGATCGAACCAGGTGCGGGTGCGACTTCTTTTGCCGCCGTTGTGGTGTTGACGATGTTTGCGGCAATGAGCTTTGATCCTCGATTAATGTGGGATGCGATTGAACCACGGCATGACTGACGAGCGTACAGATCAATCACTTCTTGAGGAACTCCCCGAAGTGGAAGTGGCCTCCCGTGGTGGGTTTTCTCTCATATGGATCATACCGCTGATCGCCGCGTTGATTGGAGGCTGGTTGGCTTATACAACCATTTCAGAAATGGGCCCCACGATTACCATTACGTTTAATAACGGCGAAGGTTTGGAAGCTGGTAAAACCAAAATTAAATATAAGTCTGTTGATATAGGAATGGTTGAAACGGTTGAAATCAGCGAAGATCTCTCGCAAGTCATTGCGACAGCCACGATGCACAAGAAGACAGAATCTCATTTGACAGATAATACGAAATTCTGGATCGTTCGACCACGTGTGGGGTTTGGAGGAATCTCTGGATTGGAAACCTTAGTCTCGGGTGCCTACATTGATGCTGACCCCAGGCCAGGTGAATCAACAGGAGTTTTCATGGGGCTCGATGATCCTCCTGGGGTTACCGCTTTTGAGGACGGCAGTCAATATCGACTGAGGGCTGAAAAACTCGGATCTTGCTATCCCGGTGCTCCCGTGTTTTTGCGTGGTATTAAAGTCGGGCGTATCTTGGGCCATGAATTGGCACCCGATAACCAAAGTGTCTTCATTGATTTCTTTATCCAGGCTCCACATGATGGGCTTGTTCAGGACACAAGTCGATTTTGGCAAAGGAGTGGCATTGAGGCTTCAGTAGGAGCGGAAGGAATTGATGTGAGAGTGGAGTCCCTGGTTTCGGTTATTGCAGGAGGTGTTGCATTTGATACGCCTATTATGGCTGGTGGAACAGGCAAGCCGAGCCAGCAGGGGACGGTGTTTGAATTGTTTGACAGTTTTTCGAGTATTGGAGAGGCCAAATATGTTCGAAAAGTCCCATTTTTGTTGCATTTTGATGGATCCGTTCGTGGATTGACCATCGGTGCATCAGTGGAATTGAAAGGGATCAAGGTGGGGACCGTCATTGATATTGCGATGAAATTGGATCCGAAGACGCTGAATTTTGAAGTACCGGTTGCGATTGAAATTAACCCTGACCGTATTCTTACCCCCGATGTTCTTGATGCAATTGATCAGATCAATGCAGAAGAACCCTATTCGGTGGGACGGATGTTAGTGGAAGATCACGGGTTACGTGCGCAATTGCAAACAGGGAGCCTCTTAACCGGTCAGCTGTTTGTTGATCTTGATTTTTATCCTGATCTTCCTAAGATGGCACTGAAAATGGACAGTAAGTATCCCGAAATTCCCACGGTGCCTTCAACATTAGATGAGTTTAGGCGAACCGCCACCAATGTCTTGGAGGAATTGCGAAAACTGCCGTTGGATAAAATTGCTCAAGAATTATTGGGAACGCTCAAGGGAACGAAACGTCTTGCAAACTCGCCTGATCTGACCTTAGCTGTGCAAACATTTAGTGCGACATTGGAAGACTTACAAAAACTGACCTATGATGTGAATCAAAACGTAGAGACGTTGGCGAGAAGTACGGAAAAGACCTTGGTGGCTGCTAGAGCGGCATTGGAGGTAGCTGATCCCAATTCGCCAACAGCGGTTAACCTGGCGAATACTTTAGAAGAGCTTGCGGCGGCAGCACGCTCCATTCGTGTTCTTGCAGACTATTTGGAGCAACATCCTGAGTCGTTAGTACATGGTAAAAGTGAATGAGGGGGATTCAAGAATGAGAGGTATCTTTGGTTGTTGCCTAGCCATCATCTGTCTGTTGAATGTCGGGGGATGCGGTAACACTCAGCCCACTCATTTTTATCTGTTACGTGCCATGGATTCTTCTCTGAGTCGTGTTGCACTTGAAACAAAAGACTCTGGGATATCTTTGGGTTTGGGGCCGATAAGCATTCCTAAATACTTGGATCGGCCACAAATTGTCACTAGAGTGAGTTCCCATGAAATCGCCCTAGCCGAGTTTCATAAATGGGCAGCCCCCCTCAAGGAGAATGTGAGCCACGTTCTGGAAGAGAATCTTTCGGGAATTCTTAAAACCGAGGGGGTCGTCTCCTATCCATGGAATCGAGGGAATCTTCCTGATTACCAACTCTCACTAGACATTATTCGATTAGACGGAACAAAAAACCAAAACGCGATGCTTAGAGTTCGGTGGAAGTTGACAGCCCATAAGGGAAAATCAGTCATTCAGAAAAAGACTAGCCAATTCTCAGAAGTTTTACGGGGTTCGGACTATGAGGATCTTGTTGAGGCGATGAGTCGAATGCTTGCAGCATTCAGCCAAGAAATCAGCGATGTTCTGAATGTTCGTTTGCCTTCAACACTTACAGCCCCGAAGCCACAAATGGATGAATTAGGCTTTCTCAAATAGGGTCCCACCAAAACTGTAGTATAACCCTATTGTTTCTATGAACTTTTATCCTGAATGATACCTTCTCAATTAGGGTATACCTTATATGATCGAGTCACTGTTGAATATGTAAGAGATGATTGTGCTCGAAGAAGACAACGACTTGATGGTTGTTTTAGCTAGGTGGGCTTAATTCCTAAATCTGATGCAGTAGCTTGCATGGCTTCTGTTTGGAAGATTTCTTTGAACGTATCTGCTGAGGTTTCAGTTCCTATGGCATCTTTCAGAATGATGACTTGGAGGCCGAGTTTGCAGGCATCCATTATTGTCTGTTTGAGACAATCTTGAGTGGCTGGTCCTAAGATAAAGACCGTCTTCACATCTAAATCTTCCAGTCGATCAGCTAGGCTGCTTCCTTCAAATCCTGATCCCGCATCTTTTTTAGCGTCCGTGCCTTTGGAAATAACCATCATGCCGGGTGGCATGACCAAATCTGTGTGAAATTGCGCACCACGTGATCCTTGGACGCAATGGGTTGGGTGTACCCCGCCTTGTTCAGCAAACGAACAATGATTGGGTGGATGCCAATCACGGGTGGCGAGAATCGGCCAGCCGTTTCGACTGAAATGTTTGATATACGTGTCAATGGCCGGTATCAGATTTATGTCTTCCGTCATTCCCATTGCTCCACCTGGGAAAAAGTCGTTTTGCGGATCGACGAGGAGAAGAGCTGATTGTCGGTCAGGTTGAGGAATTGATGATGAATGAGAAGCAGAATCTTTTGAGAGTCTCATGATGCTTAAAGCCTGTTAAAAAACAACTCGGACAAAATTTCGCCTAGATTTTGGAAAAATTTGGATGGAACGATTGCGAAAACAGTAGAGGCATGGCACAGCTATGATGAGATTTTCTCGATTGAGGCGCATTCAAAGGTGGCTCGAAGATAGGATGCGAGTCGTTCAGGTTATCTTTTAATAGGTCCTTACGCCACAATTTCTGTCCCAATGCCTTTGTCAGTGAAAATTTCGAGTAGGATGGCATGAGGTATGCGCCCATCAATGATATGAGCTTTTTCTACCCCACCCTGTAGAGCCGATAGGCAGGCATGGACTTTTGGAAGCATACCTTCATTAATGACTTTTTTCTTCACCATTTGTTCCATGTCCTTCCTCGACAATGTGGAAACATGGCTGCCTTTCTCATTCCGGATGCCTTTGACATCACTTAACATGAGGAGTTTCTCAGCTTTCAGTGCTGCGGCTAAACTTCCAGCTACCAGATCGGCGTTAATATTATGGGTGTGCCCTTTGGCATCTACTCCAATAGGGGCAATCACTGGAATGAAATTGGCATTTTGCAGGGTGAGCAATAATTCACTATTGACGTGGCTCACTTCACCCACCAGGCCGTAGTTTTCTGATTGGAGTGCTTCAGTCGAGCCACTATAACGATGGAAGAGACTTTTGGGGTTGAACGATTTGGTGGTGAATAGGCCACCGTCTTTTCCGGTGAGTCCCACGGCTTTGCCGCCGTGCTGATTCAAGAGCGCCACAATTTCTTTGTTGATCCGTCCGCCTAACACCATTTCCACGATTTCCATGGTGGGTTTATCCGTCACTCGAACGCCATGGATGAACTTGGCTTCAATGCCGAGGGATTCGAGCATTTTATTGATTTGTGGTCCGCCTCCATGGACGATGATAGGATTGAGTCCAACATATTTCAGTAAGACCACATCTTCAGCAAACCCTTCTTTGAGTTCTTCCGCCACCATCGCACTGCCCCCAAATTTAATGACAATGGTCTTCCCTGCAAAATTTCGAATATAGGGGAGAGACTCGATGAGGATATCGGCTTTTTTGATGAGTTTGTCCATGGTTCGAACTAGATAAGTGGTCGTTATAAAATGAATCGGCTGAGATCTTGATCTTTCACAATGTTTTGCAAATGATCTTTGACGTACTGAGCATTAACGGTGACATGTTTCTCAGGAAGATCTTGGGCTTGAAAGGAGACGTCTTCCAATAGGCGTTCGACAATGGTGAAGAGTCGTCGGGCTCCGATGTTTTCGGTACGGTCATTGACCTCGACAGCTGTCGCAGCAATTTCTTCAATGCCATCTGGCGTGAAATCTAGGTTGATGCCTTCTGTTTCCAGAAGTGCATAATACTGCTTGATCAGTGCATTCTTGGGTTCCGTGAGGATGCGAATAAGGTCATCTTTTGTCAGAGGCTCGAGTTCCACGCGAATGGGAAACCGACCTTGTAATTCTGGTATCAAGTCTGAAGGCTTTGACACGTGGAATGCTCCGGCCGCAATAAACAAAATATGATCGGTTTTAACAAGCCCATGTTTTGTATTGACCGTGGAACCTTCAACAATCGGTAACAGGTCACGTTGAACCCCTTCTCGAGAAATGTCAGGACCTTGGTGTTTTTCTTTGCCGGCAATTTTGTCGATTTCATCCAAAAACACGATGCCGGATTGCTCGGTGCGGGAAATGGCTTCTTTGGTAACTTCGTCCATGTCGATGAGTTTTTGTGCTTCTTCATGCGCCAAGAATTTGAGAGCCTCTGAAATCTTCATGCGCCGGTCTTTCTTCTTTCCCGGCATCATCCCGCCGAGCATTTCTCGGAGATTATTTTCCATATCTTCCATGCCGCCAATATTGGAAATAATCCCAACCGGAAGTCCTCCTCGTTCTTTAATCTCAATTTCGACCATCCGATCATCAAGTTTACCTTCGCGTAATTGCTTTCGAAGTTTCGCGCGTGTGGATTCTTGAGGATCAGGTTTTTTGGATGATGGAGTGTCTGAACCTTCGTCTTCTTTGTCCGGTTCATCTGTTGATGGCGATGGTGATGGCGGGAGTAGGATATCCAATACCCGTTCTTCGGCCATTTCTTCGGCTTTATGTTGGACGGTTTCTAAATAGACCGTTTTCACCTGATTAATGGAAATATCCGTTAGATCTCGAATAACCGACTCGACATCCCGACCAACGTAGCCGACTTCCGTAAACTTGGAAGCTTCTACTTTAATAAACGGGGCATCTGCCAATTTAGAGACGCGACGAGAGACTTCTGTTTTTCCCACGCCCGTCGGGCCGATCATAATGATATTTTTCGGCACAATTTCTTCACGCAGTTCCGGGCTGAGCTGTTGGCGTCGCCATCGACTGCGTAACGCAATCGCGACCATGCGTTTTGCATCTTTTTGGCCGATGACATAGCGGTCCAACTCTTCCACAATTTGGCGTGGTGTCATGGAATCAAGTTTTGAATTCGAAGGAGGCGGTTGCTGTTCCATATGCTATTTCGGTAACTCCTCAATCACGATGTTATGGTTAGTGTAAATATCGATGCTTCCAGCGATCTGCATGCTTTGCTCGACGATCTGTTTTGGCGCAAGGTCTGTTTGAGCGAGAAGGGCTCGTGCCGCAGCTAAGGCGTAGGAACCTCCCGATCCAATCGCTAAGATGCCATCTTCAGGCTCAATGACATCGCCTGTGCCAGAAATAATAAAGGAATGTTCATGGTTTGCGACAGCAAGTAAGGCTTCGAGTCGTCGAAGGACACGATCGGTTCTCCAGTCTTTGGCGAGTTCGACGGCCGCGCGGGTGAGTTTCCCTCGATATTCCTCTAACTTTGCCTCAAATTTTTCAAACAGGGTGAACGCATCGGCCGTCGCTCCCGCAAATCCTGCCAGGACTTGGTTTTGATGCATGGTGCGAAGTTTTCGTGCATTGCTTTTCATGACAGTTGTGCCGACTGTGACTTGACCATCGGAGCCCATGGCCACAATTGGTCCTTTCCGTACGCAAAGAATAGTTGTGGAACGAATGATCATGATTGACGTTTGTCTCCTTGCTTTGGTGTGGCGACGGAAGAGCCTGAGCGCGGATGGGCTCGATCATAGACTGCCATGAGTTGATCTGTGGCGACGTGGGTATATTTTTGAGTTGTGGCTAAGGACGTATGGCCGAGTAATTCTTGAATCGCTCTCAAATCGGCTCCCTCATCAAGCAAGTGGGTTGCAAAGGAATGACGCAATGTGTGTGGTGTAATCGTCTTTTGGAATCGGTCTCCGGCTTGTTGTTTGATCATGCGTTCGACACTTCTGGTCGTTAATCGGCCTCCTCGCATGTTTAAAAAGAGCGGTTGTGAGCCCGAGCGAGGTGGAAGTGTCTTGTTGATTTTTTGCCCAGTTTGTTTGTTCATTGGAAGTTGCTGGTGTTGATAGTGACCTATAGATTCTACGGCTATCGTCCCGATAGGAACCCTGCGTTCTTTCTTTCCTTTTCCACGCAATCGAATGAATTGAGCCTCTAAGTCCAGATCGTCCCAATTCAATCCGACTAATTCCGACACTCTGGCCCCACTTGAATAGAGTGTTTCCAAGATAGCTTGATTCCGGGCTTGGATCCATGTCTGAGCTGACGGTGAATCTAATAACGTGCTGGCTTCATCTTTGGTCAGAACGGTTGGGAGGTGTGTTCCGAGTCGAGGTGAGCGAACGGCTGCGGCTGGGTTGTGAGTGATGCGCCCGTCGTCTAGCATATATCGAAAGAAACTCTTGAGACAGGCTAATTTTCGAGCAAGAGAAGTTTTTTTCAGCCCTTGGTCACTCAAGTGTTTCAAATAAGATCGAATATGCAGTGTTTGTATGGAATTAGGTTGTGGGTTGCCATCTGTTTGAAAAAACTGTTCTTGAATATGTACCAAAAACTGCTGAAGATCAGATTGATAGTTGCGATGGGTTTCTTCTGAAGCTCCGCGTTCCAATTGCAGGTAGAGGACGAAACTTTGAATGGCGTCATTCATTGTGAAAGTCCGGTTTGTGTCGTCCATGCTCTAAACTCGGAAAGCGCTCGCACTTGAATGGCTTCTCGTTTTTTCTGTTTGTCTCGTATGGGCGTTTCAAGAGGCGGAAACAACCCGAAATTGGTGTTGATGGGTTGGAAATATTTTGGTTCGCAGGTCGTGATGTATTGGAGTAATGCACCATGGGCTGTTGTTGCTGGTGGTGTCACAAGATCTTGCTTTGATAGCAAGCGGGCAGCATTCAACCCAGCGAGTCCGCCGCTAGCAGCCGCTTCTACATAGCCTTCGACACCAACTAATTGTCCAGCGAAAAAGATACTGGATTGTTTTTTTAGTTGTAATGTGTTTTTCAAGAGTATGGGGACATTAATGAACGTATTGCGATGAATGCTTCCGCAGCGAAGAAATTCAGCATGTTCTAACCCAGGAATCATGCGAAAAATTCTTTTTTGCTCAGGGTAGGTGAGTTTAGTTTGGAAACCCACGAGGTTATAACAGGAGCCATGATGATTTTCTGCACGTAATTGTAACACGGCAAATGGGCGTGCCCCGGTTTTTGGGTCAATGAGGCCAACTGGTTTTAAAGGCCCGAAGGCCAATGTCTGCCGTCCGCGGTCGGCCATTACTTCAATAGGTAAACATCCTTCAAAATACGGAATATTTTCAAATGATTTAGCTTGAACCCGGTCTGCTTTGATCAGAGCGTCGTAGAATTGGTTGTAGGTTTCTTCATCCATGGGGCAGTTGAGGTAATCGGCGGTACCTTTGTCATAGCGAGAGGCCCGAAAGATTCGGTCCATGTCCAGAGAGTCGGTATCAACAATTGGGGATATGGCATCAAAAAAATACAAATTTTTGGATCGCGTGAGCTGGGTAATAGCCTCAGATAACTTAGGTGAGGTTAATGGGCCTGTTGCAATGATGCACACGGCATCTTGGGGAACATCATGAATCTCCTCACGAAGAATACGCACATTGGGATGTGCACTGAGGGCTTGGGTGATGTTTTGCGCAAATAGGTCCCGATCAACAGCCAAGGCGGCTCCTGCTGGAACGGCGACGTCATCAGCGACTTTAATAATTAACGACCCCAGTTTCCGCATTTCCTGTTTGAGAATGCCAGGTGCGCTCATAGGGTCGTTGGAGCCTAATGAATTGGAGCAGACAATCTCAGCGAGTTGCTCGGTCTTATGGGCCGCAGTTTCTGTTTTTGGGCGCATTTCATAGAGGGTGACTTTAGCTCCTTGATTGGCAGCCTGCCATGCCGCTTCAGAGCCAGCGAGTCCGCCCCCTATAATGACTACATCCTGACGCATGGGTATTGACTCTTGAGTAAAAGTTGAAGCTATTCAAAAAAGGCGATTTGATTCTAAAAATGGCTAAAAAAAGGTGTCAACCTTCACATGTGGAGCATAGACCCGTCAAGGATTGAAGAACACGCTGATGACAATCTCTTGTTGTAGCTAAGACGCCATGTAGATTGCGAATTTCGTTAGTGCCATATTGAATAGGGTTACCATGAATATCTGTAAAACAACCACCAGCCCCCCGCAAAATGGCTTCAGGAGCACAAGCATCCCAGGCTTTGGTATAAGGTCCAGGCTCCATGTAGAGATCAGCCCCTCCTTTTCCAATGAATCCAATCTTCAACCCGATGCTGCCCATTTGATGTTCTTCTTCGATTTGCAGAGCGTGTTTGATGACAGAAATATGGGGTGACCGGTGTGAACGGGAGGCCACAACAGACAATGCAGGGGGGCATTTGGCCTGGGTTGCTGTTAAAGCATGGCGTACGCCTCGATATTCCATCCAAGCTTCTTGGTCAGTAATTCCAATAAATAACTGTTTTTTTGTTGGCCAATACACGATCCCCAATTGAGGTCTGCCATTGATTGTTAAGCCAATCATGACGGAAAAATCCCCATTGCGAGAAATAAATTCTTTGGTTCCATCCAACGGATCAACGTACCACACCCTTTTTGTTTGCTCAGAACCGGTTGGTAAGGGACTTTCTTCAGCTATAATTTCATCTTCAGGAAAATGGGTGGTCAGTCCATTGACTATAATGCTGTTGGCCAATAGGTCAGCTTCTGTAACGGGATCATTCAACCCTTTATAGGAAACTGAAAAATCTTTCTCATAAATATCCATAATGACCTGCCCCGCTTTCCTGGCCAGGGTTGAGGCCGCGTCGATTTCCCGGATCCAATCTGTCATGATCTATCTTGCTGGAAAATTGAAAGAATTTCATCCCTGAGGCCGATATGAGAGAATGGAGAGGGTGCCACATCGGAGTTTGGCAATTTTTTACCAAGTGAGTGTGATTTGATGGTTCGTATTGCCATATTCGTTTTATTACTCATTGTTATACTGGTGGCAGTAAAATTCCCTAAATTTCGTCGCACTCTTGGTGTAACATTAGTGGTATTGATGGGGGCGATTGGAGTCATAATTTGGCAGGATTCGGTGGAACGAGAGTTAGAATTTGAGCGGATGTCTATGGAACAGGCTCAACTCTTACAAATGCAGGTTCGCCCAGGCTTAAATACTCGTTCCTTTGTGGTGGCTGGTCGTGTCCAGAACCTAGCAAAAGACTATACCATACTTTCGATTCAGCTTCAGGCGACGATCCAAGACTGCGTCATTGGAAACTGCGAAATTGTCGGTCAAGAAGATGTGATGTTTCCTTTAGAGGTGCCTGCAGCCCAATCCAGAGACTTTTCGGTGACGATACCGTTTTCTGTCGTTCCAGAAGTCCAGGGAGAAGCAACCTGGGAATATCAAATATTGAAAATTCGTGCTCGGTAATCACAGCCTCATCATCGAATTGACAATATTTACAGGGGCTTCCTATACTTGGCCTATATCCTAATAGTGTAGGCCCAAAGACTCATAAAATCCTTCTCAAAAAGTCTAAGATTCTGCGTGGCTGGGTCTTTTTTAGCATTGAGAATTTCCCAAAACCTCATTATTATAGAATGCTTGGATTTGACCCGTTGGCTTAATTAGTGCAAATTCTTGAAGAATGGAGACGTGTAGGACGATGACCACATCTTATAAGGTGATGCCCGGACCTGAGCATTTTTTGCCTCCTTCAGCCTCGTCGATGGGCATTCGGTTGCCCGACCCAGGGCAAGCCCATATTCATGGCGCAATAGTGTCAGAAGAAGAGGCTATGGAACAGGCTGCTCGGGAATTTCTTTCAGCTAAAGTCCCAACTATTTTCCCGGGTCCGTTAGTATTGTGGGCCTGGAATGAAAAAGCTGCAAAAAAGGCCAAAGCTGTTCGGCATCTTTATGAAACGATTAAAGAATGTGTCGATCCTAAGCTCCAGCAGGCGATGCTCATTCCCATGCCGGATTATCGTCCAAAATACCCCAAAATCAACCCTGAAATTGAAATTAACCCTAATCATCCAAATCTCACGATTTGGCATAATAAAATTGATGCATGTATGTTTGTTGGAGTACATTGTCATCAAGCGAATCTCTCCCTCAAAATCATTCGAGGGGGGACAAGCTGTTATACTGTAGCCATGTGTGCCCAAGCTGGTCATGAAGATGCGATGCTTTCATTTCGGGATGCAACAGCCGAAAAGATGGGGAGATTGGCTGATTGGGTTAAAAAATTAAAGGGATCCGTGCCGCCACCTGAATAAGATTTAAATATGTATTATAATCTAGCAATAATGCTAAGATCTTGATTTCAAGAGGAGCAATATCAAGATTGAACATGTTGCTAGGTAATTTCCTTCTCACCTGAAGCGTTTAAAAGGAGGTCGTTATGGCCACTCAAGCTTCGTTCATAGGACAAAAAAATAAAAAAGACCAGGTTTACACTGATCCCTGGAACATGATGTATGAGGCGGAACGAACGCCGTCGTTTTTTACGGGAAGTGAAGTCATTAAAGAGGCGGTTCGTCGAGCTTCTTGTGACATGATGGTCGCGTATCCCATCACCCCACAAAGTGAAGCGGCTGCCTTATGCGGAGAACTCTTTGCCGAAGGCTACATTGGCGATTATTTCAGAGGTGAAAGTGAATTTGCCGTGATGTCGCAATGTGCGGGAGCGGCTTTTGGCGGTGCTCGGGTTTTTACCACGACGGCAGGGCCCGGGACGATGCGGGCCATGGAAAATTTCCCGATGTGGGCTGGAGCGCGGTTGCCCATTCAGATGATTGTAACTTGCCGAGGTATTAACTCACCGCTTTCGATTCAACCTGACACCTTAGAAATTTCTTATCTCATGCAAACCGGAATGTTGGTGTGGCATGCGGAGACAGCCCAAGACTTTTATGACTGGATTCTCATGGGATATATGGTATCGGAAGAGCCTGATGTCCATTTACCTCTGGCTCTATGCTGCGATGGTTTTTTTGTGACACACACGAAAGATATGGTTGATTTAACTCCAGTAGACATGTGTTTGCCGCCGTATGATCCCTATCGATCACCGGTGCCGTGTATGGACATGGAATGCCCTCCAGTTCGCATGATGAGAGATCCGTTCGTTATGAAAAGTAATTATATTAGTTATGCGACTCATGCGAGTTGGCAGCAAGAGGTGTGGGCAGCTGTAGAACGGTCACGAAAGCACACCATTCGCTGGATGAATGGATTGATTGACACTGAAAATGCAGATGCCGATGTTCTTGTCGTTGCTTCGGGAACAGCTGTTTCGCAAAGCAGAGAGGCCATTGCGATATTGGAAGATGAAGGGATAACGGTTGGACTTGTGAAGGTAAAAACCTTGCGTCCATGGCCAGGCGAAGAAATTAAAGAAGCGACAAAGCATGCCAAGCATATTATCGTTCCAGAGTTCAACGTAACTGGATGGTTGGCTCGTGAGGTCCGTTCGACTATTCCAAATAACGAACGAGTGCATGCAGGCCCGCATGTCTGTGGTGGGATGACGATGCCGCCTGAAATTATTGCCAGCGAAATAAAAACTTTAATGGGAATGAAAACCGAAACGTTGTCGGCACGCGGAAGCTGATTCGGACAGACATTTCGTTGAGAACTTCTGCCTAACCAATATAAGGAGATTGCTCATGAGTAAAGAACGTATAAAAATAGCAGAAGAACTATTTGATATTATGCCAGTTGAATATCAAGATCTTGTGAAGCGGGCCACATACGGCAACGAAACGCGAGGATGGAAAGATATTGGGAATGCCAAAGAACTCATTGAAGAGCATTCGCTCTGCGCCGGTTGTCCGGAGTCCATGGCTTTTCGCTATATTTTAGCTTCTCTTCCAAACCCAGAAGATACGGTGATGGTTGGGTCAACTGGCTGTACCAGTTTGGTTTTCCCGCATGTGGCCGTTCACAACATTCATTCCTTGTTCGGAAATCAAAACGCCATTGCATCAGGCTTAAAACGTGCTCTGAGTGTGCGTTTCCCTGATCGAACCAAGGATGTGGTGGTCTTGGCAGGTGATGGAGCCACCGTAGATATCGGGCTGGATATGACTCTCCAAGCTTGGTTCAGGCAAGAGAAGTTTACGACCATTTGTTTTGACAATGAGCTGTATGCCAACACTGGCGGGCAAGAAAGTGGGCTAATGCAAAAAGGGTTTGTGGCAAAAATGGCACCGGTCGGGAAATCATTTGAAAAGGTTCGGTTGCCTGAAATTGCTCGAGAATCTGGCTGCCACTATGTTGTGAATTGTACAGTGAGTAAGCCAAATCTTGTAGAAAAAGTTATTAAAAATGCGATTCATGTGGCTCGAGAAATTGGTCCTACCTATTTGCAGCTCTATACTCCATGTATTTTGGAAATTGGGAAAAATAGCATGGAAGGATTGCAGGAAATGCGTGATTCCGAAAAGCCTTCGGAACGATTTGCTTACAAAGAATTTGTCAGTGAGCCAGCTAAGGAATTGTTGACTGAAATGGCAGCGAAAGAAAAAGAACGAAAAGCTGAAGCTAAAAGACAACTTGCTGCTAAAACAGTATCCGTATAAGCAGCGAGATTTGTGAGAGGAGTGATCTCATGATTTTACGAAGAATTAATATCAGAATGTCAGGTTTGGGTGGTCAGGGTGCGGTGACTGCCGCACATGTCATGGCCATGGCGGCTTCCAAGGATGGCAAATTTGCGATATCCAATCCATTCTTTGGAGCAGAAAAACGAATGGCCCCAGCAGAAAGTTACTGCAGAATAGGGCTGAGAAAAATTTATGACCGTGGAGAATTGGTCTTTCCTGATGTCATTGAGGTGTTCCATCCCCAAGTCATTACGATGGGGAAGAGTTACACCATGCCATTTTATTCAGGGATTAAAGAGGGTGGGTTGGTCATCATTAATACTGATATGCCTCTTTTGTCAGATGAAGACAAAAGACATCTCAAAGAAATGAATGTGTCAGTCTTTAATATTCCTGGGACAAACATTGCCATGGAAGTTGCTGGAACTGAGTTGGCGACGAATATGACCATGATTGGTTCAGTAGCCGGTATTACCAAATGTGTGAGCATGAATGGCTTGGACTTAGCTTTACAGGAGCGATTCGGAAAGAAATTTGTTGCCTCTGGTGGTACCGCGACATTGGACGAAGCCATTAAGAAAAAATTTGCGAAGAAAGAAATGTTATTAAAAAAGAATTTAGATACGGTGAAGCGATCATATGAAATCGCTGCTGAATGGGCGGAGAAAAACAACGTGGAAGTCATGGTTGGAGAAGCCACTGCTGCGTAATTTTGAGAACCTCAGTGAAGGAACGAGATAGATGTATAATGTTGCGCTAGTGACAGAAGAAAAGTGTGTGGCGAAAAAAGGGTGTCGGCTTTGCATCATGTATTGTCCTGAAGCGAATTGTCTGGATCTGAATTCAGATAGAATGGTGGCAGAAGTAGCCATTGATCGGTGCAAAGGATGTGAGTTGTGTAAAGTTGTGTGCGACGCCGCCAAGCATGAGGCAATTGATATGGTCGCCGTGAATTCAGATGGGACCTTAATGGATAAGGCTGGAGAAGCCGCGGAGTTGGGTCAAGCCTATTCAGGGTAAACTCTTTTACTTGAAAAGCCCTGCGATGTTTCTCTTAGTAGATGAAGATCGCAGGGCTTTTTTTTCGTCTTGGCTTTAGCAATCACTTAAAAATTTGCCTGACTGACGTTCAGGAGAGGAACGCCATAATGACTGATGATCTTCGTGAACAAATGACGACTTTGACCAACCAAATGAAGCATTTCCATGCCTCACTTGAGGTAAAAGCTCGAGATATGGAGATGGCTGGAGGAGACCAGGAGGTTGTCACCAAGCTCATCAACGGAGCTGATGCTATGAAAGATAGCGCCAATATTTATTTATCCTGGGCCCGACATTATGTGAATCTCTCAGAGGGAGGCGCCTCTGAGGCAGATGAAGGTGAAGAAGATTCAGCTGATTTTCAATTTTGAAACATAAAAAAGATCAAAAACCTTTCTTCTCTTCTTGAAGAAAATAGGCAGTCAGGCTAGAATCATTTGAAAAAATAAGCACGACAAGAAATATTCGTTCCTCGGTAGCTCAGTTGGTAGAGCGTTCGGCTGTTAACCGAATGGTCGCAGGTTCGAGTCCTGCCCGAGGAGCCAAATTCATAAGAGCCCTTTGTCCGATAGGTCAAAGGGCTTTTTGTATTTTTGGACTGAAGCTAGACCATCCCACGTACAGTCTGATCGACGATGTGCAATACACGAACATTTCGATGAGCAAATTGTTGGAGATTGAGCGGTGTGCTTTATTGGGGATTTTTAGAAATTCGCTCCCTTGTATAGAAGAAGATATTATCGGCCCGTCTGTTTGTGTGTTTGGATTCAATAATTTTTCCTGCCTTCTTTTGACTCATTTAGTTTCTTCAACTAGAGATCATCTAGGATTATTTTATAAAAAATTGGCCGTGATTCGAGATCGATATGGGTTTGTTTTGGCACGTACTATGATACATGGCTACTAGAATCATAGGACCTTTTCTCGTTCTAGTGGATTTCTGTTAACGCATGTATATCGGAAAATTGTAGGTGCTTGAATCCTAAGGGCATGTGGTCGTGGGCTCACCAGCCTTGCTCAGCATCAGTGGAGCAAGGGAGGCAGTGAGAACAAAGGGGCTCCTTTCAGTGTTTGAGGAGTCAGCAATGTTGTGAGCTTGTGCGGAGGAAACCAATAAAGGACTGGCAAGGAACTCACCAGGAGTTGGGGAAAGGCTATCGATTTTTGAATCGACAAATGTGCTGAAATGTCCGCCCCGCCCAGCCGCGCAACGCGCGCCATAGAGTGCAGTCACGGGGAGGGTGTCTTCGGGCAACGGTGCAATGGTCCCGCTCAAGTTTTGAATAGGCGCTTGGATAGCTACTGAGCCGCTCACGCCTAATGCTGAGGATGCATCCAACGTACTGAAGGGATCTACTAAGACAGCATTATTGGCGACTAAAGAAATATTTCCGCCCTGACCAGCTCCGGCTTTCGCCAGAATTTGGCTGTTTTGCAGAATAATAAAATCCGGATCTAAGTTGATGTTTCCGCCCTTTCCATCTTCCACGGAACTGGTAACCAGACTATCAGTGAGTTGAATAATGTCAGTGGCGGTAAGTTTAATATCTCCTCCATCTGCTTGAGAAGCCAAGGTTTTAATTGTACTTTTCTCAAGAACAATCGAGTTCTTGGCCTCCAAGCTAATTACACCAGCATTGCGAGCACCTAGACTTTCTGCGGTAATTAATGAGGACTCAGTGAGTCGAAGGTCTTGCCCGACATTAATGCTAAGATTCCCCGCAGTCCCATTAACCGCGTCGACTCTTACCTCACTGTTATTCAAAGAAAAATTTTTCCCTGTGGTGATCTGAATCTGTCCCGTATTTCCTGTGGAGGCCTGTGAATCCCCAAAGAATCCCAGACCGTTTGATGCGGCAATTTGACCATCATTTAACATCGCGATCTCATCAGCCATTACCAAAATGGTGCCCCCGGAGCCTGGTGATGTAGTACGTGAGGAGATGACACCACCATCTTGAATTCTTAGGTCCTTCGCTCGAACAGTAATGTCCCCAGCTTTCCCTAATGCTGGGTTACCCTCATTTCCTTCCACCCGGTTATAGACGCTAAGTGAATCGGTGGTGATGGAGGAACGCGCCAAATCGCGTGAAAAATCAAGGGTTGCGCCGCTATCAAGGAAAAAATCAATGATATCTGGGTTTACGTCTGAAATATTTATCTCATCCGCTGTGACGTCCACGGCTCCACCATTTCCAGAAGAAAATGTACGGGAATCGATCCGGCCTCCATCCTTTAGGTTTATGGACCTAGCTTTTACTTGAACATCACCAGCATTCCCACCCCCAGGTCCCGGGAGGCTTGAATTAACAATTGATCCAACATTCAAGAAGGCAATGTTTGGATTGACAATATCAGGAATTGGAACTGGATTGCTTCCCGAAAGTACAATCTCATCAGCAACAACCTCGATTGATCCCGCATTGCCTGTGGCCACTCCGAACGTAGATCCCACGATGGCTGAACCATTAGCAAAATCCAAAATACCAGAGAGCTGAATATTTACATTACCCCCGTCTCCCGACCCTACAGTGGCACTGCTAATGAGGCCGGTATCCCTCATCGTTAAATTTTTTGCTATGAGGTGGAAATCTCCTCCAGGACCGTTTCCAGTCGCACTTGTAAACCCAGTAAAGTCAGTATTACCGCCATCTGCTGGATCTTTAATTCCCACGACGAGGATATCCCTGGCCTCTACTGTTAGTGTTCCACTACTACCTCCGGTGATCCCAGGCAAGTCAGCCTTGGTCGCAATTTCTGAGCGGTTTCGAATTTCAAGGGTGTCCCTGACCGTCACTGACGCATTTCCTCCAGCCCCCGAGCCAAATCCACCGGCATCAAGGCGGGCGGCGTTCATTCTCACATTTCCAGCTGTGACAGTAAGAGTCCCACCGGGACCGCTGCTTCCAAATGAGGTTGTCGAACTAATCCGACTTTGTTTGGGACTCTCCGGATTTGAGAAATTCGGGTCTATAGAACCAGGTCTGCCTCTCATCACCAAGTCGTTGTCAACCGAAATTGTAATCGCCCCACCAGAGCCAGACCCCTGAATTCTACTAACAACTTGTCCGCCTTCCAGTAAACTCAAGGTGCCAGCGGTGATCTCAATGTCGGCAGTTCGCCCACTAGAATCAGAAGAAGATTGAGATCGGACCAAGGACTCTTGGTTCACCTCAATCAAATCCCCTGAAATTTTGATCAGGCCAGCGGTTCCAGGGCCATCACCGACGTCAGCAATAAGTTCAGTCTGATTTGTAAACACCGCATCTGCGGCAATATTAACCACGATCCCCACGCCGGTACCTGGTCCCTGTGTGGATGATTCTAAAATAGCGTCATCTAACACCAGACGACCCCCACGGATTCTGATCGCACCTCCAGGTGCACCACTCGCATCTACACGAGCTCCATCGGAAACCGTGATCTGGTCAGAGCGAATACCAAGTGGCTTCATTCCACCCTGAGTCTGTTCGCCATTACGGATATTCACTGTGCTGCGAGAGGGGACGCTGGAAAAAATAATAGAGCCTCCAGAAGTACTCACCATTCCTGCAGCGATATCTATACCTCCCCCCACGAAGGAAACAGTTTCACCAGCAGGAGCGGTCAATAGACTTCCCTCAACAGTGATAGGAGCAGGCGTTTTTTTCACAAAGCTGAGCGTGGTCGGGGAAGTCATAAACCCAAATGCTTCCGCCGGGTCCACCAACAAAATACTATCCGTACTACCGTCCAATGAGGAATCGGAATGAAAAGCCGTACCATCTTCGAACTGAAGGAGATCAGCTGTGCTCACGGACAAGGAGCCACGAAGATCCAATGAGGCATTCTGGCCGAACAGTACTCCAGCAGGATTCAAGAGAAAAAGATTGGCTCCATCAATTGTAGAGCGCAACATTCCATCAATATTGGAGGGGAGTCCACCCGTCACACGACTGAGAATATTGGTAATCTCGACAGGGCCATTGAAGCTGGCAATATCATTTGTGCCTACACTGAAATTTCGGAAGCTATGAAACTGATTGGTCCCAACTATGGTCCCTCCATTTATATTAAAGATGCGATCAGTTGGCACAACCTGCGTCCCTAGGCTGCTGTCCGTGGTGATTACCGAAGTGACTTGGGCCTGAGCGGCAAGAGAGAGACCATTAACACACCAGACCAAGAGAAGGAGCGAGACTAAACAATTGATCTTTCGATGGCAGAGTAGTAGATGAATGTTACTGCCCACTTTGGTCACTTACCTCCAAGCTCTGTTATTCACAGTAGGCGAGAAGAAGAGAGAATGAATTTTTTTAGATAAAAGGGGTTTGTTCTAAGGTGCAAAATCAGTATTCCATTTTTGATCAAAAAGAATAGTCTCAAAGAGGCCAGGTACCTAAGTCCACCACTTTGGAAGATGTAGAGAAAAATAGCGAACTTTAATTTTTTTTAAACACTTCCCTCAATGTACATAACGACTATCATTTCTATTGGATCAGGAGATTGTGGTTCTTTTCTCGTAGTTCATCTGTCACACTGTTCCCTTAGAATCATCTATATCAGCAAATTATCTGAAATACTTCAACTCCTCGGTTCTTCAACTTCTTTAAACTATCTCGCACACCAAAAGATTCTTTTGGGTTTCATCTGGAACTGTCTCAGAGATGAACAACTAGTAATGGAAGAATATTGGGAGGATTGGAAGCTGAGGGTTGCAATTTAACGCCACAATGATGCCTGGTAAGGTCGAAACCTAGAGATAGGGTTCATCTATGCAAGTCACCGAACCAGAATTCTGGAGGGTGTTAAATCTTTCTAAATTTTTTTTGAAATGCAGAAGGGGAGAAGCAGAGCAAGAACTATGCGTTTTCGGCTTCTTTGACAGATGTGGCGATGGCTTGACTGGCGCGATTGCTGAGGAGTCGTTGTTGGTCGTATCCCAGTACTATTTCCCATGCAGAGTTTTCATAGCGTTTGAGAAGTGGAAGGGCGACTTCGTTCAGCATCCATTGGCCGTGTCGGAGGTCTTCTTTGATGTGCACATCCCAGTACCCAATGGCTTGTTCGCTGAAGCCAAGACGTTCTCCGGCGGATTTGTAATTCTGAAATGCAGAAGGTACTGAGATTTCGAAGTACAGGAGACTGCCGATATACCGCAAGAAATTTCTCTTCCGCTCACAAATCGTAAAACTGTGATTGATATTGGCGAGTACTTCCCAGGGAACCAACTCAAAGTAAGCTTCTGGGGTGGTGTCCATGTCGAATTCTTTCAGCATGGTCGCAAAAAATGAGGAATGTTTTCTGGCCAATTTTCCTCCTCCATACTCCTCGAGCAGAATTTTGGTCAGCATCGCCTGTACCTCATTGCCAACCCCGCCAATCACTCGTGACAATTGGCTGGCTTCAACCAATCCATCCAGAGACGTGATGGCCAACAAACGATGATATCCGATCTGCGATATCTCGTCGCGAAAGAAAAGTCCAGACTGCGAGGGTTCAGGGTCAAGATCCTCAGTCGTACGTTTGCGGAGGGCGGCTTCGATATCTAAAGATTTTAAGGCAGAAATATTAAGATCTCGGGCTTCCCAATCCTGCCAGGCAGTATCAATTCTTGTCCGTACGGAGAAGAGAAAGGCTGAATCCTCGTTGGCATAGTTTTCAAGATTGTCGTACCAAAACAGTTTTAATCGATTAATTCGATACAGAATCCGTTGAAGGAATAGCTGTGCTTTAGGAGAAGTGGGCTGGTCTTGGTATGCTGCTGCCATGGATACACCCAATACATGCTCAAAAAATTCTAGGCATTCGGGGGCACTCGCTACATACTGATCGAGGTCAGTCTGTTGAAGAAGGTGCGATAATACTTCTTCGGCTTCTCGAAAATCGATGTCAGAAAGCGTATGAAGGGCAGAAACGTTCATGAAGAGATAATTATAAGATGAAGGGGGATTTCAACGTCAGAATACTATTCTAGCAAGCCCATAGAAGACTGATCAAACGGGGAATCAAGATATACGTCAAAGAAGGAGTCCAATGTCATTTACCTATCAAAATTTGCAATCGGAAATCGTAGCAGCTTCGTCCGATGATCAGTTTGCGCAAGCAGTGCTGGAAGGACTATCGAGAAACCCGAAGCGCCTCCCATCATGGCTGATTTACGATGATCGAGGTAGCGAAATCTTCACCGAGATTACCCAACTAGTTGGGTATCATCCAGCGCAATGTGAGTTCGAGATATTCGAACAACAGAAACAGGTGATTACCGATATCCTGCCAAAAGATGCATTTCGTGTGATTGAGCTGGGCTCAGGAGATGGGCAGAAAACCCATATTCTACTGAAGCACCTCATTCAGAGTAAGCTGACATTCGATTATGTGCCCATTGATATCTCCGAGGGCGCGATAAAGGATCTTGTTGATTTTTTGAAGTCGCGATTTTCACAGAGTTCTATGTCAGTCACAGGATTGGCTGCCGATTATTTTGATGGTCTTCAGGTTATTCGAGAGTATCCCAATCGACGAAACATCGTGCTTTTTCTTGGCTCGACGATTGGAAATATGGAGTTGCCAGCAGCAGAGCAGTTTGTTGGGAAATTGCAGCAATCGTTGAAGCCAGGGGACTATGTCATGATTGGATTCGATCTCATGAAGCACCCCAAGACACTCTATGCGGCTTATAACGATTCCACAGGAGTCTTTGAACGATTCAACCTCAATCTCCTTGATGTCTTGAATAGAAAGCTGGGAGCGAATTTTTCAAAAGATCATTTTGTTCAACAGGGGCACTATAATCCAAAATCTCATGCGGTTGAGAGCTATATTTACAGTACGCGAAAGCAGTCGGTCTTCATTGAGGCATTGGAGAAAGAGTTTTTCTTTGAGGCATGGGAAGCGATGCAATCAGAGCATTCCTACAAATACACGCAATCAGAAATCGAATCATTGGCTGAAAACAGCGGGTATCGAATTGTGACGAACCTATTTGATGAACATCACCACTTTGTGGACTCGATTTGGGAAGTGAAACAATAACTTGCTTCGGTGATGGACTCTACCATCAAGAGGAGCGTAGACCTTGCCATGTGTGACAGGGCCATGGTTTTACTAAGCGGCGGTTGTTTTATTTGAAAGATTTTTGCATGATCATATTGAATTTACAACGAGGACGAAAATGTGAAAATTCGAGTCTTAGGGGCACATGGGTCTGATTTACTGGTGAAAGGACCCACTGGTTCAACGATTTGCCGAAGTGTGGGGTTTCTCGTCAATGAAGAACTGATGGTTGATGCTGGGACGCTTGCTTCCGGACTGACCTTTGAAGAACAAAAATGTGTGAAGCATATTCTTCTCTCGCATCTCCATCATGATCACATCAAAGGCATTCCGCCACTCGTCGACAATCTCTTTGGATGTGTAGACCATCAAGTAGTCGTGGCGAGTGTGCCGTCGGTGATTGGAGGGCTTCACAAGCACATCTTCAATGACATAGTTTTTCCAGATTTCTTCCATCTGCGAGGACGGGGTTCTCCGATTCTACGTGCCCAAGGCCTTGAGGCCAAGAAGGAGATGATACTTTCAGGTGGAATCACTGTGATGCCAGTGCTGGTCAATCATACTGTGGAAACGGCGGGATTTGTCATACGAGATGACAGTGCAGCATGGATCTATAGCGGAGACACACACATCACAGAGGAAATTTGGCAGGTGGCTGCCACGACCCCCAATCTCAAGGGTATCTTCATTGAGGTATCCTTTCCTGACTCCATGACTGACACCGCTATTCAGAGTAAACATCTCACCCCGACACTTCTTGCCCAAGAATTCCGGAAGATTCGCAAGCCTGATTTACCACTGTATCTCTACCATATGAAACCTACTGTGCGAGAAACAATTATTCAGGAGATTGCGAAACTTGATATTGAAAGAGTGACAGTATTGGAAGAAGGGCAAGAAATCGAATTGTAGAACAGATCTTTCTTTGATTTGCTCGCCATTTCGCCGCTAACCCAGTCTCAAGGTTCTAGTAGGACCAAGTTTTGGCTAATCATGGACTCACCTTGGGAAGACGGCGTAGAAGCAATGTTCCAGCTTCCTCTCTTTTCTAGGGCACCCGAATTAATAAGGCAATGCTTGTGAGTCATTTTCGTTCTCCTATTATTCACATTGCCGTCATCTCTCTCCTTGTCTTTTTCGGTATCATGGGGCTCCGGAGTCAAGGCTTTCTGCAAGCCCTTGAGCTACAAGCCTATGATTGGTCATTGCAACTTCGACCCGACCGAATCAGTCAATCTCTGCCCATTACGCTCGTGACCATCACTGAGCAAGACATTCGTGAGTTAGGCCATTGGCCCATTTCCGATGAACTGCTGGCCAAAGCGCTGACACGTATTCATAGCTACCATCCTCGAGCCATTGGAGTTGATATATACCGAGATCTGGAAGTTCCTCCAGGACGTGCGGCGTTAAACAAAATTTTAAGAGAATATTCAGAAATCATCATGGTCAAGAAATTTGGAAAGCTGGAGGATGGAGGTATTCCAGGGCCTTCGGTCTTGCAGGGAACGGGCCGTCTGGGATTCAGCGATGTGATTGTTGATGCAGATGGGGTAGTCAGGCGAGGCCTTTTATTCTTAGATGATGGTACGACCTTTTCTCACTCTTTTTCCTTCCTGGTGGGGATGAAATATTTGGAAGTGGAAGGGGTTAAGCCAAGCTCTGCCAAGGACAATTCCGATTGGCTACAACTGGGACAGCATGTGTTGCCTCCCTTTGAATCGCAGGATGGGAGTTATGTAGAGGCCGACGCGCAGGGGTATCAAATATTGTTGAATTTAAATCGAAGAGATCCGGCTTTTCCCACATGGTCATTGCAAGCAGTGTTAGCGGGAGAGGTAGAACCCGAACTCATGCATGATCGCATTGTTCTGTTAGGTGTGGTCTCAGAGGGTGTCAAAGACTTTTTCTACACGTCGCAATGTGGCACGCTCATGGCTTGCCCTCGTGTCTCGGGCATTGAATTACATGCTCATATTGTGGCTCAACTCCTTCAACATGCGCGTGAGAATTTGGCGCCTCTCGCGACTCTCTCGGATCTTCAAGAAGCGGGGTGGTTGGCCTTCTGGGTGATGGGAGGGGGCTTGGTCGGTCTGTGGGTGCGAGGGGCTTGGTGGTTTTCAGGAATCGTGCTGGTTGGGTTATTGGCGCTGGGGGCTGTCGTGGTCTGGGCCAGTGCCAATAACGGGTGGATTCCATGGGTTCCGCCAGCCATGGGCTGGGTTGTAAACGCGATGATCGTGACTGCGCTGGTCTCCAAACAGGAGCAGAAAGATCGTCATGCGCTCATGGGACTTTTTGCGCGGCATGTGTCGCCGCAGGTGGCTGAAGCGATATGGGAACAACGAGAGGAATTTTTAGAACAAGGTCGCTGGCGTCCAAAAACGCTCGTGGTGACGACGCTATTTACTGATTTGGAAGGGTTCACGACCGTGGCAGAAAAAATGCCTCCCGATCAATTGTGGGAGTGGCTCAATACCTATATGGACAACATGGTAAAAATCATTACCGACCATGGGGGTTTGATTGACGATTATTATGGAGATATGATTAAAGCCGGATTTGGAGTGCTGACCAGAGAACAAACCGACGAACAGATTAGTCACAATGCACGGCAGGCCGTGAAATGTAGTTTGGCCATGGAACAAGAAATGCTTGGACTGAATGCCAAGTGGAAACAACAAGGCTTCTCGTCGGTCAGAATGCGAATCGGCATCAACACCGGACCGGTGATGGTTGGAAGCTTAGGAAGTGCAGAACGTTTGAAATTTACGACAATTGGTGATGCCGTGAATATCGCAGCCCGCTTAGAGAATCTCGAAAAAGACCTGTGGAAGGCTGAAGACCCAAACACGGTATGCCGGATTCTCATTGGAGAAAAGACCAAGCATAAATTAGGGGCTCATCCATGGCTCTTCAAAGAAGTGGGCTCGGTCATGTTAAAAGGCAAAACACAAGAGCTTCCGATTTATCGTCTATATTCTAAGGAGCAAGCCGTGGAATGAATGGAACGATGTTGAGTGGAAATCTTGTTGAATAAATAGTACCGGTTGATCCATTCTTCAACAGGAGTTGCTCGCGCCATTGACCATGGAATACTACCTAGGGATAATGCAGGATGATGATTGAATTAAATAAATGATAATCCTCACGAACAAAGCATAGTACGTCGATTTTTATGCCTACCCCATCAGATAATAGAGCGCAGCTATTAGGGCCCAAACCTACTGCCAGCCCGTTTCTCATACGTCTTAACCAAGAAACCAACTGTCGGGCCTTTTTGCAACTCATTCGAGAGGAAGCGTGCCGGCGATTGGAGGCGGAACTGGCAAGTGTGTTTCTTTTAGATCAGAAAAAACACGAGTTATGGTTTCCGTTACCTGAAGATGGGAAATACTTGCGGTTGGATGCGCGATTGGGCCTAGCAGGGACCTGCGTGTCGACGGGAGAAATCGTGAATGTGAGTGATGTTCAATCCGATGACCGGTTTTTCTCTGGAATCGATCTTCATACGAAGCGGCGAACACGGACATTGTTAGCGGTTCCTCTTCGGTTGCCAACTGGAGAGATATTTGGCGTCTTTGAAGCGGTGAATAAAAAGGGCAAAGATTTTTCTGCGCGAGATGAACGACGGGCTCAAGCCTTCGTGGAGGAAATCTCTATTCCGCTTCAGAGATTCCAGCGCACGGAGCAACTGCAGCATGAGCGTCAGCTATTGGAAGAAGAAAATGTGCAATTATGGAAAGAGGTCGAAGGTCGGTTTTCGACACAAAAACTGATTGGGAATAGCCTCCCCATGCAACGGTTAGTACGAGTCATCGATCAAATACGGGATAGTTCGGTGGATGTCCTGATTACAGGAGAAAACGGGACGGGCAAAGAATTAGTCGCCCAGGCGATTCACTTTTCGAGTCCGAGGGGACGCAATCCGTTTATTGCCATCAACTGTGCCGCATTGCCAGATAACCTCATTGAAAGTGAACTGTTTGGGATTGGCCGGGGTACAGCCACAGGAGTGGATGCTCGGATTGGAAAATTCGTCCAAGCGAATAAAGGGACATTGTTTTTAGATGAAATCGGAGACTTGGGGCTCAAGGCGCAAGCCAAAATCTTGCGTGTTCTGGAGGAACGCATTGTGGTGCCAGTGGGGGAACGAACTCCGATTCCCGTGAATATTCGTGTGTTGGCGGCCACCAATACCAACCTTGAAGACGCGATTAAGAATGGGACGTTTCGGGAAGATCTCTACTATCGATTGAAAGTCGTGCATATTCAGACTCCAGCCCTGCGGGAGATTGCGGTTGATATTCAATTGCTCGCAAATTACTTTTTGGATCGATATTGTCAAGAAATGAATAAACCTCGAAAAAAGATTGACTCAGCTGCGATGCGCCGCTTAGTGGAATGTGACTGGCCAGGCAATATGCGGCAATTAGGGAATGAAATGAAACGGCTGGCCGTCATGGTGCGAGGGGCGACCATCAAGGAAGATATGCTTGATGTCGCCATCAAACGTAGCGCTCAAAGCCCGCAAAAGACGATCAGTCTGGACGGAAGAAGTCTTCCAGCGATGCTTGGCGAAATTGAAGAGCAAATCATCAAGGATGCCTTAGTCACGTGCCAATTCAACCAAGTCCGGACGGCGGAACATCTGGGTATCAGCCGACAAGGCCTGATCAAAAAAATCAACCGCTATCATATCCGCGTCAAAGAACTGCGTGACGAGGTATACGAATCTCTCTGAGTGTGAACGTTTCTCGCCACGCGAGTTGCGTATTGTTCCTTCCCGTTGACATTATTTCGGTCCTTCTCTAGTCAGCCCGCCTGTAGCGAGCGGGGATCTCTCCGCAGCATCCTTCAGAAACCTTTACTTGCCATATTGTGGTTCGAAATCTTCGATGAGAGGGTTCTCCTAAAATTAAGGTGTTTTCGTATCCATTAAGATACAAAAGTTATCTAATGCGATACGAAAAAGAGCCTTTCTCTCTCTGTTGGCGCCTTCAGTAGATTGGAAGCGACGCAGCACAAGGCTTTTGAGTATGGGTGTTAGTCACGGAAAAAAAGAATGAGCATGTTTCCTTCAATAGGCACCGCAATTGCTTTAATTGTAATTATGTCTTTATTGGAGTGGTAAATTTTCAAACAAAATCGATCTGCGAAGGAGGGTAGTGGAGAAAGAAAAGGGTACAGAAAAGAGGAATAGGGACATTTAAAACCAAGCCATACCTATTATTTATATTCGTTCGTATTTTCGGTATTGGCAAATGGCATTATCAAGAGTATACCCCCTCCTTTCCCCTTTCATTCAATAAAAACAGCGCAGGGAATTCCAACGTTTGCTGGCAAGAGTTTTAGTCTATAGAGCAAACTAGTATTGGAGAACCTTTCTATTTGAGACATTAGATAAAAGAATCTTGTTTTTTTCGTTTCTTACGTCAAAACATTCTTTTGTCAGGCAAATATCATAAGGGCGAAACTTTTTTCAATGTAATCTTAAGGACAAAATGGGAAAGACAATGATTAGAACTTTGGTAATGATTCTATTTTTATTGTCGGCATGTACGAAAGTAGATGTGAGCGTTCACAGAGGTGTCGAGGAAGGGTTGCCCCCTCTTCGATGCAACCCCAATAAATTATTATTGGAGGTGGACTCTCATCCGCAGGAAACGGGTGCGTGGTGTTGGGTGGCAAGCGCCCAAACAATTCTGGACTATCATGGGATTGGCAAAGCTAACGAACAATGTGATTTTGTGACGCAATCACGAGGGGATAAATTTCAGGGTGCATCCAATAATGCGAGGTTTTGCTGCCAGAAAGCCATTAACGTCAACGTTGAAAGTAGAGACACTTTTAAGAAAGTCTGTCAAACCGGTGGCTGGCCCGAAGAGGTATTTGGCAAGTCCAATCCTCCAATATCATCAACTCGAACGGAAAAGTATCATGTATTGACGTGGGATGCCTTACGTCACCAGCTTTGTGAGTTTGGTCCATTTATCTATGCAGTCGAATGGTCTCACGGTGGCATACATACTGGAGTCGTTTCAGGCTACCACACAACGCAGGTTCAAGGATCGGAGAAATTTGTGGATGTAGATGAGCATTATGGCGCTGGTTTTTTAGTAATTCCTTACGAAACGTTCGTGAGAGATCCTGGAACGCACACCCATTATTTGGACATCATTGATATTCAGCCAATCTTCTAATCGAAGGATATATGGGGAGAATCCTATGTTTATCGTCGGCCTTGTGCTAGCTGCAGTTTTTGGATCGTGGAGCGGTGTCATGGCTGAGGATAAACAAGCTGGTGATTCACTCCGTAAAGGTACGGTTGATCGAAATACGATTAAAGTGCCAGATTTTTCAAGTCCTGCTATCTCCGCCCCTGAAGACGAAATTCCCTTTGCTGTTCCACAAGGACATGACCGTATTCTCTATCAATTGCGGGAAAAACAAACGCAAGAACCATTGATCTCTACTCCTGGAATCAAAGTTCCCTTTGCAGTTCCCAAAAGGGAGATCAGTATCCCCTATAAATTGCCGGAAGTAACATTGCCCTCTGATGTAACGGAGGAAGCGAGTAAGGCTCTTCAGGAGGTTCTTATTCAACTAGTCAAAGGAGATGAGCGTTACGCGAAGAAGTTAGGGTTTGAATCAGAAAATGAGGTGCATAATTGCATGCTTGGGCGACCCCTTCAGGTTTTTGAAATTGGTCTACGTGATTTGCATACTTATGGGAAAGACTCATCTTCTCTATCGAATCTTTTTTTGAACCAGGTAGAGGATCGAGAGCGAAAACGGGTTCCGATTAGATTGGTTTATCCCATTTGCCGGAAAGATACCGCTGAAAACCCAACTTGCACTGTGAAAAACATTAGGTCATCGGCGATCATTATATATTCTCCAGAGGACTCTAAGTGGCATTTGGGGGGGCTTGGATTAGAGGTGCTCATTAAAGCTGTTTTTAAATTTGAAAGAGAAATAGAAAATTCTTTTATTCTGTGGGTTCCGCCATTAAATGGGTATTACTTAGGTACCTATCATTATAATTCCATGCAAATTATTCCTTTGGTCAAGGATCCCCGTTTTAAGGAGTTCACTCAAGGGGTACCGGTGACAGGGGATTTTTTCACGGTACTCCAAAAAGTGGCCGGGAGCATTGATGAGAGATTGCCGCATTAACGTATAGAGCAAAATTAAAAAACTAATAGA
The DNA here is from genome assembly GCA_937139405.1 of uncultured Nitrospirota bacterium. Classification (GTDB taxonomy): domain Bacteria; phylum Nitrospirota; class Nitrospiria; order Nitrospirales; family UBA8639; genus Nitrospira_E. The sequence continues at coordinate 48,202 of CAKZPV010000002.1, forward strand.
TTAAAGGAGGAACCCATGCTAAGCCACGCTGGAATTTTAAGTGAAATGAAACCCATCTTGCTCTCACTTCTCATGTTTTTGGTGCTAGGAGTAGGTTGTACGAAAGTAAAGGTGGCGATGGAAACCTGTGCAGCTCCCTCTAGCAAGGCAACGCCGACGCTGCTCAGTGGACCACCAGCGACGGGGGGATGTGACAAAGACGACTATTATGGAGGAGATGCACATAACTTTTTTAATGTGGAAACTAGGCAAGTCATACAAAACCCGGGAACTCATACTTGTAATACAGGGATACAAAAGCAATGTAAATCAAATGCCGGCAGTTGTGGGTTTGGAGGGCGTTTTCCATGCATCAATAAGTTTTATCCTAATAGTACCGGAGCCACTAGTGGGCAATGTGATTGTCGTTGTTCATGATGAAGATGAATTAGCAAAGGGCAAGCTTGTAATTTCCCGATAAAATTTTAGAGGCTTTTTGTTTTCCAGAAACACTATGTGTGGGCAAAGAATAATTCGCTCACACAACTTTCGGTTTAATTAGGTAGTTTAAAGAATGATTCAAAATTTCTTTCAGTTGCCAAAAAGCAAGCATTCTACCTCAACGAGGAAAATGCAAATCGGAGTGGTTTTTCTCTTGGCCACCTATATTTGCTTAGGTAAAACAACTTTTGGTCAAGTTGCGTCGATTACTTCATCTGGACTTGATACAAATGTAGTAAGCGGGATAGATATTGGGAACGGAGTGATTAAAATTGACATTGTTGGAGGGACGAGACCAGATGGAGGCTCCAATCTTTTTCATAGCTTTGGAGAATTTAATGTTCAAGAAAACCATATTGCTAACTTTTTGAACGATTCTGGTCTGCCGACTTCAAATATTCTTAGCCGGGTCACCGGTGGCAACCCCTCCAACATTCTTGGCACAATTCAAACCGAAGGATTCGGCAATGCCAACTTGTTCCTCATGAATCCAGCTGGGATTGTCTTTGGCTCAGATGCCACTTTGAATGTGGGCGGTGCCACCTATTTTACCACGACTGATTACCTAAGGCTTGCCGACGGAGTACAGTTTACCGCGGTGCCGAGTGCTCAGGATGTCATGCTAAGCGTTGCGCCTGTTGCTGCATTTGGGTTTCTCGGCACTAATCCTGGCGCGATTTCGGCTGAGAGGAGTGCCTTATCTGTATCAGAAAGAGAAACGCTTTCGCTCGTTGGGGGAAATGTCACCATCCGTAGCGGTCTCAATGCACCTGGTGGTCAGATCGTCTTAGTCAGTGTGGCCTCTCCTGGCGAAGTGTTGGCTGACACCTACGCTAGCGCTTCCAACGTGAACGGAGAGTCGTTCGCCACGATGGGGAATATTACCCTGTCGGAAGGAACCACGCTGGATGTTTCGGGTGATGCGGCTGGCACCGTTATCATCCAAGGTGGTGAGCTAATGATCACCAATGCCACGATCTCTGCCAATACAGGAGAAACTTCAGGAACAGCAGTAGCGATTGATATCAATATTGAGGGGAACATATCCATCACTAGCGATACCGCATCAGTTATGACCGCAAAGGCAACTGGGACGGGGGATTCTGGTGAAGTAAATCTTCAATCAGGAAATTTAACCGTGGAATCTTTTATTTCAGATGATGTCACGGCTATAATCGATACCAGTAATTCTGGGGTCGGTAATAGCGGACGCGTTCATCTAAAGACTGAAGATGGGAATCTCATTGTTGATGGTGGACCTTCAAGAGCCATCTTTATTGAGAGCGGATCTGGAGGAGACGGAAATGGTGGGAACGTTACGATCACCGGAGGAAATATTGAATTTATCAGTACCAAAATTAGCACTGGAGATTTTAATCTGAGTGGTTTGGGCGCCGGTGGCACACTTGAAGTTCACGCAAATTCGATTAAAGCAGATGGAGCTTTTATAAATACAACTTCCAAAAATGGACGGGGTGGTGATCTTTTTTTTGAAGCAGAAAACATATCCCTTGTAGGTGCCAATATTGGGGTTCTCAGCCTATTAGGGGAAAGCCAAATAAACTTTGATGCCGAACATTTTGTAATGGATCAAAGCACTATCTTAAACCAAACAGCTTTGGCAGAAGGCGGAGGGATTACTATCAGTGCGAGGTCTGTGAATTTAATGAACCACAGTCAAGTTGCTAGTCAAACATTTGGAGATGGGGATGCTGGTCCAATACGAATTTTTGCAACGGATCACGTCACATTTTCTGATGATGGCACTGCCTTATTTGCTCCAGACCCGGGTGGGCTATTCACAAATTCCTTTGGTGATCCAGGCCTTGGGATGAATGGAAATGCCGGTGCGATTGAAATTGATTCTCCCATGTTTACGATGACGGGTGGGACCCGTTTAAACAGCACCACAGAAAGTAATGGACGAGGTGGAGACGTGAAGGTGATGGCCCAAAAGGTTCTTATTGATGGGCAAAGAAAGTCCGAAGTTTTTTCAGAAGCATTTGGACTAGGTAGTACTCGTGCGAGTGGGATTTATACCCGAACGGTTGGAGGGTTCTGTAGTGGGTTCTGCGGAGACTCAGGGGATATTTTAATTGAGGGGGAATCGTTCGAGTTGGCCAATGGGGCTGTTCTAGATAGTGGGACAACAAGCAATGGCCGAGGTGGGGCGATTTTCGTGGGCATGTCCCAAAATATCTCTCTAGCCGGAACCCTGGATGATGGCACTCCTGGTGGAATATTTAGCCGTTCTATAGACAGTACTCTAGATCCCGGCCAAGTCAATAAGGTGGCTACTATTTTCTTGGACGCAGGGAAGTCATTCTTTGTAAAAGATGGTGCTAATGTTTCTGCCAGCAGTCTAGGACCCGCTAATGCTGGCGATATTCAACTCACAGCGACCGATGTCATTCTGCTTGATGGGGCAACGGTAACCACTGAAGCAGCGCAAGCGTCAGGGGGGAACATCGAATTGAAAGCCGAAGAACTCATTCGATTAAACAAGAGTACTATTGCCAGTTCCGTGCAAGGTGATGAGAACACGGTTGGTGGCGATATTGATCTGGACCCGGAGTTTATTATTCTGCAGAATAGCCAAATCTTGGCGAATGCCGTTGAAGGGCAAGGTGGCAATATTTCCTTGGTAGCTACCAATGCGGTTTTGGTTGATCCATTTAGTAGGTTAGATGCGTCCTCAGCCTTAGGCGTGAGTGGCTCGGTGGATATCCAAGCCCCCATTCAAAATTTGAGTGGCACTATTGCCCCATTGCCGGAAGACACGGTTCCTGTAACCGCTCTGTATAGCGCGCGTTGTGCAGCCGGACAAAGTGGACATTTCAGTACCTTTGTCGATTCAAAAGCTGACAGTCTCTCCCCAACACCAGGTCGGTTACTTGCCAGTCCTTTGTTATCTCAAGCGGTTCAGGCTGTAGCTAATACTTCCAATGGCCTTCAAAACTCAGTCGTGCTCACTGCGTCGATTGCACCCATGTTACTTGGCCAAACTGATGTGCCTGCGACGGCCTGCCCGTAGTCACGTGCCAATTCAACCAAGTCCGGACGGCGGAACATCTGGGTATCAGCCGACAAGGCCTGATCAAAAAAATCAACCGCTATCATATCCGCGTCAAAGAACTGCGTGACGAGGTATACGAATCTCTCTGAGTGTGAACGTTTCTCGCCACGCGAGTTGCGTATTGTTCCTTCCCGTTGACATTATTTCGGTCCTTCTCTAGTCAGCCCGCCTGTAGCGAGCGGGGATCTCTCCGCAGCATCCTTCAGAAACCTTTATCTGCCATATTGTGATTCGAAATCTTCGATGAGAGGTTTTCCCTAGAATTAAAGTGTTTTCGTATCCATTAAGATACAAAAGTTATCTAATGTGATACGAAAAAGAGCCTTCGGCTCTCTGTTGTGGTCATCAGTCGATTTAATTCAAGGCATCACAATGCTGTCGAGAAAGGGCGCTAGCCACGGAAAAAAAGAATGAGCATGTTTCCTTCAATAGGCACCGCAATTGCTTTAATTGTAATTATGTCTTATTGGAGTAATAATTCGCCAAATAAACCAAACTTTCAGAAGGAGGGTAGAAGAGAAAGAAGAGCGTGAGAAAAAGGGGAAGTGGAGTTATTGAAAATGGAGTAATACCTCTTATTTATATTTTATTCCGGTTTTGCTTAGTACGGCATCATAAATGTGCGCTCCATCCTCTCTTCTTCTCCCTAACAAAATCCTCATTAGAGCTCTAGCTTTTCAAGGGAATACCTAGAGATCACAGTAGCGAGGAAAAACGGAAACACTCAGAACGAGTCAATCGTTTCAAGGGCAAACTTATGGTCTGTTCTAGGTTTGGCTTGTATGGAAATTCCGTATCAATAAGATCCAATGTAATAAAAGTTATAAAACTATTATAGGGTTGACCAATGAAATTTTTTATCGAAGGTAAACAATTTTTGTTCTACATTTGTCTAGTCAGTCTTGGCGTTACAGGATGTGTCCAGGTTGGTGTAAATGGTGGGTTAACCGGTGACTCCTCTAATTGTGAGTTTGATCGCAATACTGGTCAAGTGATTTGTGCGGACTCTTGTGAAAAAACCTATGCACATACAGTGACTGTTGCCAAATCTGAGAGTTTAGACGTGTTAACTCCCGAGGTCGTGAATAGCATATTAGACGAAGGCCAAAGTGCAGCACTGGAGGATGAAGGATTTCCAGGGTCTCCTGGTGTTGGGTGCCAACTTTCCCTGAAATTATCTCCCGGTGGATTAAACATAATTATTGCCCCAAATACGGATGGAGGTACGGATACAGACGGGGATGGATCAACTGACTTGACCCAATCTCAGGGTGGTGAAGGAATGTTTGAATCGAGACAAGATGATACGGTAAACACGGAGTGGGAATATATTACCCTGATGCAAAGACCGGAATGGGTGAAGGCGGTAAAGTCACTTTACGTCTGTGGGCTGGTAGGCCAGGGAATAGTCATTCGAAACTATCCGTCCCATTTCTCAGGTTGCTCGAGTGATTATCCGCACAAGCTCTCCATTGTCGAATACGATGGGCTACTGCCTATTGCTTATCATGGATCACTGTGGCTTCACGAAATAGGGCATACAAGGGGGAATAAGGATACGTGGGAACAAGATGATAGTTGGGTCATGTATGGAGCACCTTCAGAGAATTCTAAAAAATTGTCTTGTCGAGAATGCGCGAGATTTCTTTTGCCATGATCGAGATAACAGGTGGTTGACCCTCTTTCCTTGAAAGGAGTCAAAGTAGGCGGATGCTTAATAAATTGGTTGTCAGTGTAGTAATGGTGGGCCTAATAACTGCTGGAGGATGTGCAACTGATAGATCAAATTCTGGTAGCAAGACGATTAATCTACAGATGTTCTTTCAGGAATTTTTTCAGGGATTTAAAAATCTTCTAAATCCCGGAACCGAGACTACCGATCAGCAGATGTCCGTTCAAGAATTTGTAAGTGTTCGGTTTGTTGACCGCTGGCCGGTGGTTGGGGCCTACCGATACGGCCCTAACTCCACAGCTCGATCCGCAGCAGTGGAAATTCTTGAGGACATCTTGGAAGATTCAAGCCAGAAATCGACTTGGGCCCATAGTGTTGCCACGCTTGGTTTGCTTGGTGGCGAAAAAGCGAGGAGAGTCATTTTTAACTTTATTACGAAGCTTCAAGAGTTAACCTCCTTCTCCCTCTATGAACAAAGAGCAATGCATAGTGGTGTAGTAGCATTGGGTACGTGGGTCTGGACTAGCAAATATCGTCCGGATCTGGGCTTTGGTGGGCCCAGCATACAACCTGCCATTACGGCCTTAGAGAAATACGTCAAGAGCTGTGGAAATTTTCCTTCACATATTATCCATTCTCCAATTCCGATTATTTGCCCAGCAGTGGTGGATGCTGGCTTGCAACGAGAGATTGCCCAGGCAGCACTTTTGGGTTTAGCACTGTCTGGAGATCAAACTGCGGGAACGGTTCTGCAGGATTTTGCAGGTGCGCCGGATGGCAATCCTGCGGTGAAGAATTTTATCCCTGAGGCACAGGCCGCACATGCGACGATCAAGCGGATGGGTTTGCTATGCTACTACGAGCCATACAGCTTTGAATGTCAACAAATGGCCGGCCGGCGTTAAAGCAACAAAAGCAAAGGTTTTATAAGTTCATATTTTTGAATAATTTTTTCAGTATTTAATACCCAAGGAGGGCTTATTATGGGTGTCTTCAAGCAACTTATGCTCGTGTTTTTACTATTTCTGCTGCCAATTGGTTGCGTAGGGGTGGGTGTGAACGCCTCCCCTGATGGTGTTCCAAAAGTAACAACCGTGGGTTGGCCGAGTAGTGTTAGTAGTAGTCCAGCCTGTCCACCTGGGACGCCACCCTGGTTATGTGGCGGTCCAGCTTGTCCCCCCGGGACGCCACCCTGGTTATGTGGCGGTCCAGCTTGTCCTCCCGGGACGCCACCCTGGTTATGTGGAGGTCCAGCTTGCCCAGCAGGAACGCCACCTTGGTTGTGTGGCGGTCCAGCATTACCGAATTCTTCGATGGCGGCCGTGGTTGAAGAGATCCATGCGAATGCAGCCAACACGGTTAGAATTTTTAAAGTCGAAGATTTGGCTGGACGGACCTGGTATTTGCCTCAACCACCGATTACGGTAACCGAAGACCCCACCGCACGGATTGCCGTCAATGATGTGGTGACTATTGAGTTCACTGGTCACGGATCAATCATCCAGCGACCCTAGTACTCTGGATATGTCCTAATAATTTGTGAATTTTTTATCTGGATGCCTTGGCAGGAAACTAGTTAAAGGAGATTGTTTTTGTGTATAAGTGGGAGTTTCACGTAATGGTGTGATAAGTTTTGCGGTATTACAGAAACAGTATGGTGAGACTACAGATACTTCCGTATCTGTTGCAACTCATTTAGGAACAATATGGGTTTTAGAATGGGACATCGTTGGTCTGGCCATTCAAGGTTTAGCAATGTGGTACTGTTTGCCATTTTAACCTTATATTGGAGCCCTCTTTTGACGAGTCAAGCTCAGGTGACGACTGGGATTACATCCGATGGCACCTTAGGTACGGTGGTAACGCAGATGGGAAACCTTCATGAGATCACGGGCGGAACGCGGCCAGGGAATGGCCCCAATCTCTTTCATAGCTTCGGTCAACTTAATGTGGGGGCAGCAGATATTGCCGATTTCCGTAATGATGCTGGTTTCCCAACAGAGAATATCCTGAGTCGTGTCACGGGCGGTAATCCCTCCCAAATTTTTGGATCCATCCAAACGACGAATTTTGGTAACGCAAATCTTTTCCTGCTAAATCCCGCAGGCATTGTTTTTGGACCGGATGCCTCCTTGAATGTGGGCGGGGGCACTCACTTTACCACAGCCGATTATTTGCGACTCAGCGATGGCGTCCAATTCACGGCTCTTCCTAGCTCGCAGGATACGTTGCTGAATGTGGCGTCGGTCGCGGCATTTGGTTTTCTTGAAGAGAACCCTGCGTCGATTTCGATTGAAGGGAACATCTTATCCGTTGCAGAAGGCCAAACGCTTTCGTTTGTGAGTGGAGACATCACGATCAGCAGCAGCCTCAATGCACCTGGCGGAAAGATAGCCATAGCCAGTGTGGCCTCTCCGGGCGAAATGCTTGCCGACACCTATGCGAATGCACCCAATGTCAACGGGCAGTCATTCGGGGGGATGGGCAACATTTCACTGTTAGAAGGAGCAAGGCTGGATGTTTCCGGAGATGCGGGTGCGGCTGTCGTCATTCGTAGTGGTCGACTTATGGTCGATGCCTCAACCATCTCTGCCAATACCACGGGACCGGCAAGCGGAGCGCTGAGGACTCTAGGAGTTGAAGGAGCAGGAATTGATATAAAGACTACGGGAGACTTGCTTGTCGACAATGCTGCTGTCATTGAGGCGAATGTTTTGGGGGGTTCCATGGCTGGCAGAGACATTATCTTGAAGGCCGGCCAGAACTTTGAGATACGAGATAATAGCATAGTTCAGACGCAAGCACTCGGAGGGTCAGGGAACGCTGGAAATATCGAGGTAAATGCCAACAAGGTCCTGATTGCGAAATCCTTTCAGGGTCTTCAGAGCTTGGCGTTTGGTGCTTTTTTTGGAAATTCAACGGGAAATGCTGGGAATGTCCACGTAACCGCAAATGAGTTGCAGATGACTGGAGGAGGTATAGCGGCTACGACTGTATTCGGCCTAGGGCAGGCAGGGAATATTGCCGTAAGTGTCCAGGGAGGAGATATTTTTCTTGGTAGCAGTGTTATCTCCGCGAACAGTTTTGGATCGAGCGGTAATGCAGGCCATGTCCAAATCGCAGCAGCCAAGTTGACCCTTACGAATCTTGCTAACATTGAATCGCGTTCTTTCGGTGGTGCGACCGGGAACGCTGGTAGCGTCAGTGTCGTAGTAAATGGGCAACTGAATATACGGGAGAGAGCTTCAATAACTGTCCGGTCTGACCTCACAGGAGCGGAAGGTGACCTGACCATTGCGGCCGAGGACATTGTCATCACTGGCATTCGAGAAGGGATGTTCCCGTTATTTGGGCAAGTTGGTGGGGATTTTACCGGCTTTAGCACGAGAACCAGCAATGCGCGGGGTGCGGACATGCGTATTATGGCTCACAATCTCCAGGTGACAGATAAAGGCATTATTAGTGGGGCCACAGATGGATCTGGATCATCCGGGAACATTGTAATTAATCTTTCTGAGGGGTTAAGGATTGCTGATGGTGGAGAAATTAGCGCGATTACTACAGGAAGCGGCTCCGCCGGCCAAATCGAGCTAGTTGCCGATACTGTCGAGTTGTCTGGAAAAAATGCCTTTTCCTTTACTGAGACCGATGGCACTGATGCTTTAGCCTTTGCCCGTATTTCTACTCAGACTGATGCCAGTGGAAATGGTGGAACAATTGGGATAACCGCTAAACAGATCAATATACTTGATGGAGGGTCCTTGACTTCAAATTCTCTTGGTGAGGGAAATGGAGGGAATATTCGTTTAGGAGCTGACACGATATTGATTGCTGGTGAGAATCCAGCGAAGACGGGATTTGGGCTTGATCCGCGTTCATCTATTACCACTGAAAACGAGGGTCGCATTCCGGGACCGGAAGCCACAGGAATTGCCGGAGATATCTTTCTCGATGCGGGAAATACTTTGAATCTTGATCGTGGCCTGGTCAGCGCTGAATCTGGGAGCGCTGGTGCTGGAGGTAGTATACAAGTGAATGCTGGAGACCTGTCTCTTTTTAATAATTCCTCGATCACGGCTAGGAGTACCTCTACGGGAAACGCGGGCAATATCAATCTTTTCGCAAACAACACGATTCTGTTCGACAATAGTACTTTGACGACCGAATCCACGGAGTCTTCAGGTGGCAACATTGATCTGAGAGCCCGAGAACTCTTTCGTATGAACAGCAGCACCCTTGCTAGCTCGGTGCAAGGCGATGCGAACACGATCGGCGGCAATATTAGTGTGGACCCCGAATTTATCATTCTGCAAAATAGTCAAATTTTGGCCAATGCCGTAGAAGGCCAAGGTGGCAATATTTCCTTGGTTGCCACCAATGCAGTCTTAGTGGATCCTTTTAGTAGGTTGGATGCATCCTCGGCCTTAGGCGTCAGTGGCTCCGTGGATATCCAAGCCCCCATCCAAAATTTGAGCGGCACCATTGCGCCGTTGCCCGAAGACACGGTTCCTGTAACCGCCTTGTATAACGCGCGTTGTGCCGCTGGGCAAGATGGACATTTCAGTACCTTTGTGGATTCAAAGACCGATAGCCTTTCTCCGATTCCCGGTTGGTTCCTTCCCAGTCCTTTGCCAAGGCCTTCGCCCCAGGCCAATTCCGTTGCGGATGCATCCGCCAGTCTCGTAAGCCCAGTCGTGCTTACTGCGTCCATTGCTCCCCTTGTGCTGGGCCATGTCGACGAGCCCGTGACTGCTTGCCCGTAATCTCCTGCCATCGTTTTTGATGCTAGATTTAACAATTCAGAACGGTGATACCCAATGTCATTTATTTTCCCCACTATTCAATTCCTACTTCAGAGCCGCGCCCGTATTTGCTCTTTTCTGAGAAAGATCTGGCGCGGCATATGGGTTCCTGCCTACCTCTCGACAGTCGTTTTTCCTTTACAAAGCTACGCCCAAGTCGCCACGGCCATCATTCCGGATGCCACACTGCCGACGAATTCTTCTGTCACTCAGATAGCTGAAACGTTTCATGTCACCGATGGAACTTCTGTTGGAAGCAATCTTTTCCATAGTTTCGACACGTTTCATGTGGGGACCGAAGATACGGCCAATTTTGTAAATCCTGGGGGAATAGACAATATTCTTAGTCGTGTAACTGGTGGGGCTGTTTCGAATATTTTCGGCACCCTGCAATCAGAGTCGTCAGCGAATGTGTTTTTTCTGAATCCTAGTGGCGTGGTCTTTGGGCCAACGGCGCAACTCAATGTGAATGGGTCATTCCATGTGAGCACTGCGGATTCTATCAATCTAGGTGAAGGTCTTGGAGCTGGGATCTTTAGCGCCACTGATCTTGTTAGTGACATTCTCACCGTGGCCCCTCCGTCTGCTTTTGGGTTTTTGGAATCGGTCGCCCGTCCCCCTGAAGTCACCGTCGATCAGAGTCTTCTCCTCGTTCCCTCCGGCGAAACCTTGTCTATCGTGGGAGGCAATATAGATATTCTCGGTGCGACACTCGTGGCCCCAAATGGGAACATCAATCTGGCCAGCGTGACCTCGATTGGTGAAGTACCAGTGCGACCTGCAGATCTTCAAGTAGAAAACTTCGAGAGTTTAGGGAACATTAACATTACTGAGTCTCCACTACTTGACACGAGCGGTGCAGAAGGTGGGACTGTGGTGATTCGAGGCGGGCGTCTGCTCGTCGGCGGTTCAACCCTTGTTTCTAGTACGACGCTAGGAGCTGAAAACGGATCCACTCCAGGAATTGATCTCGAGGTGGCGGAAGACATACATCTTGAAAATGGGGCAGTTATTCTTACAGACACCCAAGGAGAAGGGAATGCGAGAAATATTTTTCTGAAGACTGAAATTCTGGAGCTGAATGAGTCCGTTGTTTTGTCGAATTCGACCTCTAAGGGTAATGCTGGTAGCGTTGGGATTGACGTTGACCAGTTATCCCTGACGAAAGGAGCCTTGATCGGTAGCAGTTCAGATGCCAGTGGTAAAGCAGGAGTTGTAACTGTCCAAGCGACTGACTCAGTCTCCGTTCTGGGCAGAGACAGTGCGGGCGCGCGAAGCCTGATTTTCAGTACAACTCGCGGAGATGGGGATGCCGGAGGCATTAGCCTGTCCACCAGGGCCTTACGTTTGGATGCCGGAGTCATATCGGGTGGCACTACAGCAGGCGGCGGTGGTGGAGATATCGGAATCACGGTTGATCAGTTAACCCTAACCGGGGGTGCTTTAATCGAAAACACCACGTTTGGGGAAGGCAAAGGAGGAACTGTAGCTGTGGAGGCGAAGGAATCGCTCTCTATTTCAGGTGAGACGGATGATGGATTTCCCAGTTCGATTCTCAGTCTGGCATTTGACAAAGGAGATGCAGGAAATATCTTTCTTTCGAGCCGAAACCTGACAATAGATGGTGGAACCATTTTGGCTACATCATCTGATACAGGCAACGCTGGCAGCATTGAGCTGCGAGCTGGACAGGTGACTCTGATCAATGGAGCCCGTATCGACAGCAGCACATTTGGTTTCGGTGAGGGAGGCACCGTGATTGTCAATGCCAGCGAAGCAGTTTCCATTTCGGGGAGCAACAGTGAAGACGCGTTCAGCCAGGTTCGAAGTGTTTCATTAGGCTTCGGACCCGAACAAGCAGGCCGTGTATCCATAATCAGTCCCCTTGTGGTTCTTGGTGAGGGAGGAATTTTGGCCGCGAATTCGTTTGGAGAGGCTGGGGCGGGGGATATTATGCTGAATGTTGGACGCTTGATACTCACGGGCGAGGCTTCAATTACGAACAGTACTCTAGCTACCAAAGGCGGAGGAACGGTGACGATTCTGGCCAGCGAATCGGTGTCAGTTTTGGATAAAGGGAGAGTGACGAGTTCTACTTTCAACGTTGGGGAGGCAGGACACATTGATATTTCTACACCAGTGTTCCTCTTGACTGGAGGTGGAGCGATCCAAGCCGTGACTAGTAGCAGTGGAGATGGGGGAAACATCTTGATCCGTGTTGGAGAATTCACCATTGCAGATGGTGCCTTTATTGACACCAGCACTTTTGGAGTAGGCCGTGGTGGGACGGTAAACATTTTGGCAACAGGTGGCGTATCATTGGACGGGCCTGGGACCGGTGTGACCAGTTCAGCTAGTGGGGAGGGTCCCGGGGGAGCCGTCAATATTCAGGCGGAGCAGGCTATTCAACTCAAGGCTGGGGCTGTAGTGAAGGTGGATAGCGAAGGATTGGGTAATGCAGGCGATATCCTGCTTCAATCTGGGGATATCATACAATTGGTCAATAGTTCTATCACCACTGGAGCGGAACATGCATCAGGAGGAAATATCAAACTTGCCGCACCTAATATTATCCAATTACAGGAGAGTACCCTGGAAAGTTCGGTTCAGGGTGGAACCGAGACAACCGGGGGAAATATCGACATCGATCCGCAGTTCGTTATTATTCAAGGAAGTAATATTCTGGCGCGAGCAACGTTGGGTAATGGAGGGCAGATTAACATTGAGGGAAATGTTGTACTTGTTGATCCATTTTCTAGGATCGATGCCTCTTCCGCATTTGGCGTGAGTGGGTCGGTGGACATCCAAGCGCCCATTCAAAATTTGAGCGGTACGATTGCTCCGTTGCCGGAGGACACGGTTCCCGTGGTTGCCCTCTATAGCGCGCGTTGTGCCGCTGGAGAAGGTGGACATTTTAGTACCTTTGTGGATTCAAAGGCCGATAGCCTTTCTCCGACTCCTGGTCAGTTCCTTGCCAGTCCTTTGTTGGTTTCTTCCACGCAGACTTCCATCATTACTGATGTTTCAAATGTTCATGGAAGCCCCATCCTCCTCTCGGCGTCTATAACACCCTTGTTTGTGGGTCAAACTGGGGAATCAACGACCGCCTGCCCGTAGACTTGGTTTCTTCTTTTCTGCCTATTTTTCTTCTTTTTACTTCATTTCGCATGTGATCTTTCTGACATTTGCTAATTGATTTATCGTGGATGAACATTTTCCCACATCTCAACTCACCGCTCCTTTTGGGTATGAGCCTCTAAAAAGACAAGGGAGTATGATTTGCCATGTACACGTTCTACCGAGACACGGCTACGAAATTAAATTGATAGATTCCTGCTAGCGACTATGTAGACGAGAGGGAAAACTGTGGGGAGTTAGTTTTTCAGTATGGGCTAGAGCCAGTTGTTGATGAGGAGGAACGGAGCCCAATAGCCGGGATGCCCGTAGACGGCATGGTCCAGTAGCGTTAGTTGGGCCTCGCGCAGAGCCTCGGCTTTTGAATGTGAAGATTGTTTCAATTGTGTATAGAATTGATTGACGAGGAGGGACGACGATTGATCGTTGATGAACCAGAGTGTAGCTAAGGCGCTACGTGCGCCAGATTTAATGGCAACGCCTGCCAGTCCTAAGGCTCCCCGTTCATCTCCAGCCGCTGTTTCACAAGCACTTAACGTGAGTAAGTCTAATGGCGTTTGGCGGAACTGAAACAATCCGATGAGTTCTCCTAGCTGAGTCATGGTGAGCTTTTGATCGTAAGCCAAGATATACGAATCCTGCGGGTTTTTGTCGAACTTGCCATGTGAGGCAATGTGGACGACCGTAAAGTCTTCCTGCTTCATTTCGCGTTCAATATTCGTCTTCAGAAAGTCTTTGTTGAGAAGCGATGTTCCTCCAAATATGTTCTGGAGGTCTTGGATTTCTTGTTGCACATTGGGTAATGGAGCAAAGCCCTGGACGCTTTCGCTTAAGCCCATGGAGAGGAGATGCACTTGCTCGCGATCGAGACTCCGTGCATCTGTGAGTGTGAGCCCGGGTGTTGTGGCGATGGCGTATTTTTGAATGAGAAATTGTTTGCCATCGTGAAGAGTCGCCATCGGGATAGTTCGCAAGGCGCCATCCGGTACGAAGACGAGCGTGTGGATGTCGAATTCGTTGAGATACGACTCCAATGGTTGCATGAGTAACGTATACAGCGCTTGTGCATGCGGGAGATATTGGTGCGTGGTTCGTTTTTCGAGCAGGGTTCGAAATTGGTGAATGCGTGTGGTTAATTCTTGTTCCGATATCGGGATCGTCATGCGTTTGATGGTGCCGGCGAGGCTGATGAGTATGTCCATGCGATCAGGAAACACAATGGGGTAGATGATGGCCGTATTGATGGCAATCTGATCAATGGGTTCGATTCTGGCTTGATTCACTGCCACGCAATCGTCTTTAAAGTAATCCTGCATCTCGGCGGCTTTGAAGCCTTCAATTGTTTTGCGAGTTTGGTAAAGAAGCTTGTTGAGGTGGTCTTTGTCCGTGGGTTGATCTGCTCGCTCTAGTAAGGCATCTGCCATTTCAAAAAAAAGGCCTCCGATGCTTTCCCGAAACGCAGTTGGATGGTCAGGGAGACCGGCTACGAGTTCCTGACGAATGGGTTGGAGGGTATCGATGGCACGTTGATAGGCCAGGATGGCTTCGTCCAGTTGTCCCAGTTGTTTGAGGTGCTGTCCCGTTTTCCATTCCCATAAATAAAGGGATTCGGGAGCTTGTCCTTGCTGACTGGCTCGGATAGCTAATTGGGTGAGTTTGAGTGCCTCACGATGTCGTCCTTCTTCTTCGTACAATTCTGCAAGAAATCCCCAACCATAGGATTCTTGTCTCCAGTCTCCAATAGCTTTGGCCGAATGAATTCCGTCCTGTAGGGCTTCGCTGGCTTGGGTGAAAAGGGTGGTACGATGGTCGATGTCTTTGCGGCTGATATCACGCAGGGCCCGTCCAATCGTCAGAAAGTTTTGAATTTTCTCATGCGAGTCTGGAAGGTTTCGTGTGGTATTCCAGGCTTGTTGTAGGCGAAGCGTGGCATTAGAAATGGCATCGGTTTTTATTTCGACGAGACCTGCATTGATCATGGCGCGAATAGAGAGGGAATGGAGATCCAGAGAGTCGGCAAGAATACTGGTTTCAGTATAGGCTGCAATGGCTGCTGCTGAATTCTTGAGCACGACATGCGTATTGCCGAGGTCATTGAGAAGTGTTGCAATGAGTGGACGATCTTGAAGCGTACGAGCCACTTTCAGGCCTTCTTGAAGAATCGTGAGAGCCGGTTCTGCTTCACCGACCTTTAAGTGTAAAACCCCCAATTGTCCCATTGCCTGCGCCAATAATTGCGAGTAATTGTGGATTTGGGCTGACTGGATTGCCGTCTGTAGAAGAAGTTGGGCTCGATGATTCTTCCCCATTTCCGTTAGCGCTCTGGAGACATAGATAAGGGCTTGCACATAGTTGGCATGATCGCCCTTTTGTTGAAAATTGGCTGACGCTTGAGTCCATGATTCCGCTGCCTGCTCAAAATTCCCTTGTTGATACGATTGATGGCCTTGGGCTAGTAGGTCTGTTGATGTGTTTTCGGCAGCCTTCACGCCGAGGAGGTTGCCGCCTATTGTCGTCCATAGCACCAAAGATAGGGCGAACAATCGGAAGAATCTTGTCTTTTGATATTTGTGGGTCATAGGTATGATTACCCTTTCTCGGATGCATGGCGATATGAATGCGCATATTCTAGAAACAACGTTGAATAAGGTCAAAAAATGAGATCAGGATCTTATGTGGGAAATGGATTAGGAACGAATATGATTATCGAGGGGGAAAGTTGGCTTTGTCCGTTGACCAACTGTCTACATCGTAGACAGTTGGTCAACATTTACAAACGATGGTTGTGGTGTGAATGCTTTCAACTCGTTGAAGTCCTGCATGTTTTTTGCCTGACGGATCTAACGAGGCGCCAAAAATTTTTGGAATGAAGTTTGCTTTATTTATATTCTTATTGGACCATAGATTCCCCGAGAAAAAAGTGTATCAGTCTTATCGTCTATGGCTTCTATGGGCAAAAAGGAGGAACGATCATGAAGACCACTAAGCTAACATGGGGCGTGACTATTCTTGGGTTGGCGGTAGGTCTCTATTCACTTGCTTTGGGCCAGCAAGAAAACGGGAGAACATATTCTGAACGTTCTTCCTTGTTGGCAAAAGCTGGAATGTTTCCAAATAAAGGTGTTCAGGCACCAAAGCATTCTCGCGACTCTTCGCGATTCAAGGTTGTTGATACTCAAGCCGCTCCTCCCAAAAAAATCTCTGAACCCTTGTATCAACCACCCCGTCGTGGTGCACCTGGGGGTCGTGTGGGTGGAGGCACGCGAGGACCATCGATGGATTTACCTCTTCTGTATGCGTTGGTTCCTGATCATGTGGCTATTACGGCAGAGAAACAACCGAGTTTCGTATGGTATCTCTCGCAGGCCACTGTCTTACCTTTGGAGCTTACGGTGGTAGAGGCCATGATGGTGGAGCCCATGCTGGAAGTGTCCTTGTCTTCTCCTGCAGAAGCGGGAATCCATATGATTTCATTGACTCAATATGACCTCAGTCTTGAAGCAGGCAAGACCTATCAATGGTTTGTGTCATTAATCCCAGATCCTACCCGGCGCTCTAAAGACATTATTGCGGGTGGGTTGTTGCAAGTGGAGCAATTGCCAGATGAGTTGGCGGATACTGTGACGCCAGCCACTCCACTTGATGCCACGAAATTTTTGGCTAAAGCAGGCTTTTGGTATGACGCCATGGCTGTGATTACCCAAGGCATTCAAGCCAATCCGACGGATCAGGCTCTTCGCGGGGTCAGAGCCGTCTTACTCCAAGAGGTTGGCCTGAACATCGTTGCTCAGGTTGATCAGCAGCGTGGTTTATAACTGTGGCTTGGAGAGAACGAGGAGAGAGAAATGTCTTCCGGTCCTGGAGGCCGAATACTGGGCTTCTAGGTGGTGGGGGATAGGGATTATTTTTCTAGTTCCTAACACGTGTTTCGATCGGTGAAATACCATTTGTCGATCGGAGGGAAGCGACTCCTCTCCTCCATTCCTTACACCCCACAGTTATGATGCCTGTCCCCACGAACAAGAGTGGGGACAGGCTTTTTTTGTTACTGTTTTTTTCTGCATTGTATCAACTTTTACCCCCTACCTTCCTCCACCAACTTCTGTGAATTCTTTCTGTAGATTGCCAATCTTATCTAGTTGGCCGTTTCCACATTTTATTCTCAAGGATTCCAGTGAATAAAGTTTCCTCATGGCTGTCCGATAGGGTTTACCAAGGCAGTTTCTTGGTTTTCACCACCCTAAGGTCTCTTGAAACTTTTCTCTCCCTCATTTTCTGTGCGCATGTTCATGAACCACTTTTTGTTGAAAGTGGGACTAGGTTTCATTTTGTGGTCGTCATTGATCGGTGGCGGAAATCTTGTGGCTTGGGATTCAATCCCTTCGTTCTCTCAGGCCGATGCTCTTGTTGAAACGGCACAGTTGCCACAACAAGAAGAAATTCAGGGCTTCATCATTTCTTCCCAGCGCAAGTCTTTGCCGTTGAAGTATCTTAGGGAGAATGATGGCCGGGTGTTTGCCGATGTGTATTTTGATGAAAGACGGATATGGATTGACGAACGCTTGCAAGGTGTTTTCTTGCGTACCGTGAGGTTGCTGGCTGAAGAACCACAATGGCGGTTACAAATAGAAGGGCATTGTGATCCTCGTGGTCCTTCTGCATATAACTTTGTACGCGCAGATTTCCACCTTGCCAATCTTACGCACTACTTACACCAACTTGGGATTCAGGCTCATCGGATTTCTACCATGAATTATGGGCAAGATCCCCTGACTTGTCTGGTTCAGAATGAGCGTTGCCAGGAGGATAATCTTCGAGCGGAGAAGATTTTTCCCATCTTGTCTGTTGGGTCTACGCAACGAGGATGCCTGACACGTTTACGTCTTATAGGCGGTGAGAAACAGGCGCGGACCCCGCACGACACTCAAAGCCTACCGTTTTTACAGCGAATACAAATCGCCTCTCCTCTTCATCATTTTCACTGACGATTTCGAATACCTAGCAATGTGCCGTCCTGGTCTTTCCTTTTTTGAAAGAGGAGACAGAGGTATGCATATCCCATCTATAAGATGTTCAAGATGAACTGTACGTGCACGCCATGGTCTTGAAGGTTCCCTCCAGGTGGGGTATCGGTGACATGATTAAGTTGTTGGCCCCAATAGACGTTAGCAAAGGCTCGATCAAAAAACCCAAGGCGCAAGCCTGCGCCTATGCTGGCCAATGTTTTGGGATCTGGCGTAGAAACCTTGGCATTCCATGAACGTCCTACATCGACGAATGGCGCAAAATGGACCGTCACTTGTGGTCCAAGCAGGTTTGGCAACACGGGAATTCGAGGTTCTATAGAAAAGAGAAAGGCGTTATCTCGAACCAGTTGGTTTTCTCGGTAGCCGCGCACACTATATCGTCCGCCCACTGCAAATTGTTCAAGTGGAAAAAGACTGTCATTGGCGACTTGCAGTGCGAGGCTACTGATCAATTGTATGCCTAGTGGGTCGATACGACGAGCCCATTGGGCTTGGCCTAACCACGAAAAAAAGTGGGCGTCGGGATCATTCTTTGCGATGCGATTATTCGTCGCGTTCAGTACATCAATTCCTAAGCTGAATCGTGAGAAGAAGGCAAAGACTTGGTTCGGTTGTCGATGAATCCATTCCTGCGCGAAGCGTAAGGCGGAGACTTTAGATTTCCCTTTTCGTGTTGTTCCAGGCGTGAATGAGAAGCCTGTTCCACCAATGAAATTTTGATTTTGGAGATGTTCTCCAATAAGGGTCACGGCGACTTCATCGGTGAGTGTGTGGTACAGCGGTTGTCGTAAGGATACTTTGAAAATCTGTGATTCGCTTTCAATGTCCAATTGCTTAAACGCCGAGGAAACGACATTAAAATCATTTTTCCGATACTGTAACTCTAAGGTTGTATCCCATTTGGTCAATGGTACCGCATACTTTGTATCAAGCAACGGATACACACCTTTTGAGCCACCGTAGGTAAATTGGAACTGGTCTCCAATGGCAAATGGATTATCGACGGCTATGGTACCTAATCCGCGCTCTGCACCCACCGTGGGGGATTGAAAATTATTAAATTCAGCCCAGGCTCGAAATGGCGAGGCCTCTTCGACTCGCACATCCAAAATAGCTTCTCCGGGTTTGATGCCCGGTTTCAATTCCGAATTTAATCGTTGAATTCGGCGGTCTTGCAGTAAGAGTTGTAAGCGTTCCTTCAGGGGTCTGATATTGAGTGGTGGGCCGGTGCTGCGTTCAATGCGTTGTTGAAAATAGAAGGGGAGGAAATAGGTGGTGCCTTCTATATGAATATCGGAAAGTTTGCCTTCGATGATTCGATAAGTCAGTTCGCCATTTTCAAGCGGTTGATCGGGAATGACGGCTCCTGAATTGACGTAGCCCTTGTTGATATAGGCCTGTGTTAACGCTCGGCGCAGTTGTTCGAGTTCTTCTGTTGAGAGTTCTCGTTTTTCATATGGGGCAGTGATCTGCTTCAGTTCTTCGGGTTTGAAAACCGTACTTCCCTCTACGTGGATGGTCTGGATCATCACTTGCAACCCAGGAGCACGTTTTGGTTGCAATTCGGGAAGAGTCTCGACGGGAGGTAAAATGAACTTAGGAGGCGACGTTGCCTGCGGCTTTTGTTCTTCTAACGGGGGAGGCTCACCAGAGCGTCCTGTCGGATCAATGACTGGAGGAAGCTGCGCAAGGAGGGGTTCTGTGAAGCCTAAGCTTATTAAAAGGTTCAACGTGGCTAGCAAAAAAAACAGGTTCTCGAACTTGTTTTTTTCGATTCTGCCAAAATGATTGTCTCGTGATTTTTGGTGAAGGTTGGGAGACATCAACCAAGACCTTGCTGCAAGAGATACAAGAATAAATGAATGAAGCTTTGAATGATGGGATATTCATAGCAAGACGCATCAATAAATTCTAGTGTGGATTGATTTTAGGAACGCTTCAATGAGGAAGCTAAAGGGCTTATGAGGTTATGGCCGCTTACAAATGAAAGTCGTTACGTGGGCCTGTCCCATTCTTTTGAGGAAACTTTGAGGATCGCTGGTGAAATATTTATGCCTTAATGGCTTTCTTTCACGAGGTTTTTGTTCCATTCAGGGACTTCAATAATCAGATCCTTGTCGCCGTTGGGAACGCATTGGCAGGCAAGTCTCGATTTCAGGCTCAAGCCCGGTGCTTCATCGAGTTGATCATTTTCGTCATCAGTTGGTTCATTGCAGGTTTCGAGACCTTCTTTGACAATGATATGGCAGGTTGAACAAGCGCAGACTCCACCACAAGCATGTTCTACATCAATGCCATTTCCCAAGGCGATATCCAGGAGGCTTCCAGGCAGCCCATTTTCACCTAGGGGTAATTTTGTATGGTCGACTTGGATTTCGATTGGGTTATCAGGCGTGATGAAGGTGACTTTGAAAGGTTTTGTCGCAATGGTCGTTTCGATTTTTTCAATATATGGATTACTGCCTCCCATTAAATTCTCCTTTTAAAACAATATGTTATAATTTTATATGCGTAGTTAATTTAAGCTGAATTTAATTGTTCTCGCTAAGAATCCGACTAATTAAATCTCCGACCATTTTAGTCTTGACCATGCTTGGAGGTCAATGGTACATTAATACCGATCATATAAGTCGGGATTAAAGACCGTAGGGAGCCATCGAATCTCAAGCTTCGGTCTCACAATTCACGAAATGGCATCTTCGTTATGTTGAAAATTTCAAAAAAATCAGACTACGCCTTGATGGCTCTCCAGTATATGGCCACCGTACAATATGGAGAGATGAATACACTCAGTACCTTTCGAGTGGTGAATACCAAAGAGATTGCTGAAGAACATCATATTCCCTTGGAACTGTTAGCTAAGGTGCTTCAGACATTGGCCAAACATGAAATGATTGAAAGTCAAAATGGCCCCAAGGGGGGGTATATCTTGGCTCGTGAGCCCCGGGATATTTCTATTGCTCAAGTGTTGGAAGCGATCGAGGGGCCGTTAGGTATTGCAGATTGCTACCATGAAAAAAATGATCATTTCGCCTGTGAGCAGATGGAGCATTGCAATATCCGCACACCTCTCTTGAAAGTTCAAGAAAGCATTGGACAATTGCTTAGTAGTATGTCGATTGAAGATATGATGGAAGAACCGCCCTTAATCATTGTGGAATCTCGAAAAACAGAAGGAGTCCAAGCATGAAGTTGCCCATATATTTAGATAATCATTCGACGACCCCGTGTGATCCTCGTGTTGTCGAGGTCATGCTTCCGTATTTCACGGAAAAATTCGGCAATGCGGCCAGCCGAAACCACAGTTTCGGATGGGAGGTCGAAGAGGGTGTCGAGCATGCCAGAAAACAAATTGCCCATTTAATTGGTGCCGATGCGAAGGAAATTATTTTTACTAGTGGAGCCACGGAATCAGATAATTTGGCTCTCCAAGGCATTGTGGCGATGTACCGAGAAAAAGGGGATCACATTATTACCAGCGCGACTGAGCATCGGGCGGTCATTGATACAGCAAAATATCTCGAAAAGAAGGGCGTGACGGTGACGTTTCTTCCTGTAGACAAGGCCGGGATGGTCAGTGCGGATGATGTACGAAATGCGATTACGGATAAAACGATTTTAATTTCGGTGATGTTGGCGAATAATGAAATTGGGACAATCAACCCCATCGCTGAAATTGGGAAAGTGGCCAAAGAAAAAGGCATTATTTTTCATTGTGATGCAACCCAGGGAGTCGGAAAAATTCCCGTGAATGTGCAGGAAATGGGCATTGATCTGATGTCCTTCTCCGCCCACAAAATTTATGGTCCTAAAGGAATTGGAGCTCTTTATGTTCGACGCAAAGCCCCTCGCGTTCGGTTAGAGCCGATGATTTATGGTGGTGGCCATGAACGCGGTATGCGCTCGGGAACGTTACCGGTTCCATTGATCGTGGGGTTTGGAAAAGCTTGTGAATTATGTGAGCAAGAGATGGCCACAGAATCAGTCCGTATGGCGAAAATGCGAGATCGCCTGCAGGAGGGCATCATGGGAGCGATGGATGAAGTCTATCTTAACGGCCATCCCACCGAACGCTTACCCGGTAATCTGAATATCAGTTTTGCCTACGTGGAAGGTGAGGCTTTGTTGATGGGTGTGAAAGAAATTGCTCTGTCCTCCGGTTCAGCCTGTACATCGGCCACCTTGGAGCCGTCGTATGTGTTACGTGCCTTAGGTGTTGGTTCGGACTTAGCTCATTCTTCGATTCGCTTTGGGTTGGGTCGATTTAATACCGATGAGGAAATTGAATATACGATAGATCGAATGTTAAAAGCCGTCACGCATCTTCGAGAAATGTCTCCGCTGTATGAGATGGCCAAAGAGGGAGTTGATTTGACAACGGTGCAATGGGCAGCCCATTAAATGATTCTAGAAGTGGTCGTATCTTTACATAATCAGAAGGAGGAATACTCATGGCCTATAGTGAAAAAGTAATTGACCATTACAACAATCCCCGTAACGTGGGGTCGTTTAAAAAAGATGATGATGATGTTGGGACAGGAATTGTGGGAGCACCAGAATGTGGTGATGTGATGAAACTCCAAATCAAAGTCGAAAACGAAACCATCGTGGATGCTAAGTTTAAAACATTTGGTTGTGGTTCAGCGATTGCGAGTTCAAGCCTTGCGACAGAATGGTTGAAGGGAAAATCAGTCGATGAAGCCCAAAAGATCAAGAATACTGATATCGTAGAAGAATTGAATCTCCCGCCAGTAAAGATTCACTGTTCGGTTCTAGCTGAAGATGCTATTAAAGCGGCATTGGGCGATTATCAGAAAAAGGCTGAAGAGAAAAAACCTAAAGTAGAAGAAGCGGCGGCCTCATCGTAAGGCCTGAGACGTGTTTCGATAGGAGTATCTACAATGGAAATAAAAGAAGCCGATAACACAACTGACATCGTCACCATGACCGATGCAGCCTTGAAGGAGGTTCAGCGGTTGTTAGATCTTCAGGGTATTACTGAAGGTGGTTTACGCTTAGGCGTCAAAGGTGGCGGTTGTTCAGGCCTAAGCTATACGGTCAACTTTGATGAAAAAATTGGAGAGTTCGATACGGTGACCGAGGTGCAAGGTGTGAAAGTGATTGTTGATATGAAAAGTGCTATTTACCTACAAGGAATGACCTTGGACTACCAAAAGGATATGGTGAGTGGAGCGTTCAAGTTTATCAATCCTAATGCTTCCAAGACATGTGGATGTGGAGAGTCGTTCTCAGCATAACTTGTTCTTGAGACATCTACGAAGTTGATCGGGCATGGTGCAGTTAACCATGCCCGACTTGTCAGAGAGTATTGAGTATTTTGGATCATTCACATACGACATCGATGAATCCTCGCGAGCTGCCGATGGCACGCAGCATGTGTTGGCATTGTCAGTCCGAAGTGACCGGGGAATACCTTTGCGGCCAATGTGTGAAAGTCCAGCCTCTTTCTAAGGAACTAGATTATTTCGCCTGTTTTAAATTGGGTCGATTACTCAATATTGATGCGCAGGAGTTAGAACGGACGTATTATGAGTTGAGCCGGACCTTTCATCCTGATTTTTATTCTACGAAAGATGAATCCGAAAAAACGATTAGTTTGGGCAATTCAGCTTTTCTTAATTCGGCCTATCGAACTCTCAAAGATCCCATCCAACGTGTAGAATATTTGATTCGATTAGAGGCAGGGGCAGTTAAAGATATTCGCTCGAATCCTCCGGCTGACCTCTTTGAAGAAATTCTGGAGTTACAAGAAGACATGGAAACCTTTCGTGGTCTGTCGTCTGAGAAAGATTCAACTGAACGGGCTGAATTGCGCCAGAAACTTCAACGTGAACGTGGGCATCTCGAGGAACGTCAAGAAGAAATGGAAAAAGCGCTCCTTACGAAATATCACGAATGGGATCAATTACAAAACCAACATGCCGATCCAAGTAAAGCCCGTGAGCAGAAAGACTTGGTATTGAGGAGCATGCAAGAAATTCTTTCCAATCGTACATATATATGCAACATGGCGAATGAGTTATTAGAAACAACTGGGTAACTTCTCAGTCTGAATACCAAAAGGATGTATTGTGAGTCGAATTGTTGGCATTGATTTAGGAACCACAAACTCATTGATCGCTTATATGGATAAGGGAGCACCGCGGGTCATCCCTAATCCCGATGGGGTCACAAAAATTCCTTCTATTGTAGGCATGACGGATAACGGGTTGATTGTGGGTGATCCTGCGAAAGCGCATCTTACACGTGATCCCTCGCGTACGATCTACTCTGTGAAACGGTTTATGGGAAGAGGGTTGGCCGATGTCAGCGAAGAGCTAAAATATTTTCCCTATTCGCTTCACGAAAAAAATGGCGTGATTCGTATAGAAGTTGGGGGAAAAACATACTCGCCACCTCAGGTCTCCGCCATGATTTTAAAAGAATTGAAACGACGAGCCGAAGAATTTCTCAAAGAAGATATTTCCAAAGCCGTCATCACCGTCCCAGCCTATTTTAATGACAGTCAGCGGCAAGCAACCAAAGATGCAGGAATGATTGCGGGCCTAGAAGTGCTGCGTATTATCAATGAGCCAACGGCGGCTTCTCTGGCATATGGGCTTCAGAAAAAAACCCAAGGGATCATTGCTATCTATGACTTAGGCGGTGGGACATTTGATATCTCCATTTTGAAATTGAAGGACGGCATTTTTGAAGTGCTCGCGACAAATGGCGATACACATTTAGGTGGCGATGATTTTGACCAACGCCTTCTCGATGTGTTCGTGGAAGAAATAGCCGAACAACATGCAGTGAAAATTCAAGAACATCCGGATCTTATGCAAGCCGTGCGTTTGGCCGCGGAACGCGCCAAAGTTCGCTTGTCGGATGAAAGAGAAACGACGGTGGTTGTAGAGCTTCCCAATGGGAAATATGAAAAAACGTTAACTCGTGAAATTGTGGAATCTTTAGTTGTGGAGCTTGTTGAGCGGACGCTGGCGCCTTGCCAAGCTGCGCTGAAAGATGCTGGATTACGGGCTGATCAAATTGATGAAGTAGTCTTGGTCGGTGGCAGCACTCGCATGCCTTTGGTTCGAAGCAAGGTTGAAAATCTATTTGGTAAAAAACCGCACAGCGAATTGAATCCGGATGAGGTCGTGGCATTGGGGGCCGCTGTGCAAGCTGATATTCTTGGTGGGCATAATAAAGAAATTCTTCTCTTGGATGTGACGCCCTTGTCCTTGGGCATTGAAACCATGGGTGGCGTGATGAGTGCGCTTATTCGGCGCAATACGACGATCCCAACTAGTGCTAAGGAAATGTTTACCACCTATGTAGATGGGCAAACATCCGTAGATATCCATATTCTTCAGGGCGAGCGAGAACTTGTGAAAGACAATCGCAGCCTGGCGCGATTTCAATTGAAAATGCCGCCTTTGCCTGCTGGAGTTCCTCGTGTAGAAGTCACGTTTCTCATTGACGCGAATGGGATTTTGCATGTGACCGCAAGGGACATCCGCACCAGTGAAGCGCAGTCGGTGCAAGTGAAGCCCTCACATGGACTTACGGATGATGAAGTAGAAGGGATGATTCGAGATTCGTTCCAATTTGCGGAAGAGGATATTAACACTCGGCAAGTCATTGAAGCACGCACTGAAGCGAATGCGATTATTGTTGCGACCGATAAAGCCTTATCCCGTGCTTCGGCTCTTATCAGTGACAAAGAGAAAGCAGAGATTCAGCGTGTCATTCAACAGCTTGGCGAAACCCAAAAAGGTGAAGACCACCGCGTTATTCGTGCGGGCATTGCCGAGGTCGAAAAAGAAACGCATCATTTGGCTGAAGTGTTGATGGACGCCACGTTGAAAGAAGCTTTGGAAAGTAAAAAAGTCTCTGAGTTTGTCAAATGAAGGTGAGCGGGTTCAATCCAAACAGCATAAAATGCTAAGAGGACATCATGGCACAAGATTTAATGTGGACCGATTCTGAAGATATTGGTATTCGGTTGCAGGAAGAACATCCCGAGCTTGATCCATTAACCGTGCGTTTCACAGATTTACTTACTTGGATTGTTGCCCTACCTGACTTCAAGGATGACCCTCAAGCTTCCAATGAGAAAAAACTCGAAGCTATTCAAATGGCCTGGTATGAAGAATACCAAGATGCGAAAGGGTAGCCGAAGGAATACCCCATAATCGGAATGGGAGATTTCAGATGTTTAAAATGAAGAGAGTTGGGTAGAAGACCCTGAATTCATGCGGTCAAATTCAAAAAAATCCATTGGGTTGGCTTTTTGAGCTGCTGCCTTTTTGGGTTCCGTCCCTTTCCGAAACACTTCAGTACTAATTTTTCGACTGGTTTTTGTTGGTAGGTCTCCAGTGATCGTATCGACTTGCGCGAACTGAATCCCCTCGGGGATTCTAAACGTCATAACCGGCAAATCGCGTAAAGCCTTACCCATGAATTGAGTCCAGATAGGTAGGGCTGCATGGGCCCCTGATTCTAATCGACCTAAGGTCCTGACCGAATCGAATCCCACCCACACGCCTGTGGCTAAATTTGGAGCATAACCCACAAACCATGCATCGTTATAGCCATTCGTGGTACCTGTTTTCCCCGCTAAAGGGCGCCCGATTTTTTTCGCGCGTCGTCCCGTTCCGCTCTGGATGACATCCATTAACATATTGGTCGTTAAATAGGCATTCTCTTGGGTCATTGCCTGCCGTGGTTCAAACAGATGTTGTTCCAGGATTTCTCCTTTCACATCTTGAACAAGAGTTATCTGGTAGGGGCGTAACCACATACCCTGGTTGGAAAAGACACCATAGGATGACGTAATTTCTTGAAGCGTCACGCTTGAGGATCCAAGAGCGAGAGATAGATCCTGACTGAGTGGACTTTGAATACCTAGAGCGCTGGCGACAGTCACAACTTCAGGCACGCCGATTTGTTCAAGGAGGCGAACCGTGGCTGCATTTCGCGAATGACGCAAGGCTTCACGGAGGGAAATGGTACCAAAAAAACGCTTCTCATAATTTTCAGGTTTCCACACGCGATCAAGTTCTTCGTCTTGGTAGACTACCGGTGCATCCAAAATTAAGGTTGCCGGTGTAAGCCCTTGTTGAAGGGCCGTAGCATAAATAAGAGGTTTGAAGGCTGACCCAGGTTGTCGTCTGGCAGCTACCGCCCGGTTAAACTGACTTCGATTGAAGTCATAACCCCCTGCCATAGCTTGAACGGCCCCGGTTCGAGGATCAAGAGCAAGTAAGGAGCCTTCAACGAGTGGAGTCTGTTCTAAGACAAAGATGCCGGATTCGAGATTGTCTTTTTTTGGTAAGACCTCCACGATATCACCAACTTTAAGTATCTGTCGGGGAGTGGCATCTTTTTGAGTGATCGTCGACCCAAGATCTTTGATGTCTTTCAGTCGACGTTGAGCCCATTTCATGTCTTCGAGTGAAATCGATCCTTTATACGTGTTGCCAACCAAAATATGTGCGGACTTTTTAGTGACTTTTGTGACGAGTGCACGATAGAGCCTATGAATGAAAGCCGATCGAGGGCTGTGTAATTCTGGATATTCTTCAGGAGGTACAAAGTCTTTTTCGAATTTGACATGTCCGAGAGGTCCTCGCCACCCCTGGCGTTTGTCAACTTGACGTAAGCCTTGTTGCAGACTTTCTTCGGCGAGTTTTTGCATGGGAATATTTAATGTGGTGTAGATTTGTAGTCCGCCTTTATAGACGAGTGATTCCCCGTATCGTTCTACTAAATGTTGCCGAACTTCTTCGATGAAATAAGAACCAATTCGTTCGATGGACTGACGGCGATAATTCAATGTCTCGCCGGCCGCGATTTGGGCTTCTTCATCAGAAATGAATCCAGATTGGATCATTCGATGTAAGACCAACTCTTTTCGAGATTTGGCCAAATCCGGGTTTCGGTAAGGGGAATAGGTGTTGGGGGCTTTGGGTAGTCCTGCTAAGAATGCAGCTTCGGGCAGACTAAGCTCCGTGACTCTTTTATCAAAGTACGTGAGGGTGGCCGCAGCAATTCCATACGCGCCGTGCCCAAAATAAATTTGATTCAGATACATTTCCAGAATTTGGTCCTTCGTAAGGACCCATTCCATCTTAATTGCTAAAATCAGTTCCTTTATTTTACGTGTATAGGTGCGTTCTGGAGAGAGGAAGAGGGCTCGTGCCAATTGTTGCGTAATGGTGCTCGCCCCCTGAAACCTCCCACCTTTTTTAAAATTTGTCCATGCTGCACGTCCAATTCCTACAATATCGAGGCCGGGATGTTCGAGAAACCGAGTGTCTTCGACAGCTATAACAGCTTGAGTTAGTGCTTGTGGGATTTGATCAATGGGGGTATACAGGCGGCGTTCATTGAAAAATTGTCCGATAATTTCTCCGTTGTCGGCATACACTCGAGATACCAAACTTGGCTGATAATCCTGGAATGAATCAAAGGTTGGGAGATCGCGAGTGGCAATCCAAAGTACTCCAATGATTAAGCCAGTTCCGACACATCCCACGATCAAAGAGCAGACAAGGATAATTCGAAGCCACGACCAAGATTTGAGTCCTGCGAAAAACTGCTGAAAGGTATTCATTCAGGAAAGAAACGTGATCCTTTGTATCAGGTACGAGGAGAGGGAAGAATTGTTCACGACCTTAATTTTACGATACCCTGAGATAGGGGAAAACACAAGGAAATGAAAGAGCAATTCTTGTGAATCATATTTCAATAGATGGCATGCAAGAAAATGAAAATGGAACAGGCAGGAAAGGCCAAATGGGCGATTTCATGGGTCCATTGTGCTGATTGACAAACTTTTTCACCCCGTGGTACCACGAAGGACTACTCAAACAATTCCGTCTATTTTATCAACAAGGAGGAGATAGCACATGTCAGATGTCGCCGCAGAAATTAAAGTTGGGGATGCAGCCCCAGATTTTACGCTGAAAGATCAGGATCAAAACGATATTAAGCTCAGTGATTTCCAAGGTAAGAAAAATGTGGTGCTGGCGTTTTATCCGTTAGATTGGAGCCCGGTATGCCAAGGGGAAAACAAATGTTTAACCGATGATTTTCCCAGCTTTGAATCTGCGAATGCCGAAATCATGGGTGTGAGCTGTGATAGTTTCTTTTCCCATAAAGCTTGGGCCGATTCTCTCGAACTCAAGCATAAGTTGTTGGCTGATATGCACAGGACGGTGTCAAAAGCCTATGGCTTGTATTTTGAACCACTGAATTGCTCGAAACGAGCCACCGTGATTGTGGACAAATCAGGCAAAGTAGCCTATGCCAAAGTGCAAGAAATCAAAGTGGCACGAGATGATAAAGAAATTTTGGAAGCCTTAAGCAAATTAAGCTAATGGCCTGATAAAATGCGAAAACCCTAAGTGGAGCAAAGACAAAGCTCCCTTAGGGTTTTTTTTTCTCGTCTGTGAACTCAGAACCAGAAGAAGGAGATGATATGTCAGGGGTTGTGGAAAACGTCAATGATGAAAACTACTCGGACTTCACGCAATCTCCAGCAGCGATCGTGGCCTATGGAATAGCCGCCTGTGAGCCGTGCATGGCCTATGACCCTATTCTGGTGACCTCAGCTCAAGATCATGTAGGCGTTCGATTCGGTAAGGCTAAAATGCATGTCCCCGGAAAATGCCGAGCCATTAAAAAACAGAACAACTTCGAAACGTATCCCACCACACATTTCTTTTCTAACGGAAACCTCTTAGAGACCAAAGAAGGCAAACTCGAATCTGCTGAGTTAGCCGCACTCATCACGCAGCTTTTTTCCTAAAAAACCATTAGAATTTCTAAGTTTTTTCCTAACCCACGAATTAATTCTATTTCCGTGTCTCCGATGCTTGTGTCGGATATGAATTCATTTATTCCGAGAAGGTGGCAGACGTTTCGGATTGCTGACTTATGGAAATGTGATCAAGTGGAGGAGTCGAGAGAAGAGGTTTTAGGAGTGCCCAGCATTGCTGAGCCAATGAGGTATCAGTGACGGGGAAATGCGAAAACAAAGGGTCATGGCTGATATTATGTTGTTCCCATCGTTGAAGAATTTCGTGTGTGACGATTTGATCTAATGTCTGAAGGTTTATAATTTGTCCAGTATCAGGAGGGACAGGCCCCTTAAGAGACACCCATAGTTCGTACTGATGTCCTTGGGGAGATCCTTGTTCAGATTGATGGACTGCGGCGAACTGATATCGTCGACCAATACGTGCGGTATCTATTGGTGCGGAGGATTGAGCGAGTTCTTTGCTTATTTCTGAGTAAAGGGTGGCATCTTCATAGAGGCGAATTCGGTCGAGGTCGGGTAATTGAGGGTGTTTTTTAAGAAGGCTCCAAAGGGTCAGCGCAAGATTTTCGGTTGTCGGAATTCGATCCGTGAAGTACGGAGTATCTAAGTTTAAATTTTTGTGATCGAATTCAATTAAGATGTCCCATAGATGTTGCTTCAGATCATATAAGTTGATGATCATCCCTGTGACCGGATCAATTTCTCCGCAGAGTGTCACCTCTAATAAATAATTGTGCCCATGTGTATTGGCATTGTTGCAGGCACCGAAGACTTGACGATTTTTGGCATTATCCCAGTCGGGATTGTCGTAACGATGGGATGAACAGAATTCAAGGCGTTTGGTTAAGGTTGCTTTTGCCATGGGTTCCTATTCTTAGATTCATAAAAAAGAAGGGCTGAACTCAGGTACGCATTGTACAGCAAGTTCAGCCCTTCATATTGACAGTCTTCTGTGTAAATCGGTATTACGTCGAAAAGGAACTTCCGCAGCCACAGGTAGATTTGGCTTGTGGATTTTTGATGGCAAAACCAGATCCTTGGAGACTATCCACATAATCCACTTCAGCGCCACTCAGCATTGGAGCACTTTGTGAATCCACGATGACTTTCACGTCACCTTTTTCTACGATTGTGTCATCGTCACTTGTTTTGTCTTCGAAGGACATGCCGTATTGATAGCCGCTGCAGCCTCCGCCTTTCACATAAATGCGAAGTCCGACGGCATCTTCTTCTTCTTTTATCAGCTCTTTAATCTTTTCTTCCGCAATTTCGGTAATAGTCACCATGTGTTTTGTCCTCCCTTTATGATCGTCACGAAAAATGTAAAATTCTTCTTTCCTTTCAATCGGTTGAAAGGAGTACAACATTGAGTGTTTATCTTAAAGCACGTCTTTTCAGATTGTCAATTTGAGCCAATATTTTGGTCGGAAGACTTCGTGGAAACATTATTGTAAGTCCTGGAGCCATTCTTGCCTCATATCATCAAGTATTGGGGCTTCTGCTTGAAAATTAGGGTGGCGAATAGTCAGTAAGGCTTGGGCGCTAGCCTGGGCCAGTTGGTCCCTAAAATTTGGGGTAGAAGCAAATCGAACAAAGTGCACCGCACTAATCTTTTCTTCATTACTATGTCCAGCCTCAAAATTGGCAAATATTTTCTCTCTCCCTATACAGATAGCCACGATATCCGGATTGTCAATACCTTTGAGTGAATCCAGGAGTTCTTGAATTTTATCCGGATCAGTAATTTCGATGTAGAGCGTAGCGCTTAATTCATGTTCATCAGGCAACAACTCATTATAGACATCACATTCTTCTTGAATTTTCTCAGGGGCGAATATACGTTCGGTTCGCAGCATTTCTTGAATTTGGAACAATACCGTCTCTCGATTTTCAAACACGAGCGTGACGTATTCTCCAACGGTGATGCGACGACGCTTCTTGAGATCAATAATCCGCCGCCGAATCTCGATCCGTTGTTCTTCATAGTCAGCAGCAGTGAGCAACTCATGGGGAGTTATGTGTTTCATGAGGGTAACCCATACGCGTTGCGAACAACTTGAATAGGGTGCAGCGTCGGTCGTGAAGGTGGGGCATCAAGTGCTTGGTCTAATTGAAGACCGGATAAGGGGCAATCGGATGCCACAACATCAAAATTTTCGTCTTTGATTTCTCGTACGGCTTTCTTCGCAATTTTCATGGACATGTCAAAAAATTCCTTCTTTGCACTCCAAGCGCCATCATGCCCTGAACATTTTTCAATCAAATGGACGTTGGCACCTGTGAGTTCCATCACATCTTTGGATTTAAAGCCGATATTTTGATCACGAAGGTGACAGGGAATTTGGTAGGCAACGCGCCCAGGGTTCTCAGGGAAATCTAAGGAAAGGACTTTCTCTTTTTTTAGCAGCATCAAATATTCGCAGACATCATATGTATGTTCTGCTAATCGTGCCATGTCTGGTGAAGGCTTCAAATACGGATATTCCCGTTTGAACATTAAGCTGCAGCTTGGAGCAGGGATGACAATGTCATATCCGTTGTCGAGATACGGCAGAAATTGTTGACACTGTTCTTCAGCGATGCGCTGCATGCTCTCCGTATCTCCTAGATCAAAGCGTGGCATACCACAACATTGTTGATTGGGTGCGACCACTACTTCAATGTCATTTTTTTCTAAAATTTGAACAGTGGCTTTGCCGACATCAGTCACTTGAAAATTCACCAAGCAACTGGGAAAGAAGGCCACCTTCCTTTTAGCCATTGTGGGTTTGGTTGCTGGCTGTCGACCTTCCCACCATTGCGAAAAAGTGGTGGATTGGAATGGTAATACTTGTCGAGATTTGTGGACTCCAGCAACGGTTTCGATAAGCCCACGTACCCACGGTGTGCGCAGCGCCCAGTTGGTCAAAGGGGCGGTTAGACTGCCTAACTTGCCGATGAGGTCAGTTTGAATCAGGAGCTTATCTCGCCAAGTCGTTCCACCTTCTGCGGTACGTTGCTTTTTCCATGCCGCCATCAACCTTGGAAAATCGAGATCATATTGATGCGGAGGGGAATAGGGGCAGTGATTAAAGCAAAGTTTGCAGTAATAGCATTCCTGCTCAACTTGCGTGAAATCTTGTCGTGTTAATTTCGTGAGATCACTTTCATGATCATCAATACGGTCAAGCAACGTGTTAAACGATGGGCACAGGTTGAAGCAGCGGCGGCAGCCGTCACAGATGTCAAAAATGCGTAAGGTTTCCGCTTCAAGATCTGAACGTTGCCAACCTGGCGTGATTAAATCAAATTTCGGCATGGAAAATGGTGATGATTGCTTGAAAAGTACAAGGCCGCAGTTGTCGAGCAACTACGGCCTTGATGGGTATGGATAGGAGCTTATCCTTCTTTTAGTGACTCAAGTCCTTTGGTAAAGCGGTTCGCATGTGACCGCTCGGCTTTGGCCAAGGTTTCAAACCATTCAGCCAATTCCTCAAAGCCTTCATCGCGGGCGGTTTTGGCCATGCCGGGATACATTTGGGTGTATTCATAGGTTTCACCTTCAATCGCGGCCTTTAAATTAGCATCGGTATTTCCGATGGGCACACCAGTAGCAGGGTCACCAACTTCTTTTAAAAAATCTAAATGCCCAAAAGCATGGCCGGTTTCTGCTTCCGATGTATCGCGGAAGAGCCCACCAATATCTGTGTAGCCCTCGATATCTGCACGTTTGGCAAAATACAAATAACGACGGTTGGCTTGTGATTCACCGGCAAAGGCCGCTTTCAAATTTTCGTGACTTTTGGTGTCTTTTAAACTCTTGCCCATACTATCCTCCTTTATGATGAAGCGGGGTAGTTCCCCGTTGGTGAAGTAGTTGTGGATGCTTGTGGCTGGCGACATGTGCCGCAATAGCCTCGGAAGGCCACTTGATAGCTGGTAATTTCAAAATCATGAGGAAGTCCTGATGGAGACGCCAGACAATCTAATCGTGGATCCATCACATCTATGATGTTCTGACATCCTTGGCAGATTACATGATGATGGGGAGTGAGATTTGCATCATAACGAGCCCGATCATGGCCAACGTTCACCTCGCGTACGAGTCCGGCCGTGCCCAACACGCTCAAAGTGTAATAGACCGTATTCAACGAGAGCATAGGGTGCGCGGGCGAGACCTGGGCAAACAGATCTTCAGCCGTTGGATGAGCCGTACTGTGAATGAGAACGTGGTAGATGGCCGTCCGTTGCGGCGTAGATTTCAAGCCGTATTCACGAAATTTGTGTTGAATGTCTTCAAGGGAAAGTTTCATTGGCTGATTGCGTCGATTCCTTATTAGGAACCATTCCTAATTAGCAGATTGCAGAGAGTTGGTCAATTGGCAGGAATCCATCGGCGCCATCCGATGCCCTCATGTCCAAAGTTGAAACGTGTGAGATGAAAAATCTCAGCGAAAATTTCTAACGATTCGATCAAGCGTGGTCCGGGACGATTAAAGAACTGATTCCCATCGGTCATATAAACATGTCCCTGTTGCACAGCCTTCAATGTGGGCCAAGCCGGATTCTCTGTTAGGATATGCATTTCTTTTTCAATGCGAGACATAGAAAACCCACAAGGCATCAAGATGAGCATATCGGGATTAGCTTGAGCTAATGCGTCCCAAGTAATCCATGGGGCATGAGCGCCTGGTTCACCAAATGCTGATTGGCCTCCCGCGAGTTGCACCAGTTCAGGCACCCAATTGCCTGCTGACATTAAGGGCTCCATCCATTCAATACACGCGACCGAAGGATGAGAGCTTTGACTTTTGCATTGATCAACAATTGCCGAAACGCGCATTTGGTAGCTAGCGAGAAGTTCCCGCCCTTCTGGCTCTTTCCCCACTCCCTGAGCAACGCGAAGAATATCATCCCACACACCTTGCAAGTTTGCGGCTTGGAGAGAGAGCAAGGTTGGCGTGAAGTCGAGATACTTCTTGAGAGCTTGTTCCACATCGTTGAAGCTCACGGCGCAAACATCACATTGTGTTTGTGTCACTATGATATCGGGTTGGAGCGCGCAAAGGGTGTCAACTTCCACGCGGTACACGGACAGCGCATCTTTTAAAATTCCGGACACCCGTTCATGAATTTCCTGACTCGTGCCATCGGCTGAGAGGTTAGGTGCTGTACAGATTGGCAACTGACCAATCCCGTTTGGGAAATCACATTCGTGAGAACGGCCCTTGAGATCCGCTTGGCAACCAAGAGCACACACCATCTCTGTCGCACTCGGAAGCAATGAAACAATGTTTGGCATAGAAATATTTCCAAAAATGGCAATGTTCAGATGTTGTTCTAAAGTTTTGCATACTACTGGTGTGGTCCGAGGCTATGCAATAAGAGAGGAATCGTGATGGAAAGAGGGCATGAAACGTAGGTCCCATCTATGGTAGAACTGCCTTTAGAAAACACGAGCCCAGTTTCTGAGGTGGGCATGGCGCATTGATCTGGAACAAGGAGGTTGCCATGGCAGCAAAAGCGTACATTTTGATGAAGGTCAAAGCTGGGAAAGCCCAAGATGTGTTGGCGACGTTAAAAGCTCTTACTGAGGTGGAACAGGCTCACGCCTGTTTTGGTCAACCAGATATTTTTGGATTAGTGAATGCCCCTGATGACCGAGCGCTGTCGAATCTCATCATGACCAAAATCCACACCATCCCTGGCGTTGAAGAAACCGACACGCATATCGTCGTCCAAGAGTAATCGTTTTATTCTTCCCTCATTTTTTACCAACCCTCCGTTGGTAAAGGACCGGGGTTGCAGGGGGCATAAAAAAGGCCGGCTCATGGGAGCCGGCCTTTTTTATTAAAACAAAAGGAGTTTGTTTATTTTCTTACTTAGAACAGGCCTGAAGCATGACCTGAGGAAGCCATAAAAAACAACATCGGAATGGAGAGCAAGGTATTCGTGCGTGACGCCAAAAGGGCAGTACGGCCTGCAGCCGCTTTTTCTTCTGGAGTAGCTTCTTTCATCCCAAGGACTTTCTTTTGGTTGGGCCAAATTATGCCCCAAACGTTCAATAACATAATGGTGCCGAGCCATGCCCCCATGCCGATAACGGCATCTTGGCCTTGTAGCAAGAAGGCACTTCCCATCCTGTGCTGATTCATCAGCAATGCCGCGCCGAAGACCCACGTAGCGAGGGCTCCCCACCGAAACCACCATAAAGCGTTAGGGACTAAATGTTTGAAGGCCTCAGCCTTCGTTTCCGGTGTGACTGATTTGAGAAATGGCACTTGGATGAAATTAAAATAATAGAGAATTCCAATCCAGGTAATACCCGAGAGGAAATGTCCCCACGCTAATAAACTTTCCATGATGTGTCCTCGTATTCGTTAGGTGTTAAATAAGCATTAGGAGGTGCTGAGTCGTCACACTAGCATTTTGACCAGGCCATAGAGGACCACGGTCAATACAAAGCCAGCAGTAATGGTGCCAGAGATGGTATCGAGCGGATTGCCCATAGTTTTGTCTCCTTTATTGTTCGTGGAAATGAGAAGCGATTTGCGTTATGTGGCGTACGGAACGTCGCCCACATAATACTGAAGGTCTAGGGTAACGTAGACGGCTATCCTTGTTCAAGGCAGCAAAAAAGGTTTCGGCGTCCATTATTGTGAGGCTTTGTTTCGTGGCCTCAAAGAGGGTGGAGGGGGCAGACAGAATCGCCACAGTTTCTTTGCCCATTCTCCAGCATAGTCCACTCCAACTCGAGGGAGAGCTTGAATCTGTTTCTGTGGAATGGACAGGCCTTGATCTTGGACCCAAATTGTCGTGGCTTGTGTCGCGTCGAGGCCGTTGTGTGTGCGGTCGAGTGCTAAGAAACGACCGACCCGCCCTGGGCCGTCAATGCGCGTCTGGGGTGTCTGTGTTTCATCTCGTCCTAATAGCTCCACACCTCGAATTAATATAGCAGCGGGATATTCTTCTCGTTCGGTGACGATATTGAGCAACTGGTACATTCCATAGATAAGGTAGACATAGGTGAATCCAGCTGGGCCAAACATGATTTCTGTGCGTTTGGTTCGGCCTTTGGATGCATGGCAGGCCTTATCCTTTGGGCCGACATAGGCTTCTACATCGACGATTTTCGAAAATATCTTTCTATTTGTGGTCTCTCTAACGAGCACTTTCCCTAACAAATCTTTTGCTACCTTCAAGGTCGGTCGGTCATAAAACTCTCGTGGCAAAGGGATATAAGGGTGTTTGATCATATGACTTTACGTAATATGGGGACCATAGGGGGGGAGAGTGGAAAGGCGACCATCATCTGTGGGGCCGCCGACGGTGAAGTGGTAGAGCGATTGGTACTTGGTTTGAGGGTGAAAGCCGAGCACCCGATGCACGGGATCGTCGAAGAAACAGCCAATGCCCGTGGAACGAATGCCGGCTGCTTCGGCTTCTAGGTAGAGCACCTGGCCAATCAAACCGGTTTCCCAAAACAGTCGTTTGTAAAACCATGGGCCAAAGGTTTCTAAGCTTTCGTCGAATTCTGCAATCATCCCAAGGGCAAAGGCGCTATCACTGGCAATTTCCTGCCCGCAACTTAGTTGCATAGCCAGATTTTTCGCATCGCCTTCTTCTAAGAGATACAGCGGCAGTTGAGCAGGGCAATTCTCAGGGACTGACCAGACAAATTGTTCATGCATGGCTGGTTGAACATCTGTGATCTGTCGTTCTTTGGGATGGCGATTGAGCCAATACATCCCAGATGGCAGTCCATCGATTCGGTGGACAAACAAGGCGAGATGAACCGTTGGGTTCCATGGAAGTGTATCCCAGGGCATTGGCCGTTCAGGAACTGGTAATTGGCTATTTGGCATGGTTCGAAGCAGCATTGTGAAGAACCGATCTACGGGAAGGCTAGTGTGCCCATCAAATGACACAGCGCTTCGCCGTTGATGGATAATCTGGCCTGCAAGCGGTTCTGCCTCTGATTTATCATCCAGGTTTGGAGTTGTTGCAGAAGTCGGGAAGGCCAAAATTTCGGATTTTTGTGTGGATTTCCAAGAGGCTTCTGTAACTTCATCAATGATTTCCCAATGAACGGGTTCGTCTTTACTGAGTCTGTTGGCCTCTCCCTTCCATTCTCCGGCTAACAACACCTCGTCCGATAGTTTCTCAAAGGCTAAGTTCATTCCCGAAGGGGTTTGTCTGGTATTTGGCCAGATGGCAGCCAACAGCTCGGGATATTCGCGTTCGGATTGTTGGAAATCTTGTTCGCGGTCTAATCCCAATAGTTGTTCAATCGTTTTGTCTGATGTGTTAGAGAGGATGACCATGTTCCAGCCTAAAGTCGCCGCTGCGATTCGTAGAGAGCCGATGGCATGACCTGTGTCATGCTGACAATACCGAAAGGCGCGTTCCCCGTATTTCCACGCTTCCCGCCAATGGATCGAGGTGAGGCCAACCAAAAATCCTTCTGTTGGTAGATGTTGGAGAATCAATTGTGCTGTTTCAGAAGGGACCTGCCAACGATGTTCCAGCCCATGTTCTTTCGGGGCATAGTGATACAGCCCAGGGTCGAGTGAGAGTTTCGGGATATCGCCAATAAATACATAACCTTCTGTCGGATGTAAATTTCCGCTCGAGGGATTACTGCGCAATGCCCATCGGGTGCCGTTGTATTCTTTCCACGCAGTCAATGATAAAGCGTATTCAAAGAAACGGGATAAGGTTTTCAGTGTGACTGCTTGACAAGGAAAGGAGGCTTCTTGAAATAAGGCTTCGTAGGAAGGGGAGAAGGGTTCTTCATCAAGTGTGAGGAGAGGTAAGGAAATGAGAGGCGCTCCGTGAAAACGACGAAAGGGATCAGGTTGATTCGCCCAATCCAAATATCCTAATGATTTAGCAAATCGATTGAATTCATGTTTGGTTTGTTCATGGTAGGCTTTGATTTGTTGGAGGGCGGTTGGTTTTTGTGCGGGGACATCATCGGCATTCATGTTCGCTAGCGTAACATAGACGGTGAGTGAGAGGTGAGAAGGAAGAAGTGAGAAAGGATGAAGGAGGGAGTGAGAAGATCAGTGGCCTATTAGACTTTTTCCTTTTGGCTAGACATCCAGATTCTCGACCGAACCCGCATTAGCCATGAGGAATTCGTAGCGGGCGTCGGTGCGTTTACCCATGAGGTCATGGAAGGTGCGGTCGGCATTGAGTTCATCGAGGAGTTCGACTTTTAGAAGACGGCGAGTCGTGCGGCTTAATGTGGTTTCTTTGAGTTGCTGCGGGAACATTTCTCCTAACCCTTTAAAGCGGCTAATGATGGGTTTGGCATTGGCGCGGGCAGCGGCCACAATCCCATCTTTTTCTTCGTCAGTGCCAGCCCATTGAATTTCTTTCCCAATTTCAATTCGGTAGAGCGGTGGCTGGGCGATGTAGACATGGCCCTGCCGGATGAGTTCTGGCATATGGCGAAAGAAAAAGGTGAGTAACAACGTACTTATGTGATAGCCATCAATGTCAGCATCCATCAATAGGATGATTTTGTGATAGCGAAGTTTGTTGAGGGTGAAATCTTTTCCAATGCCGCAGCCAAGCACTTTCACCAGATCTGCGAGTTCTTTATTCTCGACGACTTTAGCGAGCGTGAGTTCTTCTGTGTTTAACACTTTGCCGCGGATGGGTAGGATGGCTTGGGTTTTCAAATCCCGTCCCTGTTTTGCTGTTCCACCTGCAGAGTCTCCTTCCACGATGAACAATTCGCTGATGGAAGGATCTGTACTTTGACAGTCCGCTAACTTTCCTGGAAGGTTCAGGCGGTGGCTCACAGCTGACTTACGCATGACGGCTTTCGAAGCTTCTCTTGATGCTTCCCGCGCCCGGGCAGCCAATACCATTCGACCGACTAAGGTTTCTGCAATTGTTTTATTCTCATTCAGATAGTTTTCTAGAGCTGGGCGGACGATGGTGTCGACTTGTGCTTGGACTTCTGGATTATTTAACCGTTCTTTTGTTTGTCCTTGGAATTGCGGATGGAGCACGAGTACGCTCAAGACGGCCGCCATCCCCTCACGAATATCTTCAGCTTGCAGCGAGAGACCTTTGGGTGTCAGATTATGGGTCTCAATGTAATTGCGTACGGCTTTCACGATGCCACCACGTAATCCCATTTCATGGGTCCCGCCGTTTGGTGTGGCGACCCCATTCACATAGCTTTTGACGAATTCAGCTGGCTCATCTGTCCATTGAAGGGCTATTTCTAAACCGAGATTCTGCGTAGATCCGTTTGAGCCTGTAGATCCAGGTGATAGTTGGCGATCCAGATAAAAGACAAAGTCGACCGTAGGCTTTTTCCCTCGGTCCCCCACAAGCTTTTGCAGATATTCCTGCAGGCCATGTTCGTGATGGAAATAATGGGTCCGACCAGTTGTCCCATCTTTAAACGTGAGCTTTAACCCTTTGTGGAGGTACGCCTTGGCATCCAAGTTGTCTAGTAATAAGGCAGGGTCGAAATGAAGGGTTTTCCCAAAGATTTTTGGGTCGGGACGAAAGTATACCGACGTTCCGGTACCCCGAACATTTCCTTTTGATTTGACTGGTCCTTGCGGAATGCCTGCTTGATATTTTTGTTCCCATTCCTTGCCATCTCGTTTCACCTGCACTTCTAAATGTTTGGAGAGCGCATTGACGACTGAGGCGCCGACGCCATGTAATCCGCCCGAATGAATATAACTGCCGGTTTCAAATTTACCCCCGGCATGTAACGTGGTCATAATAATTTCTAACGCAGATTTTTTATGCTTGGGATGCTTGTCTACGGGAATGCCTCGACCATTGTCAGTGATGCGAAGACCTTCTCGTGATTTGTCCAATTCCACAATAATCTGAGACGCATAGCCGTTCATCGCTTCATCAATGGCATTATCAAGGATTTCCCAGACCAGATGATGCAACCCCGTTTTATCTGTCCCACCGATATAC
This sequence comes from uncultured Nitrospirota bacterium, assembly GCA_937139405.1. Lineage (GTDB taxonomy): Bacteria > Nitrospirota > Nitrospiria > Nitrospirales > UBA8639 > Nitrospira_E. Next base: position 89,165 of record CAKZPV010000002.1, read on the forward strand.
ATGGCGGGTCGGCGCCGAACAGGTTCAATGCCTTCTAAGACAAGGATGTCACTTGCACCATACGATTTAGCCATCTGTTAGTTCCTTAGTGTCTATGGATGAAGAAACGATCGTCGAGTTTCATGTTCCTACTTCTATGTCAGTTACTCCGTTTGAAAGACGGGGATGTTTAGTTCACCGGGTTCCATCCCGATGAGGCGTCCACGTTTGAAGAGTGCATGCCCCTTTCCACCCCGACCGACCACCTGATATTTACGAAGAGAAACGTGGAGAGTTCCGCCGCCGTCTTTACGAAGGAGGAGACGATCGTCTTTCGAACGCAATAGTGTAAATCCTATCACCGTATCTTTCGGATCTAATTTTAAGATAATCACTCCACGTCCAGGACCGGCTAATTGCGCCACGTCTTCCGCTTTACACAAGAGGGCGCGACCCTTGGTTGACGCCACTGCAACGGCAGTCTGTTTCAGAGGGCCGGTTATGACCTCAAGGCCCACCACTTCTTCGCCCTCCTTGAGTTTGCAAAATTTTCTGCCTAATCGAGTTGACGCTTCTTGGAACGAACTCAGAGAGACGCGAAGCCCCATGCCGCTCGTGGTGACCGCGACAGCCTCAAGGGATGGGGGTGCTTGAGTTTTGCCTTTTTTATCGAACAGAGCAAGTTGTCCGCTCTTTGAGTTAGTCCGTGAAGATGTTTTCCCTGTTTCAGGTAACATGCGTGGATCAAAGCTCCATCCACCTATAATGCGTTCCCCATCTTTAAATTTAAAAAGCTTTTGGACGGGATCGCCATATCCACTGCGTGCTGGAGGAATATCTCCGATCCGTATGGTGTATGCGCTGCCAAAATTTGAGAAGAATACGATGGGGTCGAAAGTGCTTCCCCCCAGAATGGACATTACGCGATCACCCTCTCTCACACGGGCCTTGGACAAGTCTTTAATGATCCCGACGCGTCGGATCCAGCCATCGGTGGAAATAGTGATGACCGCATCCTCTTTGACTCGAAAGGCATCGGGATCAAATTCGACTTCTTCGGTTTGTTTGCGGCCAATTTTAGTTCGCCGTTTGTCGCCAAATGTTTTGGTGACCTCCTGTAGTTCCTGCTTCACCACCCCCCATAATCGCTTCTTCGAGGCTAACAGTGCTTTTAGATCTTTGGCCTGACGCTGTTTGTCCTTTAACTCATCTAGCATCTTTTGAATTTCTGGCTTGGATAATTTGTAGATGGGTATTTCCAGAATCGCGTCGGTTTGAATAGCGTCGAGCCCAAATTGCTGTTGCAGTTTAGCGGCCGAATCAGCTTTTCCATTACTGGCGCGGATAATTCGTAGGACTTTGTCGAGCGCATCAAAAATTTTCTTGAACCCGGCCAGGATATGGATTCGTTTTTCCAGGACTTGCAGGTCGTAGGTAAAGCGCCGAGTGACCGTCGTAAAACGAAAGTCGATGAATTGTTCCAACATCTGCTTGAGATTGAGACATTCAGGCCGCGAGACAGACGAGTCAGCCACCGGAATAAGACAGGTCATGTTGACTGAAAAATTGTTTTGGAGAGGCGTGTGTTTAAAGAGATAGGCCATAGCCAATTGGGGATCAGCCTCTTTTTGGCATTCCAACGTAATCCGGACGTCTGTCGTGGATTCGTCACGGACATCCACTAATTGGGGAATTTTTTTTGTAAGAATGAGTTCGCCGATGCGTTCTACGATGGTGGCCTTATCCACGGCGAATGGAATAGACGTGATGGTTATTTCAGATTTTCCCTGTTCGAGGGTTTTGACTGAATATTCTCCACGCAGACGGATCGATCCTTGACCTGTTTCATACATCTCTCGGATTTCGCTGCGGGTATTAAGAATTTCTCCTCCGGTAGGAAAATCAGGCCCCTTCAACGATTTCATGAGTTCGGAAATTGAAGCTTCTCGATTGCTAATGAGAGCAATGGCTGCGTCAATCACTTCGCTCAGATTATGTGGAGGCATGTTCGTGGCCATGCCTACGGCAATGCCAGTCGATCCGTTGACCAAGAGATTGGGATACCGTGCCGGTAGTACTAAGGGTTCTTCAGCTTTGCCATCGTAGTTGGGTTGGAAATCGACGGTGTTCTTGTTGAGTTCGTTCAAGAGCTCAAGGGCGAGAGGCGTTAACCGGGCTTCGGTATACCGGTACGCAGCGGGACGATCTCCGTCTTGACTTCCGAAATTCCCATGCCCATCGACTAAGGTTGCCCGGAGCGACCAATGTTGTGCCATACGAGCCATGGCATCGTAGACGGCCACATCTCCATGCGGATGCCACTCACCAATGACTGAACCGACCACCTTGGCGCTCTTGATGGGCGGTCGGTCTGGTGTGAGACGATGATTATGAAACATAGAAAACAAGATGCGTCGTTGTACCGGTTTTAGGCCATCCCGAATATCAGGAAGGGCTCGAGAGGTAATGACTGACAATGCGTAATTCAAATAGCGTTGTCGTGTGGTTTCATCTAATGGAACAGTAATTACGGTCGTGGTTTCAGGAGAAGAGGACGTGGGCGTTTTCGGGCGTTTAGCCATAGATGAAAGCCTTCAGCTTATGAAAAACATTGGTAACAAGAAAAACAGAGAATGGGACCAAAGGGAGGAATGTATGAATCTTTTTGCACGTCTTACTTACGTACCCCTAGCTGCTTTTTTTTTCTGATTTACGGGACCGGTGGTGGTTCCGGGCCGAGCTCTGTTGAGGGTGACTTTGGTTCAGGTTCAACATCAGATGCCTTGATCAGGGAAGGCAGGCCAAGTTTGTCTTTGATTCGCGTTTTCACCCAGAATGGGTCCCACCATTCCGTCGGGTTCACTTGTTCGCCATGCAGAATGAGACTGAAATGTAAGTGATCACCGCCAGCCAGCCCGGTTGTGCCTGACTTCCCAAGTGGTTGCCCAATGGTCACAGCCTCCTCAACTTTCACAGCAATCGAAGACATATGTGCATACAGAGACAGGAGTCCATACCCATGATCTACAATGACCGTATTGCCATAAATTCCTAGGTATCCTGCGAAGAGTACGATCCCATGATTGGCGGCTTCAACGGGATAATGCTTCGTGACGGCCAGATCAAAACCTAAATGATCTTGGGTGTCCACAACTTTTCCGTTATACATGTATTCTCGATGATCAGCGAAGGAGGCTTGGACCTGAGAGCCGGAAAGCTGGCGAAAGGCCCCTTTCCATAACAGCTCTGGGCGAGATTGCTTGGTGAGGGCCGTGATAGTTTGATTGTTCATCTTTCGTAAGGTGTCATTGACAAGGAGAAAGTCTTGGAGCAGATCACCCTGGCTTGTCAGTTCAGGGGTTTGCGCCAAAATGGCCGGAACCGTTTTCCTGATAAATTTATCGGAAATATTTATGGGTCGAGTGCGCCAAAATTGTGGCTTAATCTGAAAATCTACATCGAGGAGCGCGCTATTCCCGAATCCATCATCAGCCATGATGTGGATAGGCGTTGTTCGTGGTGCATTGTAGGGAAACGCTACGAAGGCAAACATGCCAGCTTTGTCTGGCGCTGAGAACCCAGGAAAAAACGCTTTGCCTATTTGTACGCCATGCGTGGGCACCTCTGGGATAACTCGATAGCGCACGACTCCGGTGCCCCCCTGGACGATAGTCGAGGGAAGCGAGAGCAGTTCTAAGCGAGGGGGTGTGAATTGCGGAGTGAAGTCCTTTTCAATGCGATGTCCGTTTCCTTCAAACAGATTTCGCCAAGAATAATCTCGCGCAGTGACAATAAGTTGGGCTTGACCTTGGCGTCGAGGAAGCTCTGAGCTGGCGTATGGGATATTTTCAAAATGAAATTCGTGTTCTTTGCCCCCTGCAACCGAAAGCCAACCTTCAGAAGGGAATGCCTGGTCAGCTAACACGTACGTCTCTAAGTTGTGGATAATGCGGATTGAGACATCACGGAGACCAGTTCCATTGTCTTGAATCCTGACAACCAGAGGAGTCGTCGGGCCGACAAGTTCAAAGGGTTGTTCCAGGGAAATTTCGGGAGGAGCCGAATCTCCCCATCGTGCATTTCCAATCAGTCCCAGGTAGGTTGCAATGAGCCCAAGGGTGATGACAATCAGCAGAACTTTTTTTGACACGACAGCAGTGACTCTTATGCCAAGGGGAAAAAAGTACGGAAGATAAAAAACATGAAAACGTCCTTCTACTTATACCATACACTCTCTTGAGAGCAAGAGCTCAAGGAACAAGATTGCTGCCTTCATGACAATGAGATTTGTTACGAATGTATGATTCGTGAAGTAGAGTGTGCATCTCTCTTGACATAGCGAAGGTGATCGCCTAGCCTGTGGCGGGGCTTATGAGGGCCCTAGGGGTTTAGTTTTCCCGCCTTGGTCAACTCTTATATTGCTGATTGGGAAGAGTAAAATCTGGCTATCAGAGTTGTCCCCAAGCACTTGGATTCATGGATGAGCCTATGGCTTCTCGAATAAATACCGTTCTGGAACTTTTTTCCTTTTATTCCTTTATTTTTGCAAATCGTTTCCCGATATATGTCGATAGTGCCTTTTGCGGAGATACATAATCGGCATTTTCTGATCCACAGTCTATTCTTATGGGGGCTCCATGGCAGGGTTAAGTGATGTGCTGGGGTGGTTTTCGAGTGATCTCGCCATTGATTTAGGGACAGCAACCACGTTGGTGTATGTTCGAGGTAAGGGTATCACCTTGAGTGAACCCTCAGTGGTCGCGATTGATAAGCAATCTAATTCGGTCTTAGCGGTCGGCGTAGAAGCTAAGCGCATGGTGGGTCGCACACCAGGCAATATTGTGGCAATTCGGCCAATCAAGGAAGGCGTTATTGCCGATTTCGCCATGACCGAGCGGATGTTGGAATATTTTATTACCAAATCTCATAACCGGCGAGCTTTTGTGCGGCCTCGCTGTATTATTGGGGTTCCCTCGCGGATTACTGAAGTAGAACAACGTGCAGTCAGAGAATCGGCCAGTCAAGCAGGGGCTCGAGAAGTGTACCTGATTGAAGAGCCTGTGGCGGCAGCTATTGGCGCGGGATTGCCTATCACCGAACCCTCGGGAAACATGGTCGTCGATATTGGTGGAGGGACGACGGATATTGCCGTGATTTCTCTTGGTGGGATTGTGTGCAGTGAGTCGGTAAAGGTGGCAGGGGATTCCATGGATGATGCCATCATGAGTTATATCAAGCGTCGCTACAACCTACTCATTGGCGAGCATATGTCTGAGCGAGTGAAAATAGAAGTGGGATCGGCTTATCCGTTAGAACAAGCAAAGACGATGATGGTCAAAGGGCGAGATATGATTTCTGGCATTCCGCGGACTGTCGTGGTCAATGATTCAGAAATTCGTGAAGCCTTAGAAGATCCTATTCATTCAATTGTGAATGCCTTGCGCACTTCTTTGGAAAATACACCACCTGAATTGGCCGGTGATATTATTGATAAAGGTGTGGTGATCACAGGTGGTGGGTCAATGTTGCCGGGTTTGGCCACTCGTTTCCAGGAAGAAACAAATCTACCAATTATTACGGTCGAAGATCCTCTCACCTCTGTCGTCTATGGTGTGGGCAAAGTGCTTGACGAAATTGAGTTATTCAAAAAGGTTGAGAAGTTTTAGATGCATCTTAGCAGAGACGTTACCTAGGAGCGTCCTTTTCTGGTGCGTGCTCGACGGCTTTCCCTACTATTCGAAAAATTTCTCCTCCGTACCCCAGGACATAGAGCTCTCCGTCCCGATCTTCCCCGAACGAAGAAATTCTGAGTTCTGTTACGCGTAGTCGCTGTGTGTTGCCATCTCGATAACCCCAGATTTCCCCGGAGCAAAAATCTCCAAAGACATAGGTTCCGTGTAAGGATGGGATTTTGGTGCCGCGATATACATAGCCACCAGTCACTGAGCATCGGCCGGAGGAATGAGCATATTCAGTCACAGGATCGACGAGGTTGCTCCCCGTATCGCATTGTATTTTGGGATTGAAACAGTGAGTGCCTTCCTTAAAGCGCCACCCGTAATTCCTTCCTTTTTGAATGACATTGATTTCTTCCCACTCGTTTTGGCCGACGTCACCAGCCCAGAGTTTCCCGGTTTCTCGATCAAATGAAAAGCGCCAGGGATTGCGAAGTCCCCATGCAAAGATTTCTGCTCGGCCAGGTTCTTTCACAAATGGGTTGTCAGCAGGAATGTTCTTGGGTGTTTGTTGATCGACATCAATTCGGAGAAACTTTCCCAGTAGTTCGTTCCGATTCTGTGCATAATTTTCTGGATCGCCCCCCGCCCCACCATCGCCTGTTCCAATGTAGAGATAGTGATCTGGACCAAATGCGATCATCCCGCCATTGTGATTTCCGTATGGCTGAGGAATGACGAGCAGGATGGATTCTCGTTGAGCGGCCTGATCGAGGTTCGATGACACATGATATTCGGCAATCACTGTGGCTCGATCCTCCGAACGAGTATAATTGACATAGAATCGTCCATTTTCAGAATAGTTAGGATGAAAAGCTAATCCCAAGAGGCCTCGCTCACCACCTGTGGAGAGTTTTTCGCTGATATCCAGAAATGGTATTGAAAGTATTGTGCTCTTTTTGATGATGCGAATCCGTCCATCTTGTTCGACAACAAAGAGGCGGTTGGTCTCATCCGGGCTGGCCGTCAAAAAAATTGGTTTTGAAAATTGATGCGTGGCGATAGGCTGTAATGCGACAGAACTATTGGACACATCGGGGGTGCCTGAAAGCCCCCAGCTCAAGGGGGGAAGTATCATGAGACCTCCCAACAAAATGAGGGAGCTGACTATGGTGAGAACATCTTGACGAACGAGCGGATTTGGGCAGTGTTTCATGAGTAAAGGCCGATGGGTTGAAGAGAGGGATTGCACGAGAAAACCAAGCCTTGTTATAACTTGAGCAGTCATTTTGCTGAAGAAGGAGCGAAGGATGATCCTCAAATATGAATCAGATGTTATGGATGATGAAAATGCTCGTGGAAAGTTTTATCATGTCTGTCAAGGTCGGGTCCAGGAGACGCCCATGGCTGTCCCACCTGAAGATCAGCCTTTCGAGTGTCCTGTGTGTGAGGTCGATTTGGAACAGGAAGACTTTATGTTGGCACAACAGCGTGGATGGTCCTGATGGTTCTGTATAGTCTTATAATTATTATGAGCGGGAAAACGTTGACATGACATCGGGAAGCTCAGAACGAAAAACTGTTGCAGTTATGCGCGGTCGAATGATCCTGTGTTCTTTTTGTTTCGATTCCGTCAATGAAGAAAAACTCGTTGATTCAAAAAACTATGTTGAGGACCACGAAGCTTTTTTTGATCTCATCTGCCCGGGTTGTGAAGATCTGAACCGTCCTCTCATTGATGATATGCTCGGAAGTTCCGAGTAGCGTTCCTTCCTTATCCTGCCAGAGTTAACCTAACGCATTCACCTTAATACGTTAGGCTTAGCTTCGTTCCCCCTCCTAAGTACCTAACAACTGAGAATGGCATATCGTAGGTGTTTGTCCTTTATGAGAAATAGTCCTGCAGTAAGCATCTGTGCGCCGATCGTGAAGGCTTCTGTGTGTGAAAACACACTTCATGGAAACTAACATGAATGATCCTCTCTCACCCTTATCCCGAGGAGATCGAAATCTGTGATCAATGTTGAACAGCTCACGCTAACTGCGTCTGAAATGTTCATGAGTTATGGCCCAAAGCTTCTCTTGGCTCTGATCACGCTTATTGTTGGGTTTTGAATCATTGAGCGTGTGATGAATACCTGTGATGGGATGATGGAACGGAGTCAGGTCGAAATTACCCTGCGAAAATTCCTGCTGAACTTCCCCTTGTATTAAAATCCCTGGTTATTGTCGGTGTGGCATCGATGGTTGGCGTGGAAACGAACTTGTTTTTTGCGATGTTGGGTGCTGCAGGTTTGGCGGTAGGATTAGCCTTTCAGGGAGTTTGGCGAATTTTGCCGGAGGCGGCCTTATTTTATTTTTTAGGCCGTTTAAAGTTGGGGATCTGATTGAGGCGCAAGAGTATTTATGTCTTGTCAAAGAGATTTATATTTTTGTGACCATTCTCACGACTCTGGATCATCCGCGGATTATGATACCCAATGGTTTGCTTTCCAATGGCTGTGTGACCAATCTGAACGTGGAGCTTCGTCGTCGCATGGATATGGTGTTCGGTATGAGCTATGGCGATGATGTGTTGCAGGTGAAGCGGATCTTGCAAGAAGTGATCGCTGCAGACAGTCGCGTCCTAACTGAGCCTGCCGCGGAAGTTTATGTTAAGGAGCGTGGGAAAGCTCAATGAATATGTTAGTGCGGGTCTGGGTGCAGCCAGAAAATTATTGGGGTGTCTATTTCCATATGCATGAACAAGTTAAATTGACATTCGACCGCGAAGGGATTTCTATCCCATTCCCACAACAGGACGTGCATATGATTCCAGTTTCCAAAACTGCTTAAATCGTCTGGGCATTCATTTCCGGAGCTTCGGCAACATTCTGGGGTTCCGGGATTTTTTTTAAGGAACTTCCTCAAACGTTATGGAAAATGAGAAAAAACTTAATATTTAATGGAACAACGCCGAGAAGAAAGAATAGGCGTCAAAGCATTCGAAGGAGTTCCCAACAAGGAGGTGCCTTATGGGAGGTCTTAGAGATGGGCCGCTTATCGGTAAAGTTCCTTGGGCCATTGCCCTGTTACTATGGGCTATGCCTTTTCCTTCCTGGTCGTGTGATTCACAACTCAATCCTCAAGCATTTCAATCCATTGTTTCAGCCCATAACGATCTCCTCCCTAATGGCATGATGGCCATTCGCTATTCGGGAACCGGGAGAGAAGTTTCTCCTCACGTCGGAGTGCATCGCGTCATGATGATCTTGCCCGGTCGGGAGCTCACGATTCCCGAAGCCGAGGATCCCGAGTATTTGGTGGTTGAAGTAGACGGCACCATAGGATGGATGACCTATCTTGTCGCGGCTCATGCCTTATTTTACGGGGTTGGTCAGGATAGCTTGGGTTTTCCAGAGCGGCTGTGGATTGATTCAGAGGAAGACGGCCTCAATGGCAACGAACATTTGAGTCGGCGGAGTGACTGACTGAGCAATGAAAATACTGGTCATTGAAGAGAGATGGCTTGAAATTGTTCTATTTTGTAGTATTCGTAGGCAAGCTTTGCGCAAAAGGGAGGAATTGTTCGGTGTATAGGGTCCTGCCAGCTACCATCTTCAGAGCGATTTCAATCAACTATCAACCATAACTATTGATTAGCAATAGGGATCGTTTTAAAGTATAGCTTGCATCGCTACCAAGGAGGGTTCGATGTCAATCGTACGCTGGCCAATCGATAAATGGCAGGATTTATTTCGGACCCTGTTTCGTCCTGAACACGTCGCCTTTTTCCCTCACAAAGTTTTTCGCTGGGATGCCCGGGGAATCTATCGGGATTGTTTTTTCCCTTTTCCCTGTGAACACTTGTTAGGAGGAGAAAAGGTCATAGGCAATTCGGTCAAAGAGGTGTTGCCTAGACAGGTAGGATCTAAGCTTCAGCGAGTGGTTACTCTGACTGTACGGCAAGGTCGTTCACAAGATGTGCAATGCGTCTTGTCGGCTGGGGAAAAATCTTATGTTGCCTCAATCCGGCTCTTCCCCTTTGATTCAGAAGTTCTTGGTTTTGTCACCGATTATGATCTGAGTGGGAAGCCCGTTATTCATGTCACTCCAGATCATCCTGCTGTGAGATTTCTCAAGAACTCCTCAGTAATCGCGACGCCATCCACAAGTGCCGTTCAAAAAATCCCGTCTCCATTTATTTCATAATTCATCGAGTAAGTTCTGAGGTCGCAGAAGCCGTCTGGTCCTCGAGAAAACCCCATTCCTCCAGCAGAACTGGCAACGATAAATCGTGTGAGTTGTCTATTTAGATTTTCCCCTGACATTCCAGTCAAGTTGGAATCGTGCATACAGGAATCACCAGATCAAAATTGTGGGAACAACTTTGGCAAATATACCTAAAAATCGGCATGCTTTCTGGACCTCCTTTTGAATGGCATGGTATTTCTGTATAGGGAGTGCTTGAAAACGGGCCAATGCATGATGCCCTTGCGGTATGTGGAAGACTATTGAAAAGAAGGAGAAAATATGCATCAAGAAGAGGAATCGTTTAATCTTCGCTTTTCTCTAGAAGCGAAGTTTCCAGATGAATATGATGGTGAGGATGATGAGAGGGTGTGGCTGAAGCAGTGGGAGACCAAGGTGAAACCCGATATTGTCAAAAGTATTTTTCAGACGCTGGAGCAATACCCTGAGTGGGCAGCCCGCTTTCGCAATCGAGGGTTAGCGGCTACAGATGAAATAGAGATTGTATTAGAAAAGACATATTCTGATCCTTCACTCAACTAGACGTATGATGTTCCCTATCAAATTTGTGCGACGAGGGTTTCTCATAGGAATGATGTGTGGTTGGATTGGAGCGACGAGTATCTCTACGCAGGCACAGAATCTTACCTATACTCCTACACCAAGTAATCCCGTTGGACGTGCCCCACAAGCTATTGCGACTGGTGACTTTAATGGTGACGGGCACAGTGATTTGGCGACAGTGAATGGTACCTCAGATGATGTCTCGGTGTTATTAGGAAACGGGAACGGTACGTTTCAATCAGCTGTGTCGTTTGGTGTGGGGAAAATTCCCTTGGCATTAGTTGCTAAAGATATAGATCGAGATGGTGTATCAGATTTGGTGGTGGCATTAAGCGGGTCTGATCAAGTGGTGGTTCTCAAGGGTGATGGAAAGGGACTGTTTCAAAAATGGGCTGATCAAGCGGTAGGTAAGGGGACGACTTTTTTGGTAGCGGAAGATCTCAATGCAGATGGCTGGAATGATGTGGTGGCTGCTAACAGCGGCCGGTTTGGCTATTACCCGCCTTTTAATATGAGTGTTTTGCTTAATGATGGCAAGGGGTATTTAGAAGAGTCAGTGTTGTATGAACAGGATCGAGGTGAAGAAATGTTTCCCACAGGAATATTCGTGGGCGATCTCACCGGTGATAAGGTTGTCGATTTGGCTGTGACTTGGAGTCAACCAAGCTGGAGTTCAGCGAATGGACTAGTCTCCATTTTGAAAAATACGGGTGATGGAACCTTTGAATCATCGAAAGATTTGAAGCCTGGATTCACCTTGAGTGCGATTCACGGAGCTGATATTGATCACAATGGACTGGTGGATCTCGCTGTCACAAGTTTATACGCTGATACGGTTCGTGTTCTTCTTCAACACGAGCCAGGTGAATTTCGCATGCTCGATTCCGTGAAAGTGGGATTTGCCCCAGTAGGCGTCAAGCTTCAGGATGTGAATCAGGACGACGAATTAGACCTTGTGGTGGTGAATCGAGATTCTAATAGTCTGTCACTTTTTGTCGGAGAGGGAACAGGCGCGTTTACTACCGTTGGGCATTTTGGGGTGGGCGCCACGCCTGCGGCCGTAGTGGTGCATGATTTCGATCAAGATTCCCTCCCAGATCTGGCCACCGCGAGCACCAATGTTGATGGAGTTTCAGTGCTCTTGAGTGGTGGAGGGGCCATACCTTTGCCGAGTATCAACACGGACGCGCTGGTATTTGAACAAGGCATATCTTTTACGCCATCAGCAAAGCCATCATCTCAGCCAGTCCGGTTTTCCAATATTGGCCTTGGTCTGCTTCAGATAGATACTATTGAGATCTCAGGAACGGGAGCAGGTGCGTTTGCCACGATCGACAATACCTGCCAGGGCATCACACTTCACACCGGAGAATCCTGTTCCCTGCAGGTTTCATTCACAGGGAAAACTTCTGGCACCCATTACGCCACGCTCATCATTCAAGATAATGCTAGTGGCAGCCCTCGCCGTGTGATCTTAAAAGGTATCGTCAATAAAGGGTAACCTTTTCAGGGAATTCGTTCTTCACCTCTTCAATCCTTCTTAAAGAATATTGTATTCTCCTGGCCAGTTCGTTTTTCTTGGAATGACTATGTCTCAACACAATCAGCCTGGACTTTGGATTGGCATTGATATTGGTGGGACGTTCACCGACTTTGTGGTGTATTCCTCTCGTGACAAATCTCTTGAACGTTTGAAAATTCTTTCGACCCCATCTGATCCTGCTGAAGCCGTCTTGCAAGGATTGACAAAATTCACTAAACAGGCCAGTCGTCATATTGTGCATGGTTCGACCGTCGCGACCAATGCCATCTTAGAACGCAAAGGGGTTCGTACGGCGTTGATCACCACGAAAGGTTTTCGAGATGTGTTGTTGATCGGACGCCAGGATCGTCCAGCATTATACGATCTCTTTCCCTCTCTCCCTCCGCCCTTGGTTCCACGTGAATGGTCTTTCGAGGTCACAGAGCGTATGGATTATGAAGGAAATATTGTCACACCTCTCCAGCGAAGCGAATTGGGTCCGATTCTAGACACATTAACAAGCCATAATATTCAATCGGTGGCCGTCTCGTTTCTCTTCTCATTTGTCAATCCTACACATGAGCAATGGGTGACCAATCAGTTGCGCGACGCGGGTTTGTTTGTGACCGCCTCTTCGGAAATCTTGCCGGAGTTCCGTGAGTACGAACGAACAAGCACAACGGTAGTGAATGCCTACGTCTCACCCGTATTAGACAAGTATTTAGGTAGGCTAGAACAAGAAATAACACCCACTGAATTTCATATTATGCAATCCAATGGAGGGCGTTTATCTGTAGGGCAAGCACGTGGACATGGAGTGCGGTCGATTGTGTCTGGGCCTGCTGGTGGAGTCGTGGGTGCGCGGTATGTCGCTAAGCTAGCTGGTTTCAATCGTATTCTTACGTTTGATATGGGTGGGACTTCTACAGATGTCTCGTTTGTCCATGATCAGATTCACGTCACATCTCAAGCTGAAATCGGGGGTTGTCCTATTCGTGTGCCGGTGATTGATCTTCATACGGTGGGTTCAGGCGGAGGTTCTCTGGCGATTGTTGATGCGGGTGGAAATCTTCGCGTTGGTCCGCAAAGTGCTGGAGCCGATCCTGGGCCAGTCTGTTATGGAAGTGGAGGTCTGATTCCGACTGTGACCGATGCCCATGTGATCTTAGGTCGATTACCAATAGATGGATTTCTCGGTGGTCAGATGGCGTTGAATCGTGAAGTGGTAGAACATGTGTTCGATGAATTCAGTCAGAAAATCGCTCTCCCGTCTCTATCTGGTTTGGATAATCGACAAAGCCTTGCGTTAGGTATGATTCAGATTGCCAATGCCCATATGGAGCGGGCGCTTCGAGTCATCTCGATGGAACGGGGAGAAGACCCGCGGGGAACTGTGTTGGTTTCTTTCGGAGGAGCTGGCGGTCTGCATGCATGTGAGCTAGCGAGAGCCCTGGGTATTCCTCATGTCTTGATTTCGCCCATGGCAGCCACGCTGTCGGCATTAGGCATGTTGGCTGCGGATGTCCAATTGGATTATGTACACACGGTCATGCTGTCGAATAAGACAACGTTTGAGATGCTTGAATCGCATACCATAGGTATGGTTCAGCAAGGAGAAGAAGATTTGCGGAAAGAAGGTGTTTCTCCTGAACAGGCTGGTATCACACGAACTGTCGATATCCGATATATCGGACAATCTTTTGACCTAACTGTGGCGTTGACGCCCCAGTTCCGCGAGGATTTTGATCGAGTTCATCAGGAACGCTATGGCTATTGTCAGCCAGAGGCTTCAATTGAAATTGTGAATGTGCGAGTTCGTGCTATTGGTCGGGTGACTCCTCCGCCTATTCCCAAAATTTCGTTAGGGACGACAGATGCCTCCTCAGCAAAATGGGAGGATCGCCCCGTGGTGTTGGGTCATCGTATTCAACAGATTCCACATTATCGGGGGAATCGTTTGCAGCCAGGGCATGAAATTTCTGGGCCGGCTGTTCTAGTATTGGATGACACGACGGTGTTCCTCGAGGCAAAGGACCAAGCACAAATTGATGTCTACTCAAATATCATCATTGACGTTGGAGCTGTCGATGGATGATCCCATTCGTACAGAAATCATGAAGCATCGGTTGGTATCAATAGCCGAGGAAATGGGGGCACGTCTGCAGAGGGCGGCGTTCTCGCCTAATATTAAAGAGCGCTGTGATTTTTCATGCGCAATTTTTGATGCAGTAGGAAATCTGGTGGCTCAAGCCGCGCATATTCCGGTGCATCTTGGAGCCATGCCGCTTTCGGTGCAAGCCTGCCTAGAGACTCTTACCTTTGCGCCTGGAGACGTGGCGATGGTGAATGATCCGTATCGAGGGGGTACACACCTGCCTGATATCACTGTGGTCTCGCCAATTTTTGTGGAAGAAAAATCTCAATCTATACTTATAGGGTTTGTCGCCAATCGGGCGCATCATGCCGATATTGGCGGCATGTCGGCAGGGTCGATGCCGCTCTCGCGAGAAATTTTTCAAGAAGGCTTGATTCTTCCTCCGGTAAAGTTGATGACATGTGGAAAGAAAAATGAAGATGTTTGGCGACTACTGCTAGCCAATGTTCGAACACCGGACGAACGATCAGGAGATTTGCAGGCTCAGTTGGCAGCTAATCACATTGGCCTTGAGAGGATACAAGAATTTGCGAAACGGTTTGGTGTAAAAATGCTTCTAAGGGATATGGACGCCCTACTCAAATACAGCGAACGCATGACGCGTCAATTGCTGGGTCAGTTGCCCATGGGTTGTTATTCATTTGAAGATGCGTTGGATGATGATGGTTTCACCGAAAAGTCTGCGGTCATTAAAGTAGCGATTACGATAGAAGGACGGAAGGCGACAATAGATTTTTCCGGGACTGACCTACAACGTCCAGGTAGTATTAATGCGGTTTATCCGGTCACTCTGTCAGCCGTCGCCTATGTCTTTCGGTGTGTGTTGGGTTTAGATATCCCTGCCAATAGTGGGTGTTTAAGGCCTATACACATCATTGCCCCCGAAGGGACTCTGGTGAATGCCAGGTGTCCCGCTGCCGTGGCCGCTGGAAACGTCGAAACCTCTCAACGTATTGTTGATGTGTTGCTGGGTGCATTAGCGCAAGCTTGCCCTGACCGCATTCCCGCAGCAAGCCAAGGCACCATGAATAATGTAACCATAGGTGGCTGGGACGAACGACATAGTCGTCCGTTTGCCTATTACGAAACCATTGGGGGCGGCATGGGCGCGGGGCCTCACTCCGACGGTGCAAGTGGTTGCCACTCACACATGACTAATACGCTCAACACTCCGGTTGAAGCATTGGAATATGCGTATCCTTTTAGAATTACTCGTTACGCCTTGCGAGAAGGGTCTGGAGGAAAGGGGCGGCATCAAGGAGGTGATGGTCTTGTGCGGACGTACGAGTTTCTTCAGCCTGCCGAGATTACCCTCTTGTCAGATCGGCGAGTGACTAAACCCTATGGATTGGAGGGTGGAGAATCAGGAGAACCAGGTCGTAATCGCGTACAGCAAGCGAATGTTGAAAAAGGCATCCCAGGAAAGTCTTCGATTTCTGTAGAAAAGGACGATGCCCTCATCATCGAAACCCCAGGCGGCGGCGGATACAACAAACCTTAAACTCTACGAAACCTACCTAAGAAAATCTAGAGTATTTTGCCAAGTTGTGATTGTTTTCTGTTCTGAGAAAGCGTTCAACCTATAGGTGGGCGAACCGGATTTTCTTTTCTCAGATTCTCTATTTAGAAGATTTATCAATTTCCCTCAATCGTACTCATCCTTTTGCTTAATTAAGCTTCTTTCAATTTCCTTCTCTTAGGATTTCCAGAGCCTCATTCTGGTCTAAGAACGTTCACCTTGGGTCCCGTATCATTTTTGATAGCTCGAGTATCTCATAAGATACGTGCTTCATGGTGGTCTTGATTCGAAGAACGCGACTTTCATTACTTAAGAGGAGACAAATTGTTGATTTGTCGTTCCTTTTTCTATGGCATTGAAGAATACTTTTTGGTGGCCTGGTGATTGCTTATTGCCAGTGATCATTCAGTGATCTCGATTACAAATAATGCCAGGATGTTTTCTGGCGAATTCTTTCATAAGACCTAACTTCAACACAATAAGAGGGTGAAACTGAGTTGAAAATTAGATGACTTTATAGCTCGTCAGGTGTTTTACCCTGTCCAGCATCTAGCGACTACACAACCACAGGATAGGGAATACAAGGAGGTACTATCATGAAAAGCATTAACCAAAAACAATCAACTAGCATGAGTCCTAAGGTGGTCGTCATGGGAGCTTTGGTGTTGGCTCTCAGTAGCGCTGTGAGCTACGCGGAGACATACTGCTACGATTTCAGTAATTTCGCAGATACGGGATACCAGGTAGGACAAACAATCTCAACACAGCATGCGGATATTAATCTTCTAGAAGTGTTTGATGAAAATGTGAATCCGATGCAACCGAACCCGAATGGGTTAACAAGTCATAATAATGTCCCCATTCCGGGTCAGGGGAAAACCCCCTCGTTGTGGAATCACGGCGGATTCACCATTCAAGTTGTGCCAAACAGTCCAATGTCGACAGTGACCCTGAAATTCGCCGAAAACACCGGGGCCACTGATCAACAATTATGGAATTTTGGTGTCAATAATGAACGGCAAATTTGGAGAGGACAATTGTCTCCTCTCGATGGCCAGTCATTAGGTGAACCAACATACGGAGGGCGAGTACGGATTGCAGTTGGTGGTGTGCAAATCCCAGATTCTTACTGGGTCCGTGGCATGGTGACGCTGGCCTCTGATCCCGTCAATCCGCTGTTACCCAATAGCGGCATCCAAAGATTTTCGATAGGGCGGAGCAGTCAACTTCTCATAGATGATGTCTGTATGACGGAATAATGATTTTTCTTGTGCGTAGGCCGGGTCTGGCTTACAAGCCGGACTCGGTCGGTAACTTTAGAAATCTAACGATACGAGCTTCATATCAAACGGAGAAGTCCCAGGCGAAAACGATAAATCGTAATCTGGTGTGTCTGGCTAGCGAGGCTTGGATGTAGAAACGGTTTACCAGAAATATACAAGCTGATTGTTTGGGGGTGGTAGTGGTCCTGGTTGCCCCCTAGGCAGGGGCTAGCCTCAGATCGCAGCATTGCGGAGGAAGAATGCGCTTCAGATGAATGCATTTGGAATAAACGTTGCGTTGCTTCAGAGCGTTAAGATGTAATTGAAACAGGATAAGCGAAGTAATTGATCGGGAGGTTCATCATGGGATTATTTAATCACGGCATTATGGTGTTGATAACATGTGGCCTTATTTTTTCCGCGAGCCTAAGTTTTGCTCGAAAGAGTGTGTACGACCCTAATTGCGATTGTTATGTGGAGGATCCATCAACCCCTGACATTCAAGAACCAGCCGACAATCCACGACCAGGTCAGGATCCTGCCAGTCCCTTTGTGCTCAAGGGCACTGGGCTGCATTCAACGACGTCCAAGCGTGACTTATCCGAGGCTATTGCCGTTACCCACAGCCAACCAGACGGTGTGACCGAGACTCGAGGATTTCACTATTCGACACCGAAGAATTTTGCCAATCGGGCGAACAAGAGTGTCAATCTCTGGTTCGTATTTCATGGGAGTGGAGAGAACTCAACACGTATGCATGAATTTTTTGAAAAAATTCCGCATACGTCACCAACCTTGCTCGTCTATCCTCAGGCGTTAAGGATAAGCTCTGACAATGTGGTCGACACGAGTACCGATGGTAAGACAAAGTGGCGAGTCGTGAGACAGCCCAATCAGGCTGCCGAAAAGAATAGCTTTCGTGACGTGGTGTTCGTCGACTGGCTTGCCACAAAACTCCTAGAGCACAATCCGCAATTAAAACGAAAAAAAGTGTTTGCTTCGGGATTTTCCAGTGGGGCAGGGCTGACGTGGATGCTGCTGTGTTATCGCTCGGCCCCGTTTCAGGGATTTGCGATATACTCCCAACAGCTAGGATCCTTCCGCGAAAGCGGGGGATGTGGTGATGGTCAACTGGCACAACTTGGAGATACGCGAACCGGTTACGAAAAACTGACTGGTATGCTCCCCGACAAGTACGGCTATCAGGCAGGGTTAGCTCTAGAAGGTGTTCCGACGAAAGCGGTTTTTTATGCCCATGGAACGATTGATGGCAATCTACTATATGAGGGCAATGCTGTTGGCTGTTCAGAAAAGGGAAGATGTGACTCCAAGGAAGATCCCCAATATTCCATGGATCCTGATGGTTCCCTCGAAGACCGCGATGATATTTCCACGGTTAACTGGTTGACTAAGCGGCATCAATTGTCAGCACAAGCAACTCTGGAGAAACTCATTCCTGATAGTGATCCCGGTGTAGACGATAAGGTAACGACACACCGATATGATTATGAATATATTTCAGATCCTGGAACTACGTTTGAGCGGGTTCATGGTGAACCTATTCGTTGGTATGAAATGACTGGTGTAGGTCACAGTCTTTCAGCGCTTGATCAGAATGATGGTGGGGGATTTTCAACGGATTACAATGTATCCATACACACGCAGAAATTTTTTGAGGTTAAAGCCAAGATGTTGAAAAAGAAATAGCGAATATTCCGCGTCCGTTCTTGGTCCAGTTTACATGTTAAGATTTCCAGATGTGGACTTATCCCCCAATGTTGGAACACTGATTATGAGCAATGTCCCATTTCCTTTCTGCAAATCAGTTTGAAAGTTGGAGAACCGGGGCAACCTGGCAGTAATTGTGTGAAAGAAAAGGAAGTAGAAAAGGACCTTCCAGAAAAATGTTCGATCGCTGTCGAAAAAGACGATTCTCTTATCATTGAAACCCCACGCGGTGGCAGACATGGAACCGCAAAGTAAAATAAAGCAAACCCAAGAAGACGGGAATCGATATTTTACCAATGTGGTTACCAGGTGGTTAGAAATCGGCGCAGTTACGGCGACTGGTATCTTCCATTTGATATTCCAGAGCCTAGAGGCCAAGGGACTGTTTATTGTGCTGGCTAGCATCGGTTGGGTCAGCTATATCGCTTGGCGAGTTCGGTGTGACTCAGACCTGTGGGTGAAATGGGGTTTTCACACGAAGAATCTCTTGTCTGCTTTTGTGTGGCCTACAGTAATATTTACGCTCGGAGTGACTCTGATGGCGTGGTATGGGCTTACCCATGCTCGCGTTCTTTGGCAAGGCCACATCTTTTTTCTCCTGCTGCTCTATCCGTTATGGGGGATTCTTCAGCAATTTTTGGTACAAGCGCTTGGCGTTGCTAATCTCATGACAATTTTCCCCAAGCAGGGTTGGATGGTGGCTCTGCCGGTTGGTGTTGTTCTGTTTTCTCTTGTTCATTATCCCGATGGATGGTTGTTGATGTTGGCCACTGCGGTCATGGCTTGTTTCTTTATCCCTTGCTATCTCCGTGATCGAAATCTTTGGCCCTTGGGCTTGTATCATGGTTGGCTCGGCACCTTCTTTTATCTGTGGGTCCTAGGTCGAGATCCGTGGGTGGATGTGTTTGGTTAGTCGTCTTCACCTTTTCTGCTACTTGACCACAGGGCAAAGGGCAGAGTAGAAAAAGAAGGAGATATTATTCGTTTGAAAAAGGAGATGTGTTGATATGGAAACTAATCCGCTCATTATTTCTGATGAAGAACGTAAAGCCCTTCTCTATGAACGGTTTCGAGATGTCTGTTTGGTGGAGAAGGAAGTGTGGACGGAAATCTACATGCCGCGCCAAGTTGAAAAGGGGATGGTGCTGACGAATCAGCATGAATGTTATGAGGTGCTGATTGATGACGAAGAAATTGAAGATGCCTTGGAAGCTAATATTCCTTTAGGAGCGAAATCGTTAGGTGCAGCGATTGAGGAATATAAAGAACACATTTCGTTTCGGAAAAAGTAAAAGTCGATAGTAAAATACGAAATATCGTAAAGTGTGAAACGTAGGGCGTCGTTCCTTCTCTCATTCTTTTCGCTTCGCTTCATCCTTCACATCTGTGATCTCCTCGCACAAGTTTCTGAGCGTTTCCCAATCTTTCCCAAATGAGAATTTCTGATAGTCCTTTGGTTCTTCGGAAGCCAGCTCTTCTAGGTGTCGCCGCCGTTCGGTAGTAGGAGGGTGAGTAGAGAAATAGCGTAAGGGAGATGTCCGCTCTTCATCCTGTTCATGGCCGAGTTTTTCAAAGAACGACATCATGCCTTCTGGATTAATGCTGGCTTGCTGGAGTAAGGCCAGGCCCTGTTCATCTGCTTGATTTTCTGCCTCACGACTATAGGATAAAGCTTGCAAGGTTTGCGCAGCTTGTAAACCGTAAGAGAGCATGCCGCTCGCATCCCCACTCAGTGCAGCAATGATGACGGCCATGGAGAGATGTCGTACGATAAGCCTCATGCCATGTCGCAACAGGACATGTTGCACCTCATGGGCTAACACTCCTGCTAATTCCTCAGGGCTCTGGGTATCTTGTAGGAGCCCTCGAAACACAATCAAATACCCACCTGGTGCGGCCATGGCATTCACCATGGGGCTATCTATTATGGTCAACTCGAATTTGTAGGGACGATCTTTTATCGGCATGAGAAGTTTGGCCATGATGGATTCGATGTTTTCGGTAAGTTCCTTATTTTCGCATACGTCCTCATTATCTGTGAATTCTTGTTGAATAAATTGGCCTAATTTAGTTTCCCAAGAAATGGGGATGGCCGCTGTGATAGGCCCCGCTAAGGATGGAACGCCCCACGTAAAAATTCCATAGATAATGGGGAATGCGGCAAGTGCGGCTGCAATTGTCCAATAGACTCGCTTGTGACGGGTTCCGGGATGATGAAAATGACGGGCTTCTTCACCACCAATCCGGTGTATAGCCAACAAAATATTGGCATTGGGGATGACGAGTATTTCAGATATTCCATTGCCACGTTCGAGGCGCACTTCCTCGCCAGAATAACGTCCTTGTGTTTGTTGAATTTCTGAATAGGGCCAGGACTGTGTCTTGCTAGACTGAACAAGAAAAGTCAGTCCAGTGGGTTCTACTGTGATGGGTACGGAATGTGGAACAAGCGAATGTCCGTCGTAATATGACCCTTGCCAATTAGTTTGAGTTGTCATGTAAAAAAAAAGGAATACCTGAGAAGAAGGGGGCAAGTGAAAACAGGAACTGGCGTGAGATGAGTTAGATGAATGTTCGGCTATCCTAAATCAAAACCGGCGTCAAAGTATCCAGCGAGTTCTTCTCCCGTGGGCGATGCATCCAACGCTTCTTGTTCAATTTGGTGAATGTCTAACGGTCCTTGGAGTCCAAGATAGTAATACAGAAATTGGAGATTTCGAACCTGAACCCATGACCAGGCCAACCCGAAGGTCAGTATGAGCATGAAGAAATTCGTTACGCGTAGTTCTATCAGATTCCAGGTGGAAGCCATAAATTGAAACGGTGCGTGGCCTAATGCTGAATGATTCCAGAAATAACGTTGCTTGGATAACTGTAAATAAAACCAAGACCACAAAAGAGCCATAATATTCACAAATATCCCCACAAAGAGCCAGGCCTGATGGTCCTCGTTTTCTAACCAATCTGTCAGATGCTGTTGAAATTCTGGTGTGAGGGGAATTTCAGAAATTTCTATCAACGCAAGAGCCGTAGCAAGAAGTGTACAAAGTATTATCCCGAGGGATTTCCCATAGATCCCCAGTAGGGCCATGCCCGTTCCGTGATAGGTAAAGTGACGATTACCCAGATAGGTGTGTGAAGCAAGAAACTCCCGCCTCGCATTTTCAAAGAAGGGATAATAGACTCCGGCAGTTAAGAACGTTAAAAAGGTTCCAGTGAACCAAATTTTCATATACGCTTTCACTTGCCCTCGAAAGGAAAAGCGAATAGCTCCAAATGCTGTGCGGCTTAAGCGGTAGCGGTGTGAGCCGACCACGGCAATGGGAATGAAGCATAAGACCATTATTCCGGCTAAGACATTGGGAATCCAAGGTGGGATCTGTTCCCAAATAATTGGCACAAAGCTAAGAAACCCATAAGGGATACCAAAAATTACAAGAGCTTTCAGTGAACCTTTTAGTAACTCCAGGCCGGTTCCATGATAGGAAAATCGAATTTTGGCAAGGCTGGTTTGGCTACTCAAAAATTGACGAATACGGACTCGCCCCCAGAACGAATAGACGCCTAGGGTCAACAATGTATAAAACGTATTGACAATAAAAATGCCAAAGAGTGTCTGTCCTCGTCCCCAAAAAATTGGATGATATACTGTCGTGTCTGATAAGTCTGTTTTCTTGGGATTCCCTGGCTCAGGTGGTTGAACCTCCTTGCCGTTAGCATGGCCATGCTCCAATTCTATCTTGGCAGATGTCATCGAATGTGAATCGGATGATGGTGAAGGAGAAGAAAAGTCTGAGGAAATTAGCAAATCAGTCGTGGGTTCTAAAGGATGAGGAGAGAGATGTGTGCCACAATGGGAACAGATTCCTTCTGTGAGTGAACACAAGTTACATTGCGGACAAACCAAGGTGGAGGTTAATTCCATAACAATAAATCAGATTGCTTTGACAGGTATAGCTAGTACAGGTTTTGTAAGAA
This sequence comes from uncultured Nitrospirota bacterium, assembly GCA_937139405.1. Lineage (GTDB taxonomy): Bacteria > Nitrospirota > Nitrospiria > Nitrospirales > UBA8639 > Nitrospira_E. The sequence goes on from CAKZPV010000002.1 coordinate 111,777, forward strand.
TATGGGAGTCTCTAGTTCTATCGGTTAGAGTTGGTACAATCCTAAAAATACTTGCTGAATGGATTTATTCTAAGAATATTAATTGAGTTCGGGTCGCATTACGTTGTTTTGTGTGTGTTGCAAACGAACAGCAACAATATCAGGAGCATGTATGAACAAAAACCAATGGAATCAAATTCTTTTCGGTCTTATGATCATAAGTTTTGTCGGTTGCACAGAAATGACTCCACCAGTATCTCAAGAGATTCATTCCCGGGCTATGCCGTTTTCTCTCCCTCAAGAGATTGCAGATTTAGCTGGAGTTTGGGAATACAAAGATGGTGCCGGTCAGGGAATCATCAAGTTGGATGTTGAGGGGAAGGGAGTCTATGAGTGGGAAGAGGGGCGGTTCGAAACTCTTTCCCTAGAAAACCGAACATGGATTGGTAAGTGGATTCAAGAGGGCAATGATCGCGAAGGAGGATTCGAACTCACCTTTTCTGATGACTCATCAATGGCTCAAGGCGAATGGTGGTACATTCGTATTGGAAAAGATGCAGATCCGCTACAGCCTGGCGGATCTTTTAGTATGAGTCGATCTTCTACTGTTCAAATTGCGCGATGAGAAAAAATCGCGGTCTCATTTAATGCATGACTGGATTTTTGGTTTGCGGGATTGTAGAGGCCGACCCTACCGGCTTATTGCCACTGTGAGAAGGAATGGGTTGGGTGAGTCCAGCTTCGAGAGCTTCTTCAATTGTTCCCACAAATATCAGGGATAATTCGTTTCGCACCGCTTCTGGGACATCGCGCAGATCTTTCTCGTTGGCTTTTGGCAGCATGATGCGGCGCAGCCCCATGCGATGGGCTGCAAGAAGCTTTTCTTTGATACCCCCGACAGGGAGCACGAGTCCACTTAAGCTGATTTCACCCGTCATTGCTGTATCTTTTCGCACAGGGATTCGTAACAAGAGAGAAGCCATAGCGCTGGCCATAGTGACGCCGGCCGAAGGTCCATCCTTAGGTATCGCGCCTTCTGGAACATGGATATGCATACCATTACGTTTAAAGATTGCGATATCCAACCCGAAACTTTCCGCTCGTGACCACAGATAGCTTCGAGCTGCTTGCGCCGATTCTTGCATGACTTCGCCAAGCTGTCCGGTAATCGTGAGGTCGCTTCCGCCTGGGAGTAAGGTGCTTTCCACGTAGAGCACATCACCGCCGGCTTCTGTCCATGCCAAACCTGTAGCGACACCCAAAGGTAATGTTTTTCGTGCTTCTTCCGGCATGTATTTTTCTATACCTAACCAATCAGAGAGTTCTGTTTGCTTGATGGTGAGTGTGGTTGGAGATTCTTCAGTGGGCGTATCAGCGAGTTGTAAGGCAACTTTTCTTGTCAGTTTCCCCAACATCTGTTCGAGTTGGCGTACCCCGGCTTCCCGAGTGTAGCGTTTAATGATATGCGGAATGACGTCCACTTCTAAGGTCAGAGGTTTATCTTGTAGTCCGGCATCTATTAAGCGGCGGGGCCATAAGTACCGGTTAGCGATTTCCAATTTTTCCTGATGACTGTATCCGGCCAAACGAATGATTTCCATGCGATCCATGAGAGGACGTGAAATATTCTCTAGCGAATTGGCAGTTGTGATAAACATGACCTTGGAGAGATCAAACGGCAAATCTAAATAATTGTCGCGGAATGTATGATTTTGTTCGGGGTCAAGAATTTCTAACAGGGCCGATGCAGGATCACCGCGAAAATCCTGACCGACTTTATCCACTTCATCTAACATTAAAATAGGATTTTTCGCACCGGCTCGGCGAAGAGCCTGGATCAGACGACCAGGCATGGCGCCGACATAAGTACGTCGATGACCGCGGAGCTCGGCTTCATCATGGAGGCCGCCTAAACTGAGTCTTTCAAACTTCCGTTCTAACGCCCTGGCAATGGATTGTCCCAAGCTAGTTTTTCCTACCCCTGGTGGTCCTACTAAACACAGGATAGGAGACTTGGCTGCTGGATTTAATTTCAAGACAGCTAAATGCTCAAGAATGCGTTCTTTGACGTCTTGAATCCCATAATGGTCTTCATCCAACACCGATCGAACATGGGTAAGGTCGAGGTGATCTTCCGTGACAGTGTTCCACGGTAATTCCAACACCAACTCAAGATAACTGCGGATGATTTGGTGATCAGGAGAAGCGGGGGGGAGTTTGATGAGGCGCTTTAATTCGCGAGTGGCCTCTTTCAGAACAACTTCAGGAAGATCGGCTTCTTCGATGCGTGTTTTTAGTTCCCCCACGTCGCCATCTAATGCTTCACTTTCTAACTCGCCGAGTTCTTGTTGAATTTCTTTGAGTTGTTGCCGGAGAAAGTATTCCCGCTGCGATTTCCCGATTTCGGCTTGGGCCTGATTGGCGATTTCGTGACGCAACTTTAAGATATGGAGTTCGTGGGCGAGCGCACCGTACACCTTTCGTAAGACTTCTTTTGGGTCCGACTGTTCTAACAGGGCTTGCAGACGATCCACGTTGAGATTGAGGAGTGAGACGAGGCGATAGGCGACCAACAGTGGATCTTTTTCTGCCTTCAATACTGAGACGAGTTCAGAGACCCCTTGAGTGGACAACAATTCTGGCAACTGCCCGACCAAATTGAGTAACTCGCGATGAAGAGCTTCAAGCTCAGGATCAGACTCGATGGTAATGGGTAATCGACGGGCCCGTACCATCATGTGCGGCTCGTCTTGTTCCAACTTTAAGAGCACCATGCGTTCGATTCCTTGTGCCAGAACTTGCAAGTGCCCTTCAGAGGTCTTCCCCATTTGCTTGATGACGGCTTTCGTCCCAATGAGAAAGAGATCGTCAAAGCCCGGTTCTTCTTTTTCAGAATCACGCTGTGTCACCATTAGCAGCGCTTTCTCTTCGGTATCCATTGCCGCTTCTACAGCAGCCATGGATCGTGCGCGGCCAATGGTAAAGGGAACAAGGGTTTCGGGAAACAGCACAGTCCGCTTCACGGGAACTAGGGGCAAAGAAACGATGAGTTCGGTTTCGTGTGTGATTGTATCCATAGGTTTTCCGTGGTGTCTTAATAAAATAACGGGAAAGAAAAATTGTTCATTGAGTCATCCTTATAAGATAGACACAAATCATCGTGAGTCAACCAATTTCAATATTGCGGCCGTCTATAGCCTTGACGAAGTTTTTGGTCTGTCATAGAATAGTAAGTAAATACTTACTTATATTATGAAAGCACACTCATCAAAATCCTCCAGTACACGAATCCCGGCAGCTACTCGGAAAGCCAGTATTATCCAATCAGCAGCAGCAATATTTAGCGAAAAAGGGTTTAACGGAACGAAAACTCGTGAGATTGCCGCTCAAGCAGGTGTGAGTGAAGCGTTAATTTTCAAACATTTTCCCAGTAAAGAAGATTTGTATGCTGCCATTCTTGCGGAAAAATCTCCTGTTCCCGGATTGCTCGAGCAGATAAAAATTTTAGCAGAGCAACGGAAGGACGAGGAAGTCTTTACGACGATTGCTGAAACAATTGTAGGCGGGGCTCCTGATCAGAATCTCATGCGGCTCATTCTTTTCAGTGCCTTGGAGAGCCATGAACTCTCGGACATGTTTTTCCAAAGCCATATTTGTCATTTTTATGATGTGCTGGCTTCCTATATTGAACAGCGAATTGAAGATGGAGCATTTCAGCCTGTGGAACCGATGGTCGCGTCTCGTGCGTTTATGGGTATGTTGATTTATCACCGTCTTCTCACCGTGTTATTCCGAGCTCCGCTGACTCAAGGAACAGAGGAGATTGTTTGTACCTTTGTGAGGGTCTTTATGAATGGTTTACTCACTGAACCAGGTCAGGCACAGAAGAAAAAAACTCAAACCCGCAGGTCCAAGAGGTCAAAGAAAGCACCAACCGTATGAATTTTGTGGCCTTAAAAATGTTATTCGGTGACCGGGCCAAATATATGATGCTCTTGGCTGGTCTGACATTTTCTACGATGTTGATCGTTCAACAGGGCTCGATATTTTGGGGGCTCATGACCTGGTCTCAGTCAGGAATTACAAATATTAATGCCCCAGTGTGGGTGACTGATCCCAATATCAATCAAGTAGAGGAAATCAAACCCCTAGCCGATACGGCAGTGAATGTGGTTCGAAGCGTTCCCGGTGTGGAATGGGCGGTACCTCTGTATAAAGGTGTGCAACGTGCGCGCTTGCGGGATGGTAATTATGAACAGATCGCGTTGGTCGGGATTGATTCAAGTACCTTAATCGGGCGGCCACATAAGATGATTGAGGGTCGCATTGAAGATTTGCGAGCACCAGATACCGTTGCTATCGATCAACTTGCTGTCAAGCGACTCGGGGGCCCAGACAGAATGCATCTCGGCACGACGTTTGAGATTAATGATCATCTCGTCAAGGTTGTTGCCATTGTACATGCGCAAAAAAGTTTTCAGAACTTTCCATTTATCTATACCACCTATGAACGTGCATTGGGCGTCACGCCTCAAGAACGACGGAAATTATCTTATGTGTTAGCGAGCCCTGTTGAAGGGGTGAATCCAGAAGAATTGGCACGACGCATTCGTGAACACACTGGACTTGGTGCCTATACGGAAGACCAGTTTGGATGGAAAACCGTACGGTGGATTCTAGAAAATACTGGGATTGGTGTGAATTTTGGTACGACCGTAGTATTGGGATTCGTTGTCGGGATGGCTATTGCGGGCCAAACATTTTACCTCTTTACGATAGAAAATCTTCGGCAGTTTGGTGCGCTCAAAGCTATTGGTGCGAGTACGGGTATGTTAGCTAGGATGATTCTTTTACAAAGTTTCACGGTCGGATTGATTGGCTATGGCCTGGGTATCGGATTAGCTACGCTGTTTGGTTTAACGGCAGGGAGTGGTGGGCGGTTGCCTTTTGTTGAAACATGGCCATTGTTGGTTGGAGTTGGGGGCGCGCTTCTCATGATCTGTAGTTTATCTAGTGCGATTAGTATTCGTAAGTTAGCTAAGCTTGAGCCTGCGGTTGTGTTCCGTGGATAAAATGGTGAATCAATCTGTTGAGTTGTTTGAGCAGGAACTCTCGCACGGGTTGGTGCGAGCGCGGGGTATCACCAAATCATTTGGCGAAGGGGACACGAAAATTCCAGTCCTCAAAGGAGTGGATTTGGATGTGGCAAAGGGGGAAGTCTTATTCCTCGTGGGGCCATCTGGCAGTGGAAAAACAACCCTCTTGTCGGTTATCGCTGGGATTCTCGAAAGTGACGAAGGAGAAGTGCGTATTTTAGGTGAATCGATACACGACTTATCGGCGGCTGAAAAAACCTGTTTTCGTCGGGATCATCTCGGGTTTATCTTTCAACAATATAATTTGTTGCCGACGCTCACAGCTGTTGAAAATGCTGCAGTGCCATTATTTATTCGTGGCATGAAAAAAATGGAAGCCATAGGTCGTGCTGAAGAGGTCTTGAAGACCATGGGAATGGGAGAGCGACTCAAAGCGGTGCCTTCGAAACTCTCAGGTGGAGAGCAACAGCGAGTGGCCATTGCTCGTGCCTTAGTGGGTGAACCGCAGTTGCTCCTGTGTGATGAGCCAACGGCGAGTCTCGATGGAGAGACCGGGCATCGTGTAGTAGAACAGTTGTGTGAGGTGGGGAAACATCCCGACCGGGCTGTTATTATAATTACGCATGATTCTCGGATCTTTGAATTTGGTGATCGGATCGTTCATATGGAAGATGGGCAAGTTGGTCAAATTCAACAGGGGCAGGAGGACCCCATCTAATGGTGTTTCGACGACTCAGTGTTTGGCTAGCTTTGGCAGGAGTTCTCCTCACGATTGCTACGCTGTGGGGCGCGCGGGATAAACCCGCTGCTCCTCCGCCAATGGAGGCGCCACCGCACAATCCTTATTCGTCGACGGTCGCCGCAGCGGGTATTATTGAAGCGGTCAACGAAAATGTCAGGATCGCTCCTCCGGTGTCTGGACTGGTCACGAAGGTGCATGTGACGGTTGATGATCATGTAGAAAAAGACGATCTCTTATTTCAAATAGATGATCGAGAGTTACGCGCGCAGCTGCAAACGAAGACCGATTCACTCCCATCTGCAGCAGCACGAATCGCAGAACTGGATATCCGACTTCGTGATTTGCGAGATCAATTACGGCGGTTGCAGTCAGTGAAAGATCAACGGGCGGTGAGTGAAGATGATGTGCAACGGAAGTGGCACGAAGTCGAAGCAGCTAAGCGAGGACTGATCCGGTCTCGGGCGGATTTGCGTCTGGCGCAAACACAACGCGACGAAGTCCAGGCGATATTAGATCGGTTGACAGTTCGAGCCCCACGGGCGGGTACGATCCTACAAGTCAACATGCGTGCGGGGGAGTATGCCATGGTCAATGCCAATGAGCCTCTGATTTTATTGGGCGATACCGAAACGTTACAGGTGCGAGCCGATATTGATGAAGTGAATGCGCCTCTGGTCATACCGGGCAGTGCGGCTGTGGCGTATTTGAAGGGTCAGACGGATCAGTCCATTCCGTTGACCTTCGATCGTATTGAACCCTATATCGTCCCCAAGCGTTCATTGACTGGTGACAACAAAGAACGAGTCGATACTCGCGTCCTCCAAGTCATCTATAAATTTGATAAGCCAAATTTTCCCATTTACGTGGGGCAACAAGTTGATGTCTTTATCGAACGTGAAGGCAATATTGACCACCGACCATGATTCCTTCGATGCCACGCCGTTTTTTCATAATACGAAAGCTATTCAGTTGGGGGTATTCCCTGACCATCCTAGTTTTGTTGGCTAGTCTGCCAGCGTGTCTTTTGGGGCCGGACTATCAGACCCCTGATTCCAGGGTTAATTCAAATTGGAGCACGATGACCTTGTCAGGTGAAACCTCAGCTCTTCCCGTTTCGATTGGATCAGGGCCTGAAGTGGCGTGGTGGCGAGTGTTTCAGAGTGATGAACTAAATTTTCTCATCGAACAAGCATTGGAGAGCAATCATGATTTGCGTAGAGCCGGTTTGCGGGTCTTGGAAGCGCGGGCCTTGGCAAAAGGGGCGGGGGCGGGGCTGTATCCCAATCTGTCGGTAGATGGGGCTTATACCCGTGTTCGGCGATCGAAAACGATTCTTGTGGCTCCAACCAGTGGATCCGCGCAAGGGTTCGCTCCGCCAGGGGCTACCTTTAACCTTTGGAATGCGGCTCTGGATTTGCGGTGGGAATTGGACTTGTGGGGGCGTATTCGTCGGAGCCAAGAAGCATTTACTGCCGAAGCCTTTGCAAGTGACATGAACCGGAGAGGCATTGCCTTGGCGCTGATCAGTGATGTGGGTCAAGGGTATTTTCGACTTAGAGAGTTAGACGAGCAATTGGAAATTGCCAGGCACAATCTTTTTCTTCAGCAAGACTCACTCTCCATTATTCAAGCCCGAGCCGACGCCGGGCTGGTTTCTGATTTGGATGTGAAACGTGCGGAAATCCTGGTTTCTGAAACGGCGGCCCAAGTGCCAGAGCTTCGTCGATTGCGAGCCGTTCAGCAGCATCAATTAGAATGGCTAACTGGAGCTCATCCCAATACTTTAGCCATCAGAGTTCAGCCGTTGCGCTCGGTGCTGGTGCAACCCATCATTCCGATCGGATTGCCAGCAGATTTGCTACAACGACGTCCAGATATTGTAGAAGTCGAAGAAAACCTCAAAGCAGCCAATGCGCGAATTGGAGAGGCTCGTGCCTATTTTTTTCCTACGGTTGCCCTCACTGGGACTGGAGGTTTTCAATCCAGCGAATTCGATCAATGGTTCAATTGGGCCAGCCGCAATCTGAGTGTTGGCCCATCAGTATCGCTGCCGATTTTTGAGGGGTATACCAATATAACCCGTCTCGAGGTTGCCCAGTCGAGGTATCAGCAAATGCTTGAACAATATAAGAACACCATCCTCAATGCGTTTCGTGAGGTTGCCGATGTGTTGACGGCTTTGGAAACACGGCAAGAACAATTACTTCATCAGCAGCAGAGAGTGCAATCGTCTCAAGACGCGCGAGAGTTAGCGGAGATTCGCTATCGCCAAGGTCTCGTAACCTATTTAGATGTGTTAGATGCGCAGCGGACCGTGCTGGCAGCTGAATTGCAACTAGTCCAGACTCGCCGTGCTCGGCTTACTGATATGGTCACGCTTTTTAAGGCCATTGGTGGTGGCTGGGATGAGGTGCAACAAATTGGGGAGAAGCGTGAAGGATGACCGGAAGAAAATGTACGATTGTATATGCAGCTAGATTGATAGACGATCTCAGTATGAAGTTGTAATGGAATAAACCCTCAAGTTGATCTGGGCGGTCTATCCTTCTAGTAGGCCTATGCGGTGCCGGACACGTCTTCTTCTGCCTGAGTGAGAATTTGAGCAAATCGTTTCCCTACAATGGTGGTAACTTTCCCCATAATTTCGGTCAGTTCTTTCAATTCTTCTGGCTTGAGTTCTTCTTTCAGATTCGGGTGCAGACCCCAATTGGCATTCACGAGTTTCCCATCTCGTTTGATCACGACATGTAGAATTTCTGTCTCGGCTGAATTAGTCGAATCTTTCGATGATGTGATTCCGGCTCCTGCGTTGCTCTGTGCCATAACTGTCTCCTTCGTTCAAAATATTCTATTCGTGAATTGTACTGTATTGTCTTTATCCCTGTAACCTCCTCAGCCCATCCATCTCATCTGAAATTTCTTGTTGGCTTGTCTGATCTCAAGTTATAGGGGTACATTCCTTCTGGTACGATAAGCTTTCGCCCGGGTACTCTAGCAGAACATGAGTTAGAGGTTGGCCATGAGATACTGGCTTAAGGGCTGCACCATATTCATATTTTGAGGGGGTAGGCGGGTATGGAAACGAAACGACGGAGATTTTGGGGTAACATGAATTTGAACGATTTGGCCAGGAATTTTTTTGAAGGGTTGTTGATCCTGGTGCCAGTCGTCACGACCCTCTCTGTGGCATGGCTAATTGTCCAAGGCGTTGACGGGTGGTTGAATATTCCTATCCCGGGAGTGGGTTTTCTCGTCACTCTTGGCCTTATCACGTTAACGGGACGCTATGCGTCCACTGTGTTTGTACAGAAAATGCTGGATATGATGGAGCGTGTGTTAGTCAAAGCCCCTTTTGTCAAACTGCTTTACACATCAATAAAAGATTTGATTGAGGCATTTATGGGGGAAAAACGCCGCTTTGATCAGCCAGTCTTAGTCTCCTTATCCCCGGGGGGACATGGTGAAGCGGTGGGGTTTGTGACTCGAACTGATTTGGAATTTTTGGGATTGCTGGGCCATGTCGCTGTTTATTTTCCACAGTCCTATAACTTTGCAGGGCATCTCCTGGTTTTTCCCAAGGACCAGGTGCGACCTCTAGAAGTCGAAAGTTCGGAAGTCATGGCTTTCATCGTGTCAGGTGGAGTCTCCGGCGGTCCTCATGGCCAAGGTGCGTTAGTTGGTTAAGCGCAATATGTCTGATATGAGAGAGTCCTCCTACCCCAAATAAACACGTTGTATTTGCCAATCTCTCATTTCCTGTGAATATTCAACAGGTCGGCTAGGCAGGGTCTGTCGAGTGTTCCATTCTCAGGTGCTTGCCAATTCCGACCGATGAGGTTCATGTGATAAAATGAATGAAAATTCCATCTTGTCGAATTGCCATTCATTTATTAGAATATATATTCATTCATAGGCAAATTCTCCAGTACGGGGGAAATTCGTGGATCAGCGTTCCCAGCGAAAGCAGCGTGAATATGAGGCCAGGAGAGAAGAAATTCTTCTAGCGGCCGAGCGAATGTTTTCCCAGCATGGGTTCTTTAAAACGAGTATGGCGGAAATCGCGGAATCTGCTCAATTTGCCATGGGTACTGTATATAGGTTTTTTAAGAGTAAGGAAGAAATTTATATTTCACTAGTAGAGGCCAAAGTCGAAGAACTTTTGAGCCTTTTGAAGGAAGCGACAAAAGGCGGAGCTTCGACTCCAGAGAAGCTGCGGGAAGTGATAAACGTGAAATTGGCGTTTGCGGATCAAAATCGTGATTTTTTTCGGATTTATGTTTCCGAATGGAGTGGGTTTGAATGGACGGTTAAAAGCGCATTTGGTGATCGTGTGTGGAAAAAATATTTGGCTCAAATTGATCTTGTTGCAAACTTGATAAAGGAAGGGATTAAATCAAAAGATTTTCGTAAGGTGAATCCGAAAGATACCTCACTGGCGCTCCATGGTATGTTGAATTCTACGATTTATGTATGGATTTTACAGGCGGGTCCTAAGGAGTCCTTGGTCGACAAGGGAAAGTGGTTGGGCTCCTTGTTTCTTGGTGGCATTGGTGCCGTCACGACGAAATCATAATGGTGAAATGCTGATGATGATTCATAGACACAGTTACTGGTATGTGCTTGTTTTCATTGTTGCTATTCTTGGCGTACAAGGATGTAGCGAACAACAAGCCGCACAGCCACCACAAGGACGACCACCGACACCTGTTCGCGTGACAGAAGTGGCGAGTCGAACGGTGCAACAAACCGTGGAATTGGTGGGCACGGTCGAACCCTGGCGGCGAAGTGTCGTGGCAGGGGAGCTAGCGGCACTTGTGGAGAAATTTCCTGTGGACGAAGGTATGAAGGTGAAGCGAGGGCAGGTCTTAGCTCAGTTACGAACAGATACCTTAACCATCCAGCTTAATGCTGCTGATGCCTCCCATCGTGAAGCCGAAACGCGCTATCAACAAGCTAAAAAAGATCTTGAACGGATAAAGAGGTTGTTTGCGAAGCAATTGGTCACACAAAAAGAATATGACGATGCCATGACTCAGGAAGCCGCTTTGGCGAACCGGTTGGCCCTCTTAGAGTCGGAGCTATTGCAGGTGCGTGATCAATTGCAGAAGACGCGCGTGGTGGCCCCATTTGACGGGTGGGTGACCAAAGAATTCACCGAAGTCGGGCAATGGATTCAGGCTGGCGGACCAATTGTTGAATTGGTTGATCTGTCTCAAGTACAAGTTGAAGTGCCGTTGCCGGAACGCTATGTCGGCGAAGTCAAGGTTGGTGCGTCGGTGACGGCCAACTTTGATGGGCTTCAAGGGTTTGAGGCCAAAGGCCGAGTATTTTCGGTGGTGGCCCAAGCCGACAGGAATTCTCGAACTTTTCCCATAAAAATTGAATTACCGAATGCGGATCTTGCCATTAAGAGTGGATTAGTCTCTCGAGTCATCTTGCAGGTAGGAACGCCTTATGAAGCCCTGGTGGTTCCTAAAGATGCGCTCGTTCTTCGTGGTGGATCGGAGTTTGTGTTTGTGATGAAAGATGGCAGCGTGTCGCAAGTCCCTGTGATGACAGTCAACCATGTCAATAGTGATGTAGAAATCAATGGCCAACTTGAGCCAGGGATGATCGTGGTCGTTGAAGGCAATGAACGCTTGAGGCCTGGGCAGCCAGTGCGTGTGCTTGAAGAGGAACCAGCTGCATGAACGTGATTCAAGCCGCCATTCGTTATCCGGTGACGACCACCGTTGGTGTGTTGTTCGTGGTGTTGTTCGGTGTCGTGTCTTTGCTGCGCTTACCCATTCAACTGACACCAGACGTCACGAAAGAAGAAATAACCGTCGACACTCGATGGCATGGAGCCAGTTCTCACGAAATTGAGAGAGAAATCATTGATGAGCAAGAAGAGCAGCTAAAGGGTGTCCAGGGTCTTGAGAAAATGTTTTCCGAGAGCTCCTTTGGCAGTGGGAGAATTATCTTGCGGTTCCCGGCGGGAACAGATCCCGATGCCTCTCTCCTCCTCGTTTCCAATCGTCTGAATCAAGTGAAGGAATATCCGGACGAAACCGACGAGCCGGTCTTGAGCAGCGCTGATTCTGCGGGATCAGCCATAGGATGGTTTATTTTCGAATCCGTAGAGAATAACCCTGTGGCCATCGACACGATGTATGACTACGCAGAAGATGTGATTAAAGCCAGGTTTGAACGGGTGTCGGGAGTGGCAGCATCGAACGTCTACGGTGGGCGTGAGCGGGAAATGCAAGTGTTGGTAGATCCTGCCAAATTAGCAGCGCGTTCTCTCACCTGGCTTGATTTGGCTCGAGCCTTGGATCAAGAGAACCGAGATTTCAGTGGCGGTGACTTTGATGAAGGTAAGCGTTCATATGTCGTGCGAACTGTGGGTGAATACCAAACGCCGGAAGATATTGAATCAGTCATCATAGCACGCCGCAATGGAGCACCTGTCTATGTTCGCGATGTTGCGACGGTGAAGCTCGATTACAAAGACCCGACAAATGTTGTGCGGCAAAGCGGCAAGCCATGCATTGCGATCAATGCGGTGCGTCAACCTGGAGCGAACGTTCTTGAAATAATGGATGGTTTGCGAGAAGCCGTGCGTGAACTCAATGAGGCACGGTTGAATCCACGCGGCTTTAAACTCTATCAAGTCTATGATGAGACAGATTACATCTATAGTTCTTTGTCGTTGGTTCAACAAAACTTAGTCGTCGGGAGTTTGTTGGCGATCATGGTGCTCTATTTGTTTTTACGAACGGGGAGTACGACCCTGGTGATTGGTTTAGCCATTCCCATTAGCATCATGGGGACGTTTATCGCACTCTGGCTCTTAGAACGCAATTTAAATGTCATTAGCTTAGCAGGGATGACTTTTGCCGCTGGGATGTTGGTCGACAACTCTATCGTGGTGTTGGAAAATATTTATCGACATCGAGAGTCGGGAAAATCACTTGTTCAAGCTGCGTACGATGGAACGACAGAAGTCTGGGGAGCGGTGTTGGCTAGTACTCTGACGACCATTGCCGTCTTTATTCCGATTGTATTTATTGAAGAACAATCGGGACAACTCTTTCGAGATATTGCCATCGCGATTAGTGCAGGAGTCGGTCTCAGCTTGTTGGTTTCTATTACGGTGATTTCCAGTTTGTCCGCGAGAATTCTGACGACACGCAAAGTGCACGATGACGCATCAACGAATCAAGGGTTCACGGGTGCTGGATTTGATGCGCTGGGGTTTTCGGATGAGTTGACTGCTCCTGGACCTCGTACTCTAGCGGATCGTGTCAGTATGCTCGTATCGAAAATTTGTGGCAATGCGACGCATCGGCTCATCACGATTGTCGGCCTCATCTCAATGTCGTGTGTTTTTGCCTGGATGTTGGTACCTCAAGCCGAATATTTGCCTACTGGGAATCGAAATCTTGTCATCGGCATCCTTCTGCCTCCGCCAGGTTATAACATGGAGACTTTCGTCAAAATGGGGCATACGATTGAATCAGTCTTGAGTCCCTATTGGTCTGCCAAGCCTGGCACTTCTGAAGAATCTGAATTAGATGGACCGAGCATCAGAAATTTTTTCTATGTGGCTCGAGGGCGAATGGTGTTCATGGGAGCGCGGACAAATGAGGATGGGCGCGCCAAAGAGCTGATTCCTCTCATGCGACGTGCCACAGCCGATTTGCCAGGGGTCATCAGTATTATTACACAACGTAGTTTGTTTCAACGAGGATTAGGTGAAGGCCGGAATATTGATATGGAAATAACCGGGCCGGATTTGAATGTCTTGGTGGCATTGGGTGGGAAAATTTTCCAGCAAGTAAAAGGGATCATGCCGGGAGCTCAGGTTCGACCGAAGCCTAGCTTGGATTTGGGTACACCGGAACTTCATGTGAAGTTACGTCGTGATCGCGCGGCTGATCTCCAACTCACAAATCAAGAACTCGGTTTTACTATTGATGCGTTGGTGGATGGGGCGAAGGCGAGTGATTTTAAGTATGAAGGCGATGAAATTGATTTGACGGTTCGTGGGGAAGACCGTTATGCCACGCGGACTCAAGATATTGAAAAGATTCCCATTCATACTCCGGGAGGGCGATTAACGACGGTGGGAGCAATTGCGAATGTGAAATTGGTTCCGGGTCCGGAACAGATCAATCACATTGAACGGGAGCGAGCGATTGTCATTTCAGTTATTCCACCAGCTGAGATGCCCATCGAAGCGGCCATGGCTCTGTTGCAGCAACAAGTCATTACCCCAATAAAAGAAGAAGGGTCTTTAGGCCAATTGTATAATATTAGTCTGTCTGGAACCGCGGATGATCTCACGAAGACCTATGATGCCCTAAAATGGAACTTGCTATTGGCGCTGTTAATTACCTATTTGTTGATTGCTGCATTATTTGAAAGTTTTCTATATCCGCTAGTTATTATCACGAGTGTGCCTTTGGCGGCAGCTGGCGGTTTGCTTGGTTTGGCATTAGTGAATCAGTTTGTCGGGTATCAACCGATGGACGTGTTGACGATGTTAGGGTTCATCATCCTTTTGGGTGTGGTGGTCAATAATGCTATTCTGGTCGTGCATCAGGCTTTGAATTTTCTCGACCCTAAGCGTCGTGCAGGGAATGGGGCTGCTTCATCGACGACGACATGGTCGACTGACGATCCCATTCAAGCCATTGCAGAATCGGTTCGAACACGCTTCCGTCCCATTATGATGAGTATGTTAACAACGACGTTTGGTCTTTTTCCATTGGTTGTGTCATCAGGAGCGGGGTCGGAATTGTATCGTGGCATTGGAAGTATCGTGTTAGGTGGTTTGGTGACATCCACGCTTTTTACGCTGATCTTGGTGCCGGCCCTATTTAGTTTCTTCATGGATGTGAAGAAGGCAGGATCGCGCATGATGATGTCCAAGCCTGCTGTGTCAGCTAGCATGAGAGAAGTGTAAATCCTTACAACCAAGATGGTAGGCATGCATACAACATGATTCAGAACATAGTCAGGGAAAATCAAAGCGTAAATGTTTTGAAACGGATGTTGAGGTTGAGTCTGTTTGTTCTGTTGTGTGGATTTGGACAGACAGGATTGGCTGCGACTGACCCTCAACTTTCGGCGCAACCCGAAGACCTGGTCCTGAAATTAAGTTTGCGTGATGCGATGGATGCTTCCGTGAATCAGAATCCTACTGTCCGGATATTTCAAGAACGCATTCTTCAGGCGCAACATGTGGCCAATACCCGATTGGGCGCTTTATTACCGAATCTTTCAGGCCAATTGAGCGGGGCACGCCGACGGTTTTTTACAGGGTCATTTGGTGGAAGCCCAACAGTCACCAATCCTCGAGATTTCTATGAAGCTCGAGCGTCGTTGACCCAGAATGTGTTTAGTCTGAGTCTTATTCAAAAATGGCGGGCAGCCAAATCTGGTGTCGATGTGGCCTCCCTCAATGCTGAAGTCACGAAGCGAGATACGATGGCCACAGTCGGGCTCGTCTATCTAGAGACACTTCGGGCCAAAGCTGCGGTAGAGGCGCGCAAGGCCGATGTGACGTTGAACCAAGAGTTGTTGCGTTTGGCGACTGAACGCAAGGCTGCAGGGATGGCCACAAGTTTAGATGTCACACGAGCTAAGGTGCAGTTGGAAAATGTACGACAACGATTATTGGTGGCTGAAAACGAACGTGATCGCGCCAAGCTCAATCTCATCCGATCGATCGGGCTGTCCTTCGATGTCCCTTTGATTCTTACAGATGAGATGGCCATGGTTTCAGTCCCTGAGCAGAACATGGCAGAGGCTTTGTCGGTCGCCAAGGATAATCGAACCGAACTGAAAGTTCAAAAACAAAAGGAACGGTTAGCTTCGTTGACACTCAGTTCTGTCACAAGTGAACGAGTGCCGTCGATTCAAGCATCGGGCGATGTCGGATTAATCGGCAATCAAATTCCCGATATGCTGACGACTGATAATGTGCAAGTGCTCATGAGTGTCCCCATTTTTGATGGTGGGCAACGAGAAGGTCGGATTTCCGAAAGCCGAAGTTTGGTGAGGCAGGAGGCCATTACCACGCAAGATATTCGGTATCAGGTGACGCTAGAAGTTCGAGATGCGTTACTCACGCTGCATTCAGCAAAAAAACAGGTTGCGGTGGCCGATGAAGGGCTGAAGCTTTCTTTGACGGAATTAGAATTAGCCAGGGAGCGTTTTGCCGTGGGTGTTGCCACGAACATCGAAGTCACGAATGCGCAAACGTCGGTGGCTCAGGCGCGGGATAATGTGATTGAATCGCTCTTTAATTTTAATGCTGCTCGTATAAACCTCGCGCGGTCTCAAGGACGCTTGCAAGACCTCTAGCGTTTCGTTCGTGTTCTCGAAACATCATGACGACAACACAACTTCAACAAGAAATTCGCACGGCAGCCAGTAAACGTCGAACGTTTGCCATTATCAGTCATCCTGATGCGGGTAAGACGACCTTAACTGAAAAACTGTTACTCTATTCGGGAATGGTTCGAACAGCGGGGATGGTTGGTGCGAGGAAGGATAGGAAATTAGCCACGTCAGACTGGATGGAAATGGAGCAGGAGCGGGGCATTTCTATTACCGCGTCCGCGATGCAGTTCCCGTATAAAGATGCCGTGATCAATGTGCTAGATACCCCTGGCCATCAAGATTTTTGTGAAGACACGTATCGAACCCTGACGGCAGCAGATAGCGCGATTATGGTCATTGATGCGGCCAAAGGTGTGGAAACCCAGACCCGAAAACTGTTTGAAGTCTGCCGGCTTCGTCAAATTCCTGTATTGACGTTAATCAATAAAATGGATCTTCCAGGTAGGCCACCCTTAGATCTTATGGCAGAAGTTGAAGAAATCCTGGGTATTCATGCAAGTCCCGTTAATTGGCCGATCGGGTCAGGCAAAGAGTTTATGGGGGTGGTGAATCGAGAAACGCGGCAAGTGTTGCTATTTACAAAAACCGCGAAGGCTGGGGCGGCAAAACCTGAATTAACCACACTCGCATTGGATGATCCTTCATTAAAGAGCCGAGTGCCAGCATATATTTGGGAAGAATTGGAGCATGATCTAGAATTGCTAGAAATAGCGGGAAATCCATTTTCCAAGGATGAATTTCAAAATGGAAAAGTGACACCAGTCTTTTTCGGATCAGCTCTGACTAACTTTGGTGTCGAAACCTTTTTCGATGCCTTTGTCGACATGGCCCCGCATCCCCATGCGCGAGTCGCTGATTTGCCGGATGGCGAGGAGCAGACGATAGATCCAGCAGAGGTGCCGTTTAGTGCCTACGTGTTCAAGTTGCAGGCTAATATGAATCCTCGTCACCGTGATAGCACCGCGTTCATGCGCGTGTGTTCGGGTAAGTTTGACCGGGATATGGTGGTCAAACATCACCGAACAAAAAGTGATGTGCGGTTGTCACGTCCGCATAGCATGGTAGCCAAAGAGCGAAATACTGTGGATGTCGCCTATCCGGGCGATGTCATTGGTATTATTAATACCGGCGCTTTTCAGATTGGGGATACGATATCTTTAACAGAAGGCTTTAACTACAAACCGCTTCCGCAATTTCAGCCAGAAGTCTTTGCGCGGGTGCGTCCAAAGGATACCATCATGCGAAAATCCTTTGATAAAGGGATCGAGCAACTCGCAAAAGAAGGCGCTATTCAAATCATGCGAAGTCTGGATGGCCTTGAGTTTTTTGTTGGAGCAGTAGGGCGTCTTCAGTTTGATGTGTTGGAGTTTCGCTTGCAAAGTGAGTATCGCGTCAAAACTATCGTCGATATGCTGCCCTATGAATCCAGCGCCTGGTTAGTAGGAGATGTTGAAACGTTTAAGCCACCTTCCGATGCGTTAGTTGTAAAAGATAGTCAGGGTAGGGCAGTCGTCTTATTCCGCAGCGCTTGGTCAAAAAACTTCGCTCGCGAACGTAACCCAGAACATGATTTCAATGACATGGGGTAACTAAATGTAGAAAACATCTATGGGAGTGAGATCCAACATCATTCAAGAAACATGAACACTTTCAATTCAATGTATCGGAATTATTTAATTAGTGTCTGACCCTTATTAATTGTTGAGGCTATGAAAAATTTCCAAGTAGGCTTGTAACGGGTTGATGAATACAAAGACAAATCAGGAGATCAATAACAATGGCTCTTGTTTGGCGTCTATTTAACGGGATTTCAGGATCCTCATAAGGAGATGTAGCGATGATAAAGAGTGCAATGAAAACTTCAGCGAGTTTGGTTATGTTTGGAATAATGAGTACCGTATTTTCTTTTCCATGTTTCGCGGAAAGTCTTTCGGCGCCTGAAATCATAAGTCCGACGTGGATTAATTCAGAGCCTCTTAAAATGGAAGAACTTCGAGGAAAAGTGGTTATGGTCGAGTTTTGGACATTTGGGTGTTGGAATTGTCGGAACATTGAACCCTATGTGAAAGTCTGGCATGAGAAATATGAAAAAGATGGGCTAGTGGTGATTGCGGTCCATTCCCCAGAATTCGATCATGAAAAGGAAATTGAAAAAGTCAAAAGCTATGTCGAAGAGAATAACATTCCTTATGCGGTCCCAATCGATAATGATTTTCGTAATTGGCGAAAGTATCAAAATCGTTATTGGCCCACGTTATATGTGATTGACAAAAAAGGCATCATCCAATACACAAGGATTGGCGAAGGAGCTTATGAGCAAACCGAAGAAACCATCCAACGCCTTCTTGCTGAACCGGCATAAAAAAATTCTCAAGAGTATTTGGGTTTTAAAGTGGCAGGCTTTGAAGTGTGATTTGTTATTCACGGGTTTCTTTAAGTATCCCTAACATCTCTGAATGAATCAAAGTATTAGTGGCAAGAGTCGTTTGGCCATAGATGGAATAGGGATCTCCTGCGTAGTTTGTTATTTGCCCGCCTGCTTCTTCCACAATGACTTTTCCCGCTGCCGTGTCCCAAGGCTTGAGCTGGAGTTCCCAGAAGCCGTCGAGTCGGCCGCAGGCAATGTAGGCAAGGTCGATGGCGGCAGTGCCGGTGCGGCGCATGCCTCCAGCACGCACCGTGAAAGCACAGAATTCTTTGAGGTTATTGTCTGTGGCAGTATGGATGTCATAGGCAAATCCGGTTACGAGTAAGGCTTCGGCTAGCTTCGGTGCGGCTGATACGTGAATGGGAGTGCTGTTCAGGGTCGCACCGCGGCCTTGTTGTGCCAGGAAGAGCTCATCTCGTGTGGGATCATAAATCACCCCAATCATGCAGGTTCCCTGATATTCCACCCCAATTGACACGTTGTACATGGGAAAACCATGGGCGAAGTTGACAGTTCCATCAAGTGGATCGATGATCCATTTGATAGGGTGTTGAGGGATATCCTGTAATCCTTGTTCTTCACTCAGAATTTGGTGTGTGGGAAAGGTCTTTCGAATACACTCAATGATGGCTTTCTCTGATTGTAAGTCGGCTTCGGTAACGAGATTGATCGCCTCGCCTTTTGAATGAACCGTAAAGCCTTTTTGGGCATAGTCTTGAAGGATGGCCCCGCCAAGCTTGGCGGCTTGAATGGCGATTTCTGTGAGATGATTGATTTCGTCGCTAGAGAGCGTCATGGTTTTGCCGTAGTGATTATTGACAGCATTCCGAATGCTGCGGGTGCGCCTCTGTCTATAAAGGTGCTGGAAAGGGAGGCGTGTGTTCGATAGGAAAATTTGAGGCTATGAAAAAACACGCCGGGAGCAGGTGGCCCTACCCCCGGCGGTACTTCTGGCGGGACTGTCACATTACTTCTTTTTCGTTGCAGCCTTTGCCTTTGGTCTAGCGGATGCCGCTTTTTTCTTCGGAGCGGCTTTCTTTTTCGTCACTGCCAAGTCACTCACCTCCTTTCATCGAGAAGGGAACTCTTGGATTATGCTCTTGTTAGACAACTTTCGTTAACGGCTTACTTTGATTGACTTCGAATGTATTGGGCCCGACTTTTCGAAAGCGAGGGTCTCGTTTTAAAGATGTGGCAATAGAAGTCACTGGAGTTTTCCCTCGAATCGGCATTCCGCCTTCCTTGAGTCGTTGGTACAAATCTTTGGCATGCAGTGGGCGACCTATCTCTTGCAAAACCATGTACACCGCATCGGGGACGCTGCGTCCAACATACTTACTCCGCCCCAGCAGAATCTCTCGCGATTGGGTCGCGACGTCGACGTCAGATGCCGACACCTCCCCCTTTTCGTAAGATGCAATTTGGATGGAGAGGCTGGCCAATTTCGCTTTGTCAGCTTCCACTCGATACAAGGTTTTTGCCAACTCCAAGTATTTCTCAACCGTTGCGATTTCTTCACCTAATTGCTCCCGTTTTTTTTGAAGGTCCTTGCGTTTACGTTCGTATACACTGATCCGTTGTTCCAGACCTCCAAGAATATCTTCGAGTTCATCATCTTGATTCTCCATCGTCCGAGCTCCACCATATGTTGGATGAAATTTTATGCGTGTTTTAAAGCAAAGTCAATAAGCAAGCTTTAATTTTTGTTTTTTATGTATGCCTTTCTCATATGATACAAATGATGATTAGTTTGAATTTAATAAATGGTATGTTTGCGTAGGCATATTCATCGAGATTGTTGTTTTTAGTCATAGTCAATGAAAGGTAGAAGTTAAATATACAATCGACAACATATTGTATACTTGAGTAGTTATATTTAGGTTTTGTTGAGTGTGTGACGATGTACAGGAGTTTTTTCAAGAGGAATAGCTTGAGGAAATTTCGAAGCAGACTGCTTTGATCATTTTTAAAAAAATCTGAAGTGGCTGGCCGTGTAATCAAAAACGAAGAATAGAAATATCTCATCTATATATTTGCTTGCCCACTATTCTCTATATGTAGTTGCGTATAAAAATCTAAGTATAATTATTGTATAGGCCATACTTGCTCTAAAAAGCTTGGTTGCGCGGGTCTGAGGAGATGGTATGATTTGGACGTTGTTTTTTGATTAATTTACGCAAGATGGTATGGAAATGAATCGACCTCCTGTAAATCTTTTAGCTCTTACTGCCCTTGAGGTTGAGGAGTTGGTGCAAGAACTTGGTTGGCCGCGCTACCGAAGCCAACAAATTTTGAAGTGGCTTTATCAGCATCGTGTGTTTGATATTGAGGCGATGACGAATTTATCCAAGGCTGATCGCACATGCTTACAGCAGGTAGTGTTTCTCCAAAAAGACGAAGTCATCTCTCAAGAAATTGCAGGTGATGGGACGGGGAAATATGTGTGGCGTTTGGGAGATGGTTTGGCTGTTGAAACTGTGTTGATCCCAGAGGAGCGGCGGCGGACGTTGTGCATTTCTTCGCAAGTAGGATGTACATTGGATTGTGGGTTTTGCTTAACGGCAGAGATGGGAATCAAACGAAATTTGCGCGCGCATGAAATTGTGGGACAAGTTCTGAACGTACAAGCGAAGCTGCCTGAAGGAGACCATATTACCTCAATGGTCTTTATGGGTATGGGTGAGCCGTTGATGAATTTTGATGCGGTGGCTGACGCCATCCAACGTCTGACTAATATGGAGTGGGGGTTAGGTTTTTCCCCTCGACGAATTACTGTATCGACTGCAGGATGGATTCCTCGGTTCCCGGATGTTCGTCGTTTGGGAGTGAATTTAGCCATTTCTTTAAATGGAACGACGAATGCGCAACGTGAACATCTGATGCCCGCAGTCACTAAACGCTATAGTTTGGAAGCGTTACTCAGCGCATGTCGAGCCTATCTGGAAGATTCTGAGCGACCATTAACCTTTGAATATGTATTGTTGGCAGGGGTCAACGATTCGGTGGAAGATGCGAATCGATTGGGTTCCTTGTTGCGTGGCATTCGATGTAAGATTAATCTGATTCCTTTTAATGAGTTTCCGGGTAATCCCTTTCGGCGCCCTTCTCCAGATGTTATTGATGCGTTTCAGCAGATTGTTCGTAAACGTGGTCTGGATGTGTTCCTGCGAAAAAGTCGTGGAGATGACGTACTAGGAGCTTGCGGGCAATTAGGTCGCTCGGCTTCAGAAGTCCAAGAAGCTGCGGTGGCACATTTAAAAAGATCTCTTCCCATTTATGCTGATTCTTGAACCAGCTCTGCAAAAGAAATATGCCCATCTGAAGAAGGTTTTGCAAGACCTTGGTTCGGTGGTCGTGGCATTTTCTGGTGGGGTGGATAGTACTGTTGTCTTAAAAGTCGCCGTGGACATGCTTGGGGGGTCGGCCAGGGCTGTTATTGCTACTTCCCCCACCTTGCCAGCCCGTGAATTAGAAGATGCTCATCGATTATGTGCGGCAATAGGGGTTCAGCTTCAAGTGGTGACAACCAATCAACTAGAAATTGAGGCATTTGTGCAGAATGATGCCACGCGTTGTTTTCATTGCAAAACCGATCTGTATCAGTTGTTATCTAGCGTTCAGAAGGTTACTAGGTTCCAGGCTATTGTGGATGGCACCAATGTCGATGACATGGGTGAAGATCGCCCAGGTATCCAAGCTGGAAAGGCGTTAGGTGTGCGAAGTCCTTTGTTGGAAGCGAACTGTAATAAGTCTGATATTCGCCAATTAGCTCAAGCCTTAGGTTTAACGAACTGGAATAAACCGGCTGCTGCGTGCTTGTCGTCAAGAATTGCACGAGGCCTTCCAATCACAAAAACATCCTTATCTCGGGTTGAGCAGGCCGAAGACTTGTTGTTAGCAGAGGGTTTGACTCAGGTCCGTGTTCGGCTACATGGAGAGATGGCTCGGATCGAAGTGGAAGCCACGGAAATTGCAAAACTTACCGAAGAGACTCGCCGATCCCGTCTGGTTGCGGCATTTAAGGATTTGGGCTTTCAATCCGTGACTATTGACTTGGAAGGATATCGTGCGGGTGGCGGGAACTAAGCGAGAGACTCTACGCGTAGTGAAAAAAAAGAGGGAAGTTGCCCTTCCCTCTTTGCTTTTTTCTTAGGAATGCCTGATAGATTCTTCCCGCGAAGGGAAATGTGAAACCGCAGTTTTCGCTGCTGCAAAAATCTCAGAAAGCTAATTTTTAGAATGCGCGGCGACTTCAGCCAAAGCTTCTTTGGCAAAGCGACGATGATCGTCATCTGATAAACTTCGACCAATGACTTTTTCTGCTACGAGAATGGCGAGATCAGCTGCCTGACCTTTGATGTCGTCAATGGCTTTTCGACGTTCACGCTCAATGTCTTGAGTGGCCTCTTCTTTGATGCGTTCTGAGTCAGCGCGAAGCCGTTGCTGATTTTCATCTAGCAGTTGTTGGGCTTTTTGTTTCGCCTCGGCCATCAGGTTTTCGGCTTCTTTTGCCGCAACCTGCAGCTTGGTTTCGTATTCCTTTAGCTTTTGCTCGGCTGTCGCACGACTCTGTTCTGCCTGATCTAAGCTCTCCCGGATCTTTCGTTCTCGAGTCTCGAGTGTTTCCAGAATTGGAGGCCAGGCATACTTGTACAGTATCCAGAACAAGATGCTAAACGACAGCACCTCCCAAAAAATCAGAGACGAAAAAAACTGTGAATCAAATTGTGGCATAGCTCAGTCGCCTCTTACCCTTTGCCCATGATGATGAAGGCAATGACCAGTCCGTAGAGTGCAATGGCTTCAACTAATGCGAACCCAATCCACATGTACTTGCCGACACGGGCTTCCGCCTCAGGCTGGCGGGCGACGGCTTCAATCATTTTCCCGAAAATATATCCGATACCTATGCCGGCACCGGCAAAACCTGCGGCCGCTAGGCCCATTCCCAAAAGTGCTGCTGCTGCAGAATCCATTGTAGTGTGATCCTCCCAGTTTAAAAGGGACTAATAGTAAAACTAACTTTCATGGTTTAAACGTGATTAGTGCAGATGAATGGCATCGCCCATGTACACACACGTTAAGACAGTAAAGATATAGGCCTGAATAAATGCGATACCGACTTCCAGGCCGTATAGCACAATTGTAAACGAAAAGGGGAGCCAACCGATGAGGAGCCCACCAGTTATTGTTAACCCAACAAGCACTCCCAAAATGACATGCCCTGCGGTCATGTTAGCAAATAATCGCACAGCTAAAGAAATAGGTCGAGCAATTTGGCTGATTATTTCTATGGGAATCATTAATGGAAGGAGCCATCCTGGAGTTCCGGGAGGAATGAGGATGCCAGGAAGGAATTTTGCTCCGTGCAATTTGAACCCCATGACAAGACTCAGGCCATATACCCCAATGGCAAAGACACCAGTCACAATAATCTGACTGGTAACGGTGTAGGTTCCAGGAATAAGCCCGAGTAGGTTGCAAAATAAAATAAAGAGGAACAGGGAGCTAATAAGCGGGAAGTATCGCATTCCCGATGGTCCCATTGTGTCCTGAATGATACCTTGGATAAATTCAACGAGCAGTTCCGCCATGCTCTGAATTTTTGATGGGACGAGCGATTTGGCGGCACCTGCCTTTAACAGAAAAAGAGAGGCGACACCTACCACGACCCACATCATCACGACGGCCTTATTGACTGAAATGTCGAGACCGAAAAGCGAAAGGGGGATGAAATTGTGGAGCTCGAAGGGATGTAAGGGATCTTCCAAAACTGAACCTTAGTGTTACTGCTTATGTTTGCCACCGTTGGGCTGCACGGTAGGCGTTGCGAATTCCAGTGATCAACCCTAGGACTAAACCAACGGCCACACCCCATGGTGTGGAATCAAGCACATACGAATCAACTAACCATCCTATGAATCCACCGACGATAAGGGCGGCAAGCAGGTCGGTCCCCACTCGCATAGCCTGTCCAAGCCCCGCAAATACTGGATCTTGAGAAGGTGCCATGTGTGAAACCTGCAAGGCGAGTCGTTGGAAGGGCCTACATTCAACCAAAAATTCATAAATCTTGTCAAGGATAGAGCATCACATAATCTATAAAATATGGTACAGTATGTTTTACCTTAAGTCTCACTATATCTGGCTAAAACGGTTTTTGGCCTTAACGTTCATTCTGTGTTCCATTGTTTCTCAGGAGGAAATTAAGAATGGTGAAAGGCATGGTCTGGATTTTCCTGCTTCATGTTGCCATGAATGGAACTGTTGCCTTGGCCAATCCTACAGTAGATGACCTGCCAGACTTGACTGAGGGGGTTGTTCCGGTGGTGCAATATAAAAATTCTGATGCGTTTTCTGGAACAGGATTAACCTCCGTAAGTGAAGTAGAATTCCTTGTCAAAGTCAAAAATCAAACGGGCGATCCTGTTGTCGCTGATTCCTTGATTCTCGTTGTGGATACGGTGAAAGAAATAACGGGTAATGATATTTCTGATCGAGTAGAAATTGAGGGTTCTGATGGCCAATTAGCCAATGGCAAACCGTTTTTCCGTATTCCGAATGCGGCTCAAGAGTTGGATCCGTATAGTGAAAGTGAAGCAGTGACGATTCGTGTGAGCAATCCTGATTATCTTCGTTTTTTCCCGCCGAGCATTCGAGTTCGTGGTCTTCGTCGTTCACCAGGGCAAGCGGTCAAAGGTCTCTTGGAATCATTGGTGCAGAAAGGAATCTTAGCTCCCGAAGAAGCCGCGAATGCGATGAAGTCTACTGATCCTCCAGTTGTATCAGATAACCCCTAAGTCCTTGTCTGTTCTTCCCACTCAGAATGAAGGGAAGACTGATCTCCCCCTCTCGTCCAATCCAGTTTTTCCTCTCATTCAATCATGTACAGCGGACTTTGAAGACCCATTCGAATTGTACGGCCGTGTGACTCAGTATGCTCCGCACTCATTTTTTATTGAGCATGATAGTCATGATGGCAGCACTTCCCGTCGGTTTTCCTACTTGGGGTATGACCCGTACCGAGTCATTCGTGGGAAAGGCAGCTTAGTCCAAACGTATAAGACGGGCGTATGGGAAGAACATGAAAGTGATCCTTTTTCATTTCTGAAACGGCATCTTGGTGATCTATCTTCCGGCACGCGGTCTTCGTTTCTGCCCTTTTTAGGTGGAGCAATTGGATGCTTTAGTTATGATCTGGCTAGGACTTTTGAGGTGCTTCCAGATCATGCTCAAGACGATCTACAATTTCCTGACATCTATGTTCTCTTTGTTGAAGCTTTTGTCGTCGTTGATCATCACGCCTCGACTCTTTGGCTGGTCTATTCACCTTCTCCAGAACGATTAGTGAATGAGAATTTTGAAGACTTACAGGAAGAAGGGCGATCACGTTTATTGAATTTGAAAGCGAAGCTACAGTCAGTAGATCATAGTGTGGATAGAGAAAAGCCTGGCCCCTTCTCACTTCACATTCGTGAGGGACAATCAGCGTCTGACTATCGTGATCGAGTTCGAGAATGCCAACAATTTATTTCCGCTGGAGATATCTATCAAGCCAACCTTTCCCATCGATTCCAAGTAGAAGGCATCACGGATCAATTCTCGTCGCAGGCTCAGGCCGGAGCAACGCTCTATCGTCAATTGCGACGAATGAATCCTTCTCCTCATTCAGCGTTTCTTGTGCTCGAATCAGATGTGATTGTGTGCAACTCACCAGAACGGCTCGTGCGCCTTTCTCATGATTACGCAGATATGCGCCCAATTGCTGGAACTCGCCCTAGAGGTGGAGGAATGGCTGAAGATCGACATCTTGCTGAAGAACTTCTTTCCAGTAACAAAGAGCGGGCTGAGCACCTCATGCTCGTAGATCTTGTGCGTAATGACCTAGGGCGAGTCTGTCGTTATGGATCTATTCGTGTTGATGAATTAATGACAGTGGAGCGCTATTCCCATGTGATGCATTTGGTCTCACATGTTTTAGGACGGCTCAGAGAAAACTGTAATGCGTTTGACTTGATCCGAGCGGTGTTCCCTGGAGGTACGATTACTGGTGTACCAAAAATTCATTGTATGGAACTCATTGAACGTCTGGAACCGGTACGCCGTGGAATGTATACAGGGTCAATAGGATTCATCGGGTGGAATGGAAATGTGGACCTAAATATTGTGATTCGTACGCTGTTGTTATCTAAAAATTATGGCTATCTTCAAGTCGGAGCTGGGATTGTGGCCGATTCCGATCCAACCCGGGAATATGAGGAAACTCTTCATAAAGCACAGGCTTTCTTCCACGTTCTCGATCATTGGAAGAATTGATAAATAGTGAGGGGTGAAAAGTACGCCGTGAGAAGTACGCCGTGAGAAGTAAAAAATTGATAAGAAAGAGAAAGGAAACGCTCATGATGTATCTTCTCCTTACCTCTCACTCTTCATGTAGGTAAATGGCATGTGGGTCTATCTCAACGATCGGTTTGTCCAGAAAGAGCACGCGCGAGTCTCGGTATTTGATCATGGCTTTTTATACGGGGATGGAGTGTATGAGACATTGCGTGTCTACCAGGGAAGGGTGTTGTTATTGGATCGACATCTGGCGCGGCTTCGCCGATCTTGTGAGCTCATTGGCTTGGACCTTCCCATGCATGATGAAGCATGGATGCCAATTGTTAGGGAGTTATTGGATCGCAATGAACTCAAGAATGCCGGTCTGAGAGTAACCGTGTCTCGTGGTGAAGGAGAAGTCGGGATTGATCCGAGGTCGTGTGCCCATCCGACCATTGTCGTCATGGCCAAACCTATTGTGATGTTCTCGCCGCAACAGCGGGAACAGGGCATGGTTTTACATTTGTCTTCGATTCGGCGCAACTCTCAATTAGCGCAATCTCCTCAAATCAAGGCGATCAGTTTTCTCAATAATATTTTAGCTAAGCAAGAGGCAGTTGCCGTGGGAGCAGATGATGCCCTGATGTTGAATCCAGATGGTCGCTTGGCTGAATGTACCACCAGTAATATCTTTTTCGTAAAGAATCAACGATTGCACACACCAGCTGTGGATTGTGGAATTTTGAAGGGCATTACCCGAGATATGGTGATGGAGCTTGCTGGTAAGCACGGCAAGGCAGTAGAAGAAGGACAATACCAAATGGAGCAATTGCTACAGGCTGATGAGTGTTTTATCACGAATACAGGGGTAGAAATTATGCCTGTCTCAAGAATTGGGGATTGTCAGATAGGGCTGGGGCGGAGGGGGGTACTAACGGAACAGCTTGAGGTGTACTTTAAACAGGATATCGATGAGTATTTGGGACCTTGTTTGACGACTTAGAATCCGTAAGGTTGATTCATGGGCAGATCATTTTTTTGTCTTTTTTGATTTAATTGGTAAAGAACCTGTTGCGTGAGTTTGGCGACATTCACTATGGATTTTCCATTTTAACCCTTTGGAAAAGGGAATATCTTCTCGGTAATGTGCCCCCACGCTGTTTGTGCGCCACAGGGCTGATTCGGCAACACACAGTCCTACCTGAACCATATTGTGTGTTTCTAAGCCAGTTCGATTAAGCGGTGGCACGCGTAGCTTGCGAGACCATTGTTGAAGTTGCTCAAGGGCCTTTTGTAGGGAATCGGCAGTTCGTATTAATCCAACCTTTGTCCACATCAAACGACGCAGAGAATTTCGAAGTTTTTCAACATCCTGCTCGGACATCTTCCGCCCTGCAGGTTTTTTGTGAGACGTGTTCGAAGTGACCGTTAGGGTCGAATGGGTGATGGCATGCTGCGCTGCTGCTTGTCCGGCTCGCAATCCAAAGACTAGTCCTTCCAACAGCGAATTACTCCCCAGGCGATTGGCTCCATGGACACCTGAGCAGGCAGCTTCTCCGGCGGCAAAGAGGCCGGGTAGGGTTGACGCGCCGTGGAGATCGGTTTTTACGCCGCCCATAAAATAATGGGCGCTAGGTGAGACTGGAATCCATTCTTCGGTGATATCAATGTCATAGCGCAAACAGGTGGAATAGATCGTGGGAAAGCGTTCTTTCAAAAATGTTGAACCTAAATGAGTGACATCCAAGTAGACGTGACGGGCTTTGGTTTTTTGCATTTCGGCCCAAATTGCACGAGACACGATATCTCGTGGTGCCAGCTCTTGATTCCGATCATATTGTTTCATGAATCGTTCGCATCGATTATTCCGAAGAATTCCCCCCTCACCACGCAAGGCTTCGGTGAGGAGAAATGGAGGACTTGATGGGAGGTACAACGAGGTGGGGTGAAATTGGACAAATTCCATATCTTCCAGAATGGCTCCAGCTTGAAAAGCCATAGCGATTCCATCGCCGGTGGCATTGGCTGGATTGGTGGTCCGAGCGTAGATTTGCCCAGCTCCCCCTGTGACCAATAAGACAGCGGACGCTAGAATGGTTTTGCAGGTATTTTTTCGTTCGTCGAGCACGATGGCTCCACAACATTGTCCGTCTTGAATGACTAACTTGATCCCAAAATGATTTCCTAGCCATTTCAGATTTTTGAGACTTTGCGCCTTGGAACTCAAGGCTCGAACCATTTCACTCCCAGTGGCATCTCCGCCTGCCCGCAAGACACGGTGGCGGCTATGGGCTCCTTCCTTGGTAAATGCGAGTTTGCCGTCAACGGTATCAAATTTCGCTCCCCATTCAATCAATTCCTGGATTCGAGAGCGACCTTCTTCTACTAATACCTTAGTGGCGGGACGGGAGCAGAGTTGATGCCCCGCCTTTATGGTATCAGTGAAGTGAAGATCTACATCGTCCTCTTCGCTCAGCGCGACAGCGACGCCTCCTTGGGCATAAAACGAATTATTATCTTGTGGGCCACCTTTGGCGACCATGGTGACATGTCCATGTCGACAAAGTTCCAGGGCTGCGCGCAATCCAGCGACGCCTGCTCCAATAATGAGAAAGTCAGTCGAAAACATTGCAGGGTTCTTTGCAGATGAAGAAGCCATCTTGAGAATATTAGGCGTAGTTGAGAGTGAGTGGAGAAATTAGGAAGATAGATTCAGGCGAGAAGCCCGGCCAAAGGGAAGATCCCCTTCTACACCTCGAAGCAAAATGACTTGGTTCCCACTCCACAGAAGCACGCCATGTCCTCTTGCCTGGGTCTTGGATTCTTGGTTTGGGCGTTGCCATGTCCCTTGCCAAGAAATAAATGCTGAAATGCGATTTCCATCAATGAGGATACGATCAAGAGTCAAATCGAGTTGAATGGTTGTAAATGTTGTGAAGTCCTGTCGGGCTTTTATCTCCAAAACCTCGAGTTGTTCCAGGGGTAACAGGAGTTCATGGAAGGCTGAGCCATCTTTATTGACATAAGCTGTCTCGAGTGTTTTGATGGCCTGGATTACCCGTTGATACCGAGCATGATCTTCCGGATATTTGATTGTTTTTGATGAGCAGCCCGTCTCTGTCAAATACAGCATTCCCAGAATAACGAGCATCCACCCAAACCAAAAACGGTTAATTGCTAGGTGTTTGGTCCACATGAGGCCCTATAATGGAGAAGCCTCCTGCAGGGGGTCAAGGGAATTTTGAATCAGGAGATGACTCCTGGGTGCCAGAGCGGGTATGATATGCTGGTTATCTTGACACTTTTCTTAACCCTATGATAGGAAAACCGGCTGCTTGGTATGCCCTTTTCTCAAAAGATAGGTTCTTGTGCTTTTGGCTTGCCATCTCATATTTTTTTAACCTAGGAATCCAACTCTATGTCGAGTGTGGTCAAAAAGCGGAGGAAGAAGATGCGCAAGCATAAACATAAAAAACTTCGTCGCCGCATGAAATTCGCGAAGCGTCGTAATTAATTTCATAGGACAGTAGGAAAGAGGGCATTATTATGACCCAGGGGAAAAAGACTCGTATCAGGGTTCGCTCTTCCCTGGCTACGTATGTCGGCGAACTCTTAATTCCTCCTATGCGGAATCGAATTTCGGATGTGTTAAATGATGAATCGGTCCTCTTTGTTAATTTGACCGACGTTCTGATTGATGACGTCCATCACTCGGAATTCGTTGCGCTCAATAAAATGCAAATCGAATCGGTTGTTCAAATCGATTAATTGTTGGTCATTCCTTCCTCGCCACATTCCAACTCAGTTCCGTTCTTTTGTATAACTCCTTGATCGTTCAGTGAGATGATTATGAATCAGTGGTCCAGGTTTTTGCCCTTTGTGCGTCCTCAGATGGTCGTTATGGTTTGTGCTGGAGTGGCTGTTATGGGGGTTGCGGCCAGTAATTTGATTCTTATCAAACTGGCTGGGTCCCTATGGGATTTGATCACCGTGGAAAAGGATCTGCAGCAGTTAACCACAATGGTCTGGGTGTTTATTGGGTTAGTGGTCGGACAAGGCGTCTTGTCCATGGGACATAGTTATATGACGGCGCTGGTCTCTCAGCATGTTATGGCCGATTTTCGTACGCATGTTTTTTCTCACCTTCATCGGCTATCGCTTAATTTCTTTGCCAAGCGACGAACGGGTGAGTTGATTTCTCGCCTGATGAATGATGTAGGAGTCATTCAAAATCTTCTCACGGAAACGCCAATGGATGCTCTCAAGCATTTGGTGACGATTATCGGAGGTGTGGGGTTTCTCTTGGTCATGAATTGGCGTCTGTGTGTGCTGATTCTCATTCTTTTACCATTGCTTGCCATTGTCGCACGAATTTTTGGGAAACAGTTGAAAGCTCTCTCCATGAAAATTCAAGATCAAACGGCTCAGGTAACCACGCTCGTTGAAGAAGTGGTGTCAGGTATTCGGGAGGTCAAGTCATTTGTTCAAGGAGCACGAGAAGAAACTCGATTTCGAACAGCGGTGGAAGGGTTGTTAGCCACAACGATGAAGCGAACCGCTGTGCTGGCGGTTTTTGTGCCCGTCATCACTTTTTTTACATTTGTGATGGCGCTAGGGGTATTGTGGTATGGAGGTAAACAAGTTATCGAAGGGCAGTTGTCTCCCGGTGATCTCTTTGCCTTTGTCCTCTTTGCAGGAATTCTCATTGGTCCATTCGGCTCGGCTGCGCGTATTTTTTCTCAAGTCAAAGAAGTTCAAGGAGCCATGACTCGAGTATTCGAGTTGTTGGATACCCCGTTAGATATTCAAGATAGTCCTGATTCTCGGCCTTTAGTGCCTATTCGCGGTGATGTGCAATTTGAGGACGTGCAATTTGCTTACGAAGAACGTCCGCCTGTCTTAGCGAATGTCTCCTTTTCTATAAAAGCTGGTGAGTGTGTCGCGCTTGTGGGGCCGACTGGATCTGGAAAAACCACGATTATTAATCTCCTTCACCGTTTTTACGATCCCACGAAAGGAAAAGTGCTGATTGATGGTCTTGATGCCAAATCCATTGAATTGGATAGCTTGTATCATCAACTCGCTCTGGTTCCCCAAGAAACATTTTTGTTTGGCGGTACCATCATGGACAATATTCGATACGGTCGATGGGAAGCGACAGAGGATGAAATACTTGAGGCCAGTCAACGTGCCAATGCGCATGAATTTATTCACGCTCTTCCTGAGAGATATCAGACTGTTTTAGGAGAGAAAGGTGTCAATTTATCAGGTGGGCAACGACAACGAGTGGCCATCGCTCGGGCTTTGCTGAAGGATCCAAGAATCCTCATCCTTGATGAGGCGACATCGGCTTTAGATAGTCAAGCTGAATCGTTAGTGCAAGGAGCGTTGGTTGAACTGATGAAGGGGCGGACGACGTTAATGATCGCCCATCGTTTTTCCTCAATCCAGCGGGCAGATCGCATTCTTGTTCTTCATCGAGGAACCATTATCGAAGAAGGCCGTCATGAAGCGTTACTTGAAAAACGTGGTCTCTATCACCACTTGTATACATTGCGGGAAGTCGAGGGAATTCCTGACGTTGGAAAAAGCTGAATAAGGCAATTCAGCAAAGTGGGAAAATTTTTTACCAGTTTTGATAAAGAATGTCCCGTTGATTAGTGAATTGTTGAGAAATCAGCTGGAATATTGAGCAGTTTCCCGTCTGGGAAAAAGACTGCCAATGTACCTGGTGCCTGTGGATCAAAGTCTGCGTAGGCGAATCGTGCTGTAAAGCGAGATCGAAAACTCGGTGGGGATCCCGGATTCTTTTTTCCGCGTTCGGCAGGGCCAATATCGACTGGGCGAGCCATGAGATTGCCCTGTTGCAGCGCGATCTCAGCACCTTCAGCAAAGAACTCTTCATCTCCACACAATCGGACTTCGACTTCCAGATAGGGCATGTCCAAAATTTCTTGTATCTTTGATTCTGGCATACGGATGTCTTTTTTTTGACGTTTTGACTCTGCCGCTTCGCGTCGACCGAAGTATTCGAGCCAATATCGACGGGTTCGCAAAATGGCATGGGTGCCGCAAGGGTCCACCTCAGGGTCGGCACCAACGCGGCTCACTTTTTCAGAGGCTTTCATGACTGCAGCCACATCTTCTACAGACTCAGCTGTTTCCATGGTTTGTCGACCGGCTGCAAGTGATGTATTGGCGTCCTCCAGGCTAATGGACAAATCAATGCTATGGGAAACCGAAGGCAGAGTGATGACACTCATGCACACAATGGCGAATGCGGGAAACGCGAGGCGAATGAAGAATGAAGAGTCAATCCTCATTTAGGTTCTCCTTAAGAGCAATAGCACATATCAAAGGAACGACAATTTCGAAATTGTAGAGAAGCCTTTAGTGGTTTGCAATCCCTTGAGTATTCGTCTTTCTTCATGGTGGTAAATTACAAATTCGTATGTAAAGATGGAGTATGGTAATCAAGGAGAAAGGTTTCTAAATCAGATACTTGTGGTGAGAAATAGTTGACTCCCTCTCTCTACTTCGGTAGATTAATCTCCGCGTCACGCATAGTTAGGTGGGCCGTCCCCAGGCCGACATGAAAATATGGGTTCCCGCCATCGTTTTCAATTCCCCAGTTTCAACGAATTTGATGGTATCAATTCAATGGTCTTCGAAGGGGTGTAGAATCAGCAAGGCACCACCATGGAGGACGAATGGACAATAAGAAAATAGAACGGGTTTACACGGCCTATGCATCCGTGTACGACCATACATTTGGGAAAGCCTTTAAGCAATCTCGAGAATCCGCAGTTCGTGGGTTGTCAATTGAGCCTGGTTGCCAGGTCTTAGAGGTAGGGGTTGGAACTGGCGAGGCCTTGCCCTTATATCCTGCCCATTGCGATATCTTGGGAATTGATCTTTCTGAGGGCATGTTAGAGCATGCACATCGAAGAGTGGATGAATTCAACTTATCGCATGTCACTCTTCAGACAATGGATGCGGGAAATATGCAGCTGCCTGATGACACCTTTGACCTGGTGATGGCCGCTTATGTGGTGACCGCCGTTCCAGATTACCGAAAAGTCGTCAATGAAATGATTCGGGTCTGTAAGCCCGGAGGCAGGATTGTCATGTTGAATCATTTTAGTAATGGGAATAAAGTGATCGCTGCAGTCGAAAAATTTATTTCCCCTATGTGTAAACATATTGGATTTCGAACAGATTTAGCGCTTAATACGGTCTTGGAAGGGACCAGTTTGATCGTCGCCAGTAAGAAGAAGGTGAACCCACTTCGGTTTTGGCATTTGGTTGAATGTGTCAATAAGAAAAACGGTCAGCAACCTGTATTCGCCAATGGGTTTGCCCTCAGTGGGCACGTCTCGTAGTACATGCGGAGTATGTATACTCGTCATCAAACCTGATTAATCTCGGAGCAGCGCTTCACACACATTCTCTCTCAACTGCCTGTCCCGTCTCGTTTTTTACTTTCCTCTTACCTCTCCATTCTTTCCATCATCATTGAGCGTTCGACGATGAAAGTTGCTGTCTGTCTTCAGCATGTGCCATTTGAAGGCCCCGGAGTGTTTCGCTTGGCCTTAGAAGCACGAGGATATGCAGTCAAAACGATTCTGGTGCCTTCAGAAGGATTGCCGCAAGAGTTTGGAGATTTTCTGTTGATTATGGGAGGACCAATGTCCGTCAATGATTCTGACTCCTGGATTATGGAAGAATTGGATTTTCTAAACATAGCGATGAGAAAGAACATTCCGATTCTGGGCATTTGTTTTGGATCACAACTAATAGCGAAGGCTTTAGGTGGTTCCGTAGTATCGGGACCTACTTTTGAAATTGGGATGGTGCCAGTGACATTAACGGATGAAGGCAAAACCGATCCGCTTTTCAGCCTATTGCCATGGACGTTGGAGGTCTTTCAATGGCACGGAGAAGGAATTGAGCTTCCTTCAGAAACGAAGTCGTTGATGGCCTCAGCAGATTTTCCTGTTCAGGCCTTTCGTGCGAAGGAGCGTTGCTATGGACTGCTATTTCATCCAGAAATCGAAGAAGTCAGTATGCAAGCGCTCTGTTACGAATGCTCGGACGATGTCAAAAAAGGAGGGATCCCGTCCGAAGCGATTCAGTCTCAAGCTGTCCCACATCTTCCGATGTTGCATCGATTTGCTGATCAACTGATCGAACATCTTACCCAATGAAAGGCCCGACTTTTTTCTACGCGCATTTTTTTTCAGATCTTCCTTAATTTTTTTGTTTGACGGTACCCCAACAGGTTAGGGATTTGTTACGGTAGCGCTTCATTATTTATCCTAGAATTGACAGGAAAGGAGACGACATTCATGGCCGGGTTTCCCATTCAATATGCAGAGCGCATCCGTACCTTACCTCCGTATTTATTTGCCGCAATTGATGACATGAAGCGAAAAGCTATTGAGGGGGGAATGGATATTATTAATTTGGGTATTGGCGATCCCGATTTGCCAACACCCGAACCCATTATCGAAACGTTGCGTCAGGCGGCAGGCAATCCCAAGCATCATCAATATCCATCATATGATGGGATGTTGTCGTTTCGGACGGCTGTTGCACAGTGGTATCAGCGCCGGTTTGCTGTAACAGCCGATCCTAAAACGGAAGTGCTCACCCTCATTGGCTCAAAAGAAGGTATTGGTCATGTACCCT
Organism: uncultured Nitrospirota bacterium; assembly: GCA_937139405.1. GTDB lineage: Bacteria > Nitrospirota > Nitrospiria > Nitrospirales > UBA8639 > Nitrospira_E. Next base: position 147,424 of record CAKZPV010000002.1, read on the forward strand.
TGGCATTTATCGATAAAGGCGATGTGGTGTTAGTCCCGAGCCCTGGTTATCCCGTGTACCCGGTTGGAGTCAGTTTTGCTGGAGGCATATCTCATGAAATGCCCTTAACAAAAGATAATGGATTCTTGCCCGATTTGGATGCGATTCCCAAAGACATTGCGAAAAAAGCTAAATTAATGTTTTTGAATTCTCCGAACAATCCAACCTCAGTTGTGGCAAGCAAAGAATATTTCAAAAAAGTGGTCGATTTTGCAAAAGAACATCATATCATCGTCTGTCACGATGCCGCTTATTCGGAAATTTATTACGATGGCAAGCGGCCATGCAGCTTTTTGGAAGCCGAAGGCGCAATAGATGTTGGTGTTGAATTTCATTCTCTCTCGAAGACATTTAATATGACAGGGTGGCGCATTGGTTTTGCTGTTGGATGTCAGGACGTTATTGCCGGGCTGGGGAAAGTCAAAACAAATATTGATTCAGGCGTGTTCCAAGCTATTCAAGAAGCTGGCATAACTGCATTGGCATTAGACGATTCTGTGACCAATGATCTGAGGGGGATTTATCAAGAACGTCGGGATGTCTTAGTAGCTGGACTGAAAAAACTCGGTTTGTCCTTAGAGACACCTGAAGCGGCATTTTATGTGTGGATAGAAGTGCCGAAAGGCTTTACTTCAGCCTCATTCACTGCACATCTCATTGAAAAGGCGGGAATTGTGACGACGCCTGGGAATGGGTTTGGTGACCCAGGTGAAGGCTACATTCGCATGACCGTGACGACAACGAAAGAACGGTTGGCTGAAGCGGTCGACCGTATGCAAAAAATCGGGTGGTAGTCGATGGTGTGAGAACCCAAAGGTGAAAAGCCAGAAATATGAAAAAATGATGGCTTTTCTTTCTCCGTGCTCCTTACCTTTTCCCGGTTACATTTGGGTTCTTATTGAAGGGATGAGGACAGCTGCTTTCGTTCTTGTTCAAGCGCGTGAATGGTTCGGTCCTGTTCTTTGAGCCACCGTTCAAATTTTTCAGCTGCCGTATCAATCGTTCCTTCTCGACCCATCGATTCCAATGCATAACTGATTTCCGCTAACGAGGCGGCTCCAATTGCTCGACTGGAGCCTTTGCAGGCATGGGCTGCTTCTATCAATGAGGCGACGTCTTGTTGCTTGATGGCTTGTTGAATGTTTTTCAAGTGACGAGGTAAGTCTTCGAGAAATTGGTCCACTACTGTGATGAAAAAATCAGGATCTTCGTGGTCACCAAGAGACTTGAGGTTGTCCAAGACCGTTTCATCAAGACAAGGTGAAATGGGGTTGAGACTCTTGCTGTCTTGCGTTGCTATGAGCATGCCTGCGGAGGTGCTCGCTATTCGATGAGGTAACCATTTGAGAATCATTTTTTTTAGTTCTTCAATCCTGACAGGTTTGGCGAGGAAATCATCCATGCCTACTTCAAGACAGTCTTTTCGATCTCCAGATAAAGCATTGGCTGTCAAAGCAATGATGGGAACCCGAGAATCTTTCTGAGGCGTGAGGCGTGAGGCGTCAGAAGTTTCAGAAATACCTGTATCTTGCTCCTTACTCCTTACTGCTAACTCCTTACCTTGCTCTTTTCCCCTTTCGGCTTCACGAATTTTTTTCGTGGCTTGTAAGCCATCCATCTCTGGCATTTGGCAATCCATGAGTATCAAATCATAAGGTGTACGCTCAATAGCTTCGAACGCTTCTTGGCCATTTTGAACGACATCAACACGATGTCCAATTTTTTGAAGCATTCGGACGGCTACTTTCTGATTAACAACATTATCTTCGGCCAGAAGGATGCGGACGTCCGTTTGAGCCTGAGCTTCCTCAACGGTATGTCGAGTAATCAAAGTAGAGGAATGACTGGTGTCGAGTGGGGGAGGCTGTTGGTCCTTCCCAATAATCATTTGTAAACATTTTTGTAACTGTTGATGCCGAATAGGTTTAGTCAAGTATCCATTTAAGCCTGCATGTTCTGCTAATTTACCGTCCCCCCGTTTTCCAAGAGCGGTGAGGAGAAGAAGAGGGAGATAGGAAGTTCCGTTATCTTGCCGGATGCGTTTCGCTAAAGAGAGGCCATCTTCTTGTATGGTCTCAGAGAGGGTATGGTCCAAGATGGCGATATCAAATGGTTTCGCTTCTTTCGCACGTTGCTGAAGTAATGCGAGTCCTTCATTGCCGTTTTGGGCCACTTCACAAATCATTCCCCATGATTGAGCATAATGTTGTAGGACAAACCGTATGGTGTCATTGGATTCGACAATGCAGACTCGACGGTTGGTAAGGGTCGTATGGGGAATTTGTGGGGTAGAGGAGGCGGAGGCATGAGCAAGAGGGATGGTAAACCAGAATGTACTGCCATGGCCTTTTTCACTGATCACCCCAATTTCACCATGCATCAGAGTGATCAATTGTTTACAAATGGCCAGTCCTAATCCCGTGCCGCCGAACTTTCGAGTTGTCGAGCTATCTGCCTGCGTAAAAACTTCAAAGAGTCTTGCTTGAGCGGCAGGAGTGATGCCAATTCCCGTGTCGGTAACAGCAAAGCGAAGCGTTGTCGCGTTGGAGGAGGTCTCACTCACAGAAACGTCTACCACAATTTCTCCATCTTGGGTGAATTTGACCGCATTCCCTAAAAGATTATAAATAATTTGTCTGATTCTTCCAGGATCCCCTCGTAATTGCAGAGGGGTTGTGGCATAGATTAAGCCGATAAGCTCAAGGTTTTTTTGGCTAGCTTGTTCTGCAAGAATACATAAGACTTCATCTACGGTCTTGCGAATATCAAAATCGATGATTTCTAGGTCTAATTTTCCTGCGTCGATTTTTGAGAAATCCAATATATCGTTTATGATGGAGAGAAGGAATTCTCCCGAATGTTTCACTGTTTCTACCATCTCTTGCTGATCCTCATCCAAGCTTGTGTCGAAGAGTAAGTCCGTCATGCCGATGACCCCATTCAATGGCGTGCGAATTTCGTGGCTCATGGTCGCCAGAAACACAGATTTTGAACGTGCGGCAGCCAACGCCTCATCACGGGCTGTGGATAACTCCAGGTTTTGCTGTTCTAGTGCTTGGGTTGTTTGAGTAATGACGGCTTCGGCATCTTTCCGCTCCGTAATGTCTCGACAGGTACAGACCAGGCCGGCTGATGATTCATCTGTATTGAGAAGAATAGATAGAGAAATATGCACCCAGAAGTCTGTTCCATCTTTGCGAAGTCCGATAAGTTCCCCTTCCCATTTCCCGGAATCGCGGATTTGCGAGAAGCAATGTTCAGTGATGTACTCAAATTGATCTTTGGAATAGAGAATTTTCCACGAATCACCCATTAGTTCTTCTACTCTATACCCGTACATACTCGCGTGAGCCCTATTTACGTATGAATACCGTCCATTTTGATCAAGGAGGGCGACTCCCTCATTGCCTTGATCAATGGCCCGTTGGAGATACGCTTGAGCTTTCTCCATTTGTTTCAGTTCAGTGATATCTTTAAAGGTGACAACTGCGCCAACAATCTGGTTTTTTTCATCATGAATCGGGCGACTGCTATAGTTAATCGGGAATGAACTTCCGTCTTTGCGCCACAGGACTTCGTTTTCGATGTTGTGTATTGCACCATCCTTGAAGGCGGCATACATGGGGCAGAATTCTCGAGGGTACGGTGATCCGTCTGAACGGGTGTGATGAACTGTGGCATGCATGGGTATCCCGACGAGTTCTTTTAGATCATACCCCAGCATTCGAGCAGCAGCTGTGTTGGCAAAGGTCGTTCGACCGTCAAGATCCAATCCGAAAACCCCTTCTGCCACAGAAGACAAAATTCGTTCATACCGAAGAGAGAGTTCCTGATGGGTCTGGAGGAATTTCTGACGTTCAATGGTCGTCGTGATCCGATCCCCCACTATTTTGAGAATGTCCAGAGTTACGGCTGTCAACGGATGTTTGGCAAATACTGCCATGACCCCGAACACCTCTTGGTCATTGAGTAAGGGATACCCGGCAAATGCAACCATCCCCTCTCGTTTAGCCCATTCCTGGTCTGAAACACGATGGTCTCCGATGACAGCATTGGTCAAATGCGGTTTTTTCTCTGCCGCAATCTGACCGATTTTAAATTGTCCCACCGGGATATGACCATGGGCTCCATTCAAATGTGTATAGAGCCCGGCGCTTGCTTGGAGGTTGAGAAATTGTTGTGTTGAGTCGAGAGTCCAAATGCGGGCGAAGGCGACTTCGAGATGGTCAACCAGCGCTTGCGAACAGCGCTGAAGGAGTAGGTCGAGATTTGTGCTCTGATTCGTGATTCTTCCAATTTCAGCATCTAAGGCTAAGGAACGATTATGATCTGCCAATTCAGTTTCAACTCTTTTACGCTCGATGACTTCGGTTTGGGCTTGTTTTCGGAGTCGGTGGGATTCAGAAACCTGTCTATGCAGGTCGGAGATGTCCTGGATGATGATCAGGGCTTGCCATTCTTGGGTGTGTGCGTTCCATATGGCTTTGGCAATGGTTTGCTGGATTCGTAGTTGCCCACATGGAAGGGAGGAGGAAAGGAATTGCGGATGAAACTGTGAAGCAAATGTGGCTGGGGGGCCGCCTGCAAATAAAGGCTGCAAACGTGAGGTATATTTAGGAGTACCTAAATGAGGAAAATGGGTTTCAATGGACGTTCCTACAATGGTGGATTTGAGAATACCCGTCCAATCTTCTAGGCACTGGTTCCAAAAGACAACGGTTCCATCATGAAGAAGGACAATGACACCTTGAGGAAGATGGTCGAGGATTTCGAAGTTGATGGACATCGTATCAAGCTGTGACATGAGGTGCGGTAGTTGAATGCATGTAATCGTTGACGGCCATAACCAGAAGTCCCAAGTCAGAAGTGTCGAACATCAGCATGATATCCCCTGTGAGATCATATTCTTCAATGGTGAATTGGGTTTGGGCCCAAAGAATAATTTCTGGAGTATCTGACAGTTTGGACTGGACTAATCCCTGCATCGAGGTTTCTTGATAAAACGGCACGGAATAAATGACTCGATGCTTGAGGACGTTGGCCAAGGAGCCCATGACGCCGTTGAGCACAATATTCCCGATTTCGGTAAGTGTGGATTCTTTTAAAGAATCCATGGTGTCAGGGTCTTCTGATTCTCCTGCTAAAGCGAGCACCAATGATTTCGCGCTCTCAGTCGGGAAGAGTAAGCAAGAAGATCCGGAAAACGTCCCTTTAAAAGGTAATTGCACAGAAGACAATTGAGTGTCCCTGGATTCCTGGACTTCTTGAGAAAGGTCCTCAAATTTCCCAATTTGAAGAAACGGGATATGCATTCGAATGGGTTTTTCTAGCATTTGATTGAGAGAGCCAGCTGCTCGTCCCACTCCAATGTTCAAGAGTTCTTGTAACGCATCCTGTTGTTCCGGACTTATATGCATGGGACCTCCGTGGTTTGAGGCGTAAGAAGAATCTGTTGTCATGCCTCTTGTAGGTGGGGTAATTTCACTGGTTTATTCAAGAATGTAGTGGCACTGCGTTCAAGGCATCGAGTTTTAAGCCACTCCTCTATGTCAGCCGTGAGCATGATGATCGGCAATTTGATGTTTCGGGCTTGTGGGGCTTGAAGTGTTTGGAGCCCATCCATGATCAGCATGAGATTGTCCAAGAGCATACATTCCGGCGGATTGAATGCAATATTTTCCAAGGAATCTTGACCATTCATAGCCGGATCCATTTCGTGTCCGAGTTTCTGGAGAATCTCGGACAACATGATACGTTGGGATGAGGAATCATCAGTAATAAGTATTCGGTTTATGAGGGAGTACGATTCCTTTTATCGAGTCAATTAGAAATATAGAGAACGAATTTTTTGAATATTTGACTGTTTGCGATCTCGTCGAGATCTCCACTTTCTGAAAATCTAAAAAAAGAGGCTGTGCCAGTAACAAATCTATGAACATTGGGCTTACGTGATAGCCGAGGTCGAGAAAATGTTTTCTAGGGCCTCTCGTAATAGGTCTTGTTTGACAGGTTTATTCAAAAACGTGTTGACCCCGAGTTCGAGACATCGTTCCTTTAACCATTCCTGCACATCAGCGGTCAGAACAATAATGGGTAATTGTATGCCCTGAGATTCCAATCCTTCGAGAACTTGGATACCATCCATCACAGGCATGAGCATGTCCAAAAGCAGGCAGTCGGGAGGGTTGGCTTGAATTTTATCGAGGGCTTCTTGGCCGTTACAGGCTGTGTCCACCTCATGTCCGGCATCGACCACGATAGCTGAGAGCGTTTTCCGTTGAAGTAATGAATCGTCAGTAATGAGAATACGGCTCATGAAATGGGCTCTCCTCTTACTTAAATGGAGAAATGTTGAATAAATTATCCCTCTTCATCACCGTCGATGATCTACGTCTCTTCTGCGATGACCTGAATAAGGGGTTTGGTGTTGTTTCGGAAGTATGCTCGGAATTCTTTATGAAATTGGAAAGAATGAAAAACCAGTGAGGGATTAGGTTTGCGGTGGAAGGCGCAAGTCTGAGGGAACATGGGGGCGAGCTGATTGGATGACGGTTTGAAGAGATCCAAAGCCTAGGCCCAAGTTTTGACAGACCAAGTATTGTCGATCGAAGCGGATAGTGGTAGCCCTCATGTGGCGAATGGTCGAGAGCTTGGTCATTCCCCACATGGGTAGATGAAAGACTGAAAGAGGATAATCGGTGCCAAAAATTAAGCGATCAAAAATTTCAGGGTCATGCCGAAGTTTGAGCAACATGCCCAGTCGGTTGGGAAGAGTCAGAGCCGATATATCTGCATAGAAGTTAGGGTAATGATTCACAAATTCTAACAATGTAGGGTAAAACTTTTCATACATCATGAGTCCGTAGCTACAGGCATGGGCCGCAATAACGGTCGCGCCTTCTTCTAAGGCTGTGCGAAGTCGGTTCGGATCGCCTACGGATTGATCTTTTCCCATGAGGCTAAATTCATAGCCCACATGACTGAGTAGGGGGAGACCTAGTTTGGCCAGTTCCCGATAAAACTTTTGATAGCGAGACTGGCTGGGATTAAATTGCTGGGAATTGGGTAGAACCTTCACCAGGATGGCTCCAGCTTCTGCGCAGCGATGAAGTTCTTCTATCGCATCAATGCGTTGGGGGTTGATGGATACGCCAGCCAGAAAGTCGTTGGGGTTGTCTTTGGCTTGCTGCAGGACATAATCATTGCTGATGAGGAATTCTGTGGCTTGGTGATTTATTCTCCCATCAGTTGTGTAGACCCCATCCATAGCCAACAGAACGGCTTGTTGGACATGGCGTGATGCGCGTAATTCATCCAATAAGTCTTGGATGTATTTTCTGTTTGCCAGGCTTGAGTCGTTTGGTGAAAGCTGGTGTTTCCATAATAAAAACCTGAATAGAGGACTCTTGAGCATTGCGGAGGAAATGAGGCAACCATTGTTACCTTCCGGGAAAGCAGCCAGATGGGCATGACAGTCGATTAAGGATTTTTCAGGGGAGTCGATTTGGACATGAGGTAAAGTTGTTCTCGAGGACCCTCACATTTGTTCTATGACCTTATTGAGATTTGGTTGAACGTTCTATGGCTATGCGTTTCAATGCACGTAAATCCAACTTGCCCGTTCCTAGAACCGGGAGTTGCTCGACTTTGATGAAATTATCGCGACGGGGAATAAACAGATTGGGAAGGCCACTGGCCGTCACTTTATCGAGGACGTCAGAGATCGTGGATTCTTCTAGCATGTGTAGCACGATAAGTTGTTCTCCTTTGCGTTCGTCAGGGATAGCAGTGACTGCGAGCATCATGCCCTCAGCCTGAATGGCCTGGTGCAAGGCTTCTTCAACCTTTCCGTGGGGAACCATTTCTCCGCCAATTTTTGAAAACCGTGACAGACGATCGGTAATCGCCAAGAATCCGTCTTCATCAAGTTTGGCAATATCTCCAGTGATGTACCATCCATCATACATCGCTTGGGCCGTGAGATCTTCGCGACCTAAGTAGCCATTCATGACGTTCGGTCCTTTCACAAGCAACATACCGGCCGTGCCAATTGGTAATCGTTCATACGTGTCTGGGTCGACAATCCGAAGAGAGACGCCAGGGAGGGGCTTCCCCACCGTGCCTTGCCGTGAGGCAGGCTGAAAAAACCCTGCTGCACGAAAATCTGGGCAATTGACCGCAATCACTGGGGCACATTCTGTGACTCCATAGCCTTCGATTGGGCGAATGCCAAAGCGTTCTTCAAAGGCTGTCAGTAATCGAGCTGATAATTTTTCTGCGCCGGTAAGAACAATGCGAAGCGAACCAAACTGTTCCGGCGTACATCGGCGAACATAGAGTTGTAAAAACGTTGGGGTGGCCAAGAGCACTGTGGCCTTGTAGTGATGAATGAGATCGCCGATCCCATTGGCATCAAGTGGAGAAGGATGAAAGATGACACCGGCTCCATGGATGGTGGGAAACCATAAGGTGGCTAAATATCCAAATGAATGGAAAAAGGGCAAGATCCCCAACACCTTGTCATGTTTATCTATGTGCAGGAGCTGCGCGGTCCCTTCTACGTTTGAATCTAAATTGAAGTGGCTCAACATGACGCCCTTCGGCTCTCCCGTACTACCACTACTGAAAATGATGGTCGCTAGATCGTCAATCGTTGGGTGGGTAATCGCACCACAGGCACGTTCTAACATGCGAATGGGTGCACACAACGCCAGTAAAAACGCGGTGATTTTTGCGCGTACGTCTATTGTTTTCTTTATGTCTTCTATCCAGATGGGTGTGAGGTTGGGTGGAAGCTCAACTTTCGCTTTCTCCAAGAATTCCCGATTGGTTAAAACCGTGGCTATGCCTGATTGTTTCGCTGCAGACTCTAGTCCCGTCATCCCGGCCGTATAATTAAGATTCACTGTCGTTCGTCCTGAAAGTGTGGCGCCAACATTCGCGAGTGCCCCACCAACACTCGGCGGCAACAGTAAACCCACTGTATGTTGCCCGTCCCAATGTGCTCGGAATGCTCTTGCTAAGGCGATGGCTCCGATGAGTGCCTGTCCACAAGAAACATGAGGTTTTGTGGCATCGCCAAAGACAAAACGGAAGGGGTGTTTGCGCATGGAGGACACAAAACTATGATGAAGTGGTCGACAGCTGGACTTTCGCGCGCTCCATGCGGCTTCTCCCAATTCCTGAATAGCTTGCCTAAGGTCATCAGCGGTTGTGGTTGCTGGTAGGGGTTCACCTAGGGAAAGCGTGATGGGATAAGGGATCTGTGATGGCCATTTAGCGAGAAATTTTCCACCGATAAAACTAAAAATGCTACCCCAGACTCGATCCAGATGGATGGGGATAATGGGGATATCTCGACCTTTCACGATACGGGTGAAGCCTGCTCGAAATGGCAAGAGATTGCCGGTGCGTGTGATCTGGCCTTCAGGAAAGATACAGACCAATTCACCAGCATCGAGTTGTCGACCTGCTTCTCGTAGAGCAGATAAGATTTCTCGAGGAGATCCGTGTGATGAAATGGGAATAGCGCCCATGACTTTCGCGAACGGATTGAGAAATCTGTTGTCGTAGTAGATTTGATCAACGATAAATCGAATGGGGCGATCGGTGCTGGCTAAGAGGAAGAATCCGTCAATAAAGGACACATGGTTTGGTACTAACAGGGCGCCTCCGGCTTGAGGGATGTTCTCTCTCCCACGAATAGTGAGCCGATAGACGGTGTGTGTGAATAAGACCAAGACGAGACGAATAAACGTTTCGGGAAGTTGGTACATGGTCCATATGGTGAATATGTATGGGATGTTCCAGAATCGACGGTCATAGGTGGTTCCATACTAGTCGGTTTTATAGCTTTCCCTATTAT
>CAKZPV010000003.1 GCA_937139405.1 uncultured Nitrospirota bacterium
GATTCGAACTCATGGTAGGTGTGACCCTACGTCGGTTTAGCAAACCGATGCCTTCGGCCACTCGGCCACCTCTCCGCGCAAGATTTATTGTTTTATTTCAATTGGTTTATGGAACTGTAAGACACCTGGCTCTCAGCATAAATTTTGATACAAACACAAGATAGATCATATTTTAACCAAAAAGGTGGCCAAAAGATACAAGTCTCGTTGATTCTCTTCCCCAATATGTTGCATCGCGCTTCAGCTCATTGAGGGTACGACGGACGGCTGGGTTCATGACTTTTATAATAATTTTGGTGCCATTCTTTTGCGCATTGCAAGATTTTACCAATCATCGATTGGAACAACGTAGAGCTTTCTGTGACAAGATGATGAAATGTAATAAAGGAGAGAGAGTAAATTGTGAAAAACAACGCATACTCTGACGTATTAGGGAGAAACCGATTTCTCCATTTCGGTTTTGACAAATGCGCTAATCTTTTCTGAATCTTCCACGATGCCATCTGTGACGTTGAGGCCTAACGCTTTATCTTCATCATCTAGTGTGTCGACCAAACCGCGTTCTTGGAGAAGATTGAGATCCCAAAATACGATTCCATGGCTGACCCGTTGCCCATTGATATCGGCCATCACATTAATATTGTCTCCGTGTTCGGTGGGGGTACTCAAAAAAGACAGTTTGACCTTGTCTTGTTTAGCTTGTTGGATAAATTCGATAAAGGTCTTAATTCTTTCTAGGCTATTCGGGTCGATTTCCATGAAATAGATATCTTTCTATTGTGAGAGATCCAAATACAACATAACCTCGTAAGGGCAGCAATTGGCAGAAAAGCTAGGCTGTTCCTTGAGGTCCAGATTCTGGAAGGTTTCCTTGGTTCTGTTTCTGTGCGCGCTCAGCAATGTTTTCCATTAGGCCTGCAAATTTTTTGTATTGCGGATGGTCTGGTGACAAGGGGTTACCATCTTCATCGCACATAAGTTCTTGCATGCCTTCTAAAATTTCGCTCATTTCAGGGAAAAATTCACCATCAGATTTTTTACGTCCCATGTCGTGGCTCCTTTACTATTTATATCAATGAATAAGAAACAATAAAGACATTATGATTTCTTGTCTTGGTCGAGAATGCTTTGAATCACGATTTTCAGATTATCAAAGTTGAGGTTTTTGATTCGAATATTACCATCTAAAACCACCGTTGGTGTGTGAGTCACCTTGATTCGCTCACCCCATTCTTTTCCCTTCCCTAGCGTTTGAAACGGCTTCCCACTGGCCAGGCCCGATTCAAATTCTGTGGTGTCTAATCCAACCTCTTTGATGATCAGCGACCGCATGGTCTTATCAAACATCTGAATGTCTTTATCGTGAATAGATTGAAAGAGAACTTCCTTCATTCGTTGGCCTTTGCCCATGGTTACTGCCTGATTATACATTTCAAAGACCGTGGGTAATTTGCCGGGCATAACAGGAAATCCAATCATGCGTGATTCAAATTTTTCGCCAAATTCTTTTTGGAGCTTCGTCACCACTACTCGTTCAAACATGTGGCAATGAGGACAGTAGAAATCTGCAAATTCCAATAAAATAACCTTTCCTGGTTCATGCAGGGAGGGTTCCCCTTCCATTATTTCATATTCACCTTGGAGGGCACTGAAAGCGACAGTGGACCACCCTAAGAGGACAAACAGGAAGGTAAGACTTAGTGCAAGCTTTGACGGCATATTCTGTGCGTTCATACTGATCCTTTCAGGAAGTTGAGTATCTTATGGTCTTTTGCCTTGTTGGTCATATCATCTGGAGTGGCCAGTGAGGTTTTCTTTTGAATATTTACTTCGATGCCAGCATGAGATAGTAATGTTAAAGCCGATAGATGGTTTTTGAGCAAGCAAGATACGAGGCGGTAATTTTTCCAACATCCTGGTTCAAGGTCTAATCTGTCTCATGCGCCTAGCGCGGCCACTGATTCAAGTCCAGCCCAATTTGCAACGGCTTCGTTGACGAACTCTGCGTCTCTTATCTCTCGCAAATACCTGCATTGACGTATATGTAGAAATCTTCATATGAGTAAGTTTTATCACTGCACACATCAAATTTATCATTTACCTCATCTTTAATTTTCTTCTGTATTTCCTTGTCCTATGCCAAAGAAATCGCAAATCCATCAATGAATCCTTGCAATGTTATTGGTTGACGAGTATTACATGTGAATGTGCCTATTTTCATTGTAGAGGTTAACTCAAATAATTTGGTGCTGTTGAGCCGTGAATGATTAAATAGCGTCTATGTTGATTGCAGTTGTCTGAAAGATTGGCTCTCGAATCAAGGACACTTGTTACGGTAACATCGCACATGCTTTTTGGCCTCTAGCAATCCTTCATCATATCAGACTAGACCTAGGCAGCTTCAAGGTTAAATCTGATAGGAAAGTGAGTTGTGAGGAATTTTCTCCCTATTTTTAAAGCTTTTGGAATAATGACAGATTCATGAAATTTAAGGAGGGGCTTTGATGAAAATCGTTCAATTGAAGGATTACCAGGGGTTTGCAGAAGAAAAGATGAAGAAATTGAATGTGTTTGAAACATCAAGATTTTTTTGTGATGTGTATTGCTTTGAACCCGGGCAAGCTCAAAAGGCGCATGCCCATGAAGATCAGGATAAATTGTATTTTGTGTTAGAAGGGCAGGGGACTTTTCAGGTCGGGTCGGAGAGTCAAATATTGGAAGAAAGCCAGGGGACTATGGCCCCTGCCGGTGAGGAGCATGGTGTTGTCAATCATACAAAAGAGCGACTTCGGGTATTGGTGTTTATGGCACCTAATCCTGGGTGAAGTCGCATTCAAGCAGCCATAGAAAAATTTTGGAGGAAAAATCACGCGAGGGGTGAGATCAAAAGCCTCACCCCTCGCGTGGTGACAGGAGTAGAAATTATTGAGGGCTCATCTCATTGAAAGTCGAGGGATCGTTATCTCCCGATACGGTAAGAATGCCTATCGCTCCTTTTGCTACTCGGAAAATGCTATGGTCGACTAACAGATAGGCGCCTGGCACATCAACTTTGAATTCCACAATTGCGGCACCAGCTGAAGGAATTAAGGTCGTTTGCACGTTTTGGTTGACGGTTCCGCCTATCGCACCTTCCACGTAGACTTTGTCGAAAATTTCACCGATGATATGAAATGATGATGTGCCATTTGGGCCAATATTGCCCATAAATAGTCTGACCGTCTCTCCAGTTTTCGCTGTCAATTCTTCTCCCATGAGCGCGCCGGCTTTGCCATTAAAGACCACATGGTCTGGATGCTCACTCAAGCCTTTTTCCATGGATAATTCCATGACGCCCTTGTCCTTGCTGGGCATCGTATAGAATTCGCTCTCCATAATCGCATATTCATGATCCACCGCAGGGAGGCCTTCTTTTGGATCGACAAGAATCAATCCATACATGCCATTAGCGATATGAGCCGGAATATTCGGTACAGGTGAGGCACAGTGATAGATAAATAAGCCGGGGGCTAAGGCATGAAAGGAAAAGACGCCTTCTTGTCCAGGAGCCGCTAAATTGGCACCAGCACCTCCACCCGGGCCATTCACCGCATGCAAATCCATGTTGTGCGGGAATTTATTATCTTTGTGATTTTTCAAATGCAGTTCGACTGTATCGCCCACACGGACGCGAATCATTGGCCCAGGCACAGTCCCATTGAAACTCCAAAATTTATATTGTACTCCATCAGCTAAGGTCCCCACATATTCCTTGGCTTCCACATTGACGACGACTTTGGCCGGTCCTTTTCTGGTAACGGGTGAAGGAACTTTCGGCAAGGTTGTGAGTGTTGCCTGTACCGTGGGCATGTCCATCGCCCATATTGTGGAAGTCATACTCGCTAGAGTGAGGGCTATTACCGTGCCGGCAACGATGAGTCGGGTTGCTGGGAATTGAAGATTCCTGGTCATGAATAGTGTTCTCCTTCTTTATGATGGCGACTGTGATAAAACCTTTTGTGCTTCTCTAGGAGTATCATAGGGAAATCCTTTGAAGAAACAATGATATAGATCATTAATTTGAGGAAATATGCAGATAGTGGTGTCTGAAAGAAAAGGAGAGCAGCGGGGAATGAACAAGGCGCGGTTACGGTAGCGCGTGAGGGGCCATTTCTTGAAGATGCGGGAGATTGAGGATATGAAGTTGTTTCCCATGTCCTGCAATGAGTTGTTCTTTTTTGAATCGACTGAGGATGCGGCTAGTGGTTTCTTTGGTCAGCCCGGCCATATCGGCTAAGTCTTGATGGGTCAGACGAACGGAAATGCGAAGGCCTCTTGTTTCCTGAATGCCAGAGCGTTCGGCTAAATTCACCAGAATGGCCGCCACGCGTTGCTCGGCGCGGTCTAAGGCAAAGGCTTTGGCATTGTCTTGGGATTCTCGAAGTCGATGGCTTAAATAATTAATGATGCTGACGGCCGCTTCAGGATTACGTTGGATGACTTCGAGCATGGCCGTGCGGTGAATTTTGATCACGGTTCCATCTCCCATGGATTGCGCACATCCTGGATGTGAGTCTCCAGAAAAGGCTGAGGCTTCACAGCAGAAGAGATCGCCAGGCATGAGGACTTTGAGCGTGACTTCACGCCCTTCCGGCGTAGACTTCACGCATTTCACATTGCCATGTTGCACAATGTGGAACCAGTCAGCAGGATCACCTTCTCGAAAGATGAATTGTCCTTTTTGAATAGGAACTTCTACGGCGTGCTTGGCCAATTCCTGCCGATCGGTTTCGGAAAGGCAAGCAAACAATGGGAGCGAATCAATGCTGGATTGTGAAGCCATTGAAGAACATCATGCTACCAGTTGTTTCACTTTTTCAATAATGGCACGTGCGCTAAGACCATAATGGTCAAGAAGTTGCGCAGGTTTTCCGCTATGGGCAATTTCCTGGATACCCATTTTATGGAGGCGTACGCCTTCCGTGGAGAGGGCACTCATCACCGCATCACCCAGTCCACCATGGAGATAGTGATCTTCAACCGTCAAGACGAGATTGTTGGTGGCTTTGGCGGCTTCTCGCAACGTGCCGGCATCTATTGGGGCAATGCTATAGAGATCAATGATGCGAACGGTGATACCAGACTTTTGTAATTCATCATAGGCCTTCAGGGCTTCAAAGAGCGTGACACCGGCGGCCACAATCGTGAGCTGGTCGTTGTTGCTTTGTCGCAGGACTTTAGATCCGCCGATTGTGAACGTCTCATCTTGGCCGTACAGGATGGGAGTCTTTGGTCGTCCGGTTCGCATGTAGACCATGCCTTTATGGTTTGCCATGGATTCCACGAGTCGATAGGCACACATGCCATCTGACGGATACAAAACCACCATTCCAGGCTGCGCGGCCATCATGGCTAAATCTTCCAGTCCCATTTGTGAGGGGCCATCTTCGCCGATACTGACGCCGACATGAGATCCCATGAGTTTGATATTGGATTGGCTGATGGCTGCCATGCGAATGAAGTCATAAGCGCGTGTAAAAAAGGCGGCGAATGTCGCGGCAAATGGAATCTTCCCACAGGCCGCAAGCCCAGCGGCGGCACCCACCATATTTTGTTCGGCAATGAAATTTTCAAAGAATCGTTCAGGGAAACGTTTGCCAAATTTATCTGTATAGGTCGAATTTTTGACGTCAGCATCTAATCCCACCACTAACGGATTGACTTCACCCAGCTGAGCTAATGCTTCGCCGAAAGCTTCCCGGGTCGCTACGGAATCCGTTGGTCCATACGATGGGGCTGGAAGTGGTTTGGCGGAACTCTTAGCGCGTTGAACGGTTGTCGGTGGTGCAATGGAGAGGGCCGGAGCTGGCGAGGTTAGTGATTGATTCAATAAAGCAACCACTTCGTCCGCCTGTTGTGTGTTCAACGGTTTGCCGTGCCAAGTTGGATGGTCTTCGGCAAATGGAATACCTTTCCCTTTAAACGTTTTCGCGAGAATCATGGATGGGCGCCCTGTCGTTTGGCTCGCTTCAGAAAAAGCTTTCAGTAATTCGGCATGGTCATGTCCATTAACACAGATGGTATGCCAGCCAAAGCCTTCCCAACGTGCCTTATATGCATCCAGATTATGCTCCAACATCGTGGGGTCTGATTGCCCAAGTCGATTAATATCGATAATGGCGCAAAGGTTATCCAGTTGCCCTTGGCGAGCCACATCGGCGGCTTCCCAGACAGAGCCTTCCACCGATTCTCCATCGCCAAGCACGACATACGTTCGAGCTGAGGTTTTATCTAAATACTTATTATTCAGCGCGATGCCGATGCCAACGGAGAGGCCTTGACCAAGGGAGCCAGTTGCCATGTCGACGAATGAGAGGCGAGGCGTGGGATGTCCTTCCAGATCGGATTCTAACGTACGAAGTTCAAGTAATTCTTGAGGTTTAAGTAACCCAACTTCAGCCCATGCTGCGTACAGCAGTGGAGCGGCATGCCCTTTTGAGAGGACAAACCGATCATTGTCCGGGTTACGAGGATTCTTGGGATCGTACCGCATGACGGAAAAGAAGAGAGTCGCGACAATATCTGCCGCCGAGCAACAACTGGTTGGATGGCCGTTCCCGGCCTGAGTGGTAGCACGAATGCTGTGAATGCGAAGTTGATCGGCCTTTTGACGAAGCTGTTCTGGTAATTGGGCGGCACCAATAGTGGTCACAAACGACTCCTTCTTTTCTGAAATTGGGGAAATAATAGAGGTTGAATGAAAAGGTAACAGACCCCCATATCTCAGTCAATTTCAATCGGGATTGTAGAGGTTTTTCAAGGATTCAGGTACCGAGCGAGGGATATGATTTGGTGATGCCGGATTTCGTCGTGGCAGCCGAGTACTTCCTTATCTTTCTCGGAGGGCGCAACCCTTGTTGTGGAGGTTAAAGTAACTAAAATCATTGACGTCGAGGCTGGCTGTGTTACATGGGATGGACGCAAAACAGTGGAGAGTAGGCCAACTCGCTGTGCTAAACAAGGTCTGCTAGATGATAAGAATTTTCATCCGGGGGGCCCTGACATGGTGGGAAATTGAAAAGTATCCTGAGAGTCAGTTAAGCGTCGAGGTAGGGTATCATGAAGGCTGAGCTATTTATATTATTAGGTGGGAACAAAATGAAGAGGAGGATGCTAATGAGCACGATCAAAAAATGGGCGAAGCAAGATGCTGAACAGTTTTTTAATAGTATGTGGCAAGAAGAGATGGCTCCATTTCCTGCTCAAAAATAAGGATTCTTTAATGTGATAACTCTGTTGTGGTTTTGCCGTAGTTGTTGATTTAGCAGAACCATGGAGGCCTTGAATAGGAAATAAGAAATAAAACATGATTTTTAGGAGGGAAGCGTATGACTTTAGGAAGAAATCTATTGGTGGGATTTTTTTTGTTTGTAAGTATTTTGGTAGTAAATTTAGTTTTTTCAGGGCCAGTTGCTTCTGTCATGCAGGATCTTAACCCGGGTCGCTACCAAGGAGTTAGAATTCAGGGAGTTCAGGGAGGTATGTTTGTTGTAGATACGGCGTCAGCTAAAGTAAAGTTTTGTGGGGTTACTCCTGTTGCCTGCTCTCCCTGGAAGGATTGAGAAAGTCGTTCATTCATCGTTGAGCGAATTTGATAGAGTCCAAGGCTATTGCACCATCTGCAAGTCGGCCAACTGAGCTGACGCTCAAATAAAAGGTGGGCCTTGTTCGAGCCATGCAAGTTGGTCTGCCCCTCCATTATTTCAGTGCTATAGGTCAGCTGTGACGCCTAGCAGCTTGCGCTGATACTCAAATTGGTCTTTTTTGAATGGCCCATGTACTTGTTGCACGGACGTGTCGATAATCCAGTAGTAGGTTTGTCCTGTTTTTTTACTTGTCATGTAGTCTTTTTCCCGCCAACATTCTTTTACAGCGATCTTTCGAGCAATGATAAAGCGGTTGTCACAATCATAATCAAGGATTTTACAAGGCATGTACTTCATCTCTGGTTTCCAAGATTTCGGTCCAATAGCAGTGTATGTCATACTTTGCCTACATAAACATATCTTCCTGACAGATCACCCATATAATCATTACTGCAGGCGGACATGAATAAGAGGGCAAAAAACACGTAAATATTCTCATCTTTTTTGACTGTTTAAAAATTTTTCAAATGAAACCATATATCTTACCGTTGGTAGTGATACTCCATTAATTATGAGGCCAGGGAAAATTCAGTTTTGCGTATTCATACTGGAAGTAGGGTCTGTTCATTCTGGTGATGCAGACCGGGATTTTCTTCCTGGGGTTACCAATAGTTACCGTTTCGGACTTTATTTAACTATTGAGTGAGTTTAGCCTGGGTGGGGATTTGATCCAGGATTGTTGAGCGCACTTGATAGATTCCTTGGTGTCCGGCTCCTTTAGCATACACCAGCCCTTTTTCTCGTTTTCCTAATATTAATTGTCCGCTCTCTTGCCCTTGGTGATTTCGACCTTGAATGGTGACTGTTGGAGAGCCTAATCCCGTTTGAATGGATGTGGTGGATCCCTCAGGGTGGGTAATTTCTGTGGGAAGATCGACAACGCGACTGACAAACAGATTGATTGCTTTTTGGTTTAATGCGGAATTGGGGTCGCCATCAAGAAACCAGTCGTCATGTTGTTTGACGAGTACATAGTGGTCCTTTGGTGTTGTGACTTCCAGCATGACGACATCGTTGATTTCCATGCCAAATAATCGTTTATCTTGGAAATAGAAGGCTCCGCGAGTGATCGGCTTTAGGATATTGGGAGAGATTTCATAGAGTGGACTGGTATTAGATGTCATGGCATAGGCTTTTTCTGCATCTTGAAATTTATACAGGCTGACGTAATGGGTTCGGGGTCCTTCCAAGAGTGTGACTCCCACATGGGTGCGATTGGGTTGTCCTAGAATCCGTTGTTTTTCTTCTTCTGAATCCACGAAACCCGTGGCCTTGAGTCCGCTCAAATCCATGAGGAGTGTCCCCATGATAATTTTATCGGCAGGGGCTTTCATCGGACTGGTGAACATCCAATTGGGTGAAAGGCTATGGACTCCGGCAGTCCGCGCCATGATCATTGTTGAGTCAGCTTGTTGAATGTGCACTTCTTGGACTCGCTCGCGTTCAAAAAAGAGTAAGTCTTTCAAACGAAAGTCGGGTAAGGTTTTTTGTGCAAAGGTCGTCACATCTAGGGTGGTCAGTACGACTTGATTGTCAACTTTGGTCTGGACGTATAACGACGGCGCAAAGGGTCCGCGATCACCCAATGCGAATTCCTGTGTCGTGCTTGGCGTTTGGAGTGTGAGTGTGAGGTAAGGTGGCCCCAAGCCATACTTATCTAATGTGGAAGGTCCATCTTCAATCGTCCGTTTGATCTTTCCGATGGTGAGGGCACGTAATATTCGTCGGACTTCCTGATTGTCGGCGGGAGTCCGCATAGGCTTGGTAATGGTCCATCGAAATTGCTTGTCACGCTCCAGTTGAATCGTTTCATCAGCGGTAGCCCAAATGATGGTAGTAATTTCTCGATCATCAAAGGGAAGCAGTTGTCGTTCTTGTGTTTCCTTTTTAGTGAATTGACGAGTTTGCGGAATGTCGATAAAAAGAATATAGCCCCCGAGCCCAAGGACAAGAAGAGCTAAGACGATAGTGATCCGGATCGGATTATTCAGCATGGGTCTGTTAATACTTCATTGCAATAGTGCCGGGATTTGCAAAGTGAGATGGACATCATACGCTGGAGGGAATGGTCAAAAAATCCTGTCCAGCAAAGCCTCAGCCATTTTGGTACGCGGAGCGTACATTGAGTACGTGAGCACGGCACAACAGCGAGAACGCCGCTGGCGGCTTTTTTCAACATTCTCAGCATGTTAGAGGCTTCGTCGTCTTTTCCATACGGAGAGGCCTAAGAATAAGAGGAGTAGTGGAAGGAAGAGCACTTGAAAAAAGACGAGCGATTGTTCCTGTGAAGGATTGGGCACAAATGGGTGAAACGCGGGTTCTTTGGGCGTGAGAGACACGAGGGCCTCTTCTTTAGCTAACCATGCCATGGTTTTCAGAAAAAAATCTATATTGCCAGGATACGTGAGCCACCCATTCGTGGCAAATGCGGCGTTGCCGACAATGATAATGGCTGACTCCGGTTTCAGATCTTGTCCTACCCGTTTTGATGTCAAGACTCCCGCGACGGCAAAGGGGCCTTTGGGGTCAAGGCCTTCATCAAAGACAGGCTCTGTCTTGGTGAGTGTCATTTCTTCCCAACTTTTTGCAGACGTGTGTGCTAATGGCTCATAGTCCCACTGCTTTCCTTGGGCGACATCAAAGGTGACTGAACGCGCAACCGGAAAAATAATAGGAGTCGTGAAATTTTCCGTAATATCGTGCGTGGTGAAGGTCCGCACCATCAATGCTGTGGGGCTCCCTCGGCCTAAGCGGTCTTGCTCATCGGCGAGAATTCCGACCCCCAAATGAATTCCCCATTGGGAGAGGAGAGGCTCCAAAGAATTTTGGCTGCTCGGATCATTCAGTATCAGGAGTCGTCCACCATTTCTGAGGAATTGTGTAATCTGATTGACGTCCTCAGGTAGAAGAGATTCCGTCGGTGATGGGATTATTAGCGCTGCAGCCTGACTAGAATGGATATTTTTCCAATTGACGGTATTGACTTCATAGCCTTGCTTATTTAGCGCATCAGCTGCCCGTGATAACCCAGGCGTTTCCTTGTTCGATATGCTTTTTTCCGAATGACCCGTAGTAAAGGCAATGCCTTTTTTGATGTCTCTGGTGACTCGAAGTAGGGCATTGGTCATATCTGCTTCTGAGGCACGTTGCAGATAAATCTGTTGTGGCCCACTTTCAATGACGGCCGTATCAATGCGAGTGACTTGATAGGCTTTGGCTTTATCGGGGTGTCGTTCGGGGTCAATGAACTCCACTGTGAGAAGAGGACTTTCTTTATCATAGGTGGTGAGTAGGTCTTGGTAGGCCCCATAGCCTGGACTGCCGTCTCGTGTAAAGACATGAATGTTGACTTCTCGTGGTAAGGCACGGAGGACCTGATAGGTCTGTCGGCTTAATGTGAAATTTTTGGTTTCCGAAAAATCCCATTCTGGTCCATGTTTGTCGGCGAGAAAATTGGTTAACCCCACCGCAAGGGCTGCCAAGAAAATGGCCAGAATGCTGTGCAAGCCAAGTCGTGCTGAGCGTTTCCGTGATCCCTTTACCAATCCTTGAAAATGAATGCCGACGTAGCCCAATAAACACAGGGTGCCAATCCCGAGAATGATGGAGGCCATGTTCTCTGCTTCGAGAGCTAAGAGCGGAAGACTGAAACCTCCGATTGTGAGTAAGAGCCCTACTGCTCCGAGTGAGGTGGCGAGACGTGTCACTTCCATCGGTAGGCGTCAATGGCTTGGTGGGCGGCAAACCACATAAAGGCCATCCCCGATATATAGTACACAAGGTCTTTGACATTCAGAAGCCCACGAATCAATCGTTCATAATGTTCAGTGAAAGACAGATAAGACAGGATATGGCCGAGGGTTGAATCTCCAAAAGCGGTACTTAATGCACCGAACACCCATAGCCCAAGGATGAGTCCAAAGCTCAAAAATGCCGCAATGATTTGGTTTTCCGTCAGGGCCGATGCAAATAGGCCTATGGATAACATGAGCGCTCCCTGGAGCAGAAGCGCCAGATAGCCCAGAATAATTGGGTTCCAGTCAAAGGTGGCGTAGGCGGCTAATGTTATGGGGATGAGTGCTGTCAGTGACAAGAGCCCCGCATAGATGATGACGACGCTGAGAAATTTTCCAGAAACAATTTCATTGACCCCGATTGGGGAAGTGAGAAGTAATTCGAATGTTCGCAGCTTTCGTTCTTCGGCAAAAAGTCGCATCGTCAATAAAGGCAGAATGATCATGAGGATAAGGTTCATACTTTGAAATAATGGACGAAAAATCATTTCATTCAGGTTAAGTTGAGCATTGGTATTTTGTAATTGCATGAGCCGAATGGCTTGGTTGCTGGCATTGGCGACGGCTTGATAGCTCAAGAGTCCGACGACGGCCAAAAAAATTGCACCAATAACGTAGACAACGGGAGAGACAAAAAAACTGCGTAACTCTTTCGCAATAATGGTGTGAGTGAGATTCATGTTGAGACGATCTTATTTAGATTTTTCTGTGATTGCGCTAATAGTACTTTTCTTCATTACTCAGTAGGCTTGTTTGATCGAGTGAGCATCTTAAAGACATCTTCAAGGCTCACGGCTTGTGTGGAGAGCTCTAAGAGCCCAGCCCCTTGGGTGACGACCAAATTTATCAATTCTTCACGGACATCTTTCCCAATATGCGTTTCAATAATATAGGTATTGGCTGTGAGCCCTTGGGAGACGTCGATCACGCCAGAAATTTTGCCAAGTGCGTCTAATAGTCCTGGATCAGCTTGTTTGACTGTAAGGTTCAAGATGGCGGATTGACGGAGTTTTGTTCCGAGTTGTTCTGGTGTATCGATGGCAACAATGTGGCCTTTGTGAATAATGATGACTTTTTGACAGATGGCGGTGGCTTCTGCCAAGAGATGTGTGCTCAAGATGATCGTATGGGAGCCCGCCAAACTTTTAATCAGGTCGCGAATTTCAATGATCTGGTTCGGATCCAAGCCGGTTGTGGGTTCATCCAAAATTAATACTGGCGGATTATGGATGAGCGCCTGTGCTAACCCCACCCGTTGGCGATAGCCTCGTGACAAATGGCCAATCACTCGGCTTTGCACCTCGGTTAATCCTGTTTGATTGATAATGAGCTTCATTCTTTCGTGTAGTTGCTCGGGTCCAAGACGTTTGATTCGACCGACAAAGGTCAGATATTCCGTCACGGTTAATTCCAAATAGAGTGGAGGCGTTTCTGGAAGATAGCCAATATGCTTTTTGACTTCCCATGGTTCTTCTAAACAGTCAAAACCCGCTATATGCACAGAACCGGACGTTGGCGGCATGAAGCCCGTTAAAAGGCGCATGGTCGTCGTTTTCCCAGCACCATTTGGACCAAGAAATGCAACGATTTCTCCTTTTTGGATGGAAAAAGAGATATCATTGAGTGCCGCGACTTGGCCATAGTGTTTGGTGAGATGCTGAACGTCAATCATCGCGGTTTTGACAGATGAAGTGGTTAGGTGGAAAGAGGTTAAATATTCAGAGCAATTTGTTGAGTAGGGATGAAATCATACCTATGTAAAAAAAAAACCGTCAAGGTCCGATTGAACGAAGTAGGCTTGACATTGACTCTTGTCGACAAAGTTGTATGATGAAACAATTCTTCCGAATTTGTGAGTTTTCTGCCAAAATCTGCCAGATGTCCCTCTTTTTCAAAACATTCAGGAATGCCCAAAATGAAGCGAAATAGACAATTGATCTACATGGGAATTTTCTGTCTTTCCTTGTTGTTGACGGTGGGATGTAGTGCTACTCGTGAAGTGGCGGTTGTAAGCCACGGTGAAGGGGTGGCTCTGGTAGAGGAGCCAATTTCAGACAATGTTAATGTAGCGACCTTGCCTCCCTCGGTTGTTGTCCCGGAACGTCCTCCATTAAAACAAGAGAAAGAAGTGACGACACCTCTTGTCACCACGCCACAAGCGTCTCCTTTAGCCAAGAGGGGTTTAGTTGAGAAAGAAATTTTTGCTCAATCTGCTGCAGATACAACGCTTCCATGGACCTTGCAAGATATCTTGTTTGATTATGATCAAATGGCCATTCGGCGAGATGCGGTTCCCCTTTTAGAGCAAAACGCCAAGGTGCTCTTAAAGCGGTATCCCAATCGAGAAGTGTTGATTCAGGGACATTGCGATGAGCGTGGAACGGAGGCATATAATCTTATTTTAGGAGAACGCCGAGCTTCGTCCGTCAAGAATTATTTGGTCAATTTAGGCGTAGAAGCCTCTCGGTTACGAGTCTTAAGTCTCGGGAAAAGTCAGCCGTTTTGTTTGGAGCGGACTATTCCGTGCTTTCGACAAAATCGTCGGGCCCATTTTGTTCTCAAATAACTGATATGTTCTGCACCTGGTCGATGTCTCTGAGAGGGGACAAAATTTCATACCCACTTCTATAATCTCCTGTCCTGTATTTCCCATTCTTTTGAGTTATTGTTGAAGATAGAGCCTAGGGGTAGGTTAAGAATGAGCGTGCTGTCAAATATTCATAATTTTCTGGCCTCATTTTTCTTCCTGAAGAGGGTTCGACGTGCGGGTTTGGATTCTTACCATTGGTTTTGTGGCATTGCTAACATCCTTTGGATGGGCCGAAGTCTGGGATTTTTCTTGTACAGAGGCGGTTTCCTTACTAAAGGCTGCGCAGGATCGTGTTGTGCAAAAGCATGATCAATTGCAGGAAGCCAAATTTAGTCTCAGGCATGCTCCTGAAGAGTTTGATGGATGTCGAAGAAGTCGTCGAGGGTTCAGTGGCGGTAAGATTTATTGTGTGAAGCATCAATCACGACAACGAAATCTTTTGAGAGATATTCTTGTGGCTCAACGAAGCCTTGATTCGGCGAATCAGGAATTTGACCGACATATTCAAAGTGTTTTGCGATCTTGTCCAGTCTCACAACATTGAGATACCATATTCTCCTGCGAGTGGACGATTCTTGCCTTCTTCAGTTCTACTTAAAAAGCTGCTGTAAAGATTAATAGCTCTTCATGCTAGATAATAGGGGCTTGTTCTTTTCTTTGCTTTAATCAACGAAGATTTGAATTTTTTTTCTTTCGAATCTACCTTCATTTCAATTTTGTTATCTATTCAACATCTTTTTTCTAATTATTTAGACAAAAGAAAATTCTTGTGGAAAACTCAATAATCCTGTAAATTACCTACGGGTTATTGGGATAGCTTGTGCCAAGATGGGTGTTGAAATTTTGCATGCTTAATTTGAAGAAATTTTTGGCTGCTCTATTTTCTCCGCTTTCGATTTGTGTCGAGCTTCTTATTTTTGGCTTGCTATTATTGATTGTTTTTCAGAAGAAAAAAGCTGGAAAATTTTTTATTACTCTTGGAACCGCGGTCCTTTTGGTCTGTAGTTACGAAGGATTCTCGGGGCGACTCTTACAAACTCTTGAGTCACAATATCCTCCGTTCAATTTAGCTGAGGTGAGTTTTGAGGAAAATGGTGAGCGTGGTGCTCATTCTATAAAGTGGATTGTAGTATTGGCAGCAGGTGTTGCTGGAGATCAGACGTTGCCCATTCAATTGCAAATTTCTCATTATTCACGGGTTCGGCTTTTGGAAGGGATCCGGCTACATCGTCTTTTTCCGGGAAGTAAAATCATTCTAACAGGAGGAATTGGTTTTGATGGTTCTCCTACGGCCACGACATTGAGTCGCGTGGCGGAAGAGTTAGGGGTAGCTAAATCAGATATGGTTTTAGAGGTTGAGTCTCGTGATACCAAAGATCATCCATTATATATTCGACATCTTGTGAAGGAAGAACTGTTTATTTTAGTGACCAGTGCGTTTCATATGCCACGGGCAATGAAATTATTTGTGAAACAGGGGCTAATCCCAATTCCTGCCCCGGCTGGACCCTGGAAGCCTGCAAAAGACTTTTTTTCTCCAGCGAATCTCTTTCCTAGTGCCTCAGGACTTCGGTTGGCGGAACTCGCTTACCATGAATATATGGGACTCACTTGGGCCTGGGTTCGTGGTCAAATCTAGGTGATTAAGCTGGAAGGTAACCTAGAATTTACCCTGCTTATTGTATTCCTCTCTCCCCTTTTTTCTAGGCTCTATCTGTCCGATATAGAAAAGGTGCTCTTCACATGTTGGAAGTATTCTAGAGGAAACCCTTATGAAACAACTACATGAGATGCAGTCTAGCAATCCTGCGAATATGAGACAGTCGCTATTCATTTTATTGGTGTTTTTTTTGTCAGGTGGGTGCAGTATCTGGAATGCGGCCCTCGACCCTGATTACAAATCAAGCCGAGCGGATCGACTGTGTCATCCATATGGAGAATGTTCTCAAGGGACTTGGGTGGCGGATGATGGCATGGTTCAAGATTCAAATATTGCCGAGCGAGAATGTTATGAAGCCGTCGACCGAGGTGAGAAAGATGAATGGTGGACTGACTCGGTAGCACGAGGCCTAGAAATCAGAAGATGTATGGAAAAAAAAGGGTTTACCTTGCAACAATAATTACTAAACCTTCTTGTTTGACATTGTCTACAAAGAGTCTTCTTGTCCTTCTTGACCATTAAAGTTGATTGCTGTAATGACTGGTTGTTATCTGAATGTTTATCCCTTCACTGATGGTCAATAAAGGTTTTCCTTGAATCGTTCCTCGACTTTACAGATTCGCTGTGAGACCATCTTTATATTTCCCCAATCCGTTTCCCCAGTCATGATAAATCGTCGTTTTAGGTAAGTTTGTTAAGGCTTGTCTCTATTGTGCAGAGTATGTCCGGAAGAAAATTATGAAGGGGTCTATTCATTCATGAAGAAAGAGAAACCAACGAGTTCAACAACAAAGGTGCTACGGAATGTGAAGTCGTTTCAGAAGGCGACGCATTTGCGGATTGTCAAAAGTCCCAGGAAAGTATTTAAAGATTTGAAGTTATTTGCTACGGATGTTGATGGGGTGTTGACCGATGCAGGAATGTATTACAGCGAGTCAGGAGAAGAATTAAAAAAATTCAATACTCGAGATGGGATGGGAATCAAGTTGTTACAAGCTGACGGAGTAAGGGTTGCCATTATCACGGCAGAGCAAACAAAGATTGTCGCACGGCGTGCGAAGAAATTAGGGATTTCGGAAGTCTTTCAAGGAGCGAAGGACAAGGTGTCTATTTTGACTTATCTTTCAGATAAATTGAGTATTCCGTTTGATCAAATGGCTTATATAGGAGACGATGTTAATGATGTGGGCGCGTTACAGGCGGTGGGATATGCCTCGGCTCCCGCAGATTGTGTCGATCAAGTTCGGCAGGTGGTCCATTATATTTGTCAAAAAAATGGAGGTGAAGGGGCTGTTCGAGAAGTCATTGATATGATTTTAGCAGCAAGACAGCGATAGAGAAATTTGCCACGATGAATTGCGATTTGAATAAAAGAATTCTATGTAATTGCATAGAGCTTTTATCGTTTGTTAGGTGATCGAGCCCAGAGGTTCGATGTTCAAGGTATGGTAACAACAAGGACACAATCATGAACAAACATGTGTACGGCGTTATCTTAGCCGGCGGGAGCGGAACTCGCTTTTGGCCATTGAGTCGTGAACGGTTTCCAAAGCAATTATTGCGCATCATCGGGGAAGGGACTTTGTTACAACAGACGTTCGAACGGCTGCGTCAAGAAATTCCTCCCAAACACATAACGGTTGTGACAAATGATGTTCAAGCTGATTCTATTAAGCTTCAATTGAGTGAATGGAAAGATGATCTAACAGACAACATCATTCTTGAACCGGAAGGCCGAAACACCGCACCCGCCATAGCCCTAGCAGCCTTACAACTCCTTCATCGAGATCCTGAAGCTGTGATGGTCGTGGTCCCTGCCGATCATGTCGTCAAAGCAGCTAAAAAATTTATGAAAGCTGTGCAATTTGCCACGAAATTAGCAATGCAAGGTCATTTAGTGACATTTGGTATTCATCCCTCACGACCAGAAACCGGCTATGGATATATTCAGCCGAATAAACGTAAGCGATTAGGTGCTCAAGGCGAGTTTACTGGGTATTCAGTTGCAAGATTTGTAGAAAAGCCCAACTTATCCACTGCCCAGCGCTATTGTCGATCAAAGAATTATTGTTGGAACAGCGGAATATTTGTTTGGAAAGCGTCGACCATTCTTGAGGAATTAGCTCTGCAGCAACCAAAATTGTCAAAAATATTGAAAGGCCTTGCTCAACCTATCGGGACATCAGCGTTTCCTGAGTCCCTTCGAAAGGCGTATGCCAAAATGCCTTCATTGTCTATTGATCATGCCGTGATGGAGCATTCTGCTCATAGCGTGGTCGTCCCAATAGATTTTGGGTGGTCAGATGTCGGGAGTTGGGGAAGCTTAGAGGAAGTCTCTCCGCTTGATAAGTCTGGTAATGTGCGGAATGGAAATATCATTGATATGGGTAGTCAGAATTCAGTTTTGTTTGCTGATCGCCGCGTGGTCGCAACGATTGGGCTGGACAATATGGTGGTCGTTGATACACCTGATGCGACACTCGTTTGCCCGAAAGATCGTGCGCAAGATGTAAAAGCCGTCGTCAGCCTTCTTAAACAGCAACAGGCTCCTGAGCATTTGGAGCATCGAACGGTTCAGCGACCTTGGGGAGCATATACCGTCTTAGAAGAAGGCCACGGATATAAAGTGAAGCGGATTGAAGTTGCGCCAGGAAAACGTCTGTCGTTGCAACTGCATCATCAACGAAGTGAGCATTGGGTCGTGATTTCAGGAACTGCGCGAGTCACTCGCGGTGAAGAAGTCTATGATTTGCAATCCGGCATGAGTACTGGGATTCCTCAAGAAACGCCTCACCGATTAGAAAATCCTGGACACGGTTTACTCGAAATTATTGAAATTCAAAATGGGCCCTATTTAGGCGAAGACGATATTCTCCGATTAAAAGACGATTTTGGTCGATTACAATCCATCAACTAAGCCTGTGGTGGATCAGATCATTTGAAAGGATGCTGAATGGGTATTTTCCGAGAATATGATATTCGAGGGATTGTCGAACATGATCTGACGCCTGATGTCGTGAAAAAAATTGGGCAGGCATATGCCACATTAGCGAGAAAGCGAGGAGTGCAGTCAGTGACTGTTGGGCGTGACGGGCGCTTGACCTCACCAGTTCTTCGTAATCAACTGATTGCTGGACTGACGAGTGCTGGTGTCGATGTGGTTGATTTAGGATTGTGTGCGACTCCATTGTTATATTTTTCGCTGTTTCATTGTGATGTAGATGGAGGCATTATGATTACAGGGAGTCATAATGCCGCAGAATATAATGGCTTCAAGATGTGTGTGGGAAAAGAAGCCCTGTATGGAGCTGATATTCAGAACTTACGAAAAATATTTGATAATGAGGAATTCGCATCTGGCAGCGGAACAATTATTGAACGGCTGATTATTCCTGAGTATCTGGCCTTTCTGAATGAGCAATTTTCTTCTATACGGGCCAACGACCTTCGAGTGGTGATCGATTGTGGAAATGGCGCGGCTTCTCTTGTGGCCAAGGAAGCGCTTGAGCAATTAGGTTGTCAAGTCACGTGTTTATATTGTGATTTGAATGGCAATTTTCCCAACCACCATCCTGATCCGACGGTTGTTGAAAATCTGGTGGATTTAGTCAGCAAAGTGAATGAGGTAAACGCGCATGTTGGCATTGGGTATGATGGTGATGCGGACAGAATCGGTGTGATCGATGAGCAGGGTGGCATCCTGTGGGGAGATCGCTTGTTGCTGTTGTTTGCGCGAGATGTGTTAGAAACGCACCCTGGGAGTACATTTATCTCTGAAGTCAAGGCCTCACAGGTTTTCTATGATGATATTCCTCAACGGGGTGGCCGTGCCATCATGTGGAAAACTGGGCATTCCATTATTAAAGCCAAAATGAAAGAAGAGAAAGCTGTCTTGGCGGGAGAAATGTCGGGACATGTGTTTTTTGCTGATCGGTACTATGGCTATGATGATGCCATTTATGCGTCATGCCGGCTCATTGAAATACTGGTCAAGCAACAGAAGCCGCTTTCGAGCCTTCTGGCTGATGTTCCTCAAACTGTTGTGACTCCGGAAATTCGTGTGGATTGTTCAGATGATCAGAAGTTTCAGCTTGTTGCAGCCGTGACCCAACGCCTTCAGGAAATTGAGGAAACGCAAGATCTCCAGACTGCTGATTTGCCGATTCGAGAATTGATTACGATTGATGGGATTCGTGTACGCTTTGATCAAGGGTGGGGACTCATTCGAGCGTCAAACACTCAACCTGCGCTGGTTTTGCGTTTCGAAGCCACTTCTCAGAAAGAGTTATTTCAGATTCGTCAGTATTTGGAATCGCAGCTCGCCGAGGTGAGTTAGGCCGTCTTCACATCAACTTTCTTGCCAATTTCTATTTTTCTCGTTAGGTTCTTATTTAGCTTTTTTGTGTTTATGAAAAATCATGGGTATGATTGGCCGAACGATGTTGTGTGCCATATTTTGAATTGCGGCTGGCGTGAATCCTCGCTACAAAACCAATTCTTTCTCTGTTTCTTTTTTTACATCAAACAATTTTTTCTTAATGCATGATTGCTCCTTTCCATGGAAAGGCCTATAATAAGCATTCCTGCCATTCTTAAAGAATGCTCTATCGGATGCTTTCACCTCTTTCTCAATTTCCCCAAGGATATTCTGAGCAAATTCTTCATTTGCTAAAGATCTCAAATTCTTTCATTTTATGATGACAGAAATGAGCTATTTTTTGCGTATGGAAATTGAAGTTATTCACGATTTGTGTAATATTTATCATTGCCGTGAGGTATTTAAGGCAGAAGATGGTCTTCTGTCTGACTTACAAACCTAAGAGAAGGAGAATCTCGTATGGTGCTACGAGTCATGTTCCTTGTCGTCGGGATGATGCTAGGCATGTCCTTGGGATGGAGTCTCTCTGATGGGCAAACCGAAGTTCTTGGAATCGGTGCTGTTATTGGAGTCGTCGTCGGGGCCTGTATTCTTGTTGTTGAGCAGCGATTGCAGGCTATTCCGTTCCCGGTGGCGTTATGGGGTGGAGTCGGTTTAGCCTTCAGTCTGCTCATTGCTGGATTGATTAGCCTCTCTACTGGCTTAATAGGAAGCTCGGGGCATTCCGTTTTTTCTTTATTGGCTATCTTAGTCCTCTTCTTAGGTCTGCCTTATTGGGGACTTAGCATGGGAACACGATTTGGCAAAGAAGGGTGGGCGGATGCTGAGCCGGTGAATGGAAATGCTGATCCAGCCTTAAAGACGAAGTTGTTGGATACCAGTGTGATTATTGATGGTCGAATTGCAGATTTATGTGAAACCGGTTTTATTGAGGGAACATTGATTGTCCCACATTTCATCCTTCAAGAATTACAGCATATTTCAGATTCTTCTGACGGATTAAAGC
The DNA here is from genome assembly GCA_937139405.1 of uncultured Nitrospirota bacterium. GTDB lineage: Bacteria > Nitrospirota > Nitrospiria > Nitrospirales > UBA8639 > Nitrospira_E. The sequence continues at coordinate 21,114 of CAKZPV010000003.1, forward strand.
GTGCAAGAGGTCGACGAGGGTTAGATATTCTGAATGTGCTTCAAAAGATGAACAATATTCAAGTGAAATTGGTAGAGGATGATTTTCCCCATGTAAAAGAAGTTGATACCAAATTGATCGAATTGGGTAAACAAATGGATGGAAAAGTTCTGACGAATGATTTTAATTTAAATAAAGTAGCTGGTATTCAGGGGGTGGAAGTCTTGAATATCAACGACTTATGTAATGCCTTGAAACCGGTGGTATTGCCTGGAGAAACCATCCGTGTATTTGTCCTGAAGGAAGGAAAAGAGTCTGGGCAGGGTGTGGCTTATTTAGATGATGGTACGATGGTGGTCGTGGACCATGCCAGAACATCGATAGGAAAAACAGTGGATGTGATAGTAACGAGTGTGTTGCAAACTAGTGCCGGTCGGATGATCTTTACGCGCCTCAAAGAAGAAACCGAACGCGAGGAGTTGAGTTTGGCGCGTGTCTAAGTCTGTGGTGGCGATTGTCCCTGCTGCCGGCCAGGGGACTCGCATGGGCGGAACAGGTCGTAAGCAATATCTGACCCTGGGTGGTGTCCCTCTTCTCGTTCTCTCCCTCAAGGTTCTTCAGCGGATCGAATCCATCCGTGAAATCATTCTCTCTGTTCCCGACAATGATAGAGATTATTGTTGGCGTGACATTGTCAGGCCATTTGGGTTGGAGAAAGTCACTCAAATTGTTGCAGGTGGGCAACGTCGCCAAGATTCGGTGCGTCATGCGCTCTACGCGATTTCCAACCCGCCAGATCTCGTCATGGTTCATGATGGGGTTCGTCCATTTATTGATGATGATATAGTTAAGAAGAATATATCTTGCGCGGAACAAACTGGAGCAGCAGTTGTCGCGATGCCAATTCATGACACAGTGAAGCGAGTTGATGCACAACAGGTGATTCAAGAAACGTTAAATCGAGAAGAGTTATGGCATATTCAAACTCCACAAACTTTTCGGTATGATTGGTTGCTTGAAGCTCATCAGCAGGGGCTACAAGAGAATTGGGATGTCACAGATGATGCAGCTTTGATCGAGAAAAAAGGCTATCCAGTTTCCGTTGTAGAGGGAAGTTGTTTTAATATAAAGATTACCAAGCCAGATGACCTGATTTTTGGAGAAGCCATTTTGAATAGGGAAATACCTAATCCGTGATCTATCGATTGCTATCAAAGGCTATGACGCAGGTCTAGAGAGAAGAGTATGAGTCAGATGAGAATTGGGCAAGGGTACGATATTCACCCTTTTCAAGAAAACCGTGTCTTAATTCTAGGCGGTGTCACGATCCCACACACACAGGGACTAGAGGGCCATTCCGATGCAGATGCGTTAACTCATGCAGTTTGTGATGCACTCTTGGGGGCCATGGCAGAAGGCGATCTTGGTACACGCTATCCTGCCAGCAATCCGGCCTTTAAAAACCTCTCGAGTTTGCTCATGTTGGAAAATGTGGTGCAGACTTTGACGGAAAGACAGTATACTCTCGTCAATCTGGATACCGTTATCTGTGCGCAGGCTCCAAAACTTGCACCCTATATAAAAGCCATGCAGGAAAGTCTCGCTCACGTCCTTCAGGTAAATGGCGATCAGGTGAATATTAAAGTGAAAAGTGGAGAAGGAATTGGAATGATTGGTAGGGAAGAAGGAATCGCGGTTTTGGCTGTGTGCTTGATCCAGTCTTTGAAGACCTGAGAAGACGTAGACCTATTAAGTACAAATGGGCTAAAAAGCTTAGGTTGCAATCGAACCCATGAGTTAAGAGGAATGGTTAAAAAGTCCATCCAGCAAGGCCGCAGTCATTTCGACGCGCGGAGCGTACAGGCTCCACGTGAGCACGGCAAAATGGCGAGAACGCCGTTGGTGGATTTTTGAACATTTCCAAGGTGGATGAATGCCAAAGGTCACGCAAATTGCTCAAGATCTTCAGGCGGTATTTGAGCGAGATCCCGCTGCCACAAGCCGGCTGGAGGTGTTTCTCACCTATTCGGGCTTTCATGCTCTCTTGGCCTATAGGATCTCGCATTGGCTATTGAAACGTCATATTCCGTTTTTCCCTCGCCTGATCTCTCAACTAGCGCGATGGTTAACTGGAGTAGAAATACATCCGGGTGCGACGATTGGAGCTGGATTTTTCATTGATCATGGGATGGGGGTGGTGATTGGTGAAACGGCCGAAATTGGAAATGATGTGACATTGTTTCAGGGAGTCACGTTGGGAGGAACTGGGAAAGAACGTGGTAAGCGTCATCCGACTTTGGGAAGCCATGTTGTCGTGGGTGCCGGAGCGAAAGTCTTGGGCGGCATTCGTATTGGTGATAACGTAAAAGTTGGGGCGAATGCAGTGGTTCTTCGTTCTGTTCCAGCGAATTCTACGGTAGTTGGGAATCCCGGACGTATCGTCAAGTATGATGGGGAACGTCTTCCGGAAGCCACGATGGACCATACGAACATTCCGGACCCTATTGCTGAACGTTTTGAAGCGATGGAACAAGAGTTAATTGCTCTTCGAAAAAAGGTTGAGCAAGGTGAACAATAAATAAAATTTTGACGTTGGATGCTTCTGGATATTGTCTTAGCTCTTGGGCTCTTTTACACTATAGACAGATCAATCAATGAGTATATTTTCTTGTAAAAATTTGATGCAGGCATTGTGGAAGGAGTAGTTTGAGATGACACCACGCGTGAAGGAAATATTGCGAAATTATGATGGGAATTCTCCTGGCGTATTAACAAATCTTGCGCGATTGCTGATGAATGGAGCCTTAGGGGGAACGGGACGCTTAGTCATCCTCCCCGTAGATCAGGGGTTTGAACATGGCCCGGCAAGATCCTTTGCGATTAATCCATCTGGATATGACCCACATTCCCATTTCCAATTGGGTATTGAAGCTGGTTGTAATGCCTATACGGCTCCTCTTGGATTTCTTGAAGCAGGAGCCGCAGCGTTTGCTGGGCAAATTCCTCTTATTCTGAAGCTGAATAATAATGATTCTTTACTAGAGACCAAAGATCCCAATTCTGCAATCACGGGAAGCGTGAGAGATGCTCTGCGGCTAGGGTGTTGTGCAGTGGGCTATACTGTCTATCCTGGGTCTGTCCATAGCCAAGAAATGTATCAACGCTTAAGGGAGATTTCAGAAGAAGCAAAGGCTTATGGTCTTGCTGTTGTCGTGTGGTCTTATCCCCGAGGTTCGGGGTTAAGTAAAGAAGGGGAAACGGCAATAGATGTGGTGGCGTACGCGGCGCAAATCGCGGCACAACTTGGAGCGCATATTATTAAGGTGAAAGTCCCAAGCGCTCACTTGGAGCAAGCCGCAGCGAAAAAAGTGTATGAAGCCGAGAAAATCCCCATTAGCACTGCAGCCGACCGTATTCGCCATGTAGTGCAAAGTACATTTGATGGTCGACGAATTGTAATTTTTTCAGGTGGTGCGAAGGGCGAGGATCAAAAAATCTTTGATGAGGCGCGAGCAATCCGGGATGGGGGTGGTTCTGGTTCGATTATAGGACGAAATTCCTTTCAACGACAAAAACCACAAGCGTTACAATTTCTCTCAACTGTGATGAAGATTTATTCAGGAGAACTACCATGAAGTCTCTTGCCGATAATAAATGGCGAGTCGTTTGGGAATAGATGAAAGCTAGAGAAGAGCAAGTATCAGGTGTGGCATTTTATTCGAGTCTGACCCTTTAAAGATTATATTCAATCCTTCAGTATAGAACTTTGGTTAAGTACAAGCCATGAGAGGGTGCGGTGCGGCCAGCCGATTGACGGTCATTGGCTTGAAGAATATGTCGCATAGTATTGGGATGTCGTTTATGTTGGCCCACTTCAACTAAAGTGCCAACAAGGGCTCGCACCATTTGTTTGAGAAAACGATCTCCCTCTATGCGGATTGTTAATTCTGTTGATTCTGAACAAAGAGAAAAATGTGAAATAGTACATCGGGGATTTATTGTTTGCGATCGCTGCCCACGAAACGACGTGAAATTATGGGTGCCAATAAATTCTCGCATGGCCTGACTCATTGTATTCGTATCCAATGCATACGGGAAATGCCAGGCGCGATAGCGGTCTAAGGCTGGTCGAGAAGATTGTAACGTGATTCGATACTCATAAATTTTTCCTTTGGCACTAAAGCGTGCATGAAACCCATCGAGAGCCTGTTGACTTGAGAGCACAGAAATATCTTTGGGGAGATACGCATTAAGCGCCGAAGCCCATTGAGTGGCGGCCAGCGACCTTCCTGATTGAAAGCTAACGACTTGCCCTAAGGCATGGACCCCTGAATCGGTCCGCCCAGCTCCCACCATTGGAATATGTTGCTGCGTAATCTTGAAGAGCGCTTCTTCTAGAGCCGCTTGAATTGTTGAGTGATAAGGTTGTCGTTGCCATCCTGCATAGGCCGTTCCCTCGTATTCAATGATCAGTTTGATAGTAGTCACGTTGATTATGAGGAAGATTGTGAGGCAATTAATGTTCCTTGCTAGAAAATGAACATATGGTTAGATGTTAACGGACATAATCCTGGAATGGAAGGTCGTGAATGAGGCAGAGAGAAGAAGGAGTTGAAACAGAGAACTTATCGAGCAGCCGTTTGTAATGGTTTGCTATATGATTTGATCCCCTCAAATATTCCTTGGGCCATGCGTTTTTGGTAGGTCGAACTTTTGAGAAGTTTTTCTTCTGTTGGGTTGGAGATGAAGGCAATTTCCGCCAAAATTGCCGGCATCGTCGTCATGCGTAGGACAAAGAATGGAGCAGTTTTTACTCCATGATCTTTGATCTTGTAAAAAGGTTTGAGGTATTTCACCATGGATTTTTTCGTGGTCCAAGCAAATTCTTGTGAATCCTCGATTTTTTTGTCGTGGAGTTTATCGGCCAAGATGAATTGCCAAGCTGGGCCATTATCTTCAAGAGGTGTGCCGTTCTCTCGGGCAGCGACTTCAAGCGCCCTTGGGTCACTGGCTTCTCCGAAATGATAGAGTTCTAAGCCCTTAATGGATTTTTTCGGATGGGAATTGATATGAATGGATACGAAAAGGTCAGCTTTATGCTCATTTGCAAAGCTGGCTCGATCTTTTAACTCGATAAAGACGTCGGACTTACGGGTCATGAAAACCTTGGTGTTGGTTTCTTTGGCCAAGAGATCTCGAAGATGGTTAGAGATTTTCAACACGATGTCTTTTTCTCTTGTCCCTTTTCGACCCAAGGCTCCAGGGTCTTTCCCTCCATGTCCCGGGTCAAGGACAATCACCATGTTCTTTTTTGTCACCGCAATGGCTGGAGGAACAGTCACTACTGGAGGAGGTGCCTGTATAACCTTAGGAGCCTTCGGTGGTGGTGTTTTTGATGGTGTAGGTGTCTTGGTGTTTCTTGTTTTTGCAGAAAGATCAGGGTAGAGGTCTAAGACGATGCGCGTAGGTTTCTTGAGAACATACCATTTGTAACGTTTCCATGGTTTTGTTGTGAGGGAAAGTATGAGTGTCCCTTTTTCTGTTCTGGAAATAGCCAGATTGACAGGAAATGATGTGTTTGTGGCTTTCGACATGGCTTTTTTAAGAATACGAGTGTTGGGAAGCTCGAGTTGAAATGTTGTCTTGGTTCGTCGATCAGAGGGAAGTTGTTGAATCTCTCGATCCAGGTCAAGGACAAGCCGAGTATATTTTTTATGCTGATGGGCTCGGATGTTTTTGATGGTAGCAGAGGCAGAGCGTTTCGCAACGAAGGAAAGATGAGGAGAGGTTTCCCACACGAAGGGAAGTCGAGGCCCTGACTCTCCTCCCAAAATGGTGAGCGGAGGAGTCAGGATTAACAGAATAATGAAGAATGAAAGAAAAACGTTTCGAATGGCTGGCATAGAGAATAAAGTTGTTTCTATATTTTTTCGCAGATGATATCGCTCTTGTCAAGCCATACTATCTTGGAATTTTTCGAATTGAGGGGTAAACTGAACCTCAATTTCGGATTCTCATGTTGATCGAAAGCCATAACTTATGACGCCTAAATATCTTATCATAGATGGCTACAATGTCTTGGGGGCCATGGGCCTTCCTCCACAAAAAGTCATTGGTCAAGGGGAAGTGCATCGTGACCAATTTGTCGCGCGTTTGGGTATCTATGCTCAAGCGATTAACTGTTCAGTGACAGTTGTGTTTGATGCGTGGCGACAATCAGGGAATCTGAGACATTCTAGCCATCAGACCGGAGTGACTGTGATGTATACGGCAGAAGGAGAGCGAGCAGATCAGGTCATTCAACAATTGATTCGACAGCATGGAAATGAAACGGCTGTGGTGACATCTGATCTTGAAGTGACCAATGTCGCGCGAGCTTTTGGTGCCTTCGTGATTCGTTCACAAGAATTTCTGACTCGACTGCAAAAGGGGAGTCAGCAACGAACAGCGGCTCGTTCTCCTAGAGGGAATCACAATGAAAAAGATGAGAGTGGGGATTTAACGATTGGGCGAAAAGATAAAAAAGGCAACCCAAGAAAGTTACCTAAAAAACTTCGGCAACGAAATCGTATTATGAAGAGATTTTAAAGAGTCGCTTTGCGTTATTCGTGGTCAATTCAGCAACTTGAGAGAGGGCTGTTGTTGCATCTTCATATTTCAATTCGGCTATTTGTTCCGCTACGTATTTCACGTATGCCGATTCGTTGCGTTTGCCTCGAAAGGGAATAGGTGTCAGATAAGGTGCATCCGTTTCGATCAGGATACGATCATCCGGGACTGTACGAATGACGTCTCGGAGAAGCGAGGCGTTGCGAAACGTAATGATTCCTGAAAAGGAGAGATAGAAGCCTAAGTCTAAGGCTTCCTTGGCCAGCCAAGAGTCACCTGAAAAACAATGCAAGACGCCTCCAACCGATTCGGCATGTTCTTCTCGAAGAATGGTCATCGTATCTTCTTGCGCTTCGCGTGTGTGAATCACGAGGGGGAGATTCAGAGATTTCGCTAAAGTAATTTGTTCTCGAAATTGTTGACGTTGAATTTCGCGTGGGGAATGATCGTAATGGTAGTCCAACCCAATTTCTCCAAATGCCACGACCTTGGGCTGTTGAGCTAATTGACGGAGTTCTTCATACCAATGAGGTTCGATTCGTTTCACTTCATGGGGATGGACGCCAACGGTGGCATACACGTTTGGACGTTGAGTGGCTAATTGTACAGCCGAAGTGCTGGTAGCCACGTCACAGCCAATTGTAATAAAAGCCTCAACTCCGGCTTCTTCTGCTCGCTGAAAAACGGCATCCCGATCAGTGTCATAACGAGGATCGTCTAAATGCACATGGGTATCGATTAACATGAAAGAGCTCCTTTGTTCATCGATCAGCATGATAGCATATCAAATGTATAGGTTGAAGATGTGAGTGGTTCCTTCGCTAAGACTTGATCCTTTAACGATGTGAATAGAGAGTTTCTCAATGTCTTTTGATGAAGAATGGTTTTGGTTGATCAATGGGTGGGCTGGTCAATCGTCCGTGTTGGATTGGTTGATGTTTCAATGTTCCCAAGAAAGCAATTTACTTATTCCTGGAATATTAGCCATTGCCTATTGGGGGTGGACGAAGTGGGGCGAAGCTAAAATTGCTGCGCCTTCCTTTGGATTATTGATTGGACTGAGTGACTTGATTGGTGGGCAATTGAAAAACCTGATCGCTCGTCCGCGGCCTTGCCAAATTTTTTCCCAGGTTCATGAGATGGTAGGTTGTGGGGGAAGTTTTAGTATGCCGTCGAATCATGCGGTGAATTCCAGTACCGCCATTGCATTTTTAGTGACTTTGTATCCTTCGTTGGGGTGGGTAGGCTTTCCTCTTATGGTACTTATTGGGACTTCACGTGTGTATTTGGGTGCCCATTTTGTGACAGATGTGTTGGTGGGGTGGGGGATTGGGTTGCTGTTAGGTTGTGGTGCAGCCTATTTTCTAAAAACCAAAGTTTTTTATCAAAAGAAAGAAAGCTAGGAAACGACTCGTACGTCAAAGTCAGAAATTCTGATATTCCCCTATTTACTCCTTCCATTCATCTTTTGGCAGCTTCCTCTCATTCGACCTCCAAATTTTCACAATATTGAATTGGCGAGTTTCAGCCCGTCAGCCGAGGTCCTTTCTCTCGGGAAAAGGAGCCAAAACCATTTTCACTCAACTCGGCATTATATAAACGTACCGACGTACGCGATGGGGTGGTGGACCAACTCGCTGCGCTCAAACAAGGTCCAGTAGATTTTTTGAGCGTCAGCCCTTTTGACCGAGCTGAAGGTGTTGGATGAGAGAAAGAAAATATTTTCGGAAGAAACAATCGACACTTTTAGTGGTGATGGGCGTGGGGGAGGGCGGGTTCTTCAGATGAATCTTTTGTGAGATGGTTGAGGTTGCAGTGGAGGTCGCCTGTTTCTGGGCATTCGGTTTCTAGTTGGATGGTTTGATGATGAATGCCAAACTGTGATGAAAGAAGTGTTTGAATAGGTTGAAGGAGCTGGTCTTTGTCTGGAACAGTTTCTGTATCGGCGAGAACATGGCAGGTGAGCATGATGATGCGGGGTTCTACCGACCAGATATGTAGGTCATGAACTTTTTTGACGCCAGTAATAGATTCAAGGCTTGTGACAATGGTTGACGTGTTGAGATGTGGTGGTGTGGATTCTAAAAGTATATCCAGCGATTCTCGAAAGAGAGGGACACTGCTTTTGATGATGACCACGACAAGTACTAAACTGATGAGGGGGTCGAGAATGGTGAATTGAGTAAGAGCAATTCCCAGTCCACAGAGAATGACACCTACTGACATCCAGGCGTCCATCATCATGTGAAGAAACGCGCCACGAATATTTAAATCGTTTTGGGCCCCTTGACGTAATAACCATGCCACCCCAAAATTTGCCACCATACTAATTCCCGCAATCCCCATGACCCAAAGACCTGGAATGTGTTCCAGTGGTGTCATGAGCCGGTATAGAGCAAAGCCTGCAATCAGGATCCCTGTGATGAGCAATGTGAGGCTGTTGAGAAATGCGGCAATAGTCCCGGCACGGTGGTAGCCAAAGGTGCGTTCTTCTGTTGCCGGTCTACTTGCTAAAATATGGGCGTATAACGCGAGAAACAGGGCTCCTTGGTCGATGAGGTTATGACTGGCATCGCTAATGAGTCCAAGGCTATTGGTCCAATAGCCGCCAATAAACTCGGCCAGGATAATGATGCCATTTAATGTTAGTCCTAATTTCAGTCGCCTGGTAAGAGGAGAGGGTTCACCATGTGAATGAGACATAAGCTATAGTGTCCCATGATTTACAAGAAGGGACAAGCAGGGAAAGGAGTGAATGAAAAGAATGAGTGAAAAGGAATGTTTGACAGACGAGAAGGAGAATACTCGCTAACGAGTGTTAAATAAGAAAATCACTCCGAGCGAGGGCTGGAAGCAGCTCTTTAGTTTGTTGAAGGCAACTAAGTAAGAGTTTACATTAGTCGTCGAAAGAATCATGTGGAGAGGATTTGACCGCTTGTTTAGTGGTATCGACGGCAGAATTGACGCGGGTTGCCGCATGTTTCATTGTTTCTTTGGCTTCTTCGGACCATGTTTGCATGGCTTCTTTTGTTTGGGCTGCCATTTCAGAAAACTCGTCTTGAGCGGTTCTTGCACCTCTAACTATTCGACCGCGTAGTTGTGTGCCTGATTCAGGGGTCAGCATGATGGCTGTTCCTGCACCTAATAAAAATCCAGCAATAAATACAAATCCGTTGACCCAGCTTGAATCTCCCTGTCCATTATAATCGCTCATCATCCTACCCCTTCCTGATCGTCTGGTCGTTATGAATGTCGTTGATTATTCTTCGAAGTGGATACCATGGCCATGATGGCTCCGCCTAAGCATACGCCTGAGGCAAAGATTAAACTATAAGAGAGTCCTGTTCGCAGTTCGGGCCACGTATCCAAAATCCGTTTCCATAGAGGGAGTTCATCCGTTACATGGACATGCCCTTCCCAACCCAATTCTCCTTGTGGCATGGAGTGATCGGCCATGGGTTCATCATCAGCTTCACGGACAGTGTTCAGATTGGTCACAGTCATGAAAGAGGCTCCAATAACGCAAAAGGATAATGTGAAAACAAGGTAGCTATAGGTAATTCTAACATGTCTGATTCATTTTGTGGAGCCACTATTTCTTGTGTGAAGACATTTCGAAAAGACTGAGTTCCCAAGCTTGGAGGAAGAGAAATCCGGGTTTTCCCCCAGACGGTCTCTCCCACGGGAAGTGTTGTAGGGTCAGGAATGATTTGCGTCAAAAGCCGTGGGAAAATGGCCAGACATGCCTTGTGGTCGTCTTGTCGAAGGAATCCACAGATATGCTCCGCTCGTTCTCCATGTACTTCTAATGGGCAATAAGTTCCGTGCAAAAAGAGAGAAGAGTGGTATTTTCGGTACTGAAGAGTGGTTTGAGTCATATGCATTTTAATAAGACCATTGTCGGCATGTTTAAAGAGAAACTGGATAAGTTCAACAGGGTTGAGCTGCTGCTGAAGATCCTGCAACTCCGCCAAACGGTTCTTGTAAAAAGCAAAATCTACGAGACCTCGGTTATCCGGGTCGACTAAGGTAAGATCCCAAAGCTCCGTGCCTTGATAAAAATCTGGGACTCCAGGCGCCAATGTTTTGATCAACACTTGAGACAAAGAATTGTAGATGCCATAGCTAGCGACGCGGCTCTGAAAGGGAAGGAAATCTTCTAAAAAAGCATTCTTTTCTTTCGGCGATAGAATGCGAGCGAGAAATTTCAAGACCGCGTGTTCATAGGCTTCATCGGGATTGAGCCAACTGCTCGTCACTTTGGCTTCTCGTAAGGCTTTGATCATGTAGGTTTGCAATCGCTCTAAAAGTTGTACGCGACCTGCATCTGAGATTGACCCGAATGGCCAGACTCCAAGCAAGGTCTGGTACATGAGATATTCTTCATTGCGGCTGGGGACCAATTGTTCTTCAAGGCGATGTGCAGCTTTTTTGTTAAGACGATTCCACGTTCGTAACCGGTTGCGCCATTCAGTAGGAATTTCAGAGAGCACATTGATGCGCGCACGGATGTCTTCACTGCGTTTTGTATCATGAGTCGAAGTGGAAGAAAGGCTCCAGGGCCAATGCTCAGCTCGTTCTTGCATAGAGTGATGGAACGTTGAAACAGTCAGGCCAAAATGCTGAGGCTCACCACCGACTTCATTTAGTGAGGTCAGGCGGTTGTATTGGTAGAACGCGGTGTCTTCGACGCCTTTAGCTGTAACTGGACTCGTGGTTTGTTGAAATTTCATGACAAAGGGACGGATGATGTCCCAATCCAAAGGGGCAGAATTTTGTGGAGTTGTATTCATGAGCACGTCACGAATGAAATCAAAGACCAAATTACTCAGAGCCGGATTTCTGCGTTTGGCTCGTGCCACAGCCAGTCGAATATAGGCACGGTCACGGTCGGTGATCGCTTCATTAGAGTTGGGCCGAATATAGGTTCGATATACGGAGAAGCAGGCAATGATCTCTCGTATGGCGTAAATTAAACTGTTGAGAGTAAAGTCGCGGGAGCGACGATTTTGTTCAGAAAGGACATTGAGTTCATGTCCCAAGGCATTGATTTCTCCAGCCATGGAACTCGTCATAATCAATTTTTTACAGTGATAGATAAGATCTTCATAGTGGAACGGTTGTTTGGTGAATCGGGTATAGATTTGTTCAAGTTGTCGCTGATGCGAAGGATGAACGAATAAATGATTGACGAGAGAAAGAAAGCCATACCCAGTTGTGCCATGAACGGGCCATTCGGGATTCAGCTGTTCTCCTGTCCCCAGAATTTTTTCGACCAACAAATAGAAGACTCGCCCTTGGGTGTCGGGTAATGTGTGAAATTGTTGGGCAGCCCAAGTTTGCCATTGAGCCAAATAACCTTGAGGATCGTAGAGACCATCCACATGATCAATGCGCAAGCCGTTGACAGCACCAGACGAGACGAGATCAAAGATTTTTTGTTGAGCTTCCTGGAAGACCGCTGGTTGCTCCATACGAATGGCGGCCAATTGATTAATATCAAAAAATCTTCGGTAATTAATCTCTTCACCAGCCACTCGCCAAAAGGCTAATCGGTAAGCTTGATTAGAGACCAATTCATCCAATAAATCGAAACTGCTGGGGGAGTTTTTAGAACCGTTGAGGACATGAAGAATTTCTGTAAGAAAAAATTTGAGGGGTTCATGTTCTGAGACGACGGAAGACAGACGTCGACGAATTACTTCTTTTTCGCGATATCGTTCAGCGATCCGTTCAGGGTCGGTTTCTGTTCGTCCTGGTAAATGAGAGAGGGCGGTAATGATGCTTTGGTATTCTTGCAGGTGAGGTGACGATTCCCCAAGAATATGAATGAGGTCGTCTTGACGAAGGCTGAGTATGTTGGTCCATGTCGAAGGATCTAACGGCAGGCGATGTTCATAATAACGAAGAAAGAATTGGCCATCATCATAATGGAGGACAATTTCTTGATTTTCTAGGATGATGCCATATTGATCGCCCAGTATCGGTAACAATACTCTATTTTCTAATTCGGGTTTGACTGGAGTCCAATCAATATCAAAGAATGTGGCGTAATGAGATGAGGGTCCATTTTCCAAGACATCTTGCCACCAAGTATTGGTCGAGGCAGCGATGCCCATGTGATTCGGAACCACATCCAACAGTTGCCCCATTTCATGATCATGAAGAGTAGTAATAAAGACTTGATAGTCAGTTTCCGTCCCAATTTCAGGATTCAGAACAGTAGGATCGACCACGTCATAGCCATGAGGGCTCCCCGGCGTGGCTTTGAGGTAAGGTGAGGCATAACAATCGGTAATACCGAGTTGATGGAGATACGGAATGAGTTGAGCGGCGTCTAAAAAAGTAAAGGAGTTGTTGAATTGCAAACGATAGGTCGAAATCGGAATGCGGAGTGAATGAGCGGACATGATCGATGGATCACGTGAGAGAGGAAGAGGATGAGATCGCTCGACCTCCGTACGATTGTCCGCGGGGGAGAATGGTGAGGCCTAATTTTCCTGAAGTGCGCTTCCCTGCACGGCTTTTCTCTCCACCTAAGTTGGTCCCAGATTCAATCACATTGAAGCGATCAACGATACAGCGTTGGAGGTGGCACTTCGGCCCAATGACCGTTCCATCCAATATGATAGATTCCTCAATCGTACTCCCTTCCCCAATGCGGACGTTGCGGCCAATGATCGAGCGTGTAATAGTGCTGTCGATTACTAAACTTCCTTGTCCAACCATCGCGTCATTCATTTGAGAGCGAACCATGCTCGCGACTGGATCAGTCAAGGCATCTGTCGTAATGGGCCATTTTACATTGCGTAAATCAAAGATTGGGTTTTCTCCCAACACGTCCATGTTCGCTTGCCAATAGGCTCCCATGGTTCCCACATCACGCCAATAGCCCCATTCTTCATAGGGGTGAATGCCAGGTACAGCATTTTCCATAAAGTCGTAAGCCAACACCCGATGAGATCGAATAAGGGAAGGAATAATATCACGCCCAAAGTCATGTGTGCCGGCATGGCTGGCGTCCTTCTCTAAGATTCGGACTAACGTCTCGGCATTGAAGATATAATTACCCATGGAGCTGTAGGACATTTCCGAATTGCCAGGCATGGGTTTAGGCTGAGCGGGTTTTTCTTCAAATCCAATAATCTGATGATCGGAACTGGCTTCAATGATCCCGAAGCCTTTGGCCGCATGTATCGGGACTGGGAGCGCAGCGACAGTTACTTCGGCTTGCTGATCCAGATGAAACTGAATCATTTGTCGGAGATCCATACGATAAATATGATCCGCACCGAAAACCGCAACGAGACCTGGAGCAAAATCACGAATAAGATTAATATTCTGATAGACGGCATCAGCCGTTCCTTCGTACCATTTTCCTCGTCCCTTCATTTGTGGAGGAACGACAGTAATAAAAGCCTGTCGGTTGGGGCCGCTAAATCGCCAGGCTCGTCGAAGATGTTCAATGAGGGATTGCGAGCGATATTGTACGAGCACATACATCGCTTGAATGCCGGAATTGATGAAATTGCTCAGGACAAAATCGGCAATTCGATAGTTGCCGGCAAATGGAACTGAAGGCTTGCTACGCTGTTCAGTCAAAGGCATCAATCGCTCACCTTTGCCTCCAGCCATAATCATGGCCAAGACCTTCTGTGGCGATCGTTCGGTAGGAGCTCGGTGACGGTTTGTTGGTTGATTTTTTTTCATAGAACAGGGGTGTGAACCACGATGTCTTCAGTGTCTGGTTGGGGTGTTTGAGTCTCGAACGTTCGCTCCAATTCGGCTATGGTCTTTTGTTGTTGAGCAATGAGCCGTCTTTTCTTAAGAAACGACGGTAGGAAGGCAATGACACTCAGTAGGATGCCACAGGCCAAGGCTGTGAGAAGCACAACCACTAAGGAGCCCTGAAATCGCCACGAGAAAAAATTAATGATTATCGGCTCAGAATTCTGTAATGAAAAGGCAACGGCAAAAAACAAGACGAATAAGAATGTGAGGAGTACAGAATACATAGGGGTGAGAGTTTGGTATACTTCTTATCTAGTTAACATAGAACCTTTTGGTTGGCAATGCCTGTAACTCCTGAACAACTTCAGAGAATTCTGACCGCCCAAGAAAGGGATCCCTTTTCTGTCTTGGGACCGCATCCAGAAAAGCATGGGAAGGCTGAGCATATTCGGATCAGAGCTTTTCTTCCTGACGCTGCTGAAGTCGCGTGTCTTCATCCTCAACAGGATGGCAATCCCTTGCCGATGACGCTTGTGGCCCCTGGCGGGATGTTCGAAGCCGTCTTTCCAGGCAAAGTATTAGATCCGACCTACCTCTTACGTGTCACCACGACTCAAGGTGATACGTTTCAACAATATGACCCCTACGCGTTTTCCCCAGTCTTGTCGGAATTTGATTTGCATCTGTTTGGCGAAGGAAAGCTCTATAAATCCTATGAAAAATTAGGAGCGCACAGGTGCACACACGAAGGTGTAGAAGGAGTCAATTTTGCGGTATGGGCTCCCAATGCCAAGCGGGTGAGTGTCGTCGGAACATTCAATGGTTGGGATGGTAGGCGGCACCCTATGCGTGCTCGAGGAGGAGTGGGTATTTGGGAATTATTTATTCCTGGCATTGCAGAAGGTGAAATCTATAAATACGAAATATTACCTCAGGAGGGAGTGTTGCCTTTTACAAAAGCAGACCCTTATGCGACAGCTGCTGAGTATCGTCCAAAAACCGCCTCTCTGGTCTGTGATGTGTCCCAGCATCAGTGGAATGATTCGAATTGGATGGAAGCCCGAAAAGCTGGCGACCCGCTGAAAAACCCAGTTTCCATCTATGAAGTGCATCTTGGGTCATGGAAACGGGTTGTGGAGGAGGGAAATCGGTGGATGACGTATCAGGAGTTAGGCGAAAATCTGATTCCGTACGTGAAGGAGATGGGATTTACGCATATCGAACTCATGCCCATAGTCGAACATCCCTTCGATGGATCATGGGGCTATCAGGCAACGGGGTATTTTGCGCCCACCAGTCGATTTGGGACCCCGGAAGATTTTATGAACTTTGTCGAGGCCTGCCATCAATCAGGTATTGGCGTGATTATGGATTGGGCACCGGCCCATTTTCCTGACGATCCACATGGACTCGCCTTTTTTGATGGGACGCATCTCTACGATCATGCTGACCCCCGAAAAGGCTGGCACCCGGAATGGAAGAGCCGTATCTTCAATTATGGTCGGACGGAAGTCAAAAACTTTCTCATCAATAGTGCCTTAAGTTGGTTTGATCGCTATCACATTGACGGCATACGTGTGGATGCAGTGGCATCGATGCTGTATTTAGACTATGCCAGGAAAGACGGCGAGTGGGTCCCGAATCAACATGGGGGAAACGAAAATTTAGAAGCAGTGGAATTTATCAAAGAATTAAATGTCATCGCGCATCAAGAACATCCAGGCATTATGACCATTGCGGAAGAATCCACGGCTTGGTCTGGTGTGTCTCGGCCGATCTACGTCGGTGGGTTAGGATTTTCCTTTAAATGGAACATGGGTTGGATGCACGATACGTTAGAATATTTCCAACTCGATCCCGTGTACAGAAAATTTCATCAAGACAAGGTTACATTTGGGCTCATGTATGCCTTTACAGAAAATTTCGTATTAGTGCTCTCGCATGATGAAGTGGTACATGGGAAAAAGGCGCTGCTGGACAAAATGCCAGGGGACGACTGGCAACGGTTTGCCAATCTTCGTGCGCTCTTTGGCCATATGTGGGGGCATCCAGGAAAAAAAATGCTCTTTATGGGTGGTGAAATTGGGCAATGGTGGGAATGGAATCATGACGACAGTCTGCAATGGCATTTGCTCGACAATGCCTCGCACAGAGGGTTCCAGCACTATATTGCCGATTTGAATCGACTGTATCAGTCAGAGCCGGCGTTACATCAAGTTGATTTTGATTGGCAAGGATTTCAATGGATTGATTTGCATGATAGTGATAATTCGACGCTCACCTACATTCGTTACGCTCAAGATCAGGCCGAATGTATCGTCTGTGCTTGCAATTTTACGCCGATGCCGCGGGAGCAATACCGGATGGGCGTGCCTAGCGGCGGCCTTTACAAAGAATTGCTCAATAGTGATTCAGAGGTCTATGGAGGCAGCAATATGGGCAATGGCGGAAACGTGCAGGCCGATCCCATCCCCTGGCACAACCAACCCTTCTCTTTACTGGTCACCCTCCCGCCCCTAAGCGTCGTTTTTTTTAAGCCTAGTTGAAGCAATGCAGCTCTTTAGGTAAATTTTTAGTACTTCCCCGAAGCACGAAATTTTCTTTTTCCTATATTTTCCGGCATACGACGAATATTTTTCCAGTATTCCTCTAGAGCATTTTCATCAATTTCCACATTGGTATTGTATAGGGCATCTCGCCCATCTTTTCTGCAGCCAGAGATCCAGTACTCTTTTCTAGATTTCATATCAAAATAGTTTGCTTTGTAACCTTGTCCACATAAAGATCGAAATGCCCGATTTTGATACTCAAGGCGTTTTCCTTTTTCCTTGACTTCAACCCACCCAATTCGTGCTGGGCCAGCTAGACCTTCTGATTTATTTTCAATCCACATGACCCGCTTCATGCAGTGACTCTCACTAGTGAGGAGTCTTCGTTTAAGACTTCATGATTGTTTGTAGATCCAAGCTGGAAAGGCGGGGAGGGAAAGGATTTGTTTAGTTGAAGTGAGGTCTAGTGCGGGCAGAGCTTGTGTAACAGAGAGGTTGCTTGGTTCAACATATTCGGGTCGGGAGTTGTCCAGCAGTCGATTCCAAAGGCCTTTGGGTTGGTGCAGCGTGAGTGTGGTTGGTTGGTCGTTGAACCCTAATATGAGCAACATGGGGTCAGAGTTGGGGCTTTTGCGATAGATTGTTAAGACCGTCTTTTCGGGGTTGACCCACACGCGTAGTTGGTGCCCTTTGGCTCCAGTTCCCAATGACGCATGTTGTTTTCGCAATGTGATGAGTTGTTTGGTCCAGGCTGCCATCTGGTGTTGAGCCTCATCGCGAGCCTCGGGCGGCGTCAATTTTGAATGTTCAAACGTTGTAGTGGCATAAGGATCAGGAATGTTTTTCCAGCCAAAGGGTTTGAACTCTGCCAGCCGGCCTTTGCGAACAGCTTCAATCAGTCCCTGGTCTCCATGGTCGATGAAATATTGAAAAGGCGAACGTTCTCCGTATTCTTCCCCCATGAAGAGCAGCGGGAGGAAAGGTGAAAGCAAAACAGATGCAGCAATGACTTGCTGGGCTCTAAACGGAGTGAGAGTGGAAAGACGGTCGCCCTGAGCGCGATTGCCGATTTGATCATGGTTTTGAGCAAAGACTACAAATTGTGAAGGTGGGATGTGCGCGGCTGAATTGCCGTGTCGTCGGTGCCGATGTTGTGAATATTGGCCAGAGAGCACGAAATGTTTTCGAAAGGCCGTGGCGACATGGTCGAGCGAACCAAAGTCGGAGTAGTACCCCTGTCGTTCATCAGTCACCAGCGCATGGAGGGCATGATGGAAATCATCATTCCATTGAGCATCCAGTCCATATCCTCCCTTTGAGGTAGGCGAAAGAAGCTTCACGTCATTAAAATCGCTTTCGGCGATAACGGCGACCAATCGATCTTCTTGTTTGGCGGCTTTCTGAACAGCATCTTGGATATCTTTTAGGATGTGGGTCACGCTGGAGTCAAAAATTCCGTGAACGGCATCCAAGCGCAATGCATCAATATGAAAGTCTCGCGTCCAATACACGGCATTGGAGATGATGAGATCTCGCACAGCATCGCTATGCGGGCCATCGTAGTTGATGGCACTTCCCCATGGCGTGCGGTAGTGGTCGGTAAAGAAGGGTCCAAACTCTCCCCAGTAATTGCCTTCGGGTCCCAGGTGGTTATAGACCACATCCAATACCACAGCAAGGCCAGTTGCATGACAGGCATCGATAAGGCGGTGTAGTGCCTGGGGTCCCCCATAGGAATTGTGGGGAGCAAAGAGATAGGTCCCGTCATATCCCCAATTTCTGGCTCCAGGAAATTGTGTAATCGGTAGTAATTCTATAGCGGTGATCCCGACGTCATCATGTAGATACTGGAGAAAGGGAATGATGGCGTCGAATGTTCCCTCTGTCGTAAATGTCCCTGGATGGAGCTCATAGATAATGTAGTCTAGAAGAGGTATGCCCTTCCATTGTTGGTCAGTCCACACGAAAGAAGATGGGTCAATGACTTCTGAGGCTCCATGTACGCCTTCCGGTTGAAAGCGGGAAGCCGGGTCTGGTCGTGTGAGTTTTTCATGCAGAATATATTGGTAGCGTGTCCCAATCCCAACGTTGGAGACCGTCGTTTCCCAATAGCCAAAGGGTTGAGGATTCATGGGAATGGTTTCTGTTTGGCTGCCAAGAATTTCCACAGCGAGCGTTTTAACCCATGGGGCCCAGGCTCGAAAAGTGACTTGTGACGGACCAGTTACGAAAGCACCAATTGGCTGAACGCTCGAAGTCTGAGTTGTGTGTGTAGATGCTCGACGTGGCATGGTTCAACAATAAGAACGGGTTCTTTAATTTATGAGAGAAAGAGGCCCTTGAGAGAACTATTTTAGCATGGATGTTCTCTGTGTCACGATGTTTATACTGTTTATGCAAATGTTGGGAGGGGAGACGTGAGGGACTTCCCAGGTCTATGGTAGCCTGTTACGGTATTGTTGCCGGTGATGGCCATGAATTGGTATTTCAGTCAGAATCGTTGGTACGTGGATTATTGATCAAGATGGAGTTAGACATATGAGACAACGACCTGGGCGCCCTTATCCTCTCGGGGCTACGTGGGATGGTGAAGGAGTTAATTTTGCACTGTTTTCTGAAAATGCGACTGGCGTGGATTTATGTTTATTCGATTCAGAGTACCAAGAGCGTGAAACGGTTTCCTTATCTCTAGAAGAATGTACGGATTTGGTCTGGCATGTGTATCTTCCTGAGGTGCGTCCAGGGCAAATGTATGGCTATCGTGTGCACGGACCGTATGATCCGTCTGCCGGACATCGGTTTAATCCATCAAAACTTTTAATTGATCCGTATGCCAAAGCCATCACCGGTATCGTGAAGTGGGCGGATGTTATGTTTGGATATCGAATTGGACAGGGTAAAGAAGATCTGATGAGGGATGAACGGAACAATGCGGGTCATGTGCCGAAATGTATGGTCGTAGATCAAGCCTTTTCGTGGGGTCATGATCGGTTGTTGCAAATTCCGTGGGCGCAGACAGTGATTTATGAAGTGCATGTTAAAGGGTTTACCATGAATCATCCAGATGTCCCCGAACATCTTCGAGGTACGTATGAAGGGTTGGCTTCGCCACCCATGATCGCTTATCTGAAGTCTTTGGGTGTGACAGCGGTCGAGCTTCTTCCGGTTCATCATTTTGTGAACGATCAATTCCTCCTCGATAAAGGGTTAAGCAATTATTGGGGCTACAATTCCATCGGATATTTTGCGCCGGACATTCGATATTCGGCGTATCCTCAAGAAGGCCGAAAAGTCTATGAGTTTAAGACGATGGTCAAAACGCTGCATAGTGCGGGTATCGAAGTCATTTTGGACGTCGTCTATAACCACACAGGAGAAGGGAACCATCTGGGTCCAACCTTATCTTTCCGGGGGATTGATAATGCCGCGTATTATCGACTGTCACCTGACAATCCTCGGTATTATATGGATTACACGGGATGTGGCAATACGTTGAATGTTCGGCATCCACGGACTTTGCAAATGATTATGGATAGCTTGCGGTACTGGGTGTGCGACATGCATGTGGATGGCTTTCGTTTTGATCTCGCCTCGGCCTTGGCAAGGGAGCTTCATGATGTGGATCGACTGAGTGCATTTTTCGATATCATTCATCAAGACCCAATTTTGTCTCAGGTGAAATTGATTGCGGAACCATGGGATTTGGGAGAGGGTGGGTATCAAGTGGGAAATTTTCCTCCGGGCTGGGCGGAATGGAATGGGAAATATCGAGATGTCGTACGGCGGTTTTGGACGGGTGACAATGGCCTGTTGGGAGAATTCGCGTCTCGATTGACCGGGAGTAGCGATCTCTATGGGTTAAGCGGACGTCAGCCATATGCCAGTATCAATTTTGTCACGGCGCATGATGGATTTACTCTCAATGATTTGGTGTCGTATGACCAGAAGCACAATGAAGCCAACTTAGAAGACAGTCGGGATGGGACTGATGACAACGAGAGCTGGAATTGTGGTGTAGAAGGTTTGACAGACGATCCCGCAATTCAACAGCTTCGTGAGCGACAAAAACGAAACTTTTTTGCGACGTTATTGCTTTCTCAGGGCGTTCCTATGATTGCCGGGGGAGATGAGATTGGTCGAACGCAAGGGGGAAACAATAATGCCTATTGTCAGGACAACTCCATCAGTTGGTTTGATTGGAATGTGACGAAGGTTCAAGCTGAACTGCTGGATTTTGTCAAACACCTCATTGCGATCAAAAAGGATCATCCAGTTTTTCATCGCCGACGTTTTTTTCAGGGCAAACAGATCAAGGACTCTGAGGTGAAAGATATTGCTTGGTTTGCCAGCGACGGAAAGGAAATGAATGATGAAGATTGGGATAAAGGGCTGTTAACGCTGGGGATTCGGTTGGCTGGAGACGCCATTGAGGAAATGGACGATTTAGGTAATCCTATTATTGATGACTCATTTTTGCTGCTTTTAAATGCTTATCATGAAGCTGTGCATTTCACCTTGCCGGCCCATAAAAAAGGTGTAGCCTGGGAATGGGTCTTTGATACGGCGAAGACTGATTCTAAAGACATTCCTAGAACGTGGCGAGGAGGAAAGGTGTATGAATTGGAAAGTCGGGCGATGGCACTCATGCGTTTACGAGATTTGAAACAGGCGAACAAAAATTCCAACTAACCTACAATGCATATTCCTCCTCATTTTAGGAAAAGGGTAAAGGTGAGGTAGAGATCTACCAACAGGGATGAAATCCAATTCCAATAATACGTTCATCTTTTCTATTCCCTCGTATTGTCGGGTTTCGGCTCAGCAGCCGATGCACTTTTGTTCTGACAACAGTGAGTAAAATCATTGCTGCCCAGTCAAGCCAGATATGCTGGGATGAACGGGAGAGAGAAAACGAGCCAACTCGCCCGACTCAGACAGAGCCTGCTAAATACACAGACCGTTCGGCTCAAGGGTCGGACAACAGGCACTGAACATTAGAAAGATTGTAGAATTGGCTGCGAGTTATATTGTGGCCATTGATGCAGAGAGCAACCTATTTGGGAGTGCATTGCTCTCTACATAAAAATGGTGGAGATCTTTTGAATTAAATTCGGTCTTCGACAAACCGTTTGCCTTTGTCCATAAAATCTGACATGCGGTCTCTCGTGTCATCTTTAAGATCGTTCATGCGGTCTGTCGTGTCGTGTAAATAGTTTTTAATTTGCCGTCGTGTTCGCCTGCCTGTTTGTGGTGCCATCAAGAGTCCTAGGCCTGTACCGAGTAAAATTCCGGTGACCAGTGCCAATCCTCCACAGAGAATTACTCGTGTATCTGAGTCCATGATGATGCCTCCTTTTTTATGAATAAATGAGCCGGAATTTTTTTGGAATTTTACCTTTGGTTTGATTCCATGTTGGATCGTTTCTTTCTTTGTCTTCCTTATCATTGTAAAACGAAAATAAAAATTTTACCAATGACCAATTGTGACTAATTCATCCATTCCGGTAGTTGGAATAGGGTTAGACCTTCTCGATGAGGAGTCGTAAGTATGATTTCTTTTTCAGACGATAACGACGAAAAGCGTACCATGGAAAATGTGTAAGGGTTTATTCTTGCACTATGGTTTCGTTTATGCTATCTGAAAAGAGAGTAAACGTTCGAAAATTCAATAGTTTCACCCTCATTCGAGAGAATGTCTCGTTCTCGGTTGAACCCATAATTAACGAATAAGATAACAATCAACTTAGCAGAGATGCAATCAATCGATTCCAATCCTACAGTGGGCGATGGCAGGGTTATTTCAGCCCATAATTTACGTGAATTAGCAGAATTTGTAGGAGTGGAATGTGAGTATGTGGATGGGCGAGGGCATGTACATCATGCAACAGATGACGTTCTTCGAACCACTCTTCGAGCTATGGGTCTTCATATTCAATCAGACTTTGATGTTCAACGAGAATGGAATCGAATCCAAGAAGAGAAATGGGCCAATATTGTGGAACCTGTTCTGTTGCATTATCCGGAAGCCAAGATTCCTCTGAGTTTTTCGATAGCGCTACCAATAGCCGATTGTTTGTTAGAGACCATTATCCTTGAATGTCAGTGGAAAGATGAGCAAGGAAAGATTCGATTATCCAAGCTTAAAGGATCTTCTTGTCCTCTTCTTGAAGAAACGACCTTGCAAGGAACTCGTTATGCGCGCATTCAAGTGAGTCTCCCAGGCCGTTTTTATTTGGGGTATTACACACTGAAGCTCACTATTAAACTAGGGTCTCGTGTATTGGAGGCACACAGTTTCCTTATTGTTGCTCCGAAACGCTGTTATCTTCCATCTGGCTCAAGAAGAGAGTGGGGGATAGGTGTGCAATTGTATGGTATTCGATCCCAGGACAACTGGGGGATCGGTGATTTTCGTGATTTAGAACGAATCATGAAAACGGCAGGACAAACGTGGAAGGCCGCAACTATTGGTCTTCAACCATTGCATAGTTTGACATCTGGTCTTCGTAGCCCCTACTCACCATCTAGTCGATTGTGTTGGAACCCGTTGTATTTGAATTTAGAACAGGTCGCTGAATTTCGTGTGTCGTCAAAGCTGCAGGCAAAATTTCGTACAAAAAAATTCCAAGCGGTTTTACAGGCTTTACGATCCAGCCAATTCGTAGATTATGACGCGGTTGAATCTCTCAAGATGTCTGTTCTTGAAGATTTATATCGGGTCTTTAATCGAAAGCATCTTCTGCCGCGTACAACGCGCGGACGTATGTTTCTTCGGTTTGTGCAGCAGAGTCCTGATTACTTCAAGAGATTTTGTCTGTTTCAAGCCTTGAGTGAACAGTTTCAAGGAAAGGTCTGGCGAGAATGGCCTGCTGATTATCATGACTCACGGTCTTTGGCCGTTGAGCGATTTCAGAAAGCCCATGCTGACCGTTTGAACTTCTTTTATTATGTCCAGTGGCTTTGTGAGTTGCAGCTGATGAAATTGGATCGGGTGGGAGAGACGGCGTCATTGCGCTTAGGTCTGTACCATGATTTGCCAGTGGGTATTCATCCTGATGGAGCTGATGCATGGGCGTTTCAAGAGCAATTAGCCACGGATGTCACGATTGGTGCTCCACCAGACACATTTAATTTAAATGGGCAAAATTGGGGTTTGTTAACTCCTAATCCCCGTGTATTGCGACAGCGTCAGTATGAATTCTTTCGTCAAACTATCAGTCAAAATATGAAACATGGTGGTGTCCTTCGTATCGACCATGCGCTGGGTTTATTTCGAATGTTTTGGGTGCCGTTCGAGAAAAATGGTCAAGATGGGTTATATGTCAAAACCTATGTGGACGAAATATTAGCTGTGCTTGCCTTAGAAAGCGTTCGACACAGGGTGATCGTCGTTGGTGAAGATTTAGGGACCGTGACGCCTTCCATTCAACGGAAACTTGCGGACGCCGGCCTTCTCTCGTATCGGTTGTTATTTTTTGAACGGGAAAGCGGAGGGTCGTTTCATTTGCCGCATCAATTCCCAGGCCAAGCGCTGGTTTCTGCTACGACGCATGATCTTCCAACTTTAAAAGGCTACTGGGAAGGTCGCGATATTCAGGTGAAACAGGTTGCGAACCTCTATCCATTGTCTGAGGATAAGACTCGCGATGAAGAAACGCGCACAGAAGACCGCCGCCAATTATGGGAGGCTTTGCGTCAAGCTGGCTTTGTCGTGCCTGAGTTGATGCCAGCAAGGCTTTCCCTTGAATTAATAGAGAAGATTTATCAATTTTTAGCGCGGACCCCCTCACGGTTGCTTATGGTGCAGCTGGAAGATTTATTAGGTGAATTAAATACACCAAATTTACCGGGTGCTTCAGATTCGGCGTACCCTTCTTGGCGCATGAAGTTGAGTCGGCCACTTTCCTTATGGTTGAAAGAGCCTGCTCATCGAGGTTTTTCTCGAAAGATCTCTCAGGAGCGTCGGGCTCGATGTGATCCTGCTTTCACTTGTGTTCGGTAACATTCTGCACTGAATGCAAAATGAGTTGCAGCTTGATTGATGGAGACGTATGATGAGCCTTGGATTTTAGCGGTCGCAGACAGAATATCCTCCTGGTTTTTGGCAAAATTGCTTAAGAATAAGGTGTTCATAAGAAATGGAAGTGAAAAATTTAACTATCTCCGGATGGTGGGAAGGCTTGGCTGAGGCGGTCACAACGAGTCTCAGTCAGATTTTAGCCTTTTTGCCCACCATAATTTTAGCCATCATGCTCTTGGGGTTAGGCTATCTTCTGGCCAGAGTGGTATCGATCGCCACAGTACGTTTTCTACAGTTTGTAGGATTCGACCGGATGCTCAGCCGTACGGCTGTGCAAACGTTGCTCGAACGTGCAGGCACGAAGCAAAAAATTTCTGAAATCTTGGGCATGATTGGCTTCTGGATTATCTTTTTAGTGTTTCTGATAAAAGCCTCAGATACCCTGGGCTTAACGATGGCTTCTGATGCCCTGACTGGCCTTGCTCATTATATTCCTAAAGTTGGAATTGCTGTCATGATCTTAATTCTAGGCTTGGTTGCGGCCAATTTTGTTCGGGAGCTAATCACGATGACATGTAGCTCTGCGGGGATTACGCATGGCACGATGGTGGCTCAAGCAGTCTATGTGGCGGTAGTTTTATTGATTGTTGTGACGGCGATTGATGTGTTGGGAATTGATACAGAATTGCTCAATAACACGATCGTAATTCTATTGGCCGGGTTAATAGGTGGAGCTGCCCTGTCTTTTGGCTTAGGTTCTCGCAATGCCGTTGCGAATTTGATTGCTGCGCATTATCTGAGTCCAGTAGTGCGAATTGGTATGACCGTGAAGATCGGAGAAACGCAGGGGACGGTTGTCGCCGTGACGCCTATATCTGTGGTGGTAGAAACCAGAGAAGGTCGAGTGATTATCCCTGCTTCTCAGTTTTCCGAATCAACGGCGGTGATTTCGCATCCTGAGCAGTCGTGATGGAAATTGAACGTCACATCACGCTGGGATATTTTCAAGCCCATCCGGTGGAAGCCGCACGACATCTGGAATCACTTGGGCCTCAGGAGGCTGGGCTTTTATTGGAAGCCTTACCGGGGGAAGAAATTGCCAATGTTCTTGAGCATTGTTTGCCTGTGTCGACAGCGAAAATTCTTGGAGAACTCTCTAAAGAGCTGTGTGCCGAGGTTTTTAGTACCATGAATGCGACTTCTGCTATTGGTGTGCTTAGACAATTTGAAGAGAACACGCGTTATGACATTTTGGAACGGTTGGATAATACGATGGGTGCTACTCTTCGTCGAGCATTGCGGTATTCGCCTAATACCGCAGGCAGCTTAGCTGATCCTCAGGTGTTCACCTTGCCTCCTGACATTCTCGTGGAAGAAGCCATTTCCCGTATTCGAACCTATGGGCAAAAAGCCATGTACTATATTTATATAATTGATCGAGATGGAAAATTAGAAGGTGTCGTGACTTTGAGACAATTGTTGGTTGATACCTCCGACCACCTCGTTGGAACGTTAATGGAAAATCAGATTACGACGTTGTCAGCTGAAGCCAATCTCGAAGAGATTTTGAAACATCCTGAATGGAGTCGGTTCCATACCTTACCAGTTGTGGATCGGTGGGGAACATTTTTTGGAGCCCTACGGTATCGCATGTTACGTCGTATTGAGAAAGATGTGGAAGGCAAAGCACCTTTAGGAACGGTGAGTGATTCGCTAATGCAATTGTGGGAAGCCTATTCCATCACAGGGATTCGCTTAATGACGGATGTGGCTCAGACAGTCACTGAACGGAAAAATATTTCATGAGTGAACTATCTGCTGGATCCGTCGTGCCTCGACGAGGTGGGACTCACATTTTAAACGAAGCATTTTTCTTGAAGCATCATCAAGAAGCGGCTCGAATTTTGGAAGAATATCCGGCCTCAGATATCCTTCGCGTCTTACAGGGGACCAGTGCTAAAAATTCAGCGAATCTCCTATCGAGTATTACCCCTCCTATTGCTGCCGAAACGATCACATTGATGCCTACCGATTTATTAAAGCAGGTCATTCCGCATATGTCTCCTTCTCTGGCTGGGGTGTTGTTTAAGCGGCTCGATGAGGATTTGCAACGGGCTATTTTATTTCGTGTCCCAGAACGTTATGCAGAGGAAATTCAGTCATATATGACCTATCCCACCGAATCGGTGGGTAGCATTATGGATCCGAAATTCTTTGTCTTACAAGAAGAAGTGACCATTCGAGATGCCATGTTGCATGTAAGATCTCGTGCCCAAAAAGATGTTCATGATGTCTATGTGGTTGATCGCAATCAAAAACTTGTTGGAAAGTTTTCCATTCGGGATTTATTGCTCGTTGACCCAGAAGAAAAATTACAAGCAGTCATGATTCGAGATTTGCCAACCATTCATCCTTTAGAGTCCCGAGAAGAAATTGTTGAGTTATTTAGCGAACGACATTTTTTCACGATCCCCGTGGTGGATTTGGATCACAGACTTGTCGGTGTCGTGCGCAATGAAGATATTATTAAGGCGAGCCAGGAAGATGCCACAGCCGACCTTCAGACAATGGTTGGCGCCAATAAAGATGAACGTGCGCTTTCGCCGGTATGGTTTTCCGTACGGAAACGATTGCCCTGGCTTCAATTGAATTTAGTTACGGCCTTTTTTGCCGCATTCGTTGTCGGGATGTTTGAAGGAACGATTGCTAAATTTACCGCATTGGCTGTCTTGCTCCCTGTTGTGGCTGGTCAATCTGGAAATACGGGTGCGCAATCCCTTGCGGTCGTCATTCGAGGGCTGGCTTTGCGTGATATTCGCCCCACTCAATGGTTGCGTGTGAGTGGCAAAGAAGTGTACGTGGCCTTTTTGAATGGTTTGGCTGTTTCGGCCACCGCTTGTCTTGCGGTGGCTCTCTGGAGTCAGTCTTTAGGATTAACCGTCATTATTGGGCTGTCTATGGTGATCTCTATGGTGATCGCTGGATTATCAGGAGCTATTATTCCTATCGCCCTGAAAGCCATGAAACAGGATCCGGCTCAATCTTCTTCTATTGTTTTGACAACGGTTACTGATGTTGTGGGATTTTTTAGTTTCTTAGGTCTCGCTACTCTTCTCTCCGGTCTGTTAGAAACGTAACGATTTGCCTCCTGCCTTACATTTCTCAATTTTTTAGTTCCACAATTTCTCTCCATTTTACTTATTCCAGTTGCCTATTCTTAACATGTCGGGTAGGATCGACATCGTTTTTATTTCTCATCCTTGAGGAGGCTTTATGAAATCCAAAACAGAAACCAAACCAGATCGGGCTCAGTCGTTAGATCAGGATATTTCCAGACTGCGGAAGCAGTTGGATGCTTTAAAGAAACACTTAATGAATGAACCCGCTCCTGAAACTTTAGTTGAATTTGATTCAATGACTGAAGACATTTTAGCTGATGTGTTTGGCAGCTCGTCCTCTCTATTGGATATTTATGAATATGCACAAGTTGGTGAGGCGGCTGGGTTACTCAATCTCACAGATGAAGCCCCGGAAGGCGCCAACTCTCAATCTCAGCGAGAAACAATTCGGCAACGACATCGTGCGCTCGAAAGTGCCATTGCTGATTTGGAATCTCGGCGGGCCTCTTTAGCTAAAGAAAATCAAAAGCGACAGACTGCAGGACCATGCGTCTCTGATTTTATGGCGACCACAGTTCGGGCGATTTCGTTGGATGCGACGCTCCGTGAGGCTGGGCAATCCTTACAGAAATGGAAGATTGGATCCTTATTAGTCCAAAGCGGAGATGAATACATTGGCTCAATTTCCGAAACAGAACTGACCAGTGAGGTGGTGGCCTCCGGAACTGATGCCACGACGACGACTGTCAGAACTTGTATGCGAGAACCTCTTGTGACCATTGAGACCAGCGATTCAATCGTTGAAGCTGTTCGTCTCATGAAGGAAAAAGGGACACGACATTTAGCTGTGACCGAAAGTAGACGAATCGTTGGCGTGGTCTCGGTTTCCGATGTTATTCGGTACTATTCCGGCGTGGTGTAAAGAAGAATAAAAAAACAGGCCATCAGGAAATACTCAGTGTGTTTTCTGGTGGCTACATTTCTTTCCAGTAGCCGCAATAGATTTCTCTAATTGCGAATACAACCATTTCTCTGCCTTTTTCTCTCTTCTCCACTCTGTCTAATCTTGCCGGAATCTTAAAAAATTCTAATCTGTATTTAATCTTCATATTAAAGAGAAGATGTATGCTTCCTGTATGAAAATGGTGTGATGTCGGATTGTATTTCATTAAGGAGGAAGGACTATGGAAAAGAAGAAAAATGTGACTGTGTCTCAATGGGTTTGGATCCTAGCATGGCGAAAAAGTCTTGGATTGGCGGGAATGGGCATTCTTGTTGGTGCTTTGTTGTTTGGGGCGTGGAATAATCCCGCGCAGACTTTTGCTCATAAATCTGAATCAGATAATAGTCTGCAAACAACTGATCCACCTCATTTTCAGAAAGGAGGATTTGCCGATATTGCGAAACGAGTGACGCCTGCTGTCGTCAACATTACCGTAAGCAAGCAAGCGGCAGTGCCCATGTCTGGAATGCCGCTTGATCCCATGAAAGAATTCTTTGGCTTACCTGGCACTCCTGGATTTTCGCCTCGTCATAAGGAAGCTCCTATGCCCAATCTCCAGGGCGCTGGTTCTGGCGTCATTGTCTCATCCGATGGTTATGTCTTGACCAATAATCATGTCGTAGAGGGTGCCAAAGAAATTACTGTGACGTTGCCTGATAAACGAGACTTTACAGGAACCGTAGTTGGGCTTGATCCTAAAACCGACTTGGCCGTACTTAAAGTGGAGGCCACTGAATTGCCATTTGTGCAATGGGGCGATTCTTCTCGCCTGCAAGTGGGTGAGTATGTGTTAGCGGTGGGGAATCCTTTTGGGTTGAATTCCACAGTGACCCTGGGGATTATAAGTGCCTTAGGACGTGGCGGGATGGGCATTACCCAATACGAGGACTTCATTCAAACTGATGCGGCCATCAATCCTGGAAATTCCGGTGGTGCGTTGGTTAATACTCGGGGCGAGTTGATTGGCATCAACACGGCTATTTTTTCTCGAACCGGTGGATATCAAGGCGTTGGATTTGCGGTACCTACGAAGTTAGCCAAACCCATTTATTCCAGTTTGGTCAGTACTGGTTCAGTGGTGCGAGGGTTTTTAGGCGTGGGAATCCAAGTGGTGACATCTGAATTAGCCGATTCTTTTCAATTAGAGAAAGCACAGGGAGCCTTAGTGACCAATGTTATGTCAGGGAGCCCTGCCGACCAAGCCGGCATTCAACGTGGAGATGTGATTGTGGAATATGAAGGACAGGTCATAATTGATCCGCGTACGTTGCAAGGACAGGTTGTCGGTACGACTGTAGGAAATGAGGTTTCTCTTGTTGTCGTACGAGAAGGTCAAAAGGTCACTCTCCGGCCGGTTATTCGTGAACAGCTCGAGCCCACGAAAGTTGCTCGTGTCAATATGATGAAACAAGACGGGCCATTTGCGGGGGTAGCTGTTCAAGATTTAGATAGTCGGATAGCGCAACAATTAGGAATTGCTGAAGAAGTAAGTGGCGTTGCGGTAATGGAGGTGACGCCAGGTAGTCATGCAGAACGAGCTGGATTGGTTCAGGGAGACGTCATTTCGGAGATCAACAGGAAACCGGTTCGCTCAGAACAAGACTTTGTTCAGGTGGTATCTCACCTAGAAAAACAAGAAGATGCATTGATTTTTATTCATCGCGGAAAAGGAGCCTTATATTTGACCGTGAAGATTTAGTTCTGATTTAGATAAAAAATGGGCTATCTCTTTTTAAAAGAGATAGCCCATTTTTTTAGAGAAAGATGAAGGAAAAATCTAGATAAACTTGTCTGATAAGTTAAAACCAAATATCTTCCAAGAATTTGTCTCTCATCTGTTGCCTTCGTTATGTGATCGTCGTGCGCACTCCCTTCGGTTTTCCAGTTGTGCGGATGCACACAGTGAGTGAAGAGTGAATCTGAACGGATTCGTGCACGAGTGCGTATGTCATATTTTTAACCGGCGTGACATATACATATCATTCATAATGGTTAGCGGAATTTTAACGCGAACACGTTGGAATTCTGCGTAGAAGCGTTGTTTGCTCTCTAAAAGTACATAATATGAAATGCTACGAAACACATAGCGATGTGGTTTCAAGAGCTTGTTGAAGGTAGTACAAACCTAATGAGAGGTGATGTCATGGAGTCAATGCACGAATTGAGGTTCATCACAAGTGTTACGGTTGTTGCGTGGATACTGATTAATATTTTTGCATAAGGGACATACCTATTCGAATATCTTAATGCCCACTCCTGTCCACCTCTGCCTCGAAATAATTAAGAAGTTTAAAGCAACGCTGCGATAATTTTAATGGTGCCGCTAGGCCATGAATAATCCCATCCAAGAATGACATTGCTGTCCCTTTTTTTCAAGTTCCCTTTTTCAATTTTCTTCCTTGAGTGATTGTGCAAGTTCAATCCATCGTACAGAGAAAAAGAGAGGGCCTGCATCGACATATTGGACCTTAAAATTTTTCTGAATATTTTCTGGAGTATGCTTAGCTTCAGTATGGCAAGAATCTGATTTTGCACTAATTCTGGGAAGCCTGACACTGGTTCTTAAAAGCACTATCAGAGGGATCGGTTACCTGAAGTTTTCCTCACCCCCCGCCGAAAAGGGCGGGGGGTACTTATACGAAAGCTACGAATGTTGTTGAAGGTGGGATTCGGAACTCATAATCGTTTGGGCTTGTGACCGATGCCAGGCAGTTTTTTGCCTGGCCTCACGCAGTTCTTGAGTCAGGTTGCCTTTTAAAATTTTGAAACCGGAACGTTTGAATCCTTTCGTATCTAAATAAGGCTTTTGAGCAAATCGATCTATACGGCTCTGTAATTTTTGTAGACTCTTTTCCAAAGTCGTAGCCTCTTGTTGGCTGGTATGGGCTTCACGCAAATGGTCAGTCGATGACCAGTCCTGCATCGCTTCGACTACACTGGAATCATAGGGTATATTTTCCGAACCCACTCCTTGTCCTTCGAGAGATGAATTTGGAAGTAACTGTTTCATTTGAGCTTCCAATTCCTGAAGCTTTGACTGAAGAATCTCTATTGTTTCTTGTTGTATTTTTCCATCTAACTTCTTAGCTGACGAATCTGGAAACGTGACCGCTCTTAGAGATCCGTTCTGACTAGTGGGGGAGATTTCAGCCAGTACCCCTGAACTCCCGAAAACCAGAAATGCCGCGGCTAATACGAGTGGTGATATCAACATATTTCTTCTCCTTTCACTTGGCTCAAGTCCCGATTTTGAGTAGTTAGGAAATTCAACTTCTTATCAATTTCACATAACCTTATATAATCAACAATTGTGCCAGATGATGTTTTAAAAAAATCCAAAACTTACAATGTGTTAGATGAAAAATAACTTAAAATGTGTAAATACTGTAAATGCAACTTGAAACACTTTTGTAAATAATTTGTAACAAGTGTTACGTGAAACAATGTAGAAATTTTTAAGGAGAGATTAAGGAACTTATTGAATTCCAAGGCGGTGTAAGCGGCGATATAAAGTTACGCGGCTAATACCAAGAAGTTTTGCCGCAGCAGATCGATTTCCACCTGTTTTTTCCAAAACATCAAGGATTTGGTTCTCATGCTGGAGAATCGGTGCGTTTTTTCCTTTTGTATGAAGGGTGATGTCTTTTTGCTCTAAAATTTCCGGCGGAAAATCGTATGCTTGCAACGTATTATCACGACAACGAATGACTGCAAATTCAATGGCATGCTGTAACTCACGAACATTGCCAGGCCAAGGATATCCCATGAGCAGTCGGATGGCTTGATGGCTGATCATGTCAACGGGGCGGCCAGTCGACGCCCGACATTGTCCCAGAAAGGCACTCGAGAGAAGTGGGATATCTTCCCGTCGTTCCCGCAGTGGTGGAAGAAGAACTCGACCCACCCGAATCCGATATAATAAATCCGCGCGAAACTGCTCCGTGCGGACATCTTTCGCCAAATCATGGTGAGTGGCGGCAATCACCCGCACATTGATTTTTCGAAGTTTTGATTCTCCCAATCGTGTTACTTCGCGCTCCTGAAGGACCCGAAGCAGACTCGTTTGTATAGCAAGAGGAATATCACCGATTTCGTCTAAAAACAGGGTACCTCCTTCTGCTGCTTCGAAGAACCCTTGCTGGTCGGTGACTGCTCCTGTAAATGCCCCACGCTTGTGCCCAAATAGTTGGCTTCCAACAAGGGATTCGGTCAACCCAGCACAATTCACCCCAATAAATGGCCCATCCTGACGATGGCTGGAGCGATGAATGGCCCGCGCGACCAATTCCTTTCCCGTTCCAGTTTCCCCTTCGATTAACACGGTGGAATCGACTCGAGCTAATTCCTGTATTTGTTGAAACACGACTTGCATTTCTGGACTTTTTCCGATTATGTCTTGGAATTTTTCCCCTTCACCAAGTAAACGTCGAAGATCCTCTACTTCTGACGTGTCATACAAATACAAGATCTTTTGATATGGGTCTCTTGGATCTTCCCTAACGTCGACTTTGACCCAACAAATCCGCCCACCTGAAACGGGTGGCATCTGGACTTTTATGGTTTCGCGTGTATCTAGTGAACGATCGATCATGTTTTTCAAAAGATTGATGTTTTCCGGGTCTTCAAATAGCTGTTGCCAGTGGTGTCCCAGAAAACGTTCCTGAGCTCTCGGGGAGATCTGTTCCATGCCTTGGCTTAGGAAAATAATGTTTCCATCACGATTGATCAGGGCCATGCCAATATTGAGTTGATTCATGATAGCCTGGAGATCGTCATGACTTCGTTGAAGTTCTTGGAGTACCTTTTCCAGTCGCTGTTCAGTTTCTTTTCGCTGGCCAATTTCTTGGTGTAACGTCTGATTGGCATTCGAGAGTTCAGCTGTTCGCAATTGAACTCGCTTCTCCAAGTCATCGTGGGTCTTTTGCAGTGCAGCTTCCGCTTGTTTTAATTCCGAAATATCTTTAGTAAAACTTGCGAGACCTGTTGGTTGATCTGTTTCTCCGGTCAAAAGAGAGAGGGAAACCAATACGGGCGTCATCACCCCAGATTTCGATTGCCGATATGCGGAAACATTGCGAACTAATTGACCCTGTTGGCATTGTGTTCTGAGTTCTTGAGCGAGAGTCTGCCATTCGGGTGGAATCAACTTCAGCGTGGATTGCCCAATTAACTCGTTCGCGTTCCATTCATAAGCCCGTTCAGCTTCTGGGTTAACCGCCATAATGATTCCCTGGAGATCTTCGATGATAATGGGATCTGTGGCATCTCTATATACTTTGGATAGTTTTCGAAGTTCTTCATGAGACCGCTTTCCGTCTAAATGAATTCTGAGCATTTCAGCTAGAGAGTGAATGAGATGACCCTCTTCAGTAAGAAATGGCCCATCCATGGCCTGTGGCTTTTCTTCCAAGTACACGACCTCAATAATTCCAGGCACTTCTCCTTGGCACATGAATTCTGCGCTTTGGACCCAAGGAGTCATCTGAAAATTTGATGTGGTAACTGTGAACTGCTCAAACCGTATTCGCGCAGCCGTTATATCTGGGTATTGCCAGGATGGAGGGAGCAACGCGACAATTTTCTCTAGTAATTGCTCGACAGACCACTCTTCTTGAAAAAGTCTGGCGGTGGCATGGAGGGCTGTCAGCTCTTTGACTCGTTCACCGAGATGGTGGAGGGCCTGCTTGAGCTGCTCACGCGTCTCTAAGGGTGTATCCGTATCCGACTCCTCGGTACGGATTCGACTGTGATCGGGAAGAGGGGAATCGTCAGAAATTGATGAATGAGTCATGAGGTCTTGTTAATTTAACAGTTATTGGGCACCACAGCTTCGACTGTGCAGCATACCGTATCCACACGCCGTGTCCTTCAAAATCTGAAATCATTGCATACGGAGAAGCTGATTGTTGATTCTTTGTATCATAGGATGCCCCAATTGAAGCGATGGCGTTTGTAGCTGGACATGTGTGTATTCATGCCACGGAGTTTGCCAAAGGGAGTGACATTAATAATACCAGTCTTCCGGCCTCTCACAAAACTGTCAAGAAGACAATGTTTTATTGAAGGTAAAAAGTGGGTTCTGTCGAAAATAGCTTGAGGTGCATGCGTCCTAGGAAAGGGAGACTCGAATGACAGCCATACTTCACAGGTTGCTATTTTCAATACGACATGATTCTCCGTATTCGTTGGTCTCTTGCCTACTCCTTCAGTTCCTGAGACATAGAAGAATTGATTGGAGACCGGGGTGTTTTCGTGGATCACAGCATCATCAACTTCTGGATTCTCCATTCTTCACAGCAATTGGAAGCCGCATTCAGATCAAAGCAGAAACGGATTAGGATCTGCCAATGTAAATACCTGAACACGATCATGGAATAAGTCATCAATGTATCAAGAGGCTGACACGACCAATACAGGAATTTGTAAATTTCCATGCGTCTGAACGAATGTTAAGGGGTGTAAAAGTGAGGGCGATGCTAGAGAACGGAAAGAACCAGCGCACTGATCATTGTCCACATGATGCATGGGCGTTTCATGCCAATGTTTCTTGCAGTGAGTGTTATAACGAAAGATTCCTACAATGGTGTCATGGCCTTCTTTGAAAATATCGGCAGTGACTTCAAATGTTTCTTCAACAATACGTTTGAGCGAATAACGTACGACCATCGAGTTCCGGTTCTATCTGTTCAATGGCAATCGTCAAGAGAGTCTTGGGCATTGTCGTCATAAAAGAATACGTATATTACTTCTGGAACAATTGAAAATCGTATTCAGTATGTTGAGACGTTATGTTTGCAGATAATTGAGTGGGGTTCTTTTGACAAATTATAGATTGCCGATTGGAGCAAAATGTTGCTTGGCAAAGGTGATGCGATCCTCTACTGATTTTAGGTTTGAGGCATGGTGTTCAATTAATTGGAGACGGGTTAATAATCCGGCACGGTTGGCAATTTGAATATTAAGGCCGGGGCGAGCATTCAATTCAAGAATGAGTGGTCCTTTATCCCTATCCAAGACGAGATCGACGCCTTGATAGCCCAATCCTGTTAACTCATACGAGCGAGCGGCTAAGTCTAACAAGGTGTCCCATCCCGGAATCTGCACGTTGGTAATCGATTTTTCCGTGTCGGGATGCTCGGTGATAATTTCATTCTTCCACACACCGCTCAAAGTTTTCCCGGTGCGGAGATTAATGCCGGCGCCAATGGCTCCCTGGTGTAAATTGGCTTTTCCATCAGACATTCGAGTAGGAAGTCTTACCATGGCCATCGCAGGGACACCCAAAAACACAATGATTCTCACATCTGGTACGCCTTGAAAGCTGATGGCTTCGAATACTGGATCAAATAGCACGCGGTATTCAATGAGGACCTTATCAGGATGTCCACCTAAACTATAGAGTCCACTTAGGGCATTAGAAGCATGGTGATCCAGGTCCTCTTGGGTGATAAATTGACCATTCGCTTTGCGGTATCGTTCACCTCGACGACCTGTGATGACCACGATGCCATCTCCTCCGCTTCCCTGTGCGGGTTTTACGACAAAATCTTCATAGGGTTTCAGAAGAGCGGACAGTCCTCGTACCTGATGCTCAATTTCAATCACGCCGTATAGCGGTGGGACGGCCATACCGGCTTTCTCCGCTAATAATTTCGTCGTTAATTTGTCGTCAACCAACGGATATAAATGGCGGGAGTTATGCCATAAGGTATATTCTGCGTTTCGGCAGTTCAAACTGAGGACGCCAGCCTTGGCGAGTTTTTTCGCGATTGCAAACATGAAGGGGGGCCAATTGTTTTACGATGGTGCCAAAGCTTTAAACCTACGCAATTCCAAGAGTCGAAAGCCTGAATAGCGACCCATAAGCAAGGTGCCGGCTAACAAAACCAATAAAAGTTCCGGGAATACAAAAAGAAGGTGTTCGACATAAGGAATAGACATCGTCAAATACGTCAGCACCGCAACCACAAGGCTTCCAATGCCTTGCTGCAGAGATTCACTGGCTCCTCGCTCATCCCAAACAATGCACATACGTTCTATTGTCATGGTAATAATCACCATGGGGAATAAGGCCACAGACAATCCGCGTTCAAAGCCTAATTGAAAACTGAGAATACTGAGGAACGCCATTAAAAGGACCACAACAATAAGGAGGGATGCCAAACGAGGAACGAGTAAAAGCTTCAGTTGCTCCAAGTAAAAACGAACGCCCAGGCCAAGACTGACGACTAGGCTAAATAAGATGATGCCCCATAGAAGTTGGGTTTCTCGGAAGGCTAGGGCCATGAGAATAGGCATAAATGTCCCGAAGGTTTTAATGCCAATAATGTTTCGAAGGATAAGCAATAACAATGCACCAAGTGGGACCATGAGCAAAATTCGATAGACGGCTTGAGTTTGTAAGGGTAAGTTAAATAGAGAGAAATCTAAAAGCTTGGGAATGGCTAACTTGGTTGAAAGGAGTGCCGCTTGAATGGCTTCCTCCTGATTAGGTGCGACTGAAACCGTATATTCGAATTTTTTGATACCGTTGACTTTAAAAAATGGTTTGGTTCCATGCCACCATTCAACATAGTCTCCTGAAATTTCTGGTGTACCCGTAAGGGGATCAAATGAACGCCATGAATTGTTCTCATAGATTTGAAACCACATTTCCCACTGGACGGAACGCGGTTCCGTAGGAATGCGAATCCCATGGATCACCCGTGCTGGAAGTCTCGATGCTTTAAGGACTTCGACGACGGTGTTGAGCTTGGTTTCTAGGGAAGGGTTGTTTCCTATGAGAACGGATATGGTTTCAGACGGGCTAGGGTCGTGAATTCGTTTAATGAGAGCCTGAACAAAAGTTTCGGTATCGGCAGATTTTGAGAGGAGGTCTTCAGCAAGGGCCTGTGCGGCTTCCAGTAGGGGGCTTTCAAGTGTGGGTTTGGTGAGTGGCGCATTTTTGGGTTTGCCTGGGACATGGTCCGTGGGCATGCGACGAATGATTGCTCGGTAGTAGAGAGATTGCTTCCCATTGGCTTTTCGGATTGACCAGATCGCTCGTCGGTTTCCTTCATCCGGTGTTGTGGTTGCGAGCCCAAACCCCTGAGAAATAAAATTTTCATCTAAAATTGCATATTCAGGGGTGTTTCGAGGGATATAGATTCCTACCTTAATAGGTTTGTCCTTGGCCTTAAACGTGGCATGTACTTCGAGGTTCCAAATCAGAGCAGAGGTGTCTTCAACGAGAGGAAATTTGAGGACGAAGGCTTTATAAGCAAACAGCCCCAATCCAAGCAAGGTGAGGCTTAAGGCGAGGATATAGAGATGACGTTTTTTCATTCCGGTGCTGCTTCACAGATTGACGATTGGGTCAGGGTGAGATCTGAATCGACAATGGCTGAACCTTTCAAGAAACTACGACCAATCAGCATGGGAAATTTAAATCCTGTGCGGTCTGCCAAATTGACCGGCACATCTTCTTTGAACAAGGTGCCTACGCACAAGTCCATGAGAACAATAGTTCTTTTAAGGCTCGCTGCACCTTTCCGCTTGATTCGAGTATAGCGTTTAATAGGTCTTTCCAATGTAATAGCTTGCTCTTCTCCTAGTGGAATTGTAAAACGAATCCAGGATTGCTCTTCCTTTTGAAACTCAGTTGGGTTGGTGATGCTGAGAGATGAATTGTCTGCTCCAGTATCAATTTTTGCAGCAAGTTGAAAATTTTCTGGAACAATCTGTACCGTTTCAAGCCATCCAATAGTTATTTTTTCAGGCGAGTCGGCGGAGGCAATACTGCTAGCTAATCCCCAACTGAGAACCCAAACAGCAAAAAAAATTGTCAATAGCCTTGTTAAGGAACTTTGTAAATGTTTATCCATTTTCCTATCCGGAGATGAAATTGACTAGAGGATTGGGCCGATTAGTATAACCTAAAATTTAGTGGATGTCTTCTGATTAATATTTACGGATATGTTCACCCTGCTTCTTTCTTTGATTGAGAGGGAAAAGTAGGGTTGCTGACAGGAGAGGCTTGGGGAAAAGCCTGGGGTGTTGTCAAAACATACAGCGGCGCAAACTAAAAATGGGTAGGTAATTTTTTGAGAATGGCTTGTCCACGCGCGAAGGAAACTGCGCGGGCAGGGGTATGCGAAGCAAAAGATCAATTCGGTCTGTTTCAGGGAGTTGATCTGTGACACGCGGTTCTACGGTTGTGGCATTCAACTAAGCTTTCCTTCTAGTTATTATAGGTAAATAGGGGCTTCTGCAATGTATAGTGTGACTTCTTCACTCTCGGCGTCTGCTAGTAATTGTGCTGCGAGTTTCCAATTGTCGTCTATGCTGAATGGAACCATGATGATGTGAACATGGAATTTTTTGGTGAAGGTCTCCTTGCTTATTGTATGTTGTGGAAGACTCAGCGGAGTTGGCGCGATCATCGCATGCCGGGGGTATTGATGTAATGCTTGGCCTGGTCCAATTTCTAAAATAGTGGTTGCCAATGCATTGTGGACGAGCATATTTTCTCGAATGCCTCGGACTTCAACGCGGTCACCGAAGCTATAGGCTTGGGTGGGCATCCGCAATGGAGTTGCTAATACAGGTTTTGATTTTTTTTGGCCAACACTAAGGCTAGGGTGACCGCCAATATCGAAACGGCAAATGGTTCGATTTTGGAGCCGGAATGAAGCGAATTCCAAGAATGAAAATGACGAGCAAAATATTTCGCATGGTAACGCCCTATCATCGCGGACTTTCCGCAGGAAGGTCGGTGTTCTGAAGAAGGCTGTAATAAATTTCAATTCGTATGATGATCGTAATCAGAATGAGCAAAAGCATGCTGAGTTCGTATCGATTAACCAACTCTGATGTGTTATTCAGTATCTCTTCTATTACCCACTCCCATGCGACATGTGGTATGACACTTATTAGACTGTATGACATGATTTTGGTCAATGCACAATAATAGTGAAAAATTTTACCAACTGAAGAGCTGAAATCTAGAATTGAGAAGCCATGGATTTTTTAAATTTCGCATCCGTCTTGGAGTTGAATTGCAGGGGAAATTAGTGACACTCAAATATGCAAAATATTTCTTTAATCCTTGGTTGAATATTTCTTATGCTTGATGGATTCTTATTGTTTTGCGTGCTGGATGTTTGGCGGCTACTTTTGCCCTTAGGATTATCGATCCTTTGTTTGGGAACCTTCTTCTTTCAACGCTTGGTGGGTGAAACACAGGATCATGGGCTGAGTCAGTTTCTTTGTTTACTAGCCTATCGATTGACGGCGGCGCTGACGGTCATCTCGATTGTCGTGGGTATCGTCGTTCCTTGGGTATTGGGCTTTACTCTTCCCGAGAAACATCTCGCTGATGGACCATGGAGTTATGAGGAAATATGTGGCTATTTGATAGGGTTGGTCATCCTTTGGCGCCTTCAGCAGCAAGTCCGCCAACGATGGATCCCGAGTGGCATGCTTATGGTTGGTGTGGTGATTTTCTTCTTAGGGGTGGCCTTTTTCTGGATTCTGCGATGGGATCTGATGGCGAATATGGCGCAGGTATCTGGTGGATGGATGCTCGGAGGTTACG
The DNA here is from genome assembly GCA_937139405.1 of uncultured Nitrospirota bacterium. Lineage (GTDB taxonomy): Bacteria > Nitrospirota > Nitrospiria > Nitrospirales > UBA8639 > Nitrospira_E. The sequence goes on from CAKZPV010000003.1 coordinate 61,699, forward strand.
TACCATGGGAATGGTCGCGACTCATTCCAAAGAGTTTTCATCTTCTTTTTTCAGCCATGGTGACCGGAGGGATGGTCGTTGCGGGATTGGGGATACTTGGCACGCTCACACCAGGGTCCAGTCAAGGTCCAAATCCCCCTGAATTAAGGAGAAGCTCTCCAACTCTTATTCGATATGGGATGGGCTGGATATTATCTGGATTGGTTCCTCAAATGCTGATTGGGCCTTGGTTATTTCTTCTATTACAGAGTCGACCTCAAACGGCTCTGATTGAGGGAACCAGTTTGACCTCCCTCATTTTTTTTGTGAGTCTAACTGCGGCTTTATTCGCTTTGGTCTTATTAAATGCTTCGTTCATGGCTCCGTACGTAAAAGGGTTGGTATGGGGTGGACTTGGGAATGTGGCTATTACACTTGTTATGATGGGTATTGTTCGGTATGAAGCATTTGGAGCCACTCTGTTTTCTCAAAATATTCCGTTTGCCATGGCGGAGTTATCAGGATGGCATGTCTTGTCGGTGTTCATGTTGCTGACTTTGCTTGGAGCTATACTTGTCCGTTGGTGTGTGTGGCCTGCAACCTTGATTTTTCATGCGACATTGCCGACTTCACAACTAGACAAACCGTGAGGAGACCACTAAGGTATGGATATGCATATATCAGAAGTCTTGAGGCATCATAACCCCGTTATTAGCTTTGAATTTTTCCCTCCTAAAACCGAGCGAGCCTCCGAGGAACTCTTCGAGTCTATTTCTGCGTTGATGCCATTAAAACCGGCCTATGTGAGCGTGACATATGGAGCGGGGGGAACGACTCGCGAACGCACGCATGATTTAGTGGTGAAACTCCAACGGGAAACCGATTTGACCATTGTGTCTCATTTGACCTGTGTGGGGTCCGTGCGAGAAGAGATTCACCAAATATTAACGAAGTATCAGGAGAATGGTATTCATAATATTATGGCCTTGCGTGGAGACCCACCTCAGGGTTCCACAAATGTCGAGATCCCCAAGGAGGGCTTCCCATTTGCCTCTGACTTAGTGCTGTTTATCAAACAAAAATTTCCCACAATGGGTGTTGGGGTTGCTGGGTTTCCCGAGGGGCATCCTGGAACACCGAATCGCTTGGTTGAAATGGATCACTTGAAACGTAAGGTCGATGCAGGGGCCGATTATATTTGTACGCAGCTGTTTTTTGATAATCGGGACTATTTTGATTTTTGCGAGCGTTGTGAAGTTGCGGGTATCAAGGTTCCGATTATTGCGGGAATTATGCCCATTGCTTCACGAAAAGGCATGGCGCGTATGTCGGAATTGGCCTTGGGAGCTCGATTCCCAGCCAAGCTTTTGCGTGCGATGGACCGAGCGGAAAATGATAAGGCTGCTGAACATGTGGGTATTCATTGGGCTACGGAACAGGTAAGAGATCTGATCGATAATAAGGTGAAAGGCATCCATTTTTATACTCTGAATAAATCCAAAGCGACACTCAAGATTTATGAAGCATTGGGTGTGCAAAGTTCAGAAGGTTTGCAGCAAATTGTTGGTTGATTGCCGATTGTTCGTTCGATCTTCCTTCCTCTAACATTTCGACCCTTTTCAGCAAATTTTCCTATTTTGGTCCTGTCTTAGGATTTGTGTGAATTTTACCGTTGTCATTTTTAGAGAAACCACGAGAAAGGAAGAATTTTATATTTTCTTCTCGACTACGTCTTGGGTATGATACTTGGTTTGTGAAGGAGGATTTTTTATGAATCACAATGCGGGTTTTCAAGCGACCTTAGATATAGATGGTCGTCAATGTTTGGTGATAGGAGGGGATGAGGAAGCGGTTGAGAAAATTACTCGTCTGTTAGAGGCTGGGGCGAAAATTACGGTGGTGCATCCGACCTTGCATGTGGATTTGCGAAAACTCACAGCCTCAGGGAAAATTATTCACCGTGGACGTAATTTTCGTTCGACAGATGCTCAGGATTGCGTGTTAGTTCTAAATGTCTTAAAGGATGATTTGGCGTTGGCCAAATCCTTGTATGAATTGGCTAAAACTGAACGCTTTTTAGTTTGGTCGATGGACCAAACCGAGTATTCTACCCTTCTCATGCCTGCGTTGGTTAAACGTGGTCCTTTACGCATGGCGATTGGTACTAGTGGGACCGCTCCAGTCTTAGCTCGGGTTCTTCGTGAAAACCTTGAGTCGGTTTTTGATGAAGAGTTTGATCAATTTTTGGATTGGTTGGGGGCCTTGCGTGACGAATTGAAAAAGACCGAGGTCAGTGCTCGCCGTCGTCGTGAACGATTACTTGACGCAGTAGATGGCTTCGCATTGACGGCAACGCTTCAATATCCTAATTCCTGGAAATTGTCTGAAGAGCCTGAGATGGATCAAGTTGGAAAGGAGGGTGTCTGATGGTTTTACTGGAATTTAGTATGTCTCCTTTAGGCAAAGGGGAGAGTGTCAGTGAATATGTTTCCCGTTCACTGGACATCATAGATAAAAGTGGAGTTGATTATCGGTTGAATCCTATGGGTACCGTGTTAGAAGGTGAATGGGATGATGTGTTGGGTGTGGTCAAGCAATGTTACGAACGGATGAAGGAAGATTGTCCTCGCATTTCTTGTGTGATGAAAGTGGATTATCGGCAAGGGCATAAAGATCGTCTGGCTGGAAAAGTAGCAAGCGTCGAAAGACAGTTAAACCGAACCTTGAAAACTTCCTCCTAAGCAAGCATTCGCCTATTGGATTTTTATTTAAAGGAATGAACCTACTTCGTTGAGATGTAAGTTCGCGTGGCTTTTCCCCCTATTCCGCAGAGGATTTCATATGGGATTGTATCTAGCCAGCCTGCATAATCTTGTGCCGTAATTTCATTCTCTCCCTGTTTTCCCAATAATACCACTTCTTCTCCGATTGCTGGGCTTGGAATGTCTGTGACGTCCACCATCATCATATCCATACAAATCTTGCCAATGATGGGTGCTGGGGTACCGTGGATGAGGACATGGCCGGTGCCGGTGAGGTGTCGAGGGAATCCATGGGTATACCCTACTGGCAAGACAGCAATTTGTGATAGGCGTCTTGTGCGAAAGAGCGCATTGTATCCCACGACTTCGCCAGGTTCGAGTGAACGGAGATGTGCAATATAGGTTTTGGCTTCCATGACGGGTTGAAGTTGAAATGGAGGAGGGTCAATGTCATACCCAGGGAGATAACCATAGAGCATGATGCCTGGGCGAACCATTCCTAAATGAGACGCTGGATGAAAAAGAATTCCTGCGCTATTGGCCATATGATAAAGGGGGATCTGGAGACCTTGTTCTTGGAGTCGCCGGATACATATTTGAAACTGTTGAAGCTGTTGGTTTGTGAAGCTTGGATCAAGGTTGTCGGCATCGGCGAAATGCGTTAAGACGCCTTGCAGGCTTACCGCAGTAGCTGATGATACAAGGGAAGGGATTAATGCGAGCGCTTCCTTGGCATCAAAGCCCAATCTGTGTAACCCCGTGTCGATCTTGATATGAATGGGAAAAGGTTCTTTTGCCGCAGAGAGTTGAGTGAGGAGTATGTGTAATATGTCAGGATGAGAGATGACTGGAGTTAAATTATAGTGAATGATGTCTCGAATATGATCATTTAAAAGCGGTCCCGTAATGATTATGGGAGTATGAATGTGCTGTTCTCGTAGTCGAATGCCTTCTGGTACGGAGGCGACACCAAATCCAAAGATGTCTAACGGTGCTAAAGCTTGTGCGACAGGAACGGCTCCGTGACCGTAGGCATCAGCTTTAATAATCGGAAGAATTTTCGTCGTCGAAGGAACGAATTGACGAATGCGTCGAAAGTTGGTTTTTAGGGTCTGTAAGTTAATACAAACAGTGAGTGGAGGCTGAGGCACAATAGAGTTTAGGGATGGAGAGTTTGGAGAAACAGTCACAGGTTAATTCTCAGATTGCGAGTATTTCCTCCTCTTTTTTCTTGATGAGCTCATCTACAATATGAATAAATTTATCAGTGAGTTTTTGATTCTCACTTTCTAAGTGCCGAAGATCATCTTCAGTAATCGAGCTGTCCTTTTGACGTCGTTTGAGTTCCTCATTGCCGTCTCGCCGGAATCCTCGAATTTGAATTTTGGTTTCCTCCCCATATTTCTTACTGAGCTTGACAAGATCTTTTCGTCGTTCTTCACTAAGGGGTGGAATGGGAAGTCGGATGAGTTTGCCATCATTTGATGGGGTGAGCCCCAGCTCTGAACTGATAATGGCGCGTTCGATTTCTCGAATATGTGAGACGTCCCACGGCTGGATCGTGATTAAACGGCTTTCGGGAATACCTAAATTTGCCACTTGTTTTAAGGGTGTGAGAGTTCCATAGTAGTCTATCTTGATGTGATCGAGAAGACCTAGGGACGCACGTCCTGTTCGGAGGCCGGTAAATTCTCTTTTGAGATGCTCAATCGCACCGTCCATCTGTTGATTGACTTTTTGAATGGTTGGATCACTCATGATCGGTCCCTCTATTCGTTGATGCGGGCGTTTTTTGAAACAATAGTGCCGATTGGTTCGCCTTCCAAGATTTTTCGGACGTTGCCTGATGTTGTCAGATCAAACACAATGATAGGTAGGTCGTTATCCATGCAAAGTGTAATGGCCGTGGCATCCATGACTTTCAGGCTTTTATTCAGGACCGACAAGAAAGGCAATTCCGTGAAGCGCTTGGCTGTTGGAGTCGTGACCGGATCGGCATCGTAGATGCCATCGACTTTGGTCCCTTTCATAATCACATCGGCACCAATTTCCATGGCGCGAAGCGCTGCAGCCGTGTCTGTCGTAAAGTAGGGGTTGCCAGTTCCTGCAGCAAAAATGACCACACGGTTTTTTTCAAGGTGACGAATTGCCCGACGACGTATATAGCCTTCCGATAATTGCTTCATTTCAATGGCGGACAGCACTCGGGTTGGAATGTCACATTTTTCTAAGGCGTTTTGTAGTGCCAGAGCATTGAGCATGGTAGCGAGCATGCCCATATAGTCCGCTGAGGCACGCTCCATACCGGATGCACTGGCAGCCAACCCCCGAAAAATATTTCCACCACCAATGACAATAGCCACTTCGACCTTCATGGTGAGGATGTCAGCTATTTCACTGGCAAGTTTCTCTAAGACAGAAGGTTGGATTCCGTATTCTTGCTCGCCGGCCAACATTTCTCCACTTATTTTCAAGAGGATGCGGCGGTATTTGAGAGACATTAGTCTTGGCCAAGTTGATAGCGGATAAAACGGCTAATCGAAATATTTTCACCTAATTTAGCAATTTTTTGAGAAACCAAATCTTGAATAGACACTTTTGGGTCTTTGATGAAGCCTTGTTCAAGTAAGCATTGCTCTTGATAGAATTTTTCGAGTTTGCCGTTCACGATTTTTTCCCAGGCAGCTTCAGGTTTTCCGGATTCTTTCACTTGTCCCAGATACACATTTTTTTCCCGTTGGATCAAATCCTCGGGAATGTCCTCTCGCTTGACAAAAGCTGGTTGTGATGCGGCAATTTGCAAAGCAACTTCCTTGACAAAGGCCTGAAATTCCTCATTTCTAGCGACAAAATCTGTTTCACAATTCACTTCCAGGAGTACGCCAATTTTTGAACCGGCATGGATATATGAAGAGATGAGCCCTTCTTTGGTTTCACGCCCAGATTTTTTTTGGGCTGCGGCTAGACCCTTTTGACGCAATAAATCAATGGCTTTTTCAACATCACTTCCTGTCTCTTGCAAGGCTTTTTGACAATCAAGAATTCCTGCCCCGGTTTTTCCTCGCAACTCTTTGACCAAGGCGCTCAAGCTAGACATACGCGTACTCTCCTACTCAAATAATGTTGATGGATGATAAAACGATAGCCGCACAATCTTTAGGCAGGTTGTGGATTCTCTGAGGCCTTTATCTCGGAAGGTCCTGCTCCAGGTGATTGGGAAGAAAGCACACCTTCGCCATTTGCTGAAGAATCTTGCCGTTTTTGGCGTAGCTCGACTCCTTCAATGCAAGCATCAGCAATCTGGGCTGTAAACAATTTCAGGGACCGAATCGCATCATCATTGCCAGGAATGGGAAAATCGACGCCTTCAGGATCACAGTTTGTATCGACGAGGGCAATGACCGGGATACCCAATCGATTGGCCTCTTTGACGGTGATATGCTGAATGCGGGTGTCCAAGATATAAATGCAGCCTGGAATATCTTTCATTCCTTTAATGCCGCTAAGGTATTTTTCTAATTTGGCTTGTTCCTTTTTCATCTTCACAATTTCTTTTTTCTTAAGCCGCTCGTAGGTGCCATCTGTTTCCGCCGCTTCAAGTTTTTTGAGTTGAGCTATACTCCTTCGAAGTGTTTGGAAATTGGTAAGCATACCTCCCAACCATCGTTGGTTCACAAAAAACATCCCACAACGGTCAGCTTCTTCTTGCACAATACTCATAGCTTGTCGTTTTGTTCCCACAAACAAAACGGATTCACCTGCAGCCACAGAGTCTCGTGTAAATTCGTAGGCTTTCTGAAAACATTGCAAGGTAATTTGTAAGTCAATGATATAGATGCCATTTTTTTCACCAAAAATATAGCGCTTCATCTTTGGGTTCCATCGATTTGTTTGATGCCCAAAGTGAACCCCAGCTTCCAATAACGATTTAATCGTGACCATAGCGGACCTTCCCACCCCCTTTCAGGAAAATATGGATTAACACCAAACTGTAGTCTTTGTTGAAACTATTGATTGAATTTGTTGGTTCAAATGGGACCGGCAGGAGACAATGAGGCAAGATTGTCTAGTCAGGCAGGTTATTCCAAGTGAAGAGTCATTCATGAAATCATAGGTACTTTTAATGGGATACTGCTAAACCAACCAACTTTAGCATAGGTGAAAAAACCAATTCAAGTTTATTGCGACTGCTTTTCATCTGGAGAGACTTCTTGCATGTTGCCAGAAGAAAATCTCTTGAGAAATCGGCATATTTCCATGCCTCCCAGTCTTTTGACTCTATGAGACCTCATGGCTATAGTCAATGCGGTTTTCGTGATTTTTTTCTGTGATGATAAAGGAGTGCAGAAATATGGTTGAGATTCCGGTAAAGCTCTACGTGCAAGGTTTATTAAAGCAAGCGAAGGTTGTTGCTCGTCCTATGGCTTGTTTATCTTCAGAAAAGAAAAATCACGCGCTACAGGCCATGGCGGATGCATTAGAAGCTCAAACATCCGATATTCTTGAGGCCAATGAACGAGATCTTGATAACATTCCAAGAGATGAGGGGCAACAGGCTCATCGACTAGCTGCTGAACGTATTCGTATTACTGAAGATGACGTTCAACATATGGTCGAGACATTGTTGGACTTTCTCGTGTATCCGGATCCAATTGGGGAAATGAGCCAGGCCTGGATGACGCCAGATGGTATGCATGTCCATACGGTTCGAGCTCCCATTGGCGTGTTAGGTGTGATTTCAGACATGGGACCATTGATGATGGTTGAGTCGTTGGGGATGTGCGTGAAAACGAATAATGTCTGCATCTATCGAGGGGGCCCTGAGTGGTTGCAGACAAATGGGACTTTGTTCCGTTGTCTTAAGGACGTAGCGGTAGAGCAGGGTGTACCTGAAGACGCGTTGGTTTTTATTGATCGAGCGGCTCCTGAGGCCGCCTTGGAATTGGCGCGCCAGCCTCAATATGTACAAGCGGTCATTCCGCGTGGAAGGGCAAGCTTGCGTAATGGCATTGTGGAACATTCCCGAGTTCCAGTGATAGGGTTTGATGGTGGGTTGTGTCACGTGTATGTGGATCAGAGGGCCGACATTCCGCTTGCTCAGACGATTGTGGTGAATGCAAAAGTGCAGTCTCCTACGGCGGCGAATGCCATGGACACTGTTCTTGTGCATCGTGATGTCTCACGGCATATTTTACCTGGGCTCACACGACGACTGCTTCAGGAATATCGTGTCGTGTTAAATGGGTGTCCAAAAACGGTATCGATGCTGGGTGTATTGGAGATGACAGGGCATTTAGGGATAAAAGACGCAGAAGAGGCCGATTGGGATAAAAAATTTCAGTCGCTGGCCATGAATATTAAAGTGGTGAACGATCGACAAGAAGCCTTAGACCATATCGCCAAATATTCTCCCGGGCATACCGACACCATTGTGACAAGAGATTATGATTTTGCCATGCAATTCGCTAGAGAGGTGGATTCGAGCGCAGTCCTGATTAATGCGTCAACCCGGCTTCATGGTGGCGAGCAATTCGGTTTAGGGCCTGAACTTGGCACAAATAGTCGACGTCTTCATGCCCGAGGGCCTCTAACGCTTGCGAAGCTCACGATGGAAAAGTATATGGTACTTGGCACGGGACAACTTCAGCAGCCTCATCCGGTTCCGCAAGCATATGAAGATGCCATGATGTTGTCTTCAAAATTTTAAAGAATGTTCCTAGGCTGATCTGAATCGATTTAGTTGAACACACTAGCGATAGATGATGGGAGGGATATCTCGCCAGGATTCAAATGCTATACTCATCCGCTACTTGCAGTCATGGGGGTTGCGAGAGTTTCATGACGAACCTTCGTACTATGAATGGCAACGCACAGAGTTGTCTCCGCAAAATTTACTTGAGCTGCAGACCTTGGTCGAACTCCGACAAGGAGGTGCCAATGAACAAGCTGACATTCAATTCTATGACTTACTAGCTAAGCCTCCTCTTCTTTCTGTCCTCTATTCCCAACGTTTCGACTATTTTCTCCAAATCGGATTACTCATCTCTCCACGACTTTCGTTGGCAAAGCATGTTTTAGATTTTGGATGTGGTGTTGGGATTCTGACTTGTTTTTTTGCACAACAACATCCTGATGTGCAATTTGTGGGAATGGATCGATCTGCCCGGTCAATTGAAATCGCTCAAGAGGAAGCAAGGAAACGACATCTTTCTAATGTACAATTCCGTGTGATTCAGAACTTAGAATTTCCCCTTGGTGAGATGTTTGATTGTATTCTTTCGACCCAAGTGTTGTTTCAATCCGAACGAGAGCCAGGTTTGCCGAGCCTCAACTGGAAAACCTTCGAGCGAACTAAAGATTCCTTCCAACAAGAAGAAATTGAAGCTCGGGTAGGCCTCGATAGACGTTTGGATTTCTTGCTGAGAATGTTGTCTTTCGACGGACGATTGATCTGTTTTGAAAAAACATGGAATCTAGGGCGACAGATCTTGTTTCAACGGGCGTTGAGTCGGAGGAGTCTATCCCTTGTTAGCGATCCAATTTCCTGTACTTATCATGAATTGGGTGAAGCGAGAATTGATGGGCCTTTGTATGAAGTCTCTCGCTCTTCAGGTCCTGTATTCCATTTATGGAGTGAAGCCGCGTGTCATAGAAATGGAGAAACCTTGTATCGATGTATGGGGGATGTGGCTGAGCGAATGGGGAGAGCATTGGGCTGCAGCCAGCCTCAGGAAATAGCGCGTGGAGAACACCGCACTTTAGGGCCCTGGGTATTTCAGATTGGTTTGTGGGAACAAGCACTGGCATGGGGGGTGTGTGAGACTGATTCGGGCTTTCGAGGATTGATACTTGGGAGTCCAAAGGACAAGGATTTTATTCTTCAAATATTTGAGAAAGCCAGAGATCTTGTGAATTCAGAATTTGAGGACTTTCTTCAAAGCTTTTGGGGTACCATGCGTGATGATCCTCAAAGTGATTCTACCCCAGGTTATGAAAATCATTTTCCTTCTGCGCAAAACATTTACTGGGCGCTTCCCCAAAAAGTGATTCAACAGGAATCAACATATGCGAATGGCCAGGGGAAAGAAATGCATATGGAAGTTGGAACAACCGACACATTTCAGTATTTCTATTGGGCAAATACGTTTGATCAACGTCAGTTGGTTCTTATCGATGAGAATAGAGCCGATATTTTACATGAGTACTATCAAGAGTCCCTTCAGGACGCTCAAGCTTCCGCGTAAGAATTCCAACCAGGGCAGAAAATTTCAAAATTTCTAAGTTTGTTGGGCTACAAGAAACTGAAATGGGCGATGTTGTGATTTTGCATAGCAGGATACAGCAGCGTATGTTTGCTGTTTCATGCTGGACGGAAGGTGTGACCATTGTGGGGAGAGGCCAATAGTCAAGATATGGCCATTATCCTGGATGCTCGTAATTGTTCCTATCTTGAGATAGGTCAGTAGGTGTTCACCATCAGATTTTCCTGAACAGGTTTTTTTAGCTGATGCCGTGACTGTGGAAGGTGTCTGAGGGTATTTGATAGAAATAGTTCCAGCCCAGAGAAATATACCAAATGCCAAAATAATAGCGAATCGCATGAAGCCTCCTACATGTTTGGAGCAGTGTGATGGAGGCCAGACAAAACAGTAAATACCTCAAATGGAGAGCAGGAAATGCTTTGAATTACAGGAAATTTACTTGCTTTGTCAGACGCGAAAATTTACAGGCGTTAGACGTAGTGAAGGGAGGAAGAGTATCAATATGTTTTTGGATCTTCTTATCTGATGAATCTTAAGATGATGATCGAAATATCCGACAAGTGAAACAATATGCAGAGTCTTTGATATAGAAGTTGTTTTTTGATGCTTTTTGATTCAAATTGATGGGATCGCGTAAAGGGAGTCCTGGGTGGATATCGCATCAATGGCGTTGTGGGTATTGGGCGGCACCTGTCTCTTTCATTGGGGGACGGTTCTGGTACTGATCCAGCGAATGCGGGAAACCGAAAAGCCGTGGGCATGGAATCTCTTGGGCTTGGCTGTCAGTTTTCTAGCGATGCAACAGACCTATAGTCTATATCTGCAGTATTTTGATCTTACTCCACCGATATTGAATGTGTTGAAAGAAATCCTAGGCTTGCTTGTGGCAGGCTTAATGTTTGCTGGAATTATAATGTTGTCTCCTTTTCTGAAAATATTACAACGCAATAAAGAGCTCTTGGAGGTCATTGATGAACGCAATGTCATTATTTGCCAATTTCATGATCGGATTGCTCGGACATTAAGACAAGTTCAAATGGCCATGGAAGTTGGAAAGCCCACAAACTTTATTATTGAACAAATTGCAGAGATGGCGACAATGCTTCGGGTATTTCTGGAAGATCTTAAAGCAGGAGTATTATTGGGGAGTAAATTTGAGATTGCCCTCAAAACGCTTGTTGAAGACCTAAGTAAAGGAGGCTCTTTCCCAATTGTGGTTCAGGTTGATCCGGTCATAGAGGACTCAATTTCCTATGACCAGGGAGCAGAATTATTGCATATTTTGCGTGAAGCCATTCAAAACAGCGTCCAATATTCTCAAGCAAAAGCAGGCAAAGTCCTCGTAAAGGTTTTGGAAACACAAATCATATTTGAGGTTTCTGATAATGGAAAAGGATTTGAATTTGATCTTGTCGGGGCTCAGGGGCATGGGTTGGGGAACATGGCCCTTCGAGCGAAAGAAATTGAGGCTAGGTTGAAGGTTCAGAGTCAACCCAATAAGGGGACAACCATTCTGATTGAAGTTCCCCGAAAAAGAGAAACCTTAGGGAGCATAGAGCCGCTTTCGTCTTCTAAGGCTCCCAGTGAGAACGTTGCCGTATGCTCATGAGAGCTAGACGAACTGTACTTGGGACAAAAAATGAGTTACATCACTAATTATCGGAATACTGTGCTTTTCTTCTCCTATAAAAATTACACATTTTCCTGTTAGGAAAACTCAGTTCGTGGACGCTGAAAAGTCTGTAAGGGAAGAAGAAAAAGATAAATGAATTGAGAAAGAATGGTGGCGGTGGAGGGTCTCGAACCCCCGGCCCGCGGCTTATGAGTCCGCTGCTCTACCACCTGAGCTACACCGCCAATATGTCTTCAATAAGCTTTTTGAGCGTATCGACAAAAAACTTGTGCGGGGAATCTATACCATAGGTCGAGAACATCAGACAATTCCTTTTCTGAAAACTCTCTAGTTTATTTAAATGGATCTTCTTTTTCTTGTTTCTCAATCATTATGACTGATACTGCTACAACATTGTTAAAACAATCTGCTCTAGTTGGCAGGCAGGCCATTTTTGATCGTGACATGGAAGTCTTTGGGTATGAATTACTCTATCGAGATGGCACCGGTAATGCCGCCAATATCATGGATGGGGATGAAGCCACGGCCAGGGTAATGGTCAATACTTTTTTAGAGCTGGGCATTGACCAAATCGCCGGTAACAATTACGCTTTTTTGAACCTCACCGCCAACTTTTTTTTAAGCCAACATTATGAAGTGCTTCCCGCGAAAAATGTGATTCTAGAAGTCTTAGAGTCCATTGAGCCAACACCCACGGTCCTGCAGGCTCTGATTCAGGCTAGACAAAATGGCTATCTCATTGCTTTAGATGATTTTGTTTTGCGGGAATCGCATCGTGGCTTAATGGAGCACGCCGATATTGTCAAAGTTGATGTTTTAGCGTTAACGAAAGAAGAGCTCAAGGAACAGGTCGCGATGTTCCAAGAATATCCCGTTCGGTTGCTGGCAGAGAAGGTCGAAGATCAGGGAATGTATGAGCAATGTCTGGCCCTAGGATTCGAATATTTTCAAGGGTATTTTTTTTGTAAGCCTCAAATCTTGGAAGGGGTGAGTCTTTCCGGTAATCGCATGGCAGTCGTGTTACTGCTTGCTAAGCTTCAAGATCCTTCCATTGATCTGCATGAACTTGAAGACCTTGTCAAAAATGATGTGGCTTTGAGTGTGAAGTTGTTACGTTTTGTCAATTCGGCATCCGTTGGCTTGCCTCGATCCGTGGATTCCATTTCTCAAGCGATTGGGCTTGTTGGGACCGAACGAATGCGACAATGGGCAACTTTACTGGCGTTGGCCCATACAGGTGACAAACCATCCGAGCTGATGCGCGTTGCGCTTATTCGAGCACATATGTGTGAAGCCCTTTGTCCGTTCTATGGTCTACCTCCAGGCCCAGGTTTTACGACCGGATTATTTTCCATATTAGATGCGTATTTTGATTGTGAAATGCGTCAGCTATTAGCAGATCTTCCTCTGGCACAGGAGATTCTAGATGCCTTACTCAAGAACGAGGGTGTGCTAGGGACGATTTTAGAAGAAATCTTGGCGTATGAGCGGGGGGAATGGGGTAAACAGAGCAATCAAACCGTTGAGCATGGAAGTGTCAATGCGGTGTATTGGGAGAGTGTTGAATGGGCCAATGGTGTGATGGAGTCAATCATTCGAAAATGATGAGGCATCAACGGTTATTTATAGTTTGCCATTTAATTCCATGTCTTCAATAATTATCCTCGTCGCTTATCATCTTGCTCTCCAATAAAGGAATTGAGGACGCCAAGGCCCTGCTCGCCAAGTTCCACGGGTTTTTCTTCCTCTTCATTGGCTATTTGGTCATCAGCTTGTTTTGGCATAATTTTGGCTGACAGCTCGTCTTCTAGTGCCTCGTCCGAAAGGTCCATATCATTCATCAGAGCATGCAATCGTTGAAATGCGAGGATTGAACGAGCGTGGGATGCCCAAGAACCGGAGAATTCGGTATCATTCACTTTGGTAATGTTGGTCCAGAATTTCGACTCCTCAGGCTCAGACATCATTCCACTCACGAAAGCCTCTAATTTACCCATTAATAATTCTTCTGTCTTTTCCAAGCCATCATAATCAACGAGGGATCGTTCGATGGGGCGCTTGGCTAAAGTAGTAAAGGTTTCTCGCCATAGATCTAAAGGTTGAGTTGTTCCGTTAGAAGGCGAAGGTGTTTCTTGGTATCCTTGGAGACGAGTGAGGAATTGTTCTAAGGCTTTCACTTTTCTTCCAGCAAGGCTGCCGAGGGGGATGCCCCAGACATGAGCGATTTCATGGTCTTTTAGTGACGATGTTCCCGCCATGAGGAGTTCTTGTTCGGAAATCTTTTTTCGTCTTCGGAAAATCGCTCTTCTTCGTAACAAGGCTTGAAATTCCAAAAGGAGACGTTGTTGCTGATAATCTTTTTGAGGAATTTCCTCATGTTCCCAAGCCCGCTCTAATTTGCGGAGCTCCTGCCGGAGAAGAACCGACGGGGCTTGGCTTTTAGCACCCTTCATTGTCTCTTCGTCCGTCGTGAAATGTTCGAGAAGCATGCGTTCGACCATGCGAATTTTTCGATCCATGAGGACGAGAGATTCTTTCAGGAAATCTACGTGCATGCCTGGTCGTTCTCGTTTTTGACGGTAATAGCTTTTATATTGATTGGAACGGGACGTCACGTTTTGCACGGCTTCGAGAGAAATTGATTTTTCCTTTGGTTGTTTTCCGGCCAGAAAGCGTGAGTCGGGTTGATCCGTGGCCATGTAATCAATCTCTTCTTGGGTGACATCAATATATTGCAGCAACAGGAGTTGAAGCATAGCTCGACTTTGGACAGGAAGGGATTTTAAAGACGATTCGATATGTTCAAATTCAATGCAAATGGACATGAAGTAATTCCTAGCGTAATGTTCTACGATGACGATTCGGTTTCACCCATTGATTCTAAATAGGTGGCGGCATATTCACGAAGTTGCTGGACAGTCCCACTTGCGTAGAGCTCTCTCGGGACGGGCACTCTAACCAGTTCGGATACGTTAGCACCGCGTTCAGCTGCCCAATCTTCGTCGACATATAACGTCACCGCTCCATCTGGTTCGCGGCGTACGAATAAAATATTTTGTTCTTCTTCCATCGGCATCCTTAAAAAACTAACAAGAAATCATGGGTTTGTGATACCACACCATTTGAAGGGCTGTCAAAAGATGAGAATTCCCTTCACGGATAAGCCAAATATTCGATGAAAACTGAGAATGAGGGAACAAGAAGACGTACTTCAAAAAAGTCATTTTTCCTCAAAAAAAGGCAAAAAAAACACTGGCTACGAAAATCATAGCCAGTGCTAAATATGGAAAATATGGTGATTGAAGTTTAATTAGGCAGGAAGAGTTACCCGCCCAGCGTATCCACCACTTCTTTGATGCTTTTCATAATGCAGGTAAAAATAGGAATGTCTCGTTTAACGTACCGGCTGCCTTCCGTGGAGCGCAATTCCATCACCAGATCCAAGAAGTCTTGTGGGGAATCGGTTTCAAACGCCACCACAAATTCTTGATCGTCCAATCCAAATGAATAGGTGGTGTTGAGCTTAACGGAAGGGTACTTGTGCCCAATTTCAATATGTTCATCCATCATTCCCTGACGAGCTGCTTTTGTGAGCAAATACCATTCTCGGGTTTTTTCAAATGGATAGACAAAAATATATTTGGCGCGGCCTGGAGAAATCTTAAGTCTTCGGCTTTCTTGTCCTTCGTGAATATGGTTATCCACATAAATAGACCGTTTCGTCATGGAAAGGTAAGAGTAGGGGTTGGTAAGATATTGTCCCAAGCCAGTGGCCAATATTTTTGAGCTCATCTCTTGGAACATTTCTAAATCATAACTAATGCGCCAAAGCAAAAAATCACAATCGCCTCGTATGCCTGTGGTGGTATAGGGAACCACAATGACTTTGCCTGTATATTCTTCTACGGCCCGCACAAATTCTTGCTTGCCTTTGTCTCGTTCTTCTTTGGGAAGACGGCGCCACAGAGGATCGACTTGATAAAAACTAAAATTGACGAATTGTTGTTTGGCAGCCTGTTCGGCACCGGCCATAATGGCACCTCCGTAGAAAGAAAAACCCGTGTATTTTGAATAACTTAAAACTAAAACTGAAGGTAGTACCATCGACACTATAATTTTGTCAATGGGGATTGGTGATGAACTTCCTCAATTTTCTTTATGACTCAATATCTTAAAGAAAAAAATGGGGATGATTCCTGAAAATGAGTAGTGGTCTCTTTAAGGAATACGACGTATAACGGTAAAAACGGCTTGCAGTATAATTGATGGAAATTAATGTGGATTTTGAATTATTGAAATGCCGCTGATGCAGATGAAACCTTTCCGTGCAGAAATCGTAGCAATTGGGTCAGAATTGCTCCATGGAGGGCGAGTTGATAGCAATTCTCTTTTCATTGCCGAGATGTTGGCGAATTGTGGCATGAAAGTAGCCAAAAAGGTGGCCGTCAGTGATGAGCTAAGAGATATTCAATCAGTTCTTCGCTTGTCTGCCAAACAAGCTAATGTGGTGGTTATGACCGGAGGGCTTGGCTCTACTGTCGATGATGTTACGCGTGAAGCCGTCGCGGATACATTTAGCCGCCCATTAACTGTTCGTCGAAAGGCGATGCAAATACTCAAGAGACAAATCCAAAGCCGAGGTCGGATTGTGACGCCATTGTTGGCTCGGCAAGCTCTTATACCGAGAGGGGCAAAGGTCTTAGACAATCATGTAGGAACCGCTCCAGGGTTTTATGTGCAGGAGGGACAAGCCCATGTGTTTGTGGTGCCGGGTGTTCCACGAGAGGCTCGGGAAATGATGGAATGTCAAGTTCAGCCTATTCTCAAAAGAAAACTGAGGGCGAATGCCATCCTCTGGACACATGCGTTCAATACCATGGGTTTGACGGAAACTGATATTCAACGACTCGTCTCTCCTCTCATCCAGAAATCTTCAGCTATCGCACTGGGTTTGTTAGCATCGACAAAAGGTGTAAAAGTGACCCTGACCTGTTGGCGTGCGAAGAATCAAAAACTGACACAATCCCTTAAGCTCAAGAATTTCCCGGAAGGCGATTTTCTCATTAAAAAAGTCCGGAAGGCATTAGAACCCTGGCTGTTTTCTGAAGGCGAAAAAACAATGGAAGAGATTGTCGGACAATTATGCTCTTCCCATAAATGGAGGCTCGCGTTGGCTGAATCTTGTACGGGTGGGCTCATTGCTCATCGCTTAACAGAGGTGCCGGGGAGTTCCGCTTATTTGGATCGTGGCGTCGTGACCTATAGCAATAAGGCGAAACAGGAATTATTGGGAGTTTCACCAACGACATTGCGTAAATACGGAGCGGTGAGTGCAGAGGTGGCGGAATCCATGGCGAAGGGAATCCGAGAGAAAAGTCGAGTCAATCTTGGCGTGAGTGTCACTGGAATTGCGGGGCCTGGCGGGGGATCAGCCAAGAAACCCGTAGGACTAGTTTTTATGGCAATAGACGGGCCGAAAGGGTGCCAGTCACAACGTTGTCAGTTTTGGGGCGATCGCGCGGAGATCAAGTTTCGCTCTTCTCAATCCGCCCTGAATATGATCCGACGCTATGTACTTCGAGCCAAAGCCTAAACGTACATGCTGATGATCAGAGTTTTTTTAGCAATAGAACTGTCTGCCTGTATCCGAGAGAAACTTTCCTGTCTGCAACAACAGCTCAAAAAAACGCTGCCACCGATCAATTGGGTTCGTCCCAAATCGATTCATTTGACCTTGAAATTTTTGGGTTATGTGGAGGCGTCCCGCATTTCCGAACTCTTGTCTGCTCTTGAGCCAATAGGAAAGAAGCACAATGAATTTTCAATTGATGTTCAGGGCATGGGCGTTTTCCCTCAAGTCAAACATCCCAGAATATTATGGGTCGGGCTCACAGGACAGACCCAAGCGTTAGAGGAGTTGGTCTTAGGAATTGAGGCAGAATTAGAACCGTTAGGTTTTCCTCCTGAAGAGAAACGCTATCATGCTCATCTTACTGTGGCACGTATTAAACGTGAGAATGCCATGGTAGGATCCGCACTTCTTCAACATCGTGTCTTGGAAAGTGAGGAACCGTTAGGCACATTGGTTATTGATCGGTTTATTCTCTTTCAAAGTGACCTGGATTCCTCAGGTGCTTTCTACACGCCCCTTGGGACGGTGCTATTATCGGGAAATACCCTAAAACAGTAAAGTGAAGGTCGAAGAAAGCCATTTACCTGTTTGGGTATGTCGGGTAAGATAGCCACACTCTATTTCTCATTGATATTGAACCAAAGGAACATCATGGCTGATCGCACTGCCTCACAAAAAGAGACTGCCAAAGACGGAAAAAAACAAGCCTTAGATTTGGCTCTGACCCAAATTGAAAAGCAATTTGGAAAAGGGGCGATTATGAAGCTAGGTGGAGCAGAAATTCCAGCTGATATTCCTGCGATTTCTACCGGTTCTTTGACGTTGGATATGGCCTTAGGGATCGGTGGATTACCGCGAGGACGGGTGATTGAAATTTATGGCCCGGAGTCTTCAGGAAAGACTACCTTGTGTTTACATGCGATAGCGGAAGCTCAAAAAGCTGGTGGGGCGGCAGCCTTTATCGATGCCGAGCATGCCTTGGATATTTCCTATGCGAAGAAACTTGGAGTGCAAACGGATGATTTGCTCATTGCCCAGCCGGACACGGGTGAGCAGGCGTTAGAAATTGCTGAAACATTGGTTCGAAGTGGGGCGCTCGATATTATTGTCGTGGATTCCGTGGCGGCGCTTGTGCCTCGAGCAGAAATTGAAGGAGAGATGGGTGATTCGCATATGGGTTTGCAAGCGCGGCTCATGTCCCAAGCCTTACGGAAATTAACTGGTGCTATTTCTAAGTCACAAGCTTCCTTGATTTTTATTAATCAAATTCGAATGAAGATTGGGGTGATGTTTGGCAACCCGGAAACAACCACTGGTGGCAATGCTTTGAAATTTTATTCTTCGGTTCGTTTGGATATTCGCCGGATTGAATCCATTAAAGATGGGCAGGATGTGATGGGTAGTCGAGTGCGGGTCAAGGTGGTGAAAAATAAGATGGCACCGCCCTTCAAACAGGCTGAATTTGATGTCATGTTTGCCGAAGGGATTTCCAAGGTGGGGGAACTTGTGGATCTTGGAGTAGATCGTCGGATCATCGATAAAGCGGGGGCGTGGTATTCCTATAAGGAAGAACGATTAGGTCAAGGACGAGAAGCAGTCAAAACTTTCCTGAAAAGTAATCCGGATATTGCCGAAACGATCGCCACCCAAATTCGAGAAAGTTTTGGTTTGATCCCCAAGGCGAAAGACGATCAGCCTGCAACTGCCTCTCGAACTGATTCCAAAAAAACGACTAGTGCAAAATCATAACTGGGAATATTGGAGTCATTCTTCTAGCCTTCCCAGATAAGCGGATGGTCCTTTCATGATTGCCACGTCTCTTGAGTTACGACAGGCTTTCCTTGATTACTTTGTTGAGCGAGGACATACGCCCGTGCCCAGCGCGCCGCTCATTCCGCAAGCCGATCCCACCCTTCTTTTCACAAATGCGGGTATGAATCAATTCAAGCGAATATTCTTAGGCGAAGACTCCCGGCCTTATGCTCGAGCCGTCTCGATACAAAAATGTATGCGGGCTGGTGGTAAACATAATGATTTAGAAAATGTCGGGTTTACGCGACGGCACCATACGTTTTTTGAGATGTTGGGAAATTTTTCCTTTGGGGATTATTTCAAAAAAGACGCGATTGCCTTTGGTTGGGAATTTCTCACAAAGATTGCAGAACTTCCTGCTGATCGCTTATGGGTCACCGTCTTTCGAGATGATCAAGAAGCGTATGATCTGTGGCATAAAAACATGGGAGTGGCTGAGACTAGGCTGGCTCGGCTTGATGAAAAAGATAATTTCTGGCAGATGGGTGATACAGGTCCCTGTGGTCCCTGTTCGGAAATTCTTATCGATCAAGGTGAAGCGTTTGGATGTGGGCGAGAGACCTGTGCGGTTGGGTGTGATTGTGATCGTTATTTAGAAATTTGGAATTTAGTCTTCATGCAGTTTGATCGGGATTCGTCTGGCACGTTGAATCCACTCCCCAAGCCTAGCATCGATACTGGTATGGGGTTAGAACGCCTGGCTGCCGTAACACAAGGTGTGTCATCCAATTATGACAGCGATGTGTTTCGACCGCTTTTGGAAAGCATTGCCAAGAGCACTGGCCAGGAATATGGAAAAGCGATTCATTCAGATCGCTCAATGCGGGTAATTGCCGACCATGTCCGAGCCATGACCTTTCTCATTACCGATGGGGTTCTGCCGTCCAATGAAGGGCGAGGCTATGTCCTACGACGAATCATGCGGCGAGCGGCGAGACATGGACGTTTGCTGGGGATGGAGCGAGAGTTTTTATATGAGTTAGTGCCTACGGTGGTCACTCAATTGGGGACAACCTATCCGGAGTTACGACAAATGACGGATACGATTGCTGAGGTGGTGCAAGGGGAAGAGGGCCGGTTTATTGGAACGTTGGAGCAAGCTTCGCCTTTGCTCAATCAAATTTTAAAAGAAACGAAAGAGCAGGGAAATACGCAGGTTTCGGGAGAAGCGGTTTTTAAACTCTATGATACCTATGGTTTTCCTCTAGATTTGGTAGAAGATGCAGCCAAAGAAGAAGGTCTAGAGCTGGATCATCAAGGTTATCAGCAGGCCTTAAAAGAGCAGCAGGATCGCGCGAGGAGCAATGCCAAGTTTACACAAACGGCCTCGCGGACGGATGTGGTGAAAGCCATAGAACCGTTTCCGGTGACTCAGTTTGTGGGTTACGCCCAACAACAGGCTCAAGGCACGGTGTTAGCTATGGTCAAAAATGACCGTGTTGTTTCAGAAGTTCAACAAGAAGAGGAAGCGGAGTTTCTCCTGGATGTTACCCCATTTTATCCTGAAGGGGGAGGACAGGTTGGTGATCATGGTATTCTTGTCGGTCCCTCTTCGAGAATTCGGATTCACGATACAACAAAGTTAGCCAAGGGTTGGTTCCTACATAAAGGACAAGTCATGGAAGGGAGCGTCTGCATTGGTGATCATGTAACCGCGAATGTAAACAGTGAGTTACGGGCCGATGCTGCTCGCAATCATACGGCTACGCATTTGATGCATGCGGCACTGAGGGAAATTCTTGGTCCACATGTGAAACAACATGGATCTTTGGTGGGACCGAATCGACTGCGATTTGATTTCTCTCATTTTAGAGGGTTGAGCTCGCGTCATTTAGAAGACATTGAAAATTTGGTTAATGAGCAAATTCGGCAGAACACGGTGGTCCAATCAGAAGAAATGGGTATTCAAGAAGCGATCGGTCGAGGAGCGTTGGCATTTTTTGGTGATAAATACGGAGATCAAGTTCGAGTCGTGGAAATTGGCGAATTTAGCAAAGAATTGTGCGGAGGAACCCATTGCCAGCAAACAGGAGATGTCGGTCTTTTCCGTCTGATATCTGAGGGGGGCGTGGCAGCAGGCGTGCGTCGAATTGAAGCTTTAACGGGCAATGGCGCAGTTCAGTACGAACAAAAACGTGATGGTGAGTGGAGAGAATTAGCTGGCTTACTGAAAACCAGTCCACAAGAAGTGGTTGAAAAAACAAGAAAATTATTAAGCACGTTAAAAGAAACCGAACGGGCGCTAGAGAAGGTCAAACAAAAAGCTATAGAACAGCAAGGGGTTGGTCAAGAAGCGACCATTCGAGAGGTGAATGGTGTGCCCATTCTTGTTCAACGAATCGATGGCCTGAACATGCAGGAGTTGCGCACCTTTTCTGATAAACTACGGAATAAAGTGGCGACAGGGCTGTTGGTATTGGGTTCTGTTCTTGATGACAATGTCGCCTTACTTGTTATTGTAAGTAAAGATCAGACCAAGCAGATACCTGCAGGCAAAATGGTTCAGCATATTGCACAATTTGTAGGTGGAACTGGTGGTGGGCGGCCGGATATGGCTCAAGCCGGAGGCAATCAGCCAGAAAATCTAGATATGGCATTAGAAAAAGTCTATGAGTATGTCAGTTCTCAGCTTGGTTGATGATGAATAATAGGGATTATGCTCCGTTATTTTTCGGTCAAACTTACCTCATATTGAACCGACAAGGATCAGATGGAGGGTAAGGGAGAATAAGATGAAATTATTCCGCAAGCTCGTCTTGGTTGGCCTGTTGGCAGGGATCGTCAGTCTCCTTGGTATTTTGGTTTTCCTCGAGTTTAACCGGCCTCTCGGCGAATCACACCCTGTTCAAATTGTTGATATTTCTCCCGGCACTGCATTTACACACGTCTCACGTCTGCTGCATCAAAAAGAGCTCCTTGGCCCAGAATGGTTTTTTCAGGCATTGGCTCGTGTCCAACGAGTCGATCGAAAAATAATCCCTGGTGAATATGAGCTTCATGCGGGTATGCGGCCGACAGATTTATTGGACAAGCTTGTCAAAGGAGAAGTTCACCAATATTCTGTTACGATTCCGGAAGGTTATAATGTTGTGCAAATCGCGGATATTCTGGATCAAAAGGGTTTAGCAGACAAACGCGATATTCTTCGTCTTAATCGGGCTCAAGCCTTTATTACCAGTTTAAATATCAAAGCTTTGTCACTTGAAGGGTATCTCTTTCCCGATACGTACCGATTCGCCCGCCATAATCCCCCAGAATTTATTGTTCGGACCTTTGTTGATCGTTTTCATGAAATGGTCACTCCTAAGTTGCAAGCCCAAGCTAAAGAGATGGGGATGACGCTGCAAGAAGTGCTTACATTGGCATCAGTCATTGAAAAAGAAACCGGATTGGCCCAAGAGCGATCGCTGGTTTCGGGCGTGTTTCATAATCGTTTGCGAAGAAATATCCCGCTTCAAAGTGACCCTACCGTCATTTATGCATTGGAATATTTTGACGGCAATATTCGCAAGGCGGATCTCTCGGTGAATAGTCCCTATAATACATACAAGGTGCGTGGGCTTCCGCCTGGTCCGATAGCCAACCCTGGGCTTGCCTCCATCAAAGCGGCCCTCTATCCAACCCCTAGTAATTTTGTGTATTTTGTCTCACGGAATGATGGAAGTCATAAATTCTCAGCGACCTTGGCTGAACACAATAAAGCGGTGGACAAATATCAACGCCGGCTTCGCTCCAAGCGTTCTTCCTAAATCCTATTTTCAACAGGTTTCTTTGTGACGGCGTTAGAAAACCTACAGCGGTTAAGTGTGCAACTGCCTGAAGCGCCACGTCCGGTTGGTTCTTATGTCCCAGCATGCCAGGCGGGAGACCTGGTCTTTGTCAGTGGTGTCTTGCCATTTCAAGACGGAAAAATTCTTCAGCCCGGCAAAGTGGGGCGAGACTTGTCGATTGACGAGGGGAAAGCCAATGCACAAATCGCTGTTATTAATGCCTTGGCAATACTTCAACAAGAACTTGGAGATTTATCTCGCGTCCTACGTGTTGTGCGACTGACTGGTCATGTTGCGTCAGCAGAGGGGTTTGGTGATCAACCTGCGGTTATTAATGGAGCCTCAGATTTTCTTGTGGAAGTATTTGGAGAAAAAGGCCGTCATGCACGACTGGCATTAGGAGCGTTTGAATTGCCCTTGCATGCTCCTATCGAACTCGAACTCATTGTCCAAGTCTCATCTCCCTAATTTGATATAATCGAAATCGACTCCCTTCTTTGTGGAGGGCGGTGTGGAAGTAGTTTCAAGGAACGATGAACGCACAGGGCCTCATCATGAAGTTTTCGGCAGTACTGTTTCTTATTATCGCTTGGGGACTTACCTGTGGAAACTCGGTGTTTGCGGAACAATCAGTTCTCCCGCTGATAGAGAAACCAGCCATACAGGTTGTCGTCCAAGCTTCCACATGGAAAAAACGAGGCCGGCTGCTCTACGACATCGAAGGTTCTATCCTGAAAAAAATTTCTCTTGCAGGATTCCAAGCTATTCATGATCCAAAGAAGCCACATCAATATCAATTGGTGGTTCAATATGAAGAAGAGCGCGGGGCACAATATGGTGTTGAATTATGGGGGACGACCATTAATACCTCATTTTTATTACGCGGGGCAGGAATGCCAAAGCCCATAAGCTGGGAGATTCATGAAACTTCTACTAATTCCGTCTCTGGGCCTGCACCGTACTTGGATGCCCTGCTGAAATTTGAAACTCATCCCCATTACTTTTTTTTGGGTTTCATGCTGCAACGGATGACTAAAGGTGTGGGTTCACAACCAAACGCGCTTATGCAGGCAGTCAGCGAATTTGTGGCAGTGGTGTATCCTACGATTGATGACGTCATTCCTCAAGATGGGATTCGTATCCAAGACCATTTTATGGATAGCTCAGGACGTGTGTACCAAGAAGTTGCCTTGCAAAGGGCCTTAGATGAGTTGGTGCATCAAGATATTTCAGATGATACATTAGCGCCGATTGCCGAACGGCTTTTGGAGTCGGCCGATCCACATTCGCGTATCCGTGCTGTGCAGATTCTTGGACGCACGCACAATGTAATTTTTCAGGAAAAGATTCAGAAGGTGGCGACTGATGATCCTACTCTGGCTGTTCGCCAAGCTGCTCAACAATTCTCTCCACTCTAGATTTCCTCGCCCTCTGTCAATATAGAATTATCCCACTCCGAGTAGCTAGATAGCAGCTCAAGTGCTTGGCCGTATGACAAACTTGTGGACTGTTTAATAGCCCGCTTTGGCCAGTTGAGAGTCGAGCTTAGAAAGGAAATCCTGAAAGGCTCGATGATACGTCAATTGCCAGTTGGCATCACTGGCGATTTGCCCTTGAACCCTTCCGTAACCTTGAATGATGATGGGCGAAACGCCATCAGGCTTCGTCGGAGTAATTGTGCAGTTAACGTGAGCTTCAAAGGTGATCGTCCAAAATCCCGGGGTGAACCAACCCCAAAACAGATTGATGATGGCCGTTGCAGAGTTGAGGGCATTGGAATCTGAGGTGATTAAATAGCCTCGTTTTTTAAATCCTTCCTCTAGTAATTGCCTTGTTCGCGAAATGACTGAGTCATTGGCTGGCAAAGCTACATCTCCCGCCGCATTTCCGAATCCTCCACGTTGGCGGCCAATCATCATACCTTTCTGTTGCGGGGTTAAGGAATGCACATCTCCATCAATTGATGGAATTGATGGGTCGGAGGGTTTATTTTGGAAAATTCGGTTGTCAACGATGCTCCCAATAAAAACTACACCTTTTCCCTCGGGGCTATGTGAGATGCTCTGGATTGGGAGGTCAACGGTACGCCTTCCGAGGACGCAACCGGTTAAGAGAACAAGAAATAATACCGTGATAATTTGTACTAATTTCTTCATAGTGGATACGGGATGGGAAAGAGGGAATGCTTAAGATCTTATGTTCAAAGTGCAATTCTCATTGGTAAGTCACCGACAATGACCTTAACGATTCGGTCACTATAAATATGCTTAAAAATTATGTCAAAGAGATATTAGCGAAGGGCAAATGATCCTATGATAATTCTTGCTGTCAAGATGTGCGGAAGGCAAATCTCATCGTACTTACCCGTTGCTATGACTCAGGGAGTTAAATTTGGCTTTGCGGCGGCGGGCACTGAAGGTAAAATTTTGAAGGTAAAATGCAATAAAAAGTTAGGATTTTGTTCGTAAAGGCAGGGGTAGCTCTTTGGGTGGTTGTTTCTTTTCGGGCTTTCGGATGAGATCAGGTCTCGCCTTCAGGATCCAGTCGATGGCTTGTTCGTTATAATTGCGGAGTTGGCCATAGATTATTGATCGCATGCTGTATACGGTATCAACATAATCGTCAAAATTCTCTTGGGTGATTTCTTCCGGCGCCACGCGTAATAAGGTAGGAAGCAGACAGCTTTCACAGCCGGAAGCTTGTTCCTGGTAGGCTGCATACACAAAATATTTAGCTAAATCTAATCTGTGACACAAGATCCTGGCGAGTTGGTCGTAATTCCGTTCTTTGTCTTCTTTCCCACTGACTCCGCAGATGTCTTCTCCATAAAGATGAATTTTTTCCCAAGTAATGGCATACGAGGCTTTTTGGAGCAGCATATCCAGTAACGAAGTTTTTGCTCCCAATAATTGTTCCTCAAATGCCGGAGCGATCACATATCTGGCCATGTCAGGACATTTGTCTAACAGTTCCGTCATCCAGGTAAAACATGCTTCCTGTGTGTTGCGATCCAGATAATCCAAGATTGTTTCAATCAATTTCATGTCTTCGCCTGTAATAAGCCTCCGATCTCGCCGCATGATTTCTCGGGCCTTTCTGACACGCCGCCGCACCAGTTCAATGCTTGAACCGCCATTGAGCATATGCGCGTTATCGTAATCACCTCGTTTCTCTTCGTGGCGGAGCACTTCATAGGCTTCGTTGATCTTGAACATGCGCTCCCTCGCGGCGGGGCGTTCGAATTGTGGGACAACATCCTCATGATTGTCTTTCACGAAGCTACGCCAGGCAGCTTGAATTTCCTTAAGAAGTGCATCTTCCGGGACGCCGAGGATTTGGTAGTAGTTAACACCGTCAATCATGGTGCAATGATAGAAAAAGGAATTTGCTACCTTGAAGGGTAGGGGGTAAGAATATCTTTATCCTTTTCAGGCTAAACTAATAAAAAAGAATATCCTGGCGAGAGAAAACATAGAGAGACAATGTACCTCATGATTTGTTGAAAACCAAGTTTAAGTGGAGGGAAGGATTGGAGGAGAGGAAGGTCCATAGATGAAAGAAGGAATCTCTTTTCCTACCGCGAGCTCAGGAGCAGTTTTTAAAAATATTCGTTGTTCATGAAAGATCTTTGAATATTGACAATTTTACTAGCCTATGTTATTTGCAATAGACTTGCAATAATGCTTCTGGATTCCTTTTTTTTTGATTTTCGATTTAAGGTACTTTGCTAATGTTAGAACCGACTATTGGTCAGGGGTTGCGGGCGACGGGGCGCCGGATGACTCGTACTCGAAAAGCCGTCCTTGCCCTTTTAGAACGCACGCATCAACCCGTGAGTGCTTCTGAAATATTTTCGCAATTGCAGGAAGCTGATGTGGCAATTGATTTAGTGACGGTGTATCGGACCGTTAATGTCTTGAAGGAACTGGGTCTGGTAGTTCAAATGGATCTTCACCAAGAAAATCAATCTCGATATGAATTAAAAGAAGGACGCAAGCATCATCATCATATTCGATGTCAAATTTGTGGGAAAATCGTGGATCTATTGTTATGTCCATTAAAGAAACTGACGAAGTTGATAGAAGAACGTACGCAGTTTGTCGTCGATGATCATACGCTGGAATTTTCGGGATTTTGTCCCAAGTGCCAATAAACTAAGAAAGTCAGAAAATGAGTACATTCGGCCCAAAGCTTTCTAAAGCTGGATCTATTGCTTCCCTTATCTGTGCCGTACATTGTGCGGTCACACCCTTGGCGCTGCTAGCATTACCTGTCATTGCAGCTCATTCCTGGGATGGATTAGATGGAGTTCTCGGAGCGTTTTGGACCGAGACAACGGAATGGGTTTTTTTAGCCGTCATTGTCTTCTTGGCGGGATTTGGCTTATTAGCAACCTATTCTCGCCATCGAGATATTCGGCCTACAATTTTGACAATCCTCGGAATTTTGGTCTTGATTGTTTCCCATCTCTGGGTAGAGGCAGGAAGTGGGAAGGAAATATTTCTTGACGTTCTTGGAGCGTCGTTAATCGCATGGGCAGGTTTTTGGAATCGTCGCCTTTGCCATCATCTAGGCTGTCATACACATGAGCATGCTCATGAATCGGGGTCTCCTAAGATAGAACCCATTCCTGATCTATCTTCCCATCCATAGGTGTTTTGTCCATCATTCGTATCTCGGCCTGCTTCATAATAAAAGAGATTGTGGTATCAACCTGAAACGGTGGCTTTGTTCGTAGATTTATCCAACGTTTCAGCCAGTTCATCAAGTAGATGCTCAGTTTCTTCCCATCCAATACAGGCATCAGTAATTGATACGCCCCAATCTAGCGATTTTCCTGCTTTCCATTTCTGATTGCCAGGTTTGAGATTGCTTTCAATTAAGAGACCCATAATGGCCGTTTGGCCTTCGGTAAATTGCTTGACGACTGATTGAGCCACAGGAACTTGGCGTGTATGGTCTTTTTCGGAATTGCCATGAGAGCAATCCACCATGACGGGACGGCAAATGTCCTCTTGAGCTAGACAATTAACGGCGTCGGAAATGTCCTTGTGATGGTAGTTGACTTTTCCGCCTCCGCCTCGAAGAACCAGGTGACGATCAGGATTGCCGTTGGTTTTTATGATGGAGGTTAGTCCTTCGGCATTTACACCTATAAAACTCTGGGGATGTCGTGCGGCAACCATGGCATTGAGGGCGACTTGCAGTCCTCCATCTGTCCCATTTTTAAGTCCAACCGGCATGGATAGGCCGCTTGCCATTTCCCGATGAGTTTGGCTTTCGGTGGTACGTGCACCTATGGCAGACCAACTAATCAAGTCTGAAATATACTGAGGAGTGACGGGGTCTAGAAATTCAGTAGCACATGGCATCCCAAGATGATTGATTTTCAGTAAGATTGAACGAGCCAGTTCAAATCCCCCACCAATATCACAAGATCCGTCAAGTTTGGGATCGTTGATAAGGCCTTTCCACCCAACCGTGGTACGAGGCTTTTCAAAGTAGGTTCGCGAAATGACTAAAAGATGGTCGCGGACACGATCAGCTACTTGCTTAAGTTGTTCCGCATATTGAATGGCAGCTTCTGGATCATGAATCGAACAAGGGCCAATGATGATCGCTAGGCGATGGGTATCTTGTCCATGAAGAATATCTCGGAGAGCTTGTCGTGCTTGCAAGACAATTTGAGCCGTTTTTTGCGGGAGGGGGAGATTTTCCTGCATGTGTTTCGGGGAAGGCAATGGAGCAATGTCGATAATGTTTTGGTTGTTAATGCGTTCGGACATGGGGGAGATCCTTTGTAAGAATGAAAGCGAATGATGGCTCTCAATTTAACTGAAATATGTAAAAATAGGGGATTTACCTGATATTGTAATCCGAGACCCTACAATCAGGCAACTAGTGGAGGGGTAGTATTCCTTAAATGATGAAATGCCTCAAAGGATTCTGTCTCAATTTGGTCGAATGGGTAAGAGCCGTATGTGCAGGATACGCTGACGAAGTGGTAAGGGTTGATTGCGATGAATCTAGAAAATTGATTCTTGTGAGGAAAGAAAAGTGAAGGAGGCAAATAACTCTTAGACACTAGTATTGACGAGATGGGCTTGTTGGGATGTGTACCACTGCATAATATTCTGTTTGGCAATATCCTGGTTGGATTCAAAAACGAACTGAATGCCTATGATGAGTTCGTTTGTAGGATGCACCCATTCAATAGAGCCATGGAATTTAGAATGGTGATCTAAACCAGGTAGTCGGCAGCTCAAGTAGAGATGTGTGGAAGAAACTTTGGGCCAGGCCGAAGGATCGATACTGAACTGACAGCCAGTGGGAGAGAGGTTGCTCATTTGGACAGGAAGAACTGCGAGGATAGCCATCTTTCTACTAAGAGGGCGGACTGCACCTTGGAGATTAACCGCTAGTCGAGGAAATGAGCGAGGAATTTGACGTATGATAGTGGGAGGCGCTTCTAAGCGAATAGCGGGAGGAAATGTGAGGAATTCTTGAATCACGGTTTCAAATTCATAAATCTCACCGTCAATATAGGAGCGACCCTTGCACCCTAATCCTTTAGCCAATACGTCAAGAGATAGATCATTTGGAATAGCACAGAGGAGAGAATGATCAGGCCCTAAGCCGAGGAGCGATGAACGAATCAAGACATTGTCTGGACTGGATGCAATGGTTAACCAAAGAATGTTTGAGCCTATGTTGGGGTAGTGAGAGGTCGTACTCATCATTTTCTTTTCGGTTGAGATGCTTCATCCTACAAGGCAAAAAGAAGTCAAACAAGCTGATAGGAAGAAATTTACACGAAAATCTATGAATATACAGAAAGACGAACGAAGTTCTAGGATAGAGGAAATATCATTTGGATTTCTCGGTCTACGAAAAGTTTTACGCTTCGCAAAACATTAAAACGGAAAGAGTCATTATCATTGGGTAAAGTAGATTGTGTGTGATTTTTTGTTAGGAGGAGTTTTCGGAGGAAGTGCCTGGGAGCTGGGTTGAAATGTCTTGGATAATTTTGTCGGCAAGGTCTTGAGAGGAAACAGAATACGTCTGTTTTTCCAGAGCTGCTTTAATCTCAGTGATTCGGTCTTGCCGAACATCTGGAAGGTTGGCTATATCCTCTGTGTATTGTTGAATTTCTTTCCCGATTTCAGAAATAGAAACGGAGGCTGCTGGGTGGACCGGCCTTGAAGGTTTGATCGTAGATCTTTGGCTGACAGACACTTGAGGTGTCTGTTTTGATGAAGATGAAGACGTTGAGTGAGGGGGGGGTGAAGAAAGAGGTTCCATTGACGTGGTTTTCTTATAAAATCTTAATCCAAATCATAGAAAATATTGGCATAAGAATCAAATACGACAAACGAGAAAATCTATGGAATACGTGGTTTCAGCTCGAATAGCACAACTTCAGGTTATTGATCCCGGAGAAATTCGACGAATCCAACTTGAGTTGCCCCAAGATATGGAGATTGATGGTCGGCGTTATGTTCTTAGCGATACCATGCGACCGGGCACGGCTTTTTTAGCAAAGCCCTGGGGTAGTCGGACGGATAAGTCACGACGGCGTATGTATACGAGATCGAATGCGTCCAGCCATGAACCTGGCTTGCTTGAGACTTTTATTAATCATACACATCGTCCTCAAGCAGACACATCGATTTGGTGGCAATCAGAAGAGCCGGATTACTGGCATAAAATAGGGAAAACTCTTGATATTCGTGTCACCCTTGATGAAATGCACGGCGTCGCTTCTGTCTATGAAAATACGACGGTGTGTAAAGAGTCGAATCTTCGATTAGAGCCTGATGGAGATTGGGAAAAACGTCAGTTGGTCTGCATTGCGTTTGGGACGGGTATTACACCCTTTCTTTCATATATGCGACATATTGTGCATCGACAGGTCAAGAAGAAAAATGAAGAACATCGTGGATCTATCACCTTGATTGCCAGCGTCCGACATGCAGGACAATTGATGCTTCATCAAGAATTAATGGAGATGGCACAACAGTTTCCACAATATTTTCGCTATATTCCTGTGTTAACACGATCCTGGCCTAGTAGTTGGCCGTTTCTAAAAGGGCGCATTATTCGTACGAATGTTCTGGCATCTGGAGAGGAGCACATTGATCTTAGGCCTCTACTTGAAATTGGCTTGGATCTCTCGTTGTCGGATTTGCGAGTCTGTGGGAGTGTGGCTGCTTGTCGTCAATTGCAACAAGGTTTGAAAGAACAGAATATCTCTCCTCTGAGTCAACGAATGGAATCGTGGTAGGACAATTCTCGAGGAAGGCGAGGAAAGGCTCTTTAGTGGCTGAGACTATCCGGTTATTGGGCGTTTGATTGACTCTGGAATGGTGACGTTTGGTCGTTTGAGGAGACGAATCACTGGGCGTCCTATGAAGGAATGATGGCCACAAATCAAGCAATGGATACTGAGCGTAACCAGCAGTTCTTGCTCTAATTGTTCTAAAGTCACGGTCCGAGATCCACAGCGGGAACAGCGAGGATGTTTGTCGACTTTCGCTGATGGTGCTGTGGTTTTCTTTGCGATTTTTTTTCGTGGTCGTCCTCGTTTCACGGGTGTTGGGGGGATTTTTTTCATAAACCAGTCCTTAGTCTAAATTCCTTAAATGGTTTACCCGTTACACTAACAAGTCTTGTGCCAAAGATAAGATGCATAAATTTACACCAATCTCTTCTAAAAGAGAGAAAAACTCACATCACTGCCATTGAAGGTAGGTAACTTTTTCCGTTTGTACTCGGTCGAAATGATGAGGGAGTTGCCAGGTGGTATTGACTAAGGGCGGGGAGTCGACCGAGATAAAATGGCGTTTGCTCTAGCTAAAAGGTTTGTGGCTTCGGTAGGGCGGTTAGCTTGTTGCAGAACACGAGCGTATCGCTGGAGGATAGCCGCAACATCAGGATGGTTTGGGCCATTGATCTGCTCTTTGATGTGGAGAATTCGCTGAAATTGGTGGGCGGCTTTATCATATTCTTTGCGATCATGATAATAATTGGCCAAACTATATAAGCCACTCACAAGCAGTGGATTTCCCTGCTCTAAATTCTCGGCCGTGTTGATTGTAGCCAATAATTCTTGTTCAACCTGAGGGGGTTGAGGTTTAGCATGGCGGCCTTGAGGATATTTTTCGAGTTGTTGGTTACAGCCTGAGAAAATAGTAAAAAGCAGGAGCGGACTTCCAAGGATGAGCAACTTCCGCTTTGTCTCGAAGGTTTGTGGCATGTTTGATGAAGTGAGAGATGATAAAAGATCGAAGATTTCAGGCTTCAATAAATACTACGAATTTCAAGACGATTCTGGCAAGTGAGAATAGATGAGGTAATTCATCTCTCTTTTGTGCTTGGTTCAACTCAATAAGGAATAGTCAATGCCCATTATTTGGTGCTCGATTTCTGCTCATGGCTTTGGTCACGCAGCGCAAGTGATCCCTATTCTTAATGCACTCGGGGCGGTCGTGGAGAATATTCAAGTGATTCTTCGGACCTGTGTGCCATTTTCTATATTTAAAGAATATCTGGAAGTAAAGTGGGAATTGCAGGCCGTTCCCCAAGACATTGGGTGTATCCAACGAGGTCCACTAGATATTGATATCAATGAAACATGGTTAGCTCATCAAACGTTTCATGAAAATTGGCATCAACGAGTGAACCAAGAAGTGCAGGCCATGAATGAGGTTCAGCCAAGCTTGGTGCTTTCCAATATTTCGTATTTGGCGATAGCCAGTGCATTCCAAGCTAGTTGTCCAGTGGTCGCCCTTGCCTCGCTCTCCTGGGATCAAGTGTTAGAACCGTTTATTGAATTATCAAGAACGGATCAGCAGGCAATTTATGAGCATATTCGACAGAATTATGCCAAAGCGAATCATCTCATTCGATTGCATCCTGCGATCACGATGCCGGCTTTCTCTTCCGTTTCTGATACAGGTCCTTCTTTCCCTCTTACCCGGTACCAGGCACAAGACCTACGGGAATGTTTGGAAACAAGAGGAGAAAAGCTTGTACTGATTGCATTTGGCGGTGTGCCTTTGAACAGACTTCCATTGGAACAGATGGAGGCTTGTGAGGGATTTCATTTTCTTGTCCCTGGCCTAGCGTTCGATTCAACGTTCAAGCGTCTTCATCGGATAGAGGACGTCAGGTTACCATTTGGAGAAATTATGAAGCAGGTGGATGTGGTCATGACCAAACCAGGGTATGCCACCATAACCACGGCAGTTCATGACGCTATTCCCTTGATATATGTGAGACGTTACAATTTTGTCGATGAACAATTGTTGGTAGATTATGTGCATCAATATGGACGTGCTCTGGAAATGACACGTGAAGATTTTGAGACAGGTTCCTGGAACGAAACCCTTCAAGCGATTTTGACTCTGCCTTGTCCACCTCAGAAACCACCTAAGCCAGAACATCATGCTGCGATCAACTTATTGAGAGAGTATCTCCAAGCCTGAACGTAAACGATGGTTCTTTTGTGGGTTATGCATTCTCTGGGATGGAAGATGGATACGGAGTGACTGAAATAGCTTCGATGGCATTTATGATAGTGGCACCGTTGCGATCTTGTTCCTTCCAAAATATACCAATGACCTCTACTGAATGATTCAAGCTAATCGGAGGTGCACCGCGAGTACGATCATGCTTCCCATAGACAACAATTGAGTCATTCCCTTGAGAAAGGCGGAATACAAAATTCAAAAAGAGTTCGGTTTCATCTAAATGGAGTTCAGGTTGAGTAATCAACCCTTGGATGGAAATGAGATGCTGATGATAGGTTTGGGCATTGGCTAAGAGATCTTCAATGGAGACCTGTTGTGGGGGTGTGCGAAAATCGATTAGTCGTAGATGAGGATCTTGGAAAAGGTGAGATTCAATCGGTTGTACTAGTAGAGGAGGAAATGACGGAAAAGGATGGTCTAAGGAAAGACTTTCAGGTAATGGGGACAATAGGCTCCCAAGAGAAATGAGAAAATAAAATTGAACAAGAATCATCGTAAATTTTGCCTCTTTGGTTTAGAGTAGAAAGTCATCAATGGAAACATTTAGGTTCTCTGTAAGTATAGTCTTACGGTCGTCTGTTAATTCATTTCGTAAGGAAACTGTGTCATGCCCTCTCTGAATTATTATGCGGTTCTGGAAGTCTCCCTTCAAGCGACGCAAGAGGAGATCAAAAAATCGTACCGAAAACTAGCACTCCATTTTCATCCTGATCGGAATCAAGGGAATCGTCAAGCGGAACAGAAAATACGAGAGGTCAACGCGGCCTATGAAATTCTTGGAGATCCTGATGCCCGAAAAACCTATGATCGATTGCGGTTGGGGCATGTGGGGCCAACGGTATCTCGTCAAGAGGAAGAAACAGAAGAGGCTCCTTCTCCCGGCGTGGTTCTCCATCGCATGGAAGGCACGCTCTGCGAAGAAGCTCGCAAGCAACTATTTAAGACGATGATGAAAAACACGAATCGAATTAAAGAGGAGTTGAGCAAAATTCGTGAGCGTGTGATTAAAGTGCAAGGGTATGATACGTTTTTAGAAAAAATTGTTACACAATGCGGCGAAGAGGGTATAAGAGACTTGGTGACTGAAGAATTAGAGCAACTTCGAGAGCGTCTTGTGGATATTGCGGTAGAAATGGTGTGCTCTGAAGTTCCCGGCACGTTTCAAGGGGGGCAGGCAATTGATGAGCTGAGACGAACATTACACAGAGCCTATCATCAGGGCTGGATACAAGGCTATGGGCAAGCTTGTGAGTTGCTTTATGAACGTCGCTAAGCGTTGGCTCGTCTGATGATAGGGTTATGATGTGTAAATCGAGATCTTGATGAGGATGAGATTTATTAAGGAGACACCCATCATGAGGGTGTCTCCAATGAGATTATCGATCAAAAGGCGATTGTTCAAAGGTATTGTTTTCAGACGTTTGTGATTTGGAAACCGAAAGAACTTGTGCTTCTTTAGACAACGTAACCTGATCTTGGATGGGAGCGATGTTACGTGTTTCTTGCCGTCCTTGTGCTTTGTCGGTGGCATCATCGCTCGGTCTCACGTCTATGCTTAGCTTTCGGTTTTGAATGTCAGCAGATTGGACTTGAGAGACTGCCTGGATTTCTACTCCTGCTAGCGTCATAGTGTCTGCTCCTCTTTTAGGAAATACTTGTACGACATTCTTGTTATAAGTGATGTATCGGCGAACAAATAAAATGCTTGCTGGTGAATCCTGATAATGAACACAAAATATACAAATTGGACCCTATTGACCAATAAGCCCCACGAATCAGAGATATTCGCAGAAGTCCTATGGTTTCTCTCATACGCTCCATGAGACATTTCTGGTTGTTCCTAGGCATTCTTCTCTTTTGTCTGTCTTCATTCGTTTTCGAACAGTAGGAAATTACACATGATTACCGAATTTGTTGTCGCTACGGGTGAAAAGAGCAAACGGTTGGATGCTTTTTTAGTAAGCCATGAGCGAAAGGTGTCGCGGTCTCGACTGCAACGATTAATTATAGCAGGTCGAATTCGAGTGAATGCACAGGTCACGAAGCCTGGTCAGAAGATTAAGCCGGGTGACCGAATTACGATGGATTCGCCTGAGCCTGGCCCTTTGATGGTAGCCAATGAAATTATTCCACTTAATCTTCTCTATGAAGACGAGACGTTGGTTGTCGTAAATAAACCCGCTGGAGTCGTGGTTCATCCCACCTCAGGCAATTGGGAGGGAACTCTCTTGAATGGTTTGTTGGCTCATTTTCAATTGAACGACAAAAATCATGGTCTCAGCCTTTCAAATGTTCATCCTGGGTTGGTGCATCGGCTCGACAAAGATACATCTGGGGTCATGGTCGTGGCGAAAACAGATCAGGCTCATCGAGCCCTGTGTTGGCAATTTGAGAAACAAACCATTGTCAGAATCTATGAGGCCTTAGTCTATGGGCAACCACCAGCTGATCAGGGATCAATCAATCTGGCAATCGGACGTGATGCGACGGATAGTAAGAAAGTATCCACTTATACCATGAAACCTCAAATGGCGGTTACAGAATTTAGAGTCGTTCAACAATTTGGAGATAGGGTTTTTCGTGTGGAATTGACACCGCGTACTGGACGACAGCATCAGCTTCGAGTCCATATGGCCTCTCTTGGGTGCCCTATCTTAGGAGATCCCCTGTACGGTGGACAAAAGGGCTGTAGCGTGAGAGGACTTGAAACTTCACGAATGTTATTGCATGCGCAAACATTAGGGTTTCTTCATCCAGTTTCCGAACAATGGGTAGAATATTCTATAGAGGTGCCACCTGAAATGAATGTGGTGTTGGCCAAGTTGGAGCTGTTGTCTCAGTAAATCTGTATTCTATGGAACGGTTCGAAGAACGTTGAACAGAAATTTCTATGCGGATGTTATTTCATGATAGCTCTGACGAGTTACTGAGAGGTAGTATTTTGTTGTCTGCTGGTGAAAACAGCTGCATGGGTTTCAAGGAAAAGGTATGAAGTCTATAGTCTCACCTCTCATGAAATGGAAGACAGGCATAATTGGTTTCTGTTGCCTAATGTCAATGGAAGCCAATGCCACTGCCCAATTGAGTGATCTTCGACAGACTCGAAAGCCTCTCCCTGGTGTATCTGATAGTTCGCATGTAAGAATTTACGTTGAATTAGGCCCTGTGTAGCATCTTATGCATTCAAATTTTATAGGTGAAACACTTCGCTCCCAACTCGAAACGCTAGGGTATCGGGTGTCTCTGGCTTCCACAACTTCTCCTGATGGGTTAGGGCTAAATGTGGCTTGCGAGTCTATTGAAGAAAAAAATGGCTCACGTGACTGGAACAATGCTACTCAGTCTTCAATAAACGGTTCGACGCCGAGACCGCCTTGTCAGCTGTCCTATCTCTATCAGCAAGAAGAGATTCCTTGCAGAAATGTGGATCGATTGATTTATTCTGAAAGTGTTTCCACGATGAAGAAGATTGCAACAATTTCTCCGGCTCTTAAGCCACAAGAATGCATGGAACAATTCTTTCGCTTCTATGATGTTCTGGTGTTATTGGCTGCGGAATGCGGACATGCTGATTGGTTGCTTCAAGTCCTTCATCAGCAGGATACATCTGTGTCCCGACAGCGGTTGATTCTTACATTATTAGGGAAAACGCGGGTCGCTCGTGGATATCCTGTCCTGTAGAACGATTGAAAGATGCGACTGTGGTTAGAGAAGCAGCCGAAGCACAAGGGTTTTTGGTCTTCGAGCGCAAAAGTATTTAATTCCAATCGCACAAGATTGTTCCGATCCTCAACTCCAAGCAGCAGCGGCGAAAGGATTAGGAAAATCGCAGCAGCTACTGGGAACAGACACCTCTTTATATGCAGATGGTGGTCGATTCGACAATTGATATTCACGTGCGGACTCACTTGTCTGGGCATTGGGGAAGGCACCTGATATGGGTGCCTATTCAACTTTGCTTCAATGACAACAGCATATTGGGGATGATTATTCTCGTGATTCCTCTCTCTAAGAATTTCGAAAAGCACCGGATTGGAGCATTCGTGAAGTGAACAGGGCAGGCATGGAAATGATTTTTGAATACACTTCGTGACTTTGTACATCCCTAATATATTATAAGCGCTGATAAGGTTACGTTGTAATCTATGCTAGATGTTGTTCTCTACGAACCAGAAATTCCGCCGAACACAGGGAATATCATTCGTCTCTGTGCTAATACGGGATTCGGATTACATTTGATTCACCCATTGGGCTTTGAATTAGACGATAAGCGCGCACGTCGAGCGGGGTTGGATTATCATGAGCTAGCTCGGATGAAAGATTACCCGTCGCTGCAACACTATCTGGATGCTCACAAGCCCGCACGTGTGTTTGCCATCACGACGAAAGGTTCAACAAATTATCATGAGGTGGCTTTTCATCCAGGCGATGCGCTGCTCTTTGGGCCGGAAACTCGAGGCTTGCCAGTTCATATCTTAGAATCACTTCCCTCAACTCATCGTTTACGTATTCCGATGCAGCCAAACTCTCGAAGCCTCAATTTAAATAATGCCGTCGCGGTAGTGGTATATGAAGCCTGGCGGCAGCACAAATTTTCCGGTGCTCAATAAAAAAGGCTAAAAGGTTTGAGAAAGGCTTAAATCGTGCCTGGCCACTTTTGTATGCTTTATCGCTGTTGCAACGATTGGATTCATTTGCATCACTATCGTTAAATCCATACACTATGCAGCAGGCCCCCTCCCGTTTTCATCATTTACCCCAATCGATCCATGGAGGTCTGACATGATGATTCCTCAACTCATTGTTATCCTTTTTTTCGTTTTTGCTCCCCACATGGCATATGCCCAACTCGACTTTTTGGACGGTCTCAAAGAGAAAGGGATGGAGCAGCTTGGCATATCGGGGAGCGATGGACTAAGCAACGAGAAAATTATTTCGGGGCTGAAGGAGGCGCTTGAAATAGGGACGGAGAAGACCGTAGAGCTTACGGGTAATACGGATGGGTATCTTAAAAATGAAGCCATTAAAATTTTACTACCTGAAAAATTACAAAAAATGGACAAAGCATTGCGCATGGTAGGCTTTGGTCCACAAATCGACGAATTTGTCGTGAGTATGAATCGATCGGCAGAGCAAGCCGCGCCTCTGGCTAAGCCTATTTTTAAAGATGCGGTGACGGAAATGTCGTTTGAAGATGGGGAGAAAATCTTAAACGGTGGCGATACCGCAGCGACCGACTACTTTAGAGAAAAAACCAAAGGAAAATTGGCTGAAGCGTTCAAGCCCAAAGTCACCGCAGCGATGGACCAGGTTGGCGTGGCCGCTCAATATAAATCTTTGGTCGGAGAATACAGCTCCTTGCCATTCGTCAATGTAGATCAGTTTGATCTCGACAACTATGTAGTGGGGAAAAGCCTGGACGGGTTGTTCCACACCTTAGCCCAAGAAGAACAAAAAATTCGAGCTGACCCCGCAGCACGTGTCACGGATCTACTCAAAGAGGTGTTTGCTAAATAGCAAAAATATTTTCGAGTGCATTTGCGATAACGAGGAGCCTCCTATAACTTAAGGCTGTTAATCTATCTACCAAAGCACCTTGCCTCTATGGGAACAGGGAGGAAGCATGTCGCTTCATGCCCGCTCTTCCATTGTTTTTTTGTCTTGAAGCCCTAAGTTGCCCACAAAGAGGGTACTCTTTGCCTAGCCATTCGGACCCTGTCTTCTAGAGATCTCCCAATTATCTGCGTTTTTTTGCAGTTCTTTTCCATTGGTTTGCGGCATAAAACTTGAGAATGGTTTAACAGGCTTTTGGAATCGGGTATTTTTGCCCAGGGCGATTGTTGAGGAGATGACTCATACATTGAGCATTTGGGAATTTTTAAGCCGTGACGTGGCGTTCTTCGGTGGGCCATCCAGTCCCATGCTGAGTTGGCTAGGGGTCTTTGGAATTCTGCTTTTTTTTGTGTGGCACGTCCTCAAGTTGAAAAAACAGGTGGCGTCTGTTCAACAAGGATTTGAAAGAATGTGTCCCAGGTTAATGGCGCTTACACAAGAGCGAGGAGATGTGGAACGTGACCGATTTACGCACCACCCTGATCGAGGTACCAGCGCTCGGGTCAACCGAGAGGTGAATCAGACCATGCGCAGTGATTGCCATGATCTACAGGGGCTCGACGAAGAGATGAATAAAGAGCCTCTGTTTCGCGAGCCGTGGGCACAATATCGTAGGACCCTGGTTTTAGAACAGGTGCCATGGTTTATGGAACCGCAGCTGTTTAGTACAAGGCGGGCCGAGGATGTATTGACTCAAGAAGCTCTTATGGCGAATCGAATTAATCTGCCATTTTATCAACAATTTCCTTCTCTGGTTACAGGCATTGGATTATTGTTGACCTTTCTGGCTTTGTTTGTCGGCCTAGGAAAGCTCCATGCAGAAGGGAGTGAGATTGCTGGTATTCAGGGACTGATCAATGGATTGGCCGGGAAATTCTTGACCTCTATCGTGGGGCTCATGGTGGCCAACCTATTTACTTTCATAGAAAAACCCATGGTTTCTCGGCTGCTGTATGCGCATCAAAAGTTTCTTAGTCTCGTCGACCAACTCTTTCCCCGAAAAACCATGGAGCAAATGTTGGAACAGCTCACCTCACTTGGTGGTCAACAACAAAGTGAGCAAATACCGACCGGCCAAGCGTTCCCTCCTACCAGTGGTGGATTGGGAATCGGATTGGCTGGGCCGATGGCCAGCTTGACCTCAAGCATTCAGTCGTTGACGACATTACAGGAAGCGGCACATACGGAAACACGACGCACGATGGCGAACCTGACGGGAATGCTCAGAGAGGAACTTCAGGGCTCCCTTCACGAATTAACAGAGACCATTAATGAACTCACCAAGGCCCTCAAAGCTGCCCCACATCTAGCTCGAGTGGAGTTGCCTTCCCAATCTCGCCCCCTTTTATGGAAAGCGCCCTCTGACCTTTCAACATCTTCCGATGATCTTCCTTCCGAAAAAACCAAGTCGTGGCCTCGATGGCCGCGAATGTCTATGCAGCGACGCACGGGATGAAGTACGAGACAAATCACGGGACCTTTTCCTCCCATACGGCAAACGGGATGACTGACCTCATGACGTCTCTTGTCATGGTGTTTATTCTGCTTTTTGTGGCCTTCATTACACAGACTTCATCTGAAGCCCAGACAGAGTTGCAGGGACACAAAGAGGACGTGCAAACGGCGTTGCAGGACCATCTCCAGCGTCTAGGTCTTACCTTGGAAGCCGATCCCCGTGATCCGCTGACTCTCATGATTGTGATTCCGGAAAACGTGCTCACCTTTGAATTTGGCCAAAGTCGACTTTCACCTCAAGCTGATCAATTTTTAGAAGAAGCGATGCCGTTTTATGCAGCAGCAGCCTGCGGGTCTTTGCGAGACACCATTGATTCTCTTGCTATCCAAGGACATACGGATGATCGGGGTGATGATGCCTATAACCTGCAATTGAGCCAAGAACGATCATTGGCCGTGATGGTGAAAGGATTGGAGGTTATTCGCGCTCGAGAGCCGTCCGCTTACCAGTGCTTTCAGGAATTGACCTCAGCCTCTGGTCGTGGTCGACAAGAGTTAATTTATAATTTAGATAATCGAGTAAATCGCGAGAAAAGCCGCCGCGTCATTTTTAAAATCCGTCTTCGTTCAACCGAACAAAGGCATAGAATTTAGTTTCCAAGATCCCTGTCTCTCGCATACGTCATCAAAGTTCCTTGTCTTGATTGCCAGCTTGAGTATTCGTTTTATCTTTCCTCGCTAATCTCTGAAAAGCCTAGGCCCCTTATAATTTGTTGGAGCCAGCTATTGCTTTTAGTAAGTGTCACGGTGGTTTGATGGAATTCTCGACGAACAGGGTAGTTTTTGCGAAGGGCATCAAATAGCGTAGGGCGTTCTGTTGGAGATTTCCTAAACAATTCCTTCATGCAATGATAATCGGCTTCAATGTTGTAGATTTTGCTGACGATCTCTCTTATTTGTTCTTGATCGGATCGTAGGGGAGTATTGACCTCAATCAATGGTACAATTGGCGAAGGGAGTGCTTGAACAGGATTCCATCTTGGTGTGATGTCTAGATGTTTACAAAGGGCGGCGTAGATCATGAAAGTGCCATTGGCTTTGCCGTCTAATGAATGTCCGGCAATATGGGGTGTGCCCAGTGTGACGGCTTGAAAAAGATCCCAATTGATGTCAGGTTCATGTTCCCACACGTCAATGATTGTGGGGCCGATTCGTGTATGGCTAATAGCTTCGAGTAACGCCTGCGTGTTGACGACTTCCCCTCGTGCGGCATTGATGAAAATGGTTGATGGTTTCAGCCATTTAAACGTGTGGTTGTTTAATAAGTGGTAGGTTGGGTATGGGCCATCGATTGTTAATGGCGTATGAAGTGTCACGATATCACAACCGAGGGTTTCTTTCAGTGAATGGTGATCGATTTCATTCCTTTCTGCCAGGAACGGATCATTCAGGATTGGTTGTAAGCCTAGCGCTTCTGCTTTGATTTTGACCAACTTGCCAATGTTTCCCACACCAACAATGCCAATAGTCTTTCCTTCTAGAGAAATGTTCTGCTGCTGGGCTAGATGCAGTAATGCTGCGATGACGTATTCGGCTACTGAATTCGCATTGCACCCCGACGCCGAGCAATAACGAATAGTGTTGGATTGGAGATACGTGGTATCCATGTGGTCGGTTCCTGCGGAAGCCGAGCCGACAAATTCCACGGGTGTACCGTTTAATAACGCCTCATCAATGGGAGTAATGGATCGAATGAGTAAAATATGTGTATCTTTCAACACGGAAGCGGTAATCGCACGTCCTGCAAAAAATGATAGGTTGCCGAGATTCCCAAAGGCTTCTTGTATATAGGGGATGCTTTCACCCGCGACGATGTTTAAGGGCCTGTTCATTGGATTTTCACTGGTTCCTAAGTTTTTCATAGTAACAGGCTCCTCTGCTTCCGTCTTCCTTTGAGGACTGCATTGCATTCTTCTTAGCGTTTTGATATTCCTGTTCTGGTGTTGACTATCAATTTGCATGCAATCATTTCGTCTGTTTCTAGTCAAGGGATTTGTTGTGGGAAAGCGTAGTAAACGACATCAATCTTTGAGCACTGAATCGCTTCAGGGGAGTTTTCCCTCGTCTAAGCCCCATAACTTTAAAGCTATATCAATATGGGATGTCGTGTTGCTTGTGCTTGCTGGAATCGGAATTTTGTTAACGAGTTATCTCACCTACGTTGCCTGGTTTGAGTCACACCCAGCATTTTGTAGTGAGGGGTCAGGATGTGATCTGGTACAAGCCAGCCGCTGGGCAACATTTTTTGGGATGCCCATGGCATTTTGGGGATGGCTGACCTATGTGATGCTGACCTACGGTATATGGCGAGCCAAACAAAAACCTGGCACTTGGACGATGGTAGTGTTTGTGTCCGTGTCTGGATTTGCTATTAGTGCGTATCTCACTCTTGTGTCCGTAGTAGAGATTGAAGCGACTTGTCCTTATTGTCTTGCCTCATTTGGAATTATTACCACCATCATGATTCTCACCCTTGTAAGACAACCTCCTGATTGGTCGACCTCATTAAAGGAAGCCCTTATTATTGCCGTTGTGCTTGTTGGTGGTTTGCATTTGCATTTTAGTGGCGTATTCGATGCAGCCGCAGGGCCCGAAGATCCACAACTTCAAGCCTTAGCGACCCATCTTGCTGACAAAGGAGTGAAGTTTTATGGAGCTTATTGGTGCCCCCGCTGTCAGCAGCAGAAAGCGGTATTTGAAGCCTCGGCCAAACGGTTACCTTATGTCGAGTGCAGTTCGGGTGGCCGTGGCAGCGCACTCACCAAAGCCTGCGCAGTGGAGAAGGTGAAGAGTTACCCTACCTGGATAATTGGCGATCGGCGTCTTACGGGTCTTC
The DNA here is from genome assembly GCA_937139405.1 of uncultured Nitrospirota bacterium. Lineage (GTDB taxonomy): Bacteria > Nitrospirota > Nitrospiria > Nitrospirales > UBA8639 > Nitrospira_E. Next base: position 105,045 of record CAKZPV010000003.1, read on the forward strand.
AAACTCCTCGTTCCCTTGCGGTTGCTACCGGATTCGACTGGAAGGAGTAGGGGATTGATACACTTGAAATCTCTATCCTCTTATCTTTGATTTCAGATAGCTGAGCCTTATTGAATCCTTTGCTTTCGGGGTCTGAGCGCATATGCCCCTGATTGGAGGAAATCCATACGACTTTGTTTACTACATTCTATACAGCCTAAATTCCTCTCTGAATGCGATGTTCCTTGGCCGCGATATTTATTCTTTTCTCAAATCAAACTTCCTGGACGCTGTTTGCATTTTCAAAAACGATCAGCTATGTAATTTTTCACTAGGAAATCTGACTGACTTGTTATAAGGACGATTGGCTGTCTTCACAGAGATCTCAATTATTTTGTTCAGCCTTTCATCTGTTCATTCTCTTTCTGAGATTTTTTTTGAGAATGTATATCATCATGATGGTCTTTTTTCGTCCCATATTTTTGATTGTGCTTCTGTTCCTTCCGTCGATGCCTATCTGGGCTGAAGAATTTGAATGGACCTCGGTTGGCATTCGTGGAGGAGTTAATTTTAAGGATGCCGGATTACCTCCCGGAGAAAAGGTGGACTTTGAACAATTCGATGTAGTGGGCATCCTCGGTTTTCCAGGTCATTGGGATGTTTTCGGGGATTGGAAAGCCCGGTATCAACTCACGATGACCGCAGGAGGATTGCGGGGGGATGGTGAGACGGGGTTTATCAGTACCATGGTCGGCGGCGTGGCTATGACCAACGAGCCGTGGCGCACTACCCTCGATATTGGTATGGGGGGAGCCCTTCTTAGTCAATGGAAATTCCCTGGACAAAACGTCGGAGGCCCCTTTCAATTTATTGCCCATGGCGGGCTCCTCTTTCATCTCCCCTGGGATCTTTTAGCGGGGTATCGTTTTCACCATATGTCCGACGGCACGATCTATGGGAATAATCGAGGGGTGGATCTGCACATGCTAGAGGTGCGTTTTCGTTACGATACCCCCTGATTTTGTGGCTAAAGAATGAATCCTCCATGATTTGATTTTTCAGTTGACTTTTGATTTCTGCCAACCAATCCAATCCTCAGGCCAAGTGTCGTTTTCTTCTCATAGGAAGACCTCATGCTTTTTTATTTTTCCATGTTGCTGGTTATAGGAAATTGTGTATATCCCATGCATCGTTGAAGCATACGACGCAAGGAAAATGGCGAAGCTGTCGAAAGGAAAGGATACTTGAAGAGACTCATCATAAAGTGGAGGAAGTTCGGTGCGGGCTCGATTGTGTGGTTTTCTATTTCTTCTCTTGTGCATGCTTTCCATTAGTCTGCATTCTTCGGATCTCTGGGCTGGTCCCACTTTTCTGAATCGACAAGCGTACCCCCTTCATTTAGGGTTAACGGATATTGGGCGGTTCCATAATAATGATCTGAAAACCTTTGAAGTTTGGACGCAATGGAATAATCCCTCCAATGAGAAAATTGTTGTCAGTGTGACCTTTACGTTTTTTGATAAAGACTCCGCGGACTCGCAGTTAGGGGAGGATGGAGAGGATGATTCCCTCATGGCCGTGACAGAATCAGTGACGATTCCGGAACAAGTGAATAATTGGGGGAAATATTTTCAACTGACAGCAATTGGACATAAGCTCAATCAAGGGTATGATCATCCAGCCGAAGGGGCAGGGTTAGAGCTGTATCTCGATGCACAAGTCATTTCTGTGCAACATCTCTCGTCAGAGTAGCACGCTCTATTCGGATATCGTGTCTATTCTTTCGCTCTAAAAAATCGAAAAATATTAGCCTAATTTTTGCTAGTGGAGAATTGCGGAATATTTCGGCTTTGCATTTTCCCGATCTTTTTAGGGTAATTCCCATGCCATCTTCTCTCAGCAGAATCTTTCATATTTTTCCTGTCTCTGATGTGAAAGCTGCTGATCATTGGTGCGAGCAAGTCTTGCGAGTTCTCGTCGCCGCTCATCAACAATTAGAATGAAAATGAAATAGAAACCTCATGGGCGTATGCGCTTCTTAAAAAAGCTGAGAGAGAAATACCTTGTGCAAGACTCAACCGAAGGACGAAACCTTGTTGGCGTCATCCAACTGCTATGTGTATGTTTATGATGTTCAAGTGTTGCATTCCTATTTCTTAGCCATGAATGAGAACGTGACAGATCTTGCTGAAATAGCTTTGAGAAATTTGGTATGCTGGCTACATGACCCCTACGGAACCCGGATTGTCCTGAGTGCGCCAGTGTGAGTTGTGTGAGGCAGAAATGTGGGAGAAAAATGGGTGAGTGCCCCTTATTTTTCTCTGGTGTAAACAGGGAGAAAAAAGCGGCTGTGGTAATCAATGCTATGTCGTTCACCTTGGACATCCAGTTCCCAGAATGTCGCAGGGCGTTCGCTAGGGGTACTCGAAAGATGTTTGTCATCTGGCAAGGTCCAAGTACATCGAAGTTGACCAGTCTCGTTGATTAACTCTCCTCGGATTGTTTGAGTATCCTGATAAATTTGATAGCACACCACAACGGATTCTCGCTTTTGTCCACCTTCTCTTTTCCGAATCTCATAGGCTTCTTCAATACATCGAAGAGTGAGTTGAACGGTGGTGATATCTATTGGTAATCGTTCGATGGTAAGTTGTATCTTCTGCCCAAGGTAAAAAGGGAATTCTGAAAAACTTATTCTTCCGTTGCCAAATGTCATAAACTGCCTGACATTCTTGAGGAGATAGCTTCCAACGCCTAAGACAATAATGACATCAAACAACCCTGTCAGAACTTGCCAGAACATTCCGCCAGAATCAGACGCAAACGCAATCCAATTGAACGGAGCCAAAAAGACTCCGAATACAGCAAACGCGATGAGACTGGTGAGGGATTCCTTGAGCTTATTATCGGTGATGCCTTGGGCTTGCCAGGGATAATCCCAGAGCCAGGGGCTACCAGGAAGTTGCTGTTTCCCATGCGTCATATTCCATTGGCGACGTAGACCTGTGGCGCCATGGGTCATGAGCCAGACCCCACATGCCGCAAAAAGCCCGACGCATACGCCAATAATCCACATTGGGGCATGAATAGACGATTTAGGAAAATCTAACCACCCTAGTCCAATAGCGATAATAGGGGAGCCCATGATGAGAAAGACTGCACCAAACGCAATAGCCGGCCACCCATGGATAGTCGTGCGACTTAAGGGTTTGTGCGCCTTGAGGGGTGTGCCGTCAGTGTTTGGTTGTTGAGCCATTGCTATATTTTGCCTGCTACAGCCAAAGTTTTGACGGAGGAAAAGCATGTTCTTTCTTCTCGGCCCCTCCTGCGTCTTTATTAATGTTTCACAGATATCGAGCGTATAGATGGTGTGGATATTTTTCATTGATTATACTGCTAGTCTTTCAAGAGAACGTCACGACTTATTTCTGCAGAAGGGGCAAGAATGAAAGAGATCATGATGATAGGAGCAGGGTCGGTTGGAGGGTATTTTGGAGCACATTTGGCGCGGACGTATTCGAATGTCTCGTTTGTGTTGCGGTCTAAGACGCGTGCTGCAGTCGCTAAGAATGGTCTGACAATTCGGAGTGCTATTGGTGAGAGCTTTACGGTTCATCCTCCTTCTGCTTCCAACCCACAAGACTTACCGCAGCCTGATCTCATCATTTTGGGAGTGAAGGCCTATGACCTAGATGAGGTTATGAATCAAATCGAACCGATCATGAAGCCAGAAACCACGCTTCTCACGTTACAAAACGGCGTCACGATTGAAGATACGTTGAAGATGCGGTTTGGTCGAGAACGCGTGGTCGGGGGCGTGTCGTTTATCTATTCAAAAATTGTGGAACCAGGAGTGATCGACCATTTTAAAAAAGGGCTGGTCACGATCGGTGAATTGATGGGGTTAGAGACACCACGGCTGTTACAAATACAAGCTCTTTTTAAAGAGGCAGGGATTCCCTGTTTTCTCACCGAAGATATTCGCAAGACCAAGTGGGAGAAGATGTGTTGGAATTGTGTGTTTAATCCTCTAACGGTCGTACTCAACGATCATGTGGCGAAAGCCTTGGACGCGACTGAATTGCAACCGGTCATGGCAACAATAGTTCGTGAAGTAGCTGCTGTTGCGATGGCGGCACATCGAGTGCCCTTAGATGATGATATGCCGGAGAAGGTCGTGAAGTGGTCGCAAGAGCTTCGGGATATTCATACCTCAATGTATGATGATTGGCAGTCTGGCCGTCCAACAGAAATTGATGAATTGAATGGTTATATTGTAAAACGTGGGCAGCAATTTGGCGTGCCAACACCCATGAATGAAATGTTAACAGCTCTTATTAAAGGCATGACAAGGCAAGAATCTTCGGAGGAACCCGCCGTGGTCGTGGAAGGTGCTGTGCAGCGATCCTTGCGATTTTCTCGAATACATCTGAGTCAATTAGCTCTGGAACATCAGATTTCTGATGTTGGGCGAGTGATGCCGAATATGCATGGGACTGGCGTAAAAATTAAAGCCATACTTGATGTTGTGTCGCTGCAGTCCGGTGTCGATCACGTAACGTTTAATTCTCAAGATGGACAGTATTCAGCTTGCATAACTGTGGAGCAGGCGAGAGAGTTTGGCATCCTCATGTATGAGCAGGACGGCGAAACTTTTCCCAATGAACGGGGAGGGCCCTTTCGGCTTGTGACACCAGGTTTAGGTGATCTTTGTGCGAATGTAAAGCAGGTTGGCCGTATGGTCTTTTCTCAAGGACTAGCTCAGGATTGCCGACCTCCAGAGGCTTGTGCTGAGGATACGCCTATCCAATAGAATTTTAACTGTCCATATCATTTTTATTTATAACCAATTGTTGATTGAATATTTTCAATTTCCCTCCTGGTTGCGACTTCCCTCTTTGTTGTGTGTTTGCCACAATACTTTGAGTATTTGTGATAGTAACGCGCTGTTTTTTAAGGTCTTTTTGTCTGGCTTTCTGATTGCAAGTTTGGTGCATGCGCCGTAAAATGACAATTTCTCATTTACTTTTATTGATTTTCGGAAAGGACGTACCTGTATGGCGGAGCGAACGTTGGCAATTATTAAACCTGATGCAGTAGCCAAGCATGCAATTGGCGATATTACTCGACGATATGAAGAAGCCGGGTTATATCCTGTTGGCATGAGGATGATGCAGTTATCTAAATCCTGCGCAGAGGGTTTTTACGCGGTGCATCGTGAACGTCCATTTTTTAATGATTTGACGACCTATATGTGTTCCGGTCCAGTGGTAGTTTTGGTTCTGGAGGGGACTGGTGCAGTTAAAAAAAATCGAGATCTCATGGGCGCGACTGACCCTAAGAAAGCTGACGGGGGAACGATTCGTGCGGACCATGGAGCATCGATTGAAGCGAATGCGGTGCATGGGTCCGATTCGGTCGAAAATGCACAAATTGAAATTCGATATTTTTTTGCAGAGTCAGAATTAGGATAGAGGTCGTATGTCCGTGTTGTCTCACAGGTTTGTGAATTTCTTTCGCATAGCAATTGTCTGTCTGTTGTGTGTTGGGATGTTTGCAGCTTGTGGGCGTACGCGATCGGTGCAGTCACCCCCTGGGACAGAGTCCTTACCTCCGCTCATTGAAGCCCGGCCAGATCAAGAAAATCCCATGTTGGAGGTCCAAAACCCTCAACGCATTCGCCAGATTCATGAACGACTTTTTCAGGAAGCTCAAGACTCGTTCGAGGCGCAAAGGTTTCATGATGCTATTCGTGAATTGACACGATTGTTGGGGTTACGCCCTCAAGCCGACCTTGAGCGAGAGGGGCGTTGGTGGCTTGGGCGATCCTATGATCACGTTAAGGATTGGGACTCTGCTCAACATGAGTATCGTCGTTTAGCTTCTGCGCCAACAGGCCAACGCTACCAATCCAATTCATCCCAGCGACTTAAGGAAATTCAAAGGTTGCTTGAACAACAAAAGCGACCACCCAAGAATACCCAAGCCATTAGATTTGCATTGAATCAATTGCCGGGCTTTAATGGTTTTGATCAAGGTATTATGAAGATGAAGCAAGACGGGGTGACTACGTTGCTGATTGACCTGGGATGTGAGAAAACAACTGTACAGTCTTCATCTTCTTCGAACGCTGAACGTCTTTATGAAATTGAGGACCTCCAAGAACTCTTGGGATCTTATGCTAAACGAAGTCATCGAATAGGGCTCTTGCTGTATGTCGGGGTGAACCTTCGTTGTCTGGGGCATTGGGCACCTTCACAGCATCAGGTCTGGCGTGACCGCATGTATCAGGTGGACATTGGTACGCTGACCATCAACAAGCGATTTGATCTTTTTCATCCTGCCTATCAAGAATTTCTCACACGTTTTCTCGCACAGCTTTGTCAGGTAGATGTTGATGGTCTCATATTTTTGAATGACCATCCTCTTGGTATATTTGATGGAGTAACCCAAATTGGGCTCAAGCGCTTCAAGAAACAATTTGGCGTGGGTTTTGAGCCATCAGCAGTTTTTTATCCGGGATTTGATCCATCGCAGACATCAACAAAATCACACAGACCCGCACTCTCAAAAGATTCAAGCACGAAGGATTCTTTATTTTGGCGTTGGGCCGGGTGGAAAGCACGCGAACGTTTGACGATTCTTGAAGCCGCGGTTAGTCGTCTTCGTTCGCGACATCCTACCGTTCAATTTGGGTTAGAGCTGCATCCGCATAGTTTAACGGACCCTGTCGATGCATTAGTGAGATATGCTGAGGATGCGATGGATGCAGCAGGACGTCCGTTTTCGTTTTTCTTCGTGCGACCAGAAATTGATCGACGGTCGACGTTTACCCAGCAGTCCGTGGTTGAAAAGTTGCGGCGCATCTCAACGAAAGCCGTTCTTGATAGATTGCTGCCAGTGGTAGATGATCCACGACGAGTGTGGGTGAGTATGCCGGCCCAGGGCGGGAAGCGTCTCCGTCCCCAAGCGGGGTCAAATGAGGCATCACCTCTCCATAACTTTCCTGCTGGAATTGGCGTGGTTCATGACCTCCGTGCCTTTTCGTAATTGTCTACAGCATTGTCTTCTGAAGGAATCGTGAAGAATGTTGTTGCCCCATTATTGGGAGGCCAATAGAATGAGGTTTCTGAGTAAGAAAAGAATATTCGTTTTGAGAACATCTAAAGCACACATCATGTTTTTGAGGAAAAGGGGGTAGGGATGGAACCGCAGGATTTGCGTTATCACAAAGAACATGAATGGATTCGAGTGGAAGGCAACAAGGCGACGTTGGGGATTAGTAATTTTGCTCAAGATGCATTGGGTGATGTTGTGTTTATTGATCTTCCTGAAGTTGGGGTCAGCCTGGCGGCAGATGCGGAATTGGGCGAAGTGGAGTCGACGAAAGCCACATCGACTATTTATTCGCCGGTCACAGGGGCAGTGGTGCAGGTAAATCAGGAATTAGAAGAGCATCCTGAATTTCTGAATCAAGACCCCTATGGGCGCGGGTGGATTGCCGTATTGGAATTATCCAATCCTGTTGAAATTGATGGGCTCATGACTGCCGAGCAATATGAAGCCTTTTTGACGTCTGAAGAGTAATGCCTTCTCCAACACGTATTATCATTATTGGCGCAGGTCCTGGTGGATATGTTGCTGCAATTCGTGCGGCCCAACTGGGCGCACAGGTGACGATTATTGAAGAGCAAGCTGTGGGTGGTGTTTGTTTGAATTGGGGATGTATTCCAAGTAAAACATTATTGAATCTTGTGGATCTTGGGGAACGGACTCGGCATGCTGAGGCTTGGGGCCTCACCTTTGGTGGTTCGATTGGGTTTGAGCTCAAGCGAATGATAACTCGAAAGAATGAGGTAGTGCAGTCTTTGGTCAAAGGCATTACAACCTTATTCAAACAATGGAAAATTCAGCATGTGGTAGGACGAGGAGAATTGGTAAGTGACCGACAAGTTCGTGTGACGACCGTTGATGGTGCGACCAGATTGTTAGACGCCGAGGCCATCGTGTTGGCCACTGGTTCTTCTTGGCCTCAATTGCCGCAGTTCCCAATTGATGGGAAGCACATCATTTCAAGCAAGGATGCCTTAGATCTTACCGACATTCCTCAACATGTCATGATTATTGGTGGAGGAGTCGAGGGCTGTGAGTTTGCATGTTTATTTAGTGGGCTAGGGAGTCAGGTGACGCTGGTTGAAATGATGCCGACTGTGCTTCCCACAGAAGATCAAGATACCGTTGCCATCTTGACACGTGAATTAAAAAAACGAAAAGTGCAATTATGCATGAATACGACAGTCCAAGATTGGCAATCGACACCTGAAGGGGTCCAAGCCATTCTGAGTTCTGGACAGTCGGTTATGGTAGATAAGATGCTCATTTCCGTGGGTCGACGAATGAATTCTCGTGAGTTAGGGCTAGAAGCTGTTGGCGTCAAAATTGGAGGTCGAGAAGAAATCTTAGTCGACGATCATATGGAGACTTCAGTTCCCGGTGTGTATGCTATTGGCGATGTTACAGGGAAATCCATGCTGGCGCATGTGGCATCTGCCCAAGGGAAAGTCGCTGCTGCCAATGTGATGGGAACGATTCAGTCCATCAATTATGACGTGATCCCTGCGGGTATCTTTACACTCCCCGAGATTGGGCGGGTGGGATTAACTGAGAAGAAAGCCAGCGAGCAAGGGGTACAAACCAGGATCGGGCGGTTTCGCTATGGAGGACTTGGTAAAGCGCAAGCGGTCGGAGAAACATCAGGACAATTTAAAGTTATTGCTGATGAACAATCCAAAAAGATTGTTGGTGTGCATATTATCGGCGCACATGCTGCCGATCTTATTCATGAAGGCGCATTGGCGATGCAAGGTGGGTTAACGGTCACGGATGTGGCCGACATGATTCATGCCCATCCCACCTTAGCAGAAGGGTTGATGGAAGCTACTGAGGATATTGATGGTCGGGCTATTCATCAAGCCAGAAAACGAACATAATCTTATCCTTAAGAAAAGCGGATCATTCAGCATGTTAGCTCCGAGAACATACCCGAGAGAGTGGTCTTGGCAAAGATCGCTCCTTTTGAAAGGCGGTATCTTGGGAATGGGGGTAGCTGTTATTTTGTCGGCTGGTTGGCCTCACCCCGCTCGTATCCATGATGATCGTTCTCTCACATCCCCTGTGTTTCACCAACCCATGGCGAGTCAATTATCTTCCATGCTGGTTACGAGTGCATCTCCGACTGAAGTTTTGCCACTCTTGGCGGTTGAAGCTGAAGAGGAAGATCTGCAGCTTACGCATCGAACATTATTGGTTGACCTAAATCTTGGATCTCGGGTGGACCTTGAAATGCTTCCTGGCATTGGCATGAAATTATCGGATCGCATTGTCGCCTATCGTTCTATCCATGGAGATTTTCAGCAAGTCGAAGATTTAGTGAAGGTCTCAGGTATTGGAACGAAGCGACTCCAACGATTAGAACCATTTGCGACCGTCCAAAGAGAAGTTGAAGAAAGTAGAAGTTAATTCCACGAACCATTTCTTACGAAAGTGATTATGGCTACGTCAGAACTTGATCGACAATTAGAGCTCATACTTCGAGGAACGGTTGAAGTCTTTCAGCTCGATGAACTAAAAGTTAAGTTGAAGGAATCGCTGGAAGAGCAACGTCCACTCAACATTAAGGCCGGGTTTGATCCAACCGCGCCTGATCTTCATTTAGGACATACGGTTCTGATTCAAAAGCTGAAGCATTTTCAGGATTTAGGACATCAGGTTATTTTTTTGATCGGAGATTTTACTGGAATGATTGGGGATCCCAGTGGTGTATCCGAAACGCGTAAGGCCTTGACAAAGGAACAGGTGCTCGCGAATGCCAAGACATATGAACAGCAAATTTTCAAGACCTTGAATCCCGAAAAAACGCGTATTGAATTTAATAGTCGGTGGATGAGTGCAATGCCGACGGAAACTATGGTGGAAATTTGTTCACATTATAGCGTGGCCCGAATGCTAGAGCGGGATGATTTTTCTAAACGCTATCGAGATCAAAAACCTATAAGTATTCATGAGTTTCTCTATCCTCTCGTACAAGGCTACGATTCAGTGGCATTAGAAGCCGACGTAGAGTTAGGCGGGACTGATCAAAAGTTTAATCTGCTGGTTGGCCGAGATTTGCAACGGGATTATGGCCAAAAGCCGCAAGTGGTTCTCACTATGCCGTTATTAGAGGGAACTGATGGTGTGAGGAAGATGAGTAAGAGCTTTGGCAATGTCATTGCCTTAGAAGATCGTCCCGCAGACATGTTTGGAAAATTGATGTCCATCAGTGATGATCTCATGATGCGATACTATGAATTACTGACTATTTCGAATTTAGATGAGGTCAAGCAACAGCATCCGATGGAAGCGAAGAAAGCCTTAGCCGAACAGTTAGTGCGGCAATATCATGGGGAACATGGAGCAGACGAAGCCAAGGCCGATTTTCAACAACGCTTTCAACAACGCGATTTTCCAGACAACCCAAATTTTTCTATTGTACTAAGGCCAACAGATTTTTCTATCGCTCAAAGTTCCGATATGTCTATGGTAGATGTCTTGTTATGGACGGGTGAAGTGGCCAGTAAAAGTGAAGCGCGTCGTCTCATATCTCAAAATGCGATTAAGGTAGACGGAGAAAAAATGAATGACATCAATGGCGTGATTCATTTTGAACCAGGACGGCAATTTTCATTAAAAATTGGCAAGCGTATATTTGGTCTTGTCGATATGGTTGATTCGTAGCAGATCAACAGGCAACTGTTTCGGCACGATCCTTGACTAAGTTCTTGATCGTACCTAGAATGCCAATCCTAATCTATTGAGCGGGCGTAGCTCAGTGGTAGAGTTCTTGCTTCCCAAGCAAGCTGTCGGGGGTTCAAATCCCCTCGCCCGCTCCAATTTTTTTTCTTTCCCTTCCCTTTTCTGAAAAATTATTTTCCCCCACGAGTATTTACCTATGCTTGCATGTGTTCTAAAGTTTTAATTGTGTTCTGTGATTTGTAGGTTCAATTCATGGATTTTTGGCCAGAATTGAGTACATGCACATGGCAGTTGGTAATAATTTGTGAGTATGAAAAAGTATTGGATACTCCTTCGGATAGGGATTCTTATGATATGGATTAGGTTCGCCTTGAAATTTGTGAAGCTGACGACCCTGCTTGCATGGTTACAACCTAGAATAGGTTCAGGGAGGGAAGATGAAGAGTGTGTTGCGAAGATGGCTTACTATACTGATGCTCTCTTAGGAATGTTTCCTGCCAATCCTAAAGGAAATTGTCTGCCTCGTTCTCTCATTCTTTTTCGTCTCGCTCGCTTAGAAGGGTTCCCGGTTGTGTTTCATTGTGGTGTGAGCCGTAGTGGATCAGGTTTGGATGGCCATGCCTGGCTCACTCATATCGAACAACCTTTTCTAGAAAATTCTAGTCAACATCAATCGATGGTGAAGACGATTTCTTTTCCTGCTAAATGAAACAATCTAGAGAACCGAGGTCCTGGCAACGTTCTCTAGAGGTCCATATTCTTGTCTTTATTGTTGAAAGACCTTGAATAGATGAAGATACCTTCAATGCTTAATCAATATGTCAATCGATTTCGGCCCCTATATGGGAATATGTGTTTAGCCTTGTCGTTTGTTTGGAAGAGTGGATCCAATTGGACTCTCGCTAATATTGGGCTGCTCATCATGCAAGGACTTCTCCCTTTAGCCACGTTGTATCTAATGAAGTTGTTGGTTGATCACGTGGCTGATGCGCTTACTCAACCAAATCCTCAACTGTTATTAAATGACGTGGCGTTCATTATGATGGGGATGGGCGGGGTAGCATTATTGAGCAGTATTCTTTCGATACTTTCGACTTGGGTGTCGCGAGGCCATTCGCAGCTGGTTGTGGACTATATGCAAAATATTTTGCATGTTAAATCCTTGGAAGTCGATTTGGAATATTATGAGAACTCGCAGTATTACGATCGCTTGCATCGTGCGCAACAGGAAGCTGGCCATCGTCCTATTTCCATTCTAAATTCACTTATACAAGTCGGTCAAAATGCTATTTCCCTTGTTGCCATGGGAGGTCTGTTGTGGATGTTCCATTGGGCTGTTGTGCCTGTGTTGCTCGTTGTGGCCCTTCCTGAGTTTTTTGTTCGTCTTCGGTATGCGAATAAGATGTATGACTGGCAACGGAGTCGAACGGAGGAAGAACGCAAGACTTGGTACTTAAATTGGATGTTGACTCGGGATACCCATGCGAAGGAAATCCGTTTATTTCAGGTGGGGTCATATTTTAAAGGAATGTATCAGGGTATACGGACATTGTTGCGTAATGAACGACTCGGCTTAGAAAAGAAACGAGCATTCGCATCTTTAGGCGCGCAAGTTTTAGCGACGCTCGGGATATTTGGTGTGTACTTTTTTCTTGCCCACCGTACCTTGCAAGGTTTTCTGACCCTGGGTGATTTAGTCATGTATTTTCAAGCTATTCAGCGAGGGGCGGGTTTTCTGCAACAATTTAGTGTAAGCCTTTCGGGGTTGTATGAACATAATTTATTTCTGAATAACCTCAATGAATTTTTAAAAGTGGAATCTCGTATTCAAGAGCCTATACATCCAATCGCCGTTCCAGTTCCCTCGACCAAGGGATTAGAGTTTGATGGTGTAACATTTGCGTATCCTGGAGACAGGCAAAAACGGCTTTGTCACTTTTCCTTTAAAATCAAACCAGGAGAACATATTGCATTTGTTGGAGCCAATGGAGCAGGGAAGACGACACTCGTGAAAGTGCTGTGCCGGCTGTATGACCCTGATGAAGGAGAGATTCGGCTTGATGATCGAAATATCCAAGACTTTTCAGTTGAACAATGGCGCGGTGAAATTAGTGTCATTTTTCAAGATTTTGCGCGATATTATTTAACAGCTCGAGAAAATATTGCGTTAACCGAGCATGGAATCTCTGATTTGGAAAAAGTTAGAACGGCTGCAACACAGGCTGGTGCCAATGAGTTTATTGATCGTCTGCCTTTAGGGTATGACACAATTTTGGGGAAATGGTTTGACGGTGGCCAGGAACTCAGTGTTGGTGAATGGCAAAAAGTGGCGTTGTCTCGGGCATTTTTCCGTGACTCCCAAATATTGATACTTGATGAACCAACCAGTGCGATGGATGCCAAAGCGGAAGCCCAATTATTTGAACGCTTTCATCAATTGACAAAGGGGCGAATGGCCATTTTGATTAGCCATCGTTTATCAACGGTTAAAATGGTAGATCGTATTTATGTTGTGGATCATGGGGAAATCGTAGAATCCGGAAATCATGACGAGTTAATGAACCAAGCAGGGTCCTATGCTGAGCTGTATGAAATTCAAGCTAAGCACTATCAGTAATTGAAAAATGCATACGTGTAAAGAGGTTTGCCATGGCAAAACCAATACATGTCCTGAACAGAAGAAAAGTACTTGTCTGGGGAGGAATGGTCGGGGCACTCTTACTGAGTGGTGGGACATTGGTTCGTTGGTTGTACAAAATAGATGCATTGCCTGATCTTGAACATATCCATGAACCGCTTCTTGAGCAATCCTTTGAAAATTTTTCGGCTTATGAAGCGACGGTCTTACATGAGGTGGCTGGACTCATCATTCCAGCGGATCAACATCCCGGCGCAAAAGAGGCATTGGTGGTCGTTGAATTTGATCAGATGGCCAAAAACAATGAGCGGTTTAAGGTGCTGTGCCAGCAAGGTGTACGGTGGTTAGATGAAATAGCGAACGACCTGTTTCAGGTCAAGAGTTTTTTGCAACTTGATTGTTCCGCCCAAACAAAAATTCTCTTGAAGGCTGACGTACCGTTAAAAACGGTTTGGGAAAAGATCTCGGACAAGATTCAATATGGTGAAACACACCTCGGCTATACATTTTTCCAATCTCTCAAACAACAAACGTTTGCCGTTTTTTACGCCCATCCGATGGGTTGGATGACTGTTGGTTATCACGGCCCTCCTCAATGGTCGGGGCATCTAGACTATCATATCTGTGTGTAGAACGTGACGCAGAGAATTGAAGCAGATATCTGTATTATAGGTTCCGGGGCCGGAGGAGCGGTTATGGCCTATAGTTTGAGCCAAGCAGGGTTTTCTGTTGTCGTCCTGGAAGCTGGGCCGCGCTTTGATCCGACACAGTATCCTCTGAACCAGGCAGATTGGGAACGATTACCAAAGACTTTCTCTGCTTCAAGAGATGCACAGCGAGATCACTATACGAGCGGGCCGAAAGAACCGCTCAATCCTCAGTATCGTCATTTACAATCATGGACAGAAGGGGAAAAAGTATCAGTAAACAAAACGCATCGTGCTCCGCCAAAGGTCTATCGGGTGAAGGGAGTAGGAGGCTGCACCCTGCATTATCAGGGCGAAGCGCATCGTTTTTCTCCCCATGCCTTTAAATCTCGATCTTTATTTGGGTATGGAGAAGATTGGCCTATTCAATACGAAGATCTTGAGCCCTATTATGACAAAATGGAAAAACTCTTAGGCGTCGCGGGTGATCCCAATAACCCATTCAAAGCTCCTCGAGGCCCCTTCCCCAATCCACCTCATCGCTTAAGTTGTGCCAGCCAGCGCTTCAAGCAAGGCTTTGATGAATTAGGCCTCCAGCTACATCAAAATTCAGTCGCGATTCTTTCTCGACCCTATGATGGTCGGGTGCCCTGTAATTACTGTAACGGCTGTTCACAGGGATGCATGATGGGGTCGAAAAGTAGTATGGATGTATCGCTGTTGCCGAAAGCCGAAGCGACGGGGAACACACGCATTCTGGCGAATGCGACTGCAGCACAGATTCAAATAGATGGCGAAGAAAAGGCCAAAGGCGTCATGTTTTTTGATGAGAAAAAACAAGAAAATTTTGTCCATGCCAAGGTTGTTGTGCTTTCTGCTAGTGCGATGGAATCACCTCGTCTTTTATTGAATTCCGAGTCCAAGGCCTTCCCTGATGGCTTGGCCAATCGTAGTGGGGGCGTGGGCCTATATTTCATGGAGACGATGTTTCATGATCTCACCGCGTTGTTTGATGAACCGATTCATTCGCATAAAGGCTTGCAAATTGATGCTCGCTGTTGGAATTACAATTTTCCTAATCCGAGCCAATCTTTTCAGGCTGGAGTGGTATTTGGAGTATCACCCTTAGGGTTGATCGGTCCTGGAGCCTACTCCAAATATCTCGTTCACGGTTGGGGGAAAAGTCATAAGGATCAGATGCGAGAATATTTTGGACGTACCTTGCATCTGTTTGCTATTGGAGAACAACATCCTCATCCAAATAATCAGGTGAAGCTGGATCCTACAGAGAGGGATGGTTTTGGTCTACCAGTCTCGCAACTCGCAACACAGCTTCATGCCAATGAATTGGAAATGCTGAATTTTATGGCGATACGAGGCAAGGCTATCTCAAATGCGGCAAGAGTCAAGCGAGTGCTAGGGGAAGCGAGTGCCTATGACTTGAGTGGTATTACCCATATGGGTGGAACCTGTCGAATGGGGTCAGATCCTCAACGGTCCGTCGTTAACCAGTTCTGCCAAAGTCATGATGTTCCTAATTTGTTTGTAGTGGATGCCAGTTGCTTTGTCACACAAGGCGGTGGCGATAGTCCATCATTGACGATTCAAGCTTTGGCGCTGCGAGCGGGAGAGTATCTTGCTAAAGAAGCGCGGAAAGGGAACATCTAACAGGCTCTGTTTGTGAATACATGTTGTGCGACAAAGATACAGAACTTCTATGGAATACAAGAGAATGTATGCATGAGAAGGGGTGGGCTATTGGTTTTAATTTTCCTCTAACAAGTTTGGGTGATTTTTTCTAAGAAATACCATGCGTACGTATTTATGACTAGTTGAGGTTATCGCGAGAATTGGATGCTACAAATGTCATCTTACATGATTTGAGAAGAATGTCTTTCCGACTTTGAGCGTACGAGCAAGAGATTGTATTCTGCTGGCTGTTTGTCTCCCTCAAATTGACTATTGTGGAATGTGCAAGACAATTTTACTGTGATTGCAGTAGGTGTCAGGATTATTCCATGTGGTTTTCAAAAAGGAAGGCAACACCGTATGAATCAAGACCAACAAAAAGAAATCTATTCGGAGCCGATCGTGCTGAAACATGAGTCCTTACGTGAGGTCACTGGTGGGGGAAAATATGCCGAAAAAGTGACAGATGTTTTTGATGCCAATTAAATAATAAGGGGCGGAAGTATTGAGAGAGTACTTGCCCCGTTGACTTTTCTGTTGACCACATATAATATTTAAAAGGTCAAGGATTGTTATCGTTATCTTTCATTAGGGAGAGCAAGGTATGCAAGCCCAACAAAAAGAAGTGTATTCAGAACCGATCGTGTTGAAACATGAGTCCTTGCGAGAGGTCACGGGTGGGATTCCCGGCAAATACACAGAAAAACAGAAAGAAGCTGTAGAATAACCAGCAAAAGGTGCTGGCCAACAAAACCTCATGCCATAAGATGAGAGACTGTTTTTGAAGTAGACGAGATCATCATGATCTTATTGGAAGGGAGTGAATAAATCACTCCCTTCTTTTTTTTGCGGAGTAACTTCCTCTGAGCTTTATTATTTCTTGCCTTTTTTTCTCCTCAGTTTTAGTTCATGACGGCCTAAACTTTTGGTTTTTCAGAAAGAAAAAATCTTGAGGTCTGAGTGCACCCACCAAGATTGTTCTCTTTTATCCTCTCCTTTTTTCATCATTCTTTTACAATTTTCCTAGTGTTTTTGCTTGTGAGAGCGTCCTTTTCTGCCGATTAGTGAATAAGGTTGCTCGTATACTTAAGGGTGTTCTCATTGCCAACGAGGGACTGGCTTGATGATTCTCATTTTGGGGTCTACAGAAAATTGGGTTGTTCGGCAAGTGACGACAGTCCTTGTAGAGCAAGGTCTTTCAACGGTTGTGATTTCACCAGAAAATTTGGTGTTTGACGGCAATTTAATTTGGCAGGTTGGAATCAGTCAGCATTGTCAGCTAAACGATGGCAAGCGAGAGACCGTTTCAATTGATTGTTCTTCGCTGGCAGCGATCCTTTGGCGAGGGAAATTTCCTCTATCTACTATGACTTCGGACCATTGGTCGCGACAAGATCGTGACTATATCGCGAAAGAGGGTTATGCGGCTTTGTTAGGGCTTTTACAGGATTGTCCATGTCCAGTGATCAACCAACCAACTCCGGCGGGAGACCGAAGTCGATTCTTTTTTGCAGACGCTTGTTGGACACGGCGGTTTGCAGAATATTCGATTCATCTCCCTTCCATGTGCCTTGCCACTTCTCGATCATTGGCGCACGAATGGTTGCAGGATGCTTCTGGAACGGTGCGAAGCATTTCGTTAGCTGGAGCAGACTCCACTGGACTCGTTCCTGAGCAATCAGAATTGAGCGAGTGGGATTACATGAAATCTCCTCTCTGTTTACAAACTATTCCGTCAGGCCAATGGTTTCATGTGGTTACATGTGGAGAAGAAGCACTGGGTGGACCGATAGATCCGCAAGTTGGTTATGGTTCATTTGTGACTGGAGTGGAACCTCAAGCTTGCCCTTCTTCGCTCATCAAAAAATGTGTGTTTTTAGGAAAAACCTTTCAAATGGAGTTTGCTGAGAGCATATGGGTGAATCATGAAGGAGGACAGTGGTATTGCATGGATTGGAATAGTTCTCCACAAGCGGAACATTGGGGAACAACGATGCATCAAGAAATTCCTAAGTTACTCGCCAAATTGCTTGTCAATATATCATGACATTCAATCCTCACATTCTTTTGATCGGGCCGGTCGCGGAGCCCATACTTGCGAGCGTCAGTGCGAGACTTGCGAGGCGAGATTGCACCTTGGTTATTTTGAATTTTCAGCGACCTGCTCATGAATGGCCCATTTCTCTTTCATTTTCTGGAAAGGAACGGATAGGAATTTTACAGGTCGAAGATCGAAAAATCCACTTAGAGACTATTCGTTCCACCTATGTTCGGATAGCCAATAGGTTTCCTCAGGTGAATGATGGCGAAGTTTTTCAAGATATTCAACCGCATCATCACGCGCTTTTTCCTAATATCTTAGGGTGGCTTCCAGGGTTAGTGATCAATCCTTATGAGGCAGCTTGTACCAATGCCTCCAAACCGTATCAGCAATTGCTTATCTCGCAGTTAGGATTTCAAGTGCCTAAAACCTTGATAACAACCATGCCACAAGCCGTTCGTCATTTTTATTCGGAATGTAACGGAAGGGTCATTTACAAATCGATTAGCGCAGAACGGTCTGTCGTGAAGCGGCTCATAGAGGAAGATTTTGATCGGCTCGAGCAAATTCTATCATGCCCTGTTCAATTTCAAGAGTTTATTCCTGGGATCGATTTTCGAGTTCATGTGGTTGGTCGGCGGGTGTTTGCGAGTCAGATCGAAACGAGTTCGACTGATTACCGATATGTGGATACGGATGGATTTCGCCGTATTCGTGCTGTTGAGTTTTCTCCTGAGTTGCAGGAACAATGTGTGGCGTTGACTGAAGGGTTAGGGCTGGTCCTAGCGGGCATCGATCTACGGCGAACGATGGATGGCCAGTATTATTGTTTTGAGGTGAATACCAGTCCGGCATTTACATTTTACGAGGGTCAAACCGGGCAGCGAATTGGAGAGGCCGTTGCTGAGTTACTCTACAAAGGCAAGGTCGAATCTTAATTGCTCAATAAAAGAGGAGGCGAGAATGGCTGATATCGATAAACCGGAGAAAAAAGAATTATTTATTGGTTCTGAATTGCGACCTAAAGTCGGGTTTGATGAATCTGAAGATACGCCGCAGGTAAATTCTTCAGCCACAAATCAAGAAATTCAAGAGGCCGCCATGAAAGCGTTAGAAAGCCATGGTCCAATGTCACCCCTTCCTCAGAGTTCTGGTGATTGGGAGTCTGAAAAGAATTCTGTGCTTCATGCTGCTGAGGATGTGCATTGTACGATTTTAGAGGGGGATGCTGTGCTCTTAAATTTAGAGAATGGCTATTATTATTCCCTGAATAAAGTTGGAACGGTCATTTGGGAAAATAGCGATGGCAAGCGTACGCTTCAAAAAGTGCTCGAACATATTTGTGATCGATTTGACGTTACGGAAGAGCGGGCTCAAGCCGATCTGCTATCTATCACGGCACAATTAGTCCAAGAAAAGCTCCTTCTTAAGTCTGATGCTTGAGTGGTCTTTTTTCGTAGATCCTGAAAGTTTTCCTATGACATGCCCATGATTGGAGCGACCATGCAAAGCCTTGAAGTCTCGATCCATAATAATGATCTGAAAGTCTCCTCTGCGTCTCCTATGCTTTTCGATCCAATTTGTCGTTTTTTACGGTATGTCTCAGTGAAACCTGCCAGTCAAGGTCCGATTCTTGACTTGACGTGTTATGCGGTTTCGTCACCAGAAGAAATTCCTGATGTTTTGTCCCCACATTCAAAAGAGGTATCGTCTCGTACTGGGGAAACGCGAGGGGACACCGCACGGTCAGAATGGAAGTGTACGCTATATGTGGAACCCACTAAATTCATTGCCGATTATCATGCCCAAGGTCTTGTTCTTGTTGATTTTTCAACCGAGAGTGCTCAGGTGTATGTCGTAAGGCCGGAGGCTATGCATGAAGATATTCGAATCAGTTACTTTCATTTTGCGTTAGTCGAACTGCTGAAGCGTCGAGGATTTTATACGCTTCATGCGACAGCCTTAGAGAAAGATGGGCAAGGTATCTTGATTCCGGGTTGTAGTGGAAGAGGCAAAACCACGGCTTTCATCTCGTTGCTTCGTTCTGGCTATCGTTGTCTGTCGGATGACCATCCCCTGCTTCATGAAAACAATGGGGAGTTGGAGCTTCTGGCTTTTGAAGAGAAGGTTGATGTGACAGAAAATTCACTCAAATTTTTCCCTGAATTTCAGAATGCGAGCGACGAGAAATTGCCACAAGGATTTTGGAAACGGTATTTTTATATTGAAGATTTCTATGATGATCGCTTTGCCATGTCCTGTCGACCCCGCATGTTACTCTTTCCACAGATCGTAGATGTTCCCACGAGCTCTGTCCAGTCCTTAAAAAAAACTCGCGCGTTGGAAGAATTGCTCCCTGAAACTCTTGCCGTCTTTGACAAGCAAGTCGCGAAGCAAGAGTTTCAATTCTTATCCAGGTTAGTGAATCAATTAGATTGCTACCAATTGTATTTTGGCCACGATGTGTTGGACTTACCTAAGTTAATTGATCCTCTTCTGAAATGAGACTGTAACGCACATCCTCTAGTGTGTGGTCATGGGATGTTGATTTCGGTTAACCGGCCCGTGGCCATTTTTTAATTTGGTCAATTCATTGTTGGCCTACCGTATTTTACTAAAAATACCTGTCTCAATTGATGATGTATGAACTGAAAATTTTGGTGATTCGTCCTAAATGGAGGGCTGCCCGAGGCCTGTTTTACTTAGCGCGTTTGGCAAACTCTAGTCATATAGGTGGGTTGGATAAATGAGAGTGAGTGAATATGCTGTGAACATATTTTACTTTTCTATTTTTCTCGCTAGAAGCTGTCTGACTTTTGATCCTCAAAGGGCCTCTTTTTCATGGTCTTCGGATTTCAGAATCAAGTCAAATAAGGAATGTGTAATGCGTTGGGGTTTCCAGATATTACCACATGCTATCATCGTTCGAATGTTTGCGGATTTGGATCAGAGTCTAGGCCAAATGTTTGAACAAGCCACTGAGCGGGCCATATCACATAAAAATCGACAAGTGGTACTTGATTTTTCTGACGTTGAAACTATTGATACGATGGGACTCGTGCTTTGTGGATACGGTCTGCATCATTTTCGGCAACTTGGTATTCCTGTTGCACTTGTTAAGCCTCCTGCCTCCCTTCTGCCTGTTTTGAGGCAACATGGTCTGCCAGAAATCCCTCCAGTGTTTTTAGAATCTCAATCCATTCCGAGTCTGAATTAATATTCTTGTTTTACGTAAAACGGTTTCTACTGATTAGAACGCTTCCTTGAGGTTTGGGGAATACAAAAAAAGGACTTGGTTGAGCCAAGTCCTTTTTTGGAAACATGTTGTGATAATGAACGTTAAAGTTGACGTAAGGCTGCAATTCGATCTTCAATGGGAGGATGCGTAGAAAAGAGCTGCATGAAACTTCGAGATTGGCCGGAAATTTTCATGGTGGCTAATGCATCCTGAGAGCTGTATTCAAATTGTGACCGTTGGACCCATCGGTCAATGCCTTCAAGTGCGGCAATCATATATTGGCTCCCGACGGTGTTTGCGGCAAAACGATCTGCTGCAAATTCTCGGCGACGTGACCACCAGCTGATGGGGATCATCGCTAAGAAGGAAAGCACGACTTGCAGAAAAATATAGGTCACGAAGCCTAGCATCGCGTTCCGTTCAGCCATCTGTCGATAGACCATCCGACTGATAAAGTAGACAAAGGTATTCATGAGGCCAGCCAGGACTGTGGTGGTAAACATATCTCCGTTGTAGACATGGCCCATTTCATGCGCGATCACCGCTCTCACTTCTCCTTCATTTAAATGATTCATGAGTCCGGTTGAGACCGCGACCATCGAATTATTTTTTGAAGGTCCTGTGGCAAAGGCATTTGGATCAGGCGAGTCATAGATCCAGACTTCTGGCATTGTGATGCCTAATTTAGCTGAAATTTTTTGAACAGTTTCAAATAGCATGACTTCAGCCTGCGTGCGAGGTTCGGTAATCTGGGTACAGTCAATAAACGCTCTGGCCATCTGTTTCGAAAAGGCTAAGCTGATAAAGGCTCCACCAAACCCTAAAACAAAAGCCCAGAGTAAATCCTGTTGGGCGATGGACCCGCGTAGGTCAATGCCAAAGGCGGGAAGCACGAATTCAGACAATACCGTGAAAGAAATGGATAGGGTGATAAAGATCAGGATATTGGCAAGCAGTAATAAACCAATGCCTTTAAATTTTTTCATAGTTAATTCCCCTTATACAGCGGTCCTACTTGAGTGAATGTTGATGTTATATTTTGGATAAATGATTTGGCTTACTGGTCATTCCCAGGCCCAGCCTGGGCAGTTATTGAAAACTGAATGTCCTTCATTAAAGATAACACCGAGAATTTGATAGTCAAGAATTGAAATGAGGTGACCATTTCCTCAGAAAACGCTATCATAAGAAAGTCATGATTTCCAATGAACGTCGTACCATATGGCCTCATTCTTATTATACACAATTTTTCGTGGGACTTGTCTTCCTCATAATTTTTGAAAAAGCTATGAGTACTGCTACTGCTGAAGAGCTTTTGTCGCAGAGCGAAGTCACGAATGCGGGAAGTATTGTGATTAGTATGGAAAGTTATGTATTTTCCCCTTCTGAAATGACGGTAAATGTGGGTCGGCCCATTACGCTGCTATTAGACAACCAGTCTTTCTTGGTTCCCCATAATTTCTTGCTGGATGATCCCAGTGGAGTTCGTATATTAGAAGCTGATATTCCTAGCGGAGAAAGTCAGACCCATGTGCTGACATTGGCAGAGCCGGGGATCTACTCTTTCTATTGTGATAAACAATTGCTCTTTTTCCCTACTCATCGTGAGGAAGGAATGGAAGGTCGTCTCATCGTTCAGTAAGGTATGTCGCTGTCTCCATCTGATCGAGTGCTTCTGAGCGATGTGCTCAAAGGCGTATCTCGTTCCTTTTATCTCACTCTTGCTATTCTACCTCAAGCAGTTCGTGCTCAAATAGGGGTTGCGTATTTATTTGCTCGTGCGGCCGATACCATTGCTGATACGGGTGAATTGGATGATGTGGTCCGCTTGCAATGTTTGCAGGAATTGAAGCAGCAAATTGGAAAGGATGACCCTTCGTGGTGTCAAATCCAGAAAATTCAAGCTCAAGTGATCGCGACGCAATCTAATCCAGATGAACGGCGATTATTAGAAAAGCTTGAGCAATGTTTTCGAATTTGCCTCGGGTTTAATCATTTTGATCGTGCGCTCATTACGCATGTGGTTTCTGTTTTGATTAGTGGAATGGAATTTGACCTTCAGAAATTTCCTAAAAAGAACAGTCGAGTGGTCCATGCATTACAAGACATTCAGGATTTCGAATATTACACCTATGCCGTCGCCGGTTGTGTGGGAGAGTTTTGGACAAAGATGACATGTGCCCATCTTCCTGGAATGCGGCATTGGGAGCAATCGACAATGATCCCCCTCGGCATTCGTTTTGGAAAAGGGCTTCAGATGGTCAATATACTTCGAGATTTACCACAAGACTTAACGAATGGGCGATGTTATATTCCCACCGAGTTGCTTGAGCAGGTGGACCTTTCACCTGAACAATTGTTGGACCCCTCATCGGCCAAGGCGTTTCGACCGTTGTTTCGACAACTGATTCAAGAGGCAAGAGATCATCTGGACCAAGGCTGGCGATATGCCATGGCCCTCCCTCGCTTAGAAGTTCGTTTGCGATTAGCGTGCATGTGGCCACTTCTCATTGGCATTCGAACCTTGCAAGCCTTATCGGTTTCCCAACGATTATTACAGGTTGATCAGTCGGTCAAAATTACACGCCGAAATGTCTATGGCATTGTTGCCGCCACGGGTTTGACTGGAGGGTGTGGTTATGTAGGGACGGCCTATTGGGGCTATTGGCGAAAACGAATTGTGTAGTTTACTCTTGTTTAGGTCCGAGAAGTTTTTCGCCTTTGCGGAAGACTCCATAAATAGCTTGAGTTGGACAGGCATCTAAGCAGAGTCGACACGATTCTAAGCATCGAGAGGAATCGAATTTATAGGGAGGCGTTGAAAGCCATGAACCGGTGGGGCATACGGGAACACAAATTGCGTTATGAGTGCAACGGTCTGCATTTCTGAGTAAATGATCTCTTCTTACCATCATAGGGCTGACTCCTTCAAAAAGGGCTCCAGAAAACATTTCTAACATATTCATGATGAGTGAGGACTTTCATTATCCCATTGCTTGACTAGCTGTCGAATATGGGATTTGAGTTCAGGGATTTGTTCAAGATTATTGTCAATAGCATTAAGAATATTTTCTAGCCGTGCGGTTCGTCCCGCTTCTTTGTCTATCTGCGTCAGTCGGTCGTATTCTTGAAAGGCTTCAGCATGTGTCGCTTCAAGGTGAGGGCGGGCAGCTAATAGACCAGCGGTGATCATTTGAGGTTCGTTATGGGCTTGAGGTGTCACAATAAATTTTCCCTGAGAGAGGAGTACGACCGTATGGGCGTCTTGCTTTGAAATGGGAAGGACGTCTTCAATCGTAGAGCCGATACTTTGTTTCCATGCCGAGAGCCAGCCAGGAAAGGTTTGTAAATAAGCAACCTTTTGCAAGTTGGCATTCCATTTTGCTTCATTTCCCATGAAGAGATCACAGTCTTTTATTAGTAATCGATAACGAGAGAAAGGGTTGTTTATTCACTTGAGCCAAAGAGTCGGTAGCATCTTTTACGATTTGACCATGGGCAGAGAACCATTTTTCCCAGGCATGAGTAAACGTTCAACGATTTCCCCTTTGCCAATGTGGCGTTCCATGATTTCTGTAACATCGGCTTCTTTCCCGACCCAATACCAAACACCTTCGGGGTAAATGACTACGCTAGGGCCATATTCACATTGGTCCAAACAGCCAGCCTTGTTGGCCCGGACGATGCCTTTTAAGCCCAAACGTTCCACTTCTTTTTTGAAAAAAGCATGCAACCCTATAGAACCTAATGCCGCACAACATCCTCGTGGATCACCTTTGGGCCGTTCATTGATACAGACAAAAATATGGTGGGTAAATTTACTCATTTTCCCTAATTTTCATTGATAATTTGCAGAAAATTTCCGATAAAGAATTGGGCCAATCTTACCTGAGGTTTCTTAAAGCTGTCCAGGGAGATGAAGACGACCAGGTCCATAAGTTTCTATAATTGGTTTAAAAAATAGATGTATGCGTGCCTTCTTTGCGTCGAAAAGCACTAAAGGAGTCTGTTTATGATAATAGGCGTTCCTAAGGAAATTAAAGATCATGAGTTTCGCGTGGCCCTTACTCCTAACGGGGTTAAGGAATTGTGCCGACGTGGGCAACGAGTGTTGGTTCAAAAAGGGGCTGGAGAGGGGAGTGGATTTATGGATCAGGCCTATCATGAATCTGGGGCTGTTCTGCTATCCACTGCTCAGCAGGTCTTTGGCGAAGCGCAATTGATTGTGAAAGTCAAGGAACCGCAACCTGAAGAATGGGTGCTATTACGAAGCGATCATGTGCTGTTTACTTATCTACACTTAGCCGCTTCAAAGTCTTTAACGGAAGGTCTCTTGGAGAGTGGCTGTACAGCCATTGCCTATGAAACGACAGAAGATAGCCGAGGCCAATTTCCCCTCTTGCGTCCGATGAGCGAAATTGCTGGTCGAATGTCCGTGCAGATTGGTGCACATTTTTTAGAAAAAATACAGGGTGGGTCTGGAACGTTGCTAGGAGGTGTTCCTGGTGTGCCACCAGGTGAAGTGGTGGTACTGGGTTCTGGAGTAGTGGGGGACTCGGCAGTCACAATTGCTGTCGGCATGGGGGCAAAGGTGACGGTATTGAGTCTGGATCTCTGTCAATTGAGGGCATTAGATGCCCGTTATCAAAATCGTATTATGACCGTAGCCTCTAATCAGGCGGTGATACAGAAATACCTAAAAGATGCAGATCTCATCATTGGGGCCATTTATCTTCCTGCGGCGCGCACGCCTCAAATTATCACACGAGAAATGGTTTCGAAGATGAAACCTGGTTCGGTGATTATTGATGTTTCTGTTGATCAGGGCGGGTGTGCAGAGACAACTCGTCCCACAACCCATACTGATCCAGTGATTACCATTGATAAGGTGCTTCATTATGGTGTTTCGAATATTCCGGGGATTGTTCCTCATACGGCAACGTATGCCTTGACCAACGCTACGCTACCTTTTATAGTCCAGCTGGTCGAACAGGGGTTCAAGGAAGCTATACAAGGTAATAGAGGCTTGCGAAAAGGCGTGAATATTTTAAAGGGCGAATTGATTTGCCAAGCGGTGGGTGATGCTCATGGGTTGTCAGTGAAGCCTTTAAATCTTTGAATCCTATGTGAGTCATAATCGGGGCGTAGCGCAGACCGGTAGCGCACCGCGTTCGGGACGCGGGGGTCGGAGGTTCAAATCCTCTCGCCCCGACCAATTCACCCTCCCGCTGTATTGTTGCTCTTCTCCGTGATTTTTCCGTTCTTTCATTAAAATTGTACATATGGGTGGATTCGGACTCATCATCAATATTGTTAGCCTGGTCGTCGCGACAGTGGCCTTGTGGGTGGCCTGGCGATTGCGCTGCCAGCTCTCAGTTTTTAAGCGGGAACAGTATTATCTCGAGCAAAAAGTAAAATCCATTCCACCTCAAATTGAAACGAAGATTGAACCCTTGCGTGTCCAAGTCGCACTATTATCACAAGGAAAACACGTGTCGGATCAGTTGATTCGAACAGGTCGGCTCTTTCATGAAATTTCTGCCAAAGAAGCGGAAAAATTTCTGCCCGTGGCTTCACAGGCTGATCAAGTGTTCTGGCTGGATGTCCGTACGAGTTCGGAGTTTTCTAAGCAGCATATTCCTGATGCCAAGCTCATTCCTGTTGAAGATTTAGAAATGCGATTCAAAGCTGAAATTCCGATGACGGCTGCCAGAATTGTCGTGTATTGTGCTGGTGGTGATCGAAGTCGCTTAGCCTGTGATTTTCTGAGTCGGCATGGCTTCGGCAATGTGTATCACATCAAGGATGGACTGAAAGGTTGGTCGGGCCCGATAGAAGGGAATGTGGCTGGAGGGTTAATCCAAATAGCTTCGAAATCAAAATTGACAAGTCACATTAATGCGACTATGTCGACATCCGTTCATTTATCTTGAGAGGAGATCCCGAAGAGCCATGTCCTCCGATTTAACAGTCTTAAATGTCATGGGCCCCTATCGAGAGCCTCAAGAACCGTCGTTTTCCTATGATTACTCTGTAGAACGATCGGACTGGGCGACGCCACAGGGCGTGAGGATTAAAGTCTCAATTAAGCATGAATTAGATTATCTCAAAAATACGATTCTGGAATTTTCTGGGGGTTCGGTGGGGCAACAGATGAGGTGCAATCAATTACTTGTTCGGGCCATTGCTGATCAGAAGTTAGCCATTGTTGATGCTGACGGGCAGTTAGCTGAACGGCTGGATATTATGATTGAACCTTTTGTCGGAGATGAGGTAGGGCGTCTCTTTGGATTATTGGATCATTGGATGAAAGCGGAAAAAGAGACCCTACGGCAATTAATCAAAGACCAAATAGGGATTTAACGATCTGCCTGACAGCATTTCTCTACTCGCTCTAAAAACACTCACTTTTCTCAATCCGTCCACAAAAAATCAAAATACTCGCTGGTAACGTTTCGAATACACGCCTGTTTCATCTTCTCCAAATCCGAGAGATGCCTGTTCGGATTTCGTCTTGTCGTATAAATCAATGGCATAATGGCCACGGACTTTTTCCATCGCCACTTCATAGGGAATCGAACTTGGGTAAAATTCACCTGGGGCGTGGGCTCCACGACTTAACGATTTAGCCGATTCCTGATTCGCATATTTTTTCTCTGAAAAAATATAAATATCCGCAATTGCAAAAGCTCCCCGTTTATCTTCAGGTGTGGTAGCTGGGAGGATCCCTTCAAGAGATTCATTGAGACGAGCTTTTTGAAATGACTGTAAGAGAGCAATAACCTGACTGTCGGTGGTTGCTGCAGGTACTAAAATGGTAATGGCATTCATTCCAATAACGGTTCCTGTGACGTTGAATTGGGGAATGAGATCACTAGAAACAATTCCAGGTAAGGGCGCAATGGCGTCGGATGAAGACCCTGGGCCATGAGTTGGGGTATTTTTGGATTTAGGAATAATCAACGTGATAAACAGCCACAGTCCAAAGATGACTCCAAATACAACAATAATCGGATGTATCCCGACTCGGCGGCCCTCTGTTGGTTCTTCCTCACTCATGGTGTATTTCTCTGATTGGTTTCCAACAATTAGGAGGATGTGCCTTCTTGAGACTTAGCTGTTTCCCACCATTCATCAAGCTGGTCTGATGACAAATCATGGATGTGTTTACCTTCTTCGGTTGCTTGCGATTCGACATAATGAAAGCGCGTGATAAATTTGTTCGTAGATTTTCGAAGGGCTTCTTCTGGATTAATGTTGAGAAATCTAGAGACATTGACTAGGGAAAATAAGACATCACCAAATTCGGCTTCAATATCAGAATGTACTTGATCTGCCTGTAGAGAATTCTGTAAATCACCTGATGAATCGGATACCTGTCTTGTGGCGACAAAGAGTTCATCGAGTTCTTCTTTGAATTTCTCAAGAACGGGTTCAATGGTATTCCAATCAAATCCCACTCGCGAAGCTCGTTTTTGCACTTGAAGGGCTCGCTGGAGGGCGGGGGATGTTTTGGGGATAGAGGCTAATGTAGACGTTGTTGTATGATCGAGGCCTTTTTCCTGTTGCTTGAGTTGATCCCATTGGCGGAATACCTCAGCAGAGGTTGTCGGAGAATTCTCATCTGGATTTTGAAAAACATGAGGATGCCGACGAACCAGTTTTTTGCCTAATTCATGTTGAACGTCTTGATACGAAAACTGACCTTGTTCAGAAGCAATTTGACTGTGAAAAAGAATTTGAAGCAAGAGATCACCTAATTCTTCTTTGATAGCTAAGGGATCTTTGCTATCAATGGCTTCTAAGACTTCATAGACTTCTTCTAGAAGATAAGGTTTCAACGACTCGGTTGTTTGTTCCCTGTCCCAGGGACAGCCTCCAGGCCCTCGAAGTCTCGCCATAATGTCAACGACATCTGAGCTAGAGCCTTCTGAGGGGAAGGATGATTGAGCGCGTCGGGGTGGTGGTTTCATTGTCGGAGATTGTTTGAATGAATGCCGCCGAAGTTGCGAGACTATTATACTGGTTCCCGCTTCTCTTGTAATCTAGGAATTCTTGATCGCCACCCTCTGATAATGATACTCTTTTTTCACTAAAAGGAGGGAGAATGATGAGTGAAGAAGAGCAAGGATTTGTGGTTCGAGATAAACGCGGGCGTTCAGCACCTGAAGAGCCAGCGACTTCCACGCCTGAACCACCGAAGGAGCCTGAATCCCCGGCTGCCGCCGCATCCTCTGATTCATTGCCTCCGACTCCTCCTTTGACGTTCTCCTCATTCGTATTTTCTCTTGGGACATCCTCACTCATGTTAATGGGTGAGTCCTTAGATCCTCAACAACCTTCTCCACCTGTGAATTTGCCTCAAGCCAAAGAAATTATTGATATCTTGTCGATGCTTGAGGAAAAAACAAAGGGGAACTTGTCATCTGAAGAAGCATCCGTCATCGGGGATATGCTGTATACCCTGCGGATGAAATATGTCAGTGCCACGTCGGGTGTATCTTTGTCATCTTAACGAGTCATCGTTCGAACGCTTCTTCATCTCATCTCAACATGGTTCCGTGAGGTATTTGGCGATAAGAATTGCCAAGATAATCATCTTTTGCCTTGCGAAGACTCCATCCTTCTATAATAATGATTGTACAGACCGTGTCATGAACGAACTTTGACGAATCGTAAGCCTTGTGAACCTTATCTCTGAACAGTTGCCTGAGTCTCGGAAATTTCCCCGCACGACTACTCCAACCGAGTTTGATGCGCCACATTCCAATGTGCAGGAGTCAGCTCAAAAGCGTCGACGGCGACATTATACTCCAGTTTGGATTGTCTTGGTTTTACTCCTGCCCTGTATTGCACTCACAATTTATTATGCGCGATATGGCCTCTCGGGTCCGCTTCTCCCTGATTCTATTTTGCCCAGCCCTAGTTATGCGCTAGTCCTTTTTCTCGTGTACTTGGATAGTGTTGGCCTAGTCGTGTTGACGCTCTTGCTTTCTCGAAACCTTATCAGGGCGTTTTTTGAAAAACGCAATCGCTTGATAGGGAAAGGGTTTCGGTCGAAGTTAGTGGCGGCGTTTATTGGGTTTGCCTTGATTCCTACCGTGTTGTTGGCACTGGTTGCCAGTGGAGTAATTAGTGAAGTCATCGATGTCTGGTTTAGCGATCAAGTCATGCATGTGTTACGAGATTCAGAGGATGTTGCACATTTGTATCAAAAAGAACGGGAAGTCTTAGCATCTGATACGGCGAGAGTCATCAGCAAAGAAATATTTCGAGAAGATATTCTCAAGCCTGAACATCGGGAATTGTTGAAATCAATGTTGGCCAGAATGCAGCATGAATATCATTTAGCCGGAGTGGAAGTGTTTTCTCCTAAAATGGAAACATTGGCTCGAAGAATGAACCCACAGTTATCTGATGCGGTGCTGAGTCTTCCTGTCGGACAACTGGTCTTGCAGGTGTTAGATCGAGGGCAATCCCAAACTTCGGCACAAGAAGCCCCAGTTGGAAGATTGATTCGTGCGGCAGCTCCAATTATGGGAAATGGCAGCATTGAGAACGTGCGTGGTGTTGTGGTGGTGTCGTCGTATGTTCCTGAATCGTTGTTGCGGAAAATGGATGCCATTGCCAAGCAATTTGAAGAATATAGTCAGATTAAATCTATGAAAAATCCCATTAAGGGGGGGGCCTATCTCTTTGTAGCGGTGGTGACCTTGTTGATTCTATTTGGCGCAACGTGGTTTGGGTTTTATGTGGCGCGGGGAATTACCGTGCCGATTCAACGGTTGGCCGAAGGGACCGAAGCGATTGCTAAAGGCAATTTGGATATTAATATTGACGTGAAGGCGACGGATGAGATTGGAACCTTGGTGCAATCGTTTAATCGAATGACAACTGATTTGCGTACGAATAAATCCCGCTTAGAAGAAATGAATATGTCGCTAATCCAGTCGAATGTGGAAATTGATCAGCGGCGGGCCTATACCGAAGCCGTGGTAGAAACCATTGCGGCAGGCGTGTTGTCGATTGATATGGCTGGTTTGGTGACGAGATTCAATCCATCAGGGGAACGTATTCTTGGGGTCAAAGGTGAGGAATTGCGCGGGCGACCTGTCTATGAGACCTTCAAAGAATTTAGTTTGTTTTTATTTCAAAAAGCGTATGATCAAATGCTGGTTGAGCAAACGGATAGTTTATCAATGGAAGGACAGATGGAAACCCCCAACGGGCGGCTCTTGACCTTAGGTCTGAGTATTTCCAGAATGCAAAATGAGGCCGGCCATGATTTGGGATTTGTCTTTGTCTTTGAAGATCGAACCGATTTCATTAAAGCCCAAAAAACAGCAGCCTGGCAGGAAGTCGCGCAGCGCATTGCGCATGAAATTAAAAACCCCTTGACGCCGATTCAATTGTCTGCGCAACGATTGCGCAAAAAGTTTTTTGAAAAATCAGCGGGCTTTGAAGAAATTTTTGACCAAGCGACAGGGGTCATTATTAGTGAAGTCACCAGTTTAAAGAGCATGGTGGATGAGTTTTCGAAGTACGCGAGAATGCCGTTGCCTCAAATGTCACGGCAATCCCTTCATGACATTATTCAGAAAGTCATCTCTCTTTATACCGGCGCTCATCGTGATATAAAGTTTATCCTTCAACTTGATGAAGGATTACCTGATCTCAATTGTGATCCTGAGCAGATGCGTCGGGTGTTTGTGAATTTATTTGATAATGCCATTCAAGCGAGTCATGACCGCGGACATGTGTGGGTGACAACCGAGGCTGATTGGCGACGACATCGAGCCATTGTACGTGTGGCTGATGATGGCATCGGTATTCAGTCAGAAGATCAAGAGAAATTATTTGTGCCGTATTTTTCCAAAAAACGAACGGGAACAGGGCTAGGGTTAGCTATTGTGCATCGGATCATTTCTGATCACAATGGAACCATCCATGCGGAAAATAATCATCCACAAGGTGCGGTGTTTCGGTTCGATTTACCCCTATGAGGGGCAACGATTGTCCATGGCTGAACAGTCGTCTGTCCATCATGAGTTGAACCGGTGTCTTTTCAATAAACAGGGAATCTTCACATCCTTGCTAGAGGAGGTCTAGTGGCAGAAACAATTTGCATCGTCGATGATGAACCAGCCATTTTACATTCATTGAGTAACATTCTCGAAGACGAAGGGTATCAGGTCATTGTTGCTACCAATGGGATCGAGGGTATGAAGGTCGTTCGGAGTGATTCCCCTGATCTCGTCATCCTGGATATTTGGATGCCTGAAATGGATGGACTGGAGACCTTGAAACGATTGCGTTCGCAGTTCCCAGGTATCCTTGTCGTGATGATGTCGGGGCATGGTTCCATTGAAACGGCCGTCAAAGCCACGAAGCTCGGCGCGTATGACTATTTAGAAAAACCATTAGATTTAGAAAAAGTCA
Source organism: uncultured Nitrospirota bacterium (assembly GCA_937139405.1). Lineage (GTDB taxonomy): Bacteria > Nitrospirota > Nitrospiria > Nitrospirales > UBA8639 > Nitrospira_E. The sequence goes on from CAKZPV010000003.1 coordinate 137,510, forward strand.
CAATTTTGGTGCGCAATGCTTTGCACCAGAGGAAGCTGGAAGAAGAAAATCTTAATCTTCGAATCCAGGTTGAACGGCGTTTTGAATTGGTTGGCTCCTCTTCAATCATGAGCCGGCTTCGAGAAATGATTGAAATGGCTGCTCCGGCTAATAGTCGCGTCTTAATTTCGGGTCCGAATGGAACGGGAAAAGAGCTTGTCGCTCGGGCCATTCACCTGCAAAGCCCTCGGCATAATCGACCGTTTGTTGAAATCAATTGTGCCGCTATTCCGGAAACGTTGATAGAGAGTGAATTATTTGGCCATGAAAAAGGAGCCTTTAGCGGTGCGACTTCCATGAAACGAGGAAAATTTGAATTAGCGGACGGTGGCACGTTATTTTTAGATGAAATCGGGGATATGAGTTTAGCCACACAAGCCAAAGTGTTGCGTGTCTTGCAAGAGCAACAATTTACGCGAGTGGGTGGCACGAAACTATTGAATGTTCAGGTTCGAGTGATTGCCGCATCGAATAAAGATTTGGCTGAAGAAATTGTAAAAGGTAATTTTCGTGAGGATCTCTACTATCGTCTTAATGTGTTGCCAATTGTGGTTCCGACATTAAAGGAACGTCGTGATGATATTCCCGAGCTGGCTCAGCATTTTCTGAAGATGCATTCCGAGGAACAGGGGATGAAACCCAAAGAGTTTAGTGATCAAGGCCTTGAAGCTTTGCAACGGCATGATTGGCCAGGGAACATCCGAGAACTTCGCAATCTGATTGAACGGTTATTGATTATGGTGGCTAAACGTGTGATTGATGGCCCGGATGTTGAAATGTTTATACAAGTCCGGGCTCCAAGTGGTGTTCCAGCGTTATCGGTAGGGGCGAATTATGACTCGCTTCGAGAAGCCAGAAATGTGTTTGAGCGAGAGGTTATTTCCCAAAAGCTTAGAGAAAATAATTGGAATGTCTCTAAAACTGCTGATGAATTGAAAATTGAACGCAGTCATTTACACCGAAAGATTAAACTCCTCAATGTCGAACTCCGTCCGGAACATTAACGCGACCAAACCTGTTTTTTCATCTGAATCATTACCTCCTGGCTCTTCTCAGCGTCTTTATATTGAAAAATTAGTGGCTGGAGGATTAGGCCTCGCACGTTTGAACGGCCAAGTTGTTTTGTGTGACGGAGGCATTCCCGGTGAAACTGTGGACGTCGAGATTCTCCATCGCAGAAAAGGTGTGACTCAGGGGAAAATTCTTAAAGTCCATGAGTCAGCTGAGAGTCGCGTGTCCCCAGTTTGTCCTGTCATTGCGAAATGCGGGGGTTGTCAGTTGCAGCATCTGCACTATGAAGGACAACTTTCCCAAAAACGATCAATGCTAGAGGATACGCTTCGTCGTATTGGTAAGCTGTCCAATGTCAAAATTTCTCACGTGATTTCTTCTGTAAAGCCATATGGGTATCGACAAGTCCTTCGGATGGGAATCGGGGAGAAGCGGGATGGAGTATTTCTGGGGTTTTTCGAAGCAGGGACTCAAGATCTGTTACCTGTTGATACGTGTTTTTTGGTAGACGAAGAATTTCGTGTTGTGATCGATGCTGTTCGGGGTGGGCTTCGTTCTTTAGTCATGGAGGGGATGAATTTAGACAGCGTGGAAATCCGTTGGTCTCAATTGGATCAGAGCGGTCTGTTAGTCTTTCGTGGACGAGCCAAGACCAAGGAACATATTGAGCATCTGATGAATGCGTGTTCTAAAATAAGGAACATCAAGGGGTGGATCTATGAGCGAGTGGATCCTTCAGAGCATGATTCCAGGCGCCGTATCTGGCAAGAGCCACTTGTGAGAGGTTCAGATCATTTATGGCAAGCATTCGGAACATTGCGTCTCAAAGTGGGGTATCGGGCATTTATGCAGGCGAACTGGGACGTCTTTCAATTGTTAGGCAAGACAATTGGAGAATGGGTAGGAGACCCCAAAGGCCTGCGGATTTTGGAGTTATATGCGGGAACAGGACCTTTAGGTTTAACCCTTGCCAGTCAGGGTGCTCGGGTGACTTGTGTCGAAGGTAACCCTACGGCTATTCATGATGCTCGCGAATCGATCCGTGTCAACAAGATCGTCGGGTGTCGTATGAAAATCAGTTCAGTCGAATCGTATCTGTTGACGGTGCAATCCGAGGCCTACGATGTTATCCTCCTGGATCCTCCACGTTCAGGGCTCAATCCTAAAATCATTGAACAATTGGAGACCTTACAGGTATCAAAGTTACTGTATATTTCTTGTGATGCTCCCTCGTTGGCCCGGGATATCAAATCGTTGTGTGAGAAGGGCTATGAAATTAGACGAATGCAACCATTTGATATGTTTCCTCAGACAGCGCACCTTGAAACCTTAGTGGAGTTGGTTTTTTCTCAGTCTTCAGAAAATTCAATGAAAAAGGGAATGGAATGACGACGTATCGTGATGCAGGTGTGGATATTCAACGGGGTGACGATTTCATCAAACGAATTGGTCCGTTGGTACGCTCAACCTTTCGTCCAGAGGTTATGGGAGATCTGGGTGGGTTTGGAGGACTGTTTCGCTTTCCTTCTGATCGATATCGCGAACCCATTTTGGTATCTGGAACCGATGGAGTAGGGACAAAAGTCAAACTTGCCAAGATGATGCATCGCCACGATACTATCGGAATCGATCTCGTGGCCATGTGTGTGAATGACATACTTGTCAGCGGTGCGGAACCACTTTTTTTCTTGGATTATTTAGCAACAGGGCATTTGGAGATCGATGTGGCCGAAGCCATTGTTCAAGGAATTGCGGAAGGCTGTCGACAAGCGGAATGCGCACTCATTGGTGGCGAAACGGCAGAAATGCCCTCTTGTTACCCTGGAACGGAATATGATCTGGCAGGTTTTGCTGTCGGAGTCGTTGAACGATCCGAAATGTTGGGAAAAGCTAACATTCAACATGGAGATGTGGTGATAGGTGTGGCCTCAAGCGGGCTACATAGTAATGGCTATTCTCTGGCCAGGCGTGTGTTATTTGAAGAACAGGGTTGGACGCCTGAAACCCAGGTGCCGGAGCTATCAGAGTCACTCGGTGAAGCCTTGCTTCGGCCAACAACGATCTATGTCAAGCTGGTGAAAGCCTTACTCGATATGAGTCAGGTACATGGGCTCGCCCATATCACTGGTGGAGGCATCACCGGCAATCTGCCGCGTATTCTTCCAGAAGGTAGTCGTGCCCTGATTGCTCGTAAGAGTTGGGACCCCTTACCCGTCTTCGGGGTTATTCAACAAGCGGGAAAAATTGATCAAGAAGAAATGTTTAACGTGTTTAATATGGGGGTCGGTCTCATCGTGGTCGCCCCTGCTCACGATGTGCAGAAGATCATCGAGACTATTCAAGGGCAGGGGATGGCGGGCTGGGTGATGGGAGAAATTGCTCCCTGTTCTTCATCCGATACCAAGTTGACCTATTCACCATAACATTCTGAAACAATGGCATTAGCATTAGGCGTCTTAATTTCAGGGCGTGGGTCAAATCTGCTGGCTATCCTTGATGCGATTCAGGACGGCCGACTCGATGCCAACGTTAACATTGTTATTAGTAATAAAGAGAATGCAGGAGGGCTGGAGCTAGCCAAAGAACGAGGCATCCAGACGAAGTTCATTGACCCCAAGACATTTGCCCAAGAAAACAATCGGCGAGAAGCCTATGATTTAGTGGTGGGCAAGATGCTTCAAGAGCATGGAGTGGAATGCGTGGTCTTGGCCGGCTATATGCGCATTGTCACTCCAGCTCTCATTCGAATGTTTCCTTCAAAAATGGTGAATATTCACCCGTCCCTCCTTCCTTCGTTTCCCGGATTGGACGCCCAACGCCAGGCGTTGGAATGGGGTGCCAAAGTCAGTGGCTGTTCAGTGCATTTTGTCACAGAAGGTGTCGATGAGGGGCCGATCATTTGTCAAAAGCCCGTCGTGATCAATCAAGGCGATACTGTGGAAACCCTGTCCGAGCGTATCTTAGAGCAAGAACATCGACTGTATCCTGAAGCCCTCCAATTGATGGCTCAAGAACGCTTACAGGTGGACGGACGTACAGTGAGAATTCTCCATTAGGTAGAATCAATGCTAAAAAAGGTTGGTTCGTTAAAAGTTTTGGTCGAAGAGATAGCAACAGACTTCAGGCTACGTTATAATTCTAGTGGTTTAAGAAAGTAATTTCTTCGTTTCTGTCTTTCTATCCCAACCTTCAAAATGTGTGGGGGGCTAGCTCAGTTGGGAGAGCGCAACGTTCGCAACGTTGAGGTCGGGGGTTCGATTCCCCTGCCCTCCACCAATAGTTTGTTAGTGCTATTTTTCGATTCGTCTTTCACACAGGTCCAAACTTTGTTGGTCCGATTTTCCTCGCTAAAAATTATCGCTAATCTGTCTCCCCTTTATTCGTCGAAAGACATTCTTAACGCCCATCAAAGGGAGCATCCCTTCTTCGTATTTAGTTGAATCAAGCCAAATAACACATTAGCTAAGTCGTTCATTCGCTAGTTAGCTGAAGTAGTAATGTCTACTGTAGATGTAGTTTGCCTGCCCTTGCTGCGGTTGCCCATTGCTTGTATCATCCATGCCGCGAGTGCTCGCGAAGATAGAGCAACTACTCTACAATTCCCAAACACAAGATACGAAGATGCACATATTTCACGTATGGATTTATCAAAACTCAAACAGGTTAATTGCCTCCGTAAAAAACCTCTCTAAACTCGGTTATTAATTCCAGCAAACAATCATTCCATGCAACGTGTTCTTTCATCAGTTGTAGATATTCGAAAAGGTGAAGGCCTCCTCGTCACCTTTATGTTTTCTTACTATTACTTGATTCTTATCACCTATTATTTTCTTAAGCCTGTGAGGGACAGTCTCTTCCTTGTGAGCCTGGGGCCAGAGCAGCTCCCCTTAGTATTTATTCTGATTGCGCTTGTGGTCGCACCCATTACGACCTTCTATTCTCGATCCGCCCGCTCGTTTTCATTGACTCAGGTCATGAACGTGACCATCGCAGTGCTAATCGGCAACCTCCTCTTCCTTCGATGGCTGATTCAATTAGATCAGGCATGGGTCTTTTTTGTTCTCTATATTTGGGTCAGCATTTATGCAGTATTAGGCACGACGCAGTTTTGGCTTTTAGCTAATACTCTTTTCGACCCAGCCCAAGCCAAGCGAGTTTTTTGGTTCCTTAATCTAGGGGGAATTCTTGGAGCAATGACGGGAGGGGAGGTGACCAGTCTTATTATTCGGCACCTTGGAGTGCAAACAGAGAATCTGCTGTACGTATGTATGGGGTTGCTAGGCTGTTGCCTCTTGTTTCTCAATGCGATCGCCATGCTCAAGAAGAAAGAGGAGTATGTTCCCAAGCCTCGTGTCCCTCAAGAAGATCCAGGCGCAGAGACGTTTGGAAATATGATTGGCACGATTCGCGAATCGAAGCAATTGACCTATATGGTCGGGATTCTCTCTCTAGGGATGGTCTTAGCCACTTTCGTTGATTTTCAATTTAAAACCGTATCAGTTGAAGCCTTTCCAGAAAAAGAGGATCTCACGGCCTTCCTTGGGACATTCTATAGCCGTCTGAGCGTGGTTTCCCTTGTCATTCAATCGTTTTTCACCTATCGAGTTTTGCGCATGTTCGGCGTTGGTGGCGCAATCGGTTTTCTTCCAGCCGGCTTACTTCTGGGTTCTATTGGGATGGTGATTATGCCTGGCTTGTGGATGGGTGTTCTCCTGCGTGGGGCTGAAGGAAGTTTTCGATATTCAATCGATAAAACTGCTGGAGAGCTCCTCTATCTGCCACTTCCGATAGACATCAAAAAGAGAATCAAAGTCTTTATCGATATGTTTTTAGATAGATTATTTCGGGGGCTAGGTGGGGGATTGTTATTGCTTTTTACAATGGTACTCGAACTCTCTGTCAGGCAAATCAGTTTCGTGGCCCTACCCTTACTTCTCATGTGGGTGTTCTTGGCCTTTGCGGTTCGTAAGGAATATGTGAGTGCATTCAGAAAAGCTCTCGAACGAAGAGATATTGATCCCAATGAATTGATTATGGACATTTCAGAGGCGACGACCGTTCAGACGCTTGTGGTCGCCCTCCGCAGTCCCAACGAACGACTCTTAGTTCATGCACTGGATTTACTTGTTTCAGCGGAGCATGCTGACCTTGTTCAAGCGGTTCAGCCTTTATTGCGACATTCATCGAGCGAAGTTCGTCAAAAAGCTGTGCGCTTGCTCAAAGCCCAAGACCCAAAATCTTTAACCTCCGAGATTGAACGGCTTATTGTTGATAGTGATTCGGAGGTGAGACGCGAAGCCGTATCCCTTCTGTTGGAAAGGGAGAAAGGGCTCGATCCTGTTCGCGTTCACGAATATCTCAACCACTCAGATCTTAGAGTGCAAGCCGCAGCTGTTCAATCTATTGCGGAATCAGGGTCACACGAGGAACAAGGATTAATTAGCAGTAAGGTCATTGAAAGACTCCTTGGTTGGAACGGAAAGGACGCGGAGGTGATTCGAGCACAGGTCTTGAATGCATTGGGAAGCCTCCATGAACCATCCTTTTGTCATTTTTTGCTTAAACACAGGGAAGATGCTTCACCTCTTGTGGTGAGAGAGGTGATCCGCAGTGCAGGCCGTATTCGGGATCGGCAGTTTATCACGTGGTTAGTAGGAAAGCTTGCCACCACGAAATACCGTGCTGAGGCTCGTGATGCGTTGACGTCTTTTAACCCAAACATTCTAGGCACACTCCACGATAATCTGACAGACGAGACGGTGGGTCTCTCTGTTCGCATGAATATCCCCAGGGTGTTTTCCGCCATTCCATCCCAAGAGTCGGTGAATGTGTTGATGAGAAGTCGAGAAACGCTCGATCCTCTATTGAGATATCACGTGATAAAAGCACTAAGTAAAATCCGCGGGCAGTATTCAGATTTGCGATTTGATCCACAACAAGTCAATACATGGTTGATCGAAGAAACACAGTCCTATTATGAACACCTTCAGATTCTTCATTTGTATCGTCATGTTAACGAAGGCCCGGCAACAGATCTGTTTAAGAAAGCCTTGCAAGAAAAGATGACCCGAACTCTAGAAATAATATTTAGATTGTTGGGATTGTTATATCCCCCTAAAGACATGTATGGCGCCTATAGTGCTTTAGTGGGCCGCGAGAAGCGGATGCGAGCAAGTGCTATTGAATTTCTCGATAGTATCCTGAATAAAGATGTGAAGCGTTATCTCCTACCTATCATGGATGGTGTCTCTCAAGAACGGACGATTCAAAAAGGGCAGGAGTTGTTTGGGATACGGATTGAGCAACGGGGAGAAGCCCTCAAGACTTTGTTGAGCGGCCAAGACGTTTGGCTCAAGACATGTGCAATCTTTACGTTGTCTGAATTCCATACTGAAGAACTTCTGAGTCTCGTACGTGGGGTCAAGCAGAACGATTATTCGGTTGTTCGTGAAACGGCCGAACTCGTCTTGCGCAGTGGCACGAATCAAGGGATATAAGCCGAGAGGGGGTGACCGTCCTAAAGAACGATGGGGATCCAAGTTCCAAGACTATGCAAACGCCCTAATGATTTCCTGATTAAGCGTATTGAGTTCTGCATGCGCCTGTGTGATTTCCTGGACTTTCATTTGTAATTTTTTGAGCAATTGCATTTTTTCCAATCCATTCCGCACTATCACTCGAAGATCTTCATTCTCCCAAGGTTTCTCAATGTATTGAAACAGCCCAACCTGATTAATGGCTTTAATCGCGTTCTCTTTGTCCGCGTACCCTGTCAAAATGATTCGAGGAATATCTGGTTTGAGTTCTCTGACCTGACTAAGGAACGTAATCCCATCCATCTCTGGCATGAGGTAATCGGAGATGACCAGATCAATGTCATGATCTCGAATATGTTGGAGCGCCAACTTTGCAGAAGTAAACGTCACGGTGCGGTAGGGCGTTTCTAAATCTAAAAACGTCTGAAGGCTCGTAATAACCAGTTCTTCATCGTCTAGAATGAGAATGGTTGGTGGCGCAGTTGCTGCATCTGTCATGGGTTTTTTCTCCTTCTGACGTATCCGAGGACAAATTTAAATAAATAGGTTAATTTCATGGGAATATACTATTCAAGTCATGGGTAGAATGATTCGGAATGTCGTGCCCTGGCCCAACTCACTTTCTACATCAATCATGCCTTTGTGGTCTTTCATGATTTGATAGACGATTGAGAGGCCGAGTCCAGTCCCCACCCCAAACCCCTTGGTCGTGTATCCAGGATCGAAGATCCGCTGCAGATCTTTTTGTGAGATTCCTTTTCCTGTGTCACGAATCTCGACGACTATTGTTCCGTTCTTGTGAGAGGTGTGAATGTAAATCTTTCCTTGGCTTTCAATGGCATGGCTGGCATTTACGAGCAAATTCATGAAGACCTGATTGAGCTGATTCGGGTAGCATTTAACGAGGGGAAGTTTGCCATAGTCTTTAACCACTTCGATGCGGTTCTTGAGTTCGTGCTGTACCAGGATGAGCGTATTGTCTAATCCTTCATGGATATCGACTTCGTCGAGTTCGGCCTCATCAAGACGAGCAAACTTTCGCAAACTGCTGACAATCATCACGATGCGATCAATGGCCGTTTGATTGTGGGTATTGAGTGTTTCAACACTTGTCAGGCGTTTGGTTATATCAGGAGATTCACGAAGTTCCTGAGGTATCTTTGGATCACGCATGAGTTCTTTAATTTTTTGCACAGACCGCGTAAAGATGTCGATGTTGCTTTTTAATGCTCCAAGAGGTGTATTGATTTCATGGGCCACACCGGCGACAAGTTGTCCCAATGACGCCATTTTTTCCGCCTGGACAAGTTGGGCTTGTTTTTGTCGAAGTTCTCTGGTTCTCGCCTCCACCTTCTGCTCTAATTCGTTATTTGCCTGTTGAAGGGCTTCTTCAGCTCGTTTTCTGGCTGTCGCATCACGCAGACACCACACTCGACCAACGCTCTTTCCTCCAATCCGCTGAGGCTGCGTGAATCGTTCAAAGACTCGCCCATCTGTAAACTCGATCACATCACAGCTTTCAGCATCTGGTTCAGCATAAATGTCCTTTAGCCTTTGAGCGAAGGATACAGGGTCCTTTAACTGGTCAAAGACGGTCGTCATCAGCTGCCAATGGTCCTGATTTGTTGGAACAACTGTCGAGAGTCCCCACATGTCCATGAATTTCTGGTTGTAGTTGACGATCCGTCCTGCTCGGTCAGCAACGAGGATCCCATCAGTCGTGGAATCGAGGGTGGCACTCAATAAGGAGATAGAATGTTCAAGTACCGCTTGCTCTCGCTTGCGTTCAGTAATATCTTTGAAGGTTACGACCGCTCCAACAATCTCCCTATCTTCGCGAATAGGAGTGCTCGTATAGGATACGGGAAAATTTGTCCCGTCTTTACGCCAAAAGACATCATCTTCGATGTGATGGATGGTGCCATCTTGGACAGCTTTGTAAATCGGGCAGTCTTCTCGCGGGTAGGGGGTCCCGTCGGGTTTGGTGTGATGCAGCGTGGCATGCTGGGGTTTGCCGATTAACTCCTCCACAGTGCATCCAAGCATGCGTGCCGCCTCGGGATTTGCGAATGTAGTATTCCCTTGTAAATCGACGCCATAGATCCCTTCTCCCGCTGAACTCAAGATCAATTCGTTGCGGCGCATAAGACATTCCATAGCCTCTTCTGTCTCTTTCCGTTCGAGGGCGTTTGCGAAAATTTCTCCAGTAATGCGTAGGAGAGCCATATCATCTGTCGTCCATGTTTTTTCAAAGCGAACGGAATCAAATGAGACTATTCCCATCAATGCTCGTCGGTACACGATGGGAACCATAATGACCGACTGTACTTCATACGCCTGAAGGTGTTTTTTTTCGGTCTTGGCCTCAGGCGGTAGGTCTACGACTTTGGGGATATAGATCGTTTTGACCTGTCTGAACTGGTTCATTGCCCAAGGAATCTCTTTGACCGAAATAGGCTGAAGGTCACTATGTGTGAGGGAAATTCCTTCAGCACACCATTCATGTGTAAAACAAAGCGTCAGTTTTTTATCGCACAAGAGAGCTACCCAAGAGCGGTCCACGCCAGTCAATTCGCCAATCATACGCAGCGCATCAATGATTCCTGCATCGATCTCATTGGATGGGAGGTTAATAAATTTGGTTGAAATTGCGGCTATGAGGTCTTCAATGTGATGACGTCTTTGGAGGGCGGCTTCTCCTGTCTTTCGATCGGTCACGTCGCGGACCGCTGCCGTAAACAGTATTCGGTCGCTGACTGTCGTTTCTGCCATTCGAATTTCTAAAGGAAATATTGTTCCATCTTTTCGTAGACCTTCTAGTTCCAAACGGGTACCCATGATGCGTGGTACACCCGTATCGATAAATCGCTTCAGTCCTTCTGCATGGCGTTTCCTATAGTTCTCTGGCATAAGGAGTTCGATTTTCTTGCCGATGAGTTCATCCTGTGTATAGCCCCATATGTGTTGAACTTCCTTATTGACCACAACAATTGTACTGGCAGAATCAATGGTGACAATGCCTTCACCCACGGTATCTAATACCGCGCGAAACATCGCAGCAGTATCGAGCGTGATGTGTGGATCGTTCTGCATAGGTCTCATAAAGCGAAGGCTTTACTTATCGATCGGTTTTTGTTCCCGGTTCTCCTATGAGTCCACGTAGGCGATTCGAGAGAGCCCGAAGCACGCCTTGTGTGATCTGCACATGATCGGAGAGAAGATCAATGAAATCATCTCGATTGACTCGAAGAAGGCGCGTATCTTCCAATGTGGTCGCCGTAGCTACTCGAGGTTCTTCGTCAAATAGAGCCCAGGTTCCAAATGCCTGTTGTGGACCTATCACCGTGATTTCGATGTTATTTCGATGAAGTCTCACTTGTCCCTCCAACACGAGATATATGGCATCTGAGGGATCCTGTACTTGATAAATGGTTTTTTCTCTTGCGAAAGAGACTTCCTCGACAATGGCAGCCAGATATGCCATCTGCTCTGTAGATATTTCCGAGAACACGTCCACATGTTGAAGGAAAATGACTTTTTCTACAACGGTCAACATATTTTTACCCTAATCAATTGCGTCATTGGGATTAGAACGAATAATTTTTTCTGTTGTTATTCAAGGTTGATTCTCGGATCCTCGAGTTTGTTCATGTGCTATTAACATCCATCAATCGTTCAGTTGAATAATACCGTGTTGCGATGACTGTGAGCCATTGTTGTGGCTGATAATAAAGCGCTTCTAATGGCAGGATATCTATTGTGGATGAAACGATCCCAAATGATTTTTATTGAAACCAAGATACAGCCTATATAGACCATCGCCTTTGGAGAATTCTCGTTGTGAACTATCGACAACAAGGTAGTATGTCCCTGGGTTCAATTTCAGTGGGAGTACGTAGCTGACGCCAGCACGCCAGAGGTGGCTAGCACGAATTGTTTGGCCATCGGCGGCGAGAAGAAAGAGGCCAGGTTGCCAAGGAGTACGATGGCCTTTTGTCGGTGACCATTCGGAGGAATTAGCTCCAACAGCTGTTTCAATATACGTCTCTTTCTCAAGTGTGAAACGATAGAATTGATCAGGGCCATCGAATCCTGCAGGAGGTTGATATGCATCAGTAGATGTCATCAAGCTGCCTGTAACCGCTGCACTCTCGGTCAGTCGGTCCGCATTCTCCTTATTCTCACCACCTCGTAGCCTCTCCTTGCCCAGCGCTTCAGGGCCGCATCGAGCCCATGTGAGTTCGTGCTCATTTCGGCTGGCCACCATGCAAGCAGACTCCTGCTCTCCACATAGTCCTTCCTCCCCTGCTTTGGTTACAAACTCATAGCCATATTTTGGGGATATTGGAACAATAATCAATGGCTCATCTTCACGATCTTTTTCCAAGGGTTCCGACTGGAGGACATTGGCACCAGATAACAGACAATTAATGAGGGCCGAGCGTTTAGCTTGCTGCTCTAAGTGTTCCCATGGGCAGTCTTTGCTATCGGTGGCACAGGCGACATCTGATTGATAGGGGACTGTATGGACGACTGGCTTCAGTGTAACGGCACACCCAAGTTCCATATTCAGGATAAAGAGTAGGCCTAGGTAGGCCGTAAATTTTGAAGGCGTATTCATGGAAAATGCTCTCATAAAATTTGTGGTTCTAAAAAAACCTCAGGTTTCCCGTTCAATGCCAATAAGATGGAATTTTTTATCTTCGGAACGGAACCCTAAGTACACGTCCACGTTCTCACTCCAATTCACGCCTTGATCGTAGCTGGTGCCGATGGTGATATAGATAATTGATGGTTCTGACTCTGCAATCTGGGCCGTCGGTGTTCGCTGTTCCCAAACTGGAAGAAAGGCTCTATCAAGGATAATGTGTTGATTGTTGACGTCTTGGTCCGTCAGTAGCAGAGAATCGTGGCCCCAGGGGACATGTCGTCGGATACTGTAACGATACGTGGCCTCGTTAGCGGGTGCGTAGCCATGCAGGAGTGCCAAATTATCAAAGACAAGAGCCTGAGTCCCAGACCCCGTTTCTTTTAGGGCAAAATGGTCAAGGGGGTTAATCAAGTTGAAATAGTATTGGCCAATTTTGTCACGTCGTTTCTTGAGCACGCCGGCCACGTATTGCTCAGCTCTGGAATCTGTGTAATCGCCTGTGTGGACGATTGCTTCAATGTCTTCGTTCGTGAATGAGGTGACAATTTTCGCTCCCCAGTAAGCGTCTCGCAGGCTCATTTGGAGAAACGCGGGGTTTGGAAAGGTTGGTCGCCATCGAGAAGGATCGAAATATTCGGCATTGAAATATCCGACCGATGGATGGTCCATAGGGAGTGGAACTTCCCAGGGTTTCACATACGCTCCAAGTGAAACCATGGACCGTCCAACCGTTCCGAAGTCGAGAAAATACTCATTGCCGTAACGAGGCAACTGAGGGTCGGCATTGTCAGCTCCTAATGTAGAAGAAAAGTCTATTAAATAATGGATAAGATGCTGTTTCTCCGGATCATACATGTCTAGTGCATTTGCGGCTTTGGTGTCTGTGTGATTCAAAAATGCCGCCAAGACTCCCAAGCCGCGGAGTTCTCGGCGATTCTCATGGCGAATCCGATCGTTGAGGTCGTCTGGTCGCTTTTTTTCATACAGAAATGGGCCTTTGGGTATTCCCGGAAGAAACTTGCTTGCAACGGCTCGGATGGTTCCATCGGGGTGGTGAGGAACGCGATCTAAAGTCGCTTTGACGTCTTCTTCCGTCATAGGCAGACGGCGGCGATATTTTCCTCGAATTTTCGCATTTGGATCAACGACGAGCCTGTCCGGATCCAACGTCACAAGGTAATGTTCCGGCACGTTATATCCTGCTGCATGCAGGAACCGTGGCGTGATCATTTCCGACGCCGTCGTCATTTCTGGATTCAATAGTGAATCAAATTTCATCACATAGACATCTTGTTTCTGATCGCGAATCACAAATCCAGGCGTTGAGCCTAAGCTCTCTTTCGCACTGATGACTGACCATGTGCCTTCCGGATCAGGACCTCGGCTCGTTGTGGGACCACGAGTCAATTCTTCTTGTGAAAGAGGGGACACAAAGTGCCGGTTGGTAAACCACGTGGAGTTTGGAACTTCGTCTAAGGCATTCACATTGCCTGCTTCCAATGGATCCGCCAGGCCAACCCAAGTCCCGAGCGTCCGAAAGGATCGACCAAGGTTAAGGAGCTGACCGATCCTGTAGAAGATCATCTTGTGTGCTCCATCCCACGTAAACCACTGGCCTTCCGTCTCTTCCTTGGGTTCAGGGATCGGTCGTCGATCATCTGCTTCCCATGTGATGGGACGAGAAAGATCAATCTGGTTATAACAGCCCCCCAAAAGCACGAACATCAGGAGACAGGAGGTTACCGTTAGGGACAGATGCGTAGTCGTTTTACAATTCATACGAATGCAATTCCTTAATCATGCCCTCTTACAGTCCACCAAGGAACGTTCCTCGTTTCCTCTGGAACTCCACATCACCTTTGAGCAACAACTCTACTCCATCTTCACTTCCAGCCACCTGTACTCGAAAAGCAAAGTTCTCTTTTGTGACAAAGCGCAATCCTGTTCCAATCGAGACTCTAAATGTTCTTGTGTTGAGATCGCGATAGTCATTGAACACTTGTCCTGCATCGACGAAAAGCGAACCTTCCGTTTGTGCCCAAACCGGATAGCGCCATTCCGCATTGAAAAGCAGAGCCCCTTCATCAAGCCATCGACCACGTTCATAACCACGTAACCCATGATTACGATCTAGTTGATTGAGCTCGTAGAACGGAATCGAACGGTCATTCACGGAATCGAGTTTAGCAATGTAGGCTCTAAGCAAGAGTACACGATTCCCACGGAAAACTGAGAAATACCGCTGCACTTCAGCCGTATAGCCGATGTATTGAAACTCATTGCCATTGACTTGATTGGTATAGGAAAACGTCGCATCTAGTAACCAACCTTGAGAAGGGCGGAACGGGCTATCTCGAGAATCATAGGTGAGCTGTGGCACGAACTCTAAGGCCGTGAGAGAGGAGTTTACCCCAGGAATGGTGGAGGGAATATCTCGGCCTTTCCCTCCCTTCCCCTCTGCAGTGAAGACGCGTCCCTGAAAAGCCGCACGAAGATCACCCACTATTTGTCGTCCAATTTTCATATCTCCAGAGACCTCATCAAGTTCAAAATTCGTTCTACCATTGTTGCGCTTTTTTGGTGCCTTGTTCCCACCAGGAAAGAATCGGCCTCGATCGACATCAAGACCAAGAAGATTGGCTTCGAACGTGAATAGGGATCCAAAGACAGCAGGATCTTTAAAGGAAAATTCTCCCGCGTGATTATCTGGAATTCCAAACAAATACGATGCGCGCACCTGTTTTTTATTATGAAACAAATTATTGTGAAAAGCCGTGAGCCCTATCCCACCTCCGATCGCTCCGCCGAATTCAAATCTCGGGAATATTCCGCCCGTACGTTCTTCATTGAGAAAAACATCCAGTGCTCGTTCAAGTAGATCCACTTGCTCATAAAAAATGCTCATCTTCTTAATGGGGTAGGTGATCCCATTCCAAAGATATTCAGGAGCCGCGAGGAGCCTATAGAAAAGGCCGTCCTCTTCGTCAGTTGGCCGGTTTTCATCGGAGGAGACTGGGATTGGCTTGACTTGGTCTTCCGCTTTGGTAGAACTTGAGGATGGAGTTTGTCTTATTTCAGGTCCCGCGCTTGCGCAGCTACTGGTGGAGAAAACCATAATAAGGACTAGCAAGATATGTTTGCTCATAAGCTATTCCTATGGCGCGTCGATCATATTAACGGTAGATAGTTGATTAAGGGGTAACATGGTAAAGAAGCCATTAAAACTGTGCAATGGTGTGCTCTGTTCGTTCTATTATTAAAAGCGGTACTGGACAGAGAGTCCCACCCCCTTCCCACCATCTGGAAGCATGGGAAGCACGATCCATGGTTCCTTGGGATTTTGATGGCGCCAACTCAGGGCTTTTCCTATCACAAATCCTAACGCCGCACCGGCAAAAACATCAGATGAAAAATGTTCGTTGAGGTAAATACGAGAAAGGCCAATGAGACTCGCCGCCGAATAAGCAAGAAAGGGAACTGGCTGAGGGTAATGATCAGCGAAGACTGCGGCGACTGTAAAGGCTCGGGCGGCATGACCGGAAGGAAAGGAACGGTCAAAACTCAAATTTTTGAAAGGTCGATAAGAAAGCGAACCACGTTTTTTGTTCGGCCGGCTCCGCCCGGCTGCGATTTTCACAAAGCCTGTGGTCGCCTCGGTAAACAATTGCGCTTCCAGACTGAGGGAGGCCACTCGAAAAAGCTTATCACCGGCCTCATTCTCCCTGAACCAGAATCCACTCGCGATCAGTCCTAAATGTCCGGCTAAGAAAACATAAGAAGCACCAGCGACTTCTAACCCATCTGCGATATTATCCTTCGTTGCACCACGGTTTCTTTGAAAAACATCGCGGATTTCCTTATCTGCCACCATCAGTCCACCAATCCCGGCAGCGACGCCACCTAGGACCAATGCGTCCGTGGCATCGATGCGTAGGGGAGATGTCAGTAAATGTTTTGCGTCATCGAAGATGACGTTGCCAAATGAGCCGATAGTGGTAAAAGCAGCTTCACCGCCTGTATTTGATGGTGACTCGATTCCTTTTTGAACCTGATTAGGAAGATGGGGGGCTGCGCTCTCAACTTGCTGGGCCGCAACGAACGTGCACCCGAATGGGTAGAAGGTTAAAACCAGAAACGCAGCCGTAAAGCCGCTAGCACCACTGGGCTTCTTGATGGGAGCCTCCTAATAAATCGACGTCGCTAAATCGAATCTACCTTTGGGAGAAAAGTAGAAAAGTTGAAGGTTGGATCACACTATCATGTGGTGGGAGATCGGACAAAATTTGATCAAGGGTTTGATGGCCGGGTGTCGAAACTCCGAAAGTCTTCCAAGCACATATACTTGATCAATCACAATTGGTCTAGAGACGATTAATCTTACTTGCAAGATCAAAATCAGATTGGCTGATTCCACCCACGTCATGGGTGGCGAGATCAATCCTGACCGTGTTGTACGCATTGAACCATTCGGGATGATGTCTAGCGGTCTCGGCAAGTAAGGCCACACGTGACATAAATCCGAAGGCTTCAACAAAATCGGTAAAGGTAAACTCTCTGTGCAGTTTGCCATTCTGAAGTTCCCACCCAGGAAGTTTAGTCAGTTTGGTGCTGATCTCCTCAGGGGAAAGTTTGATTAATGTCATGCGAATTCTCCTTGGCGATACTTCAAGTTTAAGTTTAATTTTCTAGGAGTAAGAATGAACGAAGAGATTCGTAGAGACTATTGTAGAGCGTATTAAAATATTCTGCTACCACAATACCCTTGGATGATAGTTAGCTAAGTAAAAAGGCCATGCTGAAAAGACTCACAGTTTAGGGGGGCATGTGGCGGGCCTTGAGACTGAAACGATGATTTCTATCTTAGAAATTTCCACCGTTCAAAGCAACATTAGCCTTTAGAAATCGCTTCCCCCAACTGTTCGTTTGTCATGGCTTGACCGTCGAGATTCCAGGCTCCATCGACCGTGTGGACGACGTTGACGTAGATGTTCTCCCGAGGTTGTTTGCCATCCGACAGTTCTTGGATGATGTCGGTTGCCTCTTTGAAAAATCCCTGTTGGACCTCTCTGGTGTTAAACGCAAATGATGGAACTTTCCATTCAACCCAGGCACCGGCGAATTCTTCCCCACCAGAAAACGTCGATCTCTTCGGTAGCACATGAACCGTCGCGGTAACGTTAGGTCTCATGACTCTATTGCCGATGAGGCCGTGCCACTTGAGCATGGATTCGGTGAGGCGTGCGACTGCCTGTTTTTCTACACCGCGTAGAAGAACACCTTCGGTAAGTGTGAGTGTAAGAGGCATATGAAATCTCCCTGTTTATTTAAATTGATACTTTCAGATTCCCGTTTTTAGGAGGCCCGCATGGCAATCCTGGGTTTCTTCCACCGAAGCTTCTCAACTTCAGGATCGAGAGGTGTCCCGGCGATAGAGTTGGTGTAATTGCTCATGACTTTCACGGCCAAGCCAAGGATGACTTCCATGGCCTGGACTTCGGTGTATCCTACGCTGAAGAATTCATTGAGTTCTGCCTGAGATGCCTTGCCGCGATTTGCAATTAGGCTTCTGGCAAACGTCCGTAGTGCGTCGAGTTTGTGATCGGGCAGAGGTGCACCCGATCGAAGGGCCTCGATAGACCGGCCATCCATCCCGGCCTTTTTCGCAAGAAGGCTATGCCACGGAACGCAATAGTCGCATTCATTTTCATAATTCGCGGTTAGATACACGACTTGCCGTTCGATTGGCGAAAGTGTGGTTTGATCGAAGAGATCCCACAAGGCGCTATATCCGGACAAAAGCGGAGGTGCTGTGGCCATTATCTTCGCGAGATTAGGGATCATCCCGAAATTCTTTTTCGTCTCAACTAGTGCTGCGCGGGCTCCTTCAGGAGCTGTTGTTTCATCATGTAATGGAAAGTTCATGTCATTTCTCCTTGTCGGTAATGTGTCTATTCAATAAATCATGTCATCTTAAGGTTGAAGCGCTTCAAGGACTTTGGCCGTGTCGGTGTACTGTTTAAAATGCGAGAGACGTTCATCACGGACTTTCCACACATGTGCAAAAGGTGAGGACATCGAATTGCCTGTCTGCTTATACGTTCCTGAGTACGTTCCGAGGGCGACGACTTGATTATCTTGAGCAATAAAATCATTAGGTTTGGCTGAAAAGTCTTCCCATTCTCGACTAAGCGGAACCAATAGATTCTCAATAACGGCTTGGGGACTGTTCCACATTCCACCGTAATAAGGAAACCGCTCGGCTTCAGTCCATTTCAGGTCGGGATCGAGGATAGTCATGATAGCTGAGGTGTCCCCGATGCTAAGTGCCGTGTAAAAATTCTGAACAAGTTGAGTTGGAGTGGTCATGGTGTGCTCTCTGGTTTGAGGGTGAACATTTAAAGTGCGCCGGGCCGTAATGAGTCGACGGCCCGGCTGGTGTGATCATGCACTTTTCGCATACAGGCTTGGGACTGTCGCAAGATGGCCGAGTTCAAGTGACTGGACCGTGGCCGTCTGAATGGGTTCGGCCGCATCATTGATAACATCAGCGCCGAAGCTGGCGCCTACGACAGTGCGTGCAGCTCGCTCACCTTTGGGGGTGGCGATGAGCTTAGCCACGGCTTCGGCAATATCGTGTGGGATTGGAGCGTCAGGCCCTGAAAATATGGTATTAAATGTTTCGAACATGGCTGCGGGGATTTTCCCGATCTCGCCGTATTCCGCCGTCCTCGCTTGATCCTCCGGCTGGCTCGCACTGGCATACATTTGTGTGGGATAGGCACTGGGCTGCACCAACACAACATCGATTCCAAGTTGTGAGAGTTCGTACCGGTAGGTTTCCGTCAGCGCCTCGATGGCAAACTTGCTTGCGCCGTACACGCCGAAGAAGGGGAGAGTCACGCGGCCGACGACTGAACCGATGTTGATGACCAGACCGTCTTGGTTGTGACGGAAATGTGGCAAGACTGTACGGGTTACCCGATGAAGCCCGATCACATTGACATCAAACAGCGCTGTCACCTGTTCCGGCGTGAAGGCTTCTGACACGCCAGCTGATGCGACACCGGCATTATTAATCAAGACATCAATGCGACCGACCTTCGCAATAATAGCGGCGACGGCAATATCAACCGATTGGGAATCGGTCACATCAAGCTCGATCACTTCGATGTTTTGGGCTCGGAGTGCGTCGGCATGCGCACGGTTCTTTGATTGCGGATCTCGCATTGAAGCAAAGACCTGGTGCCCAGCCAGAGCGAGGGTTTCTGCGGTGTCGCGGCCAAAGCCGGTTGATGCGCCAGTGATGAGGATGTTTGTACTCATGATAAATCTCCTTTTTGAATGAGTTGTTGTGAAGTTCATGGTAACCTATAAACTATTAATACGAAGGTTACTAAATATTTAGTAACTTGTCAATATGTATTTTAAGGGTTATTATAGAATTAGGAATTCCGTCATTCTGGAAAGATCATAGGAGCCATCTATCATGATCCAAGACACACGTCCCGCACCGTTTTTCGTGGCCGATGACAGCGCCCTGGACTTCCTCAACAGCATTGCTTCCCCGTGGGGGACCCAGATTGAGTGGATAGGTGACGGATACGACTTGTTGGTTTGGCTGGAACAGGCTGATTTGGTTTCAGCTGCGGTGTTGAAGTCGTTTCGGAAAGCAACGGGGCGAGAAGAACTCGATGCGGTCGCGGCGCAAGCGCGCAAATTGCGGGAATGGTTTCGCACCTTCCTCCGCGAGCATGCAGGCCAGTCACTTCAACCCTCGGCACTCAGTCAATTGAGTGCGATCAATCGCGTTCTGGCACAAGACAATAGCTATCGTCAGATTGAGGTTGGAAATGTTTTCAATGAGGATAGGGACGGGGAGCATTCGGCACTTCGCTGGAGGCAAGACCGGCACTGGCGTGCCCTCTCACCCGAAGCCCTGTTGCTGCCAATGGCGGAAGCGATGGGGGATTTGATCTGTCGGCAGGACTTTGCAGAAGTGAAAATCTGCGAAAATCCTAATTGCACCCTCTGGTTTTACGATGTCAGTAAAAACCACACTCGCCGCTGGTGCAGTATGGCCGTATGCGGTAATCGCGCCAAAGCCGCGGCGCACCGCGCCAGAAAACGATCCGAGACAGGCTGATTAAAATTTTTTGTTGATAAAAGATTTTTTCCTAAACGAAATCTGGCCAGGGTTGAGCACATAGCCTAAGGCCAGAAAAACCTACCAATAATCAGTTCCGTTTTCCTCGTTTTCTTTTCTGTTAGATCTCTCCCCCATTGTTCCTTAGCATATATGAGCATACTATAAAGCCTGGATCACGATTGTGGGGAATGATAGATTGCCGAGCCTATTGTTCAAACAAGGAGGTGGATCATGCCAACATTTCTTTCGCTATTCGTGTGGACGGAACAAGGTGTTCATGATGTGATCAACACGGGCAAACGTGCGGCAGACTTTAGAAGTGCGATCCAAGGGGCTGGAGGGGAGGTCAAAAATATTTACTGGACGATGGGCCGGTATGACGGGGTGATTGTGTTCGACGCCCCCGATGAGGCCACAGCCGCTGCTGTCATGATGGGAGGCTGTTCCAAAGGGAATGTGCGCACCGAAACGCTACGTGCTTTTACTGAAGATGAAATTGAGGGCGTGTTAGACAAGATTTCGTAAATAGGGACTGGTCTTGTATTGGGTGTTCTTATGCTGAGAAAAGCTCACAAGAACGGACCCTTTCGGTGGATGGTAATGGGTGACCGCGGTTCTGCCTTTCTTGCTGGCCAACTGCCAAGAGGTCAGTGCGGCTATCATCCTTTATTTTTTCGGAATGACCCATAGGTGTTGTGCCCTAGTTTTTAGGGGTGCTAGATGAGACCATTCGATAACGAGTATCCTGAGTTGTTCGGCTGAAGAAGGCAGGCAATATTCTCGGCCAAGACAGGCTGTTGAAAATTCTCATGTTTTCGGATTATGCATTGTCCTTTCTAGCCAATCTTTTTGACCACTTTTGCGACAGTTGCTAATCCATAAAATCTAGGTATAAAATTTAGTATCGACGTGGTTCTCTTTTTAAACAGGTGAACCAATGTGTGTTGATACTCCTCCTCGCTTCCCTTCAATTCATTCTAAGCAAATTGGTTTATTCGTAATAGAGTTGGGGGGTATTCTCTGCCATGAGACGATGAGTTCAAACGTAAGGACTTAAGATTTCTTAGCAGGGGAAAACATTGATTTGGAATGAGAGTCAAAGCTCATCGGCAGTCTGGTTGGGATTTGCAGACGCGTTAGATTAGTCGTCATGGCGTCAGCCATACCCACAATTCATACAGGAGGATTGCTCAACTACCATTGTAGTTACACGAGACTATCCAAGTGCGACATTGGATTGCCTTAATTCTGGTTCTTGCCCCCTTAATTTTTGATGGTATTGAAAAAAGGAGGGGTACTTATGAATAGGAAACTTTTTGTTGTGACGATGAGCGGTAGCCTTTTACTAGGAAGTACCTTGGTACTAGGCAATCCAGCCACGCTGCCCAACCACCCTGGTTACCCCATGGGCGATGCGAAAGATCCGGTGATCGGACAATCGGTGGCCAATGACCCAGGGCAAAGTCAACCCAGCCATGAGGAATCACTCCAAGGTGCTGGACAATTTCATGATACACATTTTCCAGGGAAGGTAGTGCGCCCGAGTATTGTTCCGCCTGATGCCAAAGCATCAAAAACTTTGGACACAAAAAGTAAGTCAAACCAGTAAATGATCGTTGTGCAGTTCATTTGCAATAAATTTTTCAATAGATCAAGAAGATAAGGGGAATAAAGGAGGGGGGTACTCCCCCTCCTTTAAAATTTGGACAAGGTAAAATAATTCTGAAGGCTTCTGGTACTTTGAAGAGCTATCTCCTTTCATCAAAAGAGAGCCACGCTATCAAGTCCATCCCTTGGTCTGTTCAAGCTGCCCTGGGTCTCTTGAGCAATAATTTGGGGTTGATTCCCCTTATTGCGGGAATGTTGTTACTTTCTGTGATGTTGGCGGACGGGTGTGTAAAACGTCTTTCTTGGGAACCGACAAACGGGGTATCTCCCAAAGTTCTCATGTCAGGAGAATCCTAAGGGCTGCACGGAAAAGCTCTAAGAGAAAGAAAAGGGCAGATCTTTTGTTAGCTAATTAACAGCGACTTATCCACGTCTACCATTGTGGAAACCTCTCAACAAACGATTTGAGCGATTTCTTAGAAAGCTTTCAAGTAATTGTAAATGACGAGTGAGAAATCTAGCGTAGATAATTGTCGTTATTCCACCGCGCAGCCCCAAGGGGACTATAACGGAAGAGGTTCACAATGATTCGAATCAAAAAATTGGATCATATTGTCATCCGTGCGAATAATTCAGAGCGACTGATCGAGTTTTACTGCCACATTTTAGGATGCACAGTGGAAAGGCGAACGTCGCCTGATATTGGAATCATTCAATTACGTGCAGGTGATGCCTTGATCGATATCGTCGCGGTTGACAGTGAGATAGGACGAATGGGTGGTGCAGCTCCAGGGAAGGAGGGTCGAAATATGGATCATTTCTGTGTGCGCCTAGAATCGTTCGAGGAAGAAGCGATTAGAGAACACCTTGCTCAACATGGGGTCGTTGGGAGCAAGCTTGAAATGCGGTACGGGGCGGAGGGGAATGGTCCTTCAATCTACATGCAAGATCCTGAAGGGAACACCGTGGAACTAAAAGGCCCTCCGAATAGTAAGATCATTTAGCAAGGTCCTTGATCCCTATCTCTATTCTTTTTTATTTCCAATCACAGGTTTATTCAACTCTTAAGTATTGAGCGCGAGAAACGGTTGACGTTCGCCTTTGATATAGCGAAAGACATCCATCGTGTCGATGATCAAGGATAAACTGTCCATGACAATCACGGCTATTATCCAGTAACCGAAGGTGCTGTCGGCCGAAACGTGCTCCAATTTCGTTCCCAGCCAAAACACCAGGGGCAGCCAACCGATATGGCCGATGCCCATCAAACGGACGAAACCTTTCATACTAAAAATGACCGCCATGATCACCAAACCTACAATCGCCGTTACCATGACAACCTGAGCTTCCAGCGTGTGGATGAAATAGATTGGCACGATGATGTTGGCTGTCACGAGGATCCCTAACCAGATCTGCCATTGGATTGGCATGATTAGCATGGTCTTTATGAAACTCATCATGACTTTCATTGTCTCGCCTCCTTGTCATAGTCCGGTCCGTTGATAGGTCAGGTTGCCAAGAGGAACTGAGCAATCCGTGTTGCGATCTCCTTCGGTGCGTCCTCGGGGCTGTAATGCCCGGCTTGGTCAATTTCGTGCACAATGCCGTTGGGAAACGCCGAGTGGAATAAGGGGAGAAAATGCTTACCGTGCAAGGTACGGTCTTGTTTGCCCCAGAGGGCCAGTGCCGGTTTGTTGGCGAGAATTTCTTTAACATCATTCGAGGGCATTTCGAACTGATGTTGTCCTGTGGCATAGCCTTTGGCCCAACCGATGACCCCTAACGCATACGCCGGGCTTGGGAACGGCGCGCGATAGGCCTCCATCCAGATATCGGTGATGATTGAATTATCGACAAAGCCATTGAGCTTGAGCGTGCTCAACATATTGTAATGACTTTCGCTCAGGACTTTTTCAAGTGTACCTTCGTTTTCGGCCTTGAGAATCCACTGAAACCAAGGGGAGACCGCGACATTGGCCGTGAGGTGTTCTATCAGATCAAGTTGTCCCAATGGTGTGGGGCCGTTGACGCTGATGATCCGCTTGATACGGTTGGGATGGCGGATGGCCAGGCCCATTCCGACTGGGCCGCCGAAGTCATGCATAACCAGCGTGATGTTCATTAAATCTAAATCAAGCATGAAGGCTTCCAGATTGTCTATATGATCCTGCAGGAAATAGCTACGGGGATCCGGCGTTTCACTCTTGCCAAAGCCCATATGGTCGGGGACGATGGCACGGTATGTATTTTTCAGGGCCGCAATCTGGTGACGGAACAAATAGCCCCATGTCGGCTCACCATGTAAAAAGAGTAGGATCTCCCCCTTCCCTTCATCGATATAATGCATGGCAAAACCCGGAGCGGTGGAATACCGCGCTTTGTACGGCCAGGTCTTATGAAAGGACTCCGATGTGTTGACTGCGGCCACTTTGGTCCGTGCTTGGATGGACTCGAACATTACTGTTCTCCTTCTCAGGCTGCTTCATTCTCAATATTTGCAGAGTGTTGATGGAACACCTTATTCATGATTTTCCATTCCCCATCTACGTTGAGCAGGGTGAATAAATCGGTAAATCGGTGTCCAGTCCAGTTCTCGAGTTCCAACCGCACGGTGGCAACCGTGTCGATGAGGTCAATGTTGGCGATCCGTGCTTGCAGTCCCGTCGCTGGCCCATTTTGATCATTCCAGGCAAAGAGCTGTTGGATAGGCCCTGCAAACAAATCGTTCCCAATATATCCGAAAATTGTTGCATCCTCATGGAAGGCGGTTTTCATATCATCACCATTGCCTGACTTGGCGCCATTGATATAGTGTTGGATCGCCCTGGCAATCGCGTCGTACTCATTGACCTTTGTCATTGCTGTACTCATGGCAATTCCTCCTTATATTCAGCTGAAATTTTCACATATTCCAGAATCTCTTCATCATTCTTGCCAACGCTCCAGACGACTCGGAGAAATTGAGCCGGATCGATTCCGACTTTCTTTAAAAAGGCCCGATCATTCTGGCATCCGAACATCATGTCTGCCGGTATCTCTCCTCGTAACTTTGCTCGGGCTTTTGCGATGATTCGAGGAAGCCAGACGAAACCCCCTAATTTGGCATCTCCTGATGGCATGGAATCAGATCGGAAGACTTCTGAGGATCGTTCCAAGTATTGCTCGAGAAAGAAATGTTCGGCGCGTACCTCGGCAATACGCAGTACTGTCCCAAAAGACGGTTCACCTAGCTCACACCAGTCTTCCACAAAGTCATAGAGCTCTTGAGGTGTACTGCCAAGAGAGGCGAGAAACGTAGCATCATCGAGAGTGAATAACGACTCTGCCCCGCGATGCCCGGCGAGGTATTTTTCTACCGCTTGCCCAAAGACCTTTTCTAGGGGGCGACCCCATTCCGGCCAGGGTGCGAGATCCACGGTGCTATTCGAGGAACCTTTTTTTCGTTTCAAGGTCTTAGGATCACGACTTGTTGTGTCTTTAGTAATGAGAGTATTTAGCGTCGTCATGATGACTGTCTCCTTATTTTTCTTCCTACTTAACGATGCGAATGAAGTGCCGCATCGAGGCTTATCAACTTGATAGAAATTTCTATTCATGATTCACAGGACTTTTCCTTTTTTGTGCTTTTGTTGCCTTATGCGGGCTGCAGCTGATCTTCTAGTTTTTGGGCCAGTGCTGTTTTGGGTATGGTTCCGACCATCTGATCGATGACTTCTCCATTTTGAAAAATCATCAAGGTTGGAATGGACTGAATGCCGTATCGCGCGGCGATCTCTTGATGATCGTCTACGTTGACCTTGGCCACGATGGCCCGTGTCTGGAACTCTTCGGCCAGTTCCCTAATCACTGGCCCCATGGCCTGGCAGGGGCCACACCATGGTGCCCAGAAATCAACCAGAACTGGTTTATGACTTTCGAGTACTGCACTTTGGAAATTTTTATCGTTCACCGTCACATATGATTGTTGTTCCTGAATCATGGCTTTCTCCTTTTTCCTTCATGTTTTTTATAAGCGAGCCAATTGAGGGGCCGGTCGTGTACGAACCAAAATTGCCCCTAACATGCTGATTGCCAACCCCAGGTGCAACCAACGATCGGCCTCATTGATGTGAACCAAACCCAATAGCGTGTTACCGCTGGTTAAGAATCCAAGAATCGCCACGCTAAAATAGGCACCTGTGACGACCTTGAGGGTCAATTCTTCTTTCCCTTCTAGAACCAGACCACCAAACAGAAACGCGGTCCCGGTAAGGAGGTGCACGAGATTGTGCATGACATTCACCTCGAAGAAACCCGCGGATGAGACGATCGGATTAGGGATGAATCCCAGCACACCGACGAGAACAAATACTGAACCAAATGCAATTGTGATATTTTTGCTACTCAACATGATGTGTTTCTCCTTATTTAGCATGTTCAAATTTTTCGGGAAGGTCCGTGGGATGAATGCCCACGGGCCTTCCCAGTTTTCTTCACAAATCAGCCGGCGCCTTGTCTTTGATTTCTTTCCAATTGGCCTCTGATTTTTTGATGTAACCCGGGACATCCTGAAGCCATTTGCTTTGGATATCTTTATCCAGGTTCAAATACAGCCTACCGTCGACGACTTTCCAGGCCTCCGGATCAGACACGAACTTTTTCCCGACCGCGACGCCATAGGCACAGTAGCCACCATAGGCCGGCACATATTTTTCAGGATTGTCTTCGAACAGTTGCTTGTGGTCCTTCGACGCAAAGGCATAGGTCACGCCCTTGTACTCGGCCACATGATAGCCAGAGCCTTTCATCGCCTTGTTGTCTGAGAAATAGGCCACAGGATCATAGCCACTGATCCCGGGAGTACTTTGGGTCACGTCCTGTGCGAAGGCCGGCGTGGCCACCACGGAGACCAATAAAGCGACGGCTGGTAGAAATGTGTGTAAAACTTTCATAATGAACCTCCTGATGATGATAGGTTTGTAGAATTTTAAAGTATACCGATCTGTATACTTTTAATGTTAGTATCCTCAAGAAGTCATTTGTTACAGATAGTTTTCTCTACTTGAATATTTTTTAAAGAATTCCTCATGCCAACAGTCTCAATATGTTTACTCGTTATTGGTTCACCGCCATAGTAGATTCACCCGGGAGGTGTATATTCTTAGGCGACTGTCCATGAAGATACGAGTGAAGCGCCTGTCGCACCCTCGACCGGGCTCGATGTAACAGCGCACGTTGGTTGGTGGCAGTAATTTTCAAGAGTTGACAAATTTCTTCGGAACTAATGCCTTCGATATCGCGGAGAATGACAACCTGTCGCTGATTAAGTGGAAGTTTCCCGATCGCGTTCTCAATCTGAGTCAGACTTTCTTTTGACACGAGTAATCGCTCTGGGGTGTTCTCATCCCAAGTGGTCGGCGGGATAGCCCAGTGATCTGTTAAATGGCCAGATGTGTGAAACCGTTCGGGCTCCATCCCGCCATCTTCTTCCTGGTCCGTTGCACGACCGACACCGGAAAATGACATGTACCGGTGTTCTCGCGTTCCTTTGGTTTTGGCGATATTCTGAAGAATTCGGAACATCCACGTTTTCAGAGACGATCGTCCCTCAAATCGATGAATTCCTTTTAGGACAGCCATCCAGGTTTCTTGTACGACTTCTTCTGCGACAGCTTGGCTGGACACAAAGCTTTGTGCGTACCCGAGCAGCCGTCCATGATAGCGTTCGACCAATGTGGTAAAAGCTGATTCTTCTCCCTGGCGAAGGGATGCAATGAGTTCGAGTTCTTCGTAGGTCACGTTGGGCCGATTCCGTGACGGTGTGATTTCAGAGTCCCTGTCGGACTCCTGGGTTGAACCCCAGGCCTCGGGTCCGAGGTTGGAGGCACTCGCGGGTTCGAGAAATGATATTTGAAGTTTGTTCATTGTCTTGCTCCTGGTGATTGGTCGTGTCTTGGACCATTCGTCATGCGGCGGTTAGTTGTTCAATTGGTAAATCAGCATGTTCCGACTGAAGGTGAGCCAAGCCCCTTCGTTTGTTCGACAGCATCAGTGTGTCAAACATGTTTCCACAACAAATGCATCGCCACACATCGCAATGAATATGAGTATCCAGAAGGTCATAGGCTCGATCTTGTACCATGAGGCCATGACAACGTTGACAATTCATGACATCCTCCTTAGTGGTCCGTGTTTGTATTAATTGACGGGTTATAGGGTGACGCATCCAAAAACTCCCAGTTCGATTGGGGCATATGTGCAGTTTCCAAGCAGCGATCAATGTGAAGGAGCCAATACCGTTTGGTCCCTCCGGTCACATCAGATAAATCTTCCATGTCATAGAGAATCTCCGGTCGCCCAATGACTTGAAGTGTTTGACCGGACTCAAAGTCAAAAAAGACCAAGCCAGCTCGAGGATTCGCAGTAAAGTTTCCCAGGGTGTTGAACATGGAATTGCCGACGTAATCCGGAATACGAAGCGTTCGGTCTTCCAGAATGGTCACGAATCCGGGGCGGCCCCCGCGGTGCGAAGCATCCACGCCGCGATCAGGATGCACGCTGGCCACAAAAAACGTGTCGGCCTTGGTAATCATTGCGCGTTGTCTCTCCCCCAAGATGATTCCTTGCACTGCAATCCGGGGAGTCTGGTCTGCACGCTGGAGGGGAGGGGCTAGGAGCCGTCTTTGAATATATTTGGGACAATTGGGGTACGACTCTTTCACATGGAGTTGCAGCGCGGTATCTGCCACATGGGTAATCGTTCCGTTCATCCGCAACCGCCGTCGCGAGGCCAATTCAATCGCCAACATACCGACTTGTGGATTTCCGTCTATATTGGTCCAAAAGGGATCATCAGGATTACGCTCTAAGCGGCGAAGGTCGATTGTGACGGTGCGGTCATTCTCTGCGTGCATGAAGCCCGGTGTCCCGATGAAGATCGAGGCCCACACATTCCCTTCTTGATCCAGGCTGCCGAACACCGCCATAGGCAGTTGATTAATAAAGCGCATAGCACCTTTAATGATGGAATCTTGAATGACGCGCGAGTTCATCGCGCCTTCGTCCAAGACGCCCACTCGGGCTTGGACCCGTAATTCACCTTCATGGTATGGGTTATCAATTTTCATCATCTGTTTCCTTCTGGAGAGATATCCGGCCTGTTGCTGGAGGCGATGCGTTTCACGCCTCCAGCTCATCGTAGGCGCCTCTCTTAAAATGTCAGAACAGTCGATCCTTCCGAAATCAACGTGCGAAAGCTGTTCAGACCTGACGTGCCGGGAATCGGATTGTTCTTAATAAGATCGAATCCTGATTTCTGAGCTTCCTCTGAGCCGCCGAAGACATCGGCGCAACCACAGGACACGCCCGCAACGTGATCTTTCACGGCTTCAAATAATTCATGAGCAGGATGGTCTTTCTTGGTGAGCTCGCCAATCCAGCGCGTGCCAGCACCCTGAAATACAACGGATACGTCGTCTCCTGCTTGTTTGAAGTCATACGCGGCCGCTAATCCGTTAAAGACGCGACCGAGAGCTTCCTCCGAACCATTTTTGGGATCTGAAAAAATTGCGATCGTGGCTTTCATGATGCAGTCCTCCTTTTTAGTGAAAAATAAATAATATACCGAACGTTCGGTACAGTATGAGGGCAAAAAATATATGCCCTGGTTTTACCCTCCGCTGCAGCTAATCAGCCATAAATGAGAGAGGGTCATAGATTCAAAAAGATTGATCATTGAGAGAAGAATTCTCATGCTTGTTTCCCTAAAAGAGTTGTTGGCAGCTCAGCAAGCATCCGTTCAAACGGGCCATAATCTTTTATCACGCGAGCGACCACTAAGGTGCCTTGAATTTGGCTGATGGCATCTTGGGCCTTTTGACGAGCTTTCTTTGCCGAGACACGTCCTTCCTGCGCGACCTTTGCGAGTTCGTTCACCCAGGCACTCATGCCTTGTTGAACGTGTTGTCGAATGGCATTGTCGTCCGAACCAAAGGACAGGGAATCCAATAGACAACAGTTTTGACCGCCCGCATAAAACGAATGTAGTTCATTGGCCATATTGCGAATACGCTGTGCTGGTGTGCCCGGTCCCGAAAGAGGAGCCAGCACGCGATTGAAGAGCCATTGTCCCGCACGTTCCAACACGACTTTGGCCATGTCTTCCTTTCCACCGGGGAAACGATGATACAGGCTGGCACGTTGAAGGCCCGTGGCCTCTGAAATTTTGCTCAAACTGGCTCCGTCATACCCGTATGTGCGAAACACATCGGTTAACCGGTCCAGCAATTCCTCTTCATTCACTTTGGTTATGGGCATGTTCGCTCCTTATGTTCTCTCTATTATTTACCGAACGTTCGGTATATGTCAAGAGTCAATTTCCTATGTCTTTTGTTACAACGGATGACAATCATGATTGTCGTGGAGTGAGGAGGAGGAGCCGAAAGCTAGGTGTGCGCGAAAATAATTATTATTCTAAGTAGTGTGGAGCATTCGTATCTATGGGGATTTGGAGAGGAAACGTCAGCGCGACCTGTAGAAAAGGCAATCTCTGAAGTACCCAAATGAAGGTCAGTGATCAAGACATTAAAATTGTGGAATGGTCGGAGGAAGATCAGCGGTACGTCGGTACCTGTCAGGTCTCATGCTTGCGAGGATTCACCGCAAAGTCGAAGCCCAAGTGCATAGGCGCTTTGCCAAGTCGTGGAAGAATGGATTGCCCTTCATGAAGAGGAGAAGGAGCCTTTACCAGTTGCCATGCTTGGAAAAGACTCCTTAGAAAAATTTGTCGATCGCGTAGGAAAGGATTCGTACAAGGCTTTGGCCACCGACGTTCTTCATCGAGGAGAAAGCCTCAACTCCTATTATGTACGTTGTACTGAAGGAAAAATTGGCCCTTACGGAAAGGGTAAGCGGGAGTTGCGCCATTCAGAGCAGAACTGCAAACTCACTTCGGCTAGAAAATAGAAATTCAATGTCCAGCCGAATATAATTCGTCTACCAAAGGTTTGTCCCATTTTCTAGAGAAACTTTTTCAACCTGTTAAAAGATAAGATACAACTACTATGCATAATTTTGTCCCCGGCCAGCGCTGGGTGAGTGACAACGATGCCGCCCTTGGGTTAGGTATCGTCCAAGCTGTCACCGTTCGCACGGTGCAAATGGAATTTCCCGCCGTCAAAGAGACGCTCACCTATGCCAAAAATAATGCCCCCCTGACGCGAGTCAAATTTGCGATCGGTGATTCAATTACTAGTATCGATGGGTGGTGTCTGTCAATTACCAACGTAGAAGATGACAGCGGCACTGTGCGCTACCACGGGATTCGGGGTAGTGGTGAAACGGCCACTATGCATGAATGTGAAATGTCTGATGAAATGACTTTTAATCTACCGCAAGACAAACTGTTTGCAGGGCAAGTTGACAGCAACAAATGGTTTGAGTTGCGCGCGGCCACACTGCAACACCTTGCCGCACAACACACAGCAGCAAGTTTTGGCTTGCACGGGCCACGTGTCAGTCTGATTCCACATCAAATCTATATTGCTCATGAAGTATCAAATAGAACAGCCCCTCGCGTTCTGCTTGCCGATGAAGTGGGCCTCGGCAAAACCATTGAGGCGGGTCTTATTCTACACCGTCTCACACTGACCGGAAAAATACACCGTGCAATAATTATCGTGCCCGAACCACTACTAAATCAGTGGTTAGTGGAATTGCTACGGCGCTTTAATTTACGCTTCACCGTCATTGATGAACAGTATTTCGCAACTGATGATCCTGCCGGTGACGATTTTGAAGAATCGGCACCGATAGAAAATTATTTCGACCAATTCCCCCTCGTGTTATGCGGATTAACGTTTGCTTGCCGTGATGAGATCGCCCCGTTAATTGCTGCGTGCGCTTGGGATATGTTGGTCGTCGATGAAGCCCATCATCTTGAGTGGACACCAAGCAATAGCAGCCGTGAGTATCGCCTTATCGAGGCATTGGCTCATAAGACAGATTCAGTGTTGTTATTAACAGCCACACCCGAGCAATTCGGCACGGCGGGACATTTTGCCCGCCTGCGACTACTCGACCCGGCGCGTTTCCACTCGCTCGAGAGTTATCTGTCTGAGGAGAAGCAACATGCGGCAACGACCGAGCTGGTCAATCTTCTGGTCGACAAGCAGAAGATACCTGAAGATGCTCTCACACGATTACGCGCGCTCATTGATGAGAGCGACGTCATCGATAGAGAAGCCATCAATGCCGCTAACGACAACGCAGACACCATTCGACGACGCATCATCGATATATTAATTGATCAACATGGCACTGGCCGCATGTTGTTCAGAAACTCGCGTGCGACCATCAGCGGTTTCCCTCAGCGTCATTTGATATCTGCGGTGCTTGACGATGAGAGAAACTCGACTCGTATTCGCTGGCTTTTTGACAAACTTCGAGAATTATCGCCGCACAAAGTCTTATTGATTTGCGCGACAGCCGAGACTGCGATATTAACGGCAAAAATACTACAGCAAAAACATGGCTTGCAAGGCAGCATCTTTCACGAACACATGAGTCTTCTGGAACGAGATCGCGCTGCCGCCTGGTTTGCCGAAGCCGAAGACGGTGCGCAATTGTTGATTTGCTCGGAGATTGGCAGCGAAGGCCGAAATTTTCAATTTCTCCATAATATCGTGTTGTTCGACTTGCCCGATAATCCTGATTTACTTGAGCAGCGTATTGGCCGCTTGGATAGAATCGGGCAACAGCACGATATCAACATTCACGTGCCTGTCGCCGTAGGGTCAAGAGACGCACGGTTGAGCCACTGGTACCATCATGCACTCAATGCGTTTGAGCAAAGTTGTGTGACCGGCCCACACATCAAGGTCGAGATGGAGGAACAATTTGCTGCGTACCTTATTGGCGAACACCTCAATGAAGAAAGGTTTATCAGCGAATGTAAGCATCTGCACGAACAAAAGACTCGGCAACTCAACCTTGGGCGAAATCGATTGCTTGAGCTCAGTGGGTGCCGTCAAGAAGTTGTCGACCCGTTGATTGAAGAAATTAATCAACATGAACAGACGGGCGCGTTATCACGATACTTGGAGCACACGTTTGATTGTTTTGGGGTTGAACTTGAAGATCATTCACTCAACAGTTGGATCGTGCGACCGGGTGCTCATTTGCAGGTGGAACAATTTCCCGAGTTGCCCGATGAGGGCATCACCGTGACGACCAATCGCGGGACCGCGCTTGCGCGAGAAGACATGCAGTTTCTGACTTGGGAGCACCCATTGGTGCGGGCGACCATCGACTTGATAGTGAACGGAGACAAAGGCAGGGTTAGTATCTGTTCGTTACAACTGCCACAGCTTCCACCTCGCGGTATTTTTGTCGAAGCACTGTTCGAAACGAATTGCCCGGCTCCCGCCTACTTAGACGTGAGTCGCTATCTTCCTCGCCACGCATTGCGTGTGCTGGTCAACCAGGAAGGGAAAAATTATGCACGACAACTTCCACCTGACACCTACGAACATCTCTTAGAAAATATCGATCAGGAAGTGGCAAGGACAATGATCGAGAGGACAGGTGCAATAGTAAAAAAACAAATACACGGAATTGAAGAAATGGCCTCGCAACAGCTCCCCGTGTTTCGTCAGGCAGCCATCGCGTCTATGCACGAAAAATTGGATAGCGAATTACAGCGTCTGCGTACTCTGAAAAAGCGCAACCCGACCATACGTGATGAAGAAGTACAAGCACTGAGTACGAAAATATCCGAACTGGACGTACGCTTGCAGAACAGTACTGTGAAGCTTTCTGCCTTGCGTGTCATCTATACGCATTAACCCATCGATGTGCATAGGGATACTTACCGTGATGACAAATGAGTCAAGTCTTAAAAAACGAAGCATGATGCCTCAGCTCAGAAAATATATTCACACAGATACGCAGCTCTGCCCCTAAACCTTGAGGACGCATACTCCGGCTTGGGGCC
Source organism: uncultured Nitrospirota bacterium (assembly GCA_937139405.1). Classification (GTDB taxonomy): domain Bacteria; phylum Nitrospirota; class Nitrospiria; order Nitrospirales; family UBA8639; genus Nitrospira_E. The sequence continues at coordinate 171,472 of CAKZPV010000003.1, forward strand.
ATTTACGACTTGCTGCGATCCGATTATTTTTTCTCAGGAAAAAGGAGAGAAAAGGGCTTGAGCAGTACGCTAACGATGGGCATCAAGAACAATCCGAGTACAAACCCAACCACTGCATCACAAAAGGCTGTGATGAGCCACACCAAAGGACCCGCTCCTGCACGACCTGAACCTGCGTCGGCAATGATGTGAATCGTGTCATAGGGCCAAGACCAACCAACTTCGTGCAGCCCGTGGATGACAATACTTCCTCCCACCCACAGCATGGCTGCCGTCCCGACGATCGAGATGACTTTCAGGGCCATTGGCATCGAAATAACAAGGCCGCGTCCGAAGGCACGAATCGCTTCAACTCCACTAGACTTGCTGAGGCGTAACCCCACATCATCAATTTTGACGAGAAGGGCGACCGCACCATAGACCAGAACCGTCATCATGACGGCGACAACCGCAAGCACGGCTCCCAATTCCCAAAGACTGCTTTTGCTGATAGACGTCAGCGCAATGGTCATGATTTCAGCGGACAGAATAAAGTCTGTCTTGATGGCCCCCTTCACACGCTGCTCTTCGAGATGTGCTGCATCGAGGGTTGCAGCTTGTTGGGGGCCTTTGTCTTGATGATGTGTGAGGGCGTGCCAGGTTTTCTCAGCACCCTCAAAACATAAGTATGCCCCACCAAATATGAGAAGCGGAGCGATCAGCCATGGGGCGAACACATGTAACAACATCAGTGCAGGAAGAAGGATGACGAGCTTATTGAAGAGCGAGCCACTGGCGATCTTTGCCACGATTGGAATTTCACGGGCGGCTGGAAGACCGGTCACATACTTTGGGGTGACGGCTGCATCGTCAATCACCACACCTGCCGTCTTGCTCCCGGCCTTCGCTGCCTGTGATGCCATGTCGTCGAGTTGAGCGGCTGCCAGCTTGACAATCGCAGCAACGTCATCGAGAAGGGCAAGTAAGCCGCTCATACTTTTTCGTTATCCCTCTGAGCTTTGATAAATTGGCAATGCTAGAACACCGAACGACCCGAAACAGGGTTACACTGTTCTCCAAAAGCCGCCGACAATTCCTAATCAGCAGTAATCTATCACCCAAGGAGGCGAGACAGGAACTGCAAGGGATGAGCCATCTTACGCCCCTCAAAACGCTGCACCTGAGATCGACAAGAGGCGCCTGTCGCCACGATTGGCTGGTCGGAGTCAGCCAGTTTTACTTTCCAGGACTGCTCATAAATACCCTTCGATTCGTCGTAGTGCGCGGTCTCATGCCCAAACGCACCTGCCATCCCGCAACATCCCGCTTTCACAAGCTTTAAGTCTAGACCAAACGCGTTAAAGACCGATTGCCACTGCCGACCCGATGCCGGAATCGAGGTTTTCTCGCCGCAGTGCCCCATGAATGCGATCGCGGGTGAAGTGAGCTGAGTCAGTGACGTAGCAAGCTGGGGGAGCACATTGGCCAGCCATTCCTGGGGTAACCAGACATCGACGTCTTGATGGTCGAGATAGGTGCGATACTCCTCCCGGTAGGTCAGGGTGATCGCCGGATCGATCCCAATGATCGGACACTTCGTCGACGCGAGTTTTTTAAGCTGCTGGGCTGCTTGACGAGCGGTGTGCTGAAAGTCTTGCAAAAATCCTTTTACATGCTGCCCTTTGCCATTTTCGATAAACGGAGTCACGATTGGCTCGAAACCGATTTTTTTGAAAAATGTCACGCACTCAACAAAGGTTTCGGCTTCATAAAAGGCGGTGATCGCGTCCGGCAAGATAAAAACGGTGTTGGAGAGATCGCGGTGCTGGAGAGACGCTGGCTCAATCTGATGCAGCATTTGAATACCTGCCTTGTCCAGCAATGCGGTATACGTGGGTGAACTGAGTTTCGGCGTATCCACGAGCCCGACCCAATGTCGCATGAGCGGCTCAACAAAGGGTAATACAACGCCTGCGTTATAGAGAAACGGAGCAGCGAGAAACCGGTGATGCGTGCGCTCGCTAAACGCAATCAGTGTATCCTTAAGCGGGCGTTGATAGCGCGTATACAACCGGTTGAGAAATCTGGCTTTGAGATCGGGAATATCCACTTTAATGGGACACATCGAGGTGCAGGCTTTACAGGAAAGACAGCCGTCCATCGCCTCGTAGACTTCGAGGGAAAAATCAGAGTCCGTCGTCACAGGAAGTGCGAGGTGCCCGCGCGATTCATCTTCGGCCTGCAGATCATAGCGGGTGTGCGACAATTGCCGGAGCCACTCGCGCATCATCCCGGCTCGGCCTTTCGGAGAGTGAATACGGTCACGCGTAAATTTATACGACGGGCACATCACCTCGTCGAGGTCCCAATTAAAGCACGCGCCGTTCCCATTACAGTGAATCGAGACAGAAAATGTTTCGCGCACGGCTTCCGGAATTTGCCGATCCTGGTGTCCTCGGAGCGGCACGTCATCGAGTTTTTTTACGCTTCCGGAATGATCGATCGGCGTGACGAGTTTTCCGGGGTTCAGTTTGTTGGTCGGATCGAACAGCTGTTTAATGCGTCGCAGGTCGTCGTACAACTCGGGGCCGAAAAACTCGGGCATATACTCGCCCCGCAGCCCTTTGCCATGCTCGCCCCACACCACACCGCCATATTTCAACACCAAGTCTTTCACTTGATCGGTAATCACCCGAATGAGCTGTTCATCGGCTTCATCCTTTAGATCGAGAGCGGGACGCACATGCAAACAGCCGACATCCACATGTCCAAACATGCCGTATTCAAGACCGTACGCATCAAGCATCTGACGAAACTCTTGAATATACGCCGCCAGATATTCAGGTGGCACCACGGTATCTTCAACAAAGGGAATCGGACGGCGATTACCCGCTACATTGCCGAGCAGCCCCACCCCTTTGGCGCGGAGCTCCCACAGCGAGGCGATATCGGCATCGGTCGTGGCCAATTGATAGCCCACCGCTTCATGCTCTTGCCCGAGCAACGCCTCAAGTTGGTTGCAGAGCGCCTGGGTGTGAGCGTTCACCACATCGGCATCAGTGCCGGTAAATTCAATGAGGTTGATCGACTTCACGCGGTCGTCGCCCGGCTGGGAAAAGAATTTCCCCACCCGGTCCCAAACCACATCCTGCCGCGCCAGGGTGACGATCGTATCGTCCACCGTTTCAATCGCGGCCGGATCTGCTTGGACCAAGATAGTGGCGGCTCGTAAGCTGTCGTCAAAACTCACATATTTGGCCACGATCAAACGCTTGACGGTCGGCAGCGGGGTCAGTTTGACCTTGATACCCGTGACAACCGCCAAGGTGCCCTCGGAACCGACAATCAGGGCATTCAGATTGAATTGCCCTTCCTCGGTGTAGGCATGCGCGAGATTGTAGCCGGTCAAAAAGCGCGTGAGCTTCGGGAAGCGCTGTTTGATCAGCTCTTTCTTGCTCGTGACGATGCGATCCACGGCCCGATAAATCTGATTGACCAGATCGTCGCCCGACTTGAGCGCGTGTAATGTCGCCGTGTCGAGGGGCACGCTCTGCCAAGCCGACCCGTCCGAGAACACCACATCCAAGGCCAGCACATGGTTGCTGGTTTTGCCATAGATGCGAGAGCCTTTCCCTGACGCATCGGTACTGACCATGCCGCCAATCGTCGCGCGATTACTCGGCGCAAGCTCCGGGGCAAAAAAGACACCATGAGGTTTTACGTGGGCATTGAGTTGATCAAGGACAACCCCAGGTTCAACCCACGCCCACCCCTCCGCCGCATTCACCTCGACAATCCGATTCATATGCCGGGAAAGATCGACTACCACCCCTTCGGTCAACGACTGGCCGTTCGTCCCAGTCCCGCCACCACGGGCGGTAAACGTCACGTCGGCAAACGCATCCTGAGTGGCAAGCTGGAAGATGCACTGGACGTCCGCTTGCGAGCGGGGAAACAACACGGCCTGAGGCGTCACTTGATAGATGGAGTTGTCGGTTGCCGCACTGAGACGACCGCCATAATGGGTATCGACATCACCCGTGAACGCACGGCGTGTGAGGGCGTCGACAAATCCTAAGACAACCGGACTCAGTGCTTCTTTCTCAGTTAATTGCGGAATCATCGCCACTCCATCCCTGAGGCATCATCACTGATCAGATCAGGCATGAAGCCACCGACGTTCATTCGGCTGGGCACACTCGCATCGAAGATTGCGCTTCTAGCGCGAAGGATGCACCGCAAATTCAGTGGTCTCGGGTTCATCGATTAAAAAGATTAAATCCCACTGAACGATGTAAAGTCCACTAAGAATCAGAGCAGCTGATATAGAATCAGTGGGTCATCTGGATGAAAGGCCAACTCTTGCAAGGATTTGATTTATAGTCGCCAAGGTGAAAACCTGTTTTGCGACCTGTTTGGAGCGAGGGAATCCACATAGCCCGAGAAGTAGGATAAGTTTATTAACTATATGGGCTTTCATCGAAAAGGAATAGCAATCGTTATTCTGAAAACAACGTATCGATAATAGGACAATCCGGTACCAATCCGCCTTCGCATTGCCCAGAAATGGCGGCGAGTGTTTTTTGCAGCCGCCGTAAATCAGCGATTTTCCTTTTGACATCTTCCAAATGGGCTTCTGTAATCGTTTTGACCTCCAAACATGTATACTGCTTGCCATCCACTAGCAGTAGCAGGATTCGAATCTCATCAAGGGAAAACCCCAGTTCTCGACTACGCCGGATAAACATCAATTGTTTGACCTGCTCCCTATCATAGAGGCGGTGCCTCCCTTCGGTGCGCGGAGGTTTCGGTAAGAGCTTAATGCGCTCGTAATACCGGATCGTTTCAATATGACAGCCGGTTCGTTCTGAAAAGGTTCCAATTAACATGGGTTTGCTCCCTTTAAAAAATCACTTGCATCTGTAGTTCCTACAGGTTTTATCATGATTATAAAAAGGGAAGAAACCGAGGATGAAGGAAAAAGAGGTCTACGCGATAGGAGGATTCATTGGAGCGGTCTTAGCCTCGACGTGTTGCCTTGGGCCTTTTGTGCTGCTGTTGCTCGGGGTTAGTGGGGCATGGATCAGTCATCTCACGGCACTGGCTCCCTATCAACCTTTTTTCCTCGTGGCGAGTCTTGGATTTTTAGCGGCAGGATTTTGGAAGGTCTATGGAAATACGACAGGTTCGTGTCAGGAAGGTTCCTCTTGCGGCACGTCTCCAGGAGATACATTGGTAAAGGCGGCTCTTTGGACCGCGACCTTGATCATAGGAGCCGCTATTGGGGTTGAAACGGTCGGCCCACTATTTTTATGAGAAAACAGTCATGAAAGCGTTATTTGGGATACTAACAATTCTAGGAATGGTGATAGGGACGGGAGCCGTCGTTGCGAAAGAACAAGTCATTACACTGATTATCGCGAACATGACCTGTTCCATGTGTCCGGTAACGGTCCGAAAAGCTTTAGAAATGCGAGAAGGTGTGTCTGAGGCCAACGTATCGTTAGAACCACCACGCGCCGTGGTGACGTTTGACGATGAACACACGGATGTCCAGACGTTAATTGAAACGACCACAAACGCGGGGTTTTTCTCCTCGGTGATACCGGAAGGAGACGCTGTTCATGAGTGATGCTGAACGTCTTCAACTCCAATCCACCATTTCGTGTCCCCGTTGTGCGGAACAGCGCACCGAAACAATGCCGACCGATGCCTGCCAAGTATTTTATGAATGTCAGGGCTGCCGGACGATGTTAAAACATCACGAGGGCGATTGCTGCGTCTTTTGTTCTTTTGGAACCACACCGTGTCCGCCGATTCAGCAGGCACGTCAACCAGATTGAGGGTCAGCTCAAGGCCTAGACTTTTTTGAGGAAGGGGTAATTTGCCACAGTTTGAAGGGGTTCCTTCTTCCTTAGGAGACGAGAAGGTCTATAACACTTTGAAATCTTTAACATTCAATGTGGTGGTATCAAGTTTGCTGTACATTTCTACGAAAGAGGTTTAGGCTAATAAAAAAAGGAGGGATGGTACAATCCCAACTCTGCACATGAATCTACAATTTCTATCGAAAATGAAATGCGGTGTTTCGGTCATCCTTTTTGCCTTTGTGGTTTGCGGGGTAGGCGGTTTGTATTGCCCAATGCCGGCCTCCGCCACCGACACACATCACTCCCAACAACCTTCTCACCATTCCTCTTCTTCTCAACCAATGGGAGACTGTCCCGACCAACTGACCACGTCTGCGGAAATTTTTGAAAATGATGATGTCTCTGTGGGCTTTGTATCCGCAATGTCTGTTTCATGGCTACATGACATCCCTAGCTTCAGTCTTTTCAAGTTTCTAGGCCATGAAAGGACACCCCACTCCACCACCTATCCTCTTCTGTTTCTTCTCTTCTCTGTTTTTCTGAATTGAGTTTCCCTAACAGTTGATTGCCAAAGGGCCCGGAAACCAACCGTGTTTCCGAGTTTATGTTGACTATTTCCGTCATCATGTTAGGGGGGCATCATGGAATCTTTTCAGTTCCAACGTTCATATCTACGAATCCTTTCCATAGGGCTGTTGCTGTCTATCGTCCCAGGTCTGTCGGTTCTGGGCGCTGAGCTTCCCTTGAAACTGGACATGCTCATCGAGGAAGCCTTTGAGCAAAATCCGGAAATTCAGACAGCAAAGCAGCGATGGGAAGCCAGAAAAGCCATGATCCCTCAAGTCCAATCTCTGCCTGATCCAGTCGTGGGTTTCGGCTACCGTGGCCCTGACATCATGAGAGAAGGCAGATTCCAAGTACAACAACAGTTTCCGTTCCCAGGAAAGCTGGGTCTTAAAGGAGAAGTCGCTTCCAAAGCCGCCGATCAAGTCAGCAAGGCTTACAGGGCCATTCAACTTCGGGTCATTGCCCAGTTGAAGGTCGCCTACTTCAACCTCCATTTCATTCATGAATCCATTGAAGTGGTGAACAAAAATCTCATGATTCTCAAAGAGCTGGAGAAGACCGCGGAAGTGCGATACCAGGTGGGTAAAGGGATTCAGCAAGATGTCTTCAGGGCGCAAGTCGAGCTTTCCAGAGAAATGGAACGATTGACCAGCTTGGAGCAGGAGCAACACACGATCACGGCAGAGCTCAATCGAATCCTCAATCGCCCGCCGACCATGCCTCTTGGCAAACCCGAGGAACCAACCTTGACGTCTCTACCGTATAGCCTTGAAGAACTTACCAACCTGGTCAAACAACAGTCTCCGCTCCTCCAAGTTCAGGCGCATGGCATTGAAAAAAGCCAATCATCCTTGGCATTAGCCCAGCGAGAATACTACCCGGACTTTACTGTGAGTCTCGGAGTCATGCAGTCATTCCGATCGGATGAGCTGACCGATGCGTTTGGCATGTTCGGAATAAAGGTTCCGCTTTACTATTCAACCAAGCAACGCTACGGAGAAAAAGAAGCGCTTGCGAACTTGGAAGGCGCACGAAAGAACTATGATGCGGTGTTACAAGACGCCTTGTTTCGGATGAAGGACAATGTTGTCCGAGTGCAACGAGCCGCCCGTCTGGTGAAACTAATTAGAGGCGCCATTATTCCTCAAGCGTCTCTGGCGCTTGAATCATCGATGGCTGGGTATGGGGTCGGAAAGGTGGACTTTTTGACCATGCTCGACAATGTGCTCAACCTGCAGCAAGACGAGTTGGACCTTCATCGCCAAACCACCGACCACGAAATTGCCATAGCAAAGATTGAAGAGGTAATTGGGCAACCGTTGCACGAGCAAACTGTCACCAGGGATTAAACTGATGAAACCACCGTACTCATACATGCTGAATCAAAAAGGCCTTGGCCGATTGGGATGGGTTGCGGTATTTGCGGTGATTGTGGCCGTGGGAGTTGGTGCGTACTGGTGGTTCATGGTGAGGGCGCCAGAAGGTATGCACCCGACCCAAACCACAGAAGGAAAAATGGTCTCGCCCCCACCAGTTACGCAGACTCCGACGACATCACTTCTACCCGCACAGAACAAGGGCGTGATGGTCAGTCCTCAAAAGCAACAAATGATTGGGGTCAAGACGGAACCAGCCACGATTCGAGACCTGACTCATACGATCCGCACCGTGGGCCAGGTCGAGGTTGACGAACGACGATTGACCCACATGCACACGAAGCTGGAGGGGTGGGTGCAGGAACTCTACGTGAAGTTTACGGGTGAACACGTCAAGAAAAACCAGAAACTATTTGAAATATATAGCCCTGAACTCGTCTCGACTCAGGAAGAATATTTGTTGGCCTTAAAAGCTGTGCGGTCACTGGGAGACAGCGAATTTCCAGAAGTGGCACAAAATGCACGATCGCTCCTTGAAGTTACTCGCCAACGTTTTTCCCTCTGGGATATTACACCCGACCATATTCGAGATTTGGAGAAGACCGGAAAAGTCCTTCGAACGCTGCCCCTCCATGCTCCAAGCTCAGGCTATGTCATGCATATGGCCGTGCGTGAAGGCATGCACGTGATGCCGGCCATGGAACTGTACGCGTTGGCTGATTTATCAACGGTGTGGGTCCTTGCGGATGTATATGAATATGAAATCCCTCTGGTGAAGCTGGGTCAGCAAGCCACGATGACCCTGTCGTATTTCCCAGGGCAAAAATTCAAAGGCAAGGTGACGTATGTGTATCCCACACTTGAAACCAAAACACGGACGGTCAAAGTCAGGTTCGAACTGCCGAATCCTCAATGGGCACTCAAACCGGGCATGTTCGCCAATATTGATCTACAGGTTCCACGTGGGAAGCGTTTAGTGGTTCCCATTACAGCAGTCCTCGATTCGGGCACGGAGCAACTCGTGTTTATTGATCAAGGCCAAGGCATGTTCGAGCCGCGCAAGGTCACAGTGGGCGTGCGGACACGGGAGGCGTATGAAATTCTTGAAGGAATCCAGGCGGGAGAATTGGTGGTCACAAGAGGCAACTTCCTCGTGGATTCGGAAAGTAATCTGAAAGCGGCCACGGAGATGATGATGCCGGGCATGGATATGGGGGAAAAATCGAACGCAGAAAAATCAACGCCCATGACGGACGTGCAACCGTGAACAAGGAACCCGTTTCGTGATTGAGAAAATTATAGAATACAGTGCGCGAAATAAATTTGTCGTCCTGCTGATCGTCGCGTTTCTCATTGCTTGGGGCGTTTGGGTCATGCGGGTGATGCCCTTGGATGCCATTCCGGATTTGTCCGATGTGCAGGTGATTATTTTCACAGAATGGCCAGGTCGGGCGCCTCAACTCGTTGAGGACCAAGTGACCTATCCGATTGTCACTACCATGTTGGGAGCTCCCAAAGTCAAAACTGTCCGGGGCTATTCCTTTTTTGGCCTCTCCTTTATCTATGTCATTTTTGAAGATGGTACCGACATGTACTGGGCCCGCAGCCGAATTCTGGAATACATGAATGAGGCCATGAAAGCCCTGCCTGGCGGCATTGCACCTACTCTTGGCCCCGATGCGACTGGGGTAGGGTGGGGATTTGAATATGCCGTAGTGGACACCACAGGCCAGTTAGATCTGGCCGAATTACGCACCCTGCAAGATTGGTATATCCGGTACTGGCTCAAGGCAGTCCCTGGTGTGTCGGATGTAGCGAGTATTGGCGGGTATGTGCAGCAGTACCAGGTGAACGTGGAACCCAATGCCATCCAAGCCTACAACCTTTCGTTAGACAAAGTCATGCACGCGATTCGGATGAGTAACAACGATGTGGGCGGCCGGGTGGTGGAATTTACGGGACGAGAATACATGGTCTGGGGACGAGGATACATTGAATCGGTGACCGACCTTGAGCAAGTGGCGGTCGGGACGGATGCGAAAGGCACCCCCATTCTTCTGAAGGACATTGCCCGTGTGGAATTAGGGCCTGATCTTCGACGAGGGTTCACCGAACTGAATGGGACCGGTGAAGTCGTGGGTGGGATCGTCGTCGTACGGTTTGGGGAAAGCACCTTGGAGGTCATTGAACGTGTGAAGGCCAAAATTACGGAGATTACGCCTGCTCTCCCGGAAGGCGTCGAAATCGTTCCAACCTATGATCGCTCTGAACTGATTCTCCGCTCGGTAGCGACGCTCAAAGAAAAGCTGATTGAAGAAAGTGTGATCGTCAGTCTGATTACCATTCTCTTTCTCTTTCACGTTCGTAGTGCCTTCGTGGCCATCCTGACCCTCCCTTTAGCTATCTTAATGGCCATAACAGCCATGTACTACTTGGGAGTCAGCTCCAATATCATGTCCCTCGGCGGAATCGCCATTGCCATTGGCGCCATGGTGGATGGCGCAATTGTGATGGTGGAGAATGCGCATAAGAAACTTGAACGGGGCGGGAAAGATGCCGATCGAGTCACGCTGATCATTGAGGCGGCCAAAGAAATGGGCAAACCTCTGTTCTTTTCCCTGCTGATCATCACTGTTTCTTTTTTACCTGTGTTTGCCCTTGAAGCCCAAGAGGGGCGCCTGTTCCACCCTCTGGCTTATACCAAGACCTTTGCCATGGGGTTTGCGGCCCTGTTGTCCATTACGGTGGTGCCACTTCTGATGGTGCTGTTAGTGCGAGGCAAGATTGCGGGCGAAGCCCGGAATCCGCTCTCCCGGTTGCTAATTGCTGGCTACGGTCCCATCGCCCGACTCGCTTTTCGCTTTCGAAAGACGGTAGTCCTCCTGGCTGTCATAGGACTTGCAGCCACGTTGCCCACCTTTATGACATTAGGCTCCGAGTTCATGCCTCCATTATATGAGGGCACATTGATGTATATGCCGGTGACCGTACCCGGTGCCTCCATCACGGAAATGCAACGTGCACTCAAAGTGACCGACCGGATAATCAAGCAATTTCCTGAGGTAGAAAGCGTGTTTGGCAAAGCTGGTCGAGCGAGGACAGCAACCGATCCTGCACCGCTGACCATGATCGAAACCATTATTAATCTCAAGCCCGAAGAACAATGGCGGCCTGGGATGACCGTGGAAAAGTTGGAGAATGAGTTGGATCAAGCGCTCCAAATTCCAGGACTGGCTAATGCCTGGACCATGCCGATCAAAGGACGCCTGGACATGCTCACGACCGGCATTCGTACGCCCCTCGGCATCAAAATATACGGAAATAATTTGGATGAAATTCAACGGATTGGTGGGGAGTTGGAAAACGCACTCCGTGATGTCCCAGGAACCCGCAACATTTTCGCGGAGCGAACAGGGGATGGATATTACGTCTATTTCAAGGTGAAGCGGGAGGAAATCGCCCGCTATGGCTTGCTGGTCAGTGATGTGGAGCGGGTCATCGAATCTGCGATCGGGGGAGCAAATATCTCCACGACAATCGAAGGGCGTGAGCGGTTCCCAGTGAATCTCCGCTATTCTCGTGCCTTTCGGAATTCGCTAGAAGACCTCCAACGTGTGTTGGTCTCAACCTCTACCGGTCAACAGATTCCCATTACCCAACTTGCTGATGTGAATTTGGTCAAGGGGCCCACTGTGGTGAAAAGTGAAGGTTCGCTATTAGTCGGATATGTCTATGTTGATGTGGCTGGCCGCGATCTTGGCAGTTATGTTCAGGAAGCTCAACAAATCGTTGGCCAGCAAGTGCCCATGCCTCAAGGGTACCACTTAAATTGGAGTGGGCAGTATGAATACATGCAGCGTGCGAAAGCCCGACTGCAGTATGTGGTGCCCCTGACTCTTCTCATTGTCTTTTTGCTGCTCTATTTGAATTTTCAATCTATCGCCAGAAGCCTTATCGTCCTGCTGTCGGTGCCCTTTGCCGCTATCGGAGCCATCTGGTCATTGTACCTTCTCGACTACGACCTGAGTGTAGCCGTCTGGGTGGGAATTATTGCCTTAGTAGGAGTGTCTGCTGAGATTGGGATTATCATGATTACCTATTTGGATCACACGTATGCCAATTGGACTGCTGAAGGTCGGCTCACGAATATAAAAGATTTAATCGACGCGGTTATCGAAGGCAGCGTCAAACGGGTGCGTCCGATCACGATGACGGTCGGCTCGACAATAGCCGGGCTGCTTCCGATCATGTGGGCGCATGGGAGCGGAGCTGATGTTACGAAACGGATTGCGGCTCCGATGATTGGGGGGATGGTCACGACTCTCATCCTGACCCTGTTGGTCATTCCCGCGATATATATTCTTTGGCGAAGTTGGGGGTTACCACGCAAACAGGTGACCTCTGATTTGGATTAATTCAATCGGTATTTGATTGGGGGAGTGTCTTGTGAGAGAAACGGGCAGGTAGAACCGGAAGATAATAGGAGTTGAGGAGGTGAATCATGAAAGAAAAGAAAAAAGATTCGGCTGAAACAACACCAACACTCGAAGAACTTCGAATGTTGGTCCAAGACCACCGTGTGTGTTGGGAGGTATTGCCAGAGAAGATTTCGGTTAAGGAGGAAACGTCTTTAAAGGTTGGATTTGATCTGATGTTGTATGGGACTCATGAAGAAGGAGAACATCCTACTCCTGGTTGTGAGAAGTGCATGGAGATCTATCGAGATCTGCGAAGAATTGCGAACTCGATCATCCCAAAGGAAGAGCGTCCCTCCCGATATGAGATCTCAATTTACGAGAGTGCCATTCGGTATAACCGAATTCGGGGCAACAGGCCGGACGTGGAATTGACAATCAAAGTCTTGCATCGATCGGAGTATGAACTGCCTGTCGATGAATGTGAAGTTCTCTGTCTCAATGAGATGAAAAGCAAGCTTTCTGAATTAGGGGCCCAGGAAAGGCGGTGGAGAGAATGAATTAACTAGTCATTCTAGTGTAAGAAAGATGAAGGGTCTCTTGAATATTTTAAAGGCCATCAGGAGAGTGCTGGCAAGAAAATGAAAATCTGGTATAGAATTGACCCTGCGTCTAGTTTTAATGCTCCAACTTGTCAGGGTAAAGTTATGCTCTGCCTCGGAAAGATTGAAGAAAAAAGCATGCTTATTGATCGCTCCATCTACGATTAATACAGGACAACCACACGATCACATCAAGAGCCATTCTCGAACTTCTTGTTTAGAGACCTCACGAGTCAGCAGTGGGTGCGGAGAGCAACGCTGCTCTCCGCATGCCATGTCAAGCTAGTTAAACCGAGCGTGAAAAATTATCTGCCACGAACGAGGAAAGAGATTACTCTCTCTCTTGGTCTAACTCTCGCATCACCGCCTGGAACATCGGGTCGTCGGCGATAATCGACCGAAGCCGATCCTCTAACTTGAACCGCACAATTTGCGGTGGCTCACCCGGCGAGGGTTTCCGGCAATACTCCTTCAGACATCGCCGCAACTGATCCACACTGATGTCCGCCTTCTGTAACGCCTTTTTGACGCTCTTCTGTTGAAGTAAGCAGGCGATGAGACGGCAGGAGCGATCGTCTTGTGGGTTCGGATCATCCTTCGACGTTGGAGGCGGGTTGTCGCCTCCCTTCCAGGCAGCTCCGGTCAACGTTTGCTCTCGGGTAAAGAAACGCCCTCGCAGAGTCTTCCCTTCGGCGATAATCCTGATGCGGTAGATCCCGGCGAGGATGGCAGGCGTCTTCACTTCAAAAACGCCAGGCTCGACTTCCAGCATCGCGAGTGTGGCTGCAGTGCTGTCAGGTCGCACGAGTTCAGCCCGGCATCTTGCTCGCGACGCCACCGGCACACCGTATTCGGTCAGTATAGCTCGAACGGTTATGACTGCCCCAGGTTCGTTACTCGTCTGCGCGAGGCTCCCCTTCATCCGCAGGTTGGAATACGCATGCACATTGAAGTTGAAACGAATGCCGTGTGCCGCGGCCGTGGCGTGGAGTGTCGGATAATCGTCAAGTGACCCCAGAAAACGTTTGTAGGCCTTCTCGTCAACCTTGAGTCTGGCGTACCAACGTCCGGCGCGTGCTTCGCTCGGACCAAGCGGGATTGGCAGCCCAACGCGATACAGCGAAACCTGGTTTCCCACCTCGAATGAGGCCACAGGATGTGCTCCCGCGACGGCAGGATCAATGATGTCGCCGTCGGGTGTTTCCAGCACATAGCGGATAGCAAATGGCGCCTGCGTCAACAGGATACCCTTCGCCTCGATGTCTGCTTCAGTCAACCAGAAGGGGATGCGATGTTCTTGTCCCGGTCGAATGATGCCTTCTGGATCGAGCACGATTTCGTTATTGGTCACGCCGGCAAAGATTTGCTGGTAGTATTTGGCAAGGCGAAAAGATGCATCTGGCGTCAGGTCGCCCGTCATCAACATGTAGCCGTTATTGCCATTGCAGAGGGTTTGGAGTGCCGTCGGATTCAAGACCTCCGCACGTCCGAGCCCTATGGCGAACACATGTCCATTGAGCGAGGTAATCATGTCGGCCACGTCAGCAATATAACGACGTGTATGCGGGCCATGATTTTCCTGCCCGTCAGTGAGCACTACCATCGCTTTCACATCATAGCCTGTAACGGGGTCGAGAATGTTATGGGCGAAGGCAACTCCCTCACCGATCGAGGTCCAACCATTCGGATTGGGCGCGTAGGAGGAAATAGCTCCATTGATCGTCAGCTTTCCCGCACCAGCGGCGGGCGTCATTCCGATGCCAGGATGCGGATCGTGGTCAAAGCTGCACACCGCCATGGCGTTATCCTCATCGAGGACCACGACGGCGGTTGGTGCCGAGAACTTGAGCACGTCTTCCCGCTCAATCCCCGGTCCGATACCGGAGTCGAAATTCATGCTGTTGGATTGATCGAGCACCATTGCGACAGCCGCCGAGGGGCGCGCAATTGTATTGGCGGTGAGGTCGACATCAAATTCCTCACTGGTCTCATCACAGCGAATGGTGACGGTGCCCGTGGCCGTATCTCCATCGCTGGTGCCCTGATAGGTGAGCCAAAGACGCCCTTTCGTGTCTACGTCAGGATCGGCCGTGATCGGTGAGGCCATCACGCCGAATGTTGTAGCAGGTGGCCCGGTGATTACGGTTGGGCCATTGACCACAGTAAAGTGCACGGGCTCACAGGCGTTGACGCTAAACACAGCGGCACCCAAGCGTGTCTCACCCTCCGGTACCTCAATAAAGTTGATGACTGACGTATCCAGTACCACCTCTGGCAGGTCTTGCTCGAGTCCGGGAGGATATTGGTAAAGATTAATAGTGCGGTGATCGATAACATCTGCAGGCGTGGTACTCCATGGTGCCATAGCATCGTTCAGACCGAAACCAGCACCGCTCGAGACGAAAGCTGCGCCGGGATGGAGCAGTTGCCACTGCGCCCAGATCACGTCGATCCAGCAGTGATGCAGATAGAAGACGGGATCACCGGGTGAAGATGACGTAACCATCACGCCGCTCACCCACCTGTGCGGAGGGTTATGCAAGGCATTGCCCTCTGCGTATGGATGAAGAGCATCGTACGTATCATGACCTAGTGCCGTTTGCACGTTATCGGGTGGTGGCAGTGTGTCGGAACCGAGTACTCTCCCGAGTCCCCAGGCGGCATCGAACTGCCCCAAGAAGTCGTTGTCCCAGAGTGGATCGGACGGACTGGTATCGACAGTTGAGTTCCAGTATGGAATCGAAATGTCGGGATGGTAGGAGCGGAGCGCATCCTCGAACCGTCGTAGAAACTCGCGGTGCCAGGGTAGAAACTGCGAGTGTCCATGCGCGGCACCAAAGAACGCATCATGATCGTTGGCGAACTGATCCACGACGCCAGTTGATTTCAAATGGTGAAGTGCCTGCACGAAACGGTCTCGCTCAGTTTTCGTAAGGTCACGGTAATTTTTTCGGCAGCGCATATCATTTCCCTCCCTTTTCGGTCTGGCGTTCAGGCCGAACTTTGGTAGCCTTTCGCTGGTGGTCGATATACTTTCGGGCGAGATCCATTAGGTTATCGCTCCAGTCGTACGCATACTCGCGCAGAAAGTATGATCCGTTCGCCAGCTGACGGTAGCGCATAAGTCTCTTGTCAATAAGAAGTTCGGGCTTGCCTTCGCGGTCCTGCATCTCGATACGATGTCCCTTGTGCTCTTCATATGTAGGTTTCATCTGAGTCCTCCTCCCGCCGTGAATATTTCAATTTGCAATGCCTGTATCAGATTCTTGTAGCTCAGGCTGCCGGCATTTTATTGGTCTAGCATCGTTCGCATGTTGCATGGGTGGAATCTGATAGCTCCCTTGAGGGTGAGGCTTTCGACAATGGATTAGACAGAAGACGATATTCCTCCTTTTTCCTTCTGAACTGGTGACAGTGAGTTGTTGGCTTTCCTATTAATCGACTCATCGATCTTTGAACCTGTTGCTCTTGTTAGTTAAGTTTGCAAACAACACGCCAAGATAGGCTGGCGTGCTTACCTACTTGTGAAATGAACAGATGTCCTTGAATTGTTAGAGTAAGTTTCCAATGCGAAGTAGGCGTGCTGAGAAAGGACCATTTGTATAAGCAGATTGAATGTATCCATTTAGATGACGTGTTGTACCCAAATGAATAAAAAGATGATTGAGGACGGTAATCGAGAAACCCCACGCACAGTGTTTTCTTGTTCCTGCTCAAATGTCGTTGTTTCGCTCGGCCACGCGAAGTCAACGAGCATTCTGTGGTTCTTTTGTATAAGGGCCTTCTTCTCCTTCGCTGTCCACAATCATCAGGACGGAGGCACGTCCAGTTGTGAGTTGGCATGACAATTTTTCGGACTAACTGAATAGTTGCTGAAAACGAACCTGTCATATGAGAAAGAACAGCTTAAGAACCAATTGGCCCTAGTCGGTCTTTTTCCTGGTTCACGTCAAGATATACCTAAGTGCACTTTACTCTTCTAACAAACTTTCATCTCGCCACATCATCCTTTACCGATTCTCTGCGGAAGGTAATATTTCTATCGAGGACCACATGCATGCTGAACATTGTTCAACTGGTTGTCGTCATGGTCGTGAAAAACCTTCCTGGTCATTTCGGGTATTTGACGCTTATTGGAGACGCTAGCGGTCAACTGGTGGTGCTGCCGAAATTACTCGCCACGCACCGGTACAAAATTATCGATGGTGAGCAAGTTAACTGGGTATAGTATTCGCGTCGATCAGCATGACCGGTCTTCCCCTGATTTTTGCGGGACCACCTAAATAGAGTCACAAGAGGCATGGTCGTTTCGTTTTACCTAGCTAATGAAGAGAGGCTGGGTATGGAGAGGGAGAGTGCTGCATCTCACGAGTAATGATATTGGGGAGAACCACTGAATCACTGTCAGTGGACCTGTAGGCGAAAAGTCCTTACCGGCGAAGGATTTGCTGTGAGCTCTGATTGAGAAAAACCTGTTGTGGGACCTGTTGGGACAGGCTGAAGGTGGAATGGTTAAGGAACCTTTGGTCTATTTCGGTAATGCTTCCAAAATTTGCGATTTCAAGGCTTTGACCATTCCCTCCTTTAAATATCCTTTTCGTAGTGTGAGATACACCGTGCGCTGTGGTCTCTTGCCAGAGAATGTTCGCAAGAGCTTCTTTTCTTTCGGATGAAGTTTTAGCGTGGCAAGGTACGGCAGCAGGGTATAGCCAAAATTCTCTTGCACCAACAATCTGAGTGACTCCAGATTTCCAATCTTAAAATTGACATGCCCAGGTAGCTGTGACACATCCTGTCGAAGACTACATGCGCTGATAACTGCGTCGCTTAAGCAGTGTCCTTCTTCCAGCAACCAAAGATCTGTCAAACAGATATCGCTAATTGACACCTGTGCCTTTTTCAGCAGCTTATGGTCTTTATGGACAAATAACAGAAACTCTTCGTCGTACAACCGTTCCTGGATATACAACTTCTCATCTTCCTGTGTGGCAACAATGGCCACATCAATGTTCTCACGCTCTAATTGCTTGAGACAGCTGTGAGTCGTAACCTCAGAAATGCTGAGATCAACTTGAGGATAGGTGTGATTAAAGGACTTGAGAAATCGCGGCACTAAATACGGGGAAATGGTTGGAATGACTCCGACGTTGAGTTCGCCCATGAGTCCGTGTTTTTGCGTGTGAACCAGTTCGGGAATCCTCAAGGCTTCATTCTGTAGCACTTTGGCCTGTTCAATAATGAGCGCCCCGATCTTGGTGGGGCGAATGGGCGATTGTGATCGATCAAAGATGATGACCCCCAACTCCTCCTCGAGTTTGTGAATCTGTGTACTGAGGGCAGGTTGACTGACGAAACGAGAGTCCGCCGCCCCCCGAAAACTTCTTACCTTTGCCACGGCCAACAGATATTCGATTTGGGTCAAGGTCATTGTCTCACCTCTTTTGATAAGTAAAAGTTATCATATTATAGAATAATAGTATTTTACTTATCACGCCATATTTGCGATATCTAATACATCGAGAGGCAAGAACAAAAGAATATCACTCTGAACAAGAAAAGAAGGAGAATCTATCATGGCCAAACAACCACTCACCACCTCTGCTGGAATGCCCGTATCTGATGATGAAAATAGTTTGTCGTTTGGACCACGAGGCCCATTAGCGCTTCAGGACCATTACTTAGTTGAGAAACTCGCCCATTTTAACCGCGAACGAATCCCAGAACGAGTCGTTCATGCGCGAGGGTCTGGAGCCTATGGAACCTTTACCGTCACCAACAGTCTCAAGGATTTTACCCTGGCCAACTTTCTGCAACGAAACGGGCAACAAACGGAACTCTTTCTTCGCTTTAGTACGGTGGCAGGGGAACAGGGGTCATCCGACATGATCCGAGATCCCAGAGGGTTTGCCGTGAAGTTTTACACCAAAGAAGGGAACTATGATGTCGTTGGCAATAACACGCCCGTATTTTTCTTACGAGATCCTCTTAAGTTTCCCGACTTCATTCATTCACAAAAACGCTGTCCGATGCGTAATGTCACCAATCCTGATGCCGTGTGGGATTTTTGGGCACACAACCCCCAATCGCTCCATCAAATCACAATCCTTTTTAGCGACCGAGGTATCCCCAAAAGTTTTCGGCATATGAATGGATATGGGTCGCACACATTTAGCTTTTGGAATACCAAAGGAGAACGGTTTTGGTTTAAATGGCATTTTAAAACCAATCAGGGAATCCAATGCCTCACGAATGAGGAAGCAGGAGAATATGTCAAAAACAAGCCTTGGGCCGCTCAGGAAGACTTGTTTGATAGCATCAAATATAAGGTGTTCCCATCATGGACGATCTATGTTCAGATCATGCCGGAACCAGACGCGGAAACACATCCGGGAACCTTTGATCTGACGAAGGTCTGGTCCCATAAGGACTACCCGCTGATGGAGGTGGGGCAATTGGAGCTGAATAAGAACCCGAACAATTACTTTGCAGAAGTGGAACAGAGCGCCATGTCACCGTCAAACTTCGTTCCGGGGATTGGCCCCAGCCCCGACAAAATGCTGCAGGCACGGTTGTTCGCCTATCCCGATGCGCACCGATACCGGCTTGGGGCGAATTACAATACGCTTGACGTGAACCGCCCGCGAGCAGCTGCGGTCAATACCTATCAACGAGATGGCCAGATGTGCCCCTATCAAATCGGTTCCAAGAATTTCGGCACCTACGACAACTCGACCTTTGATGGGCAAGATCATCCGTCGGGCGACGCCACGTATAAGGAACCCCCATTGAAGCTTTCACCAGCAACACTTGATCGTTTTGATCATCGTGATAGGAATGATGAGTATCTTCAACCGGCCAATCTTTTTAAGCTGATGAATGAGAGCCAGAAAGGACAGCTGGCCTCGAATATTGCTGGCGCACTCAGTGCGGCGAGAGACGAGATTCAAGAGAGAATGTTAGAACATTTCTATCTCGTGAGTGAAGCATACGGCAATTTAGTGAAAACCGAATTAGGCAAGTAATATCAGTTAATTTGATGTCAGCTTTCAGCTTCTCTAGAGGTTGAAAGCTGGCAGCTCTGATGCTGCGTCGGTCAGAGTCTTCTAAAGCGATCTATTTTTTGCATATCTCAATCATATCGGATTCAATGGTCAACGCTCTGCCGAAGGCTTATTGAGAGCTCCTATCTCGCCCATGGCGAATGGTCTTCCCGTGGTTCATGTTGACTAAAAGGAGGCGCTGATGGGAAATAAGGATTTAATCCGACTGAACTATGTAGAGTCCACTACGAATCAGAGCAGCTGATTTATAGTCAGTGGGCGTGTGGGAGAAAAGTCCTTACCGGCGAAGGATTTGCTATGAGCTCTGATTGAGAAAAACCTGTTGTGGGACCTGTTTCTGAATGGTTAGTTTTCCCTGACATTGCCTCGAATAACTTGCTAGGAGAAGTTCTTGGTATCAAAGACCAAAAGTATTTCACAAATCTTCTCTCCTCGTAGTTTGAAGAACTGAGCAATTGTCAGACATCCTGATGGTTTATTGTATTCATAGAAAACGGAAATACCGGTCTCACTTTCCGCTATCTCAAGTATTTCGTACCGGCTTGGCTTGGGAGGGTTTTCCCGAAGGGACTGAATATATTCGTCGCGAGATTTGAATGTGTGTAAAGGGCCGGTTAATTGAAAATCCAACGCCAAGACCGCCTCTACCCCGCTGATATCCCCTTTGCAAAAGCATGTCAGGTATTCGAGAACGATATCGCGATTGGTCATGTATTCTCCCTTCCGTATGGCAATTCCCAGACTCCCTGAATACAATCTTCTCTCTTATCCCTTAGATAATCAATGTCAGAAAACAGGAGAATGACGGTTATGACTGATCAACTTGAACAGAATAAGAAGAACGCGAAAGCTTTCTATGAGTTAATGTTTAACCAAGGACAACCCGCCAAAGCGATAAAGCAATATGTGGGCGATACGTATATTCAACATAACCCTATGGTCGGCGATGGGAAGGATGCGTTCATTACGTTCTTTGAAAAAAGCGCACGAGACTATCCTGAGAAGCGCGTCGTAGTGAAACGTGCTCTAGCTGAAGGGAACTATGTGGTGTTGCATTGTCAGCAAGAATGGCCTGGGGATGATGATTACGCCAGCATGGACATCTTCCGATTTGATGACCACGGGAAAATCGTTGAACATTGGGATGTGTTGCAAATCATTCCAGAAACCTCAGCTCACGACAATCCCATGTTTTAAGACGAGGTCGAGAGTGTCGGGAAAGGTTGTTTCCGGGAAAACACTTGTGAGTAGGGCCAAATAGGGGTAAGAGCAGCTGATCAACAGTCAGTGCGCCTGTGGGAGAAAATTTTTTATTGGTGAAGGCTTTGCCATGAATACTTATTGAGCGAAACCTGTTTTGAGACCTGTTACTGAGGGGTGGCTGGTTGGAATGTATCTAGACAAAGATGAAGTATTGCACGGCAAGAGCTGACCACAGAGTCTTGATGATCACATTTAAACTAATCAAAAGGCAAATCATGTAACAACAGACTTGACCCCTTTCCTTACCTATTTATGAATTTTCGTGCCTGACACGCCCCCTTTAATCCACGCCTAAATTATCGATAAATGAGTGATTTCCATTCACAAAATTCGACAAGTGCCGATGAAAATGAGTCATGACGACCATGCGGTTCCCCGGTATTGGCCAGATTGAAAATGCTAGGTCCTATACTTATATAAGTACTTTCAAATTTCGCTTGTTCATGTTTTTTGTAGACGTGTCTTCTTCGAACAGCTTGAACGGCTTTCGGCTCTTTGTCATGTAATTCCAAAATGTAGGACCGTAGTAATATGAAAATTGCATCGCAAAATTCTAGAACTTTGGTTTTTTCGGGGATTCGTCCTTTATGAATTACTTCATTTCTAAACTTGCTTTGAGCACCGGTTAGCAGTTTGGGAGTATTTTTATTGTTTAAAGTATAGAGGAAAATAAACGCCCCCAATTGCCGTTCAGAATGGTTCGATATTTTTTTCCAACTTTGGTCATACGCTGCAGGTTCTACCCCAGATTTTAAAGTGGTCAACTCTATATAAAATTCATAAAACCTTTCCAAGCATGAACCCATATTCACCACGGCTTCTCGGAAATTTTCTTCGAGAAAGGCATTCATGCCAAAATTAAGAAGAATCTCAAAATGTTCATTTTGCAAAACCATTTTAATTTCATGCCCTTGCGGGCATGTATTTAAATAAACACCGTCGTCACGAAATTGTACATCCATGAAGCAAGCCTCGATTTCCGGGTTATTTTTCTGACATTCAAAACAGAAAACTCGATATTTCATAAAGGCCTTCCTATAAAAGTCCTGCTAAACAGTAACCTTTCAACTCTGACAAAATTTTTCGATAAAATCTAGCAGGAGTGTGCTGATAGAAGAGAAAGACAGTGTGGAAGAAAGAACTCTCTAAAAGGATATGGGGTCAGGTCTTGCAATACTATATTGAATAAACGAAAACAAGGTGCTTGACTCAGTGTTAGGCTCTAGCACTCTTGGTCAATCCGCGTGGGTATTCTCCTCGTTATCAGGTTCCTTCAGATAATTTGGCCTTCTCTTATTTCTAGGAATTGTAAGACGCCAATTTTGGTAAATCTCACCCTAACGCCGAAGTACAAGGTAAAAAGAGGAGCCCAATTCCCAGAAATAGGTTTAGAACAGACTTTGCTCCGAATGGGGTGCTGGCGTGAACGATCTAGGAGATGAAGATATTGAAATAATTGTGTTCTAATTCGCCAGTTTCATCACTAAGAAATTTTTGGCAATTTACTGCCCCGATTTCTCTCTTTGAGAGAAATCCTATTTTTGCACAAAACGAACGCTCTTGAAATATTCTACAAGTCTATGAGGTGAGTCGTACCGGGGGCGAACCTGTGGCCCGCTGATTAAGAGTTAGCTGCTCTCCCATCCGAGTTAACGGTCCACAAATCAAGAAATTAAAAAGGAATGAGGCTAAATTTTTCTTTAGTTGATGCTGGGCGACCAAGCTGCCAGCCTGCAGGCTTTCTTGATTCTCCGAACCAACCCAATAATCTTGTCCATCACCTGTTGGGATCGTCGTTCCTCTACTGAATTCAGGTTTTTCATGTCTTTTTTCGTATCGGGATCGGGCCGCATTTTTTGATACTAAATAAAATCCTGGATCACCTTCTGCATTTCGTCAAACATAAAGGGTGTCAGGAACCTCTATTTAATCCTTGTTGCCCTGCTAATCAGAAGATGTCTTATTGTTCTCGTTCTTCTGAAAATTTATAGACAAATCAATAGGCCTGCGATATAAGGTATAGCATTTATGAGTGAAACATCGAAGAGAAGTAATTGTGTGGTGTTTACCTTATGAGCTACCGAGGTGGACGAGCAGGATAATTCCTCAGGTCATCTACGGTAAAAGTGAGGACGACTGAGAGATTCCTGACAACCCCATTAAGAGTTAATGATTGAAAACTATTCACGATTGCTTTGGACGCTCTGTAAGGCTCACAGATGAGCGTCTTGCTCATATCTTACAGCATCCGGAGATGGCTGGTATGGAAGCGGAGATTGAACGGGTCTTGCGGTTTCCTGCAGAAGTTCGTGTTTCTCGTGCTGACCTTGCCGAAAATTATTTTATGAATTCTATGCCCGAACCCCTGTTGGTGCCAAATGGTTATGTGTCGTGGTAAAGTACCCTTCAGATGATGCATTTGTGGTGACGGCCTATTTGACCGATCAATTGAAAGTAGGAGAAACGATATGGCTGAAAAAGTGAAAGTGTGGTTCGATCCAGAAGGGGATTTCCTGGAGGTGCAGTTTAAGGACGCCCCAGGATTCATGCGTCCGTCAGCCCACGATGCCGTCATGGAACGTGTTGATGAGCAGGGCCACGTGCTTGGGTTTAGTGTTCAGGGCGTGAGCCGTTTTCGAAAAGATCACCCATTAGAAGCGGAACTTGTAACTAAAGACTAATCTTTCCTTATCCCTTCAGCAGGGGTTTCTTAGTCCCTAACGCTCAACTTACCTGACAATTAAGCTATAGACTCGCATTCCTTTCTCTTCTGCAGTTTCCTCGTTGCTCTAGCCTTTATTTCAAGATGCTACCAGAGGCCTTGCAAAGCAAGGTCTTCAGAAAATTACGAATGATCGACGCGGCCAGGAATATCGCAGATTTAAAGATACCGCCCAGCAACAGGCTGGAAAAAATGAAAGGTAAGTGGGGCACATATCATTCGATCCGCGTAACAGAACAATACCGGATATGGTTTATCTGGGAGAATAGGAACGCTTTGAATGTTGAATGTGGCGATTATCATGACAAACTCTAGGAGGAGAACATGAGAAAGATACGAGTAGAACACCCCGGCATTATCCTACAAGAGGAGTTTCTTGATGAGATGGCAATTTCACAATATACCCTTGCGAAGGCAACGGACATTCCTAAGACCCGCATAAATGCCATTGTCAGCGGTGACAGGTCTATTACGGCTGATACCGCCTTGAGGCTTTCCTTGTTCTTTGGAAACAGTGCGGAGTTTTGGCTGAACCTACAAAAACAGTACGACCTTGCACAGGTGACAGATAGCTTTACTCCACCCAAAAACTTCATGACGGCGAAATAACTTTTATCAGCGCGACAATAGAAAAAGGGAATGGTTGTGTACGCCCCACATTTTTCTTTCCGTGGTGTTGAAGGTTTTGGCCGTCTGTTGCACTAGAGCCAGATATCGTTTTTGAAATTCCTGTATTTTTCTGGTTTTAGCTTCATGGCACGTTCTGTCCCGTTCCGCCATCCATTGATTCGTCGACCTGGTTCTTAGTGGCGTGGCTCGTTCTCGAGCCCACCCCACGTCGGTTTACATTCTTGAACGATTTTCGTAGGGTGGGGGAATGAAAAGGAACACTGTCACCCAATACCTCTTCCTGTTTCAGGGCTTCATCTACAGGAATGAAAAGATTTCAAAGTGGAGTCTCATTCCAAGGTTGAGGATTGGTTCATCGTTCCCTAGGCTTGACACCCTTTGAATATTTTGACGCTTGCTCACGTTCCACCTGTAAGATATAGCGGCCTTTGGGTCGGCTATTCCTCGGAGGCTGCATCGCCCATCTTATCCGTGAAGTAACAAGTCCGCCCGAGGAGGAAAGTCGAAATTTGATGTCACATCTCAGGACAATCACCATGCGAACGTCTTTCCAGCGAGGTACGGTGCTGTGGCCACCTCGCGGAACGTTGGTTTTGATTGGCCGCGCAT
The DNA here is from genome assembly GCA_937139405.1 of uncultured Nitrospirota bacterium. Taxonomy (GTDB): domain Bacteria; phylum Nitrospirota; class Nitrospiria; order Nitrospirales; family UBA8639; genus Nitrospira_E. The sequence goes on from CAKZPV010000003.1 coordinate 196,566, forward strand.
GCCTTGCGACGGCATTGTGCGTGATGATGGCCACCTTGGGTCAGTCTGTCTACGCCTCAGACGGAGGTCAACCCAGGTTTCAGCGCATTTCGACGCAGTACATCGCAGCATTAGGTCCTCCAAGTGCAACCTCCGGGAACGGTGCGCAGTCGTGGGGGCTCTGGCCTCTGGATCCGGGTCCGCGGGGAGTGAGGTTGAGCCGCTTTGAGCAGTTGGAAGAGGCAGGTGGCGTTGCCCCCGCACGTTGGACATTCGACCACACAGACTGGTGGCTGGAGGAACACGGCCTCATCATGGAGCAGCCGAGATTTCCGATCCCTCCTGGCCGATACCTGGTCACGGGTAACCGCGACGTGACGACCCTGCTGACTATTTACCCTGCTGACAAGGAAGGCAATAGGCGCTGGGAACTCGATGAGGACGCGACGCTCTATGACGTGACGCACTTGGCGTGCCGCTCCGCGCGCTATACCCCGACGACCAGTGAAGGTCCGTGTTCTCCGACCAACGTGCAGAAGGCTGCCTTTCCGGTCAGTCCAGGGGGGACAATGCCACCAGTCAACGGCTGCAAGAAGCAAGACTATGCGGTTCTCTTTGTGATCGGTGTGGCAGTGGAAGACGAAGGCCGATGATGGCGGGAATGCCGGCGATCGAATCCCTGATACATCAGTGGATGATCTCCAGGCGAAATGTCTGTTCAGGGCCCAATGTTCAGGACGTTGCCCATACCCCTGGGAACTCCAAGTGGAATCCTTGATGAAAGGAATGGTCGGTATGATTTTTCTTACGGAACAGGCGGTGACGAAGATCAAGGTGTTAATACTTGAACACCCGGAAGACCCCTTTGTCCGATTGATGGTGCGGGACCTCGACGAGGCCCGATTGTCGTACAAGATTACCCTTGAAGATAAGCTTCAGCCCGATGACGAGGTGCAGGAAGTGAACGGATTGACTGTGGGGGTTGAAGGGCAGAGTGTCTCACGCATGCAAGGCATTACCCTGGATTACCAGGAGCCAGACGGATTTAAATTTATTCATCCTGAACAAGAAGGGGAGCCAAAATTCGATGTGTTCAATTTGAATTGACCGAACCTTCTGCAGGACAGAGGCTCAATAAGGCATATCATGTTTCAGCACCCTTTATTCAAATCTTTTTCATTGTGATCGTCATGAGATAACCTATACTTACCGCACGCCCCAGTTGAGGGTATAGTCAATGTCGTAGCCTGATCCTGCCGGACTTTTCCCCAGAACCGTGCCGTCCCAGTCCAGTCGGTACCATCCGCTTTCCTCTACCGCGAAGATGGCTGTGCCTTTTTCTGTAGACTCCACCTTATGCCGAAGCCAGGCGTCTGCATCCAGCATGGATGTGAGGTTGTAAAACTTGATCCATAACGATCCGGCCTTCACTTCTGCTTCATAGTCTACAAAGACGGTCTGTCCTTTAAAAAAGTACATGGTTGTTAAACCTAACGAAATTCCTGACCGTGTGCTGGTAAATCCACCACCTTGTATGGTTCTAGATTCGTACCCGAGCGTTTCGAGCATGCCGGTCTGATAGCCAAGCGGTACTCCAAGCAGCAGAAAAGGCACCAGGATGAAGAGCAGCCATGTAGGCCCGTTTATCCGCTGACCGGCCTTGATGGTGTTTTCATCTGTATCAGTGAGGAGCACTCCGGTTTCAATGGATTCTTCAGATTCTTGATTTAGGCGTTTGGGTGCCCATTCTGCGGTTTTGTTCATTTGCTCCTCCTAGCCCAACTGAAGTCAAGATTTGTCCCACCGTTCTTCGGTGCCGACTCTTTCGCGTTCTGGTGTTCAAAAAAAGCCTTTTGTATTTCCATCGGGTGTTTTTGGGGACTCTTGAAAAGCCGCTTGATGATTCCCTGAAATGATCCTGTTCATCAAAGGAACTGAACGAGCCAAAACCGACACCATGATTCGGGGAATAGGCCTAAGATGAGGTTAATCATCTTGTGTCCACGAGATTCTTGGAAACACGTTTTCCGCTAGATATGAGAAATTGTGAATCACGAGAGTGAAGGAGGTGAGAGTTTTATGCCGAGGATATTGATGGCGGGTTTAAATGTAGGGACGGATTAGGGGCAAGTCTCATGTTGTGCGTTTCATGAATTTTCAGAAACGAGCCTGTCACTTCACTATTGGGGGCTTTGATCGTGCAAGACTCCCTACCACGATGGAAGAACTACAGGCTTTCTCGATTCTCCCGAACCAACCCCATAATTTTGTGCATCACCTGTTGGGATTGTCGGTCCTCTACTGAATTCAATGTGTTCATGGCTTTTTTCTTCTCTGGGTCCGGCTGCATTTTTTGATATTGAATAAAATCTTGGATCACCTTTTGCGTTTCGTCGAACGATAGTTTCTTTCGTTCCCTCAGTATTTTTGCTGTTACCTCGAGAATGGCATTGCCGGTGATTCGGTCATACTGGTTAATGATGGATGATCTCATCCCGAGTTCGAGTAACATTTTTCTCTCGGTTGTTTTGAACGCTTTGGCTGTCTGCTGTACTAATGTCCAATACCGTTTTTGGAATTCATGTATTTTTCTAGTTTTCGCTTCAGTTAACCTGCGGTCCTGTTTGCTGGCATAGCTTGACGCTATGGTTTCCATAAATAGTTCCGGAGTCATGACCGATTGTTTTCCAAACAGATGAACGGGAAGTTCTCGTAAGATATCCCTCACGCAATAAATGGCGTCCCAGGTATAGCCGTCCAAGACTCGGTGCGGGCCTCTTTGTGATTTCGCTTTTTCAAAGTAACTAAATACTCCTTTAAATTTTTTAACGAGATCGTGGTGGTTGTTGAGCAGATATTCTCGATGCGATTCGTTTAAACCAATTTTATATAACAAGTGCTGACACAGATGGTGTTCAAATTCCTGGTCAAACACCTTCAGCAATTTATGGCGAGAAAAATGTTGAATCGGTTTCTTGTTGCTGGTGACGAGAAAATCACTTAGTTGAAGAAAGGTTTGAACGATATATCTAGCCTTGCGTTTTTGTTCGGGAATGGTCGTGGACCAACGATCTGTGTCGTCAAATCGATACTCGTGGTGATACAGCCCAAATTGCCTCACGGACCCATAGTCAATAATTCCACCGTCCATCAAAATATTGTCTCCGTCCCAATCTAACCAGACAAAGAGATAGTCCGATTCGAATTTGGCGGTGACCTGAGCGAAACGCTTGGCGATGTATTCTGCAAGATAGACATAGTTTTTCTTTCGAGAGCCATGTTTGGACCAGTGCCCATTTGACGCTTGTCGAGCAATGAAATAGTCAACCGCCGACCGAAGGCCTTCAAGATCCCCCTGCTTGAGGTAACGAAAGAGATGTGACGGACGCAACAAGTTGGTTCCCGTTCGAACATTAATCGAGAATCCTTTTGGATATGCAATCACCGCCAAGGTTCTCTCCGTCGCGATGGCATTTCTGTAAAAAATTTCACTTAACAAGGCTGCGGCCATCCCATCGTCTAGTTCTGCATACCCACAGCCATAATTGACGAACGGGTCCCCGGTCTTAAAAAATTTCTTGTGAATGGCTGCAGCTGGGCTGAGGCACGTCGCCCCTGTTCCGCAGCTTGACACGTCCCACGTTGTCCCCCGATAGGAAATCTGGCCGTTCCAGATGCTTCGCCCATCGCCAGAGGTTCGGCCGGTTTTGTCCGGGTGCTGCAATTGAAGATACCGGGTCGCCATGAACGTATTCGGTTTCATCGTCTTTTTTGGAATGGGGGTGTGATGCATCGCATCATATTCATTGATGATTTGAATGCCGAACGTATTCAGAACCGTTTGCGAAAGCCTGTGATTCATTTTCTTGGGGTGATCCCCAGCAATCAAACCCATCTCCTTCGCGAGGTCGTAGTTGAAATAGGCAAGCGTTCCCCCTTTCCGCAGGCGTACGGAGTATTCGACGGCCCCATCTGGGACGGCTTTCTGAAAATCATGGTTGCCATTGATCAGACGAAATCTGTCATAACGTCGAGGAGCTTGCTTCCTTTGACGCGCGGGAGCCCGTTTCGCTGTTGTCCTAGGCCTCATACCCTAAGAAATCGGATAGTTGATGACATTAGTTAAATCACCTTAGAACATCGTATTGATCAGAAATCTAAAACTATTACTTCCTTACAGAAGGAGAATGTTATGAAATTTGGGAAAAGGTCAGAGATTGTCCGGTTGGTTGTGGATTGTTCGGCGATATCCTTGCAATCCACAAAGGCTCTGGTAGGCATGGTGGGCGGCAACGTAGTCGCCGCCCATTCGGTGTGTCTTCATGCAAGTGTATGAGAAGATGGTCCCTCGCATTTTTTTCTTAGTTTTTCTGAAGCACGGGATAGCCCAACGTGTAAATCCATTTATCGTCTTGTTTGGCATGTCGCGGTGCTAAGCTTTTGGCTGGCACATGGCAGGGTATGCAATCGACTGTATAATCGGTGGATATCGTTTTGATGTGATCACTCGCATTGAAAAACGACCATCCCCAGCCATCGCCCCACAACGGTGAGTCTTTGAATCGGCCTTTGGTATCTCGCACCAAGACAAAATAGCCTTTGATGGTCGTAGCATGGCCCACGGCCGGGCCTGTGGTCATTGACATGGTTTCGGCATGCAGCAGTTCTTTGACTAGCACGGCCCCGTCGGGAAACCGGCGCTTCTTTTTGTAGTACTCGATCGTTTCCGGCTGTGTGTAGACGACATGATATTCGTGGACGTTCGTCACGCCTCCATCGATGTTGGCATGGGTCCAGGTGCCGAGGGTGGGCCATAGGGTATAGTCTTCGGGCACATTGATGGCGCCGGTTGTGGGATTGACGTTGGGTACAAAGGCCTTGTCCTCTTTGGCCATTGCCCCTCCTGCCCAAGAGATCAGACTGATCACTACTATCATGTTGATGATGTGATGCTTTTTCATCGTATATTCACCCCTTTTTTGTGAGATGGTGGTATAAGCCACATTCTTCGTTGTAGGAAGTTCTTTCCTTCCTTTCATCGTGGGTCACAGTGGTTGCTATTTTGTATACAGATCTGTATATAACTTCCTTGCAGTCGCGTTGGGTGAGATAACGTTACAGCGTTAGGAAAATATTTGGGTAGCGATGAATCTTTGTGTTGTGATGGGATATGTCTATGAAAGCGCAGTTGTCTAAACTTTCGAAGCGAGATCAGCTGATTCAGACTGCGGTCAAACTTTTTGCAAAAAATGGAATCCACGCCACAGGTGTGGATTCCATCGTTGAACAATCCGGCGTCACAAAAAAGACGCTGTACGCCCATTTTCGAACCAAGGAGGAATTGGTCTTAGCGGTCCTCCGTCATTACGATGGACTCGCTCGCAATGAATTTATGCGGAAGGTGGAACGTCGTGCAACGACGCCACGGGCGAGACTGTTAGCAATCTTTGATTTTGCCCAACATTGGTTTCAACAGCACAATTTTTATGGCTGTCTTTTCGTCAACACAATTGGGGAATATTCCGGAAAAGATACTCCTATTCGGCAGATCTGCAAGGAATATAAGAAACTCGTGAAAGACTACATTCATTCTCTTTGCCAACAAGCTGGAGTCAAAAATCCTCAAGGGTTGGCAGAGGAATTAGCGTTATTATTGGAAGGTGCGACGGTCACGGCCCAGGTTTCTCAAAATCCCAAGTCTGCCCAAATCGCTAAGCGGGCGGCCAAAGCTTTAATTGACAAAGCTCTTCCTCCTCGCTAGTAAGATCGTTAGTTGGCTCACGACGGTATCACACGAACAGTCACATGTGATGTCACGAACTTTACGAGACTTACGAGAATGTCTTGAGATAAGTGAAGGAGTGGGTTCGATCGTATCGTTCGAGAACTCTACTCAATGAGTATCCCAGTTTCAATGGTCATGACTGTTTTGTTTATGGTCTCGAGCGTTATAAAAGGGAAGGTGGACGCCTTGTTAGCGGTATTAGTCTTTTTATTGACATCGCTCGCGCTTCCTATATTGGTCTGTGCAAAGGGCCCTCTTGAACGTGAAGTCGTCGTTTTGGCTGTTAACGATGTGTATCGAATTGAAGGTGTGGAAGGTGGCCAACGAGGCGGAATGAGCCTTATTCGGGCACTTCGAACGCAACTCGAGCAGCAAAGCCCCGATTTGCTCTTTCTCCATGCCGGTGATTTTTTATTTCCTTCTCTCCTTTCAAAGTGGACCAACGGTGCGCATATGATTGGGGTGATGAATGCCCTGGATGGAGCCCCAGGAACGTATGATCCACGTATGTTCGTGGTATTTGGTAACCATGAGTTTGATAAATCAAAGCAGAAACATGCGGCACTTCTGCAAGCACGTATTGACCAATCGGAATTTCAATGGCTTAGCACGAATATACGGTTTTCTCAAAGAGAGGGGAAACCGTTAGTGGCATCGGACAATTTGACCCGTGCACGGATTGTTGAAAGTGGTGGAGTGCGCGTGGGGATTTTTGGTCTGACGACTGATAAAAAATCTGCGGACAAGATTGCGTATGTGGATGAATTTATGGATCCAGTGCATGTAGCACAGGAACAGACCACACTATTACACGAGCAAGGTGCCGAAGTCGTGATTGCGCTCACGCATCTTTCTCTTGCAAAGGATCGCGAGATTCTTGAGCAGCTCGGGGAAAGAGCCCCACATTTGATCATCGGAGGGAATGAACATCAACGACACCATGTCGAGATCGGTGGACGTTGGATTTTAAAAGCCGACGCTGACGCGCGTACTGCCACGGTTGTACGTATACGAATGCATGGGAAGCGTCCTGTGATCTCCTTTGGCTATCGTTTTCTTGATCGTGATCGGTTGAATCGAGATTCTAAGATGCACAAGCAAGTCGATCAATATTTAGGGAAACATGAGGAGTGGTTTTGTACAAAAAATAATGATGAGCCAGACTGCCTCAATCGAGCAATTGGGGAAACGGCTGTTCCTCTTCTTGGTGAAGAATTAGAGATTCGGCGTTATGAGACCAATTTGGGTAATTGGGTTGCGGACCATGCCCGCGCTGTTGCGGCCGATGCGGATATTGCGTTCATCAATGCAGGCTCTTTACGTCTGAACGAAGATATTCCACCTGGGCCTATTACCCAACGTCATGTGGAAGAACTCTTACTTTATGACAGTGAACTGGTGTTCGCCGAAATAGAAGCACATCAATTAGACGGCGTTTTGGAACGGGCTACTGAAAATTGGGTAGGAGAAGGCCATTGGCTTCAAATCAGCGGCTTTGCCTTCAAGCATGATTCGCGAAATCCTGCTGGCCATCGAGCTAGTGACATGCGCCTATTTCACAACGGAAGAATAAGTCCCTTGCCAGATCGCCCGCTTAAGTTGGTCACTAGTAGATTTCTCATTGAGGGGGGTGATGATTATCACATGCTCAAGAATCTGAAATGGGTATCGGTTGTCTCTTCGCTCAAAGACCGAATCCGATCAATCCTTGCGAACGAACATGGTCCTATTGCCCCGCAGGTTGATGGGCGCATTTGTCATGTCACTGAAATCGGTCGCCGCCCATGCGTTTATCAAAATAATCCATGAACATCAGATTGGCGTGGTCTGAAAGGCGGCATCTATGGTATAATTGTTTACTAACTTAGTTAACTTTTAGGTGTTTTATGCGTTTCTCCAAAAAAAGTGAATACGGTCTGCGGGCTATGATCGAATTAACGCAGGAATATGGGCATGGATTGGTCCAGCGAAAAATCTTAGCTGATCGGCAGAAGATCCCATTGGGTTTTCTCGAAACCATTATTTTGGCGTTGAAAAATGCTGGCCTCATTGGAAGTCGACGCGGCATGAATGGCGGAGTGTTTCTCATTAAGGCGCCGAAGGAAATTACATTGGGCCAAATCATTCGCATTTTAGATGGGCCCTTGGCACCCATTGCTTGTGTTAGTCAAACCGCGTATCAAAAATGTGAAGATTGTCCGCATGCCGAAACAACAGCCTGTCCTATACAGGGGATTATGTTACATGTCAGAAATGCTATTGCCTCTGTGTTGGATCATTATTCGTTAGAGGATTTTGTCTATGCCCAAGAAGTCTCGAAAGCCAAGAGGAAATAGTCAGATCTGACGGACGATGCATTATTCAAGAACCAGGCTATCAGCAGAATATTCGACCTTCTTAAATTACTTTCTTTACACATAGAGTAAGAGGCACGGTATGGAAACGCATTTACGCAGTGTGGTCAAAGGTCTCAGTTGGCGAGTCATTGCCACCTTAGTCACCACTATTGTTGTCTGGATTATTTCCGGTGAAGTCTCCATGGCATTATTTGCTGGACTGAGTGATTCATTCGTAAAGGTGGGGCTGTTTTGGGGCCATGAACGGATATGGCAAACAGTGGGGTGGGGACGAGAAGTGCCACCTACGAGTTCTCCATAAGCGACGAGGAGGAGCTTAAAGGGATGAATATGATTAATCGCATCTTAGTCATCGGGGCTTTAATGACTGGTATTGGAGTGGCGGCTGGAGCATTTGGGGCGCATGGCCTCCGTCCTATTCTCTCCGAAAAAATGATGGCAGTTTTTGAAACGGGTGTACGCTATCACTTGATCCATGCCTTAGCCATGCTCATTGCTGGGTTAAGTGCGCATTGGTTCAACCATCGTGCGTTTGTGAAAGCTGGATGGAGCTTTTTTGTTGGAATCCTTATTTTCTCTGGGAGTCTTTTTACCTTAGCCCTCACAGACATTCGGACGTTAGGTATGTTCACACCCTTGGGAGGGTTGGCGTTTCTCATTGGTTGGGGATTTTTGGCCTGGGGCTATGGACACCATTCTCCCATGCTTGATTCTTCATCTCGTGAATCTTAAGAAGGCACATGTACGTGTACGCGGCTGCAGTATGTTCAGAGCTTTCATAAGCAAGGAGGCTTGATTTCTCCTCGCTCCTCTCGCTCTCTCCAAGTCGGTCACATATCTTCAAATTTTCTCAGCCCTGGTTGGAGTGCGCAAATCATGACGTCCATTCTGGGCACGACTGAAGAATCCGAAGACCCGTGTTCTTTGGGTGATGGCTTTCTGCAAAAGCAATAGCAAAAATGTTCGATGGAAAATTCATCTCCCTGAGGTGTTCCTTCTTCCTGATTACTGGCAGTTATTAAGGGGGGGTGCATCTTGCCAAGAGGTGTTTCTTTGGTATTCTTACAAGTGTTGGTGGCAATGCCAGGTTGTCAGTCTCTGCTCGAAATGGAAACTGTTCAGGAGGAAGGTTCCTTTGCTCGCAGTGCAGGGCATGAGATTGGATAATGCGTCTGTTCCCTATTTTCTCTTGACACCTCGCAATTTCAATGTTAGAAAAACAAGTACAATCGATGAGCTGAGACAACGACGTTTCAGTGATCGAAGCAAGCGAAACCGGACGATGAAGTCCTCAACCAGGGAAAACTGGATGAGGGCTTTTTTTTTGCCATTTCAGGCTATGCGTGAATCTATGATCTTCGGTTGTTGGGGTCTCACTGTACGCCGTCAGCAAGTCACGACAATGATGCGTGACACTGAAGCGTGAACTGGAGAAATTCAAGTGGGCGTCATAACATGGCCCCTATAACCAAGGAGGGTTGAATGCAGACGTATCGCTATTTGGTTTTAACCATTCAAGAAATTTGTGAGGAAATGATGCGGAATATGAGGCAAGTGTCTTCAATCGTTGTGATAGCAGGACTGTTACTGATGAGCTTTGGCAATGCGGGTTATGCCTCCGTGTTAACCAAGGAAGATTTCAACTTGTATGGGTATGTGGATGCATCGTATACCCATAATTTCAATAATCCCAATTCAGGAAGAAATGCCAACAGAATTTTTGATGTTGATGCCAATTCGTTCCGTCCGCATATGGCACAGTTGGTATTCGAGAAGGAAGGCAAGTCTGATGGGACGACCGTCGACCGGGCTGGCTTTCGTATTAAGCTGAATTTTGGCGAAGATGCCAAGCTTACTGGTGGGTCAGGAGCGGATGATGTGGATTATCAAGAGGCTTACGCTCAATATATCGCCCCCATTGGCAATGGATTGGATATACGTATTGGGCGTATGAATACCTTAATAGGTTATGAGGTGATTGAAAGCCCCTTAAACCCGAATTTTTCTCGTTCATGGCTCTTTGGTTTAGGTGAGCCCTTTACCACGACCGGCCTTCGTGCTTCATACGAATTTAATGACACAGTAGCTTTGGCCGTTGGTGTTATTAATGCGTGGAATGGAGCAACGTCAGATACCAATCGCAGTAAGTCTATCGAAGCTTTGTTAGGACTGACGCCGCTAGATTGGTTGAGTGTTTCGCTCTTTGGGTTCTGGGGGCCAGAGGGCGCACGAGGTGCCAAAAATACAGACCTTGTTCAGGTTGGCGGGATTGTTACCGCACAAGCCACCGATCAAACATCGTTCGTGCTTGAAGGCTATTATGCCCACCAAGACAATGCGGTGATGGCTATACGAGATGCGCAATGGCATGGGATTGCTGGGTATGTGATCCATGATTTCAACGATCAGTGGGGTGTGCGTGGTCGTATGGAATGGTTCAAGGATGCCGATGGGTTTCTGACTGGCACAGATCAAAAACTCTGGGAAGGGACGGCGACGTTGCAATATAAATTGACGCCGTCATTAATCACGCGTCTAGAATTTCGCTATGACAAATCGAATCATAATACATTTCAGTACGGTCAACGCAGAGCAAATAACCAAGAGACCTTAGCGACTGAAGTAATATTCCTCTTCTAAGTGTCTGAAGAGGTAGGGAGAAAACGATGTTCTTATATCAATTGCACAAGATAGGTTTATGTTTTTCTATGGTTGTCATTTTCGGTGCTCTTTCAATCAGTTCTGCATGTGCCGAAGAAATTGCCAAAATTAACGAAGGAAATACGAGCTGGGTTTTGACGTCGTCGGCTTTAGTCTTAGCCATGATCGTACCTGGTTTGGCTTTGTTTTATGGCGGAATGGTCCGAAGCAAAAACGTGTTGAGTACCATGATGCATAGTTTTATCTCGATTTGTATTGTGAGCGTGGTGTGGGTGTTCTGGGGTTACAGCCTTGCTTTCGGCCCGGATGTCAGTGGAATTATTGGGGGCTTAGACATGATGGGGCTCGCTGGAGTAGGCCCTGAACCTTCAGAGGGGTCGACGATTCCTCATATGGCCTTCATGGTCTTTCAATTGATGTTTGCTGCCATCACCGTTGCACTCATCAGTGGGGCCATAGCTGAACGCATAAAGTTTTCTGCGTTTGTGCTGTTTGCCACGTTATGGGTGACGCTGATTTATGCGCCTCTTGCACATTGGGTGTGGGGTGGAGGGTGGCTTGCTGGACTCGGTGAGTTAGACTTTGCAGGTGGCACCGTGGTCCATATTAGTTCTGGTGTGGCCGCCTTAACCTGTGCGCTTGTTTTAGGAAAACGCAGTGGATATGGAACAGATAATATGAGTCCCCATAATCTTCCGTTTACCATCATTGGAGCTGGCCTGTTATGGGTAGGATGGTTTGGGTTTAACGCTGGGAGTGCGTTAGCAGCGGATGGCATTGCTTCGAGTGCTTTTGTGGCCACACAAGTTGCTGCGGCAGCCGGCGCGTTAGCATGGCTGGGCGTGGAATGGGGATATCGAGGAACACCAACGATGCTAGGTGCGGCAAGTGGCGCTGTGGCCGGCCTGGTTGCTATTACCCCGGCAGCCGGATTTGTTGGTCCTGTTTCCGCCATTTTGATTGGATTCGGCGGTGGTGCCATCTGTTATTTAGGGGTTTTTCTTAAAAATAAAATGGGCTATGACGATGCGCTGGATGTTCTGGGCATTCATGGCATTGGTGGCACTTGGGGAGCATTAGCCACGGGATTATTCGCCAGTGTTGGCGGAGGCACAGGGCTGTTTTTTGGTAATCCTGGTCAAGTGCTTATCCAAGCCATCGGCGTAGGAGCCACGTGGATCTTCGCCGGACTCGGCACGTTTGTCATCCTGAAAATTGTCGATGCTCTCGTGGGCTTGCGTGTGAGCAAAGAGGAAGAAGTCCTTGGGTTAGATCTCACCCAGCATAGCGAACGGGCCTATGGATGAGAAAACAATGAAAAATCTAACCGGGCTCAATTTTTTATAATCAGGATGATTGAGACTCTTACACATGAGATGTCTTTATAGATTGGTCTTACATCTAAATCCAATGGAGGGATCATCCCTATGAAACTTATTCAAGCCATTATTAAACCCTTTAAACTTGATGAGGTGAAAGAAGCACTCATTGAATTAGGTATTCAGGGAATGACGGTCACCGAGGTCAAAGGTTTTGGCCGGCAAAAAGGGCATAAAGAGACCTACCGTGGGACGGAATATCAAATTGAGTTTGTCCCCAAAATTAAGTTGGAAATTGCCGTGGTGGATAGTCGTGTGAACGAAGCCTTGGAGGCTATTACACGAGCTGCCAAGACAGGGAGTATCGGTGATGGGAAGATTTTTGTGACGGAGTTGCAAAGCATTATTCGCATTCGGACGGGAGAGACTGGCGAAGGTGCCGTATAATCGATTTTAGTTATTTGATGTATGACATGGGTCCTTGCTTGAAGGAGACATTATGAAAATATCCAACCTGCTCATAAAGCTGAGCCTACTTCTTAGCATAGTTGCTGGCATGGGAGAATGGTCTCTGGCTTTGGCTGAGGAAGCCAGTGCACCAACAATTGATACGGGTGATACGGCTTGGATTTTGATTTCTTCTGCGTTGGTCTTGTGTATGATGCTTCCCGGGTTGGCGTTATTTTATGGAGGGTTGGTTCGCAGTAAAAATGTGTTGGGCACGATTATGCACACGGCGGTCATCTTGTGTTTGATCACGCTGGTTTGGGTCATCTGTGGATATAGTTTGGCCTTTGGACCGGATGTTGGTGGGGTGATTGGGAGCTTAGCATGGGTAGGACTGCAAGGTGTTGGGATGGAACCTAGTCCTGATTATGCTTCAACCATTCCTCATCAAGTTTTTATGGTCTTTCAGCTGATGTTTGCAGCAATTACTGTGGCTCTCATCACCGGTGCCGTGGCCGAACGCATGAATTTTAAAGCCTTACTTGCGTTTTCAGTTTTATGGTCATTATGTATCTATTCTCCTTTAGCCCATTGGGTTTGGGGCGGTGGGTGGTTATCACAAATGGGAGCATTAGACTTTGCTGGAGGAGCAGTGGTTCATATTAGTTCAGGATTTGGAGCATTGGTTTGCGCGATGATGTTAGGTCAACGCAAAGGGTTTGGAAAAGAGGCGATGCCTCCTCATAATTTGCCGATGACCGTTCTCGGAACTGGCCTGTTATGGTTTGGGTGGTTTGGCTTTAATGGGGGCAGTGCATTAGGGGCCAATGGCGGTGCTGGCGTGGCCTTTATTGCCACCCATATTGCCGCTTCGGCAGGAGGCTTGAGTTGGATGGCCGCCGAATGGGTGCATCGAGGAAAACCAACAGTGTTGGGAATCGCTAGTGGGATTATTGCAGGATTAGCCACTATTACTCCTGCGGCAGGGTTTGTTGGACCTATGTCCGCCATGATTATTGGACTGGTCGCCGGTACGGTATGTTATATCGCGGTCGTGTGGAAAATGAAATTAGGTTATGACGACTCTTTAGATGTTGTGGGTATTCATGGCGTGGGCGGTTTCATGGGGGTATTGGCAACCGGGTTGTTCGCTTCTATTGGTGCCACTGGGTTGTTTTTTGGCAATGCCGGGTTGTTCGGTATACAAGTCTTTCTGGCTTTGGTAACCTTAGCGTTTTCGGTAGTAGGAACCTATATCATTTTAAAAATTGTGGATCTGACTATCGGACTTCGAATATCACCGCAAGATGAAGAAATGGGCTTGGATCTTAGCCAACATAGTGAACGAGCATATTCCTAAGCAGGTAATCGTTCGCTTTTTGCGACAAGATTGGAACATAGGTTGAGCTTTTTATAAACGAAGGTTTTTGAAGAAGGAGGTAGGTGAATGACCCCGAAAGAAGTGTTGGATTTTGCCAAGAAAAATAAAGTCGAAATGGTCGACCTCAAATTTATCGATTTGGTCGGAACGTGGCAGCATTTTTCCATTCCTACCTCTGAATTATCCTTAGACTTATTTAAAGAAGGTTCCGGGTTTGACGGGTCATCCATTCGCGGGTGGAAGGCGATTGAAAATAGTGACATGCTATTGGTGCCAGATCCCAATACCGCTCGGATGGATCCATTTACCGAGATTCCCACCATGAGTATGGTAGGCAATGTTCAAGATCCCATTACTCGCACTATCTATGAACGCGATCCTCGTGGTGTGGCCATGCGAGCCGAACAATATCTGAAGAGTACCAAAATTGGTGATACCTCCTACTGGGGGCCAGAGGCTGAATTCTTCATCTTTGATCATGTGAGCTATGAACAAAATGGTCACTCTGGGTATTACTTTGTGGATTCGGAAGAAGGTATTTGGAATTCAGGAAAAGATGGGGAAAACTTAGGCTCCCGTCCTCGGCACAAGGAAGGCTATTTCCCAGTAGCCCCGGTCGATTCGCAGCAAGATATTCGGTCCGAAATGTGCCGTGAAATGGAAAAAGCGGGCATCCGTGTTGAAAAACATCATCACGAAGTTGCCACAGCTGGGCAAGCAGAGATTGACCTTCGTTTCGATACGTTGCTCAAAATGGCTGATCAAATGATGATGTACAAATACATTGTCCGCAATGTCGCACGGCGTCATGGAAAAACCGTCACCTTCATGCCGAAACCGGTATTTGGCGACAACGGGACGGGTATGCACACGCATCAAAGCATTTGGAAAGGCGGGAAGCCAAACTTTGCGGGAAAAGATTACGCTGGTGTCTCACAGCAATGTCTGTATTATATTGGCGGGATCTTGAAGCATGGGCCAGCCTTGGCTGCTTTAACCAATCCTACAACCAATTCGTATAAACGGCTTGTGCCAGGATTTGAAGCTCCTGTGATGCTTGCCTATTCTAGTCGTAACCGATCGGCAGGCATTCGGATTCCGATGTATTCCCCCAGCCCTAAAGCGAAACGCATTGAAGTACGATTTCCTGATCCTTCGTGCAATATGTATTTAGCCTTCAGCGCCATGCTGATGGCTGGGTTGGATGGTATTCAAAATAAAATCGATCCAGGCGAAGCCATGGACAAAAATCTTTATGATTTAGAACCTGAAGAATTAGGTAATATTCAAACGTTGCCGTCGAGTTTAGAGGAAGCCTTAGACAACCTAGCCAATGACTACGAATTCCTCTTGAAAGGGGGCGTATTCACTGAGGATTTGGTTGAAGCATGGATTTCCTACAAACGCGACAACGAAGTGGATCCGATGCGTCTTAGACCACATCCCCATGAATTTTTCATGTATTACGACGTGTAAGAATTTCTAAGGAAAGTAGAAAGTTATGAATGCCTGAGTCGATAAAAATCGGCTCAGGCATTGTTTTGTGGGAAATGCCTGAGGAAGCGCTCGTGAATTTTTGCCATTCGCTCATGCGTGGCTTGCTCAAATGTTTGTGCACTTTTTTTCCAGTCCGTTGAACCCATTCCCAGCCTACGAGCCAGAAACACCATTTCGTCTGACCCTGCAGGTGGCAGAATCAAGTCTTTCGCATTGCCTCGTACAATTCGCAAACCATCAATCAATTGACGCAGAAAGAGATAATCATCATGCAAGGCTTCCCTTTCGGATAGGGAGAGAAGAGAGGCATGGCACAATTGTTCGATGGCGTCTAGGGTATTGGGTGTTCGAATGGCTGGAAAGTGATGTCCATGAATAAGCTGAAGGTATTGCACCATGTATTCCACATCCAGTAATCCTCCCTCGCCGTATTTCACATGAGTCGTGCCAGGCTGAACTAATTCAGCCATTTGTCGCTGTCGAAGATTAAGTGCCGTTTGTAAATCCCAAGATTCAGAGCCATAAACAAATCTGTTGCGGTGGGCCTCAACGGCTTTTCCTAATGCACGATCTCCAGCAATAAAACGAAGCTTAATGAAGGCTTGTCGTTCAAAGGGGGCTGCCCTTCCTTCAGAGTGATAATACTGCTGAATTTCTTCCAAAGAATTGGTCAATGTGCCCTTGTCGCCATTTGGACGCAGTCGGGTATCAATATGAAAAATGCCTTCTTGCTTTGCTTCGATCCATTGAAGGAATTCCTGTGACCATCGTTCATAGAAATCAGCAGCGATCTTGTATGGCTGATGGGTAGTCGAAGATTGTGGATTGTCATACACAAAGAGAATTTCAATATCTGAGGCATAGCCCAATTCTCCGCCACCTAATTTTCCCAATCCAAAAATGGCCATGGAAGGCGTCGTGATCTTTGAGGTTTTTGGTCGGATAGCCAGATATGACTGCTCGAGCGCTTGGTCTAAAATCACGTCTGCTAAATTCGTGAGAGCCTGAGAAAAATCAGCAAGAGAACTGGTTTCTAGAAGGTGTCGCATGTCAATTCTGAAAAGCTCTTCGTCCTTGAATTGGTTCAATTGTTCATTTTTTTGAACCATTGTTCTTGCTTGCAGCATCCGTTTCTCAATGGCTTTTCTCAGGACCATCTTAGATCGAACCAGAGGTCCTTTTTGGTATTGACGCATCATAGGCAAAAGATTGTCATGCTGCCGCCGAAGTAAATCCTCCCAAAGATAATCACTGCTACCAAACAGCTGCGCCAGATGCTCAAGCGTGGACGCTTGCTCTAATGTGCTGAGCGTTGAAGCTTTCTGTGGTTGCTCTAAAAGCTGATCGAGAAATTGATCGAAGTGGTCGAGGGCTTTCCCAGGGTCTGGTGCCCAACTCAGATAATAGGTGAACTCTTTCAGGAGAGCCGCTGCAGTCCGCAACTCTTGCTGCTCCGTTTGGCTTTGGAGTTTTCGCCCGTGCCGACCACGGACATAGAGTCGATTCAACACTCGCTGGTCCTTGACTTCAATTTTGGCTTTTACGAGGTAAATGCCTCGCATGGCCAACGCATTGGCAAAGGCATAAAGGAAGGCTGGTGTGTCCGTTGATCGAATATCTAACACAGTATCCATGGAAGATGGCGGGTTGGAAAACGTAATATGAACGGGATGTAAGATATCCCCCCTCTTTTTTTTTGTTTTCCCCAGATTTTCTATGAGACGACGATTGACAAGCCTCCGCGCTTGCCGTACTTGATTTTTTTGGAGTAAGCGTAATAAAGAAGTGAGAGTTTGTTGAAATTCCTCTTGGGTTGATAAGTCGAATGCAACGCCTTTCAGAGTTTGGACTCGAAACACATCCACGACAATTTTTCGAGATAATCCTTCTGTTGGACGTTTGAGGGGAACACGTTTCCATGGATTCCGTTTTTGAGAAGTCTGAGTTGGTCTATGGGATGAAGATGGGGCTTCGCGAGAGGTAAAAATCGCGGCCTCTCGAATATCGAGTCCAAAAGAGGCTAACACACCACAGAAGGTGGCAAATTCAGAAAAATAATCATAAGCCACCAAATGTATCTGATATTGTCGAGAAGGGAGGGTGTTGAGCGCCATAGAACAAGGGGATTCGAAGGTGAGATGGGTTGTCAATTCGAGATGTTGAAGAATCGTTTCAAGAGGAAATTGTTCAAAGTAATCCGAATCCATCTGTGAGAGAAAATCTTGAAGCAATTTGTCAGGGAGATGCGCCGAACGTGCTTGGATTTGTTCAAAAATGGCAGAATGATTCATACTTGGGAGTATACTGAATATTTATGCCGTTGTAAGGTTGGGTGCTGTCTCGTATAATTTCATGTCTGCATGAAATCTTCTTCAACACACACCACAAAAAGAGGGACATCCAGGAAAACGGAGAACCGTTCTGATCTGCCCGATCCCACTCTTCTTCTGTTAGCGACAGATCTTGCCCCAAAAGAAGTGGCTCGTATGCTTCAAGCTTATGGTGTTCAAAATTGGCAACAAGCTGACCGCAATCTACAGGCCCTGGCCGGTGAACCTTCCACACGCAAAGCCTTAGCCATGATACTCCCCACTCTTCTTGGAAGCCTGGCACAAACGGCCGATCCGGATCAGGCGCTCAATGAATGGGAACGGTTTGCTGATTCAGGGATTCATCGTCTTCAGTTGTTTCAATATTTAGCCAAAGCTCCGCATATTATTGAAGTTCTCGGTACAGTCTTTGGCAACAGTCCGTCGATGGCCCAGACGCTTCTTCGAGAGCCATTGTTGGTCTATTGGATTGAAGATGATCGAGTGTTAGTTCGGCGTCAAACTCGGTCAAAACTTTTGGCGACATTAGAGAATATGCAGGAAGGTGTGAAAAGCTTTGAGGCCAAATGTGAAGCCTTGCGACGGTTTAAACGACGGGAAATGCTCCGCCTAGGGATTCGTGATCTTCTCGGGATTGCCAAGCCCATTGAAACCTATACCGTATTATCAGACGTAGCGGCAGCTGTGATTCAGGTAGCATATGACCTTGTCGATCAGAAACTTCAGTGCCAACATGGAGGCTGGGAGTTGGAAGACTCTACCAGGGGGAAGAACCGAATTGGGTTGTCCGTGTTGGCCATGGGAAAGCTGGGCGGCTGGGAATTGAATTATAGCTCTGATGTGGATCTAATTTACGTGTATCAGGCACCATCGGGCATGACGAATGCGGGGAAGGGGCAGGAGGCACTCTCAGGATCGGAATATTTTCATGTGTTGGCGAGGGAACTCACTAATGTGCTGTCGGTATCAACGGCTGAAGGGGCCTTGTTCCGTGTGGATATGCGGCTGCGTCCAGAAGGTGAGGTAGGGCCTCTGGTCTGTTCTGTGGAAGATGCCTGTCATTATTATCAAACACGCGGTCGAACCTGGGAACGTTTGGCGTTTTTGAAAGCCAAATCTATTGCCGGTGATCTTCGGATAGGGCAATCATTGATCAAAAAGCTAGGGAGCTTTGTCTATGGAACCAGAGAGGTTGCCCCCCAAGTCTTTACCGCAATTCATGCTCTTCGATCTCAAATGGTGTCTAAATTGAAACGCCGAGGAGAACTCGAACGCAATGTGAAGCTAGGGATTGGTGGCATTCGAGAAATTGAGTTTATTGTACAAGGGCTACAATTGCGTTGGGGGTATCGGTATCCTGGCATTAAGGATCGGCAAACATTAAAAAGTTTGGTGAAATTATTTCGAGTGGGAAAATTGAAGAGTGAGGCTCTTCACCAACTTCAGACCTCCTATGTATTCTTACGAAATCTCGAAAATAAAATTCAAATGGTTCATGAGCTTCAGACGCATCTACTTCCTACAAAAACGGAAGAACTCGCCAAATGTGCACTCCGAATGGGATATCCGAAAGAAGGAACTGCAAAACACACCGCTGAAAGTTTACTTGCCGATTATTGTCAACATACTTCTCAAGTCCACCTGCTTTACAAACAAATTCTCAAACCGTCTAAGTAATTGCATAGGGTAAGAGTTCTGGAACCTATTTAGTTATTCCAGTGAAAACCGTAATTCAGGGTCATTCCAGTCTTCTGGATGCCCTCCTTTGCAGCCATGACAGCCTGGTCATGAGAGTCGGTTTTGGTTCACGATCCAATTGGAAAAGCAGCCCACCCCGGCAATCATTGCCATTCAAACGGAATCCAGACTTGATGGTCTATGTGCGTGTATCGTCGCTGATAATACTATTACCCGGTTGTTGCTCCCTCATTATTTAATAGCATGGGCATGTCTTGTCTGGATGCAGAGAATGGACTGGCGGCCTTAAAGTTACTGAAAGAGGCCGTCGTGTTGGGACAACCTTTCGATCGTCTCATATTAGACCAACATGTGCTGGATATGGACGGCTTAGAATTAGTCAGACAAGTGAAGACTGCTCCTGATCTTTCTAGCATACAACTCGTCATGCTGACGTCCATGGGGCGCCGGGGTGATGCGGCCGACGCCCAAGAGGCCCGCCGGCCTCTATCACGAAACCTATTCATCATGATCGACTGCGGAAATGTTTGTCGTTGATTCGCAGCGGTTCACCCACTGCTAACTCACAAATTATCACCCAATCTACTATTCGTAAGGGAATTTCTCGAGCGGGGGGCATCTGCTAGTCGCCGAGGACAATGTTGTGAATCAAAAGGTTGTAGTGCGGATGTTAAAGACGTTGAATTATCGCGTGGACGTGGTCGAAAACGGCCTGGAAGCCGTTGAAGCCGTGCCCGACATTGTCTACGATGCGGATGTTGATGGATTGCCACATGCCAGAAATGCATGGGTATGAACCAACACAGGAAATAAGAAAACGTGAAGCAGAATCTGGTAACGAGAAGAAATGAAAACGAAGGGGAAATGATATTCCGTTGGTTTCTCCATCATCGCATACACCTTGTGCTTCGCCGTTTTACCTTTCATGTTCCGATTATTGCCCTCACCGCTAATGTCATGAAAGGTGCTCGCGAACAATGTTTAGAAGCCGGGATGGACGATTTCATTTGCAAGCCTACACAACTTGAAGAATTGAATGCCATGTTGGAGCGCTGGGTAAAGAAGTCTACCCATGAAGAAATAGAAGTGGTAAATCGGAAGTGAGAAGCCAAGAGACATAATAGCGTATAGTCAAACCTCAGTATTTCCGATTAACGAAAGGTCTTTCGCTGCGTGGGTTTTTGTGTTTAGGCCAAAAGAAATCATCTAATTTTCTTCAATGTTGCCTCGATTTATTTCCAAATTCTCTGATAGCAGTATTGTTCGGTTGCATGCCTGAAAGATCTTTTCATTCTCCTTTTCAGTCAAAAGTTTCGCTTCAAGGGTTGAATTCATTCCCAACATGCTTATCTATGGTATAGAGCATCACGACAAATGTTGAGACCACTACTGATGAGGGGGCCTGCCCAATGAATCCCAATGAAATGACCCTAAAGCTTCAAGAAGCACTACAAGCGGCCTCTGGTTTGGCCATGCGTCGAAATCATCAAGGCATTGATGTTGAGCATCTGTTGTTTGTTTTATTGGAACAGGTCGATGGTTCGACTATACCGATTCTTGAGCAAGCGGGTGTGTCTCCTAAGTCCGTGAGCAATGCAGCTGAACAAGCTCTTCAAAAAATCCCCCAAGTCCAAGTGAGCGGTTCCGCTCCAGGGCAAGTGCATTTGACCCCACGTTTGGGGCAAGTTCTTAACCAAGCGGAAACCGAGATGAAAGAGCTGCGGGATGAATTCCTAAGCGTAGAACATGTGTTGTTGGCCATGGTGGAAGAAGGAGGAGTGTTTGGGCCTCTAGGATTAAAACGAGATAAGGTATTAGCTGGTCTCCAGCATGTGCGCGGGAATCAGCGAGTCACGAGTCAAGATCCGGAGGGAACGTACCAATCCTTGGAAAAATATGGCCGTGATCTGACGCGGTTTGCCAGCCAGGGAAAACTCGATCCTGTTATCGGTCGAGACGAAGAAATTCGTCGGGTCATTCAAATTTTATCGAGACGGACAAAAAATAATCCGGTGCTCATTGGAGAGCCCGGTGTGGGAAAAACCGCTATTGTAGAAGGTTTGGCCCAGCGCATCATCAAAGGTGATGTGCCAGAGGGCCTCAAGCAAAAGCGCCTCGTGGTCTTGGATATGGGGGCATTAGTGGCCGGTGCGAAATTTCGAGGAGAATTTGAAGAACGTTTGAAAGCCGTTCTGAAAGAAGTACAGTCGTCGCAAGGTCAGATTTTGCTGTTCATCGATGAATTGCACACTGTCGTTGGGGCAGGAGCGGCGGAAGGGGCGATGGATGCAGCAAATTTATTAAAGCCCATGTTAGCCCGTGGTGATTTGCATCTCATTGGTGCGACAACCCTAGATGAATATCGCAAACACATTGAAAAAGATGCGGCGCTGGAACGCCGATTCCAACCCGTTGTGGTTGATCAACCATCGGTTGAAGATACGATTTCGATCCTACGCGGGCTGCGAGAACGTTATGAAGTTCACCATGGAGTGCGTATTAAAGATTCAGCGTTGGTCGCAGCCGCGCGTTTGTCGCATCGCTATATCGGGGATCGATTTTTGCCAGATAAGGCTATTGATTTGATCGATGAATCGGCCGCTCGATTGCGGACGGAAATTGACAGTATGCCAGCAGAAATGGATGAGATTTCTCGAAAAGTCTTGCAGCTAGAAATTGAAAGGGAAGCGTTAAAAAAAGAAACTGATACAGGGAGTCAAACGCGGTTAGCCAATTTAGAGCAAGAGTTGGCGAGTAAACAGCACACGTTGGCCGAACTCAAAACACAGTGGGATGCTGAGAAATCATCCGTGGGCAAACTACAAGAATTGCGGCAGTCCATGGAAGGGGTGAAGCAGAATATTGAACAAGCCGAGCGGAGTTATGATTTAAACAAGGTAGCAGAATTACGTTATGGGACATTGCCTCATTTGGAAAAGGAAATGCATGAGGAAGAAGAGCGTCTCACTAATAAAAATCAAGAAAGCCGTCTCTTAAAAGAAGAAGTGGATGAAGAAGATATCGCTGAAGTCGTGAGTCGTTGGACGGGCATTCCAATGAATCGGCTGATGCAAGGTGAAGTGGAGAAGCTCTTACATCTGGATGATTATTTACATCAACGCGTGATTGGACAAGACGAAGCCGTTCGCGCTGTGGCCGATGCCGTCTTACGTGCTCGGTCTGGCATTAAAGATCCTAATCGGCCAATCGGGTCTTTCTTATTCCTTGGCCCTACAGGTGTGGGAAAGACCGAATTAGCGCGGGCCTTGGCTCATACGCTCTTTGATGATGAAGCTAATTTGGTGCGTATCGATATGTCAGAATATATGGAAAAGCATACTGTCGCTCGCTTAATCGGGGCGCCCCCGGGGTATGTGGGTTACGATGAGGGCGGGCAACTCACAGAAGCTGTGAGGCGCAAACCCTTCTCAGTGATTTTATTTGATGAAGTGGAAAAAGCTCATCACGATGTATTTAATGTATTACTTCAAGTATTAGATGATGGGAGATTGACAGACTCCCAAGGCCGAACGGTGGACTTCAAGAATACCGTGCTCATCATGACCTCTAATCTGGGCAGCCAGGAAATTCTGGAAGCTCAACAACAGCAGATGGATTACGAGGGTCTTCGAGCGTTGGTCCTCAAGGAAATCCAACAACATTTCCGTCCAGAGTTCTTAAACCGTGTCGATGAAGTGGTGGTCTTCCATCCCCTGACGCAAGCGGAATTAGGACCAATTGTGGAAATTCAATTAGGACGATTGCGCGCCAGATTGGCGGATCGGCAGATGACCTTGGAGTTGACTCCAGCAGCAGTCAGTGAATTGGCTTCACGAGGCTACGACCCGGTCTATGGTGCGAGACCGTTGAAACGGCTCATTCAACAACAAATTGAAACACCACTGTCGCGATTGATTATTCAAGGCAAAGCCATGGATGGTCAGGCTATTTTGGGCGATGTGGTCGATGGCAAGTTCGTGTTGACTGCCAAAGAAGCAGTCTAAAACTAACATTGCGTAAATTCAAAATATCCCAAATGGTCTTAACAATGATTCCAGTTCTATTCGAGTAGTTGTTTCTTAAGCAACGGGCGACGGGTTTGCCCCATGTACGGCTCATCAATGTCACTAAACGAATTAGGTCATTCCAGCCAACTCTCTATTCTGGGCATAGACTGTTTTGAGTCTGTTTCTGGAAATCTGGCTCCTTAAGTTATTATGCACTCTACTCCAGCTTTCTATGACCGAATTCTTGTTTTTCGGAAATTCAACGAGATACGTTTTTAGTCAACAATCAACGTGACCCCACTATCATGAACCGAATTCAAACACTTTGATTTGGGGTTTTTCATCACGGTTAATATGGTCAAAATCAGTAGGGTTTCCGGGTTGGTAACGCGGAAAGAGGTCTATTTTTTTTCTTGAGCGAAAAGGTTCTGATTCATGAGTAGATTCCGTACGCCAGCCTGAGGCAGGAGACTGTGGTTGACGCCAATCAGGTTTGAGTTGTGTGGGGCTTCTCCAATCTGATGATTCAAGGATGGAATCCAAAAGGGGTGTTCTATACGATTGTTCGTCTGGGAGTACGAAGCTAGGGGCAAAATTTTCTCTTGCACCTGCAGCCAAGATAAGCGGTATCACTGCTAGAAGGGCCCATTGCCAGAATTCACTTGGAATGTTCCATTCTGGCCGAGAGATGGCGGTCATGGGACTTCTTTCCGCCAGTCTAAAGAATCGAACCAATACTTGTGGGCAGAATCGAGCCAAGTGTCAGCTTCATGACTGGTAATCCACGCGTTCAGAAAGTGAAGAAAGTCCGGATCGCCTTTGTTGACGGCAAACCCTGCTTTCGTCGTGAGCAAAGGTTTAGATAAGGGTTCATCAACAATCCCAGGATGCCTCAAAGCTGCAAAGGTGGGTATGGGATTGTGCTCAACATAGCCGTGAACCTTGCCTGTGGTCACCGCTTGGATGGCTTCTTGACTGGAAAGAGAGGTTTTAATCATTGATTTGGGAAATACCCGTCGGGCCAGTGTCTCGGCTACGGTGTCCTTCACGACAGTGATGATCACATTGGATGCGTTGAGTCGGCCTATTCCGGTAAAAGCTTTGGTTAAAGCAATATTAGTAACCAAGCCAACGCCTGAAGTGGCATAGGGTTGGCTGAAATTTACCTTAAGCGCTCGTTGAGGCGTGATCACCATTCCCGCCGCAATGATATCCATTTCCCGGTTCAAGAGTGCTGGGATAATATTTTTCCAATCAAAGACATGCACTTCCGCTTTCACGCCTAGGTCTTTGGCTAATTGTTTCGCTACGTCAATTTCGAACCCGACGAACTGGCCATTTTTGGTTTTTTGTGTCCAGGGGGTAAATAATGAGACCCCTACTCGTAACTTTCCGTTCTCCAGGACGCTTTGCAATGTTCCGGGCTTAGCCCTGGATCCGTTTTCGGCCGCAGCCATGGGGAGCATGTTGAGTGACCAGGCTATGAGGACGATAAAAGAAAATAATAGGTTTCGAAAGAAAGATTGATTTGTGTTCATGTTTCCGCCATCATTGTGGTTAGTATTTACTAAACGGGTGAATGTACCATATTCTCGTTGCCTCTGGTAGTAGATCCTCTACCTTCCTTCATTTCCTTAACAAATCCCAGCATAGGTTTTTTCCAGGGTTCTGCATTAGAACTCATGAGAAAGTTGAAGTATCCTCTGTTATGGCTAACTGATTCTCTAACAATATGCCTGCGGTCGCGAGGATGTTTTTTTATTTCCGTATCATAGAGTTTGGTTGGCCAGAAACTCTAAGCAAGACGTCTGCAGAAATGATCAGAATGTTGAGCTATGGGTATGCTGAACCAGCGGAGGTTAATTGACGGCTTGTAATCTGATTTGTAATGTTCGTTCTTTTTTGTTGCGGCGGACGCCTAATTTTATACGGTCACCGACTTTATGGCGATCTAAGATAGTGGCTAGGTCATCATAGTTTCGAACCTTCTCGTCATCTATCGAGGTAATGATGTCGCCTAAGCGAATTCTCCCAGAGCGCAATTCTTCAAGGCTTTTTAATCCGGCTTTGGCTGCGGCACTATCTGGTTGGATGCGAGCAATGACGATTCCGGTGATTCCCCATCGGCTGGCAATAGAATCGGGAATGAGGGAAATACCGAGTCCCGGTCGAATGACTTTTCCATATTGAATAAGTTGGGGAACGATACGTTTCACAATACCGACAGGCACGGCAAAACCAATGCCGGCAAAGGCGCCACTGGGGCTCATGATTTGTGTATTGATGCCAATGAGTTTTCCTGAACTATTTAGGAGTGGCCCCCCAGAATTGCCAGGGTTAATAGCCGCATCTGTTTGAATCGCACCTTCAATCGTACGGTTATTCACTGACTTAATTGACCGGCCTAAGGCACTGACGACTCCTGTCGTGAGTGTATGATCAAGTCCAAACGGATTGCCGATGGCCAAGACATGTTGCCCTACGCGAAGGTTTTGTGAATTGCCGATGTCGAGTGGGTGCAGTTGCTTTTTTGATGCCTTGATGTGGAGCACCGCCAAATCATGATCGGGGTCCACGCCGATGACACGTGCATTGTGTGTGGACTGATCGTCTAAGACGACTTGAATTGAGTCCGCGCTATATACCACATGATAATTGGTGACGATGTGTCCTTGGGTATTCCAGATAAATCCCGAGCCGGAACCCTGTGGGACTTCAAAGGTGTTGAGCGACCAGATGTCTCGCCGGACCGCGGTATTGGTTATATAGGCCACTGATTTGGCGGCCTTCTCAAAGACCGTGATGGTTTTGAGCTCTTCAGTACTGAGCGATGGATTGGCGGTGAGATGGAGGAATGAGGAAAGTCTTTCGTTGTGTGCTGAAGGTGTTTGAGCATGACCAGTAAGGCTGGTGAAGCTGATAACGACTCCGATGAGAACGAGGAATCTATACTGTCGAGTTGTGTGGGAATTCATAGTTGAGGGTAGCAGGAAATTTTGAGGCAGAGGAGTGATTTAAATCATTGATGAATGATGGAGACCTTTCGTTGATTTATTCTCCCATGATTTGTATGACGAGTTCTCTGGTACGTGCTCGAGTATCAAAATCGATGAGGACAATTTGTTGCCAGGTCCCCAGAGTGAGAGTCCCTTGGACGATGGGAATGGTAAGCGAAGGGCCTTGCAATTGGCCTCGCAAATGGGAATGGCCATTATCCTCGCCTTGATTCCGAACGTTGTGCTCCCAATCGCATTTTGGTGGAATGATCCCATTCCAGAAATTTTTGGTGTCTGCACGGATTCCCGGTTCATCTTCGATGATCATGACGCTCGCGGTGGTGTGTTTTACAAACAGCGTCAAGGTTCCATTTGTAATACCTGACTGGCTAAGAAGGTCATTCATGGATGATGTTAGATTTTTCAGCTGAGAATCTCCATGCATGGAGATGTGTAGCGAATGTGTGGCGATGGTCATGGGTTGCCTAGGCTGCAACTGAGATGAGGAATTGTTGCTCGGCTGATGAAAGTGTTCCCCCACGTGCCTGTCGAAGTATCGTGGTAAACCGGCCTTCACGGGTTAAGCGACACATCGTTCGAAAGATTTTTTGGCTGACAATTTTCTGTTTTGTGAGTTGGCGCAGATAGCTGAAGGCGGCTTGAAAGCTCTCGTCGGAACGGGCGTAATAATCTTGGCCCCGTCGATGATTGCTATAGGCTTCGAGTTGTTCGCAGGCCACGAGAATTTCTCCGAGTTGATGTGTCCACTGTGGTGCCGTGTCTAATTTCTCCGGGTAATAATAATACAGCATGATTCGTTCCATCCATGGTGCCCAGTCGATTTCCAGAATGTGCAAGGTGGTTTTTACGGGCCGAAGGCATTTTTTGAGACGTTTCGCAAACCCTAATCTCATGGCAATATGGTCTTTGACGGCTGGTGAGAGTTTCAATCCTTGTTCGAAGAGCTCATTTTTGTATCGTGTTATAAAGGCTTGCGCTTCTTGTCCGTAGGGCGTCTCGGGATACTTGGCTCTCCATTCGCGGGGTCGAGTGGGAATGCCTTCTTGCTTGGCCCATGACCAGATTTTCCCAAACAGTTTGATATCAAGCCCGGCTCGTCCCATATCGTGCAGTAAACAGGCCGCCTCAAATTGTTTGAGCCTCGGGAGTGGGTGTCCTAACTCGGTAGCTACGGGCACACACAAACGCGCGGTGCGATGGGCATGGGCTTTATCATAGCCTGTGAGTAGTTTTTGAGGGTTCTTAGGATGAGGGGCATCATACAATTTGAGAAGGGATGAGACCTGGTGTCGCGTGAGGAATGTGTGGGATTGCTTCAAATCAATTGCTTGAATTTATGAGGCTGGGAACATGTGAGCTTGTTGCTATTAGTCACTCGTTAGACGTTCACTAATATCAAGAAAATAGAATATCGTACATGCGTTGAAAGGGTCAAGAAATTGAGTGCTCAATGAACGCGTCATTGATTGGTATTCCGTGTATTATTCCCTATCTTTTGGTCCATAGGCACATATGATTATTCTTTGAGAAGAAAACTCTCTTCAGCTTCTTATCATTACTCCTAAATTCCAGTAAAATAGAATTTCTCAGACACGACCCTCTTTTGATTGCCTTTATTTCACAATAACGATGCCAACTATTTTGGTTGTGTGGAGATGATATCGTGCGACGTTCAGTAAAAAAGATCATGCTTTGGGGAAGCCTTGGGTTTCTGCTCCTTATCATAGCAGCTGTCATTCTTCCGTGGTTTTTGAATCCAGATTATTTACAGTCATTGGTGTTGAGGCATATTCAACAAACGTTGGGGTCTCATGTCCAGGTTGGGCGTACGTCATTGGCTGTATTCCCATCTCCGCATTTTCTCGTTTCCGATATTGTGGTGAAAGAACAGGCTGACTCGCATGCGGTGTTTCGGGCGCGATCGATGAGTTTGGAATTGGGAATTGGACATTTATTGCAGAAAAAAATTGTCGTGAAAGAATTTGTTCTTGATCACCCGGAAATTGAAGTTCATCGAGATACCGCAGGGGTCTGGCGGTTTTTAGGACATGCTAACGAGGATTCGCCGGTATCCGTTTTTGCCTCATTTCTCGTACTTGGAAAAATTGAAGTGACGAATGGGAAAGTTATTGTGATTGACGAATCTCCCTCTGATGCTGTGCGTGGCGTGGTTTTTGAAAATGTGGCCTGTGTCTCAGAAACGTCATATGAAGGAGTAAATATTTTTTCAAATCTGACCTTATCTGGAAATCTTAAGCAGGCTCGAGATTTCGCGTCCTTCCGATTATCGGGAACGGTTGAAGCGACGTCGAATGTTTCCTTGTCTACATGGGAGCGTGCCCCCTTGTTTTTTGAGCAAATAGAGTTTACTGGAAAGATGTCAATGAATAATCTTGCTGTCAATCAATTAACGGAGTATGGGGCTTACGGTGAAGTATTGTCTCAATTTCCTGGGCGACTCAATATTGATTCTCAGATGAAATGGGTGAAAAAAGAAACCACGTCTCAACTCCATTTATCGAATATTGCGCTTGTGAGTCCCTCTCTGACGCTCGCGGGTGGTGCCACGATCGAAGGCCTTGAGGATGGGCATCATATGACGTTAGTTTCTTTGCGCTCCTCAAATCTGAATCTAGAGATGATTCGAGAATCGATCCCCAAGGCCTGGTTAACTGGTTCGCTCGCTTCACTTTTAGAGCAAGGCGAATGGGGTGGAGAATTGCAGGTGCTGGACGCGCGCGTGAGGAGTTCAACTCGATCAGATGTAGACTCATCACTCACGGGAACATTTCAGGTGAAGAATGCATTTCTCGCCATGCCAGACTGGCCGAGGGCTGAGCAGGTCCAAGGGACTGTCGTGGTTGAGCCAGATAGAATTCATGTATCTCATGCCCATGGTGTGTATGACGAGATTTCGGTTGATGTGACCAAAGGTGTTCTCCTGTTGAAAGAAACGGGCGCTTGGGGGGATGTTGAAATTGAAGGGGAGGTTCCTGCTGAAAAAGTTTGGAATTTCGTTCGTAATCGGGCAATGCCTGCTTTTCGAAATTCTGTCTGGGAAGAATTGAATGTCTCAGGAGGTAGTGGTCTCCTGCGTTTACGGTTTTCCGGAGAGGTGTTCAATGAGCAGGGTCTTTCTTTTCATGATGGGGACTATCAGCCTAAAGATGTGGTTTTACGCATTCCAAGCTTTCCACATGCCTTATCTCATGGACATGGCAAGATTCTATTTTCTCCTGACAGTACTGTTTTCGAGGAAATCACTGGGGCAATGGGTAAGTATCCTTTCACCTTGCATGGAACACTTATCCATCAAGACATGCTCAGGCTAGAACCGTTGAGTGTGACGGCTGGGTTTGACGGCGAAGATATTTTGAGACCTTCAGGACATGCTTCCTCTGAGTCCGTCGTTCATCTAACGGGTCCCCTTCATACGACGGTGACCATGCGAGGTCCAATTGGTCGTCTGAATTTTAAAGGCAAGATCGATGGGGCAAAGGCGAGGCTATTGATTCCTTCTATTTTTCAAAAAGCAGTTGGGCAATCGGGAGTCTTAGAGTTTGATGGACAATTTAGGTCTGGAGGAACCGTACGATTTGAACGAATTGAACTGGCGATGTTGCCGATTCGGTTGCGAGGACAGGGCATTGCTCGATTTGGACCGGTGTGGGGTTGGGAAGGTCGGCTTGATTCTGGTCCCATTACGATAAAAGCCCTTCCTAAGCACATTCAGTTATTTGGTAATGTTATTCAGTCTGGGACTATGGAAGTGCAATTAGGTGGTAAAGGATTTGGTAAAGATTGGACCAAATGGAAGACGCAGGGATGGGTGGCGCTCACGGACGGTGTGGTGAGGATTCCTGGCATTTCTGAGTCTGTTGGAAATGTGTTTATTCGATTACGTATTGATAAGGATTTGCTTGATCTCAAACGAATGGAATTTCATATTAAAGACAGTGAAGCTGTGGTGACAGGATTTGTGAAACAATGGAAAACAGCTCCAGCAGTAAGCATTTTGTGGAACGCCACACAATTTGACATTGACTTATTGATTCCCAAAGAGGATCGATCTGTTTTACGAGATGGCGTTGAATGGCTTGCCAGTCATGGCAAACTCGAGGGGTCTCTTTTCATTGAGTACCCTCGTTATAAAGCATTTTCTGGTCATAAACTATCAGCGGTATTGAATGTTCATGACAACTTGGTCTCTATAGAAAAAATTCAAACAATGGTTGAGAAACACGGAAATGCGAAAGGCCGAGTATTTGTGCATCTTCCTCCAGGCAAGCCAGCTGCTATACGAGCCTCTTTTGAAGGGAATAATCTTCCATTTGAGAAGACGTTAATGGTATTAGGCGATGACCGTCGTTTTGTTTCGGGGCAGCTAGATATTCGTGGGAAAATTCAGGGACATGGACGTGATGAAAGAGGGATCATTCCTACCTTAGAAGGGGAGGTGGACCTTTCTCTACGTAACGGGTATGTTCGAAAAGGAACGGTTCTTCCTCAAATTTTACGAATTCTTAATCTTCCTCATGTACTCCGAGGAAAAGTCAATTTTGAAGAGACGGGATTCCCATATGAAGCTATCGCTGCAACATTAAAGATTGACGAAGGGAATTTCTCCACGAAAGACTTTATTTTACGAAGTCCTGTGATGAAAGCGACGGTTGCAGGAACATATGACTTTCATCAGGATCGCTTGAATGGTGCGGTTGCTGTAAGTCCATTTGGTGCCTATTCTGATGTCTTGCAATCTATCCCGCTTTTTGGAACCATTTTTTCTGGAGAACGGAAAGGTATTGCGACGGCCATGTTTCGTCTGAATGGGCCCTTAAAGGATCCACAAGTAGTGTATATGCCAAAGGAATCCTTGAAGAATGGGTTGACCGGGCTTGCGCAATTAGCTTTTGATGTCTTGAAAAATACTATTCTTGCCCCCGTGAGGGTTCTCAATGGATCTTCTGAAGATGCTGCATCTTCTCCAGCTACGTTAGAAGGGCGAGCTCCGGAGGAGACACCTAAGCCTGTCGGGAACGAGAAGGCACTTTCACAATAAGAAATATAAAGAATGGATGAGTTTTTTCCCTGGCATAGAAGAAATTGCGGCTTGTCGTGTTGTGAATATGGTTGTGTTGAAATGTGTGATGAAAGGCTTATGGGATGATTGTCACGGTTGAATGGAAAGATAATCAGGTTCGTATTTTGGATCAAAGTCGGTTGCCCGAGGACGTCTGTTTTCTTGACTGTACAGATTATGTTCAAGTTGCTGAGGCTATTCGAACATTACAAGTCCGTGGGGCACCAGCCATTGGAGTCACGGCTGCCTTAGGGATTGCGTTAGGTGCGAGACAATATACTGAGTCCAGCCTTGATGGCTTCCAACGACATATGGAACAGGTATGTGACGTGCTCGCCGCGACGCGGCCTACTGCGGTTAATCTCTTTTGGGCCGTGGATCGCATGAAAGAGGCGTTGTCTGCAACTTCACATTCGAATGTGAATGTATATCAAGAGCGTTTGTTAGAGGAAGCGCTCGCAATACTTCAAGAAGATATTCAGGTGAATCAGACGTTGGGGAAATATGGGGCGGTTATTATTCACGATGGGGATTGTATTCTCACGCATTGTAATGCTGGGGCATTGGCAACCGCAGGCTATGGGACTGCCTTAGGGGTCGTGAGGGCTGCGTGGGAAGAAGGTAAAAAGCTTCGTGTCTTTGCTGATGAGACCCGTCCAGTGCTTCAAGGTGCCCGTTTGACGGCCTGGGAACT
Organism: uncultured Nitrospirota bacterium; assembly: GCA_937139405.1. GTDB lineage: Bacteria > Nitrospirota > Nitrospiria > Nitrospirales > UBA8639 > Nitrospira_E. The sequence goes on from CAKZPV010000003.1 coordinate 228,818, forward strand.
GCAACAAGATGGAATTCCGGTCACATTGATTACCGATAATATGGCGGGAGCACTGATGCAGCAGCAGCGAGTCCAATGTTGTGTGGTAGGTGCGGATCGCATTGCTGCCAATGGAGATGTGGCTAATAAAATAGGAACCTATTCCGTTGCCGTGTTAGCCAAAGCCCATGGCATTCCTTTTTATGTTGCTGCACCTCTATCGACAATTGATTTGCAAACGTTAAATGGAGCAGGTATTCCAATTGAAGAGAGAAATTCTTCAGAGGTGACACAGTTGCATGGAACTCGAAGCATCGCACCTGCAGGAGTTTCAGTATGGAACCCCGCCTTTGATGTGACACCGGCAGATCTCATCACCGGAATTATTACCGAACGAGGCATCTTATCTCCTCATGAGTTGCCTATGAACATGCAATCATGAAATTGAAATATTAATCAGGTTTAGAGAATTTGACTGAGGACTTTAGAGAGATCGAGGAGGTTGTAGGGTTTGGCAATGACACCAGAAAATCCAAATCGTTGAAAACGAGCCATCACTGGATCGTTCGAATAGCCACTTGAAACGATAACCGCGGCCTTCGGATTCAACGTCTTAATCTGCCGAAGGGTTTCCTTGCCTCCCATCCCTCCAGGAATCGTGAGATCAAGAATGGTTGCGCTATATGGAGTCTCTGCTTGGAATGCCCGAGTGTAATACTCTATCGCCTGTGCTCCTTCATGCGCAAAATCGACTTCGAAGCCAAGGTGTTCCAGCATTTTACCCAGGACGTCTTGGATTTCTTCTTCATCGTCCATGACAAGAATCCGGCCCTTCCCGCAAATCAAATCCTCGTGAATTTCATCCTGGGTGGTTTCTGACATTGATGATGCGGGGAGATAGAGTGTAAAGCAGGCACCGTTTCCCAGTGTAGAAGAAGCCGTAATGTGGCCCTCGTGCCGTTTGATAATGGAATAGGTGGTCGCGAGTCCGAGTCCACTACCTTTTTGTTTGGTCGTAAAGTAGGGATCGAAAATTTTTAAGAGATGGTCCTGAGGAATACCAATACCTTGATCTGTCACGGTGACTCGAACATAGTTCCCGGGTTTAAGCGGAAGCTCGGAAGAGGAAGGGATTGAATCGTTATTCACGGAAACTTCAATCACGCCGCCTTCTAGCATGGCTTGCTCGGCATTGATGACAAGGTTCTGTAAGACTTGACTAATTTGGCCTTCATCAACCACAACTGCCCAAAGGTTTTCAGGGATGTGGAGATTGCAACGCACACTAGATCCCCGCAATGCAAACTCTACGGTATCGCTAATAATAGAGGCGATTGAGGTGGTACTCTTGACTGGCGCCCCACCCTTAGCAAAGGTTAACAGTTGTTTCGTGAGATCTCGTGCTCTGAGGCAGGCCTTCTCTGCTGCATTCAACCGTTCGCTAACCGATATATTTGGTGATGCCTCCTTTGTTGCGATCATTTTGGCTAAACCAATGTTTGCAAAGACTGACGTCAAGATATTATTGAAATCATGAGCGATTCCTCCCGCCAACAATCCCACCGATTCAAGTTTGGTTGCTCGTAAGCGTTCTTCTTCTACTTGTTTTTGTTCCGTGATATCTCGAGTCACGATGACACCTTTTACGGTTCCCACACTTGTTCGAAATGGATGAATATGGCTTTCAAACCACCGCCACTCACCCTTTTTTGTTTGGATTCTGCATGTCATGTCAATTTCTTGAAGCGAGCCAATATTGGTATGAAATAATTCCACTAATGTTTCTCGCTCTTCAGGATAGACGAAGTCAAAAAAACTTTTTTCTAATACATCCACCGAGTCATATCCCAGTACTGCCTGGCAGTTTGGGCTGACATAATGGCACTCACCAAGGTTGCTAATTTCAATAATGAGATCATAGGCATTTTCCACGATGGCTCGATACCGTTGTTCGCTGTCTCGTAAGGCGTCTGCGGTTTTTTTGCGTTGAAGTTCGCTGGCAGCTCTGGCTGCAAATAATTGGACAATGGATTTTGCGACATGCGAATTGACTATCGGTTCTGGGCTTAGGACTAAAAGAACGCCGATGATTTGTCCGGTTTGGCCGCGTAGAGCATTGCCCATGTAGCTCGTGACCTGCCATGAAGAAAGGACCGACGTAGGGGCAAAGAGCGGTTGAGAGATGGTGTTCCATGCACAGTCCTTCACTTGTACAAGATCTTGAAACAGCGCCGAGGGTAGGGTCCAAGCGAAGTTTTCTCCATACATGCCATTTGCCCAAATGGCGACAGTTGTAGCCTGGAAATGTGCTGGGTTTTCTACGTCCGCCAGGATCACGTAAGGGACATTGATGGCCTGGCTTAAGTCTTTGACCAATGTTCGCAAAAACGCAATACTTCCTGGTGAGGGATCGCTCTGTGCAATTTTTCTTAGAGCTTCTTCCATCCGCTTTTGGTCTGTTATATCTTTGACCACTGAAATGGCGCCCCATTGGATTCGATGAGAATCGAAGAGTGGATAGCAGGACACTAAAAAATCTCCAGACATGGCCGGGAAAGAAGTTTCGACGACAGCTGAAAGAGCGCCCGCTAACACGGTTTCCCAGGGCGGAGGATTTTGCGGAGTGACTTCCCCGTAATAGGGGAGTCGATAATGATGTCCCACGAGAGAGCCGAGATGCGGTTCGACTTGCTCCTGAATTGCTCGATTCGCCCATACAATGTTCCCAAGGTGGTCTAAGATCATGACGTGATCGGTTAATGCGTCAAACGCTTGTTCCCATTTTTCTGTTGTATCTGAATGGGTGAATTGGTTCATCTGTGCGAGCGTCTTATTCATCGTCGAAATGAGTTGATAATTTTAAAAAGTAAGTCATGATCTTTTTACCAGACAACGTTAGCAAATAAATCGGCTAATTGAGGGTCAAGGCTTTTCCCTGATTCCTGGCGTATATGTTCCCGGGCCTCTGGTACGGGCATCGCTTCTTGTCCTCCCTGGCCGGTGACATAATTGTCAAACATGTTTGCTAACCCCACGATCCGAGCAGGGAAAGGGATCTGGTCCCCAGTTAATTTTTCGGGGAAACCTGACCCATCGAATTTTTCGTGATGAAATCGAATAATTTGTTCAACGGAAGGATGAAAAGGAATGCTGCTAATAAATTGTGCGCCAATCGTTGGATGGCATGTCATGAGTTCTTGGTCTTGATCTGACAGGGAATGATGGCCAGCAATGAGTCGATCGTGAATGCCGATTTTTCCAATATCGTGCAAATACGCTCCGAGGTGGATAGCTTCACGATCCTCTTGGTTCATTTGGAGATGTTCAGTTAATAATGAAGCATAAAAATTCACTCGATTTGCATGTTGTGCGAGTTCGGGGTGTTTCGCTCCTAAAAGCGTATCAATATTAGACATGGCTGTTTTGACATCAATACCGGAAGCCCAGAGATTTCCCATAGCCTGAAGAGCGTCCTGAAGAGAGGACAGGCGGTTACGCCGCTCTAGGGTTTTTTTGATGACTTCCAGCAACTCCGATACGTTAAACGGCTTAAGAATATAGGCTGCGACCCCATGTCGAATTGCGTCGATCGCTGATTGCAACGTTCCATACCCAGTAATGATCACCACATCGACATCATAGCCATTTTCGCGGATTTTCGAGAGCAGATCAGTTCCTGGTTGATCTGGCAGTTTGAGGTCAAGAGTGATTAAATCAATCGGATGGGTCGAAAGGATTTGCTCCGCAACTTCCGCACGATCAACGGTATAGAGATTGAAATAGGGGGAGAGGATAAGCTTTAAGGCTTCTCGGGGCCCTTGCTCGTCTTCAACAATTAAGATATTGGCTTGAGGAACGGTAGGGTCGGGGGATACTTGATTCATTCACAACTCCTTTTTCCAGATAAGGCACCTCATGAAGACAGAAAAAATAAAAATCATTCAAGATGAGGGGAAAATATATATTCTGGAAAAGTTGGAAGAATGTCCCATTTAAAAAAGTAGTTTTAGGTATTGCTCAGCACCTCCTTAGTAGATCTAGAGAATTTCTGTTAGATAATTGCCCTAGGCGGATTTTGACATAATTATATCACAAAAGGCTATGGACGAGTTTCAGGCTGTAAATGAAAGGCTTTATTTTTTACCGAGAGATCTCGAAACAGTTGCTTGTATAAATCTTTGGCGACAAGGTTGATAAGGTGTTCCACATCTTTCGGGGAAAAAGCTGCGACACTATCCGACCCATTGGCACCGAGGACCATTCTGACTGTACTACCATCTACGGTATTCTTGGCCTCGAAGCGGACCCTCATATCAACGGTAATGTCCGTAAACCCAAATCCACTTTTTGCATTGGCCTGCAGGGACAGTACGGTTCCCGTTAATGTCACAGCATCAGAGAGATTGTCGCTTACTGGGCCAGTGGTACTTCGAGAAGCCCGCCATTGTTGCTGTTGAAGATATTCGATCGCCAGATCAGCCATACCTTTGCTGATATTGCCATCCCAAGCATTGAAATGGGTGACGCCTCCCCATAAATGCGTTCGCGAACCAAGTCGGTTTTGTTGGGGGCGAGCATCCTGGAATGGCTCAACGAGAATCGTCAGGTCATTTTCATGAACGGAGGTCGTGAGGGTAGAGTGGGACGCAAGAGCATGTGGTTCAAGATTGATGGTGTGCCCACCTCCTTGGCAGCCTACTAATAGGAGGCTACCGACTATACTTAACAAGAATTGTCTACAGGTGGCTGGTTTGTTCACGAATTGATCCTCCATAGCAGGCAACGAATGGAATTAAGTGTGTATCGAGATATTCCCATAACCAGAGGGGGATTTCAAAAAAGGTCTTGAATGAGGGAATATGGCGGATTCTACCGGAAAAGGAGGGTGAATGAAAATATCAAAATTAGTGAATAGTAAAAGGCAAGACATTATCTTGACTTTCTTCTAAATCCCTTGACACTATCCTCTCCCTACTTATTGTTCATGTCACAAATGAAAGATGTTGGCGTATGTGGAAGCGGAACTTTTTATTTCGGGCTGAAGATGCGGTTCCATTAGAATACACAGAAAATGAGTTATTCCATGAAACAGACCCTGCGTTGGATAGTTCGGGGTTACAGATGGATAAATATATTTCTGTGTGGTTGCAAGGCGATGGTGATGAGCAGGCGCCTACGGTCTATACCAATATGTATGTTCGGACTGCGACGTTAGATCCTGTCAAAAAGGTCGGCTTTCTTCAACCGCTGCAAGGGCGCACCCACCAAATAAAAAGTATGTTGTCCGTAGAACAAAAACTGTACCTTCGTGATTGGTTGTCGGGTACACATCCTCAAGCTTGGCAAGACGCTGACGAACATTTTCAGGCAATTTTCTCTGAATAGTCTTTCATAATTTTGAGTCGCCATCGCCAGGCATGAGTTTGTGCAGCACCTTCATAATAAGGCATTCCTTAATTTTTAATAATGCGGCATTGTTTTGATATGGATTTAACAACAGAGGTTCTGATTGTCGGTGCTGGTGGTGGTGGCGCTGTTCTTGGGATTGCGTTGTCTAAAAAGGGTATTGGAAATCTTGTCTTGGAACAAGCTGGTGGACCTCCTCAAGGCCTTCGTGGAGAAATCCTTCAACCTAATGGCCAAATGTTGCTTCACAACTTAGGGTTGCTTGATAAGCTACCGCCAGAAGTATCGAAGCCCGTTAGATTTTTCCATTTTCTTAAGAGTGGAGGAGAACGTCTTTGTACGATTGATTATGAGATGTTGCCGGTTCCATTCAATCGTGCCCTGGTAATGTGGCCAAATGTGGTTCATCACACCATCCTCGATTGTCTGCGACAAGAAAATCCTCATGGGCTTCAATTTAAAGCGACATTCAAGTCTTTTCTTCGTGAAGGACGTGATATTGTTGGTGTACAAGCTGAGATTGACGGAACGGCTGTTCAAATAGGAGCTCAAGTTGTGGTGGGAGCCGATGGTCCTTTTTCTCAAGTTCGTGAGGCCATGGGCTTGCCTGCTTCCTTACATCGTTACAAGGATAGTTATTTGGTAGCAGCCCTGGATTCACCTGAGGACATGAATGAAGCCCAGTATTTTGTTGGACAGCAAACAATCTTGGGGTTGTTCCCTGCTCCCAATCAGAAGGTTTATGCCTTGTATATGGTGTCTTCGGATTCGCTGGCACAATTGAAAGCAGAAGGAGTGATTTCTCTTCGCGAAAAATGGAAAACGATTGCGCCTAACCTTGCGACTATCTTTGATTCATTCGTGGATTGGACCCAGACGGCGTATATGGGCACTGGGCGCGTACGGGCAAAAACATGGGTGATGGATCGGGCTGTGGTGATGGGTGATGCCGCTCATGGTATGAATCCCCATGCGTCTCAAGGAAGAATGCAGGCTATGGAGGATGCCATAGGCCTGGCCGATATTCTTGAACATTGTCATAAAGCACAGGATTGGTCCGCTCATGCATTGAAACCGTTTGAAACAGCCCGCCGGCCTCAGGTCACCATGTTACAACAGTTAGCCGATGAAGAAGTCTTTTTTTGGAATACGGGGAATCCCCTCCTTGGGATGTTACGAGATCGAGTCTTTCGGACAATGGATTCCAATCGGCGCTTGCAATATCAGGTACTTTCCGCAACGGCCGGTTTGCGGACAACCGCCCCATTCGGATGGATGGATCGTTTCCAAGCTGCGGGATTTTTACCTGACCCCAGGGCTGATCGAATTCCTGTTCATACACCACTGTCATAGAAAGTTTGTCGTATTATGTCTGATTCTCCTTCCCAACGCGTAGATCTTCCTGAGGATGTTCGTGATGTTCTCACTCGCTATGTTGAGCAAATTAATCAGGACTGGTCTGGGGATCTTGGAGGACTGATTCTTTTCGGGAGCGCGGCAAGAGGCGACTTTATTATGGGACGCTCGAATATCAATCTACTTTTGATTGTCCTGAATCTCTCTGTTGAAACGTTGCAGAAGGCTGGAAAACTTCATCACCAATGGGGTAGACATCAGATCATTGCACCATTGGTTATGACAGAAGAGGAATTGAGCCGATCCCGAAGATTCTTTCCTTTGGAGTTTCTACAAATGACCCATTGCCATGTTCTTTTAGCGGGGCATAATCCGTTGGGCGAAGAGGCTATTGATGCGGATCGGCTTCGTTGGCAATGTGAACAAGAATTGATGACAAACTTTTTACGCATACGTCAACGATTTATTGAAGGAGAGGGTAGGACTGAAGCCATTCACGCATTACTGCTCCTTTCTATTACGGCTGTTCTACCAGTGATTCGTGGAATTCTGTATTCTTTGAATCAGCCATCAAAAGAAAAAGACAAAGAAATACTTGAAACTCTTCCAGTCACCTTACAATTTGATCCGACCATTTTCTTGGAAATTCTTTCTATCAAAAGAGGTCTCAGTAGTCCTGGGACTTTTGAATGGCCGAAAGCTTTTGAGCGGTATCTCCACAGTTTAGAGCTATTCATGAAACGAATCCAAGAGATTCGTCATGGAGGTCGGTGATGCAAATGAGGTTGACTTGGATGACCATAAGTCTGTTCTTACTGATAGGGTCAGCATCTTGGGGGGGGGCACCGCAAGAACAAAGTCTGCCAACGCCATTAGGCTATGTCAGTGACTACGCTCAGGTACTGAATGAAGAATGGCAAGCACAAATTCGAGCTATTTGCAAAGATTTGGAAACAAATACGGCTGTTGAAATGATCGTGGTGACACGTGAAACCATCCAGCCCCTTCCTCATGCGCAGGATTATGCCTCTCGCTTGTATGAAGCTTGGAGGATTGGGACTGCGCAACAGGAACGGGGAATTCTGTTGCTCGTCGCGAAGCAAGAGCGTCAAGCCGTGGTTGTCGTGGGGAAAAGCCTTTTGCCGTTTATCACCCCTCAAGAATTGGATGAGCTTTCTTTGAAATTTCTGCAACCGATGTTTCATTCCGGAGAATATGGAGCCAATGTCTATCGATCAGTTCTTTCTTTAGCCTCGATTGCTGGAAAAGCTCCTGTTCCTCAAGAAAAGAGCCGACCCATACGATCAGGCGGATTTTGGATGAATCTCACTGCCGTATTCCTGATGATTTATGCATTGTGGCGATTTACTCGCCCAGAAAGACGCCATCCATTTCCTCGTTGGAAACGAGGCGAATATTGGGGGACAGGGCAGGGAGGCTTTGGCGGGAACTTTGGTGGATTTGGTGGAGGAACTGGTGGGCAGGATTTACGTTAATCGGAGTATCCTTTTGTTAAATTCTCAATGCACAATCTTTTCGCAGTATTCTCCATTTATCTCACATGAAAAGAAGTGAGGAAGCCAAGACGTTTTTTTCGGCTTCCTCACCCTTGAACTCTTATCTTTTACCTAATGTTACAGCATGTCGTGGTTTTCAAATGTAAGCGATCGCACGACGATTGCCCCCTCTTCTGAAGAGATAATACGACGGGTAGCTGGAAGGTCAGAATTCCCTACTCGGATGTGTGTATCCCAAAAGCTGTCAACATTTTTCAAAGATCGATCTTTCGGATTGAAATAATACACCGTGTATCGAGTGGTGAGATGGTGTTGGTCCTGGGTGATCGCACTATCTTCCACGTTGATGGTAAAGACGGCTTGTGGCATGCTCCGATTGATTTGGGTGATGCGGTTGTCTTTGATTCGATACCATGAACCCATGCTGTCTCCATGGATATTCACTCTCTGCCCCAGGGGATGCTTTTCTTCCCCACCTAACGTCAGGGTATATTTGCCATCAGACTCATCAAAATTCCTGGGACCTCGATGACCAGCGATCATACCTATCTGGTTTTGTGCCCACGTTTGAAGGTCTGCATCATCGATCACGACGGTGACGTCTCGTGGTCCTTTGACAGTCACGGTACCTTTCGTTTCTTTTCCATTCACATTTATGCGTAAGTCAGCTTGAAATCCTTTAAAGTCAGGCTGCCATCTGGCAGTCTTGGAAAAAGCCGCTTGAAGAAGGTCTCGAGCTTTTGGGTCATCTACGACGTCAGTACTTTCTTCTTGTCGGGTATACGTTTCCATAATGCATGCTCCTTGAGATTAATCGTGAAGATGAGAATGTGATTTTGAGGAAGAATTTGTATTCATTATAAGACACTCATTTGAGGTGAACAACTAGACATCATAGTTCTGGGCGATTCTTCTAAGAAGTAGGATTGCTTTTGCTTAAATTGCTAAAAAAGCTTGTATGAGCTTGCGACTAGAGGTGAGAGTTTATTGAAGGCCTCATTCCCTTCTGCTACTTCTTGTAGGCGAAATCCTGACACAGCTTCTAGGCAACATTTCTTACAAATTTCTTTAGAAATTGACGCCGTGTGCTCCTGCTGTTGATTCTCTTAGGAGGAATTCTTTTCAATTTTTCCATTGAGCCTTTTCCAAATATCGTTTGACGTGAGATCACAAGTTGGATTGTTGAACGTGAAAAATGAATTGTTCTTGAAGGTTTCTACATACACTGTAGGCCTAGTTTTTTCAATTCATTAAAAAATATGTGCATAAACTTTGAATTTATTGATATTTTTGTTTGGCAGATATCTTGCTTTATCTATGTTGATATATATGAATGTTCAATACTGCTCATCCCCAATATAATAATTTTTTTGCATTAACAGTATTTTCTTAGCTGTGTTTCATCTCTTTACGCGTTATTTTAATGTGAAGTTCATTTTTCTTCTTTCTTCATTCAGGCTCTCCCCCCAAAGAAGTTCCGACCTTATATTTTTTATCTAATTCAGGCTTTTCATTACAGAATTTCTGATCTCAATTTCTTCTTGGTCGAGGTTTTCAAGAAGAATTTTGTCCCTTGCTTGAGGATTTTAGAAATTGAAGTTTCGATTAAAACGACATGAGGTTTTTTATGAAGATTGCGTTCATTGTTAATCAATTTCCATTATTGTCCGAGACGTTTATTTTGAACCAAATTACAGGTTTAATTGATCGTGGGCATCATGTCGACATCTTTGCTACAGGGGGAAAAAAAGAAAATCTTCTACATGGGGGCAATAAGGTTCATGAAGATGTACAAAAATATGATTTGCTAGACAAGACGTATCATCCACCGATCATCCCTGAAAATAAAATATATCGGTTCTTAGTGGGCATATATTATGCGGGAATATGTATGACCAAAAACCCTTTAGCCGTCTTGAAGTCATTGAATGTTTTTCGCTACGGAAAAAGAGCTGCCTCGCTGACTCTGTTATATCAAATCATTCCTTTTCTGAAGAAAGGTCCGTACGATATCGTTCATTGCCATTTTGGGCCAAGCGGTAATTTTGGAGTTATTTTAAAGGAACTTAAAATTTTAGGAGGAAAGTTTATAACGACATTTCATGGATATGATATGTCAAAATATTTACAGATGAATGGCAAATTTGTCTATAATTCCCTTTTCAAAAAAGGAGATCTATTTCTTCCTATCAGTGAATGTTGGAAAACCAAATTAATTGAGCTGGGTTGTCGTCAGGACAAAATCATCGTCCATAGAATGGGAGTCGATACGACCAAGTTCAGCCTTACATCACCAAAGCCCGAAATGAAAAAAATACAGATCCTCACCATTGCTCGGCTGGTTGAGAAAAAAGGTGTGGAATATAGTATTAAAGCTATTGCGAAATTAATAGGAAAATTTCCAGATATTCAATATCGTATAATTGGAGATGGTCCTCTTAAGAAAGATCTTGAGATCTTAATAGCGGAGTTGAACGTTTCCGATAGCATTAAACTACTTGGATGGAAACAACAAGAAGAAATTGGTGAATTGCTGGCTGAAGCAGATATTTTATTGGCCCCAAGCGTCACGAGTCATGATGGTGACCAAGAAGGCATTCCGGTTGTGTTAATGGAAGCATTGGCTCAAGGCTTGCCGGTGGTTAGTACTTACCATAGCGGAATTCCTGAATTGGTTCAGGATGAAAAAACTGGGCTTCTTGCTCAAGCAGGCGACGTTAACTCCTTAGTAGAGAAATTGGAATATCTTCTTATGAACCAAGAACTTTGGGCCAAAATGAGAATGGCTGGACGCACACATATCGAGGAATGTTATGAAATCCAGAAATTAAATGATCAGCTTGTTATTTTATATCGAAAATTAATGAATGGAGATTTTGCCGAAGCATGCTAGGTTTTTTTGTAAGTGTTCCTGATTTTGTTCGATCGATCTGTTGCTGTCCCGTTATACCCCGCCTGAATAAAAATTTGAGATTCTCCAGAGTGTATTGACCCTTTGCTGAGTGTACGTATAATCTTGAAAAAGTAATACTTCTCCAAGTCTCATACATCAAGAATTATCCGCTTCAAGCTTCTGAAATTTTCCCATTATCCCACACACGACAGAATAAGCTCCGGTAATTTTCTAGCGCTCACGTATTGCTAGGCCAAAAAAAATCGATCTATAGTCGTCCTACCCGCTCCATGTTGGCTTTTTCGTGAATCTGTTAGTTAGCTCGTTTTGTTGAAGGTGAGAGGGACTAAAGTACCGAGTCAAGAGAGAGACTCCATGAATAAGCATTCCCTAAAATCGGTCATAAAAATTAAGGGGTTGTTACTCCGAATGACCGCTGAGGAGTCTATTATTAAAAGCATGTTAAGATTTGCGAAGCAGGTGGAGAATGTTTTGAAATAGCTGGCCTAGACCGCTAAGATAAGCTGGCGTCTTGAATCCATGCAGTAACAGACAACCTGCTCTGGAATTTGCTCGACATGCTGAGTTGTAATTCGCTGAGTACGGGATGAATAATTCATTAAGAATAATATTAGCATTGAGGTGCGATTTTCCTATGAATGATGATTTTCGAGCGGATTCTCTAACTGGACTATCTTTGGTTGAACTTTTCTCAGGTGATCGGATTTGCCGTTGCCTGAATCATGCTTGTTTGCAATTTCCTTTGTGCTGAGAACAAGGCAATAAATGGAATGAACTCGGAAAGAATTTTATTGCCCTGAAAATATAATGAAAAAAGAAAGGCTATTCCCGTAATAAGCAGTAAGTAGAGAGAAAAAATAATCACTTGTTTCCTGTCTTGAGATGAAATCCCGATAAAACCTGCTGGACTGAACAGAAGGCTGCATGTGCCGACAATCAAAATGCCAGCCAACATTCCCGATGCTTTTAAAATTTCATACATGTGGTTGAGCCAAACATGATGTGTTAACAATGCTACTGTCCCGATTAGAAGGTACAGGTTAATGCCAATGAACAGACGATTTAATCTGATGCGGTTCCACAGCAAAACCGTCGTCGTCAGTATCGCGACGATGCTGCTTGCGACAAAGGGGCCTTGCCAGTTTTGATTGATACTTTGGTCAATGAATGCCGAAAAAAAAAGGAAAATGGGGAGCGGAGTTGCTTCGATGAGGCTAAATATTATCAATGATTTTTTCATCGTACACTTTCTGTGACACAGAACTACGCACGAGTGGTTTGATCTATCCTCTAGGCGGTTCTTATATAACAATATTGCGCGTATTTTATTCGTTTAAGTATGGTAAATCTTTCATGACGACAAAATAATGAAAAGATCATTTCAATGAACATGATGGATTCAATGCTAGAGAAGCAAGTGACAGAAAAGGAATGGGTTCGCGAATCACGATTTGGCCGATGGTTCCTAACGACCAATATTTGGTATCAGTATGTGTTGAGTCAGGCAATTATTGAATTTAAACAGCTTCTCAATAACAGTCTTTCAAGGCCATCACAGATTTTGGATGCCGGTTGTCACCAGGGTTTAGCATTTGAGCTGTTGGAGCAATATTTTCAACCCAAGACCATTATTGGTGTTGATATCGACAAGGAACTCATTCGTTTTGCCCCAAAAGCGGCTACACGTTGTGAATGTGAAGTCAAATGTGAAAATGGGACCGTGTATAACTTGAATCTCCCGGATAGCTCCATAGATGTCATTTTTTGCCATCAACTCATTCATCACCTTTCCGATCAATCAGCAGCATTAAAGGAGTTTTATCGTGTGCTCGACTCTGGTGGCGTGTTATTGATTGGAGAATCTTGTCGTTCCTTTATTAATTCGCTTTTCGTTCGACTTTTTTTTCGGCATCCGATGCACGTGCAAAAGTCCGCTGAGGGGTATGTTGAGCTCGTGAGGTCTCATGGCTTCATCATACGTGATGAAGATATTAAGACTTCAATACCTTGGTGGTCCCGTACAGATTATGGATTAAGTGAAAAGATAGGGTTGCCGCAAAAACAACGAGAGGCAACAGAGGTCTTGCTGATTGCCAGAAAGCCTTAGGTTGCGATTCTTGATGGCGGAGGGGGTGGGATTCGAACCCACGGTGGCTTGCACCACGCCGGTTTTCAAGACCGGTCTATTCGACCACTCTAGCACCCCTCCGAAACAATGCTGACTGGAAACACGGGTGTTGTTACTTTTTTGAAGGTCTGATACTTACTGCTCCATGCAGATAGGGTTGTAGAACTTCCGGAATTGTAACCGATCCATCGGCTTGTTGGTAGTTTTCGAGAATGGCAACGACTGTTCGCCCAATTGCGAGACCTGAGCCATTTAATGTGTGTAAAAACTGAGGTTTCTTACCTTTTTCGCGAAATTTAATATTCGCACGCCTGGCCTGAAACGTTTCAAAGTTACTGCACGACGAAATTTCTCGATAGCGTTCTTGCGAGGGGAGCCAGACTTCGAGGTCATACGTTTTTGCAGGGGAAAATCCCAAATCTCCGGTGCAGAGAGCCATGACGCGATACGGCAGTTGCAGCTTTTGTAATATGGTTTCTGCGGCTTGCGTTAACCGTTCCAACTCGTCATAGGAATGCTCGGGCTGGACAAAGTTCACAAGTTCAACTTTTTGAAACTGATGCACGCGAATAAGTCCTTGGGTGTCTTTGCCGTAGGAACCGGCTTCTCGCCGGAAGCAAGACGAATGAGCCACATAACGAATGGGAAGCTGGTTGGCCTCTAGTACGTCATCTCGATAAAAATTGGTGACAGGCACTTCGGCTGTGGGAATGAGAAAGAAGTCTTCTGTTGACAGATGAAAGGCATCATCTTCGAATTTCGGTAATTGTCCTGTGCCGGTCATGCTGGCGCGATTGACCAAGACGGGCGGGAGTATTTCGGTGTAGCCATGGTCTTGCACATGAAGGTCCAGCATGAAATTGGCCAACGCACGTTCCAATTGTGCGCCCATGCCGATGCCGATAGAAAATCGGGCTCCTGCTATTTTTGTAGCGCGTGGAAAATCCAGAATACCAAGGCGTTCACCCAGATCGAAATGCGAGCAGGGGGTGAAGGCCAATGTTGGGGGATCTCCCCATCGACGAATTTCCTGATTATCGCCTTCGTCTTTACCAATGGGGACGGACTCATGTGGTACATTGGGAATGCTTAGCGCATGTTCCCGCAACGGTTCTTCAATGGCTTTTAACTCTATTTCCAATGCCTGAATTTGCTCGCGTATTTGCCTGAGGGCAGCCATGTGTTCTTCCGCAGGTTCTTTGTTCCGCTTGAGCTGAGCAATCTGCTCCGACCCCTGCTTCAATTGATGGCGCATGTCTTCGATTTGGTGAATGAATGCACGTCGCGAGTCAGACAGAGATTGAATGGTGTCCCACGGAGCATCGGATCCGCGAGCACCGAGTCGGGCTCGAAGGGTTTCAGACTGGTCACTGAGTAAGCGGGGATCGTGCATGGTTGCGTCGGTAGGAATCCGAATCTATCATGGGTTTCCATAGCAGTCAATCAACCTGGACGAGTTCCTTCTTCTATCGAGAAAGCCTGGCTTATGACCCCATATGTTTTCCCCTATGAAACGGAATTTGCCGTGGGTGTGGGTGTGCTCATTGTGGGGTTATTGATAGCCAAGTGGGTCATCCGGAAGAGACAGAAGTCAGATTAGTGTCGTTTGTGAAAAACACGTGCTGTTTGAGGTTTCATGTATCATCAACAATATTGGGGAGTCGGGCCACGGAATCGCATTAATCCCGTATTCACAGCAGTTTGTATTGTC
This sequence comes from uncultured Nitrospirota bacterium, assembly GCA_937139405.1. Lineage (GTDB taxonomy): Bacteria > Nitrospirota > Nitrospiria > Nitrospirales > UBA8639 > Nitrospira_E. The sequence goes on from CAKZPV010000003.1 coordinate 243,829, forward strand.
TTTTGGTAGAGTGCTCTCTATAATTCGTCTCCATTTTTTACTGAAAGGAATCATTTTGCCAACCCCAGAAATTGCACGGAGTGATAATCGAGGTCCAGGTGACCTTCGGCCGGTGAACATTACGCGTCCGTTCACGAAATATGCTGAAGGGTCTGTGCTCATTGAAATGGGTGAGACGAAGGTGATCTGCACGGCTTCGGTGGAAGAAAAAGTTCCACCCTTCTTGCGTGATAAAGGACAAGGATGGATCACGGCAGAATATGGCATGTTGCCTCGATCGACGCACGATCGCATGTCTCGCGAAGCCAGTAGAGGCAAGCAAGGTGGACGTACTCTAGAAATTCAACGTTTGGTTGGCCGAGCTCTTCGAGCCGTGACTGATATGCATCAAATGGGCGAGCGGACGGTCTGGATTGATTGTGATGTCATTCAAGCCGATGGTGGTACAAGAACAGCTTCCATTACTGGGTCTTTTATTGCGTTGGCTGATGCCTTCGCGATGCTGAAGGCAAAAAATCGAATCAAGCAATGTCCTTTACTGGATTATCTTGCAGCCATTAGCGTTGGTAAAATTGCCGGTGAAATTCGTTTGGATTTAGCTTATGAAGAAGACTCTCAGGCCGATGTTGATATGAATCTTGTGATGACGGGCAATGGGCGAATGGTAGAAGTGCAAGGGACGGCAGAAGCGGCCCCATTTTCTAAGCAAGACTTGGATGATTTTGTCGCGATAGGCTGGAGTGGTATTCAAGAGTTGATCACGCTCCAAAAAGATTTGGTGGGGAGTTTGACCTAGTTGAGTGCCACAAATCGTACGGTGGTTCTCGCCACCAGAAATCAGCATAAGGTCCAAGAAATTCGTGCGTTATTAGTAGAAATGCCCATGACTTTTCTTTCGTTAACTGATTTCCCTGATTTACCAGACGTGGTTGAGGATGGGTCAACTTGTCAGGAGAACGCGGTGAAAAAAGCCAAGGAAACTGCGGCCGGAACCGGCCATTGGGCGTTAGCTGATGATACAGGTCTAGAAGTGGATGCTTTAGATGGTCGTCCTGGCGTGTGTGCAGCCCGTTATGCCGGCGAGGGTGCAACCTATGCCGATAATTGTGAAAAATTATTAGAAGAACTTCAACAGATTCCCGCAGGCCAACGTGCGGCGCGGTTTCTCACCGTCATGGTCCTATCGGACCCAGAAGGTCAGACAGAAGTGGTTGAAGGCGAGTTGCAGGGCCAAATTACTGAACAGTTTTACGGGAGCCACGGTTTCGGGTATGATCCAGTATTCTATGTGCCAAAAGCCAAGAAAACCTTGGCCGAAATGACCTTGGCCGAAAAAAACGAATTGAGCCATCGCGGTCAAGCCTTGATATTAGCGAAAGACCTGCTGAAACGACGACTTGAATACACACCATCCGTCGGGGCGTAGCGCAGCCCGGTAGCGCGCCTGCTTTGGGAGCAGGATGTCGGAGGTTCAAATCCTCTCGCCCCGACCAATATAATCAACCACTTAGACAATTTCGCTCTCCTCAGAAATGGGGACAATCACGGTTCCTGCTACGGTTTTTGTGAGACCCTGACCCATATTCGATTCTGTGGGTTCGGGTTTCGGCTTTTCCTTCTCCGGTTCAATCCCAAAACCAGAAATTCCCTCAACCGCGTCCTTCAGGTGGCTAGGGGAGAGATGCGCATACCGTTGGACCAACGTTGTGCTGCTATGTCGGAGCAATGCGGCAATCGTGCTATCCCCGTGACCATTCATCGCCAAGCGACTGGCAAATGTATGCCGCAAGGTATGCCACGTCACCCCTTCCAGTTTCGCCGCTTTTACTGCTGGCATAAACACCCGGCCATAGAAGTTATAACTATCCAGATGGGTGCCGTTTGTTTTGCTCGGGAACACCCAAATGGAATGCTCCCACGAGGGGAAGCTCCGCAGAATACCCTGGGCATCGTCATTGAGTGGAGTGTACTGGACTTTTCCAGATTTGGTCTGAGGCAACGTGATGAGGCTTTGTTCTAAATCCACATGGGCCCATCGAAGGGAAAACAATTCCGTCTTCCGCAATCCGGTCAGAATCGCCAATCGGCCCATTGGGCATAGGGAGGTCCCAATTTTTCCAAAAGGATCTTTTCTTCTTTCACCGTCAAAAACCGAGTTTGCCCTTGATTCGTTTTTGGCATAGTGAACTGGGCGAAAGGGTTCTTTTCCAGATGTCCGTCTCTTATCGCCAGATTCAGTGCATGGCGCAAGAATTTCAAGCAATGCTTGATAGTTTCCGGTGCGTAGCCCTGGCCGATCATTTGCCTCTTCACCTGACCCAGGTCAGCTGCCGTGATATGCAAGAGACGTTTTCCTGCCAACTGCTTCATCCACCATTTTCCATACCGCTGTTCTTCTTTTTGAGTCTTTGGAGTTTTCCCAGAAGTGGGAAGCGTATCCAAATAGTCTTGAATCCATGTTTTAACTAGAGGACAGCCATTTTGATGAAAGCGTTTGGGGAAAAAGCGACCCTCCTTCTGTTCCACTTTTGCCCTTTCGTAAAACTCTCTTGCCTTGGTTTTCGTGGGAAACGAACCAAACCAACGTTCTCGTCCATTATGCGACAAACGGACATACCATACGGGTTTGTCTTGAGCATCTTTGCGTTGGAGGAGCCCACGATCTGCTCTCCCTTTTCGTGCCATGGGTTAGTGTCCCTTCTTCACGTTAGATTGATTGAGTTCACGTTCCAACAACGCTTGGATATATCCGCTTACCGTGTAGCCTTGCCGCTTCATCCCATCCAGCTTCCGTTTCAACGGAATGGGAAGGGTCAACAATACTCGGACCGAATTCATCTCATCACCTCCTTTCAATACTTCATTCCAATATAAAGAATAGTTACAATAGTAAAATATGCAAAAATATCAATAGATGTCAAATATTTCTTGATGTGTCTATATGACTTTGCTAGGTTTGCTGATATGTCCAAGAAGAAGGAACAGGAATCAGCAGGGGCGTGGGTGCTACAGGGGGTCCCTCGGGATCTTATGCGTAGGATGAAAATAGCAGCGGCTATTGAAGAAAAGACGTTAAAACAGTTGGTGTTTGAAGTATGTGAAGGATACTTGCGGGATTTAGAAAAGAAGGGAATTCTACCAAAATAGCAAGCATAATCTTTAAATGTGACTTGCTTATAGGTACGCAAGACAGATAGAAATTTATGCGTTTCACCTTTTATATCAAAGACTTAATGCGTCCCAGTAGACTGTTTCAGAAAAGATTATATTGATTCATTTTTGGAGTGATTTAGGCACCTCATTGAGTGGGTAATTTCTGCCTCATTCATACTTTACTTTCCGGTTCTAACACTATCCGGTAAAGATCCTGTCAATGTTCATTTAAAGTAATATTTTGCTGGCTTAAATTCAAACATTAAGTCGAAATCCTTTAATCTCTTCTGGTTAAAGTGAACATTCCAAAAGAATTATAACTTCTTGACCTTTGGTTATCCGATCAAGGTTATCAGCAAAATCTCACTAAAGAGGATGATTATAACCCGGAGTCTAAATTGACAGAGCCAAACAAACTGCCTGCTGATTTTTTAGAGTCACTCAAGTGCAATCGTGTGGTGGGCGTAATAGGAGCTGGACTCTCTCTGGCTGCAGGTTTGCCTTCATGGCAAAGGCTTCTCGAATTACTCATTGCTGAATGTGAAAATCAACTTGTTTCATTTAGTGAAGGGGATGAACTACGTGCCCTTCTAGAAAACCGAATGTTTTTCGAAGTAGCTGAAGAATGCAAATCGTTACTTGGGAACTCCTTATTTAGAGATTTTATGAGAAGAATCTTTAGGCCTCCCAATTTGAAACCTTCTAATCTACACAGAATGCTTCCCAACATTCCTTTTCGTGCCCTATTGACTACCAACTACGACTGCTTACTGGAACAGACATATGCTTTAGTTGCATCTTCTCCAGAATTTCTACCTGTCTACACTCAAAAAAATGTTGCTGAACTTTCCAGAATTGCAGTGGAAGAAAGACCTTTCCTCCTCAAGATGCACGGTCACATAGATGATCCTGAGACACTTATTCTCTCTTCAAAAGACTATTCAGATTTGATCCACATCAACCCTGCATTTCGGGCAGCCCTATCTGCAATTATAGCTTCAAGAGTTATGCTATTCATCGGTTATGGGTTGCGAGACCCTGATCTAGAGTTACTCCTCAGTCAACATGTTTCTATTTTTAATGCATTTGGCCAAAGGCATTTTGCACTTGTTCCTGATCCCAGTCCGGTCCTTTGCCGTTCCATGTTCCGTAAGTTCAACGTTTCTGTAATTCCTTACAGCAGTAAAAATAACCATATGGGTCTCCAAGTTATACTTTCTTCCTTAGTAAACCATTCCCCTCCCAAGGCTTTTCCGTCTAAAGAGGGAAAGGCTACTCCATCGGCAAAAATTGCAGAGTGCCCCTACAAGTTCTTGGACTATTACGACAGCCAAGATGCAGATGTGTTTTTTGGCAGAAATGAAGAAGTAGTATCAATTCTCCAAGCGTTTCTCTCCAAGAAGTTACTCGTTCTATTTGGTCGATCTGGCGTTGGCAAAACGTCGTTAATAAAGGCATCCCTCATCCCTGAGCTAACTAAGCGTAGTTTCTTTGTTTTATATATGCGTTTGGCACGATCCACATTCCAATCAATATTGGTCGACCTCGCATCTTCTTTCGGTTCCAAATTAGACTACGAGGAACACACTCCAGAACAAATTGCTAGGCAGTTTACACAAATGTTTCGTGCAACAAGCAAACCGGTAGCGATTATTTTAGATGCGTTTGAAGACTTATTTTCCTCAAATTCACAAGGTACTGTGGACAATGTGGGGAGATTTATAGGCGAACTGATTAGGGACGATTTATGTGAACTCCGTGTGCTCATTTCATTGAAGCAGGAGTCCTTTGTAGATCTCAATGATTTTACTGTGGCTGTTCCTTCAATTTTCAACAATCGGTTCCAGTTAGATTCATTGACACTCAATGGCGCCCGCTCCGCCATAATTGGACCTGCGCAGGCAGCAGGCATTCAATGCGAAAAGGAATTCGTTGACTTGGCAATCCATGATCTGGATAGAGAGGGTATTGAGCCAGCTCAGTTGCAGTTGGTCTGTACCGCAATGTTCAATGGGCTATCTCCGAACGAGAGAGTGATGTCTTTGTCAATTTACGAACGCCTCGGGGGTGCACCAAAAATCCTGTCTGGTTACATCGGATATGTACTGAGTAGTTTCCGTGATGAAGATCGAGATATCGCAAGGATTCTTCTCAAATCTTTTGTAAATTCTAGCGGAATTGCCGTGACAGTACCTCCCGAGACGCTTTTGTCTGAAACTTCCGAGTCCTGCTCCAACGATAAAGCTCAAGAAGTTATTGATACCCTGATATTTCATCGACTATTGCGAATCGTGCTTGAGGAGTCACGTACTTACTATGAACTTGTGCACGATTTCTTGGTTCCCAATATCGCTCAATGGATCTCAGAGGAAGAAAGAGAAACACGAAAAGTCCAAGAAGTAATGGAGAACGAGCGGAATGTATGTAGGCACCTGGGTACAATTATTCCACTAGACCGGGCGAGATTTCTCCGAGAAAACGAGGGAAAAATTACTTTCACCGAAGCTGACTATGAGTTAATAGAGCAAAGTATTAAACAAGGGGAAGAATTAGAAGAATCCGCACAAAGAAGGAATGAAAAATTACGTATTTCTGAGAGATTGGAGGCTCTAGGAACCCTGGCAAGAGGAATATCACATGACTTCTTAAATCTACTCCTGGCTGCTCAAGGGAATGCTCAAATAGCTCTGGAGAGAATTGATGCCGCAAATAGCCAAGAAACCGCGAACATCAGAGGTGACTTGGAACAAATTCAGAAGGCAATTTTACGGGGGCAAGATTTAGTACATCAAATACTTTCTTTTAGTAGAGTGGAGCCCCCAAAAAAGGTGACAGTGGTACCAGAAAAATTGCTTCACGAGGTCTTTGATCTACTTTTAAGCACCATCCCAGAAAATATATCATTCGAAATTGAGTGCCCTAACAACGTCGGGCCAATTGAAGGAGACCCTTCTCAATTTGTACAAATACTTTTGAATCTTATCCTAAATGCCCTTGGGGCGATGCCGAATGGTGGGAATTTAAAGGTTTCCATGTCTAATTTTCAGTCAGATGGGAATAGGGCGGTTGGAGGCGAATATTTGGCACTTGGTGACATGGTTGTTATAGAAGTTAAAGATGATGGGATTGGTATTGACAAATCAAAAATTTCAAAAATATTTGATCCATTCTTTACTACAAAGGAAGTAGATGGAAAAACTGGGCTGGGTCTAGCTGTAGTACATGGAATTGTAACCAAGCATGAAGGCAAAATTGAGGTCGAAAGTAAGGTTGGTAAAGGAACAACATTTCGAATTTTCTTGCCAAAGGCCAAATTACTTGTATCAGAAAAGAATACAACTGAATACGAGTTATCTTTCTACAGAGGAACGGAAGGCGTACTAGTTGTAGAAGACGATATTCACATGCGAAACATGATTTCACGGACATTGCTTTTATTTGGGTATAAGCCTTTTGAAGCAGAAGATGGCGAAGATGCTATCGAAATATTCTCAAATCCCTCTAATCGTATTGACATAGTGGTAATGGACGTAACCATGCCAAAGCTTAGTGGTCCTGAAGTGGCGAAGAAAATGAGAACGATTAGGCAGGACGCAAAGATAATACTTATGAGTGCCTATGCTGCTGATGAATCGCAAGATATGGGGGAAAACGTCTGTTCGATTTTTCTATCAAAGCCTTTTTATTTAAAGGGTTTCTTGGGTGCTTTGCGTGGAGTCCTTGATGCCTCAAAAGGCTGACCCGTATCTGCTCGGATATTTGATCTCCTTGGTAAAGATTAACTATCTAGCCGTTCGAAAAATTTTAGATTTTTCAACCTTTATCCTTGAGCCAAGATATTTAGAGATTTTAAAAAGTTAGATAGAAAGAAAACATTTCATTTAGACAACGAATTCTAGCTATTCATCTATCTGTCATTACACAACACAATGTTTCGACTAACAGACGTTGAACTACAAAATGCTTACGAGGCAATAAACCATCATGGCTATAGCACAATGTTGCCTCAACCGCATGAATGGAAATTTATTGTCACCCAATGGGCAGCAGTGAAAGATTCTCTTACCCGTATAGATCTCGATATTTACAAACCATACAACCCCTTGCAAGTGTTTGCGCCGAAAAGTCGCGCAAACATTCGTCTGATTCACCTGCTACACCCAGAGGATTTGCTTATTTATACCGCACTGACACTTATCATAAAAAATGATATCGAGAGTGCTCGGATATCTAGGCGGTATGGTCGCATATTTTCTTATAGAGTAGATAAATCAGCATGTAACCGTCTTTATGATGCTAGTGGTGCCTACGATGCTTATTTGAAACAACTTACCTTAAAGGCTGGAAAAGATGATGTGCAGTTTGTTGGCTTAGCTGATATTGCTGATTTTTTCCCAAGAATCTACCAACACCGTCTGGAGAACGTCATCCAAGCTAATGCATCATCGGATCGCGGGCGTGACGTAGCCAGAGTGCTTGTCGGAAAACTTATTTCCAACCTCATGGGACGCAATAGCTATGGGATTCCAGTTGGCCCATATGCTTCTAGAATCTTGGGGGAAGCCATTTTGATTGATGTAGATTCATTTCTTCAATCTAATAAACTGGATTATGTGAGATGGGTTGACGATTACAATATTTTTTGCCGGACTGAGTTTCTCGCACAATCAGCACTTTTTGGTCTTGGTGAATGGCTTTTTTCTAACCATGGCCTTACTCTCCAATCCTCTAAAACAAAAATTATGCCTGTTTATCAATTCAGAGATGAGGTTGTATCGATACCTGAAGACCGACTTACGGATCGTGATCACGTCTTGACTCTTCTCCGAAAAACCCCACTAAGGGATGATTACGACGATGATCTCTTAGAGGAAGAAAGTGATGTGGATGGTTGGGAAGAAGAAAATGACGAAGTCTTTTTAGAGGAGGGTCCAAACGAAGAAGATGTCCAGACAACGTTGGAAGAATTCCGAGGCTACGATCTTCACCAAATGTTTGTAAAGGCCATTTCGAACCAGGCTCTAGTGGACTATGAAATGGTCAAATACGTTCTTACCCGTCTCCCAAAAATTTCTGGTGCTAACGATGCCCTCAAATTAAATATTCTCGACCTTGTTCTTGATAATGCCCAGGTACTCTACCCTGCGGCAGAGTTCATCGCGGAATATGTTTTGTCGTTTGCAGACCTTTCGGATGTGCAGAAAAGGAAAATTTCTAGAAAGCTACTAAAGCCACTAAAGAACAGGCATCATAAATCACCAGACTATTATGCGATGTGGATTCTCCATATTTTTTCCACTTCAGAACAATGGAACCAGGTTAATGACATAATTGACTTATACCAGCGCAGCACTTCAGAAGTTGTAAAACGATACGCTGCCTTGGCTATTTCAGTATGTGGAAGCAGAGCTGAAGCCTTAGTGGTAAAACAAAACTTTTCGATTGCCTCGGATTTACACAGATTAGCTGTGCTGGCAGCTACAAAAAAATTAGGCAAGGATGAGCGCCATCATTGGAAACAAGCTAATCAAATTAAAGGGATCACTGAGAAAATTTTATAAACTCTTCGAAGATTGAAAAGTTCTGATCCTTTTCAATCAGTATTCTTTCACCAAAGGATAAGATTGGTATCAAATAAACAAAGTATGCTTTTTCATAGTATTTGGCTTAAAACCAAATTTCTTTTTGAGGAAAAACCCCGAATTCAGATCTTGTGTGATATAACCTCGCCACAACTTCCAAAAAATGTTTAACTATGAGCTTTTAAGAGCGTTATTGAAAATAGCTAAATCATTGAGGTAATAGAGGGTAGACTCAAAAATTTACATAATAGGGCATACGTCGAATTACAAATTTGTAAGCGGCTCCTTCTCAGTTTGTGTATCTTCCTGATCGAAATCACTCGTTTGTCAATCGGAAAATATTGAGGGAAATTATTCAATTCTTTACGAGAATAACTCATTCACCAGGCTTTCCCAATTTGCCACGTTCGAATTATTTATATTTTTATTTTCATGCAAAAATTTTTGTGTAGGGCGAGGTAAATAGTGCCCCTTTTGTCCCCGCTTGTGGGGGCACCCCCTGGGAAGGACCCGTCCAGATTACTTCTCCACAACCTTGAGTAAACCTAAATTTATCCAGATCCAAGCCATTGGATCATCCATTGGACTAATCAACGCCAGGTAATGGCCAAAATCAACAATCTCCACGGTTCCAATCGCCTCTTCCCAGTCGTAGTTTTGAGGTCCAGTGATGTTCACTGGATGTCGATAGTGTACTTTATCACCTAGTCTTATTTGTAAGGTCTTGAATGTAGGAGATTGTTTGCAATGGAGGCAAACTTTCCACCGAACATTCACAATTGCTCCACAGTTGGTGCAGTGCGTGACACCGGCTAACGACATTTTTTGACGTTTCCTAGGAAACCTTGAAGAAAATCAAAAGTTTCCTGAGGTGGAAACCGTTTCCTGTCTAGGAAACATTTTAGCGTCAATGTTAATGCGAGTAGAACCACGAAAGTTTCCTGTTTCCTTGGCGCGATACCACGCTCAAGATATAGGAAACCATCACCATTGATAGGAAACTTTTTAGGAAATTTACAGAAAACCATCCTAGAGGGCTCCTTCCTTCTCTTTTGTCTTTCGGATGAGCTTGCTGGCATATCCCTTCGTAATTCCGAGCTCCTCTGCTAATTCGGTTGGAGAAGTTACCCCCTCATTGAACAATTTCTCGGCTTGTTCTTCTTTGGAAACGGCCAGCGACTTCCAAGTCCATTCTAAACGGCCCGTGGTTTCTTCAAGCTTGGCGTCCAGTGGTTCTAAATCGTCTCCCTTGGAGGACCGACATTTGGTAAATGTAATCTCAAAATGGCAGCCTTCTGTTTGGCTATAGCCTGCGGGGCGATTTATTTGGATTACGGTATCCAAGGAATCTTCTCGTCCAGAGGTTCCCCGTTGTTGTCCCCCTTTACCAGCATGATGGACAACAAGAGTTGTAATACCCCGGTGGCGGAGTCTAACCAGCCATGCTCCGATGGGTTCCCAGTCGCGTTTACGGTCTTCATCAATACCCGAAAAGAGGCATGAAATATTATCGAGGATGAGCACCCGCAATATTGGATTGCTATCAAAAATTGAAGTGATGTCTTGTCGGACTTCTTCTTCTGTTAAGATAAGGTCGCATCCCAGTTTGTGGAAGACGTAATGACTTGTTAAAAAGGCCAAGGGAGCCTTAGGAGGCTCAGGTAATAACGCCGTCATTCGATTTCGCAATTCGTCCAAATCCATTTCTCCATCGACATATAGCACTCCCGTCGGTGGCGGGGCTGCCCATCGAAAAAACGGTGTCCCTGTGCACAAACTCGCGGCCATAGAAAGATTGAAAAACGTCTTTCCCACCCCTCGTGGTCCAAAGGCCATTGCAGTCCCTCCTTCGGGAAGAAACGGAAAAAGAATTTTCCGTTCAGGCAATTGCAGAGCGCACAAGGCAGAAAAATCCAGCACCACTTCGCCTAAAGAGAAATGTTGTTGTGAAGATTCATCCTGTTTCGTTCCCTCGGATAATGAATCTGAGGGGGGCTGGGCCGTCTTAAGCAGCTGGATGAATAGCTCAGCTGACCCGCTGTTCTGTATCCACTCTGAAAGGTCTTTTCCGTGAGGAAGCTTGACCCATAACACTTCATTGGCAATACTTTCGAGGGCGTTTGCTATCCGGTGCCCATGGCGTTGCCCAGGTTCATCCGTGTCTGGGCAGATGATGATGTTTTTCCCTCTTAAGCACTCGGAATAGTCGTCCCGCCATTTTCCCGCACCCATAGGTGAAGTTGTCGCTGCATAGCCGAGTGGTAAATCTAATTGATAGGCAGTCTCTACATCTTTTTCGCCTTCTAGAATAAGAACATGGGTGGCCGTCAACACTTCAGCAAGACGATATAAGACCAACTGAGTGTCTTTTAGATTCCAAAGCCAAGTATCACCTTCATTTGGTCGGCGTTGTCGGAAATTTTTGGGATCATAACGAACTGTTTGAAATAGAAGAGCCCCATTTTCGTCTGTATAGTCATACGTTGCAGTGATGGTTCTGTTTTGTATTGGCTGGCCATTGGTACAACCAAATATCTTTTCAACCCAGGCTTTTTGGTCGGCGAACTTTGGCAGGTTTTCTTTCAACCCGATAAGTTCAAAAATATCCGCGCCTTTTTCACCGAAACAGTTTTGTGAATGACAATAAAAACGTCTATTCTTCACCTGACCGCTAGGGTTAGCGTCTCCATGATTGTGTTTTCGGGGAATGGACAATGGAACCGACCCTTGGAGTCTTCCTTGGAGCCATAATGCGATAGCACAGATTCTATAGAAATCCTTTTTTTGATTTCCTCTGTTGAAAGCGTTATTAGTTTGAAGGCCATAAAGTGTCCTAAGAATATGGTTATAAAATATGATTTTTTTGAGGCTTAGAAGCTACACCTAACTTTTTAGTGGCCGCGATGTTTCCTCAGCCTGTTCCTTCATCCAGTCTCGGAGTTCTTGGATATCAAAACGCAATGCTCTTCCCTGGCGATAAGGCTTTAATCTTCCGCTAGAAACTGCTTTATATAAGGTGAATTTGCTAAGCCCCACTGCTTTGGCTGCGGTTGCAATTTTTACAAGATCGCTCATTAGTCATACCTCCTGAAATTGACTTAGTTAGAGTTAGCCCTCCTGTGTTTGGTCAGTATAAGCCTGTTTTGTAAGGAATTGAGGAACCTTAACTGAAGGCTAAAGTTCTTAAACTAAAAGATCGGAAGATTATGCGGGGAGGGATTGGAATCTGATTCTGTCTCTGACAGTCTATCTTGTTCCATGCAGGATTCCATTTCATCGAGATTTTCATTCATTAGGACGATTTTATTTTGTGTTTTCGAGGACTGCCTTAATACCTTACGAATGTGGAGGGGAGTTGAGTTATGGAGAGTAGCTAAAATTAGCAATAGGAATTCCTCATTCGACTTCCAACGTTTAATCGAATTAAATGAGATTCCATTCAATGAATTTTCATAGGTACAGTTACAGGTGAAATTGGTTAGAAGGTCAATAATGGACTCTGAGTGTTTTGTGAGCCACTCATGTCGTGTAAGCAGATTTCTAACTTTCTTTGGATATCCGTTTTTTTCTTGGTAATCCAGTAACAATGTTCTTTGTATTTCAATGTGGACGTCTACATGTAGGCTACGTTTAATTCTAGCCGAAAATACCCCTCCCAATTGAATCATCTCATCTCGTTTCAACATATCCAGTACAAATGGAAATTTCCGGAAGTAGTCAGCGCGCAATTCACGATATCTTTCCCCTGCAGTAATGTCTTGTATTAAACCCCTCAAACTTCGCCCCATATCTGTATCCATATCTGTAATTCTCCATAACAAGGCTTCTATCAAAATGCGTAGCCTTTCGGGATCCTGAGGAATAGGGTCTTTTTTCGCGGCCCTCAATGCTTCTAACCAAATCCAAAATTCTGGTGAAAGATTAAGCTTTTTGAATGGTCTTCCCATCTAACGTCTCTTTAATATTTTGACCTATGATCCTATAAAAAGCCCTCAGGATATATTCCTACGGGTTTACAAGGTGGCATTTAGGAATTATTCAAGTCCCATTACCAGCATACTATAGAATGCAACCTCATCTTATTGTATGTGTCGGTGCCTCCTTCATTAAAGATAACTCTGACACAGCCAAACATCTTCAGTACATCAGATTGGAGATGATGATGTTTTGCCTCGATTGAGGCACGAGAATGCGCAATTTTCATCGGAAATATTTATAATGCGAGCTATCAATAAGGTTCTATGGGATAGGAGTTTGGGTAATTTATTAGTTGGCAAAGAAGCAAACAATTCAGCATGAGCCTTTCTGGAAAAGTTAAAGGAAATGTAGAGAAAGAAAACTTCAAAAAATTTTTTCTGATGTCAAATGAAAGAACAGTTGAAGTTATTTGCTGTTTTTGTTTTGATAGATCTATTCGATAGAAGAATGGATGATCATTCTAATGAAATGTGAATAATTCTTTAATGTGAGTTAAGAATTCATAGCTTTTTGAGTGGGAACCGGTATTAAAAACTAGACTTGATCTGATGGCACTTCTCGAATCCTTATTTCAAAAAGTAAAAAACAGCTTTTTGTATGTAGTAAATTTATGCAAAACAAGTAAATTATTGAGTTTTTCTCTAACCAAGCATTAAGGGAAAAGCCAACTTTTTCCCAACATAGATGCGCCAAAGGAATCAGAGAAAAAATTTAATTAGGAAATCAGCTTTGCTCCAATGGTTGGTGTTCTGCAAAATCGATATTAGCTAGAAGATGTGGGCACGGGATATGGCTAGGGAATGAATTAATAGAATGGAAAAAATGAAAAAGTTCTTAATCTAATTCAAAGAAGGAGTTCCCGTGATATCTAAAGGAGAAAATAGAAAAATTTCAAATACATTAAAGTTTAATGTTATCACAATTGGAATAATTTTATTCACTCCATTTTTGTCTTTAGGTGCTAATGCACCTATGATCACGACTGCTCCAAATAAATTGCCAATAGGGGCCATCGACAAAGAATATCAGTTTAAATTAGAGGCTATAGGAGGGGTGGGAACTCTTACTTGGAGCAAGACTAGTGGGAATTTGCCTCCTGGGTTAATCCTAGATAGTAATGGGTTAATTTTCGGAACACCGACAAACACTGTTGCCCCAAATCCTCTTCCCGAAATTCAACCATATACTGTTGAAATTCAAGTTGCAGACTCCGCTCAAAATCCTAATACGGCCAAGCGTACTTTTGTCATGAACATTTATAAGAATGAAGTGAAATTAAAGGCTGCGATTGATACTAAATGTTTTCTTGATCCTGGTGCTGCAGTGGCAATTGGTGACCTTTTTGAGAATTTGTCCGTTGGACCAACTGTGACTACCCAGCTATTTCGCTATAACTTAGCAACAGAAAAAGCGTCCTTCAATACTCCAGGACTAGGTATAGGTGCGGCATTTAGACTGTACATGGATAACGATATGCTCGCCCCACCTGGTGCAGGAGGGGACAAAAACATACGTCGGATTAAACCAAAGTGTCGTGCCACAACTCTTGATACGTTTGGAGATGATACAGGGAGATTTAAGGCCTCATCAATAATGTCTTTTTCACCAGTCTTATTTGCATCGGTAGCTGAAACTGGGTCTCAAGAATTTAATGTTCAGCCGGCTTTTGTGGTGGGGTTCTTAAGGGATTTGATTAATATTGGTGTCGGGTTTAATCTCGCTGGACAAAACCAGGGAGAAGTTTTTCTGTTAATGGGTCTTGGGGCAGGTTTTAAATTTTAAACAAACTAGTATAATTTGAATTTTTCTGAAATCCTATCCAAGCGTCTACGGGCTATTTGTAAATTTCTTTACTAAAGAATTCTTGAATAAGACTTGTCAATTTAAGCTAATTTCTCTATTTAAGTTTGTTGTTGCCGAGTTCAAGTTTGGCTTTTAACTAGTTGTAGCAAAAAGAACTGACCGCTTGTGTGTAAAATTCTGCAGTTATTTTCAAAAGTATTTAGCGGAGCAACGAAACGATAGAAAAGTAAAAAAGACCATTTACTTTGCAGAATGCCTAGATTTGGAATTGTTACGTAAGCTGGTTTTTGTAAATCCGTGCGATTGTAAATTGAACTTTTCAATTTGAAATACTGCCGAGGTTTAGTTCATATTTTGGAAAATAAAAAGACGCCCTTTAGTTTCTTGGATTTGGAATTCCTCTTCCTCGTAGTAGAAACCGGGCACTATAACATCCAATAGGCCATCTCCATTAAAATCTGTTGCATCAGGTATTCCAAACCACGCCTTGGGGGAATAAGTGCCTACGTTAAGGTTTTGGCGATGCAAGAACCCATCTTCCCCATTTCCGTACAAAATTGAAAGGCCCTGAAATAGAGAATTATTTATAAGGATGTCTAATTTCCCATCAAGATCAAAATCCCCTGTTTGAATATGTCCGATAGTACCCATACGTAAAGGGGATTGTTCCACCGCCTCAATGAAAATATCATCTTTTATTGAAAATGGTTCTATGGGGTCAAAATTTCCTTCTCCATCACTTAGGAGGATAGAAATTTTCTTTTCTCCTCGAATGATAACATCATCCTTTTTGTCGCCGTTAAAGTCCCCAGTTGTTATACTTAAAGGAGTGATGGTTCCCAAGGGTAATACATGGTTTGTGAAACTTTTATCCCCATTACTCAGAAGAAATGTTAGCTTAGCTTGAGAGTTTTCTCTCCCATCCGCACTTAGTACAACACCATCAAGAGTATCATCGTTATCAAAGTGACCCATTGATACTGATTGGTTTTTAAAGCCTCCAACTTTGTAAGGAATGGGGGAGAGGTTCCCATCACCTTTACCCCAAAATATTTCAACTGAAGAAGAATCTTCATTCAAATTTCCACAAAGTATGTCAGGAAAATTATCTTGGTTGAAGTCTCCTATCACTATTTTAAAGGGAAATCCAAGAACAGGTGAAAAACTATTATGAATTCTAAAATTTCCGTAACCATCATTCAAAAGAACCGTTATTCTCCCTGGAGGTATTCTGCCTAGATCATTTGTGAATTGATTGAGGTTTATTTCATTTTGTTGAAAAATTTCTTTTTCGTCCCTCCAAGGTTTGACGTTTATTTCCCTCGCGTTAGTGCTGACAATAACAATATCCTCCCACCCATCAAGGTTAAGGTCGGCTGTTTGGGAAAATGCGACAGACCTACCTCCTGGAAATTCAACTGGAGTTAAAAAGGTACCTTTTCCAATGTCCTCGCCATAAACAATGGTAACCGAACCAGCTTTTTCATTTTCATCACTATAAGTGATATCGCCCTGAGTAGTAATGGCGAAATCCATAATAGGCCCCTCGTCAAACTTGCCTGTAGCTACAGATGTTGGCATAAAAACATTTGTAACACGCGGGACTATCATTAAATGAAAAGAACTTTTTTCACTGGACGGCGGTAAATTGTTATTTATCTTTAGTGGGGTTTTGTCATCGAATGAGATAGTAGTGCAACCAGACAAACTTAAAAAGATCAGAAGCAGGCATCTAGTGAGAATTGTGTTGTATTCTTCCCGGCCTCTCATTGTGTTATCAGGATAATTCCTGCCTCCTTTGGATTTCCATTGACTTTCCATGTTAGGTGGATCTTCACTGAAGGAATCTCCAAGGATTCTAATGAGTTTTCGGTGAAATCATATTTTTCCTTAAGCATTTGCTTGAGCCGACTACTCAAGGGGTAGGGGAATATTCCTTTTTTAGCCATGTAATTTTGGTTGGTCACGACATAATCATACTCTAATTTTATTCCTATATTTTCTGAGTCCTGAGGATTCATGGTATTAGGAAGTTTTTTCTTCCCATCTATTTGGCTAGGAATGATCGTCCAACCAGGATATATCGTTGCCTCAATTTTTTCGGGGTGATATTGTTGAGGAAAACTTTTTATGACTTTAAAAAGCATTTGGATCATGTCTGGTTGACCTGAAAATTTAAAGGATTGAAATTCAGGTATAACCTGAGCTCCCTCTTTGAAAAATTCCTGTACTGTCTTCAGCTCGATAATCTTTTTTTCAAGTTGCTCGAAACGTGCTTTTACACTAGGGGGTAATGGCGTATCGGGATTATTTTCATATTGTTCAAACCTGTCAATGACTTCTTCCACCGCGGTAGCACGAAGAGCCATATTGATAAAATCTGTAGCTACATTAATAGGAATTCCAAATCCAACTTTAGTGCTTCCGTGTTTTCCCCCAATGATAATCCCAACCACAGCTCCTTCTTCATTGAAGATTGGGCCTCCACTATCACCTTCATCAAAGTTAAAATCAACTCTAAAAAAACCTAAATGTTCTGGGTCAAAAGCACTATTTACCTTACCATGATACAAGTTGTGAATATCTCCTTTTGTCCCGAACCCTATGCCCTTAAGGGCGTTGCCAGCTCCTAACGTATCAGAATCACCAATTTTTAGCTTTTTGGGAGTCTCACTGCTTACTCTAAGTATTGCTAAATCACGTTGATCATCCTGGTAAAGAACAATCGCTTTATCACCATCCTTTTCTAATTTTTTCGTTTGTTTATTGAATCTCCTAACCCATACTTCCCTTTGTAGTCCGGTTAAATCGGAAAAATCTCCTGAAGTATTTCTCCATGAAAAATGATTTCCGACAACATGACCCGCAGTTAAGATATATCCATTTTCATTAATGACGAACCCGGTACCCCTTCGTGGATCTGTAGTACCATCTAGTGAGGTGCCGGTTACCTTAATTAAAACAACTGCTTCTCTATTAGCAACTAAAAGTGGATCATCTTTTTTTAGTGTGCCTTCCGCCATAACGGACTGCGGAATAAAAATTAGGCAGAAACAAAAAAAGATACTTTGTAGGTGAAGGGGGAAATGCATGAAATTTAGTTTTTTTATTTCTTCAATGCGGGGATTCCGACAAAATAGTCTTCATAAAGTCCTAACCCTGGAATGTTAACCTTAATTTGAAATGTATCGAGCCCTTCCGGGACAACATACTTTCCTATATATGACCCTGTTCCAATTTCGCTGACTGGTATGGGAGAGATGAGTTCTCCATTTGAAAAATTTAGCCATGCTTCAACATTAACATTCCTTATTGGTATGGAAGACTTGGCAAGAAGTTTAATCTTCAGGTCATGCTCTCTTCCTGATTCCTGGTAAGGTGGCGCCGTAATATTGATACTTTCCAACAAAATTTTCTTTTTTGATTTCGTAATTACCTCTCTTGCTTTAGAAAAGGCAAATTTATCAATATCAGAAGTACTATCAATTAGGCGACGCCTTAGTGTGGTTGTTACCACACTATCATTGTATATGGTCGCATGCTTTCGTGTGGCAGGATAAGCATCCAATTTTCCTATAAGAGTGCTACTCCATTCTGGTACCGTACCGTCCCCTGGGAAATCCTTCCATTTTATTGGTTTCCCCGAAATCTTATCCAAATAGACTCTTGATACTGTTGGTACTAGATCGCCAGCAATGTTGACATATTTTACTTCCTTGGGAATAGTGGTCTTCACTAGATTATGAATTTTGCCTGCGTTTTTTAATGCTTTCTCTAAAAACTCTTTTCTCGGCGACTTTAAATATTCATCGGGGGACCATTTATACTTCAACCAATGAGATGCTTCTACTAATTTTATTGGTTTTTTTAAGGGTTGTGGATGCTTTGGGTGGCCTAAAATGCAACAATTTTCGTATCCAGCCAATAGTTCATATACGGAAGGAAAAGAAAAAATAACTCGTTTAACCACATCTTCGCCGCCGACAATAAAGTTACCCAATCCACCCAATCCTGTAAGAAAACTTCTAAAGGCCTCCAGAGAACCTAACAATGGTGTTCCCATCGTTATCAATTGACCGATGCTTTTAGAGCCCTCCAAGTTTTGAATATAAATTCTTGCAACCAGCCCTCCCATACTATGGGCCAGAATTGTGAATTTTTTGTTTGCAAATTTCGGATTTCCCCCTTTTAAGTTATCTACAAACTCTTTGAGCATTTTTGCAGAATAATAATTACTTCTTCGCCAGTCGTAGGGGAAAATAAAAAGGTCTGTTCCCTTTTGGAATCCAAGATCTGTTAGGATTTTTATAAGTCCGTCGTATTGCTTGAATTTGAAAGGGCCAAAAACCTGAATGCTATCGAGAAGGCCCATCGGTTTTAGCTGTGTTTTATCTGTATTTAAGGAGAGTTCTAAATCCGAAAAGCGACTAATCATATTTCCAATATTACCCCAAACTATTTCCTTATCATCTCCGAGTTTTGATCCTAGAATCCCTGGAATAATTATTACTGGATCCTTTACCTCTGCCCAAACCTGAATTGTGGGTGATAAAATTAATGATACAAAAAAGGCAACACATAAATGCCGCATATTCTTGCAAATTGTGCTTGTTTTTTTTATTGAAAAAGAGGATGAAAAATTACAATTTCTCATAATCCTAGTTCTCCTAAATTCAATTAAAAAATAACGATTCTAATGAGCCTATTGAAATTAATAGAAAAATAAATCTCATAATTTATTCGGACCTTTATGCTCAAGAATGTGTTTTTAAATAGGTAATTAAATAATTCAAATATTCACAAAAATCAGCCAATATATTTACGTAGTTTTTGGATATTGATTTTATTTTGTTATATTTTTCGAATACAAAATCTTTTTAAGAAACTGTAAAATATCATTTCGTTTTTTTTCTGAAGGATTGCCAGGCTGATTTTCCACATATTCCCCTATCAATGTTGAGTGGGCATTGGGTTTATTTTTGACTTTGTATTCTTTCTTTTCAATTTGACCGTCAAGGAAATGAGTTCCAAACATATCCTTCATGCGGTCAAATTTTTCTTTCCTCGCAATGCAATCATCTTCGAATCGTGTTCCATAAATTAGAACTCCATCATTTTTCACTCTCGTTTGAGCATTAAATAATTCTTCATTCGATAGGGAAAGGTCCCTCTTGTCATATTCCGTACTCCAAAACATAAAGGGTAGGGTAGGTTGTGCTACAACTAATGCACGGATTTGAGAATTATCCAATAAGGCTAATGGGATTCCTCCGGTCAAACACATTCCAATAACCCCAATTGATTGTTCAGGGTGTTCCTCTTCAATCCAGCCCACAACTTTTCGAAGCCAATGGGTAATGGGACGAGTTGAGGCTTTTTTAGTTTCAATCCGTCCATCCTGATAATCATAGGCAATCCATTCTTCCTTTTCACTCCATTCTCCGCTAAAAAAGTAGTTCCACAAACCCGAAGAAGTGCTTTCTTCATTTTCTTTTCCGAAAAGTAAAGGAACATAAACGGTAAAATCTCTCTTTAAATCGTTAGCATATGCCAAAGTTTTTGGATTTAAACCTGGAAGTTCGTGAAGGAGAAGGACCGGAGGCTTGGGAAACCCCTCGTCTTTAAAAATAAAAACCTTATGCTGCACGTGTCCATCTGGACCTGAAATTAAGATCCACGGCAAAGAGATTTCTTCATTTTTTTTACTCTCTGATTTCGAAATAGGCAAGCACTTAACTAAGTCAACTACGCCGCATCCGATAAAAAACATACCCATAGAAAGGGTTGTTAAGAGTCTAAGGAAGTGCGTCATAAGAGGGCACTTTACATTTCTGGAATCCTAAATCTGTTCTTAATTATTGTCTGGCTTTATAAATTGTGGATTATCCCGATTTCCTAATCCTTTAATTCCCAAGTGTATTCCCCATTCCTTGGGGCTTGATATATAAAGTGCGTTTTATTGGAATATTCCTATTTTTACAAGGTTATGAGTCTTTACCAGAAAAGTCCCCAAAAAGGTTTATGGTTTTGTGTTTCAAGGAACTCTGAAGGAGTATAGGAAAGGTCTTGAAATACATCAAGGATCAATTGTGAAGTATATTACTTCCGATGTTATTTTAATTTTCCCTTTCTATTATTTTTATTAATTGGAATACTTTGATATTTTTTTTACTGATATACCTATTTCTCGTGAAATATTAATAAGCTTTGCTCAGGGCACTCTTTCTTGATGTTTTATTTCCTCTGCAAATCTTTACATATGCTTACTGGCTATATTGGGGCTACAATATATTGCCGATTAGAGAGTGCTTGAAAAATATTTTAAAATCTCCTGAGAGTTGTCCTTCAGTTATGTTCCATACCTCTTGGAAGAAAACGAGTAATGACATCATCTACAATTCTAGGACAACTTTCTTGGCTGTTATATATAATGATAAGGTTTCATGAAGAGTAGATTGCCGGAACTGGATTAGAGTGAAATATATAAAAAGGCCTTGCTACAACTAAGAGGCAAGCTCAATTCAAAAAAAGGAGAATTCTTTTGACTATTATAGGCAGGTGAAGAATTTAGGTGTTGTCGGGGAGGACAGAGAGCAACAGGGTTCATCTTTAACTTTTTTTCGGTTTTTGTCACGGTTGGAATTCAAAAATCACGAATTTTGTCACGGTTAGACCAAGCTACATAGGGCTACAACAAACAACCTGGAACAACGATTTGCCTTGTCATTATTGATGATTCTATGGTATGCCATGGTATCATGTTGACTGGGGTTGCAAAGTATGATCACCTTTGGGAGCAGGATGTCGGAGGTTCAAATCCTCTCGCCCCGACCAAATAATTTTTAAAATACAGTTGAAAATAAGCAATGAATTCGAGTGAAAAACATGCAGATGTTTTTCTCTTCCTTTATTTCAATATTTTCCCTTCTTTCTCTTGCTTGCATGCGCCCGTAGCTCAGTTGGATAGAGCATCGGCCTTCTAAGCCGGTGGCCGCAGGTTCGAATCCTGCCGGGCGCGCCATCTTTTCAACAACTTGTGTCTTTTTTCCTTTGGTTCATCCGAGCCACTCCCAGTTCACTCCTAGTTTTGGTCTCAATCCCAGATCTACCACAATCGCACTCTGTCACAATCAAAACGCTTACGTACCTGGTAATTAGTAGGGAGATTTCAGCACTCTATCCTACTCAATCACTCCTGGTCTTCGGGGGGTAGGTTGGGGCTTAACCACCCGCCTTGATCATGAGAAAGGATCCTTGGCTGTCTGCACAAGATTTTGAAAAATGTGGTCGAGGGCTTTTTTTGTCGCCAGACCCTTATCGTGGCGTATATCAAAAAAAACAGCATTTTTTGAAATGGTACTTTTTTTCACGCAGTTGGCAACCTGACATCCTATAACAATCCTTTGAAAGATATCGTAGACAGTAACAGTATACGATGAGCTCAAATCTTTAAAGTCAAAGGTTTCTGCCCCACGTCCCTGACCACGACATCTGTATTTGACCCTCGTTCCTACTGAAAAGGCTGTCATCGAACAAGTACTCTCATCCAAGTATGAGGAGAGGAAACCAATAGTGTCTTGAAAAGACGGTTCGCTCGATTGCGCTTGGAGCGGTGAACCTGGACAGAGTAAAAGGCCTAAAGCCAGCCCGATAATATTTCTTCGAATGGTCAACATGTGCAACCTCCTGAACAGGTAGGACCTACCTGACCGAAAAACTTATACAGGATATTCTATCCCATGCGGTTTCTGTTGACCATGACAAGACAGTCCTAGGGCCCAACCATCCAGTTGCTGGAATGGGGCAAGCAGGCGGTGAACAAGCTGCCCGAGGCGAATGCCTAGTCTTACATCCTAAGCCTTCTATTTCTTTTATTAAATAGATTTCGTAGGGTATCCACCATAGTTGTTGGCTTACTACCCTATTACCTCAATCGGGAGGTTACGCATGCCACAACCAATCATACTTTCTCAATTGCTTGTTATAGTGGTCTTGATTGGAACGACGTCAGGGGAAGTAACCCCTTTCCAAGCGGATATACTCCCAGATTTAAGACATCTTAATGATGATAACTACATCCTCCTTAGACCTATTACATATTCAAGCAGCTCCGGGAGAACCCAAAAATACAGCATTACCGTTCCCCGAGGATTTGTAACTGACCTCGCAAGCATTCCATGGGGTGTACAACCCTTTGTGCCCAAGACAGACTCGCACAGTAGCCCAGCAATTCTTCATGATTATCTCTACTGGGAACAGGCGTGTAGTCCTGAAGAGTCCGACGCCTTGTTTCAATTGGAGCTGGAAGATGCCCAGGTGGGGTGCTTTAGAAGATGGTTAATCGACGTTGGACTTGGGATCGGTGGCGAGAATGCATGGGATGAGAACAAAGAAAAAAGGGAGCAAGGTTACATCAAAATCATTCCAGAGAATAATATCCCATGTGATCCTGGAAAGCCTTGTGACACCAATATTCGCTGGGGAGGGTTCCAACAACGATTGTATAACGAAGGGGTTCGCCGCACGCTACCTCCTATAAATCAGACATCGCCAAGTTATTGTGCTGCGGGGAACCTGGCGGAAGACAAAACTGAATAAGAATATATATTTAAGGCAAATCTATTCACTGTTTACTTTTTTAGCCCACTAAACCTCAACTCCAGAACCTCTGTATCCATCCAAAATCTTGATTTCCCTTCTTTAGAATTAAAGAGAATCATGATTACCAAGCTTATCTCAGGCGGTCAACCAAGGCGCGGACCGTGGTGGACTCGATGCAGCTATTCCCTGTGGGCTACCTCATGGGGAATGGTGTCCAAAAGGACGCATAGCGGAAGATGGTGTCAGAGCCCTAAGTAACACCTCAAAGAGTTGCTTGCCGAAAGGTCTTTGCCTCGCACTCAGGCCAATGTGATTGATTCCGATGCCACTGTCATCTTCACCTATGATCCGCCGTCGGGTGGTTCCTTGAAGACTATCACCTACGTGCATCGTCCCGAGAAGCCATGGCATGAAGTGGATCTGTTACACACCACGCTGAAGCAAGCAGTGAAAGATAACATGATGTGGCTCGCTGGTGATGAGGAATGGAATGACTATGATGAGTATGTGGTCTCTCCTTCTCCAATAGAGTGCATACTTAATGTCGCTGGGTCACGACAGAGCCAAGCCCAAGGAATTCAGGAAACAGTGTTTCGTCTGGCGGTGAAGGTGTTGCTGAAAGTGAACATTACCTCCAAACATTTTCAATATTTGCGTGAAGTGTGATGGATCGTACGACCTCACGAGTGTTGGTGGAATGGGTAGTGATTCTGGCGGTGGAGGATTGAGGTGCTGGAGCCGAGATCTGGACAAATGCTGGCCCCATGGTCATCCCACACAGCAATACTGTCATGACGACATGCTGAGACATTCTCATAGGTAATCCTCCTTTTGAACAGATAGGGTTTCACTTGACGAGATCCGGAAGCGTGTGAGCTCGTCTACTCCGGCCACCTTCCACAATGCTTTCCCTTATGCATCGTCCGTTTTTTCTCGCATAGGTGAATCGGGTCTCAGATGGCAACCCCCATTGACTCGATCGGTCTCTGGCTATTTCGCTATCTTCATTGGCTGCATTCGACAGTGCCACGAGTTCCGCAATCAGACGCTGATACAACCAATCGTCGAGGTGTAAAAATCCATCTTGTGTCAGTAATCGATAGTTTGGCGACGCGTGAAAACGGTGCATGAGTCCGTGTTTGATTTCGACACCTCCCATTATTTCCTCTGGAGGAACACGATCGTCGAGTGTCGGCGATCGCTTGCCGAAAAGGTAGACATACCCGTCCTGTTGACGTTCCGTTTCGGCCAACAACAGATCTGGGTCGTTCACTGAATGTTTGCAAATCACACCCGCAAGGAATTCTAAGAAGGATGGATTTTGTTCGAACGATTCTGGGTTGAACTTGTCCGGCCCGTTCGTCAGTTCTCCCATGACCGCTTCAGGTGGTACCCCGTTCGCCAAGGCGTGCTCGTATGGAAGTGGTGATGCATAGTAGGCCTGCGCTCCATCTTCATTCGTGACATCGTAGATGAAAATTTTGTCGGGAAATTTTGTCACGACAGTCGGGGCTACGTCAGGTTTCGGATTACCGAACTGCGAGAAGATGCTAGTAAACAAGTCAAACCCTTGATATAGATTGGAGAAAGTGTTGGCTAGCATTGGTTCCCGTCCTTTCTTGTTCAAGAAATCTGGCAATCAGCGTGGCTCTCTCCACAGGAGATAAAGGGAGAACACCCCCACAAGGGCAGTGAGAGTTCCGATGATCATTCGTGTCCAGTCCATGAGTGGCTCCTTCCAAGTTTGTTGTCGACTTTCTGCTAATATTTTTGATTAGAGCAACCTTAATGCCATGTTCGCACTCACATCGGACTGACTCATGGCCATGCTGCCAACCGATTGATTTATTGACAGAAATAGGATGGTGGAGAGAAGGAACGGTTCCACCGATTAATGAACAGATCGGTATCTGAACGTGTACACGATGGTCTACAAAAAGGAAGACGTTTGGTTAAGCGCCTGCTACACCAACGGCTTCCGGCAACTCAACTAATTCATGGCTTTCTATAGAAATAAGCCGATAATGAGCAATAGGTCTCCAAGGAAGTTCCCCAGGTCCATTGAACGATTCAATCAACTTTTCGCTTCGCATCACCTCCAAACCCTGCTTAACCTCGAAGGCTGGAAGCATTTGATCAAGTTGTTGCTGAAGGAAGGAGTGACCAACGGAATGACCATGCCGATGGATCATGTCGAAAACGGCATACCCAGAGAGCCATCGTGCTTCTTCCTCGCTGGTCCAGCCAGAGACATGAACGGGTACGCCAAAGTCCCGCCGCTGTCTCAAACGTTCAAAATTACAAAGCTCAGGACGCATCACATACAAGCGAGCGATGGTGGGATCAATGTTGGCTTTGGTGGCAACAGCGTGGAGGAAAAGGTATTGGGGCTATGTTCCTTCCAC
This sequence comes from uncultured Nitrospirota bacterium, assembly GCA_937139405.1. Taxonomy (GTDB): domain Bacteria; phylum Nitrospirota; class Nitrospiria; order Nitrospirales; family UBA8639; genus Nitrospira_E. Next base: position 269,351 of record CAKZPV010000003.1, read on the forward strand.
CATCCCTGGATCATTTCAAACACCACCTTCAAGACCGTGTTGTGGAGAAAACGGGGCAAATCTTCAATGACTTGGAGCGCACGGGCCTGTTGGGCGAGAAGGGATTCTTCCATAAGAAGCTCCTGGCGGAAAAAGACAATCGAAGAAGGAGATTCGGCCCAACGGGACTATTGAGTAATCTCTAAAAGGATAATTGGCCTTATTCCTTGCGTTCGCGTCCGCGTGGAAGTGGAGATTTCAGAACCGGCACCTCCAAACGACCCTCCTGATATCCACCAGAAACGAGCAATGGACTTGTTCCCACTCCCCACATTGGGACGACTGCTCGGCCTTAATAAATTGTTATTGGTCACCACAGGCATCTCTATCTTCCTCCGTTATCTTGCGGAATAAGCTGAATAAGGCCATTTTGGAATAATTAAAAATCCTTTTTTCGCTTTTTCTGCTTATTCCACACCCTCCCTTACATTAAGAACCAACGTTCCGTACTACGACCTGCAATGGGCTGGAAACACACTTCTTTCTGTCTTTAAGACTCGGCAGTAGGTCCTCATCAAAAATTTTGTACATCGTCAACAACTGGTGGTGTAGAACCGGTTAGCCAAAAGACCACAACTGACTCGGAGTGACCGATTGTTCTGGATCTTAGTCTCTCGAGTTTGGAGTCACCGGTCCAAGGTTCTCATTATTATGCAACTCTAGACGGTCCTTCACTGGCACCGGTATGGGTTTCGACTCTACTGGAACTGGAAAAGTTGAGGCGAGAAGCTCGATGTCCCTTCATTGCTCAAGAGGTCAGGGAACTTATCCGAAAGATGAGTCAGGACTACTCGTTGTGGGGCGCTTCGAGGATTCACAGGCAACTGCTGAAATTCGACATTCATGTCTCGCAGTCCACTGTATCCAAATACATGGTTCGACATCGGAAGCCTCCCTCACAATCATGGAAGACCTTTCTGAGGAATCATGCTCCTGACCTGGCCTTCTTTGATTGCCGACAGCAACGTTTCGTGTCCTCTCTGTGTTCCTCGTGTTGTGGCATGAACGGTGTTCGGTGCGACATTTCGCCATTACTGAGCATCCCACGACTGAATGGACGGCACAGCAAGTAGTTGAAGCCTTTCCTATGACACGACCCCAAAGTATGCCTTGCGGGATCGAATAGAATCTACGGGAGTGATTTTCGACGCAGGATTGTTCTTATGGGTATTAAGCAAGTGTGCACGGCTTCCCGATCTTCGTGGCAGAATCCGTCTGACGAGCGGCTCATTGGCTCAGTGGGCCGAGAATGTCTCGACACCTGATCATCTTGAACGCCACGAACCCCCATCGAATCGTACGAAGCTACTTGGCGTATTACCAGGGGTGTTGGACACATCTTTCTCTTGACAAAGATGCGCAGAAGAACGAGCCAAAGAGTCACCTCAAATGGAAAAGTCCATGCCATTCCGATGGTCTCAGGCCTGCATCACTATAGTCATTGGAGAAAGATGGATGACTAAATGGAAGGGACAAGAGAGTGATTGATCCTATACTCAGGAAAAGTGACAATCAAAAGTCAGACGGTCTCACTTCACTTGCCAAGGAAGTTTCAAAACCTCTTGATCTCGGTTTCATTCACACATTGAGTCAACTTGTGATACTCAATCGAATTCACTTTCTTGAAACAGAATCTGAAAACAAGACCATCAAAGCACTTCATGATGCTGGAATAGACATGCGATCAAGGATGATTGCCCTCGATTGTCAGAACAAGCAACCAACAAAAACCCTTTTCATCGCGGCGCCGATGCATTTGAAAAATCAGTTGGACATCGACACTCATTACCTCCCTCTCTTTAAGCTCTTTGACTTAATTATTGTGAACTGGGCAGCCCCTGGTCGATTTGATGTTTTCGGTCCAAGCTTGAAGACTCAAGAGCAGATCATCGATGGTCTGGTAGGTTGTGACCTTACATTGGATACCGGGAGCACAAATTATCTCAGAAGATCCTGTGATAATTTGGTCAACTCCAAATTTATTTATGTGCTCAGCCGAACGAATAGAACCGCATTACAAATACCTCGCTTAAATCGTCTTCTGAATTACTTATCTTATTGCCTATTGCAATTTTCTCTCTGCAAAACGAACCTTTTACTTTGGGGGTATGATCTCTCAAACAACAGACAAGCTCACCAATGGAAGAAGCGAGAGCAAGCGATCATCGCCGAGCGAAACGATGTGGTGGAAGCGAATTTCGAAAATGAGAGAGAAGGGGTCATTGCCACGATTTCCTGTTCGAACGAAACCATCGCGTTTGTGAACCCTGTCTATGCCCAACGATTTTTTCAGCGATATAGGAATTCAATCAGAAATTATTGGCTTGACTTAGGTTCCTGGGAAGATCTCGCGATTTGCTCCTTTAAGCCCGAGAACGCTCCTTTTCAACTCAATGAACAACTCATCGCGAAGATTCCGCAAAAACGAGGACTGGTCCTGTCAACCCTAATGTTCAACGACTTTATCCATCTTGAACCGTGGATAGAACACTATCGGAATCAAGGAGTTTCTCATTTCTTACTTTATTATAATGATTCGAGAGTTCCGGCTACATTGATGCAGCTCGATCGCGTAAATGAAGACATCACCATCATACCATGGCCCATAGCATATTATTACCGCAACTCATTAGCGGGTAAACCCCAGTGGCATCTCGGACAGCCAGCAGCTCTCCACCATAGCCTCGTTACGTGCCAAAAAAAGTCTTTAGGCGAAGCTATCCTTTATGTAGATATTGATGAATATGTCGTGGGTTCACCAAAACTCTCCCACCTCCTTGAGCAAAACAGAAATGAATGGCTTTTCCCGAACGTTTGGGCTTCGTGCTCACAATATCCCCCCACGATTAACTCCGATGTACAGATCGATGTCACAACAAATTTAAGCGAACTTCCTCGGAGAAAATCGATGTTTAGGATTCAGGGGGCAACGAGAAGAAACAACCACGGGAGTGGCAATCCTGCGCTTTTGAGCCAAGACCATCTAATGCTACACTTTGGAAACCTTGGTACTTCGATTAACAACGACAGAAGACAGAAAACGAACTTTTTACGCATCAATTCGTTGGATCGAGCGCATGCGATCAGACAGGTTTTCGAGAAATATGAAATGGAAATGAAGACAGGTCCGAAACCATGATGACCTCAATTCGAATCTACAGAGGAATAGAAAATTAATTGTTTCAATTGGCATTTGGACATTTTTTTATCCATCACCTTTAAAGCAGAAGTCGGATTGAATGCTTTCTAGGCATGAGCGAGCTTGCGGTGAGTGTCAAGATTCTTGCCAACCCGCGCGCCGTTGCAAACCCCGGCCCTCATTCGACGGATTCTTCCAGGCAGTCTAATCCCTAAGGGTTTAAAAGGCTTCCTCCCCGATTCTGGTTTAGTGTCTGAGCCATCCCTTCTATCCATCCATCTTTCTCGAAAGACTTGAATATTTCCACTCATTTCGGCACTTTTTTAGTCATGACGAATCTACTCAAATAGCAAGATGGGATCACGTTGCTCAATGTACGGAGAGTGCCTTGACTATCTGATGATTTGGAAGAAAACGCAGCTTCAGTAAGTTTTACTAAACTACTTGTTCTACATCCAGGAGTGTTAGACGCATGTTTCCTCTCAATGAAGGATTACCTGAAAAGCGAGAGAAAGAGTTGCCCGAAATGAAGAAGATGTATGCCGTCTCGATAGTCGGGGAATTGCACAACCGCGATACTCAGACGCGTGGCGTGAGGACTTCATGGCCATTTGAAGACGATGGTTGAATAGATAGAAGGGTTCAGGCGAAGTGATAATGCATTATTGGCTTATGATACATTTGACGACTTGGAGCAAAAAATCCTCTGTGAGGGCTGGCTCACAGAGGATTGTCGGTAAGATGGTGTGAGTGGAAGTTGTTATTTGAAGCGTTTATTGAATTCTTTAATGACTTCGTTGGTGAGATCTAATCCGTCTCGATGATAGAGGACAATTTTGAGTGTGGTTTCGCTTCCTTTATCAATGACCACGTCGAAGCCATGTCGTTTTGCCACGATACTTGTGGCTTCTTCAATCTTTTTCATGTATTCCTGAACGAGTTCTTTTTGTTTCTGGCCGAGTTCATTCTGAAATTCCTGTCCGCGTTTTTGCCATTCTTGAAATTTTTGAGTAAATCGGTTCTGTTTAGAATCTTGCTCATCGGCACTCAACGTTCCTTTTGTGGCCTCCAAATCTTTTTGAAGCTTCTCTAATTCTTTTTGGTCGTTTTTCATGACCGTCTCTCGAGCTTGCGCATGTTCTTTGAGGCCAGCTAAAGCTCGACTGCCAGCCTTGGATTTTTCGATGACCAATTGAGGGTCGATGACTCCTACGCGAAATGAACTTTTCTTGGAAGCGGCCAGAGCCAATTCTCCAGTGAATCCAAGAACACATAATCCTACGATCATGACCGTGCAAAGTTGTTTGAATCCTTGAACGTTCGACCACATCGTCTTCATCATAGATATTCCTCTAATTAATTAAGGATGAGATTGTGTGAGCCCACTCGACCGCAGGAGGGTAGGAGACTCTATGTAAACCCCGTGAGGGTAACGAGGCTGCTTCAGCCTGTCAAGCCGGAGTTGTAGCCATTTCTAGAATAAAGAGTTTTGGTATAATCCCGTTGTTTGGCCCACGAACTTTCTTGAATGGTGAGTTAGGAGCGATCAATTGCTTCCCTTGAAAATCGCGTGTTTCGGCGATAGCTTGACCTTGGGGTATCTCTCCCCAACGTTGGATTCGCCATTTCCAGAAAATATTCCTTATGGGTCCTATCTGCAAGAATGGTTGGGGCCAAACGGAGATGTCGTTGTTTATGGTGTATGCGGCGAGACAACCGCGAATATGCGGGATCGATTTCAATCACATATACTTGATTCGCTGCCTCAAGTGGTTATTATTCTTGGAGGAACGAATGATTTAAGTGTGAGTATCTCTTCTGCCGCAATACTGGCAAACCTGCAGTTCTTTTATGAGGAAGCTCAAGCACATGGAATCCTGCCAGTGGCTGTGACCGTGCCTTCTTTACGAGAGGATGTTTGGCGAGATGAGGTTTCTGCAGGTTCCCAATCCAAGCCTGGAATCAGCATTACTCTTGAGCATGCTATCGCTCAACGCGTGATGTTGAATCAATCGATTAAAGAGCTTGGCCGTCAGAGAAATTTTCCGGTGGTGGATTGGTTTACGGAAACTTGTGAGCCGATGCACCAAGCATTAGCCTTAGAATATTCCAATGATGGCTTGCACCTGACCACAACAGGTTACCACAAGCTGGCTGAATTGATTTGGAGTCAAGTATTGCAAGATCTGACAAAACAGTCAGATTAATGTGTTATTTTCTACAATAGACAGCGCTGACGATTATTAAATAAGTCAGAGATGGTGAGGTAGGTATTGTTTGGTTAGGAGCTTGAATTCGCTGAGGAGGAGGAAGTCGATGCACTTGATCCAGAAGAACCTTCAGAGCCTGAAGACGAGGATGTATTTGATGCGCTTGGCGAGCTGGATGGACTTGGTGTAGTCGAACTGCTCCCACTCTCGCTACTACTCTTGTCCGATGAGCCGTCACTATTGGATTTGCTCTCTGAATTTCCCTTGTCCTCAGTTTGGGATGCAGAGCTTTTCACTTCGGTTTTCTCTCCTTTATTCTCCGGTTTGGCATTGGGATCTTTGAGTTTATCGGAGTAGTCGGTCACATACCATCCAGTTCCCTTAAACATGATTGCTGGAGCAGAAATGATTTTATTGACTGGTTTGGCTTCCGCACAGCCCAATTGGTCACAGGTTTGGATTGAGGGGTCCGTCATTTTTTGTTGAAGCTCAAACCGTTTGGCACAACTGGTACATTCATATTCGTAAATCGGCACCTGAGACCTCCTCTATGCAAACAATGTCAAATTTTCACAAGGTAAGATATTAGGATGTAGATAAGGCATTTTTTCTTCAGGTCAAGAGGAATTTCAATCATTTCTAGCGGCTTAATCGAGTTGAGCAATGGCTTGGGTTAATTGATGCAAGCCTTCCTCAATGACCGGCAATGGCCCAGTATAGGAAAACCGTAGGTGAGCCTGTGTTCCAAACGGCTCGCCCGGGATACAAGCCACTTTTGCCTCATGTAAAAAAAAGTTGGCCAGGTCAAATGGGGTCGATAAGACTTTTCCCTGAAACTGGCGGCCTAATAAGTCAGCGATATTTGGAAAGGCATAAAAAGCACCAGCGGGCATCGGGCAGTGGATGCCAGGAATTTGATTGAACCCTTCCACAATAGCTCGGCGTCGGATATCTAATTCGTGGACCATATGCTCAATAAATTGCGTTCCTCCCTGCATGGCTCCTACTGCGGCTTTTTGTGCAATTGATGTGGGGTTTGACGTACTTTGACTCTGGATATTTCCCATGGCTTTGAGAATAGCTTCAGGGCCAGCCGCATACCCGATGCGCCAGCCAGTCATCGAATAGGTTTTTGAGGCGCCATTTACAATGACCGTGTGTTGCGGCATGTCTGGATGAACTGTTGCAATTGAACAATGTTGGTGGTCGTCATAGATGATGTGTTCATAGATCTCATCTGAAATTACAAGCAGGTTGTGTTGCATCGCGAGGGTCGCGATGCCTTGAAGCGTCTCTCGGCTATACATACTGCCAGTTGGATTACAGGGAGAATTTATGATGATAGCTTTGGTCTGTTTGGTGATCGTGTTTTTCAATGCAGACAGATCGATCGCGTAGTTTCTTGCCTCCGATGTCGGTAGGAATACGGGCGTGGCGTCTGCGACGAGAATTTGTTCCGGATAGGAGACCCAGTAGGGGGTTGGGATAATCACCTCATCTCCAGTTTCAAAAAGGGCCATCGCTAAGTTGAAGAGGGAGTGCTTCGCACCACAGGACACGACAATCTGAGAGCGAGAGTATGCGAGCCCTTGATCATGTTGGAATTTTTCGATGATGGCATCTTTCAGTTCATCTATACCTGTGACGGCTGTGTATTTGGTAAACCCTGATTGAATGGCAGTGACAGCAGCTTGCTTGGCTTCATCTGGTGAATCAAAAGATGGTTCCCCTGCTGTAAAATCAAAGATACGTTGTCCTTGTGCTACCAAGGATTTCACCGTGGCTGATAGTTGTAAGGTTGGTGAAGGTGTAATGCGTGTGGTGCGGGATGCTAGGTTCATCTTCATTTCATTCCCAACTGGTTTTTGAGACGTTCGGCCACCTCTGGATGTAAAAAATCATGGAGAGGCCCACCGACAGAAGCCACTTCCTTCACCATACTGGAAGTGAGGTATGAATATTCTTCGCTTGCCATCAAGAACATGGTTTCTAGGTTTTGGTCAAGCTTTCGGTTAAGCAAGGCCATTTGGAATTCATGTTCAAAATCTGAGACCGCTCGGAGTCCTCGAATAATAGCTTGGGCTCCTCGTTGACGTACATATTTTACGAGCAAACCATCAAAGGGTTCAACGACGACCCCTGGCAGATCCCGAGTCGCGATCTTCGCAAGTTCAACGCGTTCTTTTACATCGAATAATGGGGCTTTACGAGGGTTCGGTGCCACAGCCACGACCACTTGCTGAACAACATGAAGACTTCGTGCGATGACGTTCGCATGGCCGCGAGTAATAGGGTCGAAAGTGCCTGGATAAATGCCGATGGTCATGATTTATATTCGCTCTGTACCAGAGTTTCGGCGTGTGTTTGTGAACGATAGAAGCTCAATCCCGTATCCCCATATTTAGCCGTCCGGGTCAGTGTCCAGTGTCCAATACTAGGAGGAGGTGTTCGCTTTGAGAAATGTTCATAAATCATTTGTCCATTCTTGGCCAGCAAGTCCGCATTCTCAACTTGTGTGAGAAGTTGGAGGCTACCTTCGAATTGATAAGGAGGATCAATATACAGCACATCAAACGGGCGCCATCCTACCAAATAAGGGTTTTGCATGGCGAGTGCCACATCCTGAATGAGGACCTGGCTTTGTGACCCCAACTTGAATTCTGAAAGTGTTTTCTTCAGTGTCTGTCCTGCCACAGTATGTTGCTCGACAAAGACTGCTTTTCTGGCTCCGCGGCTTAATGCTTCTAGCCCAATCGATCCACTCCCTGCAAAAAAATCGGCGACACATGCTCCAGAAATGATGGGGCCCAAAATAGAAAATAGGGCTTCTCGGGCTCTGAGTGAAGTTGGACGAATGCCTTGCCCTTGTAACGTGGGAATTTTTCGACCTTTCAGGGACCCGGAAATAATGCGAATAGATGAAAAGTCCATAGTGGTTAAGACGATAGCATAGCTCATGAAACCTCAACAATTGAGGGGCTGAGGCATCGCGTCAAGACGTTCCTATGCGTTTTGACGGAATGAAAATGGGCTGCGTATAGTGTGAGCAGGCATTCTCTATCAGAAAATAGAAAGATACAAATGGTGCAGATGAAAAAAGGTATTCAATCATGGCCGGAACAAGAGCGGCCGCGAGAACTTTTATTCTCGAAGGGCCCTCAAGGTCTCACTGATGCGCAATTGTTAGCGATTCTCCTTCGAGTTGGGCGAGCTGATTTCTCAGCAGTTGAGGTGGCCATGGATGTGTTAACTCAATTGGACGGATTGAGGGGCTTGGCCAACCGTAGCTTGGATGAACTCTGTGTGATTTCAGGCATCGGGCCTGCTAAAGCGGCACAAATTTTAGCAGCCATCGAGTTGGGGAAACGGACTTTGGCCGCACCGCTAACTGAAGGAAAACGGATACAAGGAAGTCAACATATTTTTCAACATTATTATCCCTTATTACGAGACCTTCGGCATGAAGTCTTTAAAGCGGTGCTCTTGGATGCCAAGCATACCGTGATTCGAGATTTCACGGTATCGCAAGGCAGTTTGACCGTGAGTATCGTTCATCCCCGAGAAGTGTTTAACGTTGCGGTACGAGAATCTGCCGCCGCTATCATCTTTGTCCATAATCATCCGAGTGGAGATCCTCAGCCAAGTCAGGAGGATCATGCTCTTACCCAACGACTCATGGCAGCTGGAGATATTTTGGGAATTCATGTGCTGGATCATGTGGTTATTGGTGATGGGCGGTACGTGAGCTTTGCCGATGAGGGGCATTTCGGCAACAAACCGTAACCAGAATGTGCGAGAATTCGCCTATTGCCGTATGTTCTCTAAAGTAGCTTTTGATGAGAAATTCATGGTAAAAATACGTGTAAGACTTAGGCAATTTCACGGATCTTTTCATGCAGTATTTTATTCACTCCTGCTGAATGTCTGATAAACGTTATGGCCAGTATTTCTAACAACGAAGTTGAACACGTCGCTCAGTTAGCTAGGCTCGATTTGACCGAACCTGAAAAAACACTTTTTGGAGAACAATTGAATCAAATTTTGACGTTTGTTGAACAATTACAAGAAGTGTCGACTGAAGGAATTCCACTTACTGCTTCCGTTGCTGAACAGAAGTCAGTATTACGGGAAGACCTTCCGCACGATGGGCTTTCTCAGGAGCAAGCCTTGAGGAATGCTCCTGAAGCTAATGAAGGATTTTTTGTCGTACCAAAAATTATTGGGAAGTAGACATTCTGGGCATCGATTATTATTTGTGCGCTTATCACTATTATAGGACATCTGTATGTATCGACAATTATTACGCTGCAAGATTCATCGAGCAACCGTTACCGAATCGAATTTGGAGTACGAAGGGAGTATGACCATTGATGAAGAACTCATGGACCGTGCTGGCATTCTCCCTTATGAAATGGTGATGGTCTCCAACTTGAATAATGGAGAACGTTTTTCGACGTATGCACTTCCTGGTATACGAGGTAAAGGCGAAATTATTCTTAACGGTCCTACCGCTCGAAAGGGTGTGACTGGGGATATGATCATTATTTTTTGTTATGAATTTTTCAAAGACGATGAGGCCAAACGCCATGTTCCCAAAATTATTCAGGTTGATGAACGCAACGCCGTTCGTCAAACTGAACCTGCATAAATTGTCTGTGCGCTCGCATATTTTCTCTCAGGTTTGAAGGTATCCCATTTTCATGGCCTTGTTTAAGCTCACATTACAAGAGTTGCAGGATAAGTTTACCAGCGGAGAAATTACTGCTGGAGAAATTGCCAGAGCCTATTTGCTTCGAATCAGCCAAGTCGAACCAAAAATTAAAGCCTATATTAGTCTGACGCCTCGGGAGGAGCTTCTTGCGCATGCGCAAGAGATCGATGATGGATTGAAAGCCTGGCGTAAAACAGAGCCTTTGATGGCTATGCCACTTGGTATTAAAGATAATATCTGTACTAAAGGGATGCGAACGACGTGCGGTTCTCGGATGCTTGAACACTTTGTGCCTCCCTATGATGCGACCGTCATGACGAAATTTAATGCTCAGAAACCCTTGATTCTCGGGAAAACGAATCTGGATGAATTTGCCATGGGGTCTTCGACAGAACATTCGGCGTTTGGGCCTTCAAGAAATCCCTGGAATCAACAACATATTCCTGGGGGATCGAGTGGGGGATCTGCTGCGGCTGTCGCTGCGGATCAATGCGTAGCGGCCTTAGGATCAGACACAGGTGGCTCGATTCGTCAGCCAGCAGCATGCTGTGGGGTCGTGGGTTTCAAGCCGACCTATGGAAGAGTTTCTCGCTATGGTTTAGTGGCGTTTGCGTCATCGTTAGATCAAATTGGGCCTATCACCAAAACGGTGACCGATGCTGCCATTATGTTCAATGCTCTGGTTGGTTATGATCCGTTGGATTCGACTTCGGCTAAAAGAGATTTTCCCGATTATACGAAATCCGCGAAAAAGAAAGACATTAAAAAATTGGTTGTCGGTGTTCCGCAAGAGTATTTTACAGAAGGCCTGGATCCCGAAGTGGCTGAGAAAATTCAAGATGCCATTCAGGTGTTAGAAGGGATGGGAGGGAAGATTCAAGAAGTCACCTTACCTTCAACCGAACGAGCTATTGCCACGTATTATCTCATTGCCACAGCTGAAGCGAGTTCGAATCTCGCACGATATGACGGGGTCAAATATGGGTTTCGCGCTAAAGAATCAAAAGAGCTAGCAGAGATGTATCATAGCTCGCGGTCGCAGGGATTTGGGCCTGAAGTGAAACGTCGCATTATGTTGGGAACCTATGCGTTAAGCGCAGGGTATTACGATGCATATTATGCGAAAGCTCAAGCTGTGCGCACAATGATTCAACGTGATTTTGACGCGGTCTTCCAAGAAGTGGATCTTTTAGTGAGTCCGGTTATGCCGAGCCCGGCGTTTCGCCTTGGAGAGCGGCTAGAGGATCCTTTGCAGATGTATTTGTCGGATATTTACACCATTCCAGCGAGTCTAGCTGGGTTGCCGGCTATTTCTCTTCCTTGTGGGTTGAGTGCAAAGGGCTTACCGATAGGGTTGCAATTAATGGGTCGTCCGTTTGAAGAAAATATTGTCTTGCGAGCTGCCTACGCCTATGAGCAGGCGACCAATTGGCGAAGCAAACGACCGACAATCCGGTCTTGAAAGGATAAGCACGTATGGTGGATTTGGCCGTGATGATCATTGCCGTGGCTGTGGTCGTGTTAGTGGGTTATCTGGTTCCGACCATTCTCCAAGTCAAGAAAACGGTCAGTCAATCTGAACGTCTGCTCATTCGGCTCAATCATGAATTGCCGGGGATGTTAAAAGATGTGAAGGGAACAAATGAAAATATTCGAGCCCTGACTGATCAAGCGAGAGTTGGTGTGGATCGCGCAACAGTCTTTTTGGATGCTGTGGGCGATGTTGGGCAAACCGTGAATCAGGTTCATCAAACTGTTCGTGGAAAAGGTGGGACGATGATGATCGGTTTAACCAGTCTTCTGGCTGGGATTAAGGCCGTGAGTTCGACGGTAAAACATCGTGTGCATAAAGAAACCCGAGAACAACAAGGAGGATCAAATTATGGCGACTAACTCAGGTGCTTCAGCAGGATCGGTAGCCTTAGCATTTTTAAGTGGGGCATTGTTGGGAGCAGTGACAGCCGTGATGTTAGCTCCTCAACCTGGTCGCGATTCCCGTGAGCGTGTGACCGGGTATGCTCGACGAACAGGTGAAGATTTACTTGGGTTAAAAGACCGTGCCACGGATACGGTAGAAGAAGTTGTTGGCCGTGGCCGAGAATTGGTTGATGAAATTTCCTGTGCTGTACGGGAAGCTTTAGATGCGGGACGTGATGCGATGCGTCGTGAACGCGAGATGAATTCACTGGATTAACTTCGTGTAGCCATGGTTTTTTAGATAGTTTCGTAATGACGTATGAACCCGTAATAGGAGTTGAAGTCCATGCGCAACTCCAGACTCAGACGAAGCTTTTTTGCAGCTGCCCAACATCTTTTGGGCTTCCTCCAAATACGCAAGTCTGTCCGGTATGTTTAGGGTTACCTGGAAGTTTGCCTGTTCTCAACCAACGAGCCGTCGAAATGGCAGTGCGTACAGGTCTCGCTCTTCATTGTGAATTGACTCTTACCAATCAATTCTCAAGGAAAAACTATTTTTATCCTGATTTGCCGAAAGGCTATCAAATTTCTCAGTACGATTTGCCAATTTGTGGTCCGGGGTGGTTAGAAATCTCCGTGAACGGAAAGAGGAAGCGTGTTCGTATCATGCGAGCGCATTTGGAAGAAGATGCTGGGAAAAATGTTCATGAAGAAGGCGCCGACGATAGTCATGTGGATTTAAATCGAGCTGGAACGCCACTGTTAGAAATTGTGACAGAACCCGACCTCTATTCCTCAGATGAAGTTGATGCTTATCTGAAAACATTGCGGGATTTGTTGGTCTATTTGGATGTCTGTGATGGAAATATGGAGCAAGGCAGTTTTCGGTGTGAGCCGAATGTTTCCATTAGGCCAAAAGGGCACGAAGCCTTGGGCACGAAGGTAGAGTTGAAAAATATCAATTCCTTTCGGTATGCCAAAGATGCCTTGGAATATGAAATTAGTCGCCAGACCGAAGTGCTTGATGAAGGGGGGGTGGTTCAACAGGAAACACGGTTGTGGAATGTGAACAAGGGCCAAACTGCCGTGATGAGAAGTAAGGAAGGGGCGCATGACTACCGCTATTTCCCCGATCCGGATTTGCTCCCTGTCATACTTGATTCTGAATTGATAGAAGAACTAGAGCACACGATTCCAGAGTTGCCATCGGTCCGATTGCAACGATTCATGCAAGACTATCGATTGTCTGAATATGATGCGGCTATTTTGACTGACTCGAAAGGATTGGCTGATTACTTTGAATGCTGCGTGAAGCTTTTTCCTCATCCCAAAACAGTCAGCAATTGGGTGACGGGAGAACTTATACGAGAGCTTAATACCTCTGATACATCACCAGCAGACGCTCCTATGAGCCCTCAGCGATTAGCCGAACTCTTGCAGTTAGTTGATTCGGGCACCGTGAGTTTGAAAGCTGCGCGAGAGCTGTTTTCTGAATTATATGCAACGGGAATGTCAGCTGAGCAATTAGTTAAGGAGAAAGGGCTTGTCCAAGTTTCCGACGAAGGTCAATTAGGCGTGATCGTGGATGAGGTCTTGGTGGCCCATTCGGCGCAAGTCGAACAATATCATGGGGGCAAAGAAGCGGTATTGGGATTTTTAGTTGGACAAGTTATGAAGGCGTCAAAAGGCAAAGCTAACCCAGGAAAAGTAAATGAGTTATTGAAACGTTCGTTAGCACCTTGATCTAAGGTATTTTTCAGGGTACACCTAAGATAAGACGCGTAATAATTAAAAGGAACTATGAGAGATTATGAGTGTGATACAAAATATAATCGCCCGCATGATTTTGGATTCTCGTGGCAACCCAACCGTGGAAGTTGATGTGCAATTAGCGAGTGGCGTTATAGGGCGAGCGGCAGTTCCATCAGGTGCATCAACTGGAACGCGCGAAGCCTTAGAGCTTCGTGATGGCGATAAGAAGCAATGGATGGGTAAAGGGGTGAACAAAGCCATTACGGGGATTCATAAAAAAATTCTGCCGTCTTTACAGGGCATGGAAGTACAGGATCAGGCTGGAATTGATGGTCGACTTATTCAATTAGACGGCACCAAGGGCAAAACTCGCTTAGGAGCTAATGCCACATTAGGTGTATCACTAGGAGTCGCACGGGCAGCTACACAAGAATTAGGAATGCCACTTTTTCGATATCTTGGGGGAGTGTCAGCTAGAGAATTACCTGTTCCCATGATGAATATTATTAACGGTGGTGCGCATGCAGATAATGGGTTAGATATTCAAGAATTTATGATTATGCCAGTTGGGGCAAAAAGTTTTTATGAGGCGCTTCGAATGGGAACCGAAGTTTTTCATCACCTGAAGGCGTTGCTGAAGTCTAAAGGCTTAAGCACGGCCGTAGGGGATGAAGGCGGATTTGCTCCAGCCGTTCGTTCCAATGAAGAAGCTTTGGACAGCATTTTACAAGCCATTGATCGAGCAGGCTACAAGCCTGGACGTGATGTTGTGTTAGCTTTAGATGCGGCCGCGAGTGAATTCTTTAAGAACAAGAACTATTATCTTCGATCTGCTTCTGCTACGGAGAAAAAATCTTCATCTGATATGGTCGAGTATTATGCACAGTTAGTGAAAAACTATCCGATTGTTTCTATTGAAGATGGCTTAGATGAAAGTGATTGGAAGGGGTGGGGGCTCTTAACTGAAAAGCTTGGTGCCCGTGTTCAACTCGTCGGAGATGATTTGTTTGTGACCAATGTGGAGTTTTTAGACCGCGGAATTCGACAAGGTGTTGGGAATGCTATTCTAATAAAGGTGAATCAAATCGGAACCCTGACGGAAACCATTCAGGCGATGCAGATGGCTCAACAGGTTGGCTATGGCGTCATAGTCTCCCATCGCTCAGGAGAGACGGAAGATACGACGATTGCTGATTTGGCTGTAGGTCTGAATGCTGGGCAGATTAAAACCGGCTCGTTGTCTCGTACAGATCGTTTGGCCAAATATAATCAATTGCTTCGTATTGAAGAAATGTTAGGTACAGCTGCAGTCTATCGTGGCCAGAATGTTCTTCCCATAGAATCAACGCTTTAACTGATGCGGCCTAATAATAAAAAACGAGTATCTCAGGGGTTTTGGGCAGATCTGTTTGGGCGGCTTCCGTTTGTTGGAGCATTTTTGATAATGAGTGTATTAGCCGGAACCATGTTTTTTAATGCAGATGGACTGCCGTTGTATTTTGATATGCGTGAAAATCGTCAGTATATGATTGAACAGATTCAACAATTGGAATACATGAATGTCGCCATGCAAGAAGATATTAGGCGCATCCAAAGTGATCCTCATCGGTTGGAAGAGTTAGCGCGAGACCGGTTGGGCATGGTTCGCAAGGGTGAGAAAGTCTATCAGTTTGTGGAGCCGTCTCCTTCCTCAATCACCGCTCAACGTTCGTAGGTAGCGATACTTCTCTCTCTTTTTTACTGTTGTTCACATTTCTTTCTTGGTCTTTCCTTTTAGTCTTTTTTTATTACCATTCAAGCTATGAAGTCTGGTCAACTTGCGATTCTGGGTCGTCCGAATGTGGGTAAATCCACGTTGCTCAATTCCTTAGTGCGAGAAAAAATTGCCATTGTTTCTGATAAACCTCAGACAACCCGAATGCCTATTTTGGGTGTTGGCCATTATCCTGAAGGACAATTGGTTTTGGTCGATACTCCAGGCTTTCATACGCCGCATCATCGGCTTAATGCCCAAATGGTACAAGCCGCGATAGGAGCGTTGGCGGATTCTGATGTGGTCTACGTGCTCGTGGATAGTCAGGTGCCTCCAGGACCCAGTGATCAATTTGTTATTGACCAAGTGATTCAAATGAATACTGATCGGTCCTTTCAAGCGGTGTTTCTGTTATTGACGAAAACAGATGTGGTCGCCAAGTCCCGTTTGCTTCCCCTGATTGAGGCATACCGAACCAGATACCCATGGACGGAAATTGTTCCCATTTCCGCAAAGACAGGTGTGAATGTGTCTCGACTGGTAGAGCTGACATTTGCCTGTCTGCCAGATTCTGGTGCCTTAAGGTACGAAGAAGATTTTCTGACCAATCAATCCATGCGTCAGATGGCTGCTGAAATCATTCGCGAAAAAGTCCTGGCTTCCACGCATGCTGAGTTGCCGTATTCCGTGGGCGTGTTCATTGAACAGTTTGAGGAAACAAAGAAATTGACGAGTATTCTTGCGACGATTTTAGTGGAAAAAGATAGCCAAAAGGGTATTATTATTGGCAAAGGCGGGCGTCATTTGAAAGAAGTAGGCCAATTGGCGCGTGAAGAAATGGAACAACTCTTTGCCATGAAAATTTATTTAGAGATGTGGGTGAAGGTGCAGGCGGGCTGGCGGGATAACTCTCGAATATTAACCGATTTAGGATATGGAATGGGAGAAATGAATCGTCAGGAGTGAGTATGAGAACGTCTTTATGCCATTAGTCCGAACACGAGGAATCATTCTCCGCAGCCTGAAATGGGGTGATGCGGATCGAATTGTGACGGTATATTCCCCTAACTTTGGGAAAATACGAGGTGTGGCTCGTGGAGCCCGTCGAATGAAAACACGGTTTGGCGGTGTGCTTGAACCATTTGGTTTAGTAGATTTAAGCCTCTTTCAAAAAACACCAGAATCCTTAGGGCAAATTAGTCAAATTGATTTGGTCGCTAGCTATTCGTCGATTCGAGAAAATTTAACAGTGATGACCGCAGCAGCGAGGATGGTGAAGATGGTTGAAGCCATCACCGTGGACCGAGACCCCAACCCTGGAATGTATACGACGCTCGTTCATGGCCTCAAATCCCTACGTCCGGAAGCTGATGTAGCCTTATCTGCGCTCCTGTTTCAAATTCATGTGTTGGGGCATACAGGGTTCCGTCCACAATTTGACTCGTGCACGGAATGCGGACAATTAGCAAAGCAACACATACCGCAGTGGTTTTCTCCACGCTTAGGAGGGGTCGTGTGTCACGATTGCGGGCAGCGTGGCGTAGGACGTATGCTGTCATTATCGAAGGGAAGTGTAGCCTTTATTGAACAAGCACGACGATTATCTATACCGAATTTGTCTCGCTTAAAAGCTATCGGCAGCGTACGCATTGAAGTGGAAACGGCGATGGAAGCCTATTTCTATGCTGTTGTGGGAAAATCACTTCCTACCTTTGAGCAGTGGGTTTCCTAGTCCTTTGGCCAAGAAAGTTAGAAGAGTATGACAACCGAACAGCTACTTAAACCCATCGATATGGAATGGCTCGACAATGGAGTCTTAAGTATTACCTGGAGTGATGGTCATAACGGAGTTTATCCGGTCCGATATTTGCGCCAGAATTGCCCTTGTGCCGCTTGTGTTGATGAATGGACAGGTGAACGACGTTTAAAGCCAGATTCGATTCCATTACTTATTTTATTGGAAGATATTGAGCCAGTAGGACACTATGCCTTTCGCATTAAATGGAGTGATGGCCATGATACGGGCATCTACTCCTATACCTCTCTACGTCGCATGTGCCAATGCGATATCTGTGTCCCCAATAAGCCTAAAAAGAAACAGTTGCTTTAAGCAGGTTTGTTGATTTTTTAGAAAAAGCCTGAAAATACTTCAGTGCTAAGTCAGCGGCAGTCGAAAAAAAAGAGTTGGATGTAAGACTTAGTGGATGAAAGAATCACGAGAAGAGAGTGAAACAGGTCTGATAGAGGAGAATTTTTCAATCGCCTGAGAGGCCTCTGAAACATAAAAGGCATATTGTGGTTCGGGATAATTTTCTATAATGGACTGCCATATACGAAGAGAGGTATCCCAATCAGCAGATTGCTGAGCAAATTCTGCAAGATGAATTGAGCATGAAGCGGCCATGGCACGTGGATCAACTGCGAGTCGAGAATTTCTGGTGCTGGAAAGATTTTTGAGAAATTTGGGGACAGGGATAGGGGAGTCATCAAGCGAAATGGGTTTAGGCGCGGAATATAGGATACTAAGGTGTTCTTGCATTTCTTGAGTCGTTGAACCTGTTAGGCAATCATTGTAACTATCCCATAATCCAATGAAATCATGGTTTTTTAGTGCAAGTTCTCCTGGACTCTTGGGTTGAAAGCTTTGACATCCCACCACACTAAGGCTGATGATCGTAATCCCTAAAAGGATTCGCAGGCTTTTTGCTTTTTTACGGTAAGTCATTATTGGAATGATTAAAGTATTGAAATTGTGTATTTTTGTCTTGAGGCTTTACTAACTACGCAATTTACATGCTTGAAATTAATAGACATGAATCTGCCCTATTTATGCCTATGATTGCCAATGCTAGGAGACTTGCTCTCATTTTAAGTTTGATCTATGCAACAGCCTGAGACTTTTTTACCACAGATTCATTGTTTTATTCCATTCATTGAATTTAATGTAAAAAATAAGATTTAGCGTTTAAATTTAATGATATGGTTTAAATTCATACTCGCTAAATAGTCGCTTGGTCTCAGGGTGAAATCGATATCCTTTTCGTTGCTGTTGTATATCTCGAGAATCTAATAGGGGAACCAATTGGCCAGTTGGATGTAAATAGAGGCCACGCAGGGGAACTGACCGCTTGGTATGCTGAATGAGGTGACAGGAAGTGGTTGGGCGAATTGAGATTAACCATTCCGCCAGTTCCTGTGGATTTCCGATAGAGGCGGAAAGTAAGAGTAGCCGTGTTTGAGTTGGACAGAGGATGAGTGTTTCTTCCCAGACCACTCCTCGTTCAGGGTCAGCCAAATATTGTGATTCATCAAGGATCACTAGCCCTAGGGTATGGAGACGAAGGTCAAGATCTCCGCTTGTAGCATCATAGAGAATATTCCGTAAAATTTCTGTGGTCATGATGAGCAAGGGCGCTTGGGCATTATCTCGACGATCTCCGGTGAGAATTCCTACCTGATCTGCTCCGAAGTATTGTGAAAATTCCATATATTTTGTATTGGAAAGCGCTTTTAGGGGCGAGGTGTAAATCACGGTTTGATTGGTCGCCATTGCCTGTTGAATGGCTTCGGTAGCCACAAAAGTCTTGCCACTTCCTGTTGGTGCACTGACGATGACATCCGAATGAGCAATAGCCTCCACTGCTTTACGTTGCCAGTCATCTGGAACAAAGGGTTTAGGCTCTGGGACACCGATCCCTTCAAGAAGATCTTGCAACCCAATTGGAGGAGAGGTCGGTTTATGGGGGTGTGGCTTTTTGGGAGATGATGGCCGAGGATGTAACGGGGTCTGACGTGGTGCCGTACTTGATTCAGTTGCCCGTTTTTTGGGAATGGAAGATAGTTGTTCTAGGTCATGAGCAATCGCCAACTTTTGATCTGACGGAAGCGCCAAAATAGAGTCAATGAGACGGCGTTTCCCTAAACGAAAGTGGCGATGAATACGCCCTTTTGCGAACCGGTGTAAGTACTTAATAGGCAATGACACCAATTCACGCTGGAGATCATTGTCGTTCATGACTGTTCTTTTCCTTGAAACATTATGGAAGTTCTGCCAAGACTTCTCGTCGCATGTTTACCATCGCCTGATGCGCCGCATCTGCCAAGCCTGAGTGGGTCACTTTGAGCCCATAGACTTGGGAAAGAAATTCCAATGTCCTGGCTAGCAATCGGTAGACATCGCCTTCGGCCATCGAAGTCGAACGAACCAATGAGCTCCAACCATGTTGGGTTTGGCCAATCCATCGTTCGGCGATGGCTGCCACATCCGAGCGCAATAAAGGTGCAGGTTCATAGGCACTTAGTGCATCAGCTACTTGTCGAACTTGTACGAGCATGGAAGCGAGCCCTGGGGTGAGACGCATATAGGAACTTGGGCGATCATCGTCATGGGCAATACTCGCCATCACACCCGCTAATAACTCTGGTGCCATACCTGAGAAGGCGTCCATCCGAATGAGTTCGGTAATGAGCAACGAATGATTAATGCGAATCAAACGTGCCCATTCTCCCTCATCGGTTAATTCAAGGCGAGCTGTCAGGTAGCCAAACTTATGTAAAACAGCAGCTTTTTGTTGAAATTGATGCCAGAGTCCGTCACGCAGAGCTTGGATTGTTTTGGTGACCTGCTGAGCTTTCAATTGGAGTCCTGAGGCTACGGAAAAATCTTTTTTGCAGGCAGCATGAGATGGGCAAGTCGGACAAGCAAATTCATCAGTTAAGATTTCGCTTAAAAGAGAGTCATCTGGCTCTCGAGTGTTTTCAAGTATTGGCAAGATTGGCAGCCTGGCCGGTAATTGAGACAGGACATTCTTGAACTGATTGAGTGTCGAAGGTGAACACCATGGCAAGCTCCGAATGGGTTGGAATTCATAGACTTGGTCATAGATCTGAGCGACTCGCTGTGCTTGGCATTCTCCAAGTGTCCCTTTTGCATGAAGTACGGACAACATTGGTATCCCCATTCCTCGGCTTCGATAGTGGCGAAGAATAATGGCTGGACCTTTGGGTAATCCAATCAGTCTTCCTGGAGTAAGAAAGGGCAAACATGCCGTAAGATATGGAGAATCGGTATTTATGGCGGGTCGTCGGTGCGCTTTGCGTCGGCGGGCTAGATCAAAAACCTTCCATTGCGCGACCCAATCCGCACATTCTCTTGGTCCGTAGGGTTGAAGTTGTTCATGTAGTTCATCTAGACGGTTCTGATGAATGGCTGCTCGTTGATTTAATTGAAACTGCGCAAAACTTTTGGCTAACAGTCCTTCTATCTGATCTAAAGAATGTGCTTTCAGTAAATTCAAGACCATGGGATAGGAGACCACAAATTGGCTGTCAATTGATTCTGGTTGCCCGGTTAGCCCTTTGCCCAGGACGTGGAGGTCGATATAGGGCGAAGGGGTCACGACTACAAACCCCACAAAATCTTTTCCTCGCCGCCCACCACGGCCAGCTAATTGCTGAATTTCACTGACAGTTAGGTCCGTGAAATCTTGGGATTTCCGGACGCTAGATTGGCTGACCACAACCGTGCGAGCGGGGAAATCAACGCCGGCTGCGAGGGTGGTGGTTGCAAAGACAGCATCAAGCAAGCCCTGACGCATGAGTTCTTCAATGGCAATTTTCCAGGAAGGAAGATGCCCTGCATGGTGGGCAGCAACGCCGTAATCTTGGACCACCGGAATCAGTGGATGGTTTGCGATACTTGGAAAATCCTTAGCGAATTGTTCGAGAAATGCTCGAATTTCCTCGGAGCGTGAGGCTGATACGCCAGATGACGTATGAAGAAAAGTATCAATAGCCTCATCGCATCCTCGACGAGACGTCAAAAAGATAATGACAGGGGTTAAGCGATGTCGGCGAAGGATGTCGACAAGGTCAATCGGATGAATGGCAGGTGGCATGGAGGATGAAAGTGTATCAGGAGTGGAAAGAGAAAAACACTAAGAAAGCCTATGTCATTGAAACTCAAAAAAACGATGATTATGCGAAGTATTAGACCTTGAAAGAAGAGAGGTGGCAGCAACGAGCTACCAAACCGACCGTTCTCAAAAAAATTTCAAGCTCCCATCTGATAGGCCGATAAGGTATTTAAGATCATGGCAATAGATGTAATTGTACGAGGAAGTCAAGGCGCCACCATCGTGGATTTTCATGGTCGGCTTGATATGCATTCTCGATGGCATGTGAAAGCGATTATCAATCAATGTTGTCATACGGAATTCGAGCATCTCATTTTAAATTTGCAAGGATTGACGTTTGTTGATAGTGCTGGTCTTGGGTTTTTGGTCTTGTGCTCACAACAATTTAAAGAATTAGATCGTCGGATTTCCTGGATTGAACCACAAGGTTTTGTTGGCGATCTGGTTAAAGATTTACAACTTCATGAACTCATTGCCATTTGTCCAACCGAACAAGACGCGTTGTCCTAAACTTCCAGTCCTAGAAAAAAGGAGAGTCTACATTTGTTAATCATGGGGTTTTGGTGGTTAGTTCGGCGTTGCCTGAAGCCCAAAAATGGGACTTCTGATATCCACAAGTTGTAGCTTTTCTTCGTTGTTATCTTTTCTGATTCTTTTCTTCCGTCACCTCTTTTTTCTCTTGAATTTCCTGTTCTCCTATTTCTTGGTTGAGCGGCGCTTGTAATGCCGGTGCTTTTGTGAATTGCAGCAGTTGGGTAGGAATGGCGCTACGGTGCCCAGAAAGTAAATACGCAATTGTACAGCTCAGCAAGAGATAGGGAACGCTGCTCGTCCCAAAAAATTCTAAGCCCAACAAAACAGCTGTTATTGGTGTATTGATGGCTCCTGCCAGAAGCCCAGTTAATCCTAAAGCAGCAAACAGGCTAGGATCCAGGCCGAGTATCCAGCCAAGTGCAGACCCACTGGTTGCGCCTATAAAACAAATGGGTAAGACAATTCCTCCACTGCCACCGGTATTGAGGGTGAGGGTTGTCGTGAGCATTTTCCCAAGAATCAAGGCCCACATGATGGTGCCTCCTTCTAAGGCTCGTTGAATCGTTTCCTTGCCCAATCCTAAGACTTCGGGCGAGACAAGCCAGGCAATTACAAGTAAAAGGCTGCCTCCAATTGCACCTTGCATTGGAGGAGGAACGGGGAAGTAATACAAGAGACGCTTGCCGCCATTGAGACATTCCACAAAGATCAGAGAAATGATGCCGAAAACCCCTCCGGCTGCGAGAGAGAGTAGGAGTAAGGTGGAATCGAAGTTGGGAAATGAAGATGCGATAAAACCCATGTCTGGTATCCCAAGAAATGAAGCGGTTAAATGTCCGACGAGAGCCGCGACAACAGACGGGAAAAGGACTTGGTAAGCTATCGATCCTACAAACAGCGCTTCAATCCCGAAAAATGCGCCGGCTAAGGGTGCGCCAAAGATAGAGGCAAATCCTGCGCTTAACCCGCAGATGACCAATGTTTTGCGATCATACGAATCAAATTGCAGCAGGTCAGCTAGAAAGGAAGACAGACCACTGCCAATTTGCACACATGGTCCGACGTTGCCAGCCGAACCACCTGCACCTATTGTGAGGATCGTTGCGACAATTTTAGCTGGAACAACTTGCCACCGCATTTTTCCTGAATGTAAATGGATTGCTCGAATGACTCGTTCAACGCCCTGTCCCCCAGCTTCCGGGACCAGAGCCGAGGTGAGCCATGCGGACAAGGCAAGTCCGAGTGGGAGCAGCCAATAGGCCCAAGTTTCTCTTGAAATAGCCTCAATAACAAGATTGAGCCCAAGAACAAAACCGGTACTCGTTGTGCCCACCAGAACGCCTACGATGGCTGCTAAAAAAAGCCACTTGATGACGTGGATGAAGAGAATGCCTTCTTCTGCTAATTGGCGAATCATTTCTGTGAATGTGTCCTATACAGATACCATAACAATGGATTGGTCCTAACAATAGGCTTGAAGGAAAAGAATGCTCGCGATCATTCGGTGAAAATAGTGAAGTTTGGTATCGATTGCCAATGGCTTGTTTGCGTTGACAGTTCCTTGAACCATTGGTAGCGTCAGGATCGTGGGGCACCACCTCAACAATGCTGCAGGGCGAATGCTCGACATGTGTTGAGCCAATCTTATTAAGTATACATTTCTTTAAACATTTTTTCTGATTGACATGAAACCTACTCGGTCATTTGTCTATCTCTGTGTGGTGGGGCTTTGTTGTTTTATTAGCTATGACATGGTTCGCCGTCCGGCGCTGGCTTTGTTAGCAGACTCTCTTGGAGCCAATCCTTTTATGGTTGGCATGATGGTGGCTCTTTCGACGGTCACCGGAATTTTTCTGAAGTTGCCGATGGGTTTACTCTCAGATGTGCTGAATCGCCAGCGATTAATGATTGGCGGAGTCTTGGCCTTTGCTATTCCACCATTTTTCTATCCATTCATTTCAGATTTACCCACATTAGGAGTGCTGCGATTGTTTCATGGATTAGCCACGGCCATGTTCACGCCTTTGGCCTTAGCCATGGTTGGTGAATGGTTTGTGCAACAACGCGGTGAAGCCTTTGGCTGGTATACTTCGGCGACACAAGGCGGCGGCTTGTTAGGTCCCATGATTGGTGGAGCTATTGTCTATCACTATGGATTTTCGCCGGTATTCTTGTTAGCGGGAATCTGTGGATTGTTAGCTGTCTTCTTCTTTTGGTTGATTCCTCAGGAGTCTGATTTGGTGCCTCCTTCAAGCCATTCGTTGTCGACGCTCTGGCCAGAAATGCGTGCTGGTCTTCAGCGTGTCTGTCAGAGCCCTCCCATTTTGATGACGAGTCTGGTAGAGGCGGCAAAAATGGTTGGCAATGGCACTCTCATGGCCTTTCTCCCGTTATATGGTCTGCTCATTGGATTGAATCCCGCGGAGATTGGGGTCTTATTTGGCATACAAGCGTTTACCTCATTTGTTTCAAAACCTTTCATGGGGCGTATTTCAGATCGGAGTGCGCGTCAGCCTTTCATTGTTTGTGGCTTGTGCTTGTGTGCGTTCATGGTGATGTTAATTCCTCATATTCAAGACTATGTTTTTTTACTCGTTGTGGCAGGGGTGTTTGGATTTGGGGAGGCCGTGGTGACGTCATCAACAACGGCATTGGTCGCAGATTTATCTCAAGGGAAAGGTCTTGGTGCTGGGATGGGTTTGCGGGGAACGATTATGGATATTGGCCATGCTGGTGGGCCATTGTTAGCAGGGCTATTAATTGGGCAACTTGGCTATGCCAGAGGTTTTTTCTGTATTGGCAGTATTTTGTTACTCACGGCGATATATTTTGGTGTCATGATGATAGGGATCAAGAAACCGGCCATGCTATAATGCCTGTCGAACGGAGGAACGAGAACGATGGATGAAGCGATAGGCACAGGCGATGTCGTCATTGGGGCGTTGGCGGTGTTAGGTGTGGTGGTGTTAATTGTGGTGTTTCTCGTTGTGGTAAAAACGGTCTTATTGAAAAAAGATGAAGAACCTGACGAACATTCGTAAAAAACTATATGTTTAGTGGAATTGTGGAAGAAATGGGCGCGGTTCAAGCGATTGAAAAAGGCTTGACTGGTGCCAAGTTCTCGATTTTGGCCACTGTCATTTTAGATGATTTACAAGTGGGAGATAGCGTGAGTGTTTCAGGCGCCTGTTTGACAGCCACAAGAATTGAAGACCAGAGCTTTCTCGTTGATGTCTCGACGGAAACACTCAATTGTACGAATCTTGGAACAATTGCTGTTGGAACACCGCTCAATCTAGAACGGGCCATGAAGCTAAATGCGCGAATGGGCGGGCATCTTGTGACGGGCCATGTGGATGGCATTGGGATATTGCGGGCTCGTGAGCAAGATGGTAATGCTATCTCCCTCACTGTGGAAGCTTCAGAAGGAATCATGCGTTATTGCGTACCTAAAGGGTCTATAACAATGGATGGGATTAGTCTGACCATTAATTCTGTCACAGACTATTCATTTGCGGTGGCCATTATTCCCCATACCGCGAAAGTCACGACCATAGGGCTCAAGCAAATTGGAGATACAGTGAATCTTGAATCGGACATGATTGGCAAATATGTCGAACGTCTCCTTCAAGCTAGTGGCACACTTCCGTCTCCAGCGGCTCCTATTATCGATAAGGATTTCCTTCAGAAACGTGGTTTGCTGTAAACCTGTGTCTTATGGCTGGTGAATCTTTCTTTCAATCCAAGCGTCCTCTATGGCGGCTTTTTACGGTCGTAACAGTTTTTGTCATCGTGCTTCCTGCTACTCTATGGGGTATTGTCCAGCTCTATGAAATTTTATGTGCTTGGTGGGGCGGGTGTGAAGGGATGACTCGGCCACGTGGGCCAAAGTGATATCAAGAACCCAGGAACGTTAAAACCCATATGGATACCTTTGTGACCTATAATGATCTGTCCATCCCACCTTTCATGTACGGCACCGCATGGAAAAAAGATCAAACCGCGCGTTTAGTCGAAACCGCCATTGATTCCGGTTTTGCTGCCATCGATACGGCTAACCAACTTATTCATTATCAAGAAGCCCTTGTTGGTGAGGCTCTCTTAACGTTAGCCAAGAAAGGCGTGAAACGAGAGTCGCTGTTTCTTCAAACAAAATTCACATCCGTCTCAGGGCAAGATCATCGCACTCCATACGATCAATCTGCTGATCTGCCTACACAAGTTCAGCAGTCGTTTGAGAGTTCTCTCGAGCATCTCCATACAGACTTCTTGGATTCGTATGTATTACATGGCCCCTATTCTCGCTGGGGATTAAACCAATCTGATTGGGATGTGTGGGGCAGGATGGAAGCATATTATCAAGTAGGTCAAGCGAAGATGATTGGTATTAGCAACGTTCAAGCTGATCAATTATCTGAACTCTGTGAAAAGGCTTCCGTGAAACCAATGGTCGTGCAAAACAGATGTTATGCTGTGATGGGATGGGATAAAAAAGTACGGGATATCTGTAAGTCTCAGGGAATCATCTATCAAGGTTTCTCCCTTCTCACAGCTAACCAAGATGTGTTGCGAGATCCTCAAATCTGGGATATCGCGAAACGGGTAGAGGCGAATCCACTCCAAGTGATCTTTCGTTTTGCTCTTCAAATTGGGATGCTCCCCCTTACCGGTACGACCAACGAAACACATATGAAAGACGATCTAGCTTCCCTCACTCAATTTGACCTATCGCCAGAGGATCTTCAAACAATCGAATCCATCGCCATCTAAGAGCGTATTTCCTACTACTTCTTCTCGTTATTCAGGCAAGGAATTATGCTGTTTGTTGTTGGGGATTTCAAAAATTGATGAGGAATCATCGGTCGAAAGGTGTGGTTTTTCAACAAGAGATTGTCGAGCTAATTCTGGCTGTTTTTTTGTCTCACTTGATAGAAAAATGAGAGGGCTAAGGATAAACAAACTAAATAGTATAAACCCAATGATTGGTATTCTGGATGGACAACATACGATGTCATCCGTCTCTCGGATTTTTCGAGCGGCCCGCCTTGTACAATATGTTTTGTACGACATAATATCTGGAGAAGGAGCACTAGAAGGAAGAGCTAATCAAGGTGTTCCTTCACTGCTTGTTTTATGCTCAAATACTATCGTCATCTTCTTAAACTATCGGTTTTCTAGAAATATTTATTGATCCCTTCTTTTCTTTAGCCCCTATTCTTGTTTGTTGTTATCTCTTTTCATTGCTTATTCGTCCAAGGTTGAGATATCTCCGGGATCTTGTCCGAGTTCCTGAGCCTTCAAAACCCGGCGCATAATTTTCCCTGAACGAGTTTTTGGTAAGGAGGGTACAATATCAATTTCTCGCGGGACAGCGATTTTTCCTAATTCCTGTAGGACATGGTTTTTTAAACTTTTGATAAGATCAGAGGATTCATCCATTCCTTGTTTCAAAATGACAAAAGCTTTGATCATTTCACCCGCTGTTTTATGCGGTTTGCCAATGACGGCTGCCTCTACTACGGCATCATGGCTGACTAAAGCACTTTCTACCTCGGCCGTACCGATTCGGTTACCCGCCACTTTAACCACATCGTCAGCTCGTCCCATGAACCACATGTAGCCATCTTCGTCTTTATGACAGACATCACCTGCGGTGTAGACACCAGGGATCGTATTCCAATAGAGCTCATAGCGTTCGGGTTCTTTGTAGATGGTGCGCATCATGGACGGCCAGGGTTTTTTAATCACCGCAAATCCTCCACCATGTGAAATGGAATTTCCTTCTCGATCAGTGACATCGGCTTCAATCCCCAAAAAAGGTCGAGAGGCTGACCCAGGTTTAAGAGCGACACAAGGTAGCGGGGTGACCAAAATCATTCCCGTTTCGGTTTGCCACCAGGTATCCATGATAGGTTTGGTGCCACCCGTGACCCGATGAAACCATTCCCAAGCTTCTGGATTAATGGGTTCTCCCACTGACCCAAGGATTTTGAGGGAGGAAAGATCGTACTTTGCTGGCCAATTTTCTCCATATTTCATCAGGAGGCGAATGGCCGTGGGCGTCGTGTAGAAAATTGACACACCATAATGTTCGATGAGATCCCACCATCGGCCTGGATTAGGATAGTCGGGTTTGCCTTCGGCGGTGAGAATCGTCGCGCCGTTTAAGAGCGGGCCATAGACGATATAGCTATGACCGGTGACCCACCCAGGATCGGCCACACAAAAGAACACATCTTCTTCTTTGAGATCGAACACATATTTCGTTGTAATGTAGGTCCCAACCATATAGCCCCCGTGGACATGTAAGACGCCTTTGGGTTTGCCTGTGGTTCCCGATGTATACAGAATATAGAGGGGATCTTCTGAGTCTAGCTGGGCGGCTTCACACTTCGTGGATTGATCTTTCATCCATTCGTCCCAATCAATTTCTCTTGGAGATTGGAGGGGAGAGGGTGTGGATTCTCGTTGAATGACGACCACCTTTTCAACTGTTGGACAGTTGGCCACAGCTTCATCCACGACAGGTTTGAGAGGAATGGTTTTACTGCGGTCATAACCCACATCGGCCGTAATGACCACTTTAGATTCGCAATCGTGAATGCGCGTTTGAAGAGCTGGAGCACTGAACCCTGAATAGACGACTGAGTGAATGACGCCTATGCGAGCGCACGCCAACATGGCTACGATTTGTTCAGGAATTTTTGGCAGATAAATGGTAACGCGGTCACCTTTTTGGAGTCCGAGGCCTTTGAGGGCATTGGCGCATTTATTAACCTGTCGATAGAGTTCGGCATAGGTGAAAATCCGTTCTTCCCCTTTTTCCCCAACCCAAATGACGGCAACTTTGTTTCTTCTCCAAGTTTGGACATGACGATCTAAGCAGTTATAGGAAATATTACAGGTTGCGCCTAGGAACCATTTGGCCCAGGGGTAGTTCCATTCTAAAACCTTATTCCATGGGGAGAACCAATGCAGTTCTTTCGCAATGCCCTCCCAAAATTTTTCCGGGTCTGCAATGGAAACTTTGTATGCCGTTTCATAATCTTGGATATGGGCTTGAGCTTTCAGTGCAGGAGGTGAAGGGATGACTTTGGAGGACCGTTGCAGAGTCTCAATGTTCTCACTCATATGGGAAGCTCCTTTTTGTTGGGAACATATTCGATAAATCAAAAAGCATATCGTAATTTGGCTTCTATAAGAGTCCCATTATGCTGTGCCTCGCGCTCACCTTCAAGTCGGGCCGCTAGACTGTTCTAGAAATTCATGGAAAATTGAGAGAATGGGGAGAAAAAAGAGACTTTTTGGTGAGGGGAAAATAGTAGTAGACAAATAAGAAAGGTATTAATTTAATGTGGTTCCAAGAGATGTTAGTTGATTCTGTAATTTCCCAAACTTACCAGAATAATCGGCTTGGCTGCGCCGAATGACGTCGTGAGCTTCTTCGCGTCCATACACATGGGTGATTTCGCAATTCTTTTTTTCTGAGCCAGGGGCATCTTTGTAAGTGAGAAAATAATGCATCAGTCGCTCGACGAACGACACGGGGCAGTCTTTGATGTCTGTCCATTGCTCGTGCATCGCGTCGCCTTTCAGGATGGCCACAATTTTATCATCAGCCTCATCTCCATCAATCATACGAAGACCACCAATAGGTATGGCTTCGAGGAGAAGGTCCCCATGCGTGATAGTTTTTTCTGTGAGGACGCAAATATCCAAGGGATCATGGTCTCCAACTAGGCCCGGCCTGTTGGTTTGTTGAGCACTCAATTCTGCCACCGATTGGCCACAGTACGTTTGAGGAATAAGACCATACAACGTTGGACAGACGTTGGAATACCGTTGTGGGCGATCCACTCGTAAGTGCCCAGATTTTTTGTCGAGTTCATATTTCACGTTGTCAGTGGGAACAATTTCAATATAGACCGTTACGCAATGAGGAGATTCAGATCCAATTTCTACGCCATGCCAAGGATGGGATTTACAAGGGAATCCGAGATTTTGCCATAAGGAGAAAAATTCTTGATCCGTCATGATAATTTCCAATGTGTAAAATGATGGGGTGCCGCAAACAATTCTTATGTTTGTCGGTTGAGAATTGGAAAGATCTGAGTGTGAACGGGGTAATCAAAGAAAACTTTTAGGAAAAAATATTTTCTTGAATAAGAACGGGGAAGAACTTCATGATTCTTTCAAGAATCTCGTGAGAGTGTGGTTTTTATTGCTGCCAGAAATTAAGAATCTTAGGAGGGTGGTTGATGGTTGGGATGAAGCCAGTCTAAGAATGTTTTCACTGGATTAAACGTTGAACGGGGAATTTCCACAAAGAGGGTGATCCAATCTGCCATTCCGCCATTCCACAGTCCTGGCCATTCTAAAGCTTTAAGCGGGCGGCCTTCATAGGTCTTATGAGAAATGAAGCTCGTTTTTGGGTCGCTAAACTTGAGAAGGTTAAACGGCTTGTCCTGGTAATCTCGCACGCCACAGACCAGATCAACAGGGTTGAAATGTGTAGCAGATGCAAAGAGTTGCTGTTGTATTTGAGAGTCAGGGTCAGCTTGAGATTGTTCCACAATTTGACGAGACTGAGACCCATCAGAATGTTGAACCCAAAAGGGGCCGCCGCCCGGATCGCCTGTATTCGGAACGACGCCACAAACTCGCAGAGGGCGATTAAGGATTTGTTTGAGTTCTTCGGCTTGGCCAGAAAGGCTCAGTTCATTAAAGGATGCTGGGAGATGATAGTGGAGTTGGTCTTGGACAAACCCTTTGGTTTTCTCAACAACTGTTGGTTGAGCTGATGCGAGTAGATTGAGATGGCGATAAATTTGTTCTTGTAACTCAAGCAAATATCCAGCCAATGACATTCTCCATTCAACAATTTCTCCTTTGAGATGATCGGGGACGACATTGTCGATATTGGAAATAAAGACGATATCACCCTGAAAGTCATTCAAGTTCTCAAGTAAAGCACCGTGACCTCCCGGTCGAAAGACGAGGCTGCCTTCTTGATTTCGAAAAGGTTGCTCGTGCGCATCAAGTGCAATGGTATCCGTTGAGGATTTTTGAAAAGAGACGGTGATCTTTATTTTGTATCCCTTTGAGGACATTTTTTGCTGAATTGTTTCTATGTGAGCCTTGACTTGTGTTTCAAATTGTTCTGAAACAGTAAGATGTATCTGAATGTGGGTAGAGGCTGATGGGGCATACATCATGGCCTCGTGGACATGTTCTTCGAGAGCTGTACGAGTACCGTCTGGATACTGATGAAAAGGAAGTAAGGCTTTGGGGAGATTGGCAAAGGCCAAACCAGGAAGAGCTAAGAGCGTTTGAAAAAGCGTGGCTATTTGTTTTCTTTGGTATAGATCATCAAAATCTTTTTTTTGCATGTCAAAGTAATGCCGAAGGTCATCAATAAAGGGAAATTGATGGAGGTTTTTCCAGGATTGGATAATCTTCTCAGGAAGCAGAGCGTCGTTGCTTACGGTAGGCGGCGAAGATGATACCTGTTCTAAAAACTGAAGCAGATCTTTAAACATGCGAGTGGCTGCTCCTGAAGCCGGAATGAATTTACTGACACGTCCTGCGGCATGAGCGCTCTGAAAGTGTTTATGGTATTCCTTAGCTTGCTGATGAGAAAGTTGTATGATGCCATCTCTAGGATGGCAAGGGCGGACTAGGTTGAGAGGCGATACCCCTTGTCGCAATTGTTGGAATTGCGCTTCAATTTGTGAGACGGACAATCCGTGCTTCTCTAAGGCAAGATGATCATTTTGGCTTAAGGTCAACATAAATAGGCCTGCTTCAGAAGTTTGATAAGGGTGGGAAAATGTTTCTTCTGATCTTAATTGTAGATTTTATGTGCGAAGACGACGGCGACAAATAACTAGTACTTCATCGCTGTTATCGTTATGCGTCAAACCTGGCTTAAATTGAAGCTTTTTTTGAAGTTTGAGGCCGAGTGGAAAGAAAAAACGATTATGGAACGACATGGCTGTCTCATAATGTCGTCGAAGAAACCACGCACTCATTTGTGTGAGGAGTTTGGTTTTGGGGAGCATTCCAAAGGGAGCACTACGGTCTATATCGAACGCATGTGTATCAAGTATGATTTGTAGATCTTCAGGGTTATACCGGCGGTAATGTCCTACGAGAACATCGAATGAAGTCCAAGCAGAAGCATGGAGAGGGACAGAAAAGAAGAGTATGCCGCCGTCGGTCAGTAAGTGGCTAAGTTTGCTGAAGACCGCTTGATCGTTGGAGATATGCTCAATCACGTCGAAGAGACAAATGAGGTCGAAGCTGCTTTCGACATAGTGAAGGGTTTCGAAGCTGCCGATATGAACCTTCCCACCCTCATGGTGAAGATGTTGACAGGCGACTTCACTTGTATCAAGGAAGACTGTTCCTTGAATAGGGAGCCGTGGACGGAGACCCGGTCCTACTTCCAAGCGTCGTGGGGCTGTACGACAAAGCTCAGAAAGTACGTCCCAGGTGTTAAAATGTTCAGGCCCATAAAATTTTGAGTTGGCCCAAAGGCGTTGATAAAAATCTTGATTAATCTCGGCCATACGGTGCTGATCTTCTTCTTGCACTTGCTGCATGGTTTTCATGTCACCAAGATTTCCTTTAGGCTATTGGTGGGAAGAAATACGAAGCAAATGAGGCATAGAACAATAGAGGTAGACCTCTGAGTCTCCAATTTTATCTGTTGCCGGTATCGTTGATCATAATTTGATACAATATTCAACATGAGAACATTTAGATCTGTTGCGCAAAATTCATGAGAGCGTCTGCTGTTCATTCTGTCCGAATACAGATCATTGTGGAGGATCAGTCATGAAATGTACAAGATTTGTATTAGGAGTTCTTGTGATTGTTGCCATGAGTGGTTGCACAATTAAAGCGTCGACCGATACCACAACGGATGGAACCACAGAATTCGTCTCCTCCACTTCTGGGAAAATATGGTGGACTGAAGAAGGACTTGTGAAGCAGGGAGGACATGCTGGAGCGTTTATTTCGGTGAACTATGAAAATCTTTTGCAGGATATTGCTCGAGGAGAAGGAGAATACTTGTTAGCTTTCCAAGAAATTCTCAATGTTCCTTCTAGCGATCAGAAGAAGTTTGCCAAGAGGTTACAACTGCATTATGTGAATTTGTCAGATATCAAGATCAATCAAGGCGACGTCAAGGTACGACAATTTCTCAATCATGTTGTTTCGATGACAACAACCCCTTCACGGCTACGCCTGTAGAATACACGTTCGCTGTTCAGGTCAGTCCTGGGCACCACCTTGTAAATATCCTAATCCAATTTTTAAGGCTCGACGAGTGATCTCTGCCCATCGCGCTTCCGGATATTCCGCTAAAACTTTAGCAGCTTTCGCATCTTGAATATCGAGTTCTTTAATTCGAATAATCCCATCTTCTAATTTCACGTCAGCCACTGAATCCCCCTTTTGTTGACGACATGCCTTCTTCAGGTAAGAAGGGGAATGTCAGGAAATATATAATGTATATAATAGCGCTGCAAAATTTTTCTTCAGTCGTTACTGAAGATCAATATTCTGTCTTGGGATCTCACTTCCTTGAATGCGAGCGCTCAAAAGCCAGCGGTTGAGCGGTGTGGTTGTGGCGCCTGCAGTGAAATACTTCAATGTATTATAAAAAATAAAGAATGTATCGCCAACGGGTTCAGCTGTTGCGACTTGAAATTGTTCCCATTGATATCGAGTCATTGTTTTTGTGCCGGATAGCTTGACATCGCCGCTTAGGCTTACATCGACCTCGTCAATCTCCACTTCGCTCGTTTCTTTCTCTCGTTGAACTTTGTCACTGTTGATAACTAAACGAAGAATGTCACCGACAGCATAGTCAGGTTTTGCCAGCGTGTCTCGAGCGATCTGTAATAGCGTGCTATTGGTTGATTCTGGTTGAGGCATGCGTGCGAGCTTGAGTGCTTGTGCACGCTGAGCGAGGTAGTGTGTCTTGGCTTGTTCGATTTTGTTCACGAGCACTTGGCGTTGTGCGAAGGTCTCTCTATTGAGCTGTTTGTCAAATGTCATTGCCGCTTTGGCAACTTGCAATTCTTTCTCTAAGGTTTGTAGGGCTTCTGCTTCATTGCCTTGACCAAGAAATGAATTTCTCCTCGCATGTGAATCTGCTGGGTCAAGTTTATTGAACCACTCCAATGTTCTTCCAATTGCCGTTGCCTGGAGATTGAGGTTTGCTTCAAGTTGTTTCAACGTTTCGTCAATGGTTTGAATATCTCGCTGTAAGCCGGACAGTAGGCGAGAAACATCTTGCATATCAAAGGCAGCTCCCTGTTCAATCGTCCCTCTCGTTAATGGCAGCCAGGCTTTTGCTTGAATGACCTCCAAATGACGATAATCAGTAATAGCACGGCTACGTACAAGTTTGGCCTGTTCAATCCAGTCGGAAATGCCTTTGCTCGTATAGGGCAGTGTTGGAGCCTCAGGCGGTCCCCTATCACGAATCTTCGCTTGCAACGAAGTCAGTGTCGTTTGTACCGTCCCGAGTTCTTGAAGGGCTATGTTGGCTTGTTCTTTTCCAAAGAGAATCATGCCATCCAGTTTTTCTAATTCAGATGTAGCTTTTTGCACGCCGGGGTTTTCTGGAAAGGCTGAATATTTTTGTAAGGTTTGGTGAAAACGTGCTGATGCGGAATCAAATTTTTTGACGTAGGCGGGATCTTGAAATGGCTTGGGCCCACCTTGATCGAGAGATTGAGTCGTACTGGCAATGTCACGCCCTAATTTTTTAATCCGAACCAGGTCTTGCGAGATCAAAGCTTTCTGTTGGCTAGGAGTCTTCACTGTGGGGCTGTCGGTAGAAGGGCGGCTTTTGGCACGGCCTGTCCTAGGAGTCTGAGAGGATGTATTGGGACTTTCATTTTTCTTGAGGGTTGCCTGCAAGCGGTTGACGAGAGTTGTCAGTCGTGTATTGGCCAATTGCCATGATTGATGGGTCTGGTTTTTAGAGCTATCTAAGCGCTCACGGGTTAATTGCAACAATTTCAGTGCGCGATAAACGGCACTTTTGCGGGGTTCGGTGGTCCCAGGAAATTGGGACTCAAAGCGTGTGATATCACCCAAGGCTCCCTTGATTTGGGAATCTGCCGGTTCGGAAGCGAAGGCAGAAAATGAAAAACACAGCAACAGGAGGGCTAGCGTGAACAAGCTCAATTTTGACATGAAGGATCCTCTACAGTCTTTGGTAAAGAGGAAAGAATATCACGTTCATCCTTCATAATTATATTGTCGTTCAATAATGCTAGAAAAATATTGAGCCAGAACCGCATGATTCAGTTTGTCTAGCGAAGAATCATCCCGATTTTCTTGACAGGTTGTGGGGGCAATGCTAGCATTTTCTGAGTATTTCGGGAATGAAAATCGTGAAAAATTGAGGGGTTTTTTCATTGTCGGGATAGATTGAATGCCTTTCTGTAAAGTGATGCCAATCCTCAACAGGTAGATAATGGATTCCAAGTTGTTATTCATGCCACGTTCGATGCCAATCTTTGGCTTTATGGGGGTTATTCTTTGCCTGTTCATGGTCATGGGCTGTGGCAAGGAAAAACGCGTGACCCGAGTCGATCCGGGAGTGGTGACAGATTTGAGTGGGCGATGGAATGATACAGACTCTAAATTAGTTGCTGAAACCATGATGAAGGAAATGGTGAATCGCCCATGGCTAGAGAAATTCATGAGTGCCAAGGGACGAGAGCCGGTTGTCATTGTGGGAACGGTTCTTAATAAAAGTCACGAACATATCGACGTGGTGACGTTTGTCACAGACTTAGAACGTGAAATGACCAATTCTCAGAAAATTGTCTTCGTGGCGAGCAAGAGTGAACGCGAAGAAATTCGAGAAGAACGCAAGGAACAAGCTGTCTATTCTCGCGAAGATACTCAAAAACGTCCCGGACAAGAACTGGGTGCTGATTTCATGATGAAAGGCACGATTGCCACCATTGTGGATGAATCCGCTGGGACGAAAGCCGTCTATTATCAAGTCGATTTGGATTTAATTGATTTAGAAAATAATATCAAATCGTGGTATGGGCAGAAAAAAATCAAAAAAGTTGTGGAACGCAAGCGTCTTCTGTTTTAAGTCTTTGCATCCTCGTGCCATTGTCCCGCACACGGCAGATCTCTCAATCTTCTCTTCCTCGTTTCCCTCGATTCATTTCCCCCTTTTCTTTTAAAGCGCTTTTGCGTAGCGGGTTTCTTTTAACCATTCTTCAGCAGATGGTTTGGTTGGTGCTGGGCAATGTCTTGCTCATAGGATGTAGTGGGCCGATGTCGCATTATGCTGGAGTGCAGCGCAGTCTGCTAGCAGGGCAGTCGGAACAGGCTGTCGAAATCATGAAATCGGCAAAGGACGAGTATGGCAACAAAAGCCAACTCCTGTATTTCATGGATCACGGCATGGTCCTCCATTTAGCGGGTCGATATGCAGAGAGCAATGCCGCACTAGAACAAGCGCATCTCCTCGTTGAGGATCTGTATACAAAGCGTCTTCGCGATGAAGCGTCTTCGCTTTTGGTCAACGAAGCACGGCAACCATACGAAGGAGCCGCGCATGAGCATGTCATGATCAATGTGGTGAAGGCATTAAATTACGCGGCACAACAGCAATGGAATAATGCGTTAGTGGAAGGAAGAAGAATTGATCATCGTTTAAATGTCTTGAGCGATAACGTTGAAGGAAAAGATGACTATCATGAAGATCCGTTTGCACGGTATTTGGTTGGACTCTTATATGACCTGGTTGGCGATACCAATAATGCCTATGTAGGATATCGGAAAGCAGAACAGGTCTATGCAGAAAGTGTAGTATGGTCGCGGGTGGTTCTTCCAGATGTTCTCAAAGCGGACCTTATTCGAACAGCCAATCGATTGGGGTTGCATGATGAAGTGGAACGCTATCAACAGAAATATCCGGAAGTCGCCGCTCAAGCAGAATTGGGAAATGATCGAAATCTTGCGCAAATACTGATAGTGACGTATCAGGGACAGGGGCCCAAGAAAGAAGATCTGTTTATCGACGTTCCAGTGAGTTTAGATGCCCTTCGTCTCGTGGCAATCGCCAAACCTGGGTTTGGTCGCAGTACACGGAGAACGAGAGGAGGGGAGGCGTTACTCTATGGCATTCATGGGAGAATTGCTCGCATTGCCTTGCCTCGCTTTACAATGCACGACAAATCAAGGACGCTTCACACGATTCAAATGAAAAATGAAAGAAGCACTTTTAGCGCGCAGTCTCAACGCATGTATGATATCAATGCCGTAGCCGAAAAAACGTTGTCTGATGGATACGATGGTTTGGTCCTGCGAGCCGTAGCGAGGACGGCTGTCAAAATGGCTGCAGCAGAAGGCATTGCCTTTGGAGCTCGTACAGCAGTTGGTAAGAAGAATCGGGATTGGGTGGGCCCCTTGGTCGGAGGGCTGGCACGCGTGTTTGCTTTGGCCACCGAAGAAGCGGATATTCGCTCTTGGCGAACTCTTCCAGGTGAAATCCAATTAGCGCGATTATGGATTAATCCTGGGAAATATACAGTCGCTCTTAATCCCGGAGGCAGTCGTTTGAATGACAATGAACGTGATTCTCCCTCGCACCTTCAGCTTCAAAAAGGCGAAGTCCGATTTCTTCTCTATCAGAGTGGGCCATAAGGCATGATGAGGTAGTCACAAGCCAGAGTCTTGAGACATCTATGCGGACATTGCTCGTGTTGAAATCTGGAAAAAGCTCAATCGTGATAGTTTGTAAGTGATCTTGTAGCTTATAGAATTACGTATTCTCGACACTGATACTTTGGCCATGATATGGGATGACTACCTTCAAACTTTTCAGGCTGCGTAATAACCGTTATTCAGGAAAATGTGAATGCCCGCTCACAACCAATGCGGGCATTCGATGCTGAGTTAATCGTCAATATGGAATGTCAGTTTTCTCACAGTAGTGGCAGATCGAAAAATGGGTACGTGTATTAGTGGTATACTCATTTTTTACGTGATGCGATCCGTCCGTAGTATTCCCCCCATGCATGCATGGCCAGCAACACGCGTTCGAGTGAGCGTCCAAGAGACGTCAGCGAATATTCCACGCGAGGTGGAATCTCTTGGTAGTCTTTTCGTTTGATCAACCCCCGTTCTTCCATTTCACGTAATTGTTTGGCGAGTGTGCGATGAGTGATGCCGCCCAACTCTCGCTGCAATTGATTGAACCGCTTAGTGTCCTCAAGCAACTGATGAATGATTAATATTTTCCACCGGCCCGCAATGACTTCCATAGTCGCTTCTACAGGGCAAGAGACATTCTTAACGGACATCAAGTTCTCCTTTGGTCTTGGCGGTATCCTTTAGGACCGTACTTGAATAAGGAACGTGTAAGATTTATATATCATTGAGACATTAAAAAAGAAACTCTTTAAACCGTCCCTACACGACAAAAAGGGAGAACCTCATGACGATGAAAGCCAAAGATCTTGTAAAGATAAAACAAAAAACTGAGCAGCATTGGGTCGGGAACGGGTTTCCCGTCACCACGATGTTTTCGTATGACGATCAGGGAAAGGAGCTGAGCCCTTTTCTTCTGCTCGATTATGCGGGCCCTATGGCATTCGACCCTTCAGACACACCACGAGGAGTCGAGCAACACCCACATCGTGGGTTTGAAACAGTCACCATTGTCTATCAAGGGGAACTCGAACACCGCGACAACGCGGGGAATGCCGGAAAAATCGGACCGGGCGATGTCCAATGGATGACGGCCGCACGGGGGATTCTCCACGAAGAAATGCATGAACGCGATTTTACCCAAAAGGGCGGCACGTTGGAGATGATCCAGCTCTGGGTCAATTTGCCTGCAAAAGACAAAATGAGCGAGCCGCGGTATCAGGAAATTGTCAACAGCGATATTCCGGTCGTGACACTTTCAGACAACGGCGGCACGGTCAGAGTTATTGCGGGTGATTGCCAGGGAACGAGGGGGGCAGCGAAGACTTTCACCCCCATCAATGTCTGGGACATCCACCTCAACACAGGAAAGCAAATGGATCTAGCATTGCCAGAAGGATTCACCACCACGCTTTTGGTCTTGAAGGGAACGCTTCTAATGAATGGTACGCAACCCCTCAATGAGAAAGAGCTGGCTTTGTTCGAACGGAACGGGAACCATCTTGCGCTGGAAGCTACGAGCGACACGATGGTTCTCGTCTTGAACGGAGAACCGATTGACGAGCCAATTGTCGGGCAGGGACCGTTCGTGATGAACACACAGGAAGAGATTCTTCAGGCCATGACCGATTATCGTGCCGGACGTTTCTGATATTTTTGGATAACCATCATAATTAACTTTATGCAAAAAGGACTCACACCATGGCATCAAACTACCAGTACAATCGCCTTTCCAAAGATGAGGCCGCCTTATTGTTGGTGGATCATCAAGCTGGACTGATCTCCCTCGTTCAAGATTTCTCGCCCGGTGAGTTCAAGAACAATGTCTTGGCCGTGGCGGCGTGCGGCCAATATTTCAACCTCCCGACCATCCTGACGACCAGCTTTGAAAAAGGTCCCAACGGCCCTTTGGTTCCCGAGTTGAAAGAGATGTTTCCGAAAGCGCCCTATATTGCCCGTCCGGGGAACATCAACGCATGGGACAACGAGGACTTTGTGAATGCGGTGAAGAAAACAGGCCGTAAACAGCTCATTATTGCTGGGGTTGTGACTGAGGTGTGCGTGGCCTTTCCCGCCCTCTCGGCGATTGAAGCAGGTTACGACGTGTTTGTGATCACAGACGCCTCCGGCACCTTCAACGAGGTCACCCGTCACAGCGCGTGGTTACGAATGCAAGCCGCGGGGGCGCAGATGATGAGCTGGTTTGGCATGGCGTGTGAACTTCATCGTGATTGGCGAAATGACATTGAGGGATTAGGTGCCTTGTTTTCGAACCACATTCCTAATTACCGTAACCTCATGACGAGTTATTCTGCTAAGTAAGAGTGTGTAGCGGCTAAGTGGGCGCCCTAACCGAGACGGCACCACCATGATTGTAGCATCGATGTACATGGCAGACTGACGGACTTTGCTTGCTGCCATGAAAATGTGTGCGTGATTTCAGATTGGGTGATAATTATACCTATAACTTTACCTGTAGTTGTTTACGCCAATCTGAGGATAACCCGAAAGAAAAAGCACCCACCCTCCGCTCGAAAATTCGCTTTGCCCCGAAGACGGCCTACAGAAAAGAAGTGGTCACAAAAGAACAAACCTTGTGACCTTCCATCCAAAAAAACTTATGAAAAGATCAGATAAGAAAATACGCTTGTGAGGGTAGGGGGTCGCAAAAATCAGACCACGGTATTTTGTATTGAATATCGTTTTGCCTTCAGAGAGGCATGGGTTAAAGACCACGGAATTATAGAAACCTCGGTCTTGTGTAATCCTTCTTCGCCGGATAGACCCTAGCCCATCCTCTCAGCTATCAAGAGTCGCTTGCGCTTCTGCTCTCGACACCTGCTCGGACTGGCGCTTGTGGTGTAAGGGTCGGCTCCGAAGGCATGTCAGGCTTTTTGTCTTCCAAAGGCATATCTTTCCTCGAAAAATTAGCGTGAGGCCATTTTTCTTTTCCGGGCGGGCAGGGGACATAGACCCGATTTTCTTTTTGGTTTTTTTTGCTGGACGACCTGCGCCGAATCTGGCTAGGTGGTGTCATCAATCAACCACTGAGTAGGAGTATGACGAATGGCGAACCACCCTGTAGCACGTATTAAAATTGGCGGTGTCAGCGCCGCGATTTTTAGAAATGAAGGAGAAGAGGGCGCATTTCACACCGCCACGATCGAGAGAAGTTATAAAGATGGGGACGAATGGAAAACGACCAATAGCTTTGGCACCAAAAACCTTGCTGCCCTATCAGCGGTATCCCAGCAAGCGACAGCCAAAGTCTTGGAATTGGATGAGGATGAACGCGACGAAGCGGCGTAGCTCAGACAGTGCCTCAAGCGGCCATACAGCCCGGCGCGGCGTTTCGTTTTTTTGCTGAGTATCTGGAAGACGATATATTTCTGTTTGACCATTGTTGTACGATTAAACGCCATGAAGGCTTGTATAGGCGATTTAACAGGGTAGGTGGCTTTATTACCCCGAATGGTATCGCTTCCCTCAGCACAAATGCTTTAAAAGTTCATGGAATGTCTAATATTTGAGGTTTTTGAAGCATAGAGGAAATAAAGCCATTTATGGTTTTTTCTCCACCTCCTAAATTGTTGTAAACACCCACCACTCTTGGAGTAACGATAGTACCCGTATCATACATTTTTGCTTTTATTGCCCCAAGTGCAAGCAGAGCATTTTGTATCGTTGAAGCATTTATTTCACTTGGCATAGGGATGATAGTAGAAATGCTTTCTCCACTAAGACCAAGGGTTTGTACTACCAGAGTACCCGATACCTTTTTACTCTGGGCTGCTACTCCTAGTGCAAATAAACTTCCAAGATTTACCGACCCTTCGTTTACCGTAATGTTGGCTGTTAATCGTAAGCCTACGCCGATATAAACAGGAACGATCACATCGGCTTCGGCTGGATTTGGTGCAAGAGAAGCAAACTTAGTTTTAACTTCTGCATCTGCCGAATCCTCCAATTTGACGCCAAAAGACCGCGTATTAAATTTTATATAATCAACAACAACTACATAACTACTACCTTTATAGCCTGCTTGAGCTGGGCCGTATGTAATCCCACCATTTCCCTCAATTTTCCCGATGGCTAGTCGCATTGTTTCATCAGGCAGAGCCTTTAACAATCGCTCGTTATCTGGACTCCCACTACCAGTAACATTTAAATTTACGGGCAGTGGATCTATTGGATGGTACCCAAATGACTGTGCATTCTTGGGGTCACCCAACGTATCTGGTACAGACCATGATGCACATCCCGAAAAAATGATAATAAGTGATAATAGAAACAAGTGCTTGGGTCTCATGGGAGCATTTTCTCCTATTTCTTAGAAGGGACAGTAGAGCAAGATTTATGTGAAAATAAAATCATTTCTCAAATAAATCAAGTACATATTGGATTTATATGTTAATAAAACCAAACACCTATAAATATAGAGCCC
Organism: uncultured Nitrospirota bacterium; assembly: GCA_937139405.1. GTDB lineage: Bacteria > Nitrospirota > Nitrospiria > Nitrospirales > UBA8639 > Nitrospira_E. The sequence continues at coordinate 311,470 of CAKZPV010000003.1, forward strand.
ACTGGTGAGTGTGATAATATAACCTACGGAAAATTAAACGTCTTTTTCGCCAGCCACTTCAATCACTTACTTCCACCACAAAAACTTATTGTAACATGTCATGTTACGTGTTACGATAACAAATGATTGAGAATTTTAAGCATCGAGGCTTAAAAAAGCTCTACGACAAAGGCGATCGGAGCAGTCTTCGCACGGATATTGCCGACAAAGCTGAGTTGTATCTTTCGATCTTGGACACCGCCGAAACCGTCCAAGAACTGGATGTTACAGGCTTGGGCTTTCATCGGCTCACCGGAAACCTGAAAGGGTTTTATAGCGTGGTCGTGTCGCGGAATCACCGGATCATCTTTCGATTCAAAGATGGCAGCGCCTTTGACGTGGATTTAGTGGACTATCATTGAAGACAAACGAAGGGTAAATATTATGACGATGAAACAACCCGTACATCCGGGCAAGATTATCAAACATGCAGTCGAGGCCTCGGGCCTCAGTATTACCGAGGCTGCGGAGCGCCTCGGCGTGACGAGGCAAACCTTGTCCCGTGTGACCAATGAAAAGACCTCACTCTCGCCGGAAATGGCGGTCCGTGTGTCCAAAGCCTTTGGTTCGACTGTGGAACATTGGATGCGCATGCAAATGGCCTATGATCTGGCCAATGTCGAAAAGACCGCTAAATCGATCAAAGTGAAGCGGTTTCCCGAAATGGAGCCACTTCCTGTTTAATGGTCCATATAACAACCCTCAAAGATCTCAAAGCGTTACTCGCGCTCGATCCCGAACATTATTGTGTTCATTGAGGGTTTCTGTGGCCCGAGGTAGAAGACGACCCCGAAGCCCTAAAAAACCTTAAGGTCGAAGTCATCAAACCGCCACCGGGCAAGGAAGAAGAGTACCCCTTTACCGAAGATTTCCCGCCCTATGCAACACTCGCCTTTAGCGATAAGAAGAGTAAGGATGTTGACCATACCGATGACATTGGGGTGTTGATTGCCACCATTGATCAGGAAGTCTACGATGAGTGGAACCGAGGCAAGTGATAATCGTCATTGTGTAAAATCCCAGACTCTACTGGTGCGTGCGAAGATATGCCTATAAACTACAAAAAATAAAGTTTTTCTTTTACCTACCCAATTTAGACATTAAGGATTTAAAGGAACGGCATGGGCAATGCGGCTAGAAGATATACTCCTCAAACCATAAAAATATTATTCGCACTTTCAGGAAATCAGTGTGCCTTTCCAGGTTGTGAAATAACACTCGTTAATTCAAAGAATGCGAAAGATTCTAATATTTGTCACATAGAAGCGGCTAGTGAGGGAGGAGAAAGATATAGGGATAGCATGACCGATTTGGAACGAGCTGATTACCCAAACCTTATCCTACTTTGTGTACAACATCATGACGAAACAAACGACGTAGAAAAATATCCTGTCGATATTTTGCAAAGAATGAAAAGAGACCACGAAAGTGCTTATTTACAGCAAAACTTTAAAAGTAATCCTTCAATGCTTAAAAATACTATCAATGCAATCGCCAGCATAGATTTTGATGATCCTCCTATTGAAGAAAATCTTGTTCCTTACAATCCGAAAGTTAAGATAACTCATAACTCGGTTAAGAGACATGCCGCGTTAATACACGAATACAAGGTTTATCATAAAAAACTCAACACATTATATGATGAGCTGGAATCCCAAGGTTCATTAAAGAAAGAGAAAATCCTAAAAAACATAAATCTCATTTATTTAAAGGTAAAGGGATCTTATATCCTCGATTCAGATAATATAATGAATTCCATCAGGGAAAATTCAGACAATATTATTGATGATGTATATAACGAATTATACTCAAAGTTAGAGGGATCTGGATTGTGGGACGAGGATGTTATTTTGGGGATTAATTTAGTTTTGGTTGACGCCTTTATGCGTTGCAAAATATTAGAGGAGCCGCCACCAAATGATAGTAAGTAAAGATGTAAACCCCAAAAGAGATTTCTATCATCTTGGTGCAAAAGTTATCGAAGCCCTTTCGGCTGAAGATAGTGATACGGTCGATTTTTTTGATATTTTTCAGAAGGTAAATCTATCTGAGCCAGTATCATTAAATTTATACTCTCATACGTTAGCCTGGCTTTACCTTCTTGGGGTTATTGATAATTCTGAAAAAGGGAACATCAAGAAGTGTTTTTAAGTAGATTGACTATTCAATATGACGAACATCTCATTAGAGATATTCCTTTTCATAAAGGGATAAATTTGATTGTAGATGAATCTAGTTCAGGTAAAAAAACTGAATCTGGAAACAGTGTAGGAAAAACAACCGTTTTAAGACTTATTGATTTCTGTCTTGATGGCCATGGTAGGAATATTTATGTAGATCCTGAATTTAAAACTACTAATGCGGTTGTTGAAAAATTTTTAAAAGATAAGAAAATAGTTATTACTTTAACTCTTATCGAAGATATAGAAGACGAAAATTCAACGAAGATTGTTATTCAAAGAAACTTTTTGGCTTACAAAGAAAAGATCCAAACTATTAATGGTGAACCCTTAACAAATCCAGAGTTTACTAAAAAGTTGAAGGAACTTATTTTTAAAACAACTTCCGAAAAACCCTCGTTCAAACAGCTAAAATCAAAAAATATACGCGATGAGAAAAATAAGCTAATTAACACAATAAGAGTTTTGGCTCCTAATGTGGTAACTGATGTTGCATATGAAGCCCTATACCTTTTTTGGTTCGGAATAGACGTTGATTTATCAAAAGATAAACTTGTACGTCAGCAAAATATTGAAAAAAAACTTCAGGAAAGATTGAGAAAAGAAAGCAATTTATCTCAGATCAACCAATCCCTAATTATTGTAAATAAGGAAATAGTAGCCCTCTCAAAGAGGAAAGCTTCGTTTAACTTAAATGAACAATATGAAGAAGAATTAGATGCTCTTAATGTTGTGAAATCAGAAATAAATTCAGTTTCTAGCAGGATATCTCGTTTGGAATTGAGGCGAGAGTTAATTGCAGAAAGTAAAATAGATCTAGAGAGTGATTTCGCCGAATTGGATGTTCAAAAAATAAAGATGATGTATGCAAAGGCCAAATCATTTATTCCAGACATCCAAAGGACATTTGAGGATACTTTGATATTTCACAATAAGATGATTGAACAAAAGATTAGTTTTATTTCTGAAGAATTACCTGATTTAGATGCGGCAATAGGTAAAAATCGTAGAGATTTAAGTTCATTATTGGTGAAAGAAAAAACACTCTCAGATAAGCTGAGTAAGTCAGATACCGTAGAGGGCTTAGAAGGAATTATAGCGGAGTTGAATGATTATCATGAAACAAAAGGCACCCTTGAAGAGCAAAAAAGGCTATGGGAAAAAACCGTTAGCAACTTGGAAGATATCCAAAATACTTTGGATGATATAAACAGTGAAATATACTCAAAGGATGACCTAATACAAAAAAGAATTGAAGAGTTTAATACTTTTTTCTCTAACATCTCTAGTAGGCTGGACGGTGTTCACTCACTCTTAAGCGCGGATCCAGTAGATGGGGTATACAAATTTGAGATTGGAAATATTGAAGGTAACCCAGGAACGGGAAGTAAAAAAAGCCAAATGGCTTCGTTTGATTTGGCTTATATTAAATTTGCGGACAAACTAGATATCCCATGTCTTCATTTTGTGCTGCAAGATCAAATTGAAAACGTACACGCTAATCAGATTACTAACTTACTAACAGAGATTGTCGGTGAAATTAATTGTCAGTACGTATTGCCGGTATTGAGAGATAAACTGCCAATTGATATAGATATTAGCCAGTTCGAAATTTTGTCCCTTAGTCAGGATGACAAATTATTTAAAATTTAAGCTATGAAACTCATGCCCGTGGCGGAGGGCCATTTAAATTGAAAGATTCCGTGCCATTTATAGATAAAGAAAAAGGGCCACCAGCGTATATTAGTGTGTGATAATTTAACTTACGACAAATCAGTGAAAACAATTTTTGCAGGCCCTTCGTTTATCTGCTTTGGCTTGAGCGATATTAGCAAAAGAAGTCCAATTTAATTTATTCGCATCTTTCCTTTTCACTTGAAAACACTCTGGACAGTGAAACGGCCGTCGCCCCCATGGCTTTGTGGTATTTTTTGTAGCGGCCACCACGGGGCTTTTTGAGTGATCGTGTTTTTGGGGGCTTTTGCAATACAAGGGGGGTTATCCTACGCTCGTCTTAGGTAATATACAGGGTGGTTTTATCGCTTCACGCTTGGCTCATCTTTATGCG
>CAKZPV010000004.1 GCA_937139405.1 uncultured Nitrospirota bacterium
AGTGGTGTTCTTCTGACGGCCCTGCTCTCTACGGTTCCTGCTTGGCAGTTTGTGAATCCTCTGCTGGTCTTAGACACCCCTTCTAAGCACAAGCTGAAAATCAACCCAGACGAGCCAGAAGACGATTCCGTGGAGGCTATGTTCAATCAACCATCACAGACGACTGAACCATCGGCGAACCCGACGCCTGTTACGCACCGGCCACGTCTATCTCGCTGGTTTCGGCGTACCACCCCATGAACGTTCTATCGAACGAGCCAACCCTTCCCGTACGAAAACTCTCGAACACGTAACACGTCCGTATCGGATCAAAGAATAATCCTTCTCCAAATTGTCTTATGGACGAACCACCCATCCCTCCCGTGCTCTGCCTTCCAGCAGACTCCTCTTCGCTCGTTGACATTGCCATTCATTCATCAGAATTCTCATTACTCCCATCTTAATCCTTTGGTTTTTCTGTTCTTCGAATTGAATGGGCACCATTTTTTTCCGTTCATCGCTCAAACAGAAATTCCCGAACATTGCATAACTCTTCCTAATCTCCACAAATGAACAATTCGAAGCCTCTATTTTGTTTAGTTATTTCCAGATAATCACGCAAACGTCCGAAAAGGGAGATGGAGGATTAGCATGGTATCGGGCATGATCGAGAGCGAACAGAAAACGATGAGAAATGTGGCCCACGAGGTGTGTCCTCCCTTGTCTCTCTCTCATGCATCTCATCAACGACGAATGACCGTGCAAGATTCCACGAGAGAGAAGCCGGGCACCAGCCAGCCAAAGATATCCTCACAGAAAAAAAAGCCAGTGTTTCTACAGACCACGGGATATGGACAAGAAGCAGGGTTAGGTCTGCTGCTCGCTCTCGAACCCCGAATCATGTTTGACGGAGCCGCCTTCCTTACCGGGGCAGAAGTAGTCCACGACCAAGTCACCCAAGATCTGGTGCCCGTCGATCAAGAGATCCATGCTGAGCCTGAGACGTTTGCAGACCCGTTCACCAACAACATTGATCTCCTCTCAGCTTTGTCCGCCGTCACGACCCCTTCCGACCGCAAAGAAATCGTGTTTATTGATACACGCATGAAGGATTATCAGACCCTCATGGAGGGTATCGAGCCCCAGGCTGAAGTCATTCTGCTCGATTCAACACGTGACGGCATTGAGCAAATCGCCGAAGCCTTACGTGGCCGCTCAAATATTGATGGCCTTCATCTCATTGCAGAAGGGAACACAGCCGAGTTGCATCTGGGCACCACGTTCCTTACGCAAGATGCGATTAGCGGCCAATATGCCAATCTTTTCACACAAATGGGACAAAGTTTATCAGCCGGAGCTGACCTGCTGATTTACGGCTGCAACTTTGGCGAGGGGGATACCGGCCTCGAGGCAATGCAAACCTTAGCCGACCTAACGGGAGCTGATATCGCCGCAAGCACGGATCGCACCGGGCACGTCAGCGAATTTGCCAACTGGAAACTTGAAGCCTCCACCGGGTTTATTGATTCTTCAATTGTCATTAACCAAGCCACCCAGGATACTTGGGAAGGGGTATTGGCCACCTACACCGTCACAACAACCACGGATGGCGGCGCCAACTCTCTCCGCCAAGCCATCATCGATGCGAATGCCAATGCCGGCACCGATACCATTACCTTCGTCGGATCCGGGACCTATCTGCTCACCATTGTCGGAACGGGCGAAAATGCGGCAGCCACGGGCGATCTCGACATCACCGATGATCTCATCATCACCGGCAACGGTGTAGGGTCCACCGTGATTGATGGCGGTGGGATCGAACGCATTATTGATGTACGTTCCAGTTCCGTCGTTACCATATCAGGGCTCACGATCCAAGGCGGCAATTCTAGCGAAGGTGGAGGTATTAGTGTTGATAGCGGGACCGATGTAACACTTTCGAACGTGATCGTGAGTGGCAATACGACAGTTGGTAATGGCGGTGGAATATATAACGCCGCAACATTGTCACTCATAGATACCGCGATAAGTGGCAATTCAGCGAACTTGGGTGGTGGCATCTTCAATGAGGGAACGATTGCTATCACCAGCTCGACTGTGAGTGGCAATATGGCCGACACCGGTGCCGGCCTATACCACGCCAATTCTTCCACAGATCTAACGTTAACGAACGCTACGGTGAGCGGAAACATCGCAACCTCTGCCGGTGGAGGTTTGTGGGCACAACAACCCGCAACGATTGTCAACTCCACGTTCACCTTAAACTCGGCGGATGCGGGCGGCGGGATTCGAACCCAAGGAGGGTCAGGAAGCGTTGACTTGCTCAACACCATTGTCGCAGGGAACACGGCAGGTAGCGCGAACCCGGATCTGCAAGGCAATTTTACAACCTCCGGGTACAACCTGATCGGGGACGGAACGGGCCAAAGTGATCTGGTCAATGGCGTCAACAATGATCAGGTTGGTAGCGGTGGATCACCCATCAATGCCCTGCTTGGCGGACTTGCTAACAACGGCGGTCCCACACAAACCCACGCTCTGCTAGGCGGCAGCCCGGCAATTAACACCGGCACGGCAACAGGCGCGCCCGCTGTCGATCAGCGCGGAATGGCTCGTGACGCAAACGTCGATATCGGGGCCTATGAAGTGACGGGCAACACCGCACCTACAGCCGACGCGGGCGGGCCGTACACGATCGACGAAGGCGATTCACTTGTCATCAATGCCTCGGCATCATCTGACCCCGATCCAGATACGCTTACCTACACCTGGGATCTGGACGGTGACGGGCAGTTCGATGATGCGAGTGGTGTCAATCCGACAGTCACCTGGGCAACATTGAATGCGATGACGAACCCCATTAATGACGACGGCTCATATACAGTTGCCGTTCGGGTGGATGATGGGCAGGGTGGAGTCACTACCGATTCGGCGGCTCTGACTGTCAACAATGTTGCGCCCACATTGACTACCACGGGTGCCGCAACCATAGCCAGCGGCAACAGCTATACACTCAATCTCTCAGCCAGCGATCCCGGCGACGATACCATCAGTGGCTGGACGATCAACTGGGGGGATGGGACCATCGACACGGTTGCAGGCAACCCGCCATCGGTCACACACACCTATACCAATACCGGACTGACATTCAATATTCTGGCGTCTGCCACAGACGAGGATGGGACGTTCCTACAGAACGAGCTACTGGTACCAAGATATACTGCGGACAGCATCTTTCGCTTTGAAGAAACCACCGGCGCCTTTTTACAGCAGTTCGCTCCTCAAAGTGGGGGGCTAGATGATCCAATCCAAACAATCATCGGACCAGACGGCAATCTGTATGCCACTGGCGAGCGATCAGATAACGTGGTGCGATACAACCCGATAACAGGGGCAAAGATTGACGAATTCGTCACCGCCAATAGTGGAGGGCTGAACAGCCCAGGCGGATTGACCTTCGGACCGGATGGCAATTTGTACGTGGGCAGTTATCAAACTAACGAAGTCCTGCGTTTTAATGGAACAACCGGTGCCTTCATCGATGTCTTTGCCACTGGCGTGACTCGTGCCTATGGTGTGACATTTGGACCCGACGGGAATCTCTACGTGAACAGCTTTACTGGGAACACTGTTGTCAAGTTCGATGGAACGACAGGCGCATCCCTCGGCACCTTCGTGACAGCAAATGCTGGTGGATTGGATACCCCGGAGCGCATGACCTTCGGACCGGATGGTCATCTGTACATCGCCAGTGCCGGATCAGATGAAGTACTCCGCTATAACGGAACGACCGGCGCGTTTATCGACGATTTTGTCACGGCCAACCTCGGAGGCCTGGCCTCACCAAGTGGGATAGCCTTCGGACCGGACGGAAATCTCTACGTTGGCAGTGAGACGAATGACAACATTTTGCGCTATGACGGCTCAACGGGCGCATTTCTAGGTGAATACGTTTCAGCAGCGACGGGGCTTGATCGACCCGCTATGTTTACATTCTTGCCCGGCCATCAGGTCCTTGTGACTAACGCCATCCCCACGCTGGACCTGGATGCGAATGATAGTTCCGGGGCAACGGGTAATGACTTTCAGTTCACCTTCACCGAAGGCGACGGCGCCACCGCCATTGCCGACAGTGATACCGATCTCGTGGATTTGGACAGCACCACGTTCGACTACATCACCCTGTCGGTCAGTGGGCTGTTAGACGGCAATGCCGAGACCCTTGTGCTCGATGGCGACACCTTTGCCCTGGCAACGGCGAATCCTGGACAAGACACAACCGGTGGGAATTACCGGGTCGTCATCACGACCGGGGCCGGCACGGCCATCGTGACGATCACGAAACAGGGCGGTGGCACCTTCAGTGAAGCCGAGACTGAAACTCTGATTCAAGCCATTCAATACCAGCATACGGATACCAGCGCCCCCACCGATGGCGATCGACTGATCGATATAACCGTGAACGACGGCACTGACGACAGTGCAGCCGCCCGTACGACGATCAACGTCAATCCAACAAATGATCCGCCGGTGATCACGAGTGATGGTGGTGGGGCCACGGCGATGGTGAATGCCCCAGAGAATCAGACCAGTGTGACGACAGTGACAGCTACAGATGTCGATCTGCCGGCGAATACGTTGACGTTCACAAAAACTGGTGGGGCTGATGCCGTGCTGTTCAATATAGATAGTGGGACGGGCGCATTGACCTTTAGCGGTGCCCGAGATTTTGAAACATTCACGGATGCCAACAGCGATGGGGTATATGAAGTGACGGTGCAGGTAGATGATAGTAACGGTGGCATGGATACCCAAGCGATTAGTGTAACGGTCACTGACGTGGCGGAAGGGAATATCTTGACGGTCGATACGACGGCCGACTACGGGAGCATCGACTTACGGTACGGTAACACATCGTCCATCGGTGCGCTATTGGGAGACAAAGGGACCGACAACTTTATCTCGCTGCGGGAAGCTATTGATGCTGCAAACAACACCGCCAACAGCGGGAGCCCGGACGAAATCCACTTCAACATCGCCGACAACGATCCCGGGCACCTCTATTATCAGGACGACTTGACTGGGGGATCGCTGTCATCCGTAGCAACCACGACCGTTAGCGACCCGATGATTGGTGACTTCGATCCCGACTACCCCTACGCCCAGCATAGTTGGTTCCGAATTGATCTGGGCTTTATCTTGCAGCCATTGGATATCACAGATGCGGTAATCATCAATGGGTACACGCAAGCTGGGGCAACGCAAAACACGTTGTCGGTGGGCGACAACGCCGAGCTGAGGATCGAGCTCACCAGCAGTGGAAACGACGGCGACGACGGGTTGCGCATTCAATCGGGTGGAGCGGGCAGTTCGATCTTGGGCCTGGTGATCAATGACTTTCGCTTTGCAGGAATTAAGACCGAACAGGGAGCGGACAACGTCACGGTACAAGGCAACTTTATCGGCACGGATGTGACCGGCACTATCGACCTCGGGAACGGCGATGCTGGTATACATCTTCGGTCGAGTGACAATCAGGTGGGCGGCACAAACGTCGCCGATCGCAACGTGATCTCGGGCAATCAAGCGCGAGGCGTCACGACCTTCACCTTCGGTCCTATCGAAACCGGCAACGTGATTCAGAACAACTACATCGGCGCGGACGCCACAGGTATCGGCGGTTTAGGAAATTCGGGTACGGCAGGTGTGCAGATATACAACCAAGATGGGCTGCAACTACTTAATAATGTCATTGGGGACAACGCAAATGATGGTGTCAGGCTGCTGGACTCGGCCAGCATCGTCAACACCGTGATTCAGGGCAATTTGATCGGGGTTGGGGCCGATGGCACAACGAATTTGAGTCACACGAGCCATGGCATCCAGATCGATGAAGCCGCGGTCAATACAACGATCGGTGGAATTCTGGCGAGTCAAGGCAACACGATTGCTAACAATACTGGTGACGGGATTGCCATTAGCGCTGGAACTGGCACATCCATTCGAGGCAACAGAATCTTTAACAACGGCGGGTTGGGTATTGACTTGCTGGGCATTGATGGCGTCAACATTAACGATGCGGGGGACGGCGATAGCGGACCGAATAACCTCCAGAACTTCCCGACACTCACAACAGCTAAGATCAGCGGCACAGACTTGACCGTCAACGGCACACTCAATAGCACTGCCGGCACGACGTTCAACATCGACTTCTACGCATCAGTCACAGCAGATGGTAGCGGGCACGGTGAGGCGGAGCGGTATCTTGGCTCAGCCAGCGTGACCACCGATGGCAGCGGAAACGCCACGATTAGCGCATTGCTGAGCAGCGTCGGAGTTGGGGTGAGCGAATTCGTTACCGCTACAGCAACTGATTCCAATGGCAACACCTCCGAATTCAGTTTAACCGTCGCCGCAACACTCGCAAACATACCTCCGGTAGCCATCCCTGATGGGTTTACGGTCAATGAGGGCTCAACGAATAATCTGAATCTGGCGGGTAATGATACCGATCCCGATGATGGCTTGGATCTGACGAGCATTACTCTTGTGTCAGGGCCCACCAACGGCACCATCGACAGTATTAACAATGATGGGACGGTGGATTACACTCACAATGGGTCGGAAACCCTATCCGACAGCTTTACCTATACGATCAACGACGTGGGGGGAAACACATCGAACACCGTCACAGTGAGTTTGATCGTGACTCCCCAAAATGATGCTCCCAGCATTACCTCGAATGGCGGGGGCGCGACGGCAGCTATTACCGTCATCGAGGGCAACACGGCCGTGACGGATGTGAATGCGACCGATGCTGAGAGCATGTCCCTCACCTACAGCATCATTGGCGGAGCTGATGCGGCGCTGTTTACCATTGACCCCACGACCGGGGTCCTCACCTTCATCACCGCCCCCAATCTGGCCACACCAAGCGATGTGGGTGGCGACAACGTCTATGACGTGGTGGTGCAGGCCTCAGATGGCACGGCCGCCGACACTCAGGCGATTGCGGTTACCGTCACCAATGCGCCAGTCATTGTCCTTCCTCCTCCACCAGATCCTGCACCGGAATCTTCGCCTCCGTCAGACGAGGGAGACGGGGATGCAGGAGAATCGGAGGATGAGGCGCTTGGAGGGGGCCTAGGAATTGGTGCTCACTCAACAGGGGGGGTGTCCACTGGCAGTCAGAGTGCAACGGAAAAAGACTCGAAGGATTCTGACGGACTACACAACCTCACCGACCATGATTTGGCCGCGATACAACAGCTTCGAGAGAATACGGGCATGGTCGAGACCGCGAGTAATCTACTGGACGCGTTGGCGCAATCGTTTAACGGAGTGACCGTTAAGAGTGAGATTCAGTCGTTACTCGACTCATCAGGATTTCTGAGAGACTTGGATCAAGTCCGCGACGCGTTTGACGGAGCGACGGCGAGCGAAAAAACCTATATGGCATCCAGCATCGCAGCTTCCACCGGCCTGTCGATCGGCTATGTCTTTTGGCTCCTTCGAAGTGGTGTTCTTCTGACGGCCCTGCTCTCTACGGTTCCTGCTTGGCAGTTTGTGAATCCTCTGCTGGTCTTAGACACGCCTTCTAAGCACAAGCTGAAAATCAACCCAGACGAGCCAGAAGACGATTCCGTGGAGGCTATGTTTGAGAATCACGCGGTGCCAGCCGAGCCCTCTGACGCACACACAGAAAAGGCATATCAGACGACCGAATCTCGGCACATCTCATGATGAACTTCCTTTCTACAAAATCTCGCATGGCCATTGGTCAGGTGAGTCTTCTTGTCAGCGTGCTGCTCACGGCAAGTTTGTTTGGTCTGTTGCCAGACCGCACCGGAGCGGTTCGGGATGGACGCGCAGCCTTGGCCGAGGCTATCGCCACCAACAGCTCGATCTTCATCACACAGAAAGATATCGACCGTTTAGAGGGAATCTTAGGTTTAGTTGTGGATCGGAACCAAGATCTCTTATCTGCCGCCTTGCGCACTGAAGCAGGTCATTGGCTTGTCACCATCGGCGACCATGCAAAGCATTGGCAAGATGGCGATTCTGAGTTTGCGACCAATACTCAGATTGTGGTTCCCATTTGGGAGGGCGACACCAAATGGGGGCAAGTTGAACTCCGATTCGTTCCTTTAGTCAGCGAAGGCTGGTGGGGAACACTCACAGGTCCGCACACGCAATTGTTGGTATTTGTGGCTCTGCTGAGTTTCTTGGGTTTTTATTTATATTTAGGAAAAATGTTGAAACAACTCGACCCGTCACAGGCCGTTCCAGAGCGTGTCCGATCTGCTTTGGACACCATGGCAGAAGGCCTCCTGGTCTTAGACAGCAAGGAGCAAATCATGCTCGCCAATCGAGCCTTTGCTTCTTTGTTGACCACCACACCGGAAGCCTTATTAGGTCGACGAGTAGGAGAGTTTCCGTGGTCGGACGCTGAAGACCGTCCATTGGAGCCAAGTACATGCCCTTGGCAGTTAGCTCTGCTCTCCGGTGAGGCGAAAAAGAACCAGCGAGTTCATTTGGCTTTGCCACAGAGTGAACGGCTTACCTTCATGATTAACTGCTCCCCTATTCTTGGCAGTGCTGCGAAGAATGTTGGGGTCATGGTGAGCTTTGATGACATCACGCAATTAGAAGAGGCAGAGATTGAGTTACTGAAATCCAAGGAAGCGGCCGAAACGGCGAATCAAGCCAAGAGTGCCTTTTTGGCCAATATGAGTCATGAAATCCGTACGCCAATGAATGCCATTCTGGGTTTCACAGAACTCCTGAAGCGTGGATTCGGGCGTGACACGACGGAAACTCACAAACACTTGGAGATCATCCATTCCAGCGGAAAACATTTGCTCGACTTGATTAACGATATTTTGGATCTCTCAAAGGTTGAATCAGGTCATTTAGAGATTGAACGCTTAGACTTTAATCCCTATCTCATCATCCAGGAGGTTGTGCGGGTATTGGGGGGAAAGGCCCAAGAGAAGGGCATTGGACTCGAGCTCCACATACAAAATGATGTCCCCGAGACGATTAATGGCGACCCAGGACGAATACGCCAGATCGTGACAAACCTTGTCGGGAACGCTGTGAAATTCACTCAGCAGGGCAGCGTCACCGTGACAGCCTATGCCGAACAATTGTCCGGAGAGACGCTCCAGTTTCATATCGATATCGCAGATACCGGTATTGGAATGAGTCCGGAGGCCGCTAGCCAAATTTTTGAAGATTTTGTACAGGCCGATGTCTCCATCACCAGAAAATTTGGCGGGACCGGACTTGGCTTATCCATCAGTCGCAAATTCGCACAGGCTTTAGGTGGTGACATTACGGTAGAGAGTGAGCCTGGTACCGGTAGTGTATTCCGAGTGACCCTGGATGCCGGCAGTGCTGTCGATGTGACATGGGTCACTCCTGAACAAGCCCTCATTGGCAACGACACGCACCTGACAGAAGAACGCACTGACTGGGTCTTTCCTCCTGCGCAGATCTTGGTTGTAGACGATGGCCCTGAAAATCGCGAATTTGTCAAAGTGGTGTTAGAGGGCTATGGGCTCACGATACATGAAGCTGGCAATGGTCGTGTGGCTGTTGAAATGGCCACCAGCACCGAGTACGACCTTGTCCTCATGGATGTCCAAATGCCCGAGATGGATGGTTTCACAGCGGCCAGAATAATGCGCGACCGCGGGCTGCAGATACCTATTATTGCCTTGACGGCCAATGCCATGAAAGGTTTCGAACAGGAACTTTTTGACGCCGGGTATTCCGAATATCTGACCAAACCAATCGATCTTGACCTCTTCATGGCCAAGTTGGCTGAGTTATTGAATGGGGAAACGAAACAGCAGCCACTTTCTGAATCGAGCATGTCTCAAACGTCTCAGGAATCTATCTCTGAAGTCGAGGATACTTCGCCGATTGTTTCCAGACTCGGTCTCAATAGCTCAAAATTTTCCAAAGTGATTGCACGATTTGTGGACCGATTGGCAGAACAACTTCCTGCGATGGATGAGGCCTTCTGGGCTAAAGATTTTGAGGCCTTAGCCAAATTGGGCCACTGGCTGAAGGGAGCGGGGGGAACAGTGGGATTTGACGTATTTTACGAGCCGGCCAGTGAACTTGAAATAGCAGCCAAGGCAGAGGATTTAGAATCCGTTGAACGACAGCTTCAGCTCATTCATGGGTTGGCAGCACGAATTGTGACCCAAGATCAAGCTGTGGTGGAAGCCGCCTCATGAACTGCCGTAACGCTGAATATTCGCGGATTTAGAGGTTTTTTTCCCATTCCATTGATCCCACAATTCCCTTCAAATGATTGAATGTCTTAGCTCAAACCAGGATAACCTTGTCACAATTCTTCATCTCCTACTAGCCCCCAAACAGCTATACCCTTTTGTTCATACTGGTGAACGATATCCGCCTCTCTCAAATAATCTCAGGTTTTTCTCTGTTTTCCTTAGGATTGCATTGAAAAGATCCGAAAGGATATCTGTGAAATACTATTGGAGGTCTTCCACAGTGAAAACACCCCTGGGCTCTTCAGGTCTGGCTTGGGAATGGAGTCATTTTCAACTCTGATCCAAAAGGTCGAATGTCGATTTAAATTTTATGTCCAGTGAGAAAAACAGAGAGGCAGGTGAGGTCGTTCAGGATTCCCCGGAATCATTGGGTGAAAATGGAGCGCCCAGAACGAATAACTTGCCGAATGAATTACGAAGCGGTTCTGATAGCTTTTCCCAAGCGACGATTATGATGGTCGACGACGAAGCGACCACCATGGAAGTCATGCAAGCTTTTCTGGAGGATGCTGGCTATCAACACTTTGAGCTTCTAGAGGATTCGTCGCAAGCTCTCACGAAAATCGAAGAATTGCGGCCGGACATCCTGCTGCTTGATTTGGTCATGCCCAAAGTGACCGGATTCGAAATATTGGAGCAGATTAGAAGTCACCCACTGCTCAGCCATTTACCGATTCTTATCCTCACGTCGTCAACAGACGCCAATACGAAACTTAAGGCCCTTGACCAAGGTGCGACTGATTTCTTATCCAAGCCCGTGGATCCAAGTGAATTAACACTCCGGGTTCGAAATACTCTTGCGGCTAAAGCGTATCAGAACCAACTCGCCTACTATGATTCACTGACCAAACTACCAAACCAGAGCTTGTTTCTTGACCGGTTGACCTGGTTTCTTCAACGTGCAGAACGACAAAATGAGAATCTGGTGTTGCTCCACATCACGTATGACCAATTGAAGCAGATATCCAATACGTTGGGCCCGTTGGTCGGTGACCAGATCATTATCCAAATTGCAGAACGCATGAATTCTTGCATTCGAAGTTCAGATATGTTCGGACATGGGAATGGAGCTCAGAGAGAAATTGATAGCTTGTTTCGGATTAGCCGGGATGAATTTTCCCTTTTGTGTCCCAATATGGCGCATATCGAGGATTCGACGAAGTTGGCCTACAGAATTCTTCGGGTCATGGAGAAACCCTTTAATGCCAACGGGACAGAGATCTACATTGGACCTCATATCGGTATCGCAAGCTACCCAGTCGATGCGACTGAGATGGCTAAACTTATTCAGTGCGCCACAGGCGCAAGTGACCAAGCGCAGAGCCAGGGCAAAGTGGGCTTTCATTTTTATTCGAGCGACCTGAATGCTCAGAGTTTGGAGCGTCTGCAACTAGAGGCAGATCTTCGTCATGCCATCGAAGACAATCAAATGGTGTTACATTATCAACCGAAGGTCGACGTCAAGACTGGACGCATAAAAGGAGTGGAAGCACTGGTTCGCTGGCAGCAACCTGACGGAAGCCTTCGATTCCCCGATTCTTTCATTCCCTTGGCTGAAGATACTGACTTGATCCTCCCCCTCGGCAAATGGGTTCTCCACGAGGCCTGCACTCAAATGGCACTGTGGAAAACGCAGGGGTTGGAATTGCAAGTTGCTGTGAATCTTTCAGCAAAGCAATTTCGTGCTAATGATTTAGTGCACCTTGTCAATCAGACGTTATTAACCCACGACTTGGATGCACAATATTTAACCCTAGAGTTAACTGAAAGTCTGGTCATGGAAAATCCCGAACAGGCCGTGCTGACCTTAAACCAATTGATCGGTTTGGGAGTTAAACTTTCCATCGATGACTTTGGCACGGGCTATTCATCTCTCAGTTATTTGAAACGATTTCCTCTTCATGAGTTGAAGATCGACCGTTCCTTCCTCATGGACATCACGAATGATCCGGAAGACCGTGCGTTGGTGTCAGCAATGATTTATTTGGCTCATGAATTTAACTTGAAAGTGGTTGCCGAAGGCGTAGAGATGCAGGACCAACTTGATATGCTTGTCGATCTGAATTGCGACGAATACCAGGGGTATTTCTATAGTCGACCAATTAGCGTGTCAGACCTCGCTCCCATGCTTTTACAAGGCACATTGGCATGAAAGCCTAGAATGCCATCTCCATTCGGTTCGATCTCACATTTTAGTCAGTAATCTCCAAATTCCATACGGCTCCTCGACGACAGTTTGAGCTCCCCTGTCGTGTTGTCTCACACACGTCTCCCTCTCTTCTCCTCATCACCTTACATTCTTCCTTTTCTTTTATGAATCTGATCGTTCGCCTCCTATAACTTCAACATACTCCAAGAAATCTGCAACAATAGAAAACAAGAGGACGACATTGCTCCTCTTTCGTACAATGAAATTAGCACTCCATGGACTCGAGGAAAAAGATCCTTTTCCTTTGGAATTTTACGATTTGTCATTTTCTGCATGTTCTTCGAAGTCTCAACTGTTTCATGCGTTCTTCCGAGAAAAAGGACAAGGTTTCTTGCATTCTACGACATCGAATATATCTGAAGTTCCATGATGCATGACCTGTGAACACAGTGAAGACGTCGGACGCATCAAAATTTTGATTTGAGCAACCAGGATATTCAGATGGACCCTGCTCTGGCACAATATGAAAATGTGTTTGTCGGTCGGCAACCCATTCTCTCCCCACATATGAAAACAGTGGGCTATGAAGTGCTCTATCGAGATTGTGAGCGAGGACAAGCCGTGTTCACTGATGAAGCCGTGGCCACCGCCACGGTTCTTCTCAACACGTATTTAGATATTGGACTGGAACAAGTCGTCGGTTCCCATTTAGCCTTCCTCAATATTCCTAAACAATTTCTGTTAGAACGCTACTGTGAAGCTCTGCCAAAAAATCGTGTGGTCTTAGAAATTCTTGAAAACGTCGAACCAACACCGACAGTCATCGAAGCCCTCCAAGCATTAAGCCAACAAGGGTATACCATTGCACTCGACGACTTTGTGTACCGCGCTCAATTGCAACCTTTTTTAGAAATTGCCGATATCGTCAAGATTGATGTGTTAGGGAAAAGTGAAGCACAATTACATCGAGAGGTCTCACAACTTCGAGAGTACCGCGTACGTCTTTTAGCCGAAAAGGTGGAGTCGCGAGAGGCATATGAAATATGCAGAAAATTGGGATTCTATTATTTTCAAGGCTATTTCTTTTTTCGACCAGACATTATTCGAGGCCGAGAAATTCCAGCCAATCGCGGAGCTCTTCTGGAATTAATGGGGAAAATTCAGGACCCTCATATTCCCTTTCATGGCTTAGTGGAACATATCCGCAATGATCTGTCCTTGAGTTATAAAGTCTTACGCTATGTTAATTCAGCCTACGTCGGTCTTCCCAGGCGGGTCGACTCCATTGATCGTGCCGCCTGCATGGTGGGCATTGACCGTATCCGAACGTGGGCGACGCTCATCATTATGTCGAGCGCCCAAACGCAAGCACCTGAGATTTTGGTTATTGCCTTAGTGCGAGCAAAAATGTGCGAGCGATTAGGCTATCGCCTTGGTGTCAATGCACCAGAAAAATATTTCACGATGGGACTTCTGTCGGTCTTGGATGCTTTGTATGAATCACCAATGGAAAAGATCCTCGACCAGCTCCCATTGCCTGAGGATACTCGAGAGGCCCTGATTAACGGGACGGGAGAGATGGGGTTGATCCTCTCTTGCGTGAAAGCGTATGAGGAAGGCGAATGGATGGAACTCAAGCCTATCCAATTAGAACCCTCAGTCATTCGAGATTTTTACTTAGAAGCCATCAATTGGGCGAACCATTTCTCTCCCATGATTGCGTAGCCTCCAGCTGACGCTTTGCTTCTTTCCCATTCGTTTCACACCTTTTGTATCATCCAGACACCCAGACCTTCCCTCGCAATACACCAAGCCAACGTCACAATAAAAGATGCAAGTAGGCATGCGACATCACAGATGCTATGATACGGTTCTTGAATGAAAAATCTGCACTTGCCTTGCTGAAATATTCTTCTTCTCAAATTTATATGTGAGACCACTATCGATATGAGTTTTATTCCTACAACTGACATTGCTCCTCTCCAGACCTCGTCGATGAACGCGACGAGAAAGAAATCACTCCCTCCTTGGTTTCACATTCAATTACGCCCAGGGCCTCATTACAAGGAACTTCGTCAGCTCGTTGAGACGCACAAGCTTCATACGATTTGTGAAGAAGCACGCTGCCCCAATTTATGGGAATGTTGGAATAATCGAACAGCCACATTTCTTATTCTTGGAGATATTTGCACACGCCGCTGTCATTATTGTTCAGTGACGACAGGCCGCCCATTAGCGTTGGACAGAGACGAGCCGCAACGCGTTGCTGATGCTGTGAAGGTTTTAAAACTTCGACATGCGGTCATCACGTCAGTTAATCGTGATGATCTACCCGATGGAGGGGCGAAGATTTTTGCAGAAACCATTGCTCAAATTCGGCAGATGAATCCTACCTGCACGGTGGAAGTCCTCATTCCTGACTTTCAAGGCCAGAAGAAAGACTTAACCACAATTATTTGTGAACATCCTGATATTCTCAATCACAACATCGAAACAGTTCCACGCCTGTTCCCCTCCATTCGCCCACAGGGAAAATACTCTCGCTCGCTCACCGTGCTTGAATGGGCACACCAAATGGGAGCTCGGACCAAATCTGGCCTCATGGCAGGATTAGGGGAAACTGAAGAAGAAATTCGATCGGTGATGAAGGAGCTTCGAACGGTAGGCTGCGACATGCTTACAATTGGACAATATCTTCGCCCAACATTAGAACATGCCCCAGTTGCTCGCTATTACACACCAGAAGAATTTGAAAGATTGAAGCAGGAAGGACTAGGACTGGGATTTCGACATGTCGAATCCGGCCCTCTGGTTCGGAGTTCTTATCATGCAGACCGGCAAGCCACTCACACCATGCAGCTTCATGAATACATGTGAGAGCTAGCCACTGACTAGAGGCTTTAGGGCATTCAGCTCTTGCCAACTAATACTGAATATTTATTCTGATCTTTGTGAAAATTTGACCCACCCCGAGCAACCGATTGGGTTTTTTCAGCCAAGGCGTCCAAATACAAATGCTCGCATAGATTTCGAAATGTTGAAAAATCAATGCGTGTACATTCATGAAAACAGTTTTCGCACCTCATCATTGGCCTTCCCTCCAATTTATGGTACTATTCAAACGAATAGCGGAGGCTCGAACACTTCAGGATTCTCACCGTATCTCCCCCAAGTGACAAAGTGAACTCCCTGAAATGCCCGACCCTCCCGCATTCGTATTTCCCGCACTCGTACCGTTCTCCTAGCGAATAATCAACGCATGCCCATCACTTGTAGAAATCAAAGCTTGTAGCATTTGTCCTGGCTCCTTTTGCCCGTTTGGGAAGGCAGTATCACGGCCAATCTCTACCCGAATGGGCTCCTGCGTCTCCTGCCCCTCAACAACATAGACATTGCCTTGAATTTCCTTGAGCATCCCTTCTACGTTCTGAAATTGAGATGAACCTCCTATCGATGATGCCGACTGCGTTTGCACGCCTTTGTTACTTTGAAGCAGAGCTCCACCAAGGTCCGCATTTCCAGCAAAACTGAGAGGCACCCATAGGCACCCTAGAATCAACGCCCCTGCACAAAGATAGCGAAACTGTTTCATCACGTACCTCCTCTGCTTTTGACACTTACCAAGACGGGATATCCAACCATTCTCAATTAATAATATACGTGGGTTGTGCAAAGGCTGTTCCCCTTAGAATCACTCACATATTTCTATAATAAATCCAAATAGTTGCAGAAAAATTATTCAACCCTATGGCTCAGTATTCATCAAGAAAATGCAGGGCAGAACCTACAATGACGGCCAAACCGCTGTAGGGAGAATAGTGCAGATTGAGGACGCGCAAGGAAAAACAAAAATTCAAGAAATAGATTAATATTCACAAGAGGGCATGGCGCGTTCCTATCCGAAGTGCAATGATGATTAGCCCAGAAACATAGGGGCCGCTATAATAATGTTTTTGTAGTCGCGTTAACGATACGACTCGAAGGAAGCAGAACGCATGCGTGATTTCTTCCCTGGCTTGGCTGGGATTCCTGCCGCTAAATCCTCCATCAGCTTCGTGGATGGAGAAAAAGGAATTTTAGAATATCGTGGGATTCGTATTGAAGATTTGGCTCAACACAGCTCCTTTCTTGAGACTGCGTTTCTTTTACTTTTTAAGCAACTTCCGACCCTCCATGAATTAGAACGTTTCACCTGGGACATTTCTCATCACCGTCGCATCAATGACCGCATTATTGATCTCTTGAAATTGTTCCCAGAACAGGGGCATCCGATGGACGCACTGCAAGCAGCAGTCGCAGCCCTCGGAATGTTTTATCCCGCGCCCGATGTGCAGGATGAAACCATTCGGTATCTCACTGCTGTTCGCCTGATCGCTAAACTACCTACGATTGTCGCCGCCTTTGCACAGCTACGACGAGGAAATGAGGCCGTCCAACCCCGTGATGAGCTCTCATTCGCAGAAAATTTTCTCTACATGCTAACAAATCAGATTCCAGATCCAGTCCTGACCAAGATATTCGACGTCTGTTTAATCTTACATGCCGAGCACACGATGAATGCTTCCACATTTAGCGGTATGGTGACTGCCTCAACTCTGGCCGATCCTTACACAGTCATCTCATCGGCCATTGGAACCTTGAAAGGCCCGCTCCATGGTGGCGCAAACGAAGCGGTCATTCATATGTTAGAGGAGATCAATTCAGCAGATCGCCTTACCATGTATGTCGATAACAAATTATTGAATAAGGAGAAAATCATGGGATTTGGCCATCGGATCTACAAAGTCAAAGATCCTCGTGCCATCGTCATGCAGACATTCGCTCAACAACTCGATAGCCTGGGTAATGCCCAATCCCTCTTCATCTTGGCCAGAGCCGTGGAGAAATATATGGAAACCCGGATAGGATCAAAAGGCATTCGCCCTAACGTCGATTTTTATTCAGGTATCATTTACCATCGAATGGAAATCGAGACCGATCTTTTTACGCCAATTTTTGCCATGGCCCGGGTAGCGGGGTGGCTCGCCCATTGCTTTGAACAGTACCAACAGAATCATCTTTTTCGCCCCGACCAGATTTATGATGGCCCCCATCACCGCTCCTATCAACCGATAGAATTGCGGAAGCCTCACTCCAACTAATTTTTTCCTACTACTCAGACGCACCTTCCCTTCCCCCCACAAGGATAAGACTAGATTTTTAACCTTAGGGCGTCTCCCGCTGCATACAAGATACTGATGATGTGCGGCATCTTGACTGGCATGCGTCCAGTCCTATCCACCGAGCAGAAAGTCTTCTCTTACGCTATCCTGCCTAAAAGCCGCACTTTTCTAACCTCTTTTTTTCTTTCTAGAAAAAGCCGATATAAAGGGAAACTCTTGGGAACCGCACAATGGTCACAACTGTATTCAGTGTATTTTGATGTTGTCTCGTCATAGAATCCCTCTTACCAGGATGGACGCTGCTTAAAGTAAAGACCTGGCCCTTACGCGTGATCCTCGTCAATCTTGTTCAAATTGCCATCGTCTGGATGGCCGGATTCACCTAGGAATCTTGGCTGTCATCATGGTCTATTCTTCAGCTCTCTGCGCACTTGTCAGCAGTACCAGGCGGGCTGTTCGCTTATTTCTCGGCAACCTTTGTTTTCTATTGGTGGCATCGTTGGCGACATGAAGTGCAGATACTTTGGCTCGCCTTCCACCAAATACACCATAGCCCTCAACGATTGGAAGTCATCACATCGTTTTATAAACATCCCGGCGAGATGGTATTCAATTCTATTCTTGGAAGTCTCATCGTCTATTCTCTCCTTGGACTTTCAGTTGAAGCAGGTTTCATCTATACCACCTGCACGGCTGTAGGAGAATTCTTTTATCACACGAATATTCGCACGCCACAATGGATCGGTTATGTTTTTCAACGCCCAGAAATGCACCGAATTCATCATCAACACCAGTACCACAAGAACAATTATGGGGATATCGTCTGGTGGGATATGCTTTTTGGAACCTACGAAAACCCTGCAACCTGGGATGATGTTTGTGGCTTTGAGGAATACCAAAAGCAGCAGCTACTGCCGATGTTAGCCTACAATGATGTCCATACCCTACATGAAAAAGACTAAAGGTTGGTCTGCTCAGGAAAACCTGCCCAACAGTATCTGGCTAGTCCAAACTTAACGCAATGGCATTATTGCCGAATTGAAAAACTCAATATGCGAGCTTACGATAATCATGCCGCCAACAATCAGATAGATTCATATGCGTCACGATATGATTGATGGACAGTTTCCGACAGGCTTCATTCTCGGGAGAAGTATACAGAGTCTGCCCTTGCGCGGCAGACATGGCAGTCAAACGATACTACTCTTCAATTAATTTACCGATTCTCCACCTCCGCCAGCTTCTCAGCCACGCTATGGGGATGGAATCGAAAACTCTATATCTTCAAAAAAAATTTGTTTTCCCTAAATCAGCCCTGGCTGCGTTAAGCATTGAACTCTCACTCGCTAAGATTGACAGGGCAAGGCACACCCACTACCCTCCAAGTAAAACCCATAACAGAAGCACTCTCAGAACAGTCTAAGGAGAAATATTCAATGAGCACAAAAACCAAAGAAATATTAAATCAAGCCTTAGAACTCTCTCCGATTGAAAAAGCCCATCTGGTTGATTGCCTTCTTTCAAGTCTAGATAAGCCCGATGAAGCCATTGATAATCTTTGGCGAGAGGAAGTCAAAAAAAGACTTGAAGCCTATCAAGCCGGAAAGCTCACTACCGTATCGCTTCAGCAAGTCCTGTCAAAATACCAGCAATGATAGAAATTCAACTATTAGAAATCGCCACAACAGAACTGGATGAGGCAGTCACATATTACAATTCAGAACATGCAGGCTTAGGTGACGATTTCATCCTCGAATTCGTCCGTTCTCTAGAACGAATCAAAGCTTACCCTCAAGCTTGGCAGCCCTTCACCCAAGATACCCGCCGCTGCCAATTACGACGATTCCCTTATGGCATTATTTACCAACTACTCGAGACTAAGATTTTAATTATTGCTATTTCCCACATGCATCGAGAACCTGGATATTGGAAAGATAGAATAACACCTTAGGTCTTGAAAGCACGGAGTTCGCTACGTGGTATTACTTCTCTTCATCGCCAAGACTTAAGCTAATCGCACAAATGCCGAGTGTCGGCCCGACAATATCAAAATACAAAAAAATTGAACAATGTAATGAAGTGGAGAATTCCAGATGAAGAAGGGAAAGAATACAGAAGAGATGTATTCAGGGAAAAGCAGATTTAGTCCCTTTCTCCTCCATACTTAACGCAATCGCATAAATGCCGAATTGAGGAACCCAATGGGCGTGCTTACGATAATCAGTACGCCAACATTGAGGCAGATTCATGTGGGTAACAATATGGTTCACATAGAGGTCACGAAAAGCCAGGTCCTGAGTAGCTTGAAAGAGGGTCCAGAATGTCCAGGATCGGCTGAAGTTGAGACCTGCCGAATGCGGTGTTGAGACTTGGCGTAGCGGCTCAAGACGACAATTCTCTTGATTAAATGAGGTGAGCCAGGACTCTGATTCGTCAGATGGCAGAATAGAAAGGAGCACTCTGGTCCGTTGAAGAGACGCCGCGAAGAATTCATTCGTCACGAGGTCATATGAAGCGGGCAATTTCTCATCAAGAAGAACAATCCACATTCGTGTAAACGTGAGGAGTTTTTCGATTAAAACATGGTTATTCGTCCATTGACTCCATTTCCACAAATTCAGCAAGGCCCAGGAGAGATTACCATACTCTCTCTGTTGGCAATGACGAATCACTTCGCCGGCCGGAAGAGCAAATATCCATTGTTCCAAGCGCGAGGCTATTTCTGTGGCTAAGGCCAGCAAATCTTTTTTGCCCCATCCCTGCTCTCGTTCTATTGCCAACTTCAAAAACCAAGAAAAACCATAGGGCACTTCCTGATCGAGTTCCCCTTGCCTGAGTAACACGAGTTCCGCATCGAGGCTCTCCCTGGTCAGAACTGCATCAACGATCTCGGCCCAGTGAGATTGCTCAGTGAATCGCGACGCTGTTAATAAGGCATAGGCCCCGTGCACACTAGAATGCCAATCGATACACCCACAAAACGCCGGATGCCTTGTATCGTGTCGAATGAACCCCTGTTCGACTGTCTCAGCCAGCACCGTCAGATAAGCAATACGCGAATCACAGAATTGGCTCCATTCGGAAGATGTGTGCAAATCTTGGTTACTCGTCATAGACCCATCCATAACCCTCTTGCGTGGGAACACAGGAGGACATACAACACGACAACATCTCTGCAGTCTTTGGACTTTTAAGAAAAAACTCAATATCCAATGTTTTTCTCCTACTCATGTCCACGAAGAGTTTGCTACAATTCTCGGTGAAATTGAAAGTCCCCAAGACGTGACATATGATCTTTTCTAAGAAGGAACCCCTTGCATGAATTTTGATCCAGCTATAGCCGCACATCAAGCCCTTCAACAAGCCGAAGAACAGGGAGAATTGGGAAATTTTGAAGAAGATATCCTGGAAGCCGAAGAGATTTTTTCGACAATTCAAGGTCCAAAAGCAACAGCAGCGTTCGACTTGCTACAAGGATTTGGCGAGCAACTGCCTCAGGCTCGATGGTATCAAGAGTATTTGATTTATATCACTTGGCAACAAGTGACCGAAGGTCCGTTGGCTCGATATTTTCAACATGGCTTGGATGCTTCCAACCGTTTTCTCGAACAGTTTGCCAAGGAAATTGAGAATACCCCAAGCCAACAGCACATTGTCGCTATTCGAGAATCTTTTCAGGGAGGCTTGGGCATCGAAACCCAAGAGGTCATTCCTGAATATGAAGAGGACGCCTTTGAAGGCGGTGACTAATCGGGACATCTTTCTAAATATCCCACACCATTTCCAGGAGAACCACCATGACGCCAGCACCTTCTCCAGAAAAAATCATGCAACTTGGCATGGCCTTTTGGGGATCCAAAACGCTACTCAGTGCGGTTGAGCTAGAAGTTTTTACTACACTTGCGCACCAACCCCTCGATGCAACCGCTCTACAAACAACCCTGGGAGTACATCCTCGTAGTGCTCGTGACTTCTTTGATGCTCTCGTCGCGTTAGGGCTTCTTTCGAGGGAAAACGGTTTCTATGCCAATACGGCGGAAACCGATCTGTACTTAGACAAAGCCAAACCTTCCTACATTGGTGGATTTTTAGAAATGGCGAATGCCCGACTCTATCGCTTTTGGGGTTCATTAACCGAAGGCCTCAAAACTGGCCTTCCACAAAACGAAGCCAAAGAAGGAGGGGATTTTTTTGGCACCCTCTATGCGGATCCAGACAAATTGAAAAACTTCCTCCAATCCATGACCGGATTGAGTATGGGTGCCAGTAAAGCCATTGCACAGCAATTTCCCTGGAAACAGTACCAGACATTTTTTGACATAGGGGCGGCCCAAGGGGGCCTCGTGGTTCAAGTAGCCTTGGCGCACCCTCATATTCATGGAGGAGGCTTTGATCTCCCAGCACCTCGCCCCATCTTTGAGGAATACGTTCAGTCCTTCAATTTGAGTCACCGGCTAAAATTTATTTCAGGGAATTTTTTTGAGGACCCCTTTCCTAAAGCCGATGTGTTGTCCATGGGCCACATTCTTCATGATTGGAATCTGGAAGAAAAAAAGTTGTTAATTGCGAAAGCATACGACGCCCTCTCAGATGGAGGAGCACTCATCGTCTTTGAGTCATTGATTGATGACGAACGACGCACAAACGCTTTCGGCCTACTCATGAGCCTTAATATGCTGATCGAATTGCCTGGAGGGTTTGACTATACAGGCGCCGATTGTATCAATTGGCTCAAGGAAGCCGGATTTCGTGAAATCCGTGTGGAGCATCTTATTGGTCCTGACTCCATGGTTATTGGCATCAAATAACTCCAATAGGACAAACATGCTAAAGAGTCAGCAACAATTTTCTCGCCGCCAACATTGGCCAACACCCACGGAGGTCAAACCCAGCCACATTGAAGGACAGGGGCTGTTTACAAAAGTGTCCTTAAGAAAACGCCAAAAAATTGGCGAATTTACAGGAGAACGCATCACTCAACGAGAAGGTCGTAAACGTGCAAAAACAAAAAAATGGATTGCCATCGTAGAAATCAACAATACTCTTGCCATTGATGCCACAAGAGAAACCACAGGATTTCGATTCATGAATCACTCCTGTTCCCCCAATACCTTCATGAGAATCATTGACGAACGAGCAGAGTTCTATGCCTTGCATCCCATCAAAGCTGGAACGGAACTGACGGTCGATTGTCACCCGTCTCACCATAATGGCACATTGCCTTGTCAATGCCGCAGTGCAACATGCCGAGGGTTACTCTAATTTCTTAACCCTTACGCTTCATCATTCTTAAGGCTGACAATAAAGGATCAGTGAGATTTCTCTACCTCGCACGAACAAGCCAAAACTATTTCTTCAATGGTTAGAGGAAAGTGGCCTTCCTCTCTCTCCTGGTAACATGTCGCTTCTTCAGGTCTGGTATAATAATGGAGATCTCAAGGACTATTTTCACAATTTTTGATTCAAAAGGAGAACTGAATGCGCAATGCCATGAACAAGCAGATCATCAAAGTACGCTCAACCGTCTGGGTGACAAGACTATTCATTACCGGCCTCATAGGCAGCGCCTTGATAATAGGTACCGGAGCCGCGTGGGCTGGAGGTGGCGGGCATGGCCATAAACATGACCCACAATCAAAGCTTGAACGGTTGACTAAAAAACTTGATCTCACACAAGAGCAGCAAGGCAAAATTCTCCCCATCCTTCAAGACAAGCATCAGAAAATGGAAGCCCTACACAATCAAATGAAAGACGTGCGCCAGAACGCCATGTCCCAAGTTGAAGCGCAACTTACCCCTGAGCAACAAGAGAAATTCCGAAAAGCCAAGGAAGAGCGCAAAGCAAAGATGAAGGAATACAAAGAAAAGCATCGCAAAGGTAATGGCCATAAAAAGGACAAGCATGGCAAAGATGATCATCACGATTAATCACTGACCCCCGACCTAAGGCCGGGTTGCTTCACTTTGAGGTCGCCCGGCCAAACATAGATCGAAGACAGATGAAAAACCTTGAGTCAGATCCACCAATTCAGAATATCCCTAAGGTTGTCCGAATCTGGTAAAGACGTTCTTCCAGAAAACCGGTTGACAATCTGACGGGATCATGAGAAACACACCACACTGGCTTCAAAGAATCCGGGTCGGACTTCAAGCGGGGGATCACATGCCAATGAATATGTGGAATCTGATTACCTAAGAGCTCTGAATTAATTTTTCTGACCTCGAAAATTTTGGCCAAGGCTTCCCCCACCCGACTGACTTCCTCAATCAGCTCCATTCGCTCTTCTCGAGTCAATTGAAACAATTCTGTGCGATGATTTTTCAAAATCAGAACGGTCCAGCCTGCAAAGAACTGATCGTCAAATAAATATGCTTTGGTCAGACCAAGATCTCCAATATAATGATCGTCTGAAGGCCAGACCTTCTCACAAATTTGGCAAGAGGAATTGTGACTCATGCAAACACCGGATTAAAATTTTTATACATTTCTTTTCCTCTGTTGCCTAGGTAAGATGCAAACGCACTCATCGACAATCGTAGACGATCATAATCTTTAGCCGCCTACACTTCTTAAGATCTACCAATGAACGAAATTGTCCAACTCCGAGCCAGTTATCGGTACATTAAAGACCACCCTTGGGTCGTGCAGGGCATTACGGGATTTCTCTCCGCCTATTTCATGGAACGTCCAGGTTTCCAAGTTCAAGAACATTTTGATGAACTCGAAACCGGCATGCATGTCTGGGTCTGCGATATGCCTCCCAATATGAAATTCCGCATCCTCCTCCGTCGCCTAAGAGAGGATATCCCACCCTGCCAATACCAACAACTGGAAACAGACCCTACTCAATATCCACAATATTTTATTGATAGCCCAGAAGCCGAAACCAAGTAGAATGAGACCATTCCTCTTTTACCGCACATACTGAAAAACAATATCGAAAAAATAGCAGTAGAGAACAATAGGGATTGGCAAACCAAGGAAGGTTCCAACAAAGTAATGACGGAAGCGAATATCCGCCAACGCTAGGCCATACGTAAGGGCTGGAAGCGTTTGAAACAACAATCGTAACGCGGCAACGGAAATAATTGGGCGTTCATCTAAATGCATAAATATTTTGTCTGCCCAACGATGGTTTAAGCTGCGAAGTGCTGCCCCACCAAAATATCGAATCACATAAAAACTCAACGTCGAAGAGCACAACCCTGCAATGAACGTCGCCACACCACCCCATTCTTTTCCCAACGCAAAGACCGCTCCTACTAAAAATACCCACCCAGGCACATACAATAAGTTACCAACACTGAATGCCACACAAAACAGCACCAGACCTATCAACGTATGTTGAGCAAACAAGACACGAATGGTCTCTGGAGAAAGTTGAGCACGTAGGCCGGTTGTCTCAACGATGAGAAACAATATGGCAAAAAAAGATAGAATGGCCAGGAGCTTTTTCTTAGGATCAAAAATGAGAGCAACAGACATAGGCGAATGAATACGGTCGACTTTGGGAGCAGTTATCTTGGCGAAAATAGCCGAATACTGTTTTCTTTTTCGATTTCCAAAGACTCTGAAGAGTATACTATGAATAACGCAGAAAGAATAAGAATGCAGATCGAAAGAAAGGAGTATCTATGCCTCGCTCAGCCAACCACATATCACGTCGACGGGCCTTAATACAAAGCGCTGGCTTCATCGGATTCCTCATGGGAAGCTTATCCCCTCTCATCAGTGTTGCAACACGACACACCCAGCTCACGCCGAAACAGAGCTTAGGTCCATTTTTCCCTGATGATGGAGATGAGATTGATTCCATTCGAGAAAACCAAGACCCCAATCTCCCAATCAGTCAAGCCAACGACCAGGACCTCACGTTTGTAAAAGGTCGAAAGGGGAAAGCCAAAGGGCAAGTTATTTATCTCAACGGACAGGTTCTCGATACCAAGACTGGGCAAGCCGTACCCAAAGCCAGGCTTATCATGTGGAGCGCATCATCCTCAGGACGATACAATCACAAAGGTGACGACGGCACGTACAGCTTCCCTCATCCGAAAACCAGAGAAGCCGTTCACCGCAGCCACGATGAATATTTCCAATATTGGGGACAGACCGTTACGAATGAACAAGGAGAATATTGGTTTAAAACTATCGTGCCAGGATTTTATCCCATTGATCTCCGAGCCGGACTCTATCGACCTTCGCACCTGCATTTCAAAATTCTCCCTCCAAAAGCTTCAACCTTTGTCACGCAACTCTATTTCAGAGGAGACCAGATTCCTAATAACACCTTGAATCAAGAATTGCTGCCCAAGGATGTTGTCATCCTGGATGCGGGACTGAGTCCGGAAGAACAGGAGAGAGTGATTGTCGACTATGCACCAGATCCCTCAGGAAAAAAGACAGATGGCTTAGTCGGCCACTACGACTTTGTGATCCCTTCATAGCCTTCTTTGCATTAATGTCTTCAGATAACGATATCTACTGAATGCGAAATCGCTCGACAAAAATAACGGCACAAGATAAGATCCAATGATCCATAAACTCACATCGGTCAACATTATCACTTTTTACTTCATCGGTTCCCGTTATTCGAAATAATCACCGTCACCATGAACAAATTTCTATTCAGTGACGTCTTTAAGAGCCGGGACGAAAGAAATACCGTTTTTCTAGCTTTTTTAGTCCTTCTATTTTTTGGTTGGCTCATATACCATCTTGGATTCTCAAGCGAGCAGACAGAAAGAGAAACACCTACAGCAATTTCTGATCATGTTGTTGAAGAACAATCTAAGGCTCTGACATCAGATTTACATGGAGCCGTCATAGCTGAAGAGGCTGCACACAAACCGAAAGGTCAAGACGAAGACGGTGTGTATGCTAATAACGATGAATGTCCGAAGAAGGCAGGAGCCAAAGATAACGATGGCTGTCCGATCATTGAAATTAAAGACAAGGAAAAAGCAACATTAGAGCTGGCGGCCACAGCTGTTCAATTTCAATTAAACAAGGCCACGCTCAAATCAAATTCCTTCCTTGTCCTTCATGACATTCTCAAAATTTTGAAGAAATACCCAGACCATCATCTTAGCATTGAAGGGCATACGGATAATATGGGAGCGGCAGCCGGAAATTTGCGGTTGTCAAAAGACAGGGCAGCTGCATGTTATGATTTTTTTAGCACTAGGGGCATCGCTGCTAATCGACTTGATTATGAGGGCTATGGAGAAACCCGCCCCATAGCTTCCAACAATACTTCTGCTGGAAGGGCAACAAACAGACGCGTGCAATTTAACTTGTTCAGGTAAACTGCCTGTTGAAGGAAAGATCTAGGAATCGCTTGAATCCGTACTTTCTTTCCGAGCATCAAGAACCTTAAGTTCCAGCCCTTCGATTTCCTGAAGGGTTTTACCGGCAATGCCCTGAAGGTCGCCGTACATGCCGACAGTAGCCTGCATGACGCGATCAATCTGTGTCTCTCGTTTGGCCCACTGCTTCATAATAACTTTGCGTTCCTTTTCCAAATCTTCTTGCATCGTTTTAAAAGCCTCTGCAATAGCCTCCACTCGTTGACGAAACCGTGGCCCCATCAAGTAGTCATAGACCATTTCCATTTTAGTCTGTTGCCCCTCAGTAGCCTGTTTCGCAGCAGTCACTTCCAGCAGACCTTCCGTAAAGCTATCGCCAGAGGAAGGGCCTCTTTGGGATGCGTAACCCAGACTCCCACCTTGAAATCAAAAGTATCCACATCTTTCGGTAACGTCTGACTCACAATCACCGCCAGTTCCGCTTTGGCTTGCCGCTGATCTTCCCGCAATTTCACCAACCAGCCATCACTCCAGTTTTTGGTGCGCTTGGATTCCCAAAGAATCGTTCCACAAGCTTGGCCTAACGGGCCGGTCACATGTTGAAGGACATCTCCTCCATACTCACCCTTCGGCACCGGCTGAATGTGATCCAAGGGGAATTTTGTAGACAGGAGAGCTTCAAGTTCTAATTCCTGCACCTCTCCTTGAAGTTGTTGGGAACCCTGTTCAGCTTTGCGCTTCAATTCTTCGACTTGTTTTTTCATCGAAGAAATGGTCTGCTCAGCTTCCATGAGCTTCAACTTCGATGCATCGTCAGCTTCTTTTTTAGCTTGTTCGCGTGTAGCTGTCAGCCCCGCCTGCACCCGTCTTTCAATAGTGAGGTCAAGCTCACGCTTGGCATCATCTAATTCCCGTTGCTTGCGAAGCAAATCGGCCTGGACTTTTTGCGCTTCGGCTAGCTTGTCATCGCGCTGCTTAAGAATAGTCTGTAACTCAATAAGGTCTTTCGATTTCTGTTCCAGATCGTTAGCCAGCGCGAGTTTGGCTTTCTTCGATTCTTCAGCAGCAATACGCGTACATTCCAACTTAAGTTTGTCAGCTACTTGTTCATTAATAGTTTCCTGAGCCTTCGCTAGCGCCACTTCGCGTTCCTGTATTCCGACTTCCCGCTTGACCGATTCCGCTTCTTTTTGCGCCATGCGTTGCTCATAGTCGCGTCTGGTTGTTTCAATCAGCGGTGCCGCCAAAGATTCGGTGAGTTTGATTTCGGTCTTGCATCTTGGGCAGGTAATTGTTGGTTCGGTCATTGAATGCTTATCGCCTACCTAGACACGACTTTATCTAACCGAGCTTCGAGCTGACGAAAGAGTTCGAGCGCAAATTGATCGCGCTGTGTTCCTGAACATTCGCCATACGCTTTAGACGAGGCAAAACGTGGACGATCGAGTCGAAAGATTTGTGTACGCTGCAACCCTTTTAAATCATGTCGATCTAAATCGATCGGTTGCAGCAACACCGGAATCACGGACTTCCCTCCACTTTTTAGAAATTTTGGCAATTCATGGTCTTGAATGTATTGCGACCCCAAAAATGCCGGGCTGATCAGCACCAAACCCACGTCACATTGAGCGAGAGCCACTTGAATTTCTTCATGCCATTTTTCTCCTACAAGAATATCGGCATCTCGCCAAAAGACGTACTGATAGAGTTTAGACGGCGCGGCCTGTTCTTTAAACTTTTTTAAAAACCGTGTCGCTAAGTCCCTATTGGCACGGGCATAGGAGACAAAAACCGTAATTTTCTTTTTCATATCTGAATGTGGGTAAATTTCCTGATTGGGGCACCATCCTAGCCAACCCCTCTTAAAATGTACAGAAGAGGTTTAATTCGTATTATTTTTTTTGAGTCCACTGAGGAAAAAGGTTCATGTTGATTGAGCGAGAGTGAGGCCGAGACCGGGATGACCAGTAATGGAGTGAGTATCGAGCCTGCCCTCTTTGCCGAACATAAGAGGTGTGTCAAAAATGTCGTGTTCTAATAGATAGGTACCGAATGCCCCCTCCTGAGCCAGAAGAATATCGCGGAATTGGTTAGCGACGGTGAGCGCCGCTCGAGTGAGAATACTCGTCTCCCCGACTTGTGCACCGATGATGATAGGTATACCCATGGCTTTAGCCTGTGCGGCAATCACTAAAGAGCGGAGAAGGCCGCCCATTTTGGAAATTCGGATATTAATGATCCAAGATTGAGGATCAGCTTGCAGATACTCAAATTGGTCTTCGCGTAAAAAGCTCTCATCGACAATTACAGGAATCCCAAGCTGTTGGGTGATCTGGCCGCACTCATCATAATCTCCAACTTGCAATGGTTCTTCGATCCCAAAGAAAGGATATTCCAGACTTTTGAGATAAGTTATCGCCTCAGCTGCGGTATGCCAGAGATTGTTCGCATCTAGGCGGATGCGAAGATTTTTAATTGGAAGATGTTTGAGGAACTCTATTTTTTGTCGATCATGTTCAAGGTGGCCCATGACTTTCACTTTGAAATCAACAAACTCTAATGCCGAAAATTGGCTCGCCTGTTTTTTAAACGAGTGAATGTTCTCCGTTCCTAAAACAGCAGAATACTGAAATTGGCCGGTTAATTCTTGAAGATTCAGAAAGGATTCTATAGATTGCCTATTTTCTTGACCCCAGCAATCAAACAAGGCCAGTTCGACAGCACACCAACTGGCAGGATTTGCATCAATCAATTGGCTATTCTTGGTCGCCCATGATTGTAGATCACCGAAGTTCTTGAACTGCTGCCATGTCTCCCGATACGAATGAAAAAAACTCATGGCGGTTTGTATGGTCTCTCCCGTGACATATTCTCTGGGGCATCCCTCCCCTACACCAACTACGCCAGTAAGTGATTCTGCTTTGACGAGGATACTTTCAGTAGTGGAACGGGTGACCGTCGCATGTGTGAATGCCTGCTTAAACGGAATATCTAATTCATGGATGGTGAGGATCACGGAAAGATTTCGTTTAGCTTCTCACATACGGAGCAAAGTCAAATGTACAATCCTTAGCGTATTGCAATTTCACGACTTTGAATTGATCATCCCGTTGTCCTTGTTGAAGCGCATGGGTTTTATACGCATCCCCAGTCCCAGGGCGCAGATAGACCACGCGAAGAGGCTGTAATCTTCCACTCTCTCGCTTGGCTTGAAATTCCACATTGGCTTTCCCCATTTGTTGTTCTAATTTGTATCCTGCGAAAAAGTCCAACGGCGGGTGTTCAAGGTAAAGAGTATATTGCAGCTCCTGTGGATCAGCCACCATGACATAAAAATCCACGGTCGTTTGATACGCCTGTTGAATGCCCTGAACCGCATCCATCACGTGAAATTCATACAGTTTTTCTCCCGTGAGATTCGTGACGCCTCTACCTTTTTGCACGAAGCGAATCGTGGGTGTCTGGTAGAACCAACCGGTGACCTCAATCAGATCATTAATGAAATACCGATAGAGCCCATTCATAGTCGTCGCAAGTACATAGTACCGCTTACCGACTTGCAATTCTTCTAGCGTAATGGCATTCGGACGATCAGCATCCCAATCTGTTTGTTCAACGAATTCAAAGAAATTTTCATGAAACGTGGGGACGCATTGATTCGTCTGAACATTGACATTCAAACTTCCCAGAAATTCACTCGACAAATACCCCATTTCGACAATCGCAGTCTTTTCTGGAAGTCTCGATTGAAGTTTGGGAATTACATCTCCACAATTCCCTCCCGTCCAAGTAACAACGGCCCTCAAATTAGGCCACAGTGCCCCAACCGTTAACTGTTCTTCATGACCAATGAAAGCTTGAAGATCACGCAGTCGTCGCTTACCGACACTGGGAAACGGAGCAACCCAATCAGGAGTTTTTTTACGGTTCAAACCCAGCTGCTCTACGATTTGTAAGAAATGTCTACGACCCACTTCTAAGAGTTTGATAAATGTCGAAGGATTGGCGGTGGCCACAACCGATAAGTCTGGTTCAGATAACGCCCACGCCGCTAAATACAGATATTTTTGCTGGTAATCTGTAATGCCATGAATCGTTTCCGGAAGAATTTGGCTCGATTGGAGGACAGATGGTAAAGCTGACGCTAATAATCCTGACATTGACCCATACGGCGTTCCAGACTCTAAATAGCCTTCGATTACTTGTCCGGCAAGCACCAACATCTTTCCATGAAAAATTTTTGAAATGCCCTGATATTGTGCATACGTGCTTAAGAGTTGGTAGTGCTGCAGCGTTCGGTTGGTGTGAGGAAGTATCGGAATGATTTTGGGTTTCCCTGTTGTGCCACTCGTCAACGCATAACTGACTGGTTGATCGTGATTGAGTTGAAGCTCCTTCGTATCTTCCTGGGCTTGAAGATAGGGCCGGAAGTCTTCATAGGTATGAATGGGCACACCCAAACGGAATTCATGATATCCACGAAGGCGGCTCAACCGATACTTCTTTCCAAACGTCGTCTCCGCTTGATACGCCAGAATACGTTCGAGGAGCGCTTGTTGCACGACTTGAGGATTTTGAGTGTGCTTGAGAAACGGATTCCACCATCGGTGAGTGACCCCTGCCATGTGCGCATGGACTTGCGCAGTATGTCCGATGCTAAAAATACTCATAGTGATACCCTGTGTTTATCGGCGTTAGGCGAAAATGGAGCCCTGATTTGTTCAAGAAAGCCTGAAGGATACTTTCTATTCAACAATCCTAATTCTTGCACATTTCGCCCTTTAGGCAAATACCAAGTTCCAAACACCAAATCCCAAATAATGAGATTATTTCCATAATTATGATTGGATTCTTGCGTGATCATCGAATGATGCCATCGATGCAATTCAGGACCACTGATCACATAATTCAACATGCCAAAACGCAAATCAATATTGCAATGCTGAAAAAAGCCATTGATGGCATAACAGACCACGTACAGTCCAAGCACTTCTTCTCCCACTCCTACTAATAAAAATGGGAACGTATCGAGGAAAACTTGCAACCCTTTATCAATAGGATGAAACCGCCCGACATTCAGCCAATAAAGTTTATGTGGGGAATGATGCACAGCATGAAATCTCCAGAGCGGGTCCCATTCGTGCGCCCACCGGTGCAACCAATAGCGAAAGCCATCTGCCACCACCATCATGAGTAGCATTTGCAATGGAACCGGCCAATGAGTCGGCCACCAACCTTCAACATTCAGGCGATGTCCATAAAAAACTTGTAACAGAATCCATACCACTGAAACAGTCAGAAGTTTGGGAAAAACACCTTGAATGAGAGCCATAAAGAGGCCATCTTGCACAATCTCCTGTTTATCAGCCCACCATTCTTCCCGATGAGGATATTTCCGTTCCAAACACACAATCATAACGGCTCCAACAATAACTGGCAGATATATCGCAAATTGAAGCTCAAAATGATTCTCAAAAAGCAGGTAATGAAATGAAATGCCAATGGCTAACACGAGAGGATAGATCCCATATCGTACAATCACCTTCATCCAAGTTATTCTCGGTCTATCGGTGATAAGGATTGAGAACCTCGGCAATGAAATCGGCCATAGAACATCACAAATGAAGCTAGAACCAAATGAAATACAGTGGGCACCGTGGCCCCAAACCAAAAATGATCAGGTGCTATCGTCAACCCAACAATCAATCGGATACACATGCTTACCAGATAGATGATTCCCAAGGTAAACAGGATTATTCCTTGTCGTCTAGAAGGAATAATCGTTCGATTTTTTACATTCCAAACAATCCGCACGCAAATCAGAAGGATTAGCCCTTGTACCGCGACTAACTCCACATAGAGCAGCGCCCCGCTGTGCCAAACCGCATAGGGCGGAAGAAAATTGACGGGATATACGAATTGAACGAGTTGTGCGATCACTCGAAAAGCAAACAGACCGGTTAAGACCAAGAGAACCGAGGCATACTGTCTGGCTATTATCTCGCTATCCGTGCCAACGCCTTTTCTCAATTTTCTCAAGAAAACGTTCTCTCCTGAGCCCGTTAATCTTCAGGTCAAACCGAAGGGGACGATACCTAGCTCCGTAAAAGGTTCGCCCCAAAAAAGGAATTAACAGAACCAATGCCTAACCAACTCGCTTCAAGATGGGTATCTGTTTTTGACAAAGTTTCCCTAGGCATACAAAAGAAATAAGATACAATAACCAATAATTCCGAACATCACATAAGTCATAAACGTCAGTTCTTGATTTTGCCTGGCGACACTTAACAACTAAGTAGAATCAGGTGATGATCTAGTGGCAAACATTACTATCAGACTACACAGTTTTTTCTGTTAGAACAATTTCGTCGCATCCTAATAGGTTTAGACATGGAATAGAATTCGCATCGAGGGAAGTCATCACTGATGTCAATAAAAATTTTGATCATTGGAAATTCTGATGGCATTGGGGCAGCCCTCACACGAACACTCATTGCGAGAGGAGATCAGATCGTCGGCATTTCTCGTAGCCCGAGTCCTCTGAGTCCCAATGGCCCAAAACATGTTGTACAGGATATAGCCGCACCAGATTATCCTGATGTGTTGCGCCGCATCATTGTGGATGAAGGTCCTTTTGATACCTGTGTTTTTTGTGCGGCTATTGGTTCGGGACTGAAGCTCCATGACCTGTCTCAGGAAGCTCACGTCATTGAGGTCAATCTCACCGCCATGGTGCATACATTGGCAAGTCTTCTCCCGGGATGGGTGGAACAGGGCCGAGGACATTTCATCGGCCTCTCCAGTTTAGCGGATGATTTTTATAACACCGATGCACCGTCTTACACCGCCTCAAAAGCCGGATTCAGTAACTACCTGCTATCCATGGCCTTAAAACTCAGGTCTCAGGGAATACATGTCACGAATATCCGCTTTGGCTTTGTCGATACCAAATTGCCTAAAGCCTCATGGAAGCCCCTCATGATGACTACTGAGCAGGCAGCAACTCATGTCATCCGATGTCTTAATACGAAACCCATGCAACTCAGTGTCCCTAAGCTGGCAGGTCTCGCTCTTCATAGCATCCGCTGGGTTCAGTCACTTCGAGTCTGGTTGTCGTAATGGCTTTTGGAATATTGCAATTCTTTTGGTATGGTTGCCTGAAATTTCATACATGGCATTTTGAGACTTTACTCGTCTGTCCTTAACAAAGGAGCCCCCAAATGTCAGGGAATATCGAAACCTCTTCAGCTAATCCGGAACTCTTAGCTCACCTAGGGCCACTCGCTGCATTGGCCGGAACTTGGGAAGGCAAGGAAGGCGTGGATATTGCTCCAGCTAAAGATGGATCAAAGGAAACGCATTTTCGAGAACGCATAACCTTTGAGGCAATCGGCCCAGTCGTCAATGGTCCTCAAACCTTATATGGTCTTCGATATTCCACTATGGTTTGGCCACTCATTCAAGAACAACCGTTTCATGAAGAAATGGGTTATTGGCTATGGGATGCGGAACGCAAACAAGTGATGCGGTCTTTCGTCGTTCCGCGAGGCGTGGTCGTGAATGCAGGAGGAACATGTGAATCTGCCGCCAAAGAATTTTGCATGACAGCTGACGCCGGATCTGAAGTCTTTGGTATTCTCTCCAATCCTTTCTTAGATGAAGCCACGAAAACGGTACGCTATGAATTGTCGGTTACCATTCATGAACCATGGAAGTTCAGCTATAAAGAAAATACACAGTTGAAAATTTCCGGTCGTCCCGATGTGTTTCACCATACCGATCAGAACATGCTTAAACGTTCGTAACTCTAGAAAAAATTAAAAACCCGCTATCTTGTTTTTTGTTTCTTCTTACCGAGAGTGACAAAATTATTTTTCTTCTCGTCATACACCCAAACATCTCCTGTTTCAATAGAATAGACCCATCCGTGCAGGCGCAAATCTCCTCGACGCAATCGAGTAGCAACAGCTGGATGCGTCTTGAGGTGATCCAACTGCACTAAGACATTTTCCCGTATAGTGGCCGCGAACAATTTCTCTCCCTCCAAATGGGCACAATGGTCTTTGACGATTCGGAGCGTCGTCTCCCCATGTTGCAGCCAGGCCTTCACGGCAGGAAGTTCCTGAAGTTTTTCGGGATGCAACAGGCCCTTCATTGCACCGCAATCCATATGCCCACAGATAATAATGTCTTTGACTTGGAGAACCGAGACACCATACTCAATCGTCGCGGTACTTCCCCCAATGGCAGCACCGTAGGTCGGAACTAGATTTCCGGCATTGCGAATAATAAATAAATCACCTGGATCTGTTTGCGTCAGTAAGGATGGATCAATCCGTGAGTCAGAACAGGTAACAAACAACACACTAGGCGTCTGTTGTTTGGATAAAGAGGAAAATAATTTTTTCTTTTTTGCAAAGACTTCTTTTTGAAATCTGACTAATCCTTTCAAAACTTTTTCCATAATCTCTCCTTATTAAGTTGATTCTCGCATAGCTTCATGATGAATAACTGGCCTTTCGAACGGCAGTAGGGTACATTGCCAGAAACATCCGCTCAACCCCAATTATACAACCCCTTGCACTCATGTTGAACGACCCTGATACCCAACATTATAAGCAGGTCTTACTCAAACTACAGACGGACCTTCTTGCCGTGGAACAATCCGGCCAAGAAGCCGCCCAAACAGTCGAACTTGATCAGACAGTTGTCGGACGCGTTTCCCGTATGGATGCTTTACAAGGACAGGCCATGGCTAAGGATTCCCAACAACGACGAATGATTCAGTTGCAACGAATCAAGGCCAGCCTCCAACGGATTGAAAAAGGAATATTTGGACTCTGCCTCCGATGCGGCGAAGACATTCATGTGAAACGCCTCGAGTTTGACCCTTCTGCACCATTATGTATTGCCTGTGCCAATCAAGGGCAAAAAGGGTAAAGTGCCGTTAAACACGACCTATCTCAATGACTTTTGCCCCTTATGCCGAGTAGAAACTCATGATGAATATTTTCAAGACCCACGACGAAACTATCTTGTCTGTCGCAGCTGCCACTTAGTCTTTGTGCCATCCACACAATATTTATCGGAAGCAGATGAGAAGGCAGCCTATGACCATCATCAAAACTCACCCATGGATCCGGACTATCGTCGCTTCCTTAGTCGTCTCTGTTCTCCTCTGCAAGATCGCCTAACCCCCAACAGCCAGGGCCTAGATTTTGGATCAGGGCCTGGGCCTACCCTTTCGGTCATGCTTGAAGAAATTGGTCATACGGTCACTCTCTATGACCATTTTTATGCTCACAATCCTACAGCCTTACACCGACCCTATGATTTTATTACCGCTACTGAAGTCGTGGAACATTTGCATAATCCAGCTACGGTTCTCTGGCAGTTATGGACGCTTCTCAAGCCAGGAGGGTATCTGGGCCTCATGACCAAACTTGTCCGAGACCAGAAGGCCTTTGCAACATGGCATTACAAAAATGATTTAACCCATGTATGCTTTTTCTCCAAATCAACATTTGAATGGTTAGCCGATCAATGGCAGGCTACGTTAGAATTTTTCCATAACGATGTCATTATGTTTAACAAACCAGTCAATTCTCAAATTGCCATCCAGCAATCCTCACTCAATAATTATTGAAAAACAGCTATGAAAAGATCGGACGGACGTAGTAGAGTTTTTCAGAGAGAAAGGACAGGCTTTCATGGATACACACACATCACGCATTCAGAACGAAGTCTTAACAGCAAGCCAACAATGGATTGCCAATTTTAATAAGGGCAACGTCGATGCCTGCGTGGCCGCCTACTTACCAAATGCCGTCATGGATGCCAAGCCCATGGGGACCTTTACAGGGACACAGGAAATTGAAAATTTCTGGCGTCCATTCATGTCTTCCGGGGCCAAGAACCTGGAGTATCAAGAAATCACGCTTGAAGTCATCAGTGATTCGATCGTACATCTCTCTGCTAATTGGCGTATGAACGTCGGACATGGCGTCATTACTTTAGAGAAATGGATCAAACAATCCAGCGGACAATGGCTCTTGGCCCATGATGCCTTTGAAGTCCTTGAACAATTTCCTCCTAAGGCATAATTCGCTCTCACTCAAGCTAGCTCTATGTCTCAGCATGCCGATATTGCCATCATAGGTGCTGGTGCAGCGGGCCTTGCAGCTAGCATCTTCGCAGCACAAACCAATCCTTCACTTCACATTGTTCTGCTTGATAGCGCCAAAACCATTGGTGCCAAAATTCTGGTCTCCGGTGGTGGGCGCTGTAATGTGACGAATCAGAAAGTCACGGC
The DNA here is from genome assembly GCA_937139405.1 of uncultured Nitrospirota bacterium. Lineage (GTDB taxonomy): Bacteria > Nitrospirota > Nitrospiria > Nitrospirales > UBA8639 > Nitrospira_E. Next base: position 37,219 of record CAKZPV010000004.1, read on the forward strand.
TTCCGACTTTCATGGAGACCGAAAGCTCATCGATCGAATCCTCCGCCGGTTCGATGAACAGGCGACCATTCAATGGTTTGATGCACTGGGAGTTCCACTACACACCGAAACTACAGGCAAACTCTTTCCCACAAGCAACAAAGCTCGAACTGTATTGGATGCACTCTTGAATCGATGTAAAGCGCTGTCAATCTCTCTGCGCACTCAACACCACATTCAGTCTATTACCCGTCAAAAAGAGCACTTTTTGATTCAGAGTTTGAATGGTGTGTTGACGGCAAAACAAGTCATTCTGGCGACGGGTGGGCGTTCTCTTCCAAAAACCGGATCGGACGGATCTGGATGGGTGCTCGCTCAAAATTTTGGGCATACGATTGCACCAACATATCCTGCGCTCGTTCCTTTATTACTTGCAGACTCATTTTTTCATGCCAACCTTTCAGGAATTTCGCATGACGTCATGCTCACGACTCGAGTAAATAATCAAATCGCTGATCGCCGAACCGGCAGTCTATTATGGACGCATTTTGGCATAAGCGGGCCCGTCGTGCTTGATGTCAGTCGCTTCTGGATTCGAGAAGCGGAACAAAGAACGACCGTGCAACTTCATCTCAATTGCTTTCCTCAAACCACGTATAAGGAAGTCGAACAATGGCTCATTCAGGCAGGGCAAGGTCCAGGAAACACAACTGTTCAAACCCTTTTGGCTGAACGTCTCCCAAGTCGAGTGGCCACACAACTTGCAGCGTTTCTTGAACCTGCCCTTGCTCTCACTCCCGCAAACCTTCTTCAAAAAAACATTCGCAGCAAACTCATTCATACGCTCACCGATCTTTCTCTTCCTGTTCTCGGATCACGAGGCTGGAATTTCGCCGAAGTTACCGCTGGAGGTGTGCCATTACAAGAAATCAATCCCTTCACTATGGAATCTAAAAAAGTGCCTGGGATTTATCTCACTGGAGAGATGTTAGATTGCGACGGCCGTATTGGTGGATTTAATTTTCAATGGGCCTGGTCGACTGGATATCTGGCAGGCTACCATGCTGCCCAAAGAACGCGAGAAAAACAATTTCAAACATAAAAAACCACGTGAAGTATATTTTTGAAAATGCATCTGAAGAGCGCGAATTTCGACGTTTACAATTACTTGAAGCGGCGAATGACTCAACCTCGATAGCCTTATTGAAGGAAACGGGGATACAACGGGGCTGGGAGTGTTTAGAACTAGGAGCAGGTGCAGGATCAATTTTACGTTGGCTGGGCGATCGCGTCGGACCAAAAGGCTTGGTGGTGGGAGTCGATAAAAATACCACTTATCTTCAAGATTTCACTTCTCCTCCTTTTCAGATCCAGAAAAACACATTTTTGGAAATGTCCCTACCTTCCACATTTGATCTTATTCATGGACGCTATATTCTTATCCACAACCAGACGGACATGGACATACTCCACAAAATATTCACCCTTCTTCATCCAGGAGGATGGGCAATTTTTGAAGAACCAGATTTCACCTCTACTACATTAATGAATCATGTCCTAGAGGCTCCTCTAATCCGAGTCAATCTCGCCATATGTAAAATGTTCGTGAATGCAGGGTTAGATCCTGCCTATGCCCTGGGCCTTCCGAGAAGGCTTGAGCAAGCCGGATTTTATATTGAACGAACACAATCCATCATGCATCTCCAACCAGGCAATTCACCTATGGCCCACGTTATGGCTGAATCGGCTTTAGTATTGGAAAAGGAATATTGTGGGACCGGCCTCTGCTCCTCTGACGACATTCAGCACTACTGCAGACTCTCTCAAGACCCCGCCCATTGGGCCATCTATCACGCCACCACTTCAGTCATTGTTCGCAAGCCCTCAACCTTACCCACAAAAGCAGAAGGCTCCTCAACCCAAACCACTGCAGAGTAGACAACAATTCCACCGTTTTTTAATGCGCAATGTTGCTTGAAAATAGCTGCGAACGATTGAATTTAGAGAAGCTCAAAAGAAGGTGGGTTCTGAACACCACTCACATACAGACAAAGCTTTCCGTGGCGTGAAAGAAAAACATTCGACTATATCAGACAGTTCCTTCATCCAGCTTATCAAATCACAGACATCTCCTCTAAACAGACTTAGCACGACAACGTATTCACCTGAAATTGATGACTTAGTCAAATCATGTGATTAAAGGCGATTAACCACGACATGATGAATGCACCGTACACTAGATTGGGCAAAATTTCTCGGCAGGAAATACAATTACCATCTGCAATGAGAAGAGAGTAGGTAATTTTCTACAAGAGTAAAACTGGCAGGTAAACCTCAACAAGTCACCCTGTGGAGCCTTATACTCAGATCTAAGAATGAATTTTCGAAAACCTGAAGGCTCTATACTTTGGTATTCCAATAAAACGCTTTTCCGCCCTTCGGATGAGCGGCAAGAAAAGAATCTCCATTCTCGCAGGCGTAAAAAGTATGAGTTGCATTGGCAGAAATATTTTCGGGCCACCACTCTCGACTGATATGAGGTTTAGGCGATTCAAGTGGCTCAATTTGCTTACAGAGCTCCATCGGATTCCAACCTTCAGCGGTTTTATATTGAAACGTCAATATTTTTTCACCCGTACCAACATCCAAAGCCACGATGAGTTGACGGGAAGTATCTGGCAACCAATCTGGAATCAATCCTGTTCGAATGGCATTTTTCTTCCGTGCCATATCCAATGTGGAATATTCAGAATCAACAATTTCGGAACAGGCGGAAATCGAAAAAAGAAGTAGAATCAAGATATTTACAGAATTTTTCATGTTCGTTCCTCTTGCTAAGGATTTATACTTTCTGTTATCGGAATTTTTTCACTAATATTAACCTAAGGATTAAAAATACTTTATGAACCATCGTAAATACTTATGAAATAAGGTTTTTGCAAGAAGAAATGCCTCAAAATTATGGCCTGACACATGATTTAACAGTAGCTAACAGTTCAGCTCATGGATCCAACTCAACCCTATGTATAACAATATCTTCAAGCTTAGCCAGATTGAGACGTTCCTAAAGTTAGACCAAATAATTTAGCTTCTTCGCACATATTGTTCTGTAGAGCTTAGTCAAGCCGATCTCCTCTTGCCGAATAATGCATCATCTAAATCGGTAAAATCCTTTGGTGCGAAGTCATTGTACAAATAGAATAGTCTTGGCCAGTGGGGCCACAGCACTAATTTTCTGCAAATATTTGGTTTAGTCAGCAATCTTGCAATACTTCACTTAGCTATATGCAACGTCCCCAACAAACACAACCGTTCACCCTTTCATGGGCTTCCAATTCTATTTGTTCGGATTGTGCTGGGCCTATAGGATTAACCTATGGCTTTGCTTCAATGCTGTAATGTGATAAGGCGGGAAAATACCTTCTCAGTAAAGGCTGAAAAGGGTTTAGATGTAAGAATCAGCAAAACCGGAACGACAATTAGCGTACTCACCACATGGATGAGTTTTAAACGTTACTTCATCCTATTCTTGCCTTCACCTCTGTCAAGCGAGAAAGAAACTCCCATCGACGACAACCAAACTGATAGTTGATTCTTCGGTCCTGCGTTCGCAGATTGAGCTATTGGGTATTTTCAAGGAATAGGTCTAGCCAGAAATACTGTAAATTTAAAGGGACGATTTCTGATACGACTCCTCCGCATTAAATGATTGTGGATACATAAGTATCGATAGGATGAAATTCACAACTCCACATTTTCCTGTTTTAATCTCGACACATTTGGGGCTTTTGTATAATTCTCCCAAACTATTGGAAACAACCTTGTCTCAATGTGTCCACCAAGCGACTCAATCGTGATTTCTCCCGCCAACAAAATAAAGTGCAATAACATGCCATACTTATGAGGAAATCTCTGAATATTCACATATTAAAAGTCTTAATTTTCAGAAAATACAACCGAATTAGTATTAAAGTACTAAAGAATAAGCAATCTTCAGTTGAGGTGAAAGGCAATCCCTATAATGAAGAACAAAAAAGATATTCTTCAACTCCTAGACGAAGTTCAAGCCACCGCGCAGACATTGTGTCACGAAAAAGTAGATCTGGGAGAGCAGGTGAAAAAAATCGAAGCTGAAGTATCTACGCTTAGGGCAGAAAAAACCCAATTCGACCAAGCGCTACAAGCTAAAACCGAGCTTTCACAAAAGGTGCAGACCTTACAGACCAGCACTACTCAAATGACCAAAGAGTTATCGGAAACGAAAACTCAGCTCACCCAGGCCCTACAGGCTAAAACCGAACTTACGCAAAAGGTGCAAACTCTACAGGCCAGCCAGGCGCAAATGACCAAAGAGTTACCAGAAACGAAAACGCAACTCACGCAGGCCCTACAGGCTAAAACCGAACTGACTCAAGAGATGCAAACGTTACACACCAGCGTTGCAAACTTGACCAAAGAATTACAGCACACGAAAGCCCAACTTGCTCAAGCCAAAGAAGCGCCACCCACGGAACCCACAAAAGTCGAAGCAGACTTGTCTAAGCTCCGCGCAGAGAAAACCCAAGAAATCTGGAATCTCCAGGAGATCAATGCGCATCTGACCGAAGAGCTGCAAGCCACGAAAGCTCAACTCGCTCAAGCGAAACAACCGTCACCGATAACGACCGAACCCACGCAAGAGATGCAGACGTTACACGCCAGCGTTGCGAATTTAACCAAAGAATTGAAAGACACCAAAGCCCAACTCACCCAAGCTAAGCAGGCGACACCACCGCCAACCGAATCCACACAAGAGATGCAAACGTTACACACCAGCGTTGCAAACTTGACCAAAGAATTACAGCACACGAAAGCCCAACTCTTCGAGGCCAAACAAACGCCGGGGACCGAACCGACACAAGAGATGCAGACCTTACAGGTCAGCTATGCCCAAGTAACCAAAGAGTTGGAAGACACGAAGGCTCAACTTACTGGACAGTTACAGGAAACGAATCATCAGCTCCCAGCCTTTAATCCTGAGATTCAAAGTCTCCAGGATGAGCTTCGAAATAGCGAACTCCAGAACCAATTATTGGATAATGAGCTGTCACAAAAAAACGAAGAAATCAAAGACTTAGAAAACCGTCTTAGTGTGTATACTTCTCTCGCTTCGCCATCTTAATCAGTTGATGAAATCACTCTCTAGCCTTCATCTCCCCTTTTGCATAAACACATTTCGCATTTCAATCCTTCCTGGATCAATCCTATTCAGTAGGAAAAATCTCCAATATTCTTAGCATCAAATCTAGACAAAACAAGAGTGATACCGGCACTTCTCTCAGATTTGTCCCTGTCATGGAAGTTGTCCTGAAGGTGACACCAATTACTATCCAAAATTGGTTATTTCGCCACAATGCTCAGCAACATAGAGGCAATATCCTGTAAAGGAAGAATATGAGAGGCGGCTTTGACTTCAATGGCGCGTTGCGGCATGCCAAATACGACACAACTTTGCTCGTTTTGCGCGATGGTGATGCCCCCTTGATCGGCTATAGCCAACATGCCATCGACTCCATCCTCACCCATCCCGGTGAGCAGAACACCAGTCACCTGGCGTCCAAACCGATAGGCCGCTGATTGAAAGGAAACCGTGACAGAGGGAATATGATTGTCAGATTGAGACCCGTTAACGACTAGAAATCTTCCTTCAGCATCAAATTTTAAATGCTGGTGTTCTGGAGGAAAATAGACAGTTCCCGCTTGAGGCCTTGCCTTTGACTCAGCAATGGATACGGGAAGTGAGCAATCCACTGCAAGCCAATTAACCAAGTCTTCTAAGAATCCTTGGCTAATGTGTTGTACACACACGATAGGGAATGGAAAATTAGAGGGAAGTTGAGACAAGATTTCTTTGAGGGCATGAGGCCCACCCGTCGACGCTCCAATCACGACGATCCCAGGTAGCACAGTAGAACCATCACCTGAAACAAAAGGATTCAGCTCCATTGCACTTTTCGGAAGAATCTGTCGTTTCCGCAAGACCATGACTCCGGATAGTATTTTGATTTTCTTAATCAATTCCTGTGCCTTCGTGTAAAAGGCTTCTTCGTGTTCATCATCAGGCATAGGAAAAACCTCAATGGCTCCGGCTTCAAATAGCTGGAACGTCTTGTCTCGATCTTCTTTTTGGCCTAAACGACTCACAACAAGTATGGCATGAGGATCTGTTGTCATGATGCCTCTTGTTAGATCCAGGCCATCCATAACCGGCATTTCTAATTCAGTGCAAATGACCTGTGAATCGCTCTTGGGAATGAGTTCTAAGGCCTCTTTGCCATTCTTTGCGGTCCCACTGATTTCAATGTCGGAAGAGGGGGCTAACATCTGTTGAAGAGAGGAAAGCGTTTCGCCGACGAGGAAGGTTCGAATTGGTTGGCCAGCACATGGACCTAAGGCTTTCGACATGGTCCTCTTAAGATTTAGGGCAAACTGTAAGCAGAAAATAGAAGAAGATATGAGACACTACAGGGATGTTATGTACTTTTTATCAATACATGCTCCATTAACGAGATCGAGAAACGGTCAATTGTCTCTCTGCGGTCCGTATGAGATCGTCTGGGTTGAGAATGATGCAGACCTCTCCAGTATTGAGAATGGTTGAGCCGGACATATGACGTACCCTTTTCAAAATTAGGCCCTGTGGTTGCGGGCGAACTTCTTCCTCAAACAAAATTTCATCGACGAGGCACCCAAGCGATTTACCATCGACCACCACTACCACACAGGGACAAAGCTCATCTTGCTTAGACCGATCTTCCACTTCCAATACATCATTAAGAGAGACAAGGGGAATAACCTGACCATCTTGATTCACAAATTCCTGATTTTTGGAAGCCTTCGAACCTTTCGTATTCAAATGGGTCGTCGTCTGAACATAGTCGATAGAAATTCCATACTTCTGACCAGCCACCGAAACAATTAATACGTGAACAGGCGGCATTGGCCCAGGCAATTGGATTTGGATCATACAACCAGAACCGGAAGTCGACCCCACGTACACAGCTCCCTTGAGACGTTTAATTGCAGACTGGACGACGTCCAAACCCATTCCCTTTTCTGACACACCAGGAAGAGACGTTCTTGTAGAAAAACCCGGATTGAAGACTAATGATTCAATCTGAGGAAGAGGCATCGCCTCCAATTCCTCGCTCGTATACAGTTTGGCTTGGATAGCCGCCTGTTTGATCGCCTCGATATCCAATCCTTTCCCATCATCCCATAATTCGAGAAGCAGATAGGTTCCCATTTGAAAGACATAGAGCCGAAGGGACCCCTTTTTCGGTTTACCCGCCTGAATCCGCTGGGTAGGCGATTCAATCCCATGATAAATGGCATTTCGAATAAGATGACGCAACGGCTCCTTCAATTCTTCCAGGACCTGTTTATCCACGGTCATATGCCCACCTTCAAGGCTCAATTCGACCTCTTTCTGAAGTTCCCGACCAATATCAGACGCCATCTTGGGTAGATGTTGAAAGAAAGAAGAAAAAGTCAGGAGTCTCATTGACCGGATATGTTCCTCTAGTGTCTCAGAAATCGAACTTAATCTCTGTTGCTCATCCGCCACTGTTCTAGCAACGCGCCCAACAACACCGGTTAAGACGCTCAACTGCTGATTTTCCTGTTTATAAAATTTCGCCATCACATCTTTGGTCATTTGCTGTTTTGAACGAGCTCCCTTGACACCAATGTCGCGATACTCAAAGACTGCATGACTCCAAGAATCCGAAAACTCTACAAGATTTGCCGTATCAATGAGACATCCCTGACGACCACAAATAACCGCCTTCAAATCTTCAACAAGCACCATCAATTCATCTAATCTCGCAGATTCAACCAAGAGGGCGCCCTTATGATCTTTTTGACTGTCTCCTTTATCTAGTGGTGTTTGCACCGGCTCATGAGCCACTCCTACTTCTGCTAAGGCTCGTTCATCCAAAAAGCCAAGAGGATCAATATCTGTAGTGACCTCAGACGTAAATTCATCAAAAAGAGCTTGAACCCCATTGGCCCCATGCTCTAAATAATCGACAAATTTTCTCGTCACCACGTTCGGTCTGCGTTTCGCCACTCGCAAGAGGTCTTCAACTCGACGAGCGACAATTTCCATTTTGCGAGCTCCCAACATTCGTGCCACACTCATCAGAAAATGAGATTGATTGAAAGCTCGTTGGAGTAACTCCTCCGTGGTCTCTCCCCTGGCACTCAGCGTCTCCCGCAAATTCATGATCGATTCACGGAGATCTCTCAGAGACTCTTTGCTCTCCCGCATAAAGATGACATGTAAGTCATTCACTTCACCAACAACAGCCTCAACAGTCTCTTCTGAATTAACTTGCGGCTGATCCGCTATGACCTGAGAAAATGTTTGGTCAACTGTCAATTCTCCGCTCAGCAGAAGCTTTTGCAAATCTAACACCTTCAAGAACTTCTGATCATGAAATTGAGCAACACCTCGAATATATCCTTCTTCCTTCAAGGTTTCGGACAAGGATCCAGAGACCATATCACTGGCTTGAAGAAACACGGACTCAATGATTTCTTCTACAACAATACCGACGTAAATATTTTCAAACTGAACAACCACCGCCTTGTGAAAATTTTCGTTCTTACTGATCGGTGCGCCAAGTGTAGACCGCATATCAACAATTGGTAAGACTTCACCTCGGACATTGATTACTCCGACAACAAAGTCTGGACAACCAGGAATCGTATGCACTGATTGGAATTCAGCACATTCCCGTATTAAACCTAAATCAATCCCAAAGTATTCTTCTTTGATGCGAATAACAACGAGCTGCGTATGCTCTGAGAGATCTTCTTCGTCAGACTCCATAAGATCCGTCGTACGTTCTCGCATCAGAGATTGTTCCAACAACGTCAATCCCCGAATAAGGTTGGGAGCATCGCTCAGCTGACCATCATTGTCGGGTTGAGTAATGCGTTGAATAAATTGTCGAATGTCATTTCTGTCTTGAGGTAAAGGAAGTGGATGCAACACGTTAATGGCACCATCTTCATGCTGTATCAAATGAGCGATCAAAGGATTCGGTGACCCAGGCACAATTTCTGGTGGGGATTCTAATTCCATCTCTTCTGGTTCAATATCCAACAGGTCTCGGGTTTCATCGACAATCAATCCGCTTATCATGCCATCCCATTCGAAAAGAATAAGATTGTCGCTAATCTTGTAACGAAATGACACATGCCCTAAGGGGCTATCTAGATTCATTACCGGGACAAGCTGCCCGTGATAATTAAAGATTCCAACAATATGTTCTGGCATCGTGTCAACGACAACCAGCTCGGGGAGGCAAATGACTTCTTTCACGATTGGAAGAGGCAAAGCATAACGTGCTTGATGTCGATGAAAGATTAAGTGAAGTCCAGATGTGGTTGATAAACTAGAGGTAGAAGACAGCATGGTTCACCCACAGCGTGAGCACAATCCACTCTCTCCATAAGGTGAGAATGCGTGTGCTTTGAGATGGAATAAAAGCTTGGATTCTAAAACCGGGTTGACGCAAATGTTCATATTCTTACAGCCTGTCTCCTTTAGACATGACACATGGCTTTTGTGTTCGTTGATAAATGACAGAATCTGTGAAGATCTTGGTTTGTAAGGGAGCCATGGCCTGAACAGGCAATTCACCATGTCCTGTAAGAATGTATCCGTCACTCGTCAATGTCTCAACCATTTTTCTTACGACATGCCCTATCGCTTCCGCATGAAAATAGAGGAAGACGTTCCGGCAAATAATTAAGTCAAAATCGTCAATTCCCAAATCCGATAAAGCAAAGGAGTCAGCAAAAATATTGCCCTTTCGAAAAGTCACCATCTTCCGTATGGGTTCCTTCAGAACCCATTGGTTTCCTCTTTGCTGGAAATACTGTTGACGCAGATCCGAATCAACTTTTCTGAAGGCCCATTGACCATAGATGCCTTGCTGCGCACGTTGAATAGATCGGACGTTGATGTCCATTCCGAGAATATCTATATTCCAATTCAGACGATCCGGAAGGAGTTGATCTACCAATATGGCGAGAGAGTAGGCTTCTTCACCTGTCGAACAACCTGCGCTCAAAATCCGAAGCGATCGTGCGGCCTTCCGGCGTTGAATCAACGTAGGTAGAATATGTTCTTTGAGAAGTGTGATCTGTCCACTATCACGAAAGAAAAATGTTTCTCCGTTCATGAAGAGTGCAAGCAATTGCTCCCATTCTGCTATACCCTCATCTGACTGAGATTCGACAAGCTGAAAATACCGAATTGGATCCAAAAGAGAATGAACCGTCATCCTCTTTCGAACGATTTCACTAAGCTTTTCTGTTTCCTTCTGTGAAATTTGAATTCCACAAAAAGTGGACAACCGAGCTCCCAACCACAGCACAATGGAATCATCGCCAAGAGATCGATTCTTCGAGGTTTGACCCTCTTGAATCTCTTCCAATAGAACCATGTGTTACACCATGCCTTGAAGATTATCGGCAATCTTTTTCAGCCGTTGCACGCCCTCCTTGGTTTCATGAATCCCATCAGCTGTTTCCTTCGCTCCGGCATTGAGCGAACTCATCGCGGCAATGACGGGTTGGACAGCTTTGGCTTGTTGCTTCACATTCAATGTAATTTGCATGGCACTTTGATAGGCACTGTCCACAGCCGACCGGACACTCGCAAATGAATCTATAGCCCCTTGAGCATGAGCCTTCACTTCTTGGACAGTCTTCGTCCCCTCTTGAGTGACCATCACAGTAGATTTAGTCGTTTTCTGAATATCAATCAGCAGTACATTAATTTTTTCTGCTGACGCTTTACTCTGATCAGCAAGTTTCCGGATCTCACCGGCCACAACCGCAAACCCTTTGCCATGTTCTCCAGCTCGCACAGCTTCAATGGCCGCATTCAGAGCCAGAAGATTTGTCTGATTAGCTAAATCACTCACCAACCGAGTAATGTTTTCAATCTGACTGGTATGCTCCGATAAAAGAAAAATTTCTTCAGCAATTTTTTCAACTTTATCTTGCATGGCATCAATTCCCTCACGAGCCAGCTCGATCATCCCTGAACCTTGCTCAGTGAGAGTAGCCGCTTCCTGAGTTCCTGCCGATGCGACTTCTGATTGTTCAGCCATCCTGGTAGAAGAGACACCTAGCTCTTCCATCGTCGCGGTTGTTTCATTCGCCGACCCAGATTGGGATATGGCTGATTTTTCCTGTTGCTCAGCCGTGTCTGCCAATTGCCCAGATGTCGCAGATAATGCATGGACCGCATCGTGAAGAGGTTTTTTAATGATAGAAATGCTAAACCAGGCTACGACAAGTAACCCAACTGCTATACAGCCCAGGAGAATCATCGAACCATTTAATAGGCCTGTATTCACTTGATCAATTGGGGTAATGACTTCTACCACCCCACGAACGTCCCCAACTTTCCAACCCACTTTGGGCGTCTCTGGATGTGAATTATGGCAATCGACACAAGCCTGAGTCATCACGTCTGCAGAGGCATAGCGCATGGACAAGCGGCCATTGATCATTTCTTTTTTGTAAAAAGGCTTGTTGGGGTTTTGCACAAGGGCTCTGAGCGCATCCATTTCGAATTTGTCGTAGCTTTCAGTGTCTTTTCGATGAGGAAACGGATATTGACTATACAACCGAATGGCCGTACCGGGGTTTTCCTTTTTTATTTGCTGACCCAATTCATTTGTAAACGTTGCAGGCAAGGGGAGCGTATTGGGCATCACATCCCAATCGTAATCAATTCTCATCCCGCCTTCTTTGGCACGTGAAACGACTTGTTGGGTATAAAAATTCCGTAAGGTCCTGACTTGATCCGCCAAGGCTTTTGCCTTATGAACGCCAACTGTCTCGACATTATTCTTATTCACCACCCAGGTCACACCACCACAGATAGTCACGACTAAAGCTGCGACGAGCCCAATGAGAAAACGCACATTGCCCTTTTTCCCAGGCTTTTCAATCTTTCCAGCAGGTTTTTTTTCCTTGGACCCAGCTTTTCGCATTTTTTGGAGTTGCTCTTGTTCTTCCATGAGTTTAGACCTCGTTTTTACAGGAGAACATGAGAAATCCTCCTGCATGATGGTTCATTAAAATGGTCACTTAATCACCTTGAATCGTCATAGCACCTATCAAATGAAGTATTGTTATAGAAGACATCTCGTGAGGGAGTTTTTGCTTACCCTGTCTTATTCCTTATCATCACCTGAATAATATCTACCCAGATGTCTTCTTCCATGTGAAGAACGGCTCGGTTTATTCATGCCGGTCGCATTTATACACTTATTCTTTAATTTCCTATTTTCTTATCGGGGAATAGAATCCAATCTTTAGTAATCAGGAAAGTTTTCTGTAGAAATGAGGAATCTCCTGTAAGAATTAGGAGAGTTTTCAAGAGATGGTCCCAAAGAGACTTGGATTGGAAGAAAAACCTCTTTATTACACACCAAGAAAACGCCGATTGAAAGTACAGATTCTCAAACGGCATTGAGAAAAGAACTTGAAGATTTCAATAATCAGGTGAATCAGATTAAGCTATATCGCTCCCATATACGTAGTTCTATGAATTTATGAGACAAAGAACCATGCTTGAACATTGACAGACAGTAGTAAGAATTTTGAGGGAAAACACTATATGAAGTAACGCTTACAAAAAGTTTGATTGCGTGTACAATTGAGACAATCTTTCATTGCCAAAACAATGAGAGCCAAAGTAATGGAAGTAGAATATTCTAGCTCTGGCCTTCACACGCCACATCCCATTCGCCATATTTTTCCCAGACTCCACTCCTTGAGCTGTTTTATCACTCTTAATTATTCAAAAACCACGAATCTGATTGACTCTCATTTCTCGCATTCTCCGAGCACAACGTCATCCCTAGATATCAACAAATCTCTAAATACTTGAGAAATGCTTCCTGTTTTTTCTAATTGTTGGTCTCCAGAGTCGTTAATTCGTATGTCTACATTAAAAGCAATTCTTATCACTATATTGACATACATATTGTTTTACCTTTCCTCAATTAGAGTAAAGCTACAGTGAATTTTCTTAATTTTCATGGTCTTTTCTATCTATTCCTTATAAACAGCCTGTACGTTTCGTTCTGCTTCAGGAAAAAGCACATCAGTTGCAATCCATCCTTCTATTCATACCAGGCAGGAGGAATACGGAGGAACCAAGGACCAGTTCCAAAGTATTCACATTATTATCCTAGAAGGCAAAGGAGCATTTCCAATGAACACAACCTATTCATGTAATTCAGCTCTGCGAACCGCGGGTATGTTTTCGGGGCAGGACTACCAAGGAGGAGTACTTATCGTAGATGATGAATCAGCCAGCCGAGAAATGATTCGCACGTCCTTAGAAAAATTAGGATACTACGTCGTTGACGCCGAAGATGGGCAGGAAGCGATAACCCTTCTCAATCAGGGAGAGCATCCCATGGTTATTGATGTAATCATTACAGACGTGCGAATGCCACACTGCCTTGATATAGAAACTATGGATTACTTCCAACGAGAATATCCTAGCATCCAGTTAATTGCGTTGACCGGATTTCCAGATTTGGATCTTGCGATGCATCTCATGAAACGAGGCGTAACCGATTACATGGTCAAACCAGTCGATCAAGAAAAATTAGCGATTGCAGTGGCACATGCCATGAACACTCGACACCACGACTGGTTTTCCTAATTTCAACCAGTGTATGGTCACTACAACCGACGGCCATCTCCCCCTCTTGGTTTGCTCATTTTCATGTGAGCCAACCAAGATGATGGCTGCACTTCCTTTTTTTCTTTTGCCATCGTCTTTTTATCTTTATCATTTATAACACTTCGTGCATAATACAGCTTTCTTTCTCAATAATTATCATGACTTTCCTCGAACATCTTTCCGAAACACTGCCGCTCTTTCTACCAGTTCTGTTAACCCTCGCTCTTGTTAGCACAAGCATTTGGGTTGGTTATTGGTTTTTCTTTCTTCGAAATGGTGGACTGAAGGAAGAAGCTCGTTTTTCAGCACGTGTTGGGATGCTACTCTCAGTCTGCATAGGCATCGTGCTGATTCTTCTCGCTCTCCCAGTCGAAACAGAGACGCGCAAAGACCTTTTTCAATTACTCGCTCTATTGATCACTGCAGTAATCACACTATCCTCCACTACCTTTGTCTCCAATGCCATGGCTGGCTTCATGTTACGAGGTATGCAAAGTTTTCGATTGGGTGATTTTCTTCGTACGGAGAAACAATTTGGCCGAGTCACAGAGACAGGATTGTTTCACACTGAAATTCAGACAGAAGAACGTGACCTTACAACCCTCCCGAATTTATTTCTAGTTTCTCACCCCTTTACAGTCATCAGATCTTCGGGCACGATTGTTTCTGCGACCATCTCCCTAGGTTACGATACTTCTCACCAAATCATCGAACAACAATTGCTGAAAGCCTCGTTGGCTGCCAAACTCACGGATCCTTTTGTCCACGTGATAGAATTAGGAGACTACTCAGTCACATACCGAGTGGCAGGCTTCCTCAGTGACGTCAAACAATTACTCACTGCCCGTTCTCAACTTCGCACCAAAATGCTGACAACGCTCCATGAAGCAAAGATCGAAATTGTTTCCCCTAGCTTCATGAATCAACGCCAAATAGACACATCGACACGAATTCTTCCTACTCCTAAACCAATCTCCTCAACACAGGCAAGAGAGGAATCCGATACCAGAGCAGAATCTCTTATCTTTGACAAAGCAGATGCTGTGGCTCAGTTGGCAGAACTCCGTCAACAGCGAGATTCTTTACATGAGGAAATTATTGGATTAGAAACTCAGGCGAAAGCCAAGGGAAAAACCATCGGCCCGTGGCTTGAACAACGCATTATCCGAATTCGCCAAGAGGAAGAACGTCTCTGCACCCTCATTCAAAAAGCAGAAGGGCAAAAGATTGAGTAGAAGGAAGCGAGTGACTTCTGGCTTAGATAAATTGCAAGAGTCTACTTTTGAGGGATAGAAATTTAGGAATATTTAACCTCTTCTCATACCGATTTAAGATGAGTTCATAATTCACACACGGGAATGACTTTCACCAATTTCCCCCACTTTCCTTACTCACTAATGCGGAATTTCCTAATCTGGTTTAAGAGCCCACGCATCATACAGTGCCATATTTTGCTCCATAGGAATGATTAAACATGACTGCATTCCTTCACGATTAACTGCCTGACCTCGACCAGCCATACTTTACTTGCGCCCTCTTCCTCTCGATCACAATCCCCATCATCCTATCTTTTTCCCACTAATCAATTGCAATCGATGCATGAAGAGCCTTCCTATATACTAAGGTTTTCATAAATGACGCTGATATTTCGTAAGCGTACATGTCCGACCGACGCGACAGCTTTTCCGTTAATACTCACAAAAAATACAACCGGTTTGCCTGAAGGAATTAAAACGAATTTGAGAATAATCCACTCTTCCGTCAACTCAACTCGAAAAAACATGGTGACCAATGAGCAGCGAGATGGTCACTTGACTCGAACAGCGGTTTCATATAAGTATACATTCATATGAAAATATTTTCATATTTGTAATATTCCTTACATTTTTATGACCCTCTTATGATGAAGACCAAAACAATCACTCCCTCTTGTGCCAATAAATTAAAAGTGGTGTCAGACTCGACCCGGCTCGCTGTATTGGAAGCCTTAATGTCTGGGCCTCACAATGTGGGAGAACTCATGGAGCAATTGAATGTTGAACAAAGCTTGTTATCTCACCATCTGGCTATTCTTCGAGAACACGAATTAGTCGAGACGTATCGAGATGGCAAAGCTATGGTTTATCAATTGCCTGAAAACGTTTCAGACTGCACAGTCGGTAAAGCGATTAACCTTGGTTGTTGTAAAATTTCATTTGATTAAATTTTGATTCATTTTGAACCTCCAAAAAACTAAATGAGAAGCTTTACCCATGGCATTCTTCTCTCTCGACTTCTCCTTATCTGGGCATTCTTAGTTCTGGGTATCTACGTGCTTCCATCAACTGCGAACGCCACTACTCAGAAACTGGTTCTTAGCGGTTCTTCAACGATGGCTCCACTCCTTTTAGAAATCGGAAAACGTTTTGAAGCAACTCATCCAGAAACAAGAATCGATGTACAAACAGGTGGTTCTTCTCGTGGAATTGCTGACACAATCAATGGCTTAGCTGATATCGGCATGGTCTCTCGAGCGTTGAACCCTCAAGAGCAACACTTACATGGAAGCGCAGTCGCACATGATGGTATTGGCATCATTTTACATGCATCAAATCCTATTCAAGAATTAACCAATACCCAGATTCAAAGTATCTACACCGGAAGAATTAACAATTGGCAACAAATTGGTGGACGTGAAGCAACAATTACCGTGGTAAACAAAGCCCAGGGCCGATCCACGTTGGATTTATTTCTTCATTATTTCCAATTATCGAACCGCGATATTCGCGCCCACGTCATCATCGGAGACAATGAACAAGGCATTAAGACCGTTTCGGGAAATCCCCACGCAATTGGCTATGTCTCTATTGGAACAGCTCAGTATGATGCTTCGCATGGGCTGCCGATTCGCCTGCTACCACTACACAAGGTACCAGCGTCTATCGAGTCCGTCCGCACCGGAAATTTTCCTCTATCTCGACCACTCACGCTAGTTACAAAATCTCAACCTACAGAACTCACCAAAACATTTATTGACTTTGCTCAGTCGGCTGAAGTGCATGACCTTATTTTCAAACATTATTTTGTCCCATTCCAAGATTGATTTTCTCTTTTTATGGAGTTTGCGAGCATTGGCCTTGTCGGCTGGAGGCCTCTTGCTTTTGGTCATCGTCTTTCTGTTTCATGAGTCCTGGCCCTATTTGACCCAGATTGGCTTGGCAAACGTTTTCACCGACCACGGTTGGTTTCCCACTGAACAGTCTTATCAGCTCACTCCCATGATTTCTGGCACAATCTTGGCTGCATGTGGTTCGATTTTCCTTGCAGCCCCGCTCGGGATATTGTCAGCCCTATTTTGTCATTTTTATGCGCCGCCATTTTTAAGCTATTGGTACCGCCGCATGATCGAACTTTTGGCAGGCATTCCTTCTGTCGTCTTTGGTTTTTGGGGTTTAGTCGTTCTGGTCCCCGTCATTGCTGCTTGGCACCCACCTGGACCAAGTCTGTTAGCTGGTATCCTTATACTAACTCTGATGATCCTTCCGACCATCATGCTCATTGCCCACGCCAGTATCAGGCAATTACCTACGATCTATATCCAAAGCGCCACGGCATTAGGACTCAGTCAATGGGCTACGATTTGGCACATTGTGCTTCCAACTTCTCGAATAGGTCTGTTAACCGGTATATTCCTCGGCCTCGCACGAGCTCTTGGAGAAACGATGGCCATCTTGATGGTCTGCGGAAATGTCGTACAACACCCTTCACACATTTTTGATCCTATTCGCACTTTAACCGCCAACATTGCTTTGGAGATGGCCTACGCCGTGGACCATCATCGCTCGGTCTTGTTTATCAGCGGATTACTGCTCATGGGGCTCGTCATCGCGTTTGTGAGTTTGGCTGAAATACTACGCTACAAAACTACCTATGCGCTTACTCAGTAAGACCATTCGTGAAACTGGTGCAACGCTGCTAGTTTGGGGGACTGCTACATCAATCACCATTCCTTTTCTATGGCTAATCGGAGATCTGCTCTGGCACGGCTGGCCCCAACTTTCTTTGAATTTTGTATTGGCACTTCCACACAACGCAGGACGCGAAGGAGGGATTGGGCCCATACTAGTATCTACAGGATTGATTGTGAGTGTCTGCATGGTCGTCGCCCTGCCAATAGGATTAGGAACAGCACTCTTTCTCTCCGAATACACTCGCAACAATCACATGTATGGAAGATTAATTCGAGGCTCTCTGGATGTGTTGGCAGGAGTCCCGTCCATAGTCTTCGGTCTATTTGGTAACGCCTTTTTTTGCCAAACCCTTGGGTTAGGATTTTCCATTCTTTCTGGGGGACTCACGTTAGCTTGTATGGTGCTACCTATTTTGATTCGCACGGTCGAAGAAAGCTTTCGAGCGATTTCGCAAGATCAACGGCTCTCTGCCGCTGCTTTGGGGATATCTAAGAGAGCAACAATTCTCTTAATTTTGTTCCCCGCTGCCATCCCTGGTTTACTCGTGGGATGTATCCTTGGACTAGGACGCGCCATGGCTGAAACAGCGGCATTGATCTTTACCAGTGGGTACGTGGATCGAATGCCCGAATCCTTGATGGATTCCGGACGAGCATTATCCATTCACATTTATGACCTAGCCATGAACGTCGCAGGTGGCAATCCCAATGCCTATACCACGGCCCTTGTCCTCGTTGGGTTATTACTCACCATTAATCTTTTTGCATCATGGATTGCCGATAAATGGACTACGCTGAATCAACTCCCGACATAAGACAGGCTCAAGATCATTCGCCGGCAATTCAATCTTGGCCACCCTACCAATCCACTCAACTCTGTTGCGAACCGACAGCTCACATTCGAGCAAAAAACCTTTCGATTGCCTATCACAAGCACTCGGTACTTCAGAATGTGGATCTCGAGATTAATAAAGGATGCATAACCGCCTTAGTAGGACCATCCGGTTGCGGGAAAACGAGTTTCCTCATGAGTATCAATCGACTCACAGATCTCATCCCTACCTGTCGAGTCTCAGGTCAATTGCATATGAATGAGGTTGATATCCTGGCTCCCACTACCAATCTTTTGCTCTTGCGACGTCAGATTGGAATGATTTTCCAAAAACCCACCGTCTTTCCCTTTACTATCAAAAAAAATCTTGAAATTCCGCTGCGTGAACATGGCATCCATCCTAAAACATCATTGGCTTCAACCATCGAAACGGCCTTGCAACAGGTCGGATTATGGGATGAGGTCAAAGACCGCCTCAATCACCCAGCCCAAGCCTTATCCGGTGGACAGCAACAACGTCTGTGTCTTGCACGAGCGTTGGTCTTGGCGCCCCAGATACTTCTACTCGACGAGCCCTGTAGTGCCTTAGATCCAATATCTAGTGGAGTCGTCGAAGACCTCATCGTGAGTTTACGTGGGCAGTATTCTGTGGTGATTGTCACGCACAATCTGGCCCAAGCCCGTCGCATATCCGATCATGTCGCCCTATTTTGGTCTGTAGATGGGGTAGGACAACTTATTGAAACGGGTTCGGCGCAACACATGTTTGAATCCCCTCAGCATGAATTGACAGCCGCCTATATCTCTGGAGCCCGCGGCTAACCCCTTTCTGCATTTATCTCTGAATCTGCTGAAGTTTACTGTGGTTTGACCTGTTCTTAACACAGTCGTAACACACCTCCTCTAGTATTTCTCTGCTGAACAATGAAACTTGTGAGATCATTTAGCCTATACATTCTATTTCAACCAGGGGAGGCAGTCTGCATGAAGTTTGTTCAATTAGTTGGTGCGATCGTATGGTTAGGGTTCCTGCTGCAAGGCCATGCCTGGGCCGTTGATCCTCTTTATGATGATACTCTCTGGAATGTCCTTCGTGAAAAAGAGATCATCACCAAAGAAGATTGGGTCCGCATTCAGGCTGCCCAAGAAAAAAAAGACGAGGCAGCACATAAACAATTGGACTCTGAATTTCCATTGGCCATAGGGTATGGAAGAAAAGGATTTGAAATTCGGACAAAAGATGGAAAATTCGCGACTCAACTCCAATGGAGATTTCAAGGCCGATGGTCCTACCCCGACAGAGGGGATGAGGACTCTTTTGGAGATTTCAATGACAATCCTGAAAGTACATTTGAACTACGTCGAGTCCGCATGAAAATCGGGGGGCATGGGTATCAACCTTGGATCAAATATTATTTTGAAGTTGACTTACAACCTACCCGATCAGCTGGCACGAGCGGATCAGATACAAGGGTAATTGATTGGCGTATCATGCTGGAAAAATTTAAGTTTCTTTCTCTTCAACTGGGTCAGTGGAAAGTCGACTACAACCGAGAACGGCGGGACTCTTCAGGGGCTCAACAGTTTGTCGAACGGTCAATTGTAAATAGTGTTTTTACTATTGATCGTCAGGTCGGGGCTATGCTGTATGGCCATTTGGCACCAGGAACACTGCTTGATTCACGATATTATGCCGGGGTATTTACGGGATCAGGCCGAGGGGAAGCCAACGACGACGACAATATGATGTACTTCGGACGGATCCAATGGAATTTCCTGGGTCGTGATTTAAAATGGTCTCAAAGCGACATTGAGTATCATAAACAACCTACAGGAAGCGTGGCGTTCGGCGCATATACGACGATCGGGAAATGTACCCGGTGGTCTTCTAGTGGCTGTGGAGTCTTAGGTTCTCCTAGCTCATTGGGGGCCTCATTTACTTCTGACGGTAATGCCCTCGACGGACAATATCGTGTGGAAGGCGCAGTCGAAGAATTCTCCTTCAAATGGCGTGGACTGTCCATTCAACATGAATTTCACTGGAAACAAATTAAGGACGCTGGGAGACCTGGAACGGCCACCATTGCTGCTGCTAGACAATCAACAACCAATCTGAGGGGAAGTTATGCCCAAATTGGATACTTTCCCCATTATGTAATTCCCGTGATCCCAAAACCGTTAGAGGTGGCCTTTCGATACGCATTCGTCGATCCCAACGTAGATATCAAGAATGACAAGCGGCAGGAATTTACCGGTGCAATTAATTGGTTTTTTGCTGGGCACAAAAATAAACTGACCCTCGATGCTTCTCACTTAACGTTAGATAGGCCAATAGGAAGTGATCAACACGAGCAGCGCGTTCGCCTACAATGGGATGTCTCGTTCTAGAATTCTTGATTCAAGAATCCACGGGACCCTCCTGTCGTCCCACAAAAAGCCCATCTGAGCCACCCTTCTCGGATGGGCTTTCTCCTTACAAAATACGGGATTCTACATATTTGACCATTTGCCAATCGGGAAGGGTAAGAAAAAAGGGAACATGCCTACAACCTTAGTGAGAGTGACCTGGATAAATGCGATCTCTTACTTTCTGTTCAGAACGTCCTGATAACGAATCGCCACTTGCCAGGGTTTGCCTTTCAAGCGACTTCCAATTTCGCCTTCGGGAGATTCCACCATATATTGGAGAGGTTCGAAAACTAATCGACCGGGTTGCGGATCTATTCGCTCAAGCGGGCGATGACGATAGGAAGCCTTATAGTTCTCATTATCTTGCCAAATCGGGGTTTGCACGGAAAAATTACTCAACACGACATGAAGGTTCCCACCAGCCACGAAAAGACCACCTGAGGTGGTAAGTTGATGCGTTTCACCCCATTGGGCTGTTTCAAAAAATGTCACTATTTCCTCGTTCGTCGCTTTTTCTAATGCTGTCACAAAATGCGGAGCAAAAAGACGAATTTCTGTTTCACTCAACGCCGCATGTTCAGACAAAGAAAGCAGTCCGCGCTGAACCCGAACACCAGATAACAGGCGACTCATCTCCTTAGTCGTGAGTGACACGGGATGATCATAGCCTTTGCCACCGAAAGCATCCGGCATAGCACGTAAAGCGATCACTCGATTCGGACTATCAAAAATCTTCAGAGTTTGAAATTGAGGGGTACTACAGGCTCCGAGTGATAAAGTCAGCCCTGCCAGGATCCCAGCCATTATATATTGCTTCATACACATCCTCCTTTAAAAATATCACGAACAAGTTTATTACCAATCAGAATATTCTACCGGATAGCCACTGCCTAAACAGCTTTTCTTGAAAAATGTAACAAAAATGTAATTGGCTTGTGATCAAGCCGTTATATCCACAGCATATGATTCAGAAAAAGAATAACTATAAAAAGGAGGAACAGACGAATGGTACGTGTAGAACAACTCATGACTCGAGAACTGGCCTGCATTGAATCAAGCCAGGCCGTATCAGTTGCAGCAAACATCATGCGAATTAAGAAAATTGGCAGCCTCTTGGTGATGGAGGATTCCGAAACGGTTGGCATTATCACCCAAAGCGATATCGTCAGAAAAGTGGTGGCCTTTCATCTGCAACCAGAGTTTGTCCAAGTCAAGCACATTATGAGCACCCCCATCATTAGCATCGATGAAACCGAATCTATATTCGAAGCTGCTGGCATTATGAAAGCCTCAGGGACACGACATCTTGCTGTTGGAAACGAAGAGCAAATCCTCGGAATATTGTCAGTTCGAGATCTACTATCCCCCGTTTCACGGGATGAGCTGTAACATGAAAACGATAACATCTCGCCTCATACTCAACTTGTTTGAACCATCTGGTCGAGAATCATCATCTTGGCTCACCCACATTCTTGCAGCCGATCTCACTCACTTGTGGATGAAGGGGATTAAAGTGGTCCTCAGCCTCCTGATCATCACTATTTTATTGGGATTGACGGGAGGAGTGTTTCGAATATTTCTCAACCTCCAAACACTTTTCAGTCACCCCATAGAACAGACCTTACGCCACTTAATTGTGGACACGCTTATTATTCTAGCCATCGTAGAGGTCTTTAAAACCACCCTAACCTATTTTTCTGAGGGACGTGTGAAGGTCACGTTTATTGTCGACACAATCTTAGTGGTCATGCTGACAGAAATCATTTCAAAATGGTTTTCAGAAGCACCCGTGTCACAATGGATAACCCTGGGCGGGATAATCCTTATCTTAGGAATCATTCGTATCGTGGCTGTTCAATGGTCTCCGACAAAAACGGAGACCCAAGCAGAAACAGCCATTTCTATGTCGTAGCACCGCTAGCTCATGATGTATCACATTGCATTTGTGTGCATAGATAATTCATGTCGTAGCCAAATGGCAAAAGGATGGTTCAACTATTATTCGAAACAAGAGGGGCACGAACAGATTCAGATCTATAGCGCTGGCATACTCACACAACCAATCCATCCCTATGCTATTGAAGTGATGAAGGAGAGGGATATTGACATTTCACATCATCTAGCTAAATCAGTGTTCGCACTTCCGCTCAATCGTCTCACGCACTTGATTACAGTTTGCGAGCGAACGCTGAACACTTGTCCACCATCTCTTTTCGGGGTTTCATACAGCCATTGGGACATATCCGATCCACTCAAGCATCATGGCTCACTCGAGGAACGATATGCGATATTCCAAGCAGTCAGAGATCAAATTGATGATCGAGTACGAACTCTGATAGATATGTTTCTTTAATCACGAATAGTTCCTGATCATTTAGTCTACGACCAATCCCCTATCCTCCTCTTCCTCATTCTCTACAAGCTACTTTCCGAAGCTACCATGACGTGAATCGACCATGAACCTCACCTCGGACAAGCAGCCGCACTCATGCTCTTTGGAAATCATTCCCAAAACCTCTCGCTCAAAAATGCCAGTAGTACGGTTATTACGTTTCAAGAAAGACAGAAATTACTAAATAAATATTGGAATGGTGGATACCCCCTGCACAGCTGTAGGCTCTGCGCAAGGGATAAAAATGTGAATGAGGGAAAAGGCGATCTTGTGAAAATTATTGAAGAGAAGAGTTCATAGCCTGCATTTTTAATGTGCCATTGACCAATACCCCTTCTTCCAGCAAAAACACTGGAGAATCAATGGTCCCTTCGACCTTGGCTGGAGCTAACAATTCAACCTTTTCCTGTGCAGCAATAGCTCCACGAAGTGGACCTTGGGCCACAATATGCTTGGCGTTCACCGTGGCCTCAATTGTGCCTTCTTTACCCACCTGAATTAGATCACTACTAAAGACTTCGCCTTCAACGAATCCATCGATGCGCATCATGCCTTGTACTTTCAAAACTCCGGTTAATCGACATTTCTGCCCTAAATACATCTGAAAGCCTTCCTCTTCTAGCGCTGCTGTGGCAGGGCCAAGTACGGACGATGATCTCAGTTCTTCCATAATTTCCTCCTCTGTATGTCATACGAGTCATAAAGGCAAGAATGTCTCTTCTCGAACCCATTCCTACGGACTAGTTCATAGGCCTTCAGGCTATGGAAGGATACAAAGAGGTACTACCCCTCTTTTGAGGGATGGGATGGGATGGAATGGATAAACCGTGACGTTGATAGCGAACGAGGGAAATCAGAGAAATTGGCAGACACTACAAGAAGGCAGACAAGATCAAATATAAAAGAATGGCCAATAAAGCTGCTCCTGGAAGGGTGCAGAGCCATGCATAGACTATTCGACGAGTCACTCCCCATCGAACAGCTGACAGACGGTTCACCGCACCCACACCCATGACCGAAGACGTAATGGTATGGGTCGTACTAACCGGCAGGCCAATATGCGCCGTGGCCATTAACACAGCTGCTGCGCCTGTTTCAGCCGCGAACCCATGAACAGGTTCAAGCTTGGCAATGCCCATCCCCAAGGTTCGAATAATCTTCCACCCACCGAGTGCCGTGCCCAGGCCCATGGCAAGCGCACAAGAAACAATAACCCATTGTGGAACTTCTGCTGAAGGAATATGACCAGCCGACAGTAAGGCCAACGTGATAATACCCATGGCCTTTTGCGCATCATTCGCACCATGGCTCAATGCCATAAACCCGGCGGATACCAATTGCAACTTTCGAAAGAGAACCATGGCGACCCCGCGTTGAGTCCGAAAAAACATCCAGCTCAACACCACCATCAGGATAAACGCAATTAAGAATCCAAAAAAGGGGGAGAACACCATGGCTTTCAGCACTTTGAGCAAGCCAGCCACCTGCAAAACACTTATGCCACCATGAATGAATCCTGCCCCCACCATTCCACCGATCAAGGCATGTGATGAACTAGAAGGCAATCCCATATTCAAGGTAATAAAATTCCAAATAATCGCACCACCTAATGCGGCAATAATCACTACATCATTGACAGCACCAGGATCAATAATACCCTTGCCCACCATTTTGGCTACCGCAGTGGACATAAAGGCCCCAGCGACATTTAGTACTCCAGCAAACAGGACAGCTGTAAGAGGACTGAGCACACGAGTTGAGATAACGGTGGCCACTGCATTGGCGCTATCATGCCAGCCGTTGGAAAAATCAAACAGCAGAGCCAGCGCAATCACCAAAAATAATAAGATACTAAAATCAGCCACAGATGGTTAGAAGGGATTGTGTCAATGGAAGGTCACGTCCGTTTCTCAAACGTGAATGATCATACATCTCTTAGCCATGCTTCAAAGCTATTCGTTCGAGAACATTGACCGCATCTTCACAGCAGTCGGTGCCAATCTCAAATTTTTCGTAAATTTCTTTCCATTTCATGACCATCTTGGCATCCAGTTCTTCTTCAAACAACAGAGAGATCGCTTCACGGCTGACCTCATCAGCTTCATTTTCTAGACTATTCACCCGAATCGCACAATCTTTAACATCCCAATTTTTTTCTAGAAGCATGCCAATCCCCTTCCCCACCTCTCTGGCTGATTCATGAAGGATATCAGCAAGTTTACAGGCGGTTGGAGTCGGACGAGAAATTTTAAATACCCGAAATAAGATTGCCACAGCATCGATTTCATCCAGAATATCGTCTAAGGCACTGGCCAAAGCATGAATATCCTCACGATCGAGAGGAGTAATAAATGTTTTGTTCAGTTTCATAATCAGGTCATGCGTCAACCCATCCCCTTTATGCTCCAAGTCCTTGATATGTTGGATTTGCTTGTCTGATTTCTCAAAATTATTCATCAAATTTTTGAGACATTGCCCCGCATCCACCACATTTTCTGAGGCCTGTTGAAATAAATCAAAAAAGCCTGTTTCGCTTGGCATAAAACCCCACATACGCTATCTCCTTAAACCAGAATAATGAAGGGAAAATCTATAGGCCTGAAACCCTGAAAACAGAGGCTATCTATCCAAGACACCAAAATCAATCGATATTCAAAACGATCTTGTCATTCAATTCGTGAGAGGCCCACGTATAACCAAAATGAGATCTGCCTAGCACCATACCTGCTCTCATTCTTATGTTGACTGGATGTTCGGAAAGAGTATTCCATATATAGCTAGAGGATTTCTATACGCGACGAACAATCACGATCATTATCTAAGCCACACCTTTAGTAGAGGCTGCAGCAGCCTGCAATTCCACCGAACAATGAAAGGTTTTTTCAAATAGTCGTTTTCTTCGCTCAGTTGTCCACAGCTCTAATTCCGGATCGTATCGAAAAGACACGCGTAAGCGAAGAGATTTACCTACATCAACTTTCACAGCTTTCACCACCGAAAAATGGGTCCGATCTAATCCATCCGCAATCCGAAGAATCGCACTCAGCCCTAAGACTGTTTTTCGTTGTCCAGCATTGAGTAATTTAAATCCTTGGTGGGAAGTTTTTGGCAAACCACGCCGATGATAGCGTGCCACATTCGCAATCACGCGAATTTCATCCAACGAAAATCCAGGCAAGTCAGCATGCGTAATTAAATAATAGGTATGTTTATGATGTTGATTTTCCTGAATATGATGTCCGATATCATGAAGAAATGCGGCATACTCCAGCCATTCCCGTTCAAACGCATCCATTCCATGAATTGATTGCGTTTGATCAAACAGGCTTAACGCCAATTTGGCCGTGTGCTGGGAATGCACCTTCGGATATTGATAGCGACGAGCCAATAACAAGATTTGTCGTCGACGCACATTGGGAATTTCCTGCTCAGCAAGTAAGCCTTCGTGATGTTGCTGAATAAAATCATAAATCACTCCTTCTCGAACCGCCTTATCGCTAATTCGAACCTGCTTCACCTCAAGACATTCCATTAACACTCGAAGCACTAAAACTCCTGGGTACAAGGTGTCCACACGTCGAGGATCCAGCCCAGGAATTTTCAAGCGGCCTTCTGTATCTTTAGTTCGTAAGAGTTGTTCTATTTCTTTGATTTCCTTCAGGTCAATCATCGCCATATCTATTTGCGAGAGTGCTTGACCCGTTCGAGCGAGATAAATCATTTCGGCCAGATTTCCCGCCATGCCGGATGTGGCCACCAAAGATCCCAGTGAAAGAGCTTTTCTCTTCAACAAGGATTTTTTTAGGGTCTGGGAAACAGTTTGTTCCATTCGTTGCACGAATTTTTTATCAGGTGGATCCGTTTTGAGATACTGATCCTTCAAACGGATAGCTCCCAACTTCAACGTTCGCACAAACTTAAGCCGCTTTGGAGAACAGGCCATTAATTCGACCGACCCACCTCCAATATCCACAATCATCGCAGGGGAATCGGACAAATCCATACTGTGCCGTACACCCAAATAGATCAATCGGGCTTCTTCTTCTCCGGTGATGACCCGGATCTTTAAACCCAGTTTTTTGCGAACCAACTTGATGAAATCTCCACCATTTTTAGATTCTCGGACCGCACTCGTCGCCACAGGAAGAATCGTGTCGAACCCTTTATTCTTTGCCAAAAGAGAAAACCGATTCAGAACGGCTAACCCACGCTCCATCGCCTCTTGGGAAAGCCGTTGTGAGGCAAAGGTGCCATCTCCAAGCCGAGCCATCTCCTTGATGCGATCCACAATTTTATACGAAAAGTTTTTCCCGATTTCCGCCAACACCATATGAATGGAGTTAGTCCCAATATCAATGACCGCTAGGCGCAGCATCGTGTAAGAACCCCCTAACTCAATATGACGTTTTATTCATCAATGTAGACCACTCTCTTCTTTTTGCCCATGCTCGAATTGATTCTACATTTTCAATTACGAAAAGGAGAGTTCCCGAGCAAGATGTTCCACTACATTCGGATTTCCAAACAGCGCATCAACTTTGCCAGGCACTGAGGAAGCGGTGAGCAGAACCTTACCTTTTGCTTCCTCAACTAACACTTGCGTTGCGAGAATGTCCCATGGATTGAGGGCTGGGTCCAACATCGCACCAAGTGCCCCACTAATGACCAATCCATGTCCAAAACAATCCGCATAGCCTCGCACATATCCAGACAAATGTTGCAAACGTTCATAGTCCGAAAATCGGTTAGCGCTCGCAAATTGTGCAATATCTCCTGCCCCGATCATCACATCATCCAGCAAACGATTTCTCGATATATCCATACCAATTCCCTGACAGGTGGCTCCCAATCCTTTCGCCGCTGCATAAGTGTGTCCAAGCATTGGAAGGTGAATCACCCCGACAACCGGAAGATTCTCTTTCGTATCCAATAACGCAATGATCGTGCCGAATAACGGAATCCCATGAATAAATGAGCGAGTTCCATCAATCGGGTCCACAAGCCAACGGTAACGAGTGCCGGACCCTTGCAAACCTCCTTCTTCGCCTAAAATATCTAAAGGGCCAAGAACTGATTCAGAGAGCAGTTGCGAACGAATCAGCGCTTCAGCTTCCTTGTCTGCCAACGTAACAGGTGATCCATCTCCCTTGTGCTGCACATCAAGATGCTGTGCGCCAAAATAGGCTTGGATCGGCACAGCTGCAGCCTGGGCTGCTTTCACCCCCGTTTCCCGTAAATGTGCGAATTGATCTTTTGTAAGTTCCTTATTCACAGGTATGTTCCTCCTGGAATTCCCATCATCATGATAATTAACTGAAAACCGTTCTGGATAAAACTATCACTTCGCATCCAGTCTTTCATCGATTGTATAAGATGCCTTTTCCTCTGGCCATCTATTTTTCCGCCGCCAAACAATCGGCAAAATCCGTCTCTCATGCTACAATCAAGAAGTACGCCCACATTAATGAGTATTTTGTAAGACTGACGTGTGATTTGCCTTTGCACTAGCCATATCCCATGAACAAACAATCAACCATTCCTCAGGAAACTTCTCAAGAGCCGCCTGCTAATTTGGATGATCCCAAGCTTTATCTGAATCGAGAGCTGAGTTGGTTGGAATTCAATACACGAGTACTGGAAGAAGCTGAAGACCCCAACAATCCGTTATTAGAACGCATCAAATTTTTAGCTATTTTCTTCAATAATCTCGACGAATTTTTCATGATTCGAATTTCAGGCCTTCGCGAACAATTATCCAGCGGAGTCCAGGAAGCCTCTTTAGATGGAACTACTCCCTCAGAACAATTGGGAAAAATTCGAGACGTGCTGCTGCACAGCTTCGAACGAATCACACAATGTTGGAAAAAAGACCTCTTGCCGAATTTGGTGGAGGCTGGCATTCACATTCTTTCATATCAAAATGTGAAGCCCAAGCAGCGATCCTTGCTTCGACGATATTTTCGCAAGGAAATCTTTCCCGCACTCACACCACTCGCATTTGACCCGAGTCACCCCTTTCCTCATATTTCTAATTTAACGCTGAATCTTGCCGTTGTGGCAAACGATCCCGAGCGCGGGGAATGTTTTGCTCGGATCAAAGTTCCCGCGTTGTTTCCACGACTCGTCCGAATTCCTGATGAGCAGCAGGTCACCGAGGATCAACCATTAGGATTAGAGAATGTACAAGAAGCGACAAATTTTGTGTGGCTCGAAGATATCATTTCTGCCAATGTTGATCTATTATTCCCAGGCGTCAGAGTGCAGGCATCCTATTACTTCCGAATTACCCGCGACGCCGACTTTGAAATAGAAGAAGATGAAGCCGGAGACCTATTAGCGGCCATTGAGGAACAAATTGACCTACGACAGTACGGGTCCGTGGTACGACTAGAACTTGATCAACGTACACCGGATTTCATTAAAGATATTCTCGTCCGCAATCTCACGCTAGCCCCCTATCAGGTCTATACGTATAACTTTCGTCTAGGTTTATCCAACCTCATGGAATTATCTAGCATTGAACGCAGTGACCTGAAATACCCACCCCTTCACCCAGCACTATTAACCGAGCCAGGGTCAAAAGATTCGTTATTTTCTCTCATCAAAAATGAAGACATTTTCCTTCATCATCCCTATGACAGCTTTTCCCCAGTTGTCGACTTCATCCGACAAGCAGCAGAAGACCCCAATGTCTTAGCCATCAAACAAACGTTGTATCGCGTGGGATCTAACTCGCCAATCGTGGCGGCGTTAATGGAAGCGAGACAAAACGGAAAACAAGTAGCCGTCTTACTAGAACTGAAAGCACGATTTGATGAGGAAAACAATATTGAATGGGCAAGAAAATTAGAAGATGAAGGGGTCCATGTGGTCTACGGTGTTCTGGGACTCAAAACCCATGCGAAAGTCTGCATGGTCGTACGGCGGGAACCAGAGGGCATCTATCGGTACCTCCATCTCGGCACAGGAAATTATAATCCTACCACCAGCCGGATCTATACTGATTTTAGTTTTTTTACCTGCGATAAGGTCATGGGGGAAGATATCACCGACCTCTTTAATGCCCTCACCGGATATTCCAAAAAAGATTCCTACGCCAAATTGCTGGTAGCGCCTGGAGGAATTCGAGAACAACTTATCGCACGAATCAACCGTGAAATCGATCGGCAGAAAGAACATGGTGACGGCTATATAGTCTTCAAAATGAATTCTCTGGTAGATAAAGAATGTATTCAAAGCCTCTATCGTGCATCGCAGGCAGGGGTGAACATTCATTTATTCATACGAGGGATGTGTGGAATTCGTCCTGGGGTACCAGGCCTCAGCGAAACCATTTCTGTCACGTCACATGTCGGACGATTTCTTGAACATTCACGCTGTTATTATTTTCAGAATGGCGGTGAAGATGAACTCTTCATCGGAAGTGCTGATCTAATGACGCGAAACCTCGACCGACGCGTAGAGCTCCTATTTCCCATTGAGAACGCTAACCTACGGAAATATCTCGTAGAACATGTCTTGAAGCCCTATCTCAAAGACAATACCCAGGGTCGACGATTGGAATCAGATGGTACGTATATCCGAATCACCCCCTCACCAAACACCTCACCCTTTCACCTCCAAGATTGGTTTGTCTCAGAATTGAAAAAAAAGGGAATCAAATCCCAATCAGCCTGATCAAGTTTTTCCCTCTTCCCAAAAAAAATTACTCTCAGCTTGAGGCTTTTCGGCATAACCGAATAATCCGTGAGGATTCTTACAAAGGAAGGATTAGAGACCTACTGATAGTAGCATTGGAGGGTTTCTATTGGAGAAACCAAGGTTTCCAAATGCTTAATTAGACCACCTCTCGCGCAAAACCTACTTATTTGTTTAGCCGAGATTCAGAGGCTCTGAGGCTGGGGATTGAGAGAACAAAATAACTTTCCAGAAGCTGTCCTGGTCACCTTTGGATTCCCGAGTCTCCTCTGAAATGTTCTGTTGTTTACATATTCTCTTGAGCAGTGTTGCTCTGGCTGAAAGGTTGTGAGAAAGATTGAGGGTGTGATGGTGACATCTCCCCCGAGTAAGTTGCAGGTATATGACGTGAAAAGGGCCGCGGCACCTATCCGCAGCCCTCAAAAATCAATCTTGGAAAAATATTTCAGTATTATACAGCATGTATGACGAGGTTATTGAGATGTTCCATGCCAATACAGTCCAGGATGCAATAGGCGCGGTATTTAGAGCCTTCTTCTCCGACTTGGAGGGTAATGCTCGACTGTTGCTCCCAGGCCCAAATTTTACCAGACTCCTGAGTGCCCTTTTTCCCAGTGATGGCTACTTGGTGCGTATCGCCATAAGCTAAGCTGGACAAGCTTTCGTCAAAAACAAAATTGATGCGAACGACTTTGCCTTTTGGTAATTGCAGGATATTTTTCTTGGTAAAGACCTTGCCCTTTTGATCTAAAAATCCTTTTTGGTTCACCTTTACCGTAATCTCCATATCGACAGACTGAGTGGTAGTTGGTGACGCCCAGACCATGGGGAGTTGTACGAGAGTCGTGGTAAAAGTCAGCGCTGTGGCCAGTACGAGGCTTTTCATGCGTCGTGTCGTTGTCATGAGTTCTCCTTTATGATTAAAAAAAACTTGGTTGCTAAATCGACGTATTCTTATGTTTTACCTTCTGTTATCCAATAACATCCGGCCCAATGGTGCTCAGGTCCTGCTGATGTTTCCGAACAGCTTGGTCGTGAAGATGTTGCGCTTCTGTGCTATGAAGGCAATCCTGTGCGCAAGGCTCTCCCTGATGGCCGTGTGAGAATTCTGAGCAGTCCGTAACCTCAAGACCTCCCTGATTGGCACCTCGAAAGACATTGACTTCAAATATCACACCACAGTTCTTTTTATGTTCTGGACATTCTAGTGAGGCTTTGACTTGAGGCACATGTGAGTTCATGATTTTTCTCCTTGTTTCATGATTTATGTGAAATGAATGATTATGTTATTTTTCATTAGAACCATTTTTCTCAAAATGGAACGAGATTCCCTCCAGGAGAATCACTGAAATCCCACACACAGCTGTTAAACGATGTAGAAGGGGTTGAAGTGAATCCTTCGATCTCGGGAGGAGCCATTTAAGAAAAAATGGCTATTCCAAGTGAGGGACTTCTTTCCTTCGGCAACCCGGCCTGTCAGGACTTGTTCGTGTCTAACCCGTGGTTTTGCGTCCCCGTTTTCTAACGGTTGGCCTTTTCGAGAAAGAACAGTTGTGAGTTCACGTAGGACAAATCCTGTTGTTGCAGAAAAATATCGGCATGTACCACAAAAACTTGACCCATCCTGTTCTTTCAAATTTGAACTGAGTGATGCTCAAAGGAAAGGAGGGTCCGATGAGCCTTTTGACCATCCTATCTAAAAATTCGAAAAACTAGCCGTTACGGTCAACTGAATGCCCGCTTAGAATCGAACTCGGAAATTTACCGTACGAAGCTAGACTCTCTAGCAATCGTTTAAACTGTTCGGCTGATTTCGGCCAATAGCGATCATTGAGTTGCCTCAAGATAATGACAATATACCTAGAAAATTCGGCGGTATACCTCTACACTCATGCAAGCAAAATATTATACTGAACGTGCCATTCACATAATCAGAGCTGAGAGAAAGCTTGTGGAGCATTGGGGTAGATACACTATCGAAGCGATCCACCAGTGCGTCGAGTGGAAAGACGACAACGGCAAGTTCTAAACCCTTAGCTGTAACTAATGGAAAAGTATTTTCAGGGAAATCTGAACCAT
The DNA here is from genome assembly GCA_937139405.1 of uncultured Nitrospirota bacterium. Classification (GTDB taxonomy): domain Bacteria; phylum Nitrospirota; class Nitrospiria; order Nitrospirales; family UBA8639; genus Nitrospira_E. The sequence goes on from CAKZPV010000004.1 coordinate 70,328, forward strand.
CAAAGGAGTATATTGAAATGATCAAATTTGTTATGTGTTTACGTCGGCACCCAGAGATGACTCGCGAGCAGTTTCAAGATTATTGGACGAATAAACATGGCCCTTTCTTTATGAAAAATGCTGGCGATATGAGGGCTAAAAAATATGTGCAATCTCTTACTGTAGATACCCCTTTAAACGAAGGGCTAAGGAATTCGAGAGGCATGTTGCCAGAATATGATGGCGTCGCAGAGGTATGGTTTGAATCAGAAAAAGATCTGGTGGAGGCAATGAGTTCACCTGAGGGGCAGAAATTAAGCGCCATGCTACTAGAAGATGAGCGGAATTTTATCGATCATTCTAAATCTTCGGCATTTATTGTTAATGAACATGAGCTTTAAGTAGCTAAGAAGACGGTTCACCAGACGCCCTAATGAGTGCAGGTGCCTTCGCTTTGATCGTCCGTAATAGGTCGAACAGGCATTCACATATTCTGCACGATCATTCCTCGGACTCTTCAATATAGCTCAAGTTATGGAAGCCTCTGCCATGAGCAGCTGATTCACTGTGAGTGAGCTTGCGGGAGAAATGCGTTTGTGGGTCAAGATTTTGTTATAAGGCCCGATTGAGCAAAACATGTTTTGCGACCTGCTTGGATAATTCGGTAACAACACATGAAAATCGATTTACGAGTGCTCGGTAGCAGATTAATGTTGCCCACCAAAGACTTCATGAATTTGGTTAATCTTGTGGAGTCGCGTGAGACAAGACTTTCCGCTTTTGTAGGCGTCGGGTTCTTACAAACCTTCTGTTTCAATAAGTATGGTTCTACCGCAGTGCTTGCAATGCACGGCATCAGGATCATGTCGTTTAAGCCCACAGTCTGGACAGCCATATTCTACCTTGGCAGGCCTAAACACGGCCTGTAGGAGATGGAGAAACAATGCAACACCTAATACCATGATCACAACCGCTAATAATCGCCCGATGTCCCCAGTCAGGGTAATATCCCCAAAACCAGTGGTCGTCAATGTTGTCACGGTAAAGTAAAGTGCATCAGTATAACTGCCAATATGTGGATTCACATCATGCTGAAACACATAGACCAAGGCCGTGACCACAAAAATAAACACAAAGAGATTAATGACGCTGTGAATGACACCTTCATTTCGAGCAAAAAACCTGTACTGACTTCGGAGATCTCTTAGAAGATGATAAGAACGCAATAACCTGAGGGATCGGAACACTCGTAAGAATGCAAGATTTTCAATGAACGCTGCGGCAAGAAGCGCAAGAATGACAACGATGTCTAAAAGGGAGATTGGCTGAATAAGGAAATTAAGGCGATTCCCTGCAAGGAAAAATCTCGCAAAAAAATCCAAACTCAGAACAATGGCAATAATAAAGTCAACGGTGATAATCCAGGCAGATAACTCCACCATAGAGGTCGCAATAAAAAACCCTATGGTGACGAAATCGAAGGCAATAAGCCCAAAACGAAAATAGACAGATTTATTACTTGTTCCATAATAGAGGTTATGTAAGGAGTCTCTGTAGTCAAACATTCTGAAGGTATTATTAATTTAAGGAAAATAGATCGCTAAAAAGATCATACGCTTGGCACTAATCCATTGATTTATCAGGGGTCAACTTTTTGGCAACATGTATGGATTGATACCAATTTTGTTCATGTTGTACATAGCGGGCGGTGGTCTCGTGGTACAACAAGTCTGTGCAGCTCATGACGATGAAACATCTCCTGCGAGATAAGTCTAAGGAGGGAATGAGGTGGTTGAGGTCCATTAATGAACAGTCAGTGGACCCGTGGGAGAAAAGACCTTGCGGTGAAAGCGTTGTGGTATCAACCAATGTTCCGAAACCTGTTATAGAATCTGTTTGGACAGGTTGGTTGCAACATGTGGTTTTCGACTAGACAGCGTAGCTGATAATGTCAGGCGGAAAACGATACCTAGGGCTGGGGATTTGGCTTTTGCATCCCACCAGCCTGGCAAAGTCTGGTCAATTTGGCAATGGTCATGGAAGAGACAATGTTCCAAAGTCTTTAACTCAGTTCTGTGGGCGCACGACCAAAATCGAACAACCAGAATACGCGGCTACCCATTCCGACACACTTCCCATTTGAAAACGGTCAGGCCCTGTTAAGCCCTTTGCTCCCAAAATCGCCAGGCCGGACTCATGGTTGACCAGACAGTCCAAAATGGTCGTTCGAGGATTTCCAATGACCACCTCAGAGGTCACATCGAATTTCTTCTTCAATAAAAGCAATCGAACTTGTGCGTTCGTTTCTTGGGCTTGTTTTTGAAAGGCCTCTGTTAGGGCTTTGGTATATGGTTTTGCACGGGCGCTTGAACCTAGTTCTCTGGAAGCTTCTGGAACGACCGAAAGAATATGAACAGAGACCAAAGCAGGGGAGATCCATGACTTTAGATAGTTCACCGCACGAGTAGAGGCCGTGGAGCCATCTACTGCAAGAACCATCTGAACTGGGGTTTGAAGTGGATCCTTCACAATAAATACCGGACAAGGTGCATGAGATAACACTTTTCGCGATACACTACCCATGAAATAGCCTTGAATATCATGGAATCCTCTCGATCCCATAACTATTAGATGAGGTTTTCGTTTTTCTGCTTCCTTAACAATGGCATAGGCTGCATGTCCTTTTGCCAAAACAGAGCGGATTTTCACTAATGTTTTCTCTGCTTTTTTATTAAGCACCTGAGTGGCGTGCGTTTCCGATGCCTTAAGAATGTTTTTCCCTTCTGCCTCCAACGCCGTGAGAATTTTCTTGGTCTTTCCTTTGTTGGTTCCCTCTTTCTTGAGGCCCGATTCCAAAAGACTTGTATCCATCACATGGACGAGAACGACTTCTCGAAGAGATTGGTGAAACAAGGCTCCCAAAGCTTCGACAGCCTTCATAGAATATTTTGACCCATCCACAGCGCATAAAGCCTTCATGATCTACCCTTTCAATTTTATGCCTAGAATCGTGAGCCCTAATCTACGACTTTGCTTTTACGATGAAACCGCAAAACAATACTGGGATCAGGATGAAGATTCACTTTCGAATCGCCTTTTCCTTCATAGGGAAGTGTGTTCAGCACGTGACGAATGGCCTCCTGCCTAGCCTTCGTTTTGCTGTTCGCTTTGACAATGGCCCAAGGGGAATACGATGTATGTGTCTTACTAAACATTTCTTCTTTGTACATGGTATAGATATCCCAATGTGCTTGGGCTTCATCATCAACGGGGCTGATTTTCCACTGCTTTAAAGGGTTGTTGACCCGTCGTTTGAAACGACGTTCTTGTTCGCCTTTTGAAATAGAGAACCAAAATTTAATGATTTCAACGTTATCTTCATAGAGCATATGTTCGAATTCAGGTACCTGTTGCATGAAAACTTCGTACTGGGACTTTTTGCAAAATTTCATGACAGGCTCGACGACGGCGCGGTTGTACCAACTCCGATCAAAAAAAGCGATTTCTCCAGGATTGGGAAGGTTCTTGACGTATCGCTGGAAATACCATTGCCCTTTTTCCACTTCAGTGGGTTTGGGTAAGGCGACCACTCTCATTGAGCGTGGATTCAGATGCTCAGTAAATCGTCGAATCGCGCCCCCTTTTCCCGCCGCATCACGGCCTTCAAAGATAATGGCTACCCGTCGTCCCTTGAGTTGGACATCTCGCTGCAACTTCACCAATTCAATTTGCAGTTGTCGTAATTCTGCTTCATAGCGCAACGTTCCTAAGGCACTCTTGGGATTAATGTTTTTTGACTTGAGGAGTTTAATCAGTCCCTGCTTAGACGACAGTTTGATGAGATCTTCCTGCGTCAATGTTTGAGACACTTTTTGAATTGGTACGGTATTTAGTTTCTCATTAACGGGCATAATGCAAATTACCTCCTCTTCAATACTTAGTATGAGTTTTTCTTCCACACGCAATGTGCCAATAGGTGTCAGCCATGCCAACAACCCCACCAACATGTATGCTTACGACTCCAATATTTCGTTTATTGGGTGAACCTCCCATGATTCCCTTCTTCGGTTTCGGGAGAGATGCGACCATCCTCGTTTGTCCCACTGATTCAGAACAAAAAGAGAACTCTGAATAAGGTTGGATAATTTTAGGGGTGAGATACCCTCCCTTCATAGAAGTCACTCTCTTATGTTGGGAGTAGTATAGAATTACGTCTCTCTCTGAACTCGAAGCAAAAGGAGTGCCTGCTCCTGAAACAAGCGAATAAGTCTGCAATTCCAGTGAGATAGAGCGAGAAAACGAGGATGGATGGCGCACACCATGGGGAATTCTGCCCCCATGAATTTTTCGGGAGTGTATCAAAAAGGAACACTAACATCCGAGAAGAAGGAAGGCTGTACAACTGTTGCTCATGAGCTTAGAAGCCTTGTGAGCTAAATCTACTATCTACCCGGGAAAATCATGGAGATATATTGTGATACTACTTCCGCGACGTCGCATGAATGGTTTGGCGAGAAGCCAGCGCATCTCCAACAATGGAGGTGGGGAGCCCCATTTTCACAGTCAGTGGGACTGTGGGAGAAAAGTCCTTTCCGATGAAGGCTTCGTGTCGATCTTAGGTTGAGAAAAACCTGTTTTTGACCTGTTTCGGATTGGTGGTTGGACGAGATTGAGTGAAATAGCCGTTACAGAAAGTGTCAGATCGAGTCGGGCTTTGATCAATTGAACTCACAGCCAAAAGCGGACCTAACCAAACAAAGGTACACGAACGACCAAGATTTTCTTGCACCAAGGGTATTTCTGTAAATTTGTAACCCTGGCGTACAAAAATATAGCGTTTTGCTTGATACCCTTTAAAGATATTTTGCAGGCATCCCATTTATTGGCTGAATGAAATGCCTGCATAACTATTACAGAACATCAGTCTTTAGAATCAATCTTGACATCGACCGGTACTCCCTGAACAAGTGTATTAAACACCGGTGAGAACTCAGACAGAGTTCGAAGCACTTCCATATCCTCGTCTCCGGCTTTTACTTTGAAGTTGACCCTGATTTGTGTAAATCCTTTAGGCGTGTCTGGTGAGAGACCAAGAAATCCATTTAAATTAAGATCACCTTCAAGTTCTGATTCCAATTCCTCAATCTCAATTCCCCGCACCGCGGCATGGGCGACAAGACTGGTTGTCAGGCAAGAAGCCAGGCCATGCAATAAATGCTCAACGGGATTAGCCCCTTCATCATTGCCAGCCAATATGGCAGGTTCATCTGCGTGGAGGGAAAATGTCTGTTTGTGCTGAATCGTCTGTTTCGCGCCATAGAATTCAGCCACCTTGCTGACATTATGTGCACCGGATGACCATTTGTTGGACGCCTTAAATTTACACACGCCCATTTCAGGTTCCTTTTTGATGACATTGATTGTTTCCATTAATACATTTAGGTCAACGCCATTCACGCGATTTGAATCAACGGTGGTTGACTGTGCCAAATGAGTCGTCATGTTTACCTCCAATTAATGTGTGAGTGAGTGTTTGCTACTGAGTTTTCTCCGTAGCGTGTAAATGAATACTATATTCAAATCGAGAACATGGTAAGATGCATTCATGTCAAAATAATGCTATTTATGCCACAATTTAAATGAATATATGAATAAACAGGCTAATAATGTCATTGATGTGCTGATTCTCGCCATACCCGAAACAGCCGGATCGGCGTTATATGGCATGATTGATGTCCTCTCGGCGGCGGGTAACTTATGGCAGACACTCGTAAGGTCAAATGACGAACGCAAAGCCTTTCGTGTTCGAATCGTGTCAACTCTGGATACGTTATTTAGTTGTGGAAATGGGATTCCTGTGCAACCGCACTACTCAGTGGATGATGATCCCTATGCACCCATTGTGATTCTGCCTGAGATTTGGCTTGGTCCCGATGAATCTATCAAAGAACGCTATCCAAAATTGATTGACTGGATTATTCGAAGTTATGAAAAAGGGGCGGAAATATGTACGGCGTGTTCCGGTTCCATACTATTAGCGGAAACAGGATTATTGAATGGAAAGGTGGCCACCTCCCATTGGGGTTATCAGGATCTTTTTCGACTTAATTATCCAAAGATTCAATTTGAACCCGCATCAAATCTCGTCTACGCGGACCACGATGGTCGAATCGTAACCGCAGGAGGAACAACCTCCTGGCATGATCTGGCCCTTCATATTATTGCTCGCCATGCCAGTGCGGGCGACGCATTACATATCGCCAAAGTGTATTTATTAAAGTGGCATCCTGAAGGGCAACTGCCCTATTCCAGCCTGGTTCGCAATTCTCCGCATGCTGATTCAATAGTTAAAGAATGTGAAGGATTCTTAACCGAGCATTATCAAGATATAGATGCCATTAAACATTTACTAGAAGCAATGACTATCCCTGAAAGATCGCTGAAGCGTCGATTTAAAGCCGCTACCGGATCGACCATAATAGAATATCTACAGAACTTACGAATTGAACATGCTAAACGTTTATTGGAAAACGAAGCGATGGCTATTGAGAACGTGAGCGCAGAAGTTGGTTATCTGGATACTTCTTTTTTTAGGCGATTGTTTAAACGAACGACAGGCTTATCACCGGGTAGATATAAACAGATGTTTCAAGTTGCCCATCAAATCGTATGAAGAATTATTAATGACAGCGTAGTGTAGAGAGGATCCATTCCCAGAATTATCATTAAGGTAGCGTAGGTGTAGATTTTTACCGAGAAACGCGGACCCCCATCTATTCAAAGAGTGCCAGATTTTTGCATCGATTAGAAAACAGTTTGATGTTTCATATCTAATTTTAATAAAAAATTCGACCAAACTGTATGTCCGCTTTGGGTCGGTAACCGCCATGTCTGCATTCGGCCAGAAGCGGTCATCGTAATTCTAGGGTGCATTGTTGTTTCCAAAAGCGTATAAAATTATAGTAATTAAAACATATGAAACAGCAAAAAACCCTTGACACTGGACAAGTCTGCTCCTCTCCACAGGGAGATAATAAGGCGAATTTATCCTCTTAGAAACTATGCGTCTTGAGAATTAGCTATGATCACTTGGTTGCTGCACTCACGCCGCCGTGTCCTTCTGCTCACGCTCGGACTACTGCTGCTGTTAGACCTGGGACGTTCCATCAATGCCCGGATAGGACTCTCCGAACCTCCAGAGTTATGGCAACCCGACCCGACTGTGTATGCTAATCTGACCTGGCCACCGGGCACGAATCTACCGCCGGATGCTTCCGTGGGACAACGTGTATTCGCGCAACGCTGCGCCGTCTGCCATGGACCGGATGGTCGCGGAAACGGACCGGCTGCCCCTTCACTCATCCCCCATCCACGTAACTTCACAGAAGGTAAGTTTAAGTACAAGTCGACCCCAGCAGGGAAGCCTCCACGCGAAAGTGATCTGATACGCACCGTCTCCAATGGCCTCCACGCGAGTGCAATGCCGTACTTCCACGACCTTCTCAGTGAAACCGAGATTCGCGCAGTCGTGGCGTACATTAAAGGGATGTCGCCTGTCTTCGATGGTCCTCTTCCAGACGCCATAGAAGTCCCCCCACGAGTCACGTCGGATGCCGCGAGCATCGCTAGAGGGAAAACACTTTACTCGCAATTTGGTTGCGTGGCCTGCCATGGTGCCGATGCGCGAGGCGGCCTCCCTCTTCAAGAGAGCACTGGGTACCCCGTGCTCTCTCGGGACCTGACAGCCCCCTGGACCTTCCGAGGGGGGAGCGATCCTGAACAGATTTGGTTGCGCATGTCTACGGGTCTAACCCCTGGTCCCATGCCAGCATTTGAGAGCGCGATGACTCCCGACGAACGGTGGGATGTGGTGAACTATCTACTGTCACTGACCCGCGTGCCTCCATGGGAAGCTGGTGGCAAACTCGATGGCCCCGGACAACAAGCCGATTTGCTCAAACGTGGCCGATATTTGTTACACGCGCAAATGTGTGGAATCTGTCATACCCAAACCAATCCCATCGGAATCTACCGCGGTGATGACTTTTATTTGGCTGGTGGGATGCGGGTTGGCGCATACCCCCATGCCGTCTATGTTTCCCGAAATTTAACTCCAGACAAAGAAACCGGTTTGGGCAATTGGACAGAACAGCAGATTGCGAATGCGCTTCGCAATGGCCGATCACCGGATAGGCTGCTTAATTCCTGGGCCATGATCTGGGCCTTCTTTCACAGTCTGACAGACGATGATGCTCTCGCCATTGCCCGGTATCTGAAGTCGCGCCCTCCAGTGAAAAATCACATACCTCCTCCCTTGTACTATGGGGTGGTGGAAACCATTGCGGTCAAACTCACCGGTCCGCTTCCAGAAGGACAGCCGAGGGTTCTAACCTACTCGGCCGGCAACTTTGGCCAACCCAGCCTTGGTCCTTACCCAGATCTTCCTCAACAACTATTGATTGGTGGACAATGGGTGATCCTTCTCATGGGGACCATCGCCTTCGTCTTCGCCGGGCCGCGCGAACGACGATTTCCGAGAACAGTGAAAGGTTGGCTTCTCACCGGACTGGCGGTATTGGGAATTGGCGTCGGTGGGCTAGCCGGGTTTTTTCTTTACTATACTCCCACCTTGAGTTTCATTGCTCCAAAGGAGATTGCGAACGGGGTACTCGCAAATATGCCTCATGTAGACTCAGCAAAGCACAGTAGTCCTGAACAGACGGCTATGGTGGAGCGTGGGCAATACCTCTACAAGAATATATCGTGCAACAACTGTCACGGCCCAGATGGAAGCGGTGGGCAGAAAATCAGTTGGCTTCCGGCTGGAACCCATTGGACGCGTAATCTTACGCCAGATCCCAAGGCTGGTATTGGAGCATGGACCGACAAAGAAATAGCAAGAGCAATCCGCAGTGGCGTATCTCGGGATGGTCGACCATTACATTGGCAAGGGATGGTCTGGGACCATGCCTCGAATTTGGATGAGGAGGATGTGCGTTCGCTGATTGAGTATCTCCGAACTTTGCCGCCCGTGGAACGAGAAGTTCCCTCATTCCGTCATCCGGACGGAAGCGATTGCGAAAGGGCGACCATTTATTTAGTCGAAGACAGGAGACCCGGTTGTTCGTAGTTCTAGGGAACTCTGGCCTCTACTTTCAAGGAAATAGCGGCAAGAATAGATTTTTCCCCAAAAAGAACTGTTCCAAATTCTGGAAGAGTAGAGCATTTCTCTCCAAGGTGCTTCAGTTGACCTATCAAGAGTTACCAAACGCTTAAGGCTCATCATTGTAGCGAATTCACTCACCTAGTTGCTTAAATTATATGTCCGCTTAGGGTCAGAAACCGACATGTCTGCATTCGGCCAGAAGCGGACATAGTTACAAGGTAACCTCGTGATATGCATCCTATTGTTTTTCAAGAAGAGAAAAAATTTTAGAATCTCAGTTATGTTGCGTAAAACGCGCACATCGCGGCGAGCTTTAGGACTATTTCGGCAATGCGGAGAGGGGCTCATTTTGCTGTGGACTAGCTGGCGGTGTGCGCAGTCATCAGCGAATTTTTCTCTCATGTTATCTTCCTTTCCTAGAAAATCTACAAGGTATCCCTGACTTGTCGCCTATTGGGCACTCACTGTCTTCCCAATTTCCATTTCCGTCTTTAACAGGGGAAAAACAGGGATTTTTTTAGGTTTAAAAGGGAGGGGGTTGGGTGGAAAAACTATCAATGAAAACAAGGTGCTTGGTTTTTCACTCTTCCACGGGAGATTTCAGTAACAGGGAATTGGAACTCTTGAAAATGTGGTGTTTGGAGGCCGGATGAGTTTTTTGACCATAGGCTGCATCTGTCTTTCCCTGCCTAGAAAGAGCCTAGGGCTGTCTTTTTAAGGATTACCATCGGCATTGGAAGGTTTAGGGGGTTCTTGCATGGCCTGGCTATAAAGATACACAAACCATACATTAGGGGTATTGGGCTCTCCACCCCCCCATGACTTATCACATTTATAGTCAGTATCTTCTTTATATCGCAGAGAGACCCCCCTTGATCCTAGCGCTCCATTAAGGATCAACCGTTGAATCTCTGAACACTGGGGATTGTCTTTGTCACAGAGATAATGATGGTTTCCATTTAACAACACCAGCATAGTTTTACCGTTTTCGGCGTTATACTTGATAAAATATATTTCTTCAGGTTTAAAATCACAGGTAATTCCCTGATTAGCAGCGGCCTCAGCCAAACAGGTAATTAGAACTAGCAACAGACATAAAAACACAACTTTACTAATCTTCTTTTTTATCTCTCTCATCGTAACTCCTTCCACATTGGGGTTTATTCTCCCAAAGAAATTCCTGGCCTAATCCATAGTACCAAGAGCCGTGACTCGAGCCATGGTCTTCTTTGCACACCCAGTATTCTGATCTTTTCCTGGTGTCTTGCTCGGCATATACCACACTTTCAAGTTCATATCGTAGGCTCTCGCCATTAATATCATTTTAAGCATATTTTGCCCTTTAGATGTGGTTGCATCAAAAACAAAATGTCTTCCGTAATGACTACAAACGTCATCTGGGGGAGCATCGGTTCTAAATTCAATGGTTTCCCCAGAAATGATGAACGTTGGATGGACATCACTGGCAAATGCCGCTAAAGATTGAGATATGCTGCCCCCTAAGATGAAAATCGGAACACATAAAATAATGAAGGTCATTTTCCTCATGGCTCGATCTCCTTCTTTCAAATAGCTATGTGGGGAAATTCATGATGAAATTATTTTCTTAATGCTCACAAAAATGTTGTTCTCGTAGAACTACATTTCAAAAGATTGTGCGAGAAAGATCCGAAGAAATTTGTTTCTGTCAACTAGGGGGTATAATGACCCCTCGATTCATACTCCAGCAACAACACAATTCTTCCAGGCAATCAAGTTTTTCCGAATGCTGACTCCGGGTTAGTAGGTCTTCAGTCTTTGTGAAAATGACCCATTGGCCATAGGGTGTTTTTCCAGAGACTAATTCAAATTCTACTGGCTTCTCACCCACAGCATGAGTTGACAGGTGGATGTCGCCCCTTTTATTGGAATGAAGAGGATTTAAAACGGTACCGTGAATTTCTCATACGATATTTTTGCGGAATTTACTAGGGCGACGTTCACCCTTGTAAGTCTTCGCTTCTCCTCATTTGTAAGGAAATCAAACTCTCTCACATCAAGAATAGCTGTAGTGGGACCCGCTTCAAGAATTTCCGGGCAGACACCACCCACTGTCTTTTTGAAATCCGAGTCGAAGAAGGGCTCTTTGGATGCATGATCAAATTGATACCATTGATCTGGATATTCGAATCGCAATGCGGTCTTACAGACAGTGATAAACCCGGTCGCGCTATGATGTCTGCATTCGGCCAGTAGCGGACTAAGGATTAACGGAATTTTAGAAGAGTACTGGCCAGAATTGTCATAGGTAATATTATCACTCATTAATACGGAAATAGCTGTAGGATATTCGTAATGGAAGACTCCAGTCAGACCTTCCATAATCACTTGCAGGTTACGCGTGAAGCTTTGACAGAATACAACCACCCTTTTTAAGTTCGGAAGATGGGCAAGGAGACTATCCCTCGTTTTTGTGTATTTTCTCAATCGTTTTCTGCACCTCAGGAGTTTTGGAGGAAATTTTCGTTTCCTCTCCTTTCTTAAAACGGAAATCGCAAGAGTGACAACCATCGGCAAGAGTCTGTGTCCTGATAAGCCCCCATCCCAAAGCATCGCTCAAAGCAATGTCTGACATACATACGTATGGGGCGAACTCCTCTCCACCGTGCTTTTTTACAAAATTGAGATTGCCACATTGAAGGTAGTTGACGCCAAGATCGAAATCGTTTCCCTTCCCAATAAGATACTCAATCTCAAAGTCGCCGAAATGAGCCTTCTCCTGTTTCAGGGCTCGCTTCTTCACAATTTCCTTCACAAGGGATGAAAACATAAATTGCTTCAACAGCCACCGCTTCCATCGAGGAATCTTCGCGACTCTCATACGCAGCGCCTGGTGACACAGTTCCCAAGTCTCTTCAGGTGGCTTCCCCATTTTCTTCATCACCTTATAAGCCGCGAGCTCTTGGGCGGTAACAAGGAGGAAGATGTTCAACATCTTCGCTCGCGCCCCTTTAATAAAAGGAATCTCTGGAATAAGTTTCTCATATTCCTGACGGATCTCTTCCTTTAGCGTGCTGGAAAACTCTTTCCCATAGCGGTTGGCAAGGGAATCTTCCATAAAAGCTGCTGTGTGGTCGAAATCCTTTAGCAGCGCTCCTCTACGCCCTATGTAGTAGCCCATTATTTGATCGGACATTTTATCTACTTTCGATATATAAGGTTTCTTATAGGTTAAGACCCCATTAGGATGGGCTTTTCCCCCTTCTACAGAGGTGGGGGATTAAGTCAAGTGTCCGCCTTGGGTTGTGAGTTCAACTGGTCGCTGCAACACAGGCATGAAATTTCTCTGCTGGTGTTTCGTAGTCTAATGTTTTACGAGGGCGTTCGTTCAATTGCCGCGCCACTGTATTCAGCTGAGCTTGCGTATAGATGGATAAATCGATGCCTTTGGGCAAGTACTGCCTGAGCAGCCGGTTCGTATTTTCATTGGAGCCCCGTTGCCACGGACTCTTCGGATCACAAAAGTACACCGCAATATCGGTCGCGAGGGTGAAGTCACGATGCTTCGCCATTTCAGTGCCTCGGTCCCAGGTCAAGGATTGATACAGTTCGGTGGGGAGGCGCCGGGCATGTTTAATGAGAGCTGCTGCGACTGTTTCCGCATTCTTCTGTTCTATTTTGGCCAGCATGACATACCGCGACTGGCGTTCGACTAACGTCGCAATAGAGCTGTTGTGGGTTCCGGCAATGAAATCGCCTTCCCAATGACCGGGTATGGCGCGATCTTCGACGGAGGCTGGCCGTTCACTAATTGGGACGGCATTCGTGATCTTCCCCAGGCCTTGTTGCTTCAGACTCGCATGCTTCGATCGGCGAATAGCTCGTTTGGTTCGGAGACAGGCCTGCAGCTCCTTCTTCAAGACGCCTCTGGCCTGAATATACAGGCTGCGATAGATGGTTTCGTGGGACACGCGTTTTTCCTCGTGATCAGGGTATCTTCGCTTCAACCACCCGGCGATTTGCTGGGGAGACCACTGCTGCTGAAGTTTGGCCGCGACGACGTTCGCTAAGGAGCGATGACGAGCCAGCTTGCACTGTTTGGGCCGGTGCGCTCAATCCCAGGCAGCTTGCTCTGACGGTGCGGCTCTATAGCCATCATACCCCCCATTGCGCTGGAGTTCACGGCTGATCGTGGAGGGCGAGCGCTTCAACCGACGAGCCATGCAGCGCATGGACTGCTGGCTGGCGACCCCACGGGAAATCTCTTCGCGTTCCGACAGGCTCAGAGCTACTCGTGACCGGGTTCTCGTGGGAGGGCGAATCCCACCACTGAGCTGAAGTAGAGGATAAATCGAAGAGGACTCTCTTTCAAAGAGGCGGCCAATCGAACTCATGGATTCGCCACGCTGCCAGCGATCCCAAATGTCCGCTCGTTGTTTGGCACTCAAGTAGAGGCGGGTTCGGCGTTTCATCGTCACACTCCATCTCTAGAAGATAAGATAAAGTGTTGCGTTGATCAATTGAACTCACAGTCATAAGCGGACGGCTAGTCGAAAGCTCGCGATGACACCTAAAAAATTGCACCACCACATCGCCTCCACGCAACTGTTCGCTGCATAAAACCTTCATGCTTATTGGAGAGGGACAACAATGCAATAGTTTTCCTAGCCGTATGTGTTCATTGCGGATACTGGTGCTCACGGCAGATTAATTGAATCTCTTGGACGCTCAAGGGTTCTTGCGTCAATCCACAGACTGCTCCTTTCACCTGTGGTTCGTTAAATCGGCACGTCTGACAAGCCGCAAATGTCTTTCGTTTGTTATGATACTGCATCCCACGCAAGGTTGAGCGGAGAACCTCTTCCAGTTCACGAACCTTGACAGAGCTGGTCAACTTCAGTGCCGCTTCCAGGCCTTTTGCCGGAAAGGATTGCTGAATGAGCTTTCTTCCCTTCACGGTTGGGGCGAGATGAACAACCCGTTTGTCCTGCTTGTCCTGTTGTTTCCGCAAGAAACCCTTCTGCTCTAAGACCTTGAGCGTTTGAGAGACCGTTCCCTTCGTTAGCCCAAGATACTCCCCAACAGCTTGCGGCGTATCGGAATAGCGATTGCATTGCGTCAGATAGGTTAAGGCCTCGATTTGCACGGGCTGCAATCCAAATTTCAGACCAAACGTCCGCATCTCTATTCGAAAGAGATTGCTCAGTCGCTCCAAAATGTCATGTGTGTCTCGTACGCTCATAGGGTAATTGTATCGTCTCGATACGTAATTGACAAATACAAAACATTGTGTGATACTTCATAAAGTATCGAGTCAATACCATATATTATCTTAACTCAAAAAGGAGAGTAGCGATGAAAAAAGCCATTTTCTATCATGCCGGATGTCCCGTGTGCGTAGAAGCTGAGGGTATGGTGGCACACGCGATTGACCGCAACCAATATGAACTGGAAATTGTCCATTTTGCCCAACACCCCGATCGAGTGTCCGGGGCCGAAGCGGCCGGAGTCAAATCAGTCCCTGCCTTGGTACTGGATCATCAAGTATTTCACATCAATTTTGGTGCATCCATGGCCGATGTGAAAGGTGCCTCGTGAGTGTTCACAGTTAAACCATATTTTATTGTTCACTGTAGAAAAAGAAGGAGAAAAAAGATGAGTTTATTTGTGAGAAATTTCTTTATGTATGCGGCAGCGGGTCTGTTGATGACTGTCGTAGCTTGTTCGACGACCGAACCGCCAATCGGTAAGGCCTCTTCATCATTGTACGACCGGCTAGGAGGCAAACCGGCGATTACGGCCGTCGTTGATAAATTTGTTGGCAATGTTGCCACGGATGCACGTATTAATGGTCGCTTTGCCACAACGGATATCCCGCGCTTAAAGGGACATCTGGTGGATCAAATCTGTTCAGCGTCTGGTGGGCCCTGTACCTACTCCGGTAGAGATATGATCACCACTCATAAGGGTATGGGTATTACGAATGCTGAGTTTTCGGCATTAGTGGAAGATCTGGTCGAGGCCCTCAACACATTTAAGGTGCCGGAAACAGAACAGAAAGAGTTACTGGGTCTTCTTGGTCCGATGAAACCAGATATTGTCGAAATACCGTAACGGTTACTCAATTGATTCAACAGGTGCTAAGCTCCTTGTGAGATGGATTCCATACTTGCATAGAACCACTTTTTTCAAGACAGTATGTATGATATAAGAGCGTCTTCTCGCATTGAGATTTCTCGGAAAACTTTCAGTCTGCATAGTGTGATCGTTAGATAAGGAGATATGCAATTGGCTCTTTCAGCACAAGCCGAGATAGGAACCATAGCATCGATGTGGCGATACCCTGTGAAGTCGATGATTGGAGAGGAGTTGCCTAAGGCTCAGGTCAAAGACCACGGGATATTAGGTGATCGATCGTATGCCATCCTAGACCTCTCGGATGGAAAAGTGGGGACCGCCAAAAATCCTAGGAAATGGCCGACGCTGTTTAACTGCAAGGCGACATTTGGTGAGGCAATAGATCGTAACGAAAAGATGCTGCCGGTCCACATCACATTGCCCGATGGTACCAAGGTAATCAGCGAGCAAGCTGATCTCGATCGAGTACTGTCCAAGGCGCTCAATCGTGCCGTCATGTTGGTCGCGACCGAGCAAGGAAGGGTGAAAGGCGTGCAGTCATCTCTTCCGACGTCCTGGGCGGCGAGTTCTGAAGAGTACTGGCCAGACATCGATGGTCGCGATCACCGGGATGTCGTCACCGATTTCACGCTTCCCATAGGAACGTTTTTCGATGCGGCCATGGTCCATCTTCTGACAACAACCACCCTCAGGCAACTCCACAAAAGCTATCCCGATGGATACTTTGACATCCAACGGTTTCGTCCCAATATTGTGGTAGACGTTGAAGTAGAGACGAAGAGCTTTCCCGAAAATTCATGGATTGGGCAGACCCTGGCCATCGGGAAGGAAGTCCGTCTGAACATCACCGGACCTTGCAGTCGCTGCGTAATGACCACCTTAGCGCAGAGAGATCTTCCGAAGGATCCTGGAATTTTGCGCACGGCGCTCCAGCACAACCATGGAAACGTCGGCGTGTACGCAACCGTGATGCAAGGTGGCACTATTTGCCCTAATGATCGAGTACGGCTTGAGACTTAATGTTGAACCTAATCTGGAAGTGTAACGGGTTGATGAAATCCCGATATCCTTTTTTTGCGATCGGATAGCAAGACATAAACCGCATGTCCACTCTGGGTCGTGGAGGGACCGCAGATTGACCAAGTCTGTCGTACTCGCCTTTCTCTCCCCCCACTACTCAAACCCTTTTGCCAGATCCAGCGCTTCGTGTGGTCTATTCGGAGATTGGAAAATCATAGACTCCCAACCCTTGAATGACCAGGTACTGACTTCATGAGTGACCCAAGATTCCAAATTTGTGCCTCAATGAAAAAGTCATATTTCCTCTCAGAGATAGATCTCCACTCTTCTCCCGTTAGCTCGAATTGTAATATTAAGGTTTGGATTTCTTCTAACAGAAATACTTTCCCATGATACTCTGGGCTGTAATATAATTTATTTTTCTCTTTAGCAAGCCATTGAGATACCAAACTTTCTGGATAAGTAAAACTTATATCGCGAGCATCAAATGCGGTCAGTGGAATCGTTCACTCTGAATAATCTCTTTCAAATCCAGTATATCCTTCGAGGTACATGGAAGTTCCCAATATCATATATCGAGAAAGATCTTCCGTTAAGACTCTCCTACAGCTCGCAAACAAGCTGACTTCCACTATCGAAGAGAATAATTGTGTTGTGGAAAAGATTCTTTTTGCGATCAACTGCACCTTCCAATGAAATCTACCACTTGTATGTTAGAAAATTCTGTTGAAAAATTTTTCGATAAATGAGAGTTGTATTGATCAATTCTCATATAATGTTGCTTGATGTAAGGATTGCACATCCCATATTCATTGTTATTGCTGCAGCTATGTAGTTTTTACCCTCGCCCCCTCGACACAACCCAGGCCATGAGACTGAAAAATAAACACTCGGCTACTCCCTCTTCCCAAAGTGGCGCCTGGTGTCTGAACAGCCACGCTTTTACACGCATAAATTCATTGTGATCGTTTGGCATGACTTTTCCTCCTTCCGTTCATTCCAGCTCGGCTCATTTTCTCGTATCACATCATCTTGGCTCGAAGTACATTGGATCTTTGCATTGTGAACATCGCCGTAATCATCCTCTGATCATTTACATAAAGCCTGGATGAGCGCAATGCTGTAAAAAACCTCCGATCATTTCAGAGGGAACTGAATAATAATGCCCCCCATGACATCGTTAAGCTTGTAATTCTTCCGCGGACTGAGGGGGTGTTTATTGTGACAGGTTACACAGGCTTCAGAGACCGCTTTATCCGCAAAAATCGCTTTAAAGTTTCCCCTGATTGTACTCGTATGTACTGTACTTGGATCATCCGACACCGCCTGTAATCCTATCCGTTCGATGTCCGTGGCCGGCCCATTGTTCTTATCAACAGGCCACAGGCTCGCTAGCCGGTACTTCAGACCTATTCCACTCCTTTCCACCTCAAGCCCTGCAAACTGGAGCATTTGAGCCGGAAGGGGAAGCTTGTCCTTTAGAGCCCAGTCTTCTGAAACCAGGTCTTTCCCATGATGCTGCATCCTTTCCACCACGAGTGAAGCATACAAGGTCCGGTCCGCTTCAATGATCGCATGGACATAGTCTGCAACCACCTCTGGCGTAACACAGGCCTCGCCACTCGCTTCTTTCGCTCCCGAGAAATCCACATAGGCAACCAACACGATCCCTGCAAAAAGCGTTTGCCACAAGAAACCTGTTTTGCTCATGACGGCACCTCCTTTGTAAGACCAATTGAAAAGCTTCCCAGCCTGATCCTTTATCAGTTCTGGAATGCAGTTCGTAGCCCCACTTCGAAGCAAACCTTCTTGATTGGCACATCACACGATACGAAATCCACCATGTACAGTAGGCATTAAAACATCTGTATGACTCTGATGGCGTTGAGATAGCCTAAAAGAACATCCCTTCTGGCCACGACCCCAACGAGCTTTCCCTCTGACATTGACCACAGTCATCCGAATCAGATGCTTTGCTTCCAACGATTGAATGCTGTTCATCGTTAGAGTCTCTGGCGACACGGTGCTAGGATTCGATGTCATCAGGTCACCCGCCTTGCCTGCTGCAAGAGACTTGTCCTCATTTAACGCTTTTAGTAAATCACACTCACTTACAATTCCAAGAAGATGGCGGTTTTGATCAACAATCGGCACACTACCCAATCCCCCTCCGGTCATGGCTTGAGCCACGGTCTACCCATCATCCTCTAGCCGATGAGCATTCACGTCATCTTGCATGCATTGTTCAGCTATTAGATTTTTGAAATCCCGGCCCCAACCATAAAATCTACACGTCTCATGGTTTGAATCACCTTGTTCTAGGAGGTTATATGATGGGTCTGTTGAAGAAAGCTGCCAGCGACGTTCTCGCCGTTTTCCCGTGCTCACGTGCGGCATGTACACTCCGCATGCAAAATGGCTGCGGCCTTACTGGACGGACTGAACCGACCCAAGGCGTCTAACATTCAACATGTCTGTGAGCCTATTTGCCCTTGGCAATCATTGTCATTCAACATGCCCATGATAGATTGTTCCCTCTTTCAAAGAATAATCGATGCATCCTTCTGGTCTTTATCCCCAAGAACCCCTCCACGCAGCCCAGGCCATGAGACTGAAAAATAAACACTCGGCTACTCCCTCTTCCCAAAGTGGCGCCTGGTGTTTGAACAGCCAGGCTTTTACACGCATAAATTCATTGTGATCGTTTGGCATGGCTTTTCCTCCTTCCGTTTAGGTCACCGCTGCTCCTTCTCTCAGGTCATAGCTACCTCTTTAATGTATTAAAATTTCAAATCTCCCAATCCTCCTATTCACAAGAGAGAACTTCAAAGGAACACTCAGTAACAATTTATCGAAATTGTTCACTTTGATTGCCCCAAAAACACAAAAGCCTCTCAGGCATATCATTGCCCGAAAGGCCTTCCCATCGATATATTCATGTGGTGCTACAAACCAGCGTCCTACCCCATGGCTACCTCAGTATATTTTCTCTAAAAATATACTCTGCTCCTTTTTGAATAAAAAGTAAAGTGATCGCCTATCCACCCAACACTTTGCGGAATTCGTGCCCAACATGGTTCCGTCCCAACATTAAAAACCAAGCTAAGCAAGAATCCGTCAGAGTGAATGACACTAATACTGATGTAACACGACCGCCTCGTAGTTATTTGATAGTGAGTGCCACAGCACTAGCTCAATACTCGGAATACCCAACCATACCTGGAAGAATAACCACATTAATGAGAATGCCGCGAATCTGTTCACTGGAAAAAATTTCTCAGAGCACGGATATCTGATTTATTGACATCATGCTCCCATTGAATACATTCGCGTATCGAATCAGATACACATCATTCTCTTCCTCGCGTAACTATGGTATTCGTTTTTCGCTTTTCAAAAAGCGCTTTCTAACAAAATGTAAGATTTCCTCACGTCAATTTATTTTCATTGCCTCTCCTTACCGTTGGTATGGTCGTTGCAATTTTGTTGAGCGATGTTGATGGAATTTTTGTGATGTTGACAAACGGACACGGAAAAGGAGGATTGCATTGGTGAGGGAGATAAGACCATTAAGAGTCTCTATCAGTATTTTGTTTGTAGCCGTCGTCGCATACATGGTGATATCTCTTTTTTTCATTCGCTCCGAAACTCACGCACTCCCGCAATTCACCAGGCAATACGAGCTCAAATGCAGTAAATGCCATCTTGCACCTCCTACCCTGAACTTCACAGGCAGAAGGTTTTTGCAAAATGGGTATAGATTCTTCATGGAGGAGAGGGAGAAGAAGACCGTCAAGGATTTGATCAAGTTGGATCGTACCGTTCCGTTGGGAATGTGGATTTCATCCCAACCGTATGAGCGCGAAAATGGAATTGACCGAATCAGGCCATTTCACGACGCCAGACTCTATGTCGGCGGAGGAATCTATAGGGACGTTTCAGCATTTATGCGATGGGATCTTGAGCAAGAAAAGAACTACCGGTTCGGCTCCCGACTCGCCACTCTCAGTTACAATCCGACCGATCTCCTAAACACTCATATTTCTTGGACGAGTGTCACCTTCCACGACATTAATGACACCCTTCATAACTCTCGCCAACTCACACTCAAGCAAAATTCAGTCATAAGCCAGCCTTTCGGCAGAGCGGACAACGACGGCAGTCTTGCCTCACCGCGCCAGGGAATCTATGTATCGGGCTGGCTCACAGATAATTGGTTTTATACGCTAGGATACAGCGGCCATGCCAATGACACCGTTATTGGACATCTTTCAACCCTCACAGGACGTCTTGCATTTGAAATTTCACCTCTCACTGATTTTGATTCGTTCGCGATCGCCATCGGTGCGTTTGGCATGCATGGGCAAAAACAGAACTCTCACAATCGAGAATTCAATCGCCTCACTGGTGACGTTCAAATCGACATACCTCTTATCAATTTTCCCACCTCAGGCGTGGTTCGGTTGATGGGTGCCTATTTATGGGCAAATGACGACCTTGAGTCGAGCGGACTTTCGCACAATCGTGCCTGGTATGTGCAGGCTCTTTTTGTATCTGTAGCAAAGGGAAGCCCGAAATGGGTGCCAACCGTTCGGTTTGATGAGTACACAAAGAATGACAGACAAGATACATTCAGTGAATTAACCCTTAACCTCACATACTATTTCGTTGAAAATTTCAGAGCTCATCTCGAGCATTGGAGACAACTCGATGTTCCTGCCGGTTCAGATAAAGATAGCACTGTGATTGTTCGACTTGTTTACTTGTACTGACCATGAAGCAACACCTTTTCATACTAATCTTAGTTTTCTGTTTATCGCCATTGTTAGCGAACGTGGCGCTCACAGAAACAAGAGATGACTGGAACAATAGCATCCCGGTGTATCAAGTCTTAAAAGCATTGGGTGACCCCATGCCAGCGCATTATCTCCCGTATCGTGACAATCAGGCAGTCAAACAAGGCGAGGAAATTGTCAAATATGGCGTGACGACAGGACCTGACGGCACCAGCACACCCCTTCAATCACGATACTTTGCTTGCACCGATTGCCACAATCTTCGCCGAGAAGACCCCAATCTCGAAATAAGCAATCCGGAAAATCGATTGGATTATGCCATTCAAAACAAGCTTCGTTTTTTGCCGGGGACAACATTCTATGGGATCGTGAATCGAACGACGTGGTACAACGGCGACTACCTGAAAAAATACGAGAATTCTGCTGCTAAGGCCAATAAAAATTTAGTTAAGGCGATACAACTATGCGCCACTCAATGTGCAATGGGGAGAAAACTCGATGATTGGGAGCTAAAAGCAGTGTTAGAGTATTTTTGGTCTCTCGAATTAAAACTCAAAGACCTGCACCTTTCCGAAGCGGATTGGAAGAAAATAAAACTGACACCACTTCGGCACAACAATAAACAAGGTCTGATCTCCTGGCTGAAAGGATTGTATTTGCAGGCCTCGCCAGCAACCTTTTCCAAGCCCCTTACGCATATTTCGGGACCTGATACATATGTGCCCAATCTCGAAAATGGAAAAGCGATTTATGTATTGAGTTGCCTGAGCTGTCATCAATCCAGCAGGACAACTTCTTTCATTCTTGCGAACTCCGCAGTCACATATCAACTCTTGAACGACCATACTGATTTTGGTGCCAACTTTTCCGTCTACAATGCGATTCGAAATGGGATCAAAGCGAGCCCCGGGAAAGGTTATATGCCTAACTTCCCGTTGCAACGCATGAGCAATAACCAAATGAAGGATCTGCGTGCATTTATTACATATCAGGCAACGCACGATCCATTATTGGCACTTGAACCATTATTAGACTGGATACATTAACAAAGTATCCAGTCACTTGACGTATTACCAACCGCATGCCCCACAACGGTTTCGCCTAACGGCCACCTTCTTATCTTTCTGGCTTCCTGATTAACTGAAAAGGTGTACAATTAAATAGAGAAGGAGGAGAGTTTATGGCCTCTCAGGATCTCTTAGCCCCATCGATTAGGCAGGCCGAACAGACGCTTGCTACACAATCGCATGATCATGCCCCTCGTATGTGGGGCCATCGCTGGTGGACTCGGCTTCTCCTGGATTGGGGCACTCGCGATAAACAGTTCAAGATTCAATTATTTCGCTTTATTGATGTTCTCCCTGCCCTACAGACCGATGAACAATTTGTCCGTCTCCTACATGAGTATTTCCATGATGTGCGCTCACTTCCAACTGCCCTACGCTGGCTCCTCACTCGCAGTCTAACAACCCCTATAATGGCTCGAGTCGGCACTCGGGTTTTGCGATACCAATTTCTAAAAATGGCTTATACCTTTATGGCCGGACAATCCGTTGAACATGCCCTCCCTACCCTCACTTATTTGTGGAATCGTCGCTGCGCCAGTTCAATCGATTTGTTGGGGGAAGCCACTGTGAGTGAAACTGAAGCCGATCGATATCACCAACGTTGTCTTCAAACTCTCACTTATCTTGAGCAAGCCACATCGGGATGGACTCCTCAACCCATTTTAGAAAAAGACCATCTGGGCACTCTCCCTCGCATCCAACTCTCCATCAAACTCACAGCCCTGTACTCTCAACTGGATCCCATTGACTTTCCAGCCAGTTACGAAGGCATTGCCCCTCGTTTACGATCCATTATTGAGAAAGCCCAAGCGATCCCTGCGGCCATTACGTTTGATATGGAACAAGCCGAATTAGGACCGCTTATTCTCTACGTGTTCACACGCCTGTTCTCAGAGCCCCTGTTTCAAAACTACCCTCATGCAGGCATCGCTCTCCAAGCCTATCTCACACATTCCACAGAGACACTCGATACGTTGGTGCGTTGGGGAAAAACACGAGAGGTTCCCTTTGGCATTCGTTTAGTCAAAGGGGCGTATTGGGATTCCGAAGTCATTCGCTATCGACAGCGAGGATGGCCTGTTCCCGTTTACCTCAACAAACACGAGACCGATGCGAACTATGAAGCCCTCGCGAAGACTATCTTGGAGCATCATTCTTTTATTCGACCAGCATTTGGTTCTCACCATATTCCGACCCTTGCTTACGCCCAGGCATTGAGCACCCATCTCCAATTGCCTCACGATACCTGTGAATATCAAATGCTCTATGGGATGGCTGAACCATTGCGAGAGTCGGTTGTCGAGCAGGGATTTCGTTTTAGGGTCTACACGCCAATTGGAGAACTTATTCCCGGCATGTCGTATTTGGTGCGCCGCTTATTGGAAAACACTGCAAATGAAAGTGTCATTCTCAGCCACGATGAAACATCCGAATCTCAAAATGACTCTCTTGTATTCCCGTCTCCCGTCGACCATGAGAATCTAGAAATTGCGATGAGTGAAATAGCCGTGCCTTCAACAACACCAGATACTCAAGAATGTTTTTCAAACGAACCCCATACTGATTTTTCTTTTGAGCATTCCCATCAATCCATGACCCACGCACTTAATCAGATCATGCCACTCCTGGGAAAAACTTATACCTATCCCGTTGCCGCAAACGTCTCCTGTCATGGCCCAACGTTGGCGTCCATCAATCCCAGTCAACCCGATCAGGTGATCGCGACATTCCCAACGGTATCCCCTGACAACATAAGTCCCTTAGTTCGAGATGCCCAAGAACACCTGGCATCCTGGCGGCAGGTTTCGGCACAAACTCGTGCGGACCTGTTATTTCGCACAGCCACACTCATGCGCAACCAACGTGCTGAGTTGGCAGCATGGGAAATTTTAGAGACAGGCAAACCATGGCGTGAGGCTGATGCAGACGTAGCAGAAGCCATCGACTTTCTCGAATTTTATGCTAGGGACATGCAGAGCCTTGGCCAACCTCACCGACTTGGTACGGAACCTGGAGAACTCAATCATCGGGTGTATCTTCCCCGAGGACTGGCACTTGTCCTCCCGCCGTGGAATTTTTCCTTAGCCATCCCAACTGGACTCGTGTCTGCAGCTTTGGTGACTGGCAACATCGTGTTGTTAAAACCCTCGGAACGGGCACCGATGATGGGCTATCACCTCTACCGCCTTTTCTTAGAGGCTGGCCTCCCTGAAAAAACTTTGCATTTTCTTCCCGGTGGACCAAACCTCGGCAAAGCTTTAGTTCAACATCCATTGATCAATGTGATCGCGTTTACTGGATCCCAAACAGTAGGATTGAACATCCTTCGTGAGGCCAGCCAGATTTCACCAGGTCAGAAGCATATCAAACATGTCATTGTTGAAATGGGCGGAAAAAATGCCATTATCGTGGATGAGACGGCCGATTTGGATGAGGCCGTCACTGGAGTATTAGAAAGTGCCACCGATTATCAAGGCCAAAAATGTTCGGCTTGCTCTCGCGTCATTGTCGTGGAGAGCGTCTACTCCATGTTTCTTGAACGTTTGAAACAGGCTGCTTCAAGCATACCTATCGGTTCCCCGATCCAAGCAAAGAACCGTATGGGGCCGCTCATTGATGATCGTGCGTTTGAGAGAGTTCGACATTTTGTGGAACTTGGGAAAAAAGATGGGAGCTGCATATTGGATCGGCAAATTATGGGATCTGGCTATTTCCAAGGACCAGTGATTCTGGCAAATCTTTCCCCCTCACATCCGGTTGTTCAAGAAGAAATTTTTGGTCCGGTGATGGTAGTGTTCCGTGTTCCAACGATACAAAAGGCGTTAACCCTCGCTAATGATTCTCCCTATGCCCTAACGGGAGGGATCTATTCTCGCAGCCCGGCCAACCTTCAACTGGCTCGCGAAAGATTTGAGGTTGGAAATCTCTATATCAACCGACCCATTACTGGGTCATTAGTTGGGCGGCAACCATTTGGAGGACATCGGCTTTCTGGAATTGGCAAGAAAGCTGGCGGACATGGGTATCTGGAACAATTCATGGTGGAAAAGATCATCACGGAAAATACCCTTCGACGAGGGTTTGCTCCTACTTCTTAAGACTGCCTTTTTAGTGGGGCTACTTTTAGAATGCCCTTTACCAGTCCCCCAGACTTCCGGCAGCCTTCAAAATGAGGTCTGTAACCTGAGGACGTGTTCCAGTCAAAAACATCTAAAAAACCAGTATCTTGAATCTGAAATGCAACTGACAAAAATTATGGAACACATTTTTTGGAAGATCATATGCATGAAAATATCTTTTGCATAAATCACACCAAAGAGGCCTTGATTGAGGTTAATAAACATACAACACCACAATCTTGGCTTCCTCCAAGATAAAAGCAATTGACATCCTTCATGTAGAGGCATACCATTTTACTAGATTCCGATTTATCTTCCTGGGACTTCTAAAACACACCAGAGTGTTTAGTCCCAGATTCACACAAGAGGGGGTTGCTGATGAACGACCTCAGTCCACCAAAAAAGTGAGGCCCGTGGCGAGCGCAGGCATGAACTTCTCGTCAGGCGGGTAACGTCAAGTTGTGGAGAGGGACGTCTCACTGAATCTACGCAGTGCCCGTAGGCACAAAAGGTCATAGAGACCTCCTTTGTTCAAGAGACATCCACATGAAAACGAGAAAACGGTGGATTATATATAGATCACTCAGAACAGATGTTCAATAAAAGAACAGATCAAAAAGAAGAATCTATCCACCACAATCTGCTCTCGACAACCCATTCTTCGAAGAATAAAACGAAGGAGAAGTTCAGCAGCCAACGGGTCTAAACAATAAGAATTCCCGGCACATGAAGTGCCAGGTTGAGTGCGGGCTCTCTTTCATATGAAAGAGGGCCCGCGTTTTTTACACCAATTTCTTGTACTCAACTCAAGCTGTTTTATGTCAATCTGAAAATTAGAGAATACAATCAATCGAGATATGTCTTGCAAAGGGACCACAATACATGTTGACGATCAGGCAACAGTCTTTGTCTCACTATCCCCCTGCCAGGCCTCGAAGTCCTCATACCGTTCACCATTTATTAAAGGAGAACACCATGAAATTGAAAACTTTGGGTCTTACCGTATTTTTTCCGATCATCTTGATTTGGAATGGATGTGATTCTGGGCAGTATGGAGAGTCAACAACAACAGAGCCAAAGACCGAAAGTACACTCATGACAGCTGTCGAATCTAAAATCCCTGGGGAGACATCAATAGCCGAACGAGCACTTTTAGCGACTGAAGGAGCTCTTGGTGCAGGAGACAATGCTGAAGGGATCAACCATTACCAGCAAGAGCATTGGGATGTTGCTCAAGAACACTTTAATAAAGCCTTAGCCGCTAATGCAGATCTTCCTGAAGCCCATTACAATCTTGCGCTCGCATTGGATAAACTGGGAAACCATGGGGGAGCCACGGAACATTTCAAGATGGCCTTGAATTTGGCTCCAGAAGACCCACGCATCAAGGATTCTGGAATTCTCAAAGCGCATGTGGGTGGATGATACTCAAACGTAAAAGTATATATTGCCAGCGCATAGGTTCCTATAACCAATGATCTGATGAGAGGGGGTGCGATGAATCTTCATCAACGGGGGTCAGATCTCATTAAACAATTAAAGGACCATGTCTTGGATGTCCTGCGTAGTCATCCGGACGGTGGACCTGAGGGAACAGGGATCCTCCAGGAGGAGGTGGCTCGTCGGGCTGGGTTACATAGCATGGAATGTGTGGAATTAGATCACACGTGCGGAGAGATTCTGAAATTCCTCCACAGAGAAAGTCTCGTAGAACGATTGGACGAGAATGGGCAAGATGACCAAAAGAAGTCGTGGCGACTTAGCAAAGGTTAATGACAATAACTAGGAAATGATTTCATAGCACGGTTTGAAGTTTTCTTGATCGATTTTCATGCGATGTTGAGTGATGAATGATTGGAGAAGTTCGTCCGTCAATTTCATGATTGTGGAATCACCGTGGATTTTGAATGGCCCATGTTCTTCAATGGCATTGAGCGCATGAGGCTTTACATGGCCAGCTACGATCCCTGAAAAAACTCGTCGTAAATTCGCTGCTAACAAATGGATTGGTTGGTCCGCATGAAGATCTAATTCTGCCATCGATTCATGAGTCGGCTCAAAGGGCTGTTGAAATTCATGATCAATGTTGAGATGCCAGTT
Source organism: uncultured Nitrospirota bacterium (assembly GCA_937139405.1). GTDB lineage: Bacteria > Nitrospirota > Nitrospiria > Nitrospirales > UBA8639 > Nitrospira_E. The sequence goes on from CAKZPV010000004.1 coordinate 97,692, forward strand.
AAAGTAGAAGGCGTCATGGGTTTGTTTTCGAAATTCGCGCACACCTTGGATGCCTTTCGTCATTTCATCGGCTCCACGGTGAGGATCATCTATAATAATTTGATATCGTTGTGTGGCTTTTGGTCCGAGTGTTTGGCTGATAAAATCATCGATTGTTTCAAAATAGTCCGCACTCCCTTTGGGCCCCATAAAAATAAGGGGAAAGGGAACTTCCTCATTATCTGGATGAAGCAGAACGCCGAGGAGATACAGAATTTCTTCCAAGGTTCCCGCACCGCCAGGAAACACGATAAACCCATGCCCAACTCGAACAAACGCTTCCAGACGTTTTTCGATGTCCGGCAAAATCACCAGTTCATTCACAATGGGATTTGGGGCTTCTGCTGTAATGATGCCCGGCTCCGTGAGGCCTAAATATCGACCATTTTTAATACGTTGTTTCGCATGAGCCAGAGCTGCTCCTTTCATGGGGCCCTTCATAGCCCCTGGCCCACAGCCCGTACAAATATCCATTCCACGTAAGCCCAATTGATGCCCGACTTCTTTGGTGTAACGATATTCGACCTCACCGATTGCATGGCCTCCCCAGCACACCACAAGATGTGGATCCACGACGGCCTGCATGATTTCAGCATTGCGCAAAATATGAAACACTGCATTGGTGATTCCATTGGATGACGTTAAATCAAATCTTTGATTATCCTGGATTTCATTATGGACATAGATGATGTCACGTAATACCGAAAAGAGATGTTCTTTAATTCCCTGAATCAGTTCCCCATCCACAAATGCCCTGGCCGGGGCATTGGTCAGTTCAAGCTTCACGCCGCGATCACGTTGTACCAAGGCAATGTCAAAATCCACATAGCGTGCAAAAAAGGCTTTAGTATCGTCCGTATCATTCCCACTCGTCAGAACCGCCAAGGCACTGTTTCTAAATAGTTCATGTAACCCACCCTCACTAGTCTCCCGAAGCTTTTCCACTTCCTGCTGCGACAACATGTGCATAGATGTATCTGGAGTGACACTGGCACACACACCATGACCAGATGATTTCTCTTTTAAATCTGTTGTTTTCATGTCAGAACCTAGTGGGGAACTTTTAACTATCTGTTCCATCTTATCTGAGATTAGGAAATACGAATAGATAGCTCAGTGGAGAACCGTAGAATTTAAGGAGTAGTCATATGGCGAATGATTTTTCCTTCAACCATATAGACGACTAATTCGGCAACATTAGTGGCATGATCGGCAATGCGCTCAATATATTTGGAGATAAAGGACAGACGGATGGCTCGCGAGATTGTCTTGGGATTTTCCATCATGAAAGACAATAGTTCACGAAAAATTTGCTCATTTAATTCATCGATATAATCATCCTCTTCTAAAACCTTTCGTGCCAACACCGAATCACCTCGCACAAATGCATCTAATGATTCCCCCACCATTTTGATGGCACGATCTGCCATTAACGGAATATCTATATACGGTTTTAATTGAGGTTCTTCATGGAGTTCAATCGCGCGTTCACAAATATTTTCGGCTAGGTCACTCATTCGCTCCAATTCAGTGGAAATTTTCATCGCCGTGGTAATAAAACGAAGATCTCGTGCGGCAGGTTGCTGCAGGGCCAAGAGTTCCAGACAGGCTTCATCCACAGCCACATCCATCGTATTTACCTGACGATCATTTTCAATCACGGTTTTAGCTAGGGCATCGTCTCGGTCAACCAAGGCCTTAAGCGCCTGCCGGATTTGGCCTTCTACTAAGGAACCCATGCGCAAAATTTGCTGCTTCAGTTCAGCTAATTCTTCGTCAAACCGTCTTTGAATAGACATGGCGAATTCCTCTTCTTCGGCGATCAACCAAACCGGCCGGTGATATAATCTTCCGTACGAGACTCTGATGGATTGGTAAAGATCGTTTTTGTATCAGCGTACTCAATAAGTTCACCCAACAAAAAAAACCCTGTGAGATCAGAAACACGTGAGGCTTGTTGCATATTATGAGTCACGATCACGATGGTCAAACGTTCTTTAAGAATGTGAAGGAGCTCCTCAATCCGACCGGTAGAAATTGGATCGAGTGCCGAACAGGGCTCGTCCATCAGAAGAACATTAGGATTCACGGCTAAGGCCCTGGCAATACATAATCGCTGTTGTTGCCCGCCCGAAAGACCTAAGGCACTTGCATGTAGGCGATCTTTTACTTCTTCCCACAGTCCTGCGCCTTTCAGACTTGTTTCAACAACCTCATCCAACGACGCTTTCTTTCGTACATTTTGCAATTGTGGTCCAAATGCAATATTTTGCCAAATGGACTTAGGAAACGGATTCACCTTCTGAAACACCATCCCAATACGAGTCCGAAGATCAGTCACATCAACGTCGGGATGATAAATATCATGCCCTTCGAGAAGAATTTTTCCTTCAATTCGTGTCCCATCCACTAAGTCATTCAATCGATTCAGACAACGAAGTAAGGTTGATTTACCACAACCCGATGGTCCAATAAATGCGGTAACCTTGTTCGCTGGAATTTGCATATCCACGTTGGTCAACGCCTGAACAGACCCATAGAAAAAATTCATCCCCTGAATGACAATTTTAGGATGACTGCCAGCTAATGGATTGACGGTTGGTTCCATCTGTTCGTCCTTCATCCGTTTCTGATTATCTGATGTCTTGTTCACGACTAACGTCGATACGGAATGCTCCCTCTGTTGAACCGATAGTCTTTCTGGAAGCACAGGATCGGAAATGATTGGCATGATTATACCTCATTTACACGGAAGAACCCGCATAGCGTTTCCGCATGCGCGTACGTATCATAATGGCCGCCATATTCAAGAGAATGACGACGAGAACAAGGATAAATGTGGTCACATAGACCATGGGCTTAGCAGCTTCCACATTGGGAGATTGAAATCCCACATCATAAATATGAAATCCCAAATGCATAAATTTTCGATCCAGATGGAGAAATGGAAAGAAGCTATCTAGGGGAAGTGATGGAGCGAGTTTCACCACACCTGTGAGCATCAGTGGCGCCACTTCCCCAGTTGCGCGGGAAATTGCCAAGATCAGACCGGTCAAAATTCCAGGCATCGCACAAGGAAGCACCACACGCCATAACGCCTCCAATTTCGTGGCTCCAAGCCCCAACGACCCTTCACGATACTCACGTGGAACCGCAGACAACCCCTCCTCTGTTGCAACAATCACCACAGGGACAGTCATCAGCGCAAGCGTTAAGGACGCCCACAGCATACCTCCCGTCCCAAAAGTTGGATTAGGCAAGGCTTCAGCGAAGAATAATTGGTCTAAGGTGCCTCCAACCGCATATACGAAAAATCCTAATCCAAATACCCCAAAAACTATCGAGGGTACTCCGGCAAGATTATTCACTGCGATACGAATCATCCGCGTCACCAAGCCTTGCTTCGCATATTCTTTCAAATAAATAGCGGCCAAGACCCCAAAAGGCACGACCGCAATGCTCATGATTACGACCATCAACACCGTGCCAAAGATGGCTGGGAAAATCCCTCCCTCTGTATTGGCTTCTCGAGGTTCTTCGCTCAAAACCCCCCAGAAACTTTGTACATACATGAAGAGTTTTTCGTAAACTCCCATGCCATTGGGCAGCCAGAACTTGACTAACGACCCAAACTGAAAGGTTTTCTCTTCTCCGCCCACGTCGACAACTGTGATCCGGAATTGTTCGAGTTTTTCATATAAAGCAATAAGAGCAGCATTTTGAATCTCGTATAAGGCTTCGAGTTCTTGTACCTTCGTTTCAATCATCACCCGTTCGCCCACTCCTGTTTCACCACTCAACTCCAAGGCACGAAGCTGCAAGCGGGCCTGCTCTATAGAATGATTGAGTTCACCAATCTCATTCTGTTCAATATTATGAATCTGGGCTTGAATACCATTCGTTCGTTCCAATAAGGGAAACAAGACGGCCATTCCATTTTCGTGCCCAGAGGCCACAAGAGTTTCGCTTTCTTGAATTTCTTTGATTCGTCCATAAAAGTTACCCCATTCAAGCCGTTCAAAAGCCACCACATCAGATGGATATTCTTCATTCACAATGTCAGCCTGATCCACCCACCGAAAATCTAATCCATAAAGATCCCGATTGCCGACCTTGAGTTGAACTCGTTTCTTTCCTTTAGGGTGTTCGACAGATTCAGAATCTGGAATAACTTCTGTCGCCACCCATTCTCCCAGCACGAGGCTGCCATCATTCAACGTCAATTGAATGAGATCTTTTGGCCAAAAATAACCCATCCCATTGATTAAGATTAATGTCAGCAATCCACCGATCATGAGTAAGGACAAACTCAGCGCCCCGCCACACAACCAAATGAACAGCGAGCCTGAATCCAGAAACTTCTTTAAAGAGAAACTTTGCACTTCTTCCTACTTACTTTTTACTATCAAAATTGTGAATACTTCTCACGAAGACGTTGCCGAATCAGCTCAGCCATCGTATTGATCCCAAACGTAAAGGCAAAGAGAATTAAACCAGAAAGAAATAAGACACGATACAAAGTTCCTCCATGAGGTGCTTCTGGCATTTCAACTGCGATATTCGCAGATAATGTTCGAAATCCATTAAACACACTCCAATCCAAAATGGGCGTATTGCCCGTTGCCATCAACACAATCATGGTTTCGCCCACAGCACGCCCAAAGCCAATCATTAACGCTGAAAAAATCCCTGGGCTGGCCGAAATGAGAACGAGACGGGTCAGCGTTTGCCATTGAGTGGCCCCTAGAGCAAGGGATCCGGCAACAAGATGCCGTGGCACATTGGAAAGAGAATCTTCCGCAATACTAAAAATAATTGGAATGACCGCGAACCCCATAGCAAAACTAATCACGATGGCATTGCGTTGGTCATACACTAATCCAAAATGATCAGTGAGCCATTGCTTATAATTTCCTCCGAACACAATCATTTCAATTGAGGAGTTGAACGCAAGGCACATTCCGACCGTTCCCATTACCGCAACCACGATGATCAACAAATCCACGCCATATTTATCCAGCCCACCAAGGGATCGAGGTAAAATCTGCCAAAGCAGACACACCAACCCAATGACCACAGGTAAGATGAGGGTACCAGTCACCACTGCTGGAAAAATTTCCTCTAATAACGGGGCGAACCACAGGCCAGCCAAAAAGCCTAAGACCACAGACGGAAGCGCCGCCATAATTTCAATACTGGGTTTGATGATGGCCCGGAGATGGGGATGCATGAACATGGCAGTATAGACAGCACCCATGACTGCCAGCGGAACAGCCAGAATCATGGCATAAATCGTTCCTTTCAAGGTGCCAAATATCAAAGGCATCATGCCAAACTTGGGTTCAAAATCATCAGATCCACTGGAGGATTGCCAAATGAGTTGGGGATCTTCATACCCTTCATAGGTGACCGGAAAAAATAACGATTGAAACGTAATTTCTGGATGAGGGTTATCGATCGAAAATGTTCGCAGGCGTCCATCCGCCCCCAACCAAGCCCCACCATCCGCCTTGGATGAAAAACGAAGTGCCCTTGTTTCTGATGAAACCGCTTCAAACTCAAAGATGGTCTGACCTGTGGTCGCATGATGCAGAATCACGTGCCCATCACTATCAGCTGTCAAAAATCCTTTATCTCGCTGAGAAGGTGAAATCGCTTGAACGACTCCATTATGGGCCTGAAACGTAGAGACTTTACGGAATGGAACCATTGACCGTGCTTGACGTTCATCCATGGGAACCCAGGTCATCACCTGCCCAGATTGCGTCCCAACAACGAGTGTTCGCTCACCATTCAAATACGTTAAAGCTGTCACTGCTTCTCCTGATTCGCCAACACTTACTCGATGAACGTCCTCTTTGCCTCCATTCTGCAACGTCCATTCTAAGAGTTCTCCTTGCTCGGTCCCGGCAACCAGACGCTTCCCAAATCCATCCAAGACCATATGAGTAATGTTTACGTGTTCGGGGACTTCCAACTGTCGCTGCGTGACAATGACTTCCTCCGAGAGAGAGAAATCTCCGGGCTCTTCTACCAAGGTAAGCCACAAGTTACCAGTACGCGTCTGGGCCACGATCATCTGTCGCTCATCCTGCTGCGAATGAGCATGACGCACCAATTCCTCCTCATTTGGAATTACCCGAATGGGTTTTTTGATCTGGCTAGTCGGCACAATTGTTCGCGTATCCCCCTCAAAGACTGGTTGAAAAAATATCGTGACCGGCACCACGAAACCTTCTTGGGTCGCGACGCTCAATCGGTTCCCTTTTTGACCTATCAAGACTGAGGACTGCACTGTTCCTGAAATCTCAAGCTCACCTCCAATTTCTGGAACAGGATTACCCTGGGGCATCCGTAAAAAATGCAACTGTTTTTGCATCAGCACAAATACGACTTCTTGATATTCGTCTAATCCAATGACCGTGGCTTCGCTTGTGAAATCCATTTCCTTCTTGACTTGCACATTGGACGAAACATTTCCACTCGTTGACCGAAACAATGGAATCACTTCCCACATCAAATAGAGAAAAATACCCAAAATACTGATAATCGTGGCAATACCCCCAACCCAGACCACCATACTTGCTAAGCGATCCACGGTATGACGTAGACGTCGATGCGTTGTTCGCGTCTTTCGCGTCGCCCATTGTCCAGGCGCTGAGGAAATTTCTTTACCAGAGATGGGAAGAAAATTGGGAGTATTCATTCTCATAGAACAATGTAAGCTATGCGGATTATGAAAAAGCCACTCCTTCGTCAATTAACGAGGAAGTGGCTCACGGGTTTTCAAGAAAACCTATTCAAAATTTCTACGTTGTTTGGTTATGAGATCTGAACTGATGGGAAAATATCCGTCTTTAATCACAACCTGCTGACCTTCACGACTATACACAAAATTCAAGAACTCTTGGACTATCGGAGACAAGGGTTTATTCGGAGCCTTGTTCACATAGACCAACAAAAAACGCGCCAGGGGATAGCTTCCCTTTGACGCATTCGCATAGGTCGGCTCCACCAAGCTTGCCCCTTCTTTCATCGCCAGAGGAATAGCCCGTACACCAGAAGTACGATATCCGATTCCACTATAGCCTATCCCCGCACGATCTTCGGTCACGCCTTGGACCACAGAGGCCGATCCCGGCTGCTCCTTAACTTGATCTCGATAATCACCATTTTGTAACACTTTCTTTTTGAAAAACCCGTATGTCCCAGAAGCCGAATTCCGTCCATATAAACTAATAGGCATCTTGGTATAAGCACCCTTCAATCCCAAGTTTCCCCATGTCGTGATATCATTCTTGTATCCCTGACGACGCGTTTTTGAAAAGGCTGCATCCACCTGAGCCATCGTCATTCCGGTTATCGAGTTATCTTTATTGACGTAGATAGCTAATGCATCAATGGCCACGGCAAACGCGGTCGGTTTATACCCAAACTTTGCCTCGAAGGCATCCATTTCTTTCCCCTTCATTTTGCGAGACATCGGCCCTAATTGAGCCGTCCCTTCAATCAAGGCTGGGGGTGCCGTACTTGATCCCTTTCCTTCAATTTGAATCTTCACATTCGGGTATTGTTTTCGAAATCCCTCTGCCCACAATGTCATCAAATTATTTAATGTATCCGATCCAATACTATTGATATTGCCCGATACCCCACTGACTCGAGCATAACTTTTCCAGTTTTGGTCATGCATTGACTCTTTAGCCCAAACCGTTGACACATCGAACCCATTCACCACCGACCAGCCTAATAACAATCCTGCCGTAGTGGCCGCAATTCCCATGACGCTTCTTTTCGACACATTTTTCATGAACAAGTCCTCCTTAGCATTTAGTATGTTATTCTAAGCTTTGTAGATTTCCCTCATGTAACAGGCATGTTACGAACGTGTTACATACCAGCAATTTTTCTAATATGTTGCTCCTTCATCCGTACTTCAAACAGAGAATCCGTCTGCTTGACAGTCACTAGTCCCTCTCGTTGAAACCCTCCCACAATTCAAAACAAATCACCCCACCATATCCATGGCAATTTTTCCCTCGGCAATACAATTCATGACTGTTTGCCGATCATGATCATCAATAATTGATTTGACCCATACCCGTTCTTCGATTGTGCTCATCTCCCACCTCCTGGGTTATTCTAAATTGGCTGAGAATCGTTTCAACACGAAATCCTATCTGACATTTTCATACTACAGCCCCCATGTTGCTATCTCGTTGGGATAAAGTTACAGCTCTGTAACTTTTTCAAACAAACTGAATTAGCCAACCATGGAATTACACCTGAAGAATCCTCAACGAACCAAAAACCTTACTGAAAGAGGAAAGAATGAAACATCCAACTACATTTAGGTCTCTATAGATTTTTGTCGATATAGTGAGAAGGACATTAAAGTAATTTGAGGCTTAGAATTCTTTCATTTGCTAATGGTTTTGATTCTTAAACGCACGCAAACGTCTCTTATCATAATCCGCCTTCCATGAAGTCTCTCCTCCTCATCGGTTAACCACTCAACATGACCAATCATCCCATGCATTTGGGCCTCATCTTAATGGCAGCCGCCGACTTATCAGAATTAGAAATGTTGCCCCATAGCTTCGCCGCCTATGGCTTCGAATTGATTCTCGTTCCAGATGGCGAAACAGCACTCACCACGAGTCAAAAACTCAAGCCAGATCTAATATTTTTAGATATTACTTTGCCTGATCTGAATGGATTTGATACCTGTCTTCGTCTGAAGGAACTCGAAGCGACAAAACATACTCCCGTTATTTTCGTCACACCCCCATCGGATAAGGTCAACACCGTGAAAGGTTTTTCCGTGGGCGCTGTAGATTATGTCACCAGACCATTTCAGATAGAGGAAGTCATTGCGCGCATCACTACTCATTTGAAAATTCGAAATCTCCAGGTTCTTCTGGAGGAAATTATCGCCAATCTCCAGGAGGAAGTGGCTGAACGCAAGCGGGCTGAAGAAGCGCTCCAAGAATCAATGCTCTTGGTCCAACAAGCCAATGATCGTATGAAAAATGATCTTGCCGCGGCTGCGCGAGTCCAACAAGCGCTTCTGCCTGATAGATTGCCATCACTCCCAAGCGTGTCCTTTGCCTGGACCTATCGGCCTTGCTCAGAATTAGGAGGAGATTCATTAAACGTGTTTCAGCTTGATGCTGACCATGTAGGGCTTTACGTGTTGGATGTCAGCGGACATGGAGTCTCCGCATCACTTCTTTCAGTCACACTCAGCCGGGTATTAATCCCTCGGCGCGACCCGTCTTGCCTCTTTATCAAAGCTAACCGAGCACTCGAAGCAGACACTCTCGTTTCTCCCGCGGAAGTCGCCGCTCGCTTAAATCGGATGTTTCCAATGAGCGAAGAGGGGCGCCAGTATTTCACCTTAATCTATGGAATATTAAATATTCGAAATGGGAAGTTTCGGTACGCTTGTGCTGGCCACCCGCCTCCCCTCTACATAGCACCCAACCAACAGGTGATCCCATGTGAAACCGGAAATGTCCCGATCGGTCTTTTTGAAGACAGTCACTATGAGGAGGGAATGATCCAACTTCAACAGGGTGGGCGACTATTCTTGTATTCGGATGGAGTACTCGAAGCCAAGGATGCGTCAAAGGAATTCTTCGGTGAGGCTCGATTACAAAGAACCCTGGAGGCGACACAGCTATCGCCGTTACAAATCAGCGTCGATTCAATCGCAAACGCCGCGTTGGATTGGACCGGAAACCATCACGCGCAGGATGATTTATCCATCCTTGCCTTCGAGTGGACGTCGAACAAGAACGGGCGGCCATCTAATCCGAAGGAACAAGTGGTTCTTGCGCATCAGTTCCCTGCTCGCGCGAAAGAACTAGGCCCCACGCGAGCTATGACAAGAATGGCTCTCAATAATCATGGGTGGCGCTCCGATATAGTAGAAGACATAATACTGGCCATTGATGAAGCATGTCAGAACATTATTCGTCATGCCTACCATGGAGAATGCGATGCCCCAATCGCCTTGCATATTGAGCTTAACAACGGAGCTTTGGTTGTCGTACTCGAAGATCAGGCCCCAACAGTCAGCCCCGATTGTATGAACCCTCGCCCATTTGAGGATATCCGCCCTGGCGGGCTGGGCTGTCATTTCATACAGCAGGCCATGGACACCGTTTCCATCGAACCATCTCCAACAGGACAAGGCAACCGTCTTCGAATGGTCAAAAACGTACAAGAACTCTCCTAAGATTCAACTCACATATGGAACATCACGTCAGAGAAGAACAAGGCTTTCACATCGTCACTCTCACCGGAGAGATCGACCTAGAGACCTCTCCACAGGCTCGGAAAACCCTACTCGATACGGTCGACCAAACCACAAAGGTTTTAATAGATATGGCCTCCGTCACATATATCGATAGTTCAGGAATCGCCACCCTCGTAGAAGCATTCCAACGAGCCAAGAAAAAAGGAGCCTACCTTGCGTTTATCTGTTTGAACCCAGCAGTGGTCCGGGTCCTCACCCTTGCCAGACTCGAAAAAGTATTTACCATCCATCAAGATTTGGAAAGTGCGGCCCATGCTCAACGCTGATCATCCCCTCCCCTTCCCTCTGCAAAAGATCGAAAGATTAGGTCGAGCTACGACAAAATGGATTGATGCGCTGGGGTTTGGCACAGCATTACTTTACCAATCTGTATATTGGATGTGTTTAGGAAGTCGTCGAAAACAACAGGTTCCTCTTGGAGCAATCGTCTCCCAAATGATGGAAGTCGGGATACGAGCCTTGCCGATAATCTCACTCGTGTCCATCACCATCGGACTCATGTTGGCCATCCAAGGCATCGACGCATTGAAAGATTTCGGCGCAGAGCATCAAGTCACCTTCGGAGTCTCACTCTCAGTTGTCCGTGAGTTCGCCCCATTGATTACCGGAATTTTGGTCGCTGGGCGATCGGGTTCAGCCTTTGCCGCACGGCTCAGTACCATGATGATCAATAATGAAATTGATGCATTGCGTGTCATGGGCATCAATCCTGTACGCTTTCTCGTCGTTCCCAGCCTTCTCGCGATGATGATCATGGTTCCGTCGCTCACCCTTTGGGCAGATATTGTCGCTCTCCTCGGAGCAGGCCTGTATATTTCTACGGATCTTGGCATTTCGATGGGAACCTATGTTGCTCAAACGATGTCCTATCTGGGAACAGACGATGTGTTACATGGGTTAGGAAAAAGCCTGGTATTTGGAACCTTGATCACCGTTGTCGGTGTGGTCAATGGTTCATCCGTGACAGGTGGAGCGGAAGGCGTAGGCCATGTCACGACTCGAGCCGTTGTTCATTCGATATTAGCCATCATATTAGCCGACCTTCTCATTGTCTTTTTACTGACCCGTTAATCAAAACATGCCCATGTCCACGCTTCATTCTGAATCTCAATCCATCATTGAAGTCACCGATCTCACTACGCATTATGGCTCACGAAAAATCCTGAACGGCATTTCGTTGACCGTTAACAAAGGGGAAATCATGGTGATCATGGGTGGCAGCGGATCAGGCAAGAGCACCTTGTTGCGACATTTAATTGGCTTGGAGCATCCAACTAGCGGTGGCATCAAACTCTTGGGCCAGGACATCGGTCTGATGACGGAACAAGAGATGACGCAGTTTTATCGAAAACTAGGCGTTGCGTTTCAAGGCGGAGCGTTGTTTAGTTCGATGACGGTCGGGGAAAACATTATGCTTCCACTGCGAGAACACACCAAGCTAGATCACAAAACCATGGAAATCATGGCGCGGCTTAAACTTGAAGTCGTCAACCTGGCCGGCTTTGAAAATCTCATGCCCTCCGAACTTTCAGGCGGTATGCTGAAACGAGCAGCCTTTGCTCGAGCAGTAATTATGGATCCAGTTCTATTATTTTGTGACGAACCGTCGGCGGGATTAGATCCAGTGGTCTCTTCATCGTTAGACGAACTCATTCTTCGGCTAAGAGACGCTCTCGACATGACGATCGTCGTGGTCACACACGAACTCGAAAGCGCCTTTCGGATTGCAGACCGCCTGACCGTCTTGGATAAAGGTGACATTCTGACCATTGGAACCGTAGACGAAGTGCGTGCATCCAACAACCAGCGTATCCAAGACTTGCTCAACCGACACTTTGAAGAAGAGATGCTTGACCCAGATGAATACTTGGCCCGCCTCACAGGAGAACCACAAGAAACGCTTATCCATGCATAACCAATTATCAACATTCTCAACAACAACCGAATAAACCGTATGCGTGATTCTCGAACAAACTATCTCATCGTGGGTAGTTTTGTACTCACAATGCTCACGGCTCTTGTTATCTGGCTTGCCGTGCTTTCTGGCACGACTCAAGCGACTACACCCTATTACATGGAATTTGACAATATCATCGGCCTGTCACTCGGCGGACAAATCCTCTTCGAAGGTTATCCGGTAGGAGAAATCGAAGATATTGTCTTTACACAAGGCCCGGAGAAGACTGTCTATCGGCTCAATGTCGAAATTCGTGAAGGATGGGATATACCGAAAGACAGCCTTGCCGTCATGACACAAGCAAGCTTACTTTCCACCATGGTCGTCGATATCAAAGCCGGCACATCGAATCAGATACTTACTCCCGGGGAACGTATTCCTAGTTTGGGGTCCACTAACATGATGACGGCCATGTCATCGGTCGCAGCAAAATTGGGAAATCTGGCCGATACAAGCTTGAAACCCCTACTTGAAAACCTCTCAGGAGGCACGAACTCCCTCTCAACACTCTCTCAAGATGCCCCTATTATTTTGGAAAATGTTAAAACTTTTACGAGACAATTGACGACTGCCACGACACGACTCAATAAGATATTAGACAAAAGCGAGAGACCGATCGAGACAATTTTAAGTAAAGCTGAGTTGTCTTCGGGAAGTGTTTCGACACTGACCACAGATTTCCATCAGACGCGAAAACAATTAGATGCGCTCTTACTGTCTACACGAAAATTGGTAACCAATAATAGTGGAGAAATTGATCATTCCATTGCCGATTTGCATCATACGTTAGAAGTCGTGGCCAGCCACATTCAGGAAATCAGCTCAAACTTAGAGGCCACAACACGGAACATGAACGAGCTCACCACCGATCTACGGCGCAATCCGGGATTGATCGTACGAGGACGAGAATTTCGCGAACCGTAAAGGAACTCATGAATATGAGAACATCACTTGGGATTTGGTTAAGCGGGCCACTTATAGTGATCGCTCTTCTACTTAGCGGGTGCCTTGGAGGACAATCCTCTCCAGATTATTTTTATCGATTACAAGTGTCTGCCCCAGAAACACGACTTGACCCGGCGCCTCTCAATGGAACGCTTCAAGTCACACGACCTTGGGCAGATGCACTCACAAGTGAACGTCATCTCGTCTATCGTAAAGGAAACAACACCTCTCAACTCAACCATCATGCCTACCATCGATGGATAGATTCGCCAACGATTCTCCTACAGCAAGAAATCACTCAATACCTGAGAAAGGCAGGGCTCGCACAACAAGTGGTGACGCCTGAAATGCGCACGAAAGCAGACTATGCCTTATCCTGTCGAATGGCGAAACTGGAGCGGGTCATTGATCACTCTCCTCGCGTCATTCTGGAACTCGAACTGGGGATCACGTCAATGAAAGATCGTCGCACTCTTTTACTGCGGACCTATCGTGAAGAACAGCCAACCACAGACCCTGAAGTCACTTCCTCAATTGCTGCTTACAATCAAGCTCTTTCAAATATTCTTCAACGTTTCATCAGCGATACATCAAGACTCTCGCTCCTCAAACTCACCGACACTAAGCTGTAATTTCCTTGGCAGGATTTTAAGGGGAAGGAGAAGGCAGGTTTTCTTGAGAAGGAACTGGCAAATCTATTTCTATCCTTGTGCCTTTACCTATCTCACTCTGAATACGCAATTGGCCGTTCAGCAGCTGAACCAGATGCTTGACGATAGATAAACCCAAACCAGTTCCGCCTTCCTCACGAGATCGAGCTCGATCCACACGGTAAAACCGTTCAGTAATTCGAGGTAAGTCGGTTGAAGGAATCCCCTGCCCCGTATCTGTCACCCGGAAAACAAGCATGTCATCTAAGCGCTCAACCTGAAACGAAATACTTCCCCCATCGTCTGAATATTTAATCGCATTGTCGATAAGATTGAGCAAGATTTGAACGATGCGGTCTCGGTCGGCCCAGACCCTAGACTCTGCATGAATCTGATTATCAAAATGAAGGTGCTTTTTCTGAACGTGAGGCTGAAACATTTCACCTACTTCATCAACCAGGTCCTTTAACCCAACTGTTTCTAATCGCAAGATCACTTTTCCTGATTCAATTTCTGAGAGACTTCGGAGGTCGTTCACCAATCGACTGAGTCGTTCTGCATGCTGATGCGCCACATGTACAAATTTTCGATTGTTTGGCGTTTCCAAAGATGGTTCATCAAGCAAGGTTTCTAAATATCCAATGATCGCGGCCAGAGGGGTGCGTATCTCATGCGACACGTTATCAATAAATTCCGCACGGACTTGTTCTAATCGGCGCAATTGGGTCACATCATGTAGCACAATGACACTGCCCTTTTTTTGATAAGCCAATGGAAGCGGCAAGCCATAGATTTCAACGGTCATACGTGCCGGGGCATGAATATCAATTTCCGCACGTTGCCGTTCATCTAGCCTCAAATCTCGACATTTTTCGACCAATTCCGCTACTTCCTTATTGCGAATCACTTCCCACACGGACCGTCCTTGCAACTGTTGTTCATCTAACCCAAGAATTCGACAAGCACTCGTATTACTAAAAAGAAACCGCCCATGAGGATCGAACGCGAGGACCCCTTCCACTAAATTTTGAACAATAATTGAAATTTTAGCCCGTTCCTCTTCAAGATTACCCAACTGATTCTTTATCTCTTCAACGATATCCTGGATATCGGAACCAATGGAATCAGGCACGGAAGAGAGTGATGAGCGACCCTTTTGGCTATCAAGTACTTGCCGTAATTCATCAAGGCTTGCGCGAACCTTGATCTGACTGTCACAAGTTTGGTTCCAAGTTTTCCGTGTCATCATATACGCAACACTGAGCAGACCCATCCCAAAAAATCCGAGCAACCAGAATGACCATCCCCAGGTCAGGCCCATTCCAACAACCATCATAGCTACGAGCATCCAACCCACAAGAACGAGAGGAGAATTATCCATATGTCGTGTTCTCATTCATGCCCAAAACTTATAAATCTGTCTCAGCATCAAAGCGATAGCCAACACCTTTCACTGTGACAACCCGCTTCTGTTCGTCACCTAATTTTTCTCGAAGTCGCCGGATATGAACATCCACGGTACGGGATTCGATATCAACAGCATTGGAATAGCCCCATACTGTTTCCATAATTTGCTCGCGATTGAGCACACGTCCATTGGCTTTCATCAAGCCACCTAACAGATCAAACTCCTTGACGGTCAGATCAACCTCTTTCCCTGCAACTGAAACTTGATGTTTGCCTTCATCCACCACTAACGTGCCCACCTGCCTCATTGAGACAAGCTCTTGGACTTGCCCTCGCCGTAACACTGCTTTCACTCGAGCCAAGAGTTCCCGTGGACTAAAGGGTTTGACCATATAATCATCGGCACCCATCTCCAAACCGACGATGCGGTCAACTTCTTCGGCCTTCGCAGTTAACATAATAATGGCTATGGAGGCAGTTTTGGGATCTTTACGAAGTTTTCGGCACACCTCCAACCCATCCACACCTGGCAACATGAGATCTAATACAATCAGATCTGGTATACGCTCTCTGGCCAATTGAAGCGCTGTCTCTCCATCTCGAGCTTCAAGACAGTTGAGTCCATCTTTTTCGAGATGATACCGAACAAGTTCGACCAAATCTTTTTCGTCATCGACGACTAACACCGTTGCAGACATAAGAGTTTCTCCTAAAATTACGCATCAGAGTCCTGGCAATTAGCAAGGCAAATGTTTTCTCTTTGATATCGCTTGAAATATTTTTTAATCGCCACAATGGCATGACCCTCATTTTCATGAGGAAAGACGTCGAAACTATGTTCTTTGGTTATTCTGGCCTCTGCCATTCTCCCCAAACAAACCATTAGAAAGGAAAGGATAGAACAAATATTTCATCGTGGAAGTAACCTTGCAGGCAATGCTAAAGACAATCCTAGCACAACAGGAGAGAAGACAGAACAGAAGGATCATCGATTAGAGGAAAAACAACACGAAGATACTATCCAGGAAATCTTCGTCTGACCAGGAGATCGAGCGTGACTTTAGACCAACGCTCTTTTCCATCAGGGGATCGCAAGAGCTCTCGCGAACGGGCTAGAATGATGTGGGGCAAGACTGTTCACGACCTAGAAAAATTGAACGGCGTGCATTCCCACTGAATTGACCAGCCCATTCTACTAGTAGCGTAGGATCTAATTTTTGAAGACGCCAGAAATGATGTTCGGCGATTCTTCCCCGGAAGTCGGACCAGTCAAATCGGCAGAAACACAACCTGTGCACGCTGTTAGCTCGAGGTTTGATCGTATTCGGCGGCCTCGACGAAGAAATAGGTGTGGCACGCTCGATCAATGAACTTTTTTGATAGCGTCGCCGGAACACTATTAAATTTCGCAATACTAATGATCTGCTCTAAAATATCTCGAGGATGGCAACTCCGCATATTCAGTGAATATTTTTCATACACACCCGTTAAGAGATAATCGACAGAATCAGGATCATATGGTACACCTTTTTTCTTGCATACTTCTTCAAAGATCTGCTTGAAGCGTTCGGGGGTGGGGTCGGCAATGTAGATTTTATTCCGAATCCGACGGAGGAACGCTTCATCAGCCAGTTTCGCTGGCTCTAAATTCGTGGCAAACAACACAATCGTGTCGAAGGGAAGTTGGAAGACTTTTCCAGTATGTAACGTGAGATAATCCACTCGTTTCTCTAACGGGACAATCCACCGATTCAGGAGATCTCTGGGTCGAACCAACTGCCGACCAAAATCATCAATCAGAAAAACTCCACCGTTCGATTTGATATGCGGAGGCGCTTTGTAATATTTGGCCGATGCATTAAATGACAAATCCAACGTAGCCATCGTCAACTCACCACCGGCAAACTCAATCGGCCGCTTGCACAGGACCCAACGAGTATCGCTTTCCTTTTTGTTTTCAATCAATGATCGTGACGCTTCTTGAGGGGTATCAACTTTGACATGAGTAATCGGATCATAAATTTGAATGATCTGGCCATCTACTTCCATGGCATAGGGGATATAGACTTCGCCTCCCCCTACCGCTTCCAACATTTTGCCAATAGCTTCGGCCAACACGGTTTTCCCGTTTCCAGGAGGTCCATACAAGAAAATGGCCCACCCAGAATTCACGGCCTCCCCAAGCTGATCAACCGTACCAGGAGTCAAGACTAAATGTTCGGTCGCGGCAGTCACCGTCCGCCGGTCAATAGTCAAACTATTTACAGGCTGACTTTTCACCATGGCGACATATTGCTGCAAGGTCACAGGAGCCGGCCCGACATATCGACATAAATCGAGAAAAGCCTTGGCTCGTTCACGACCAGCCTCAGTCAGCACATACCGCAGTAATACGCCGAGCGACTCCCCATGCCCTTTGACCTCGCAGAACTTTTCTCTTTGAATGAGCGTAAAGAGTTCCTTCATGACGCCATAGGGCAATTTCATAATTTCCCCGGCAGATCGTTCTGTCAGTTCTCCATGTGTGAACAACGTTCGCACCAGCAATTGCACAAGCAATTCTTCTGGCAAACCTGTTTCTTCAACCGTTGTGGGAGCTGAAAGATGACGTGTCTTAGGAGTCGATTGAGGAGCCTCATCGGTTACGGTTGCGGAATTTCCATTGGTCGCATTCTCATAATTCGGGATAGTAGGGGTACCGATCATACGTGCTCTCCTTTATTCGTTCCGTGTAAAGGATCGATGAAAATATTCCTCAGAAGGTTTTCTCTATCCTGAAGTTCAAAATATCTGTAAAATTATCAAAACAGCTGAATACTGCACGACATCGCTCTCTTCCTTGATCATGAAACATCAATCACCTTGTGAATAGATAACGAACACGTTGAGAATTATCTGGTCATTCCTCTTCTTAATTTCTTTCGCCTGGGGATGTACGGAATTTCCATCCGAGAAGACCATTCGCTTTGGCCTTGCCAGCGCTCCAACCAATTTGGATCCTCGTTATGCGACAGACGCCACATCAGCAAGAATTAATCGGCTCCTCTATTCACGATTAGTCGATTTTGGGGAAGACGCCACTCCCATCCCTGCTCTCGCAAAATGGGAACCACTCACTCCTACACAGTATCGATTCACCCTTATTGAGCCTCGACCCACATTTCCAGATGGGACCACCCTCGATACAGATGACATAAAGTCCACATATTTGTCAGTACTGGATCCCAAAAGTTCTTCCCCACATCGTGGCCTTCTGCGGAATATTTCACGAATTGAAACACCAACAGAATCAACCATTGACTTCTTTTTGACACACCCGGACCCGTTATTTCCTGGCTATGTCATTATCGGCATTTTGCCGGCAAACCTTATTGCCACGAACCATTCTTTCCATGACCAACCCGTGGGAAGCGGCCCTTTTCTTTTCCAACAACGACCAGACGACACTCGCTTGATCCTCAAACGCCGCAAAGATACACAACTGGTTGAATTTGTAAGAATTCCAGACCCAACAGTAAGGAGCCTAAAATTATTGGCGGGTGAAATTCATCTACTCCAAAACGACCTGCCACCAGAGTTAGTAGCTTATCTTGCCAACCAGCCATCTCTCTCTTTGCGACAACAACAAGGCTCTAATTTTGCTTATCTAGGGTTTAATCATCAGGATCCGGTCGTTGGACAAGGTCTCGTCAGAAAGGCCATTGCACATGCCATCAATCGCGAACAGATCATTCAATTTGTTCTTGGCGGCCGAGCTCGACCAGCCCAAGCTCTCTTTCCTCCGAGCCATTGGGTAGGGAATCCTGCATTACAAGCCTATCGCTATGATACATCGCAAGCGAAACTCCTCTTACAGCAAGCGGGTTACGATAGAAATCGACGACCAACCTTGGTCTATAAAACCTCAACCGACCCGTTTCGGTTACGATTGGCCACCATCATTCAAGATCAACTCCAACAAGTCGGCATCAACGTGTCCATTCACAGTCATGATTGGGGCACATTTTATGGAGACATCAAAACTGGGCGATTTCAAATGTACAGCCTGGCCTGGGTAGGATTGAAAACACCAGATATTTTTCGACAGGCCTTTCACAGTCAATTTGTACCCCCGAAGGGTGTGAACCGCGGGCGCTATACCGACCCAACAACTGACCAGCTCATTCTAGAAGCAGAGAGCACAACTGACCGGAACCAACAGCAGCGATGGTATCGTGAATTGCAAGCCCGCCTGCTGGACAGGCTGCCCTATGTACCCCTTTGGTACGAAGATCATTTCGTTCTTTTTACTAACATGATTGAAGGATATGCACTCAAAGCCGATGGTAATTACGATGGATTGGCAAACATTCAGTGGACAACAGCAGCTTCACAACTAAGCACCCAATCCCAGCTAGCAAAACACACCACGCCATAGTTATGACTCTTGGAGTTTATCATTGTTGTATAAATATCTAGTGCGCTAAGAACATTTCATCACATTCTCCACCATGTCACATTTCATTCTAAAGAGAATCTTGAGTGCGTTGGTTGGATTACTCGGAGTGATCAGCCTGGTATTTCTTTTGATTCACTTGATTCCGGGTGATCCCATTGATGTCATGCTGGGAGAATCGGCATTGACCGCAGATCGAGAAGCCTTGCGTCAAAATTTAGGCTTGCATCTCCCACTTTACGAACAATGGTGGAACTATATGACGGCACTCGTTCAAGCCGACTTCGGACAGTCACTATTCTCCGGCCGCCCCATTGTCGATCTATTGCTAGAACGCATTCCCGCCACAGTACATCTCAGCTTTATCGCGTTGGTGATCGCCCTAACCATGGCTCTGCCACTAGGGCTCGTCGCCGCCACGCGCCAACATTCCATCTACGATTACGGCAGTATGGGCTTTGCCTTATTCGGCATGTCTATTCCCAATTTCTGGATGGGACCCCTTTTAATTCTCGTGGGGGCCCTGTGGTTGGGCTGGTTTCCTGTAAGTGGGCGAGAAGGCTGGAATGCCGTGATTTTACCTGCGTTAACGTTGGGAACCGCCATGGCCGCCATCTTGGCCAGAATGATTCGAAGCAGTCTCTTGGAAATCTTGGGAGAAGACTTTCTCCGAACCGCTCGAGCCAAAGGGCTCTCATCCATGAGAGCTATCCTTACACATGCGCTGCCTAACGCCCTCTTGCCTGTACTAACCTTATTGGGGCTTCAGCTTGGTGGGTTGCTCGGTGGCGCGGTGATCACCGAAACCGTGTTTGCCTGGCCAGGCTTAGGACTCCTCATGATCGAAGCCATACAACAGCGAGATTATCCCGTGGTACAAGCAGCCGTCCTCTGCATCAGCATGACCTACATTGTCGTCAATCTCATCACAGACCTGCTCTATGCCTGGTTAGACCCCCGCATCAATTGGCAAAACCCATCTTGATGCGACTATGGCTTCCATTAGGCATTCTCCTGACATGGGCCCTCCTGGCCATAGGCAGTCATGTCCTTCCCCTCACACCCAACACCATCGACCTCACCCACATACTCATAGGGCCTGACCAAAATTCTTGGTTGGGCTTTGATGAACTTGGACGATCCATTGCAGATCGCCTCATCACCGGAGCAAGCACGTCCTTCTTCGTCGCCCTCAGCGTCGTGGCATTGGGAATTTTGATTGGCGGAATACTAGGGATCGCAAGCGGATACTTCAGCGGATGGGTGGATCAGATCTTCGTTCGAATCGTCGACATCATGCTGGCCTTTCCTGGCCTCCTGCTGGCCATTGCGTTAGCCGGAGCCCTCGGACCAGGTATAGAAAACGTGATCTTGGCGTTAGTGATTGTGGGCTGGGTGGGATATGCACGCTTAGCACGTGGGCAAGTCCTCGCGCTCAAGCATGCCGATCATGTCGTGGCCGCACAAGCTATGGGTGCCTCACCATGGCGCATCATGGGAAAGCACTTGCTTCCTCTTATCACGGCTCCACTCATTATTGAAGCCAGCTTTGGAATCGCCAGCGCCATCATCGCCGAAGCAGGGTTGTCCTTTTTAGGGTTAGGCGTCCAACCACCCGAAGCCTCCTGGGGCAGTATGATTCGCGATGGGACCCGCTACATGCTCGTCGCACCGCACCTTGTCTTGATTCCAGGCCTGACACTCATGGCGGTTGTCCTCGCTGCCAACCTCTTAGGCGACTGGCTCCGCGACTGGTTAGATGTGAAAGAACAAAAATTAATGCGGTAGCATACGAAATATTTTAATTTAAGGTTCCTGATACCTTATTTTTATTAAATATTACTTTTGAAGAATATTCATCATCAAGATTTTTTTCTGATCGATTGTTTTCATATTGTCAAAAACATCCATCATGTGTTGCATCTCTTGTTGCTGTTGTTGCCTGGCCGCTAGTTTCTTTACCGACCCTGGGGATCAGGCAGTGTGACAAGAACGCGCAACACCATCGCAACCAGAACAAGTTAACTCATGCTCTGAAGAATATTTATGCTTGTCCCATCCTTTTCGCTTAAAAATCATCACAGACATGATGTTTTTTTCCCTCTTCCTCTAAATTTTCAAAAGGCATTTCGGGCAACATGCCGGCCATCATTTTACCGCATTCCCGCATTTTCATGAGTTCCGGCCTGCTCATCATTTCTTTTGCATACTCCATAGCTTTATCCTGAGCCTCATCGCGCTTTCCACTTTTACACAGCGCACCAACTTCTGCTTCCATTTTCTTTCCTTCTTCCTCTAAGCCCTCAAGCGCAGATCGGTCGATATTTTTCATACAGGCCGCCGCTTCCTGCATCTTTCCCATATCCATCTGCTGCATGCGTCTCTGCATTTGCTCCATGTCCCTCTGCTGCATACCTGGGGGCATACCTTGTTGACTTTGAGCAAACACAATGACAGGGAATAACATTAGAAAGAAAACCAGCTTTCTCATAAGACTATCTCCATTCTGGTTAAGAATATTTTTAAAAAAGTAGCCAAACTATAGAGGGCAATGTTCTACCGCCTCTCCACAAGATTATGGCGATACACATGTTCCACCCGTAAAACGATGCTGAACAGTCCCATATACCGTTGCCTTTATCTCAGATTCGGTTAATGATTTCACAGCAAAGCTCTGCCATCGTTTGATGCGAATTCGGTTCTTTTTTGATCCAGAGATCTTATAGGTAAATTCTTTGCTCGGTTTATCCACAAATATCACCTCAACAGTTTTTCCATCTTTAAAGTGGTAGCTTTGGCTTCGCTTGGCTCTCAGGTTATCGCTTATGGCTTTCGGGGGAAGCGATTCAATGTCATGTCCGAGCATACTCTGATGTACCAAGCACCATTCCCCAATCAGCATGGCGCTATCGATCTCAGCCAACGCTGGCATAGCACTCCAGCCAATCATCAGGAAGATTAGTATTTGACTCTATCGCTCCATTCAGGTGCCTCCACACTATTCGAGTTTTGAAAAAATCTCATGAAACCTATTCTGTGTTGGAGAGGGGAGATTGATAACAGCCTTTGAAAGGGACTCAATAAGTACCAAAGATGATATTTAAGGTCAAACGAGAGAAAAACACACATCCCCAAAAACCAAAAGCCCCTACGGGTATACACCCATAGAGGCTCTTTCAGGAATTTTTTCATTCACTCTATTTTAATTGATATCTTACGGTACTTGTCTTTCCACGATAGGGTCGATGGTCACATCGCCAAGTAATTCCAAACCAAATCGAGGATTCTCTTCTATTTCATTAGCATAGAGGCGGCCTTTGGGCGCATCAAATTTAATATCCAGTGTCGTGGCTTTTCCCGGTTCAATCGTCACATCGAACTCCTGACTCATCATGGGATGCCACGCCATGGCCTTATATGTACCAGGTGGAATATCCGCAATCGCGTACTTGCCATCCTGACTACTCAATACATAATAGGGGTTATCGACGGCAAGTCCCCAACTTTCCATATAGGCATGAAAACCACATTGCATGACAAACACATTCCGACCTTTTCGCATTTTGACCGAATGGGTGATCGCTTTCCCCGCGCGATTTTTGACCGTGACATTTTCCAGAAGTTGCCGCTTTTTAATTTTCTTACTCATGGGAAGTGGTACATTAAATAACACCCTGGCACCAAACTTTGATGTTTCATAGGCTTGAATATCATGTAAGACAGGATCCATATTGACCACTTCAATTTCTTTTTTATTTCGTACTACCACAATGTAGGGATCAAACAAACAATCCACGGCCTCAATTCGTGGCGGAACATATTCAAAGGTTTTGCCTTGTTTGATATCGGTCAACACAATGACGACGTCTTTAAAACCGCCATTGGGATCAACCTTAAACGGTTGTAACAACCGCCAACCAGTCCCCGTGGAAATCCGTCCACAAAAAACGGGATCGGGCAAGGTAACCAAATTGTAACCTTTGGGCCTGGGAACCTTACCCTCAAGCGTCACCGCCCCCGAGAGACTGCCCCCATTCTTCACTTCAATTTCTTCATACGCCTGGACAGAGGACGCTCCAAAGAATACGCCCAAGACCATTGCGATAAAAAATTTCCCCACACTCATGAAACCCTCCTTACGACGAGATAAGCGTTCGGATACCATCAGAAAAAACAAGAGCAGACCATTGTGATTTCTTTAAGCAGCCCGCTCTTCCATCAATATCCAAACTTCAACGATAAATTTATTCACTCCATGGGGAAGGAAATAACAATTCCTCCCATGACATCCCCCACGCTCCGATCTCGTTTCCCACTCAAAATATGTGTGTTATGACAATTCACACAGGCCTTGGACACGGCGATATCGGCATAAATCGCCTTAAAATATTGCTTGTCGCCTCTTGTGATCACTCCGGTATAGGGCTTATCCGGATCTTTTTCTACGGCGTCCAAGCCTTTTCTCTCAAAATCTGTGGTCGGTCCATTTCGTTCGTAAATAGGGAAGAGACTCGCCAATCGATATTGTAATCCCAAGCCACTTTCACCGACTTTTAACCCCGCCAACAACAACATTTGCGCAGGGAGAGGTAGGGCCTTTTGCTTTTTCCACCCTTCAGAGGCAATAACCGTCCCAGTCTCTTGCATGCGATTGACGACGTGGGTGGCATACAATGTTCGATCCGCTTCAATCACGGCATGGATATAATCTGCCACTACCTCTGGGTTTATCCCTCCACCATGGTGAAGATCGGAACCTTTCGCAGTACAGGGAATGACAAATAAGACACTCCCTGTCAGTACCCAAATGAAAAGGAACGGGAAACGTGATCTCATGTGACACCTCCTGGTTAATCATCTAAGTAGAGGACCACTGATACTATTTCACCGATCTGGATTTCAGATAATACTCTAGAGTTATTCATCATTTTACCGCATAAAGCCTCTTGATCCCAAGACCATGTTTCAGGCCAGTTATGATTTCTATGTTTATTATAAAAAAAGGCGGGGAAGTCAGTTGACTTCCCCGCCTTCTCATTCATCCATTCACCCGTTGCGGGCTACTTGGCCACGGTAGGAATGATCCTGGGCGCGCCCAGATCATCAAGTTTAGCCTGCTTGTTTGAGGACACAGAACCTGACAACGGCAAAATCCGTTGATCTGTGTTCGGCAACACTCGGAGATAACCCCATTGTCCTGATTGGGAATAGGGTAACCGGCCATTGCTCCACACATAGTCTCCAGTCATTGCCCAGTTTCCACCCGCCGAAGGCAAGAACACATCAAGACCTTCCGAACCCGAGAATTCCACGGTGCTGATCATATCCGCACCCGGCAAGAACGGTTCGATTGGCCATTCATGCTTTTCAACAGTGAACATGCCATTTTGCTCGCTACTCGCACCAAAGACATGAATCCGGACTTTGTCACCGGCATGGGCTTCAATGGTTGGAGTTGCAGGATCTTGCGGATTATCCACTTCACAGGGCTGGAACATCCGACCCAACGAACATCCTGTTTCTTCACGATGCAGGTACGGTTCGGCGCGATAATTGACGCCGGTGAGCCCTGCCACATTTTGAACATACGGCATGAAACTGGTTCCAATGATGTTGTCCTCATCTTGAAAATACAAGGCCACATCGCGATAGTTGGCTCGGCCTTCATTCCCTTGAATGGTCCGATCCACAATGACGTCGGCATTCCAACTATTTTTCAAAGAAATGTCTTCTCCAGTTTTCGGATCGCGGTACGCCGATCCCTTCGGACCGATGATGACTCCCCCAAACAATCCATTACGAGGATTCATTGAAACATTTCCCCAATCCCACACCAAGGTTTGCGTTTCGCCATTGAAAGGATCCGCATAGTACGTGTAGGTCCGAGATTTTCCAGGAGCCACTGTTTGGTCGCCCGTATTATTCCCTAAATTCACGCCTTGCGAATCTTTGGGATCGAACGCCAAACCAAACGCTGAGAATGAGGCTTGCCCTTCTTTAAGTTTATTTGTCAATTTGACTTTGAGGCAATCACCCACATTGGCCCGGATGGTTAGCGGCATAGGTTGCACATCACCACCTACCTTTTTGACCTCATCCTCGAGGACATAGATTTTGGCTTCTGGATTACGTAATTCAATCGTCCGTTCAAAGTCGACTTCAATCGATTCCGGAGAATTTGAATTAAAACTCATCCCCGGATGATCAATAGCCACCACATTAAACGCTTTCACAGGAGCATTCTTTGGACAAACCGGCAATCGTTCGGGCATCCCCTCTGCGCCATAGGCCTTGTTCGGCAATGGTTGAAGGTCACCCACCGGTTTATCTAAGACTCGAATGAGACCCCAGGCGCCTTCCGAAAACTTGGAGCTGCGGCCATTAAAGAACATATAGTCGCCGGCTTGATGACGAGGACCACCGGCTTCTGGAACAACCAAGTCATACCGTTCGGCAATTCCAACATGCAATGAATGCTTACGATTGGCTTCCTCTGCATATCGTTCTGACCAGAAGGTATGGCCGGACAACGTGAACACATTACTTTCATTCATTGTCACATCGATCAGTCGAAACACAATAGCATCACCCAAGTAGGCCTGAATCATGGCCGTGCTCGGATCACCATGTGTCACACTACTAAAAATTTTCGATGGGTCCGGGTTATTTGCCAATCGTTGTGCGAATGGCTCTGCTCGGAAGTTTAACGCCCCACCCGTCGTATGAGTTCCCCCATTCAAGAATGGCATTGGCGTCATTTTGATTTGGTCATTAGGCGGCATAATAAATGACACCGTTCGACCAGCTTCTAAGGCGACATCGATAGGTTGTCCCGGAGGATTGCCTGCTGTCACCACATTCACGGTATGTGGCACCGTATCCATAATATGCACCATAAGTTCACGGAAACTTCCCGCCACATCATGGCCAACCCGTTCCACCGCATGAATGTCGGCAACTGGTCCGGTCCGAATTGGCTCACCCGTTTTCGGATCATGCCAGGTGGAATTGAATGGTTCGGCAATCATCGTTCCGACTGCACCATGTGGCCACGTGGTTCCACCAAAGGCATGGTCATGCCAGAACACACTACCAACATCGGCATCCACCCAGAATCGCTGCCGCACATATTCCACGGTCACAATCTCGTCAACGGGATGATTGAATTTTAATGGATTGGCAAATGTCAGAGTCTTACCATCAATTTTCGCGATGCGTCGGACTTCTTTTTCTTTCACATTATCTGCGCCCACCAAGATCGGAATGCCTACATGATACTGTGCCGCATTCGTTACTTGGAGCGTCTTCGATCCCGCTTTTACTGCCTTCGTGACCTTGGCATTCATCGGAATCGGCAACCCCTTTTTGGTTGGCTTTGTAAATTGGGTGAAAGGGCGCATGGACTGCTCATATGAGAATCCAGAAATCACGCCATCGGATGCTTGATTATCAAATTGAAAGAAATGGAAATGCGTATTGATTTTGGAAGATTGGAAGTTAGTGATATCGTCATCCAACCATTCGCTAGTCAGCGTCCAATCAATACAATCATAGACATTGGCTCGGACCACCAACGGAAATTTCTTGTCGTTGTCCGCTCGAACGTCTGCTTCTTCTTCATGCACCACGTACAGCAACCCATTAGGGTCAACAATCGCTGGTTCCTTTCCTTGGGCTGCTGATAATTCTATAGGCAATTTAATGAAATGTACGTTGTAATCTTGTGAACCGGCACGCTCCGGGCACAAACTCCATGGCCCGTTTTCGCCAGCTTTGGCCGGTTCCACTGACCGTGTGCCATCCTCATTTAATCGAATCATTTCCAACCATGGAGCTGGATTATGATCGTTCGAAAATGGCACCCGTTTTCCGAAATGTGGCGTGAGCCATGGCCATGCCACTTTTCCAGTTGTGGGTTCGAACCAAATCGCCCGACGCTCACCAGCTTTATACCCTTGCCATTCTGGGCGATATTTGGGATTTTCGCCAATCGATGGTTCTTTTTCGCTCATGGCCTTCGCCCCGTCCCAGACCCAATCAATCACGGTAGCATCATAGGCCTTCATCTGACCCAATTGATCATCTTTATGACCGGGCTTCCCTTGATTGCTCAACTGCATTTCTACCCAGTCTTTCACGTTAACGACGGCTGGATTAGCTTTCCAATCGCTCTTCCCTTCGCCAACAATTTTAAATTTCGAACCAAACCAATTGACGGTCTTACCTACCAATTGATCGGACGGCACTGGCTTATGAATACGGTCTAACCGATCTGGCAACTCACGCAGGGGCGCCATCACATCATTTTGGACACCTGGCATCTGCAAGGTGTTATACACACGCCAGTAGCCCCACATGCCAGCCACATAATGATGCGCGACATGACAATGGAACAGAAAATCTCCCGCCAACCATTGGCACAAACCTGAACCGCATTCTGTCTCCAGGTCCAAGGCTTCTGATGGCCCGATGACTTCCACATCAACGCGGTCAGATTTTGTACGAATCACCGGATATTTTACAGGCCCACTTTGACCGGTATTCCACACTGGCATTTGCGTTGCGCGTGGACTCCGTTGCCATCGAATAGAGCCACCATGCGGATGATGGGAATGGAAGACTTCCGAACCACCATGCACAATACGAAACTTCGCCGGATCACCTAAATAGCTCCGAGGAATCGTTGGTGCCGCATCCCCAAACGTATAAGAACTATAGGCCATCGATTCATCTTCAAACCCAAAGTATTCATGCTGCACATGCATGTTATTGATGCCAAACGGCTCACTTCGATAGTTAAGCGCACGGGCACCTGGACGATAGGCATCCGTTAACGGATCACGTTGAGGCAAAAAGTCTCCATGCTTATTGACTGGACGAAACGCTTCATCACCCACTTCATGATAAATAAGGACGAATTCACGAAAATCCGGCCCGTCACCATTATCAATCATCACTTGCCAGCCACTGCTAGCTGCTGTGGCTGGGCCGGTCCCTAAAGGCTCAAAGTAGTTCGACCCTCGAGGTTCAACGACAAACACCCCGAACATGCCCATGACCGTTAATTCCCGGTCATTGCTGAAGGTATGAAATTGTTTTCCACCCTCTTGTGCTTCTGGATGGATGTACCATTCCATATTAATGGTCTGGCCTTCCTCTGCCACTGAATCAGCATTCGTGGTGAGGGCTGGCTGACCTGTTTCGCTCATGACCATATCCGAACCATTAATGTGCAAACTGACTTCTTCGCCAAACTCTAAATTGTTACGAAGTGTGATCTTGACGCAATCGCCTTGATTGCCACGAATGACCAATGGTTGAATCCATTGATCTTGAATGCCATTTTTTACACCACCCGGGTCGTTATGCCCTTCCGTCTCGCGCGCCGCCGCATTCTTGGCTTCTTCCTCACGAATTTTTTCTACATTTTCGGTTAAGGCGTACATATACCCGGGGTAATAATCCAACCATTGATTCAAGGTGATTTCTACATTGATGGCGGATACATCGTAATTTCTCACAGGTGCCGTTTTTGGACACAACCCCCCTTTCATGGAAACCGGTTCTACTCCTGCACTACTCGCGAGCAAACCGTTCCCTGGTCCACCTCCATATTGGTGAATCATCGACATGGAATTAAACGCACCGGTGTTGTCCCCATTGTGATCCATGTCTTTCTGCATTTGCTGCATCATCCGTTCATGCTGCTGCTCGACGAGGGCCGCCCGTTCCGCACGGCCTTCCATTGCATCTTCCACAATCGTTTGCCCCTTGAGCTTTTCAGCCCATCCAGGCGACTGTGACGTCATCCCTACGGGATGGACATGCTCCGTTGCAGCGTTTTCAGCCTTGACGAATGCTGGAGTCCCCCACAATGTGGCCCCACCAAACAAGGCTAAGAACACCGAAACCGTGAATAAAGTCCGTTTACCCTGATACATACTCCGACCTCCTATTACATAAAGGCGGTTAGTGAAAAAAAACACAACTCAACTTGAATATTATTGGGCGTGTGACCGAAATTTCTTCTCTCGTTGAGAAATCCTATTTCCTCGTTTAATCAATAAAATGCCGACATTGGATGTCCTCTATCGTTCAGGAGGTTGGGCATTCCGGAGGCCGGTCCATCACAGCCCGCCCAATGTCGGCAACACCTAAAACAGCAACAACAGTGCCAACAACCAGATTTCCAAGGAACAAACTAGCATCGCCAATACTGGAGCTTTTCCAAGACCACACATCTACGGAATAAAGCTAAGAGAGATGAAGCCCAAATTTCCACAGTCTTGGGCATAAACATGCAAACTGCTGAATGTCTTCATTCTTTCAGTAACTTATGTGTCAAAAAAATTGGACATCTTGCAGCATAAAATGTAGCAAATAAGGGCAGCCTTGTTGGAAAATGACAAAACTCTGTAGATCCAAAGCCACTGCAGAAGCTTGAAGGCTACCTCCTCAGAAGGCGATGCCGAAGTAGGCACCAGCAGTACCAAAATTGTTCGTGGTATCAGTTTGGCCCGTTGCTAAATGAAAACGCCCATCGACGCCAAGATGAAGCGCTTTCCACACTCTGACCTGAGCCCCAACCGCGAACTGCACTCCAACATCCAAAACCGTCGTATCATTAGAGGGAGGACTGATGACATGAAAGTCTAATCCGGCAGGGATGATCCATGGGCGAAAACGACTGCCTTCCATAAACATAATTTTCGGTGCAACATTCACGGTCAGCATCGTGATTTGGACTTTTGTTTTCTTATTTCGACTGCCCGTACATGCTGCCCCTCCCGTCGCAAAATCGCATGTCGTCGGAACCGCCTGCTGAACTTTTTTAGAATCAAATCGTTTGAATTCCACCCCAATTTCTCCCAACACCCACGTCCCAGGAAACAAATCCCAAATATCTCTGGTAAGGACGAGATCCAGGCCAGCTCCCACGTGGTACCCAGAATCACCATCATTACTTCCATTGAAACTAAAAACATCGGTCTCCACCTCACTAGACCGATCACTTGTTGCCCAGGCACCGCCGCCGCGGAAGAAGACCATATTTCCTGTTTCTTGCACAGCACCAGGAGATGAAGACAGCGTTTTTTGTTCTAATCGTTCCAGGCGCTCTTCTACGGTTGCAGCTTGAGCCGCACCGATTCCGGCTAGGGCCCAGAACAACGCACACACCATCAACCAGGAAAAACGATTTCGCATACGATTCGAATCTCTGCTCATCTCGCCACCTCCCTATAGATTAAGCACAAATGAATATGGGTTTCGCGGATTAACACCAAAGGCTGTTGATCAAAGTCACGCCGCCACCGACCCGATGATCTCACTTGTTTATGAGGAGGCGCTCCTGGAAACACATCAGACAGTGCAGGCATACCAACCGCTAGACAAAAGATCATCCGAACATTGATGAGTCACACAAGAAAAATGCAGTACTCCTTGCCTCCCTCATGTTGTTCTCTTGTAAAGATCGGAGGTTCCAGCGAAGAGACAATCCATCACACCGTGCCCTCATCAGCAACAGGGCAAAACAGCAACAACAGTGCCATGAGAAGATTTTTGTGCAAAAAGGAGCAGCAGCAATGATGAAGGACTTCAAAGAACCATGACGAAGGAGAAGGGAGAAGCAGATCGATATACAAATTTCCACAGTCTTGGACAGAGATACATTGCTTTGGAAATACTAAAAGTTATTCAGCAACTTATATGTCCAAATACGAGGACTACTGAAAACACGGAGTGGGGCGATTGGGGGCAGAGTAGTTGAGAATTACGAGATTTGATAGGTTCGTAATTTATTGTACAAACTAGAACGACTAATTTTGAGGAGACGAGCTGCACGAGTTTTATCACCCTTGGTCTTGGCGAGAGTCTGAAGAATATGATCACGTTCGGCTACTTGGCGTGCAGCTTGGCTCACGGAATTCAAATCCCCATTCAAAGAAGATCGATCTTTTTGGTCAAAAAAGTCCGTTGTCCGAAGTACCGTATGACGGCAAATCACAACAGCCCGTTCGATCAAATTTTCTAATTCACGAACATTTCCCGGCCAGGCATATTTCGACAACGCCCGTAATGCCTCGGGATCGACAGTCAAGGACGAGCGTCCATGCCGACGAGAAGAGGCATAGACGAAATGAGCCGCTAACAAAGGAATATCTTCCTGCCGTTCTCGAAGCGAGGGAACTTGTAAAGGCAACACGGCTAAGCGGTAATACAAATCTGCGCGAAATTGTTTGGTCTTCACTAACTCATCTAAGGGCCTATTCCCAGCAGAAATCACCCGCACATCCACTTTGATCGATTGGCTACTTCCAACAGGTTTGATTTCTCCTTCTTGTAAGACTCGAAGCAAGCGAGCTTGAAACGCGGGCGTCGTATCCGCAATTTCATCTAAAAAAATAGTACCCCCTTGGGCTTCTTCAAAAAGACCCTTTCGATCAGCCACGGCTCCCGTAAATGCCCCACGGATATGGCCAAACAGTTCGCTTTCCAGCAAGGTTTCAGGTAACGAACTACATTCCACTACAACAAAGGGCTGAGCCTGGCGGCGACTTAATGCATGAATGGTTTTGGCTACCAATTCCTTACCGGTTCCACTTTCACCTTGAATCAACACAGTGGCCTCACTCGCCGCGACCAATTGAATCATTTCCACCAACTGTTGAATAGACTCGCTTTCTCCAATGAGCGACTGAATGGCAGTCTCTCCTCTGGTGGTGTCCTCCTTAGGAACTTGGACTGCTTTGATATTTTGTTGACGCGTGACAAGACTCTCACTTCCACGCATACCCATCATCACGGCAAAGTGCGTCGCCCCCTGCTCACTTCTCAATGGCACTGCCCGAGGGAGAGGACACATCGCAGGTGACTCAACAGTCGATGAATAGCTGAATGAAGCATTAGAAGCCTTTTCGCTTGCCTGAAACAGGCTGGTTGCCGGGCAGGGTTCACATGCAGTTGGTTGTGAATCACACGAATGAGAGAGAGTCGTGGTTTCGCCACAAGTTAAGGGGCAGCCTTTTGTAATGAGATCGGCCGCAGGATTGGCATAGACTAATTCCATTTGTGGATTGAAAATGACGATAGGCTCATCTAAATGATGCGCTAATAATTTCAACCCCTCAATGCGCGAGTGAACATCTTCGGGAACTTCAGGTCCAATTGGCGAATACGATCCGGCCATCGCTTCGATTCCTCCTCGTTTTCAGAATTGATCGTTGTAACATTAAGAAATATTTCCGCACGGATTGATAAGACAGATTTGGCAAATAAAAGACTTCAAATCCTTGATGTGAAGAGGTTTCTCAAAGTATCGTGTGGCACCATGCTCTAATGCTTTGGCCTTGGATTGGCTATCACCATGAGCAGTCATCACCACAATAGAACTCTCGGGAGAAGAAGCTTTCAGTAATCGTAAATATGGATACCCCCCATCTGGAATCTTCAAATCCGTCACAATGACTTGAGGCTTAACTCTCTTCAGAGCATTCAACGCTTCGTTCCCATCATGAGACTCAACGACACGACAGTTGTTTTCCTGAAGGGCATCTGTCAACAACGCCCGCATCGCTTCATCTTCGTCAACCACCATAATGGTGCAAGCTTCCTCTCTTACTTGTCCATGAACCGGAATGGTTTTCATCTCGCCTTCCTCCACCCCTCAAAGATTGCATTTCTCAATCAATAGAACCGTTCCCGATAATTAAACTAGAGCAATATCCAGGCCTTCTCTATTGAAGCCAAATCACAATAATTGCCCCATTTTGGGAAATGAGAAGGACATTGGGGAGAATACAATGGGGGATTTCTCCACAGAATGTTGAGCAAATAGAATGCAGCCAGGTTAGGATTTCTTCAGAGATCGCAACACAAGTACCGAGCAAGGGGCATGCTGACTGACATGATGTGACACACTTCCCATCAATATCCGCCTGAGACCAGTGGTCCCCTTGGAACCAACCACAACTAAATCTGCTTTCTGTTGCCGCGCTACTTTGAGGATTGCAGAGGCTTCATGTCCTTTTGCCAAGCGCTCTTCAATGTTGAAGGGAAAGGAAGACAGCGCATCTCGAGCATCTTTCAATATCCGTACCCCAACAATACCTCGATCCTTGCATAAATCTTTGGCTAACTTGCTAAATTCCGTCCAACTCTTTCCAGCACGATTGACCAACTGCTCCGTTTCATACAGCTGTTTTTTGATCACATGAAGCAGCAACACCTTTGACTGAGCAGGCAACGTCAAACCTTTGAGAAAATGGGCAGCTTTACATGCATCAGGCGATCCATCTATCGCCAGAAGAAGTTTCAATGTTGATAAGGATTGAGCCTTTCCCGTCGTTGGTCGTCCAACGAGGACAGAGCATGAGGCTTCTTTCAAGACCCATCCACTCACGCTGCCCATAAACATTCCGGAAACTCGAGAGAGTCCTCTTGAGCCAAGAACCACAAGATCAATTTTTTTTCTTCGAATAGCCGCTAAAATTTCTTGCCCAGGAATGCCCTTCACGATTATCGATTGCACCTTCAAAGTTTCCGATGCCAACAATTTCTCGACCCGCCGAAGTTCTGCATGAATGTCAGGTATGGGCTTTCCCATTCCGCCAGATTTTTTGTATTTTGATGTTTTTGTAGATGCAGCCCTCTTCTCATCGTCAATCGTCGTAACATGCAATAGGAGCAAACTTGACCCAGCGGGCCATTGAAATTTGCGCAATAAATTAATAGCAACCTTTGAATCCTTTGATTGGTCAACTGCTAACAAGAGTTTCATGAAAGACATCTTTCCGTTTGTGGGACATCCATTGACGACAAGTTTTTTCAAAACCAACGATTCCATAGATCATCAGACTCCATCCGAGAATAAGACCCCACTCTGCCTGATCCAAGGGTGCTGATTGAAACGTCTGGTTCATCCATGGCTTATAGGTAAAGAACAATTGCAACCCAATCATCACAGTCACTCCAATCAAGAGCCAGTGGTTGGAAAACCACCCAATCTGCCACAGTGAAGACTCAAGTGAGCGACAATTAAACACATAAAATATCTCTCCAAACACAAACATATTCACCGCCGCCGTCCGAGCAATTTCAACAGCATATCCCTGAGAAAGTTCCCATTGAAATAACCCAAACGATCCAATCAAAAGCAGCACTCCAACCAACACAATTCGAAAGACCAGCGTACCCGTTAAGATGGGCATGCGTGGATCACGAGGCGATCGCGCCATTAACCCTGGTTCTTTTCGTTCAAAGGCAAGCATGAGGCCCAACAACACGGCAGTCGTCATGTTGATCCAAAGAATTTGGACAGGCAAAATCGGCAAGATTGTACCGGTCATCACCGCAACAAAAATGACCAAGCCTTCGCCAATATTCGTGGGAAGCGTCCAGGTAATAAACTTCACCAAATTATCAAATACCCCACGCCCCTCTTCGACCGCAGCTTCTATCGAAGAAAAATTATCATCAATGAGTACCATATCCGCAGCTTCCTTCGCGACTTCAGTTCCCATGTTCCCCATCGCAATCCCAATATCCGCTTGTTTCAGCGCTGGCGCATCATTCACCCCATCTCCAGTCATGGCTACAATATGACCATGCACTTGCAAGGCATCAACCAAGCGAAGTTTTTGTTCGGGCGCAACACGCGCAAAGACGGCAACCTGTTCAACCTTCTCAGTCAGTTCAGCATCAGATAATCTCGCAATCTCGCGACCAGTCAATGCATGTAATCCCTTTCCCGGAGATGTCAGACCGATCTGTTTAGCGATAGCGATAGCGGTTCCACTATGATCACCCGTAATCATTTTGACGTGAATACCTGCACGATGACAGCTTTGAATCGCTTGAGTCGCTTCAGATCGAGGAGGGTCCATCATACCCTGCAATCCTAAAAACAGCAGACTCTTCACATCATCATGGGAAATTGAAGACTGATCCGATGGCAATACTTTTGAGGCAAATGCCAGAACACGCAAGCCTTTCTCTGTCATCACATGGACCATCTGATGAATCGCCTCTCCATCCACTTCGACAAACTGTCCAGGAGAACCCTCAACCCTATCGCACCGAGAGACCACTTGCTCTGCAGCCCCTTTCACATACATCACCCGATCAACGTCATCTGGTTGACTATGCAACGTCGCCATGAATTGATCTTGCGATTCAAATGGAATGGCATCCAAACGTGGAAATTGTTGCGTTATTTCACTGGACGAGAGTCCGACTTTTGCAGCGACAGCAAGCAGAGCCCCTTCAGTTGGATCGCCGTCAACATGCCAGCCCCCATTCTTATCAACGAGCTGGGAGTCATTGCACAATAGCCCAGCCTTTACACATTCTAGTAACGGCGGATACGAAACAGGATCGATCACTGTCCCTTGACATTGGACATTCCCAAGGGGGAGATATCCCAAACCAGATATTGAGAATAAGTCATGGTCCACAAAAACTTCCTGCACAGTCATTTGGTTCTGTGTCAGAGTCCCTGTCTTGTCAGAACAAATCACGGTGGTGCTACCCAATGTTTCCACTGCAGGAAGTTTTCGCACAATGGCATGACGACGAGCCATACGAGAAACGCCAATGGCCAATGTAATCGTCATCGCCGCAGGCAAGCCTTCAGGGATAGCCCCAACGGCTAATGCGACAGCTGCCATAAACATGTCAAAAGCCGCTTCTCCACGAAGCCACCCAACAACAAACGTCATGCCAGCCAAGCCCAAAATGACCCACAACAACGCCCCACTGAAATAGGCAACCTTTCTGGTCAGTGGAGTTTCTAGCACATCCGCAGCTGCCATGAGCCCTTTGATTTGGCCTATCTCCGTCGCATCGCCTGTTGCGACGACCACACCCAATCCCCGCCCCGCCGTCACTAATGTCGAGGTATAAGCCATGTTATTTCGATCAGCCAACACCATATCTTTTGGGAGCACATCAACCTGCTTCGAAGCTGGAACGGATTCTCCCGTAAGAACCGATTCATCAATCTGCAAATAACGGACTGTCACCAGTCGGAGATCTGCGGGGACTTTATCACCAGCTTGCAAGACCACCAGATCCCCTGGCACGAGCGTTTCGCCAGGAAGCCGTTGTTGTTGACCAGCCCGTATGACCGTGGTCACCACATCCATTGTTCGAGCCAACGCATGAATGGCTTTGACGGCTTTAGACTCTTGGATATACCCAATAATGGCATTCATCAGGACCACACCAAAGATGACACCCGAATCGACCCATTCTTGAAGAAAGGCGGTGACAAGCGTCGCGACGAGGAGGAGATACACCAATGGCTGATGAAATTGATACAAAAAAAGAAGAACAGGATGAGTTCCTTCTTGAGGAGTCAGTTTGTTCGGACCAAACTGCGTCTGCCTGTGTGAAACTTCAAACGCATCCAACCCTCGCGCGCTATCAGTTTCCAAGAGAGTCAGAACTTCAGGTAGGGCAAGATGATGCCAATGTTTTTCTAATAAGTTGTCAAGCATGCGCTTCTCAATTAAAGAGGGAAGCTAGTCGTCCTCTATATCCAACTTGCCTCCCCTGTGACAGTTGAGACACCTGGCAAAATGCCCAAGGGTATGCACCCCCTCACCTTCTTCAAGAATATGACTAACATGCGAGTTGGAAAGCAGGATCATCCTCTTTTTCCCCTGGGCTGATCTCATCCAGTGACAATCTGAGCAGGATGTCGCTCTCGTTACTCGAAAAATAAATTCTCCATGAGGATTCTTCATGGCGCCTGTAGTAATCGAAGCCAGGACCCCTTGATGTTCGACATGACACGCCAAACAGGGTTCCGCTTTTTTAATGATGTCTGCATGAAAACGGGTCACAACGGATTCAGATCGCGCAGCAAAATTCGCGCTGGAATGACAGGAGACACATTTCTGAGAAGTCGGGCCCTGAAAAGGTTCATGACACGAACCACATGAAGTCACATCCGTATGATACTGACTGAGATCTCCGGGCGCCCAGAGGGCCTCGGTGTATTCCGGTGAGAACCACATTACGACTACGATTATCACAGCCGTTACACTCCAAATGAGTGGGGCAACCCATGATCGTAGACACCCAATCATTTAAACGCCTCCAAAAAACAATGCACCACCAATATGGAACAAGGCCAAGACCACAAACGACCAGGACAAAGGTCCATGAAAGCACTTCCACCATCGCAAGGCCTCTTCCTGTAAGGCCAAATCATGCAGCTGTGCTTCAACGATTTCTTCTTGCATGCCCTCAAACGCCATCTGATGACGGCGTTCATACAACTGTCGAAACGCCCAATGATGTAACGCCTGTCCGACAACCCCACTCATCACCACCAGCACCATGGCGACTAACGCGAGGATCGGCACCCATGCATGAAAATGCACACCTGCATGAACAGAGATAATTAGAGGGCCTAAAACACCAGACACCATATGCACCTGGAACCAACGTTTTGGCCAAACCTGATTCGGATGCTGCCACCGTTTTAATGGATACACAAAGGTCAATCCAATGAAGCTCAAACCAATCCACCCAACTAGGTGTCCCATTAGGGTATGCCCGAATGGCCGACCTGGAGTCGTACTTAAGAAATATTCAAGAAGAAAGGCGCTTATGATGGTCAAGGATACAAGGCCAAAGACGAGAGCCGTGCGACGGGAAAGAGTTGAAAGCATGTTGAATGATCGTTGGATCTTATGACGATACACACATCCTAAAGTCAAAGTGCCTGAGTAAAAACGAGAGAAGAGGTTGGCAGGAGAGCCCGCAACTTTATTCCGACAATCTCTGGATTCTTAATGCCACGAAATCTCAGGGTCCGATTCGAATCATGAGACTGAATGACCACGGTCCCTATTCCCAAGAACTTTGCGAAAGGACCTTGCGTGACCTCAACAGCATGGATCATATTAAGGCTGGCGCATCTAATCGTTTTTCCAGAATATCCATTTCGAATCATGACTTGCCGTGTGCTGATAACATATTTTGCCCAATACCGAAGACACACAGCCACTCCGACCAGGAAGCTTGCCCCTACCATCCACATCATCCAACCAGGAACTTCGGAATACAGAAATATTGCCCCTCTCGAGGCCGTCCAGAGGCTCAAAAAGTATAACCAACTGAACTGCCCCCAAGACGGATAGGCCTCCCACAAAATCCGTTCGGATGCCTCTTGATCAGATACCACCTGGCAGCGCTCCCGACAGAGATTTCATTGAATCATCTATCTTCTCGTTATGAAAAAAGACCTCTACCATAATAAATGACTCAAGAAGCACGTTACGGAAAACGGAAATCATGAAATGAGAAAATTTAGTTCTTCAATCCCAAAATCCTATTCTTATACAAGGGTGTGCATGAACGCATTCTCTCTGAGTGCGGATTTCCCAATTCGTTCAAAAGCCGAAGCAAATGTGGGCTCTCTTTCAATGGCACGAAGCGTTTCCTGAATACGTTTGGGTTGGCCCCAATCACTCCACATCACATCTCGCATTTCCAGTACCCCCACCCGTTCGGGAACCTGTTGCAGGACATCCGATGAAAAATTTCGGTACGCGACATCTTCATACATCATCCGAAGAGTCCGTTGCTCTAAGGAGGTACCAATTGCATGTCCAAACTCTTCAAATTGCTGCATCACATCAGGCAAGCATTGCCATCCCAATTGCCAGAGAGTTTCAACCTTAGCTGCTAAAACAAATGTATTCCAGAGACCACCTGCGTCCATCGCCTCCATCGCACGAACAGAATCGGGTTTTTCGAGAAACGCCCTGACTTGATGGATTTGAGAACCACGAATCCATCCAAGAGGCTGAGCTGGCTCAATCCAGCCATAATCCAATTCGACTCCGGTAGGGGAAACCCCAAGTAGCATGAGGCGTTCGGAAAACAATTCAGCCGCACGGATGAGTTTTCCTGCCATCTGAACAAATCGATGTTCAGGAAAGACGAAGTGATCCGAAGGATACAGGATGACTGTCGCTTGAGGATCATGATGCCGTATATAAGCCAGAGGAAGAAAAATACCGGCAGCCGTACCGCAATTATGTGGCTGATAAACGACTTGACCACGCGCCGTCTCTAGCAATTGCCTCGCCATTTCTATGGCATGATGATCGGCCACAACCGTCACTTTCTGCTCGGGCAAGGTCAATTGGTCCGCTCGATCCCAAGTATGTTGCAACATCGAACGACGACCAACAAACGAACAGAATTGTTTTGGCTTATGATAGCCTAGCCATTGCTCAATGAACGGACGAGTCCGCTCACCTTCTCCGCCTGCCAAGACAATAGTCCATCGATGCCTCATATCCTTTTCCTGCGATCTCACAACAGACCTCTCTTTCTCGCACCAGCATGAAAAAATCATAGGGGCTCTGATGAAATACTCCACCGACTTTTGAATTTCTATTCAACTCCGTTCCTATTGAATATTACAAATTCGATACCATTTACATGGGTCCTTGATGTTACAAGACATTTCCAGGAATTCCAAAACTACCCCCGTTAACTATGGGGCAATTGGCATCATTTGAGATAGGAGGATGATGCCAAATGGGACTCAAACAGAAAAATTGAATGTAAAAAAAAGCACATCACCTTGAAAGAGAACAGAAAAATGATTTCTAAGGGGACAAGATTTTTTTGATAATAAAGTGAAAGTAGATGTTAAAGAATTCAATCCGTTGAATGACGTAGACTTTATTTAAAGACCAAGGGTTTCCCGTTTCTATGTGCGTCATAGTAATTTCTGAAGTCAAAGTGGATTACTGAAGATACAAATCTGTGCAGTGACGGAGGCGTATCGAAAAACGAACGTTCAACATTCCAGCATCAAGATATTTCACAGCTTGCCAAATGAATGTTTAATTCCTGTTTACGTTAACTTGTTCAGTTAATAGTTAACGTTTTGCCTTAACAATTCCACTAAAAAAATAATGTTGAACTAAACACATTCTTCATAGGTGTTGAAATATAAAGTAACTTTCAAATAACTATCGTTGGCACAACCATTGCTCAATGACGAAAAGTGTAACAGTTCATTATTCAACATATTTAATTGAAGGAGGAAAGTCGTGACACAGACAAATGGACGAGTTTTAGTGGTTGATGATGAAGCAGATGTTCGGAAAGTGGCCAGAATCTGTCTGGAAAAAGCAGGTTATCAGGTGATTGAAGCAGAAGACGGCGAACAAGCTATCCAACAAATTAAAGTCGGAGATAATCCCTTGGTTCTCGATGTCATTATCACCGATATCAACATGCCCAAAATTAACGGATTGGAAGCCATTCAATTTTTCCAACAGGAATGGCCCCGTGTCTCTTTGATTGTGATGACTGGATATCCCAATCTTGAGACCGCCAAAGAATTGATGAAGCGAGGGTTGGTCGACTATTTGGTGAAGCCAGTTGACAAAGAAAAACTGCTTGCGGCGGTCGAAAAGGCCATGAGTCAAAGAGAGCTCAGTAGTTTCACGAATTAGCAGGAAGAAAATGAGGCGATGCAATCCCTCGCCCAAAAGGGCGAGGGACCTTTTGATGCCTCCGCTATGAACACACATCAAGGAATGTCTGGAGATGAGACACCGTTTCACGGCCATTGGTAATAAGGAGATCTGGAGTGCTTAACCAGCAGAAACTAAATGAATTAATTTTGAATGCAGCAGACGAAGGAATCTTTGGGCTAGATTTGGAAGGGAAACACACATTCGTCAATCCAGCAGCTGCTCGTCTGTTGGGATTTGAGGTCGAAGACCTGTTGGGGCAGCCGAGTCACGAACTGTGGCATCACACGAAAAGCAATGGTGATCCCTATCCACCAAAAGAATGTCCCATTTATGGCGCCTACAAGGACGGGAGTGTTCATCATGGAGATAACGAAGTGTTTTGGCGGAAAGATGGGACCTCATTTCCCGCTGAGTACTCAAGCACTCCCATCTTTGATTCGGACAATACGTTGGCTGGGGCCGTTGTGACCTTCCGAGATATAACCGCTCGTTGTGAAGCTGAACAAACCATTGCTGAGCTCCGCCGTCACAATAAATATGTGCTCGATTCTGCAGGAGAGGGGGTTTTCGGATTGGATCTTGAGGGTCGGCATACGTTTGTCAATCCCGCAGCCGCAACTATGTTGGGGTATGCCGTTCAGGAACTCATCGGGCAGCCTAGCCACTCTCTCTGGCATCACACGAAGGAAAATGGAAGCCCATACCCACAGGAAGAATGTCCCGTCTACGGAGCCTACAAAGATGGATTGGTGCATGTGGGCGAGGATGAACTGTTTTGGCGAAAGGATGGCTCAAGTTTTACCGCTCAATATTGCAGCACACCCATGCGCAATGAACAGGGCCAATTGATCGGCGCAGTTGTGACGTTTCAAGACGTGACGGAACGCAAGCGCCTAGCTGCTCAATTAATGGAAGCAGCGAAATTAGCAGAAGTGACAAAAGTGTTGGGCAATGTTGGGCATGATATTAAAAATATGTTGATGCCAGTGCTCACAGGGAACAACCTTTTAAGGGATGAATTGAATGAGTTATTTCCCATCCTGGCCAAATCTGATGCTAAAAGTGAATGCCAAAGAGAAGCGGTATGTGGGGAATTGACCCAAATGATTGACCACAACGCCCGACGTATTCACGACCAAGTGCGAGAAATTGCAGATGCAGTGAAGGGGGTTACGAGTGAGCCGCATTTTGTATCCTGTCAGATTTCTAAAGTCATTGAGGGGGTCAAGAAATCACTCCATGTGTCAGCCAAAGAGAAAGGGATTGCCTTGCATGTGGAAGGGTTACACCAACTTCCGCTCATTCAAGCCGACGAAAAACGATTATTTACTGCCTTGTATAACCTGATCAGTAATGCCATTCCTGAAATTCCTTCTGGTGGCTCAATTACCGTAACAGGGCACATTGATGATCGCAAAGATTCTATTGAGCTGGTGGTAGCAGATACCGGGAAAGGGATGTCACCGGAGGTACGAGATCGGTTATTTACAAAAAATGCTATTAGCACAAAAACCGGAGGTACCGGGCTTGGAACCAAAATTGTGAAAGATGCCATCGATGCTCATCAAGGACGCATTAGGGTTGAGAGCACAGAAGGTGTCGGCACCTCTTTTTATATCCAGTTACCAATCCAGCAAGTTGATCTTCCGAAGTCAGGAAATGCAATGTCGACGGAGAAATAGAGCCACAAGCTTGCCAAAGAAATATTCGCACAAAACACCACGACGCAACAAATAAGGAAAGAGACATGCAAATCAGGAATCGATTACTGGGAGGAGGGCTAGTTTGTGTCGTTGTCTTTTCCGCCTTCACGGGATTGGCAAAAGCCGATAATCTAGGAGAGCGTACGGTGAAGTCCCTGTGTATCTCCTGCCATCGAATTGAAGGGGACCCTGTCTCTCGGCAAAACAAAAAAGCACCAGATCTCATCTGGGCAGGGAACAAATACCAACACCAATGGCTGGTAGAATGGTTACAAAATCCAAAACAACGATTGTATCCAGTGGGTTACGATTATCATCCGAAACGAAAGCAGCCCCATTTGGCACTTCCAGCCGAGACGGCTGCTGCCGTAGTCCAATATTTAGCATTGTTGAAAGATCCGAGGATTCAAGAAGACATCATGAAACCTGGAACCTCGGAGCAAATTCAGAAAGGGAAAAAACTCTATCAGGAACATGCTTGCACCAATTGCCATTGGACTCCGGCCAACACTCGTCGTGGGTATACAGGAGGAAAATCCAGTACGTCGTTTTTAAAAATGGGAACTCGCCTCAAAGCCGATTGGGTGTATCGATTCAACCTGAACCCCAATGATTTTGTCCCGGAAAGCGGAGCATATATCCCTAATCCCCCACTGCCGGATTCTGATATTTATGCGATTACAGTGTATATGATGACTTTTGGGAAATAGAAGAACGTATTTGGCATACCTAGGTTTCACGAAAGGAAAAAACCAAAATGGTTAGCAGATACTTGAAGACCAGAGGACGATGTAAATGGATCAGCGCGGTGGTCATGCTGAGTGTATTGTGGTCG
Organism: uncultured Nitrospirota bacterium; assembly: GCA_937139405.1. Classification (GTDB taxonomy): domain Bacteria; phylum Nitrospirota; class Nitrospiria; order Nitrospirales; family UBA8639; genus Nitrospira_E. Next base: position 141,502 of record CAKZPV010000004.1, read on the forward strand.
GGAACGGGTTTTGCTTTCGCCAGTGGAGATCCTGAAAAAGGCAAAGATCTTTTTCGGGAAAGTTGCCAGCATTGTCATGGATTTACCGGAAAAGGCGATGGTGAAATGGCTTCTTATCTCACCCCACCGCCCTCTAATTTGGGGAGCGAGGCCACTCAAGCCAAGTCTGACAAAGAATTGAAGGCCGTCATTATTAAAGGACGAGAAGGAACGGCTATGGCCGGGTTCGAAGGAGCCTTTGAAGAACCACAACTGAAAGATCTCTTAGTTTACCTTCGCTCCCTCAAACCCTAAGTCTGTCGACGATGAGAAACTCCTTCCTTAAAAACTCTGTGCGCGAGAGGTCATGACATGAAACCCAAAACCACTTTAACGACTTTCAAAATCTTAGTAGGCGCATTGGGAATCGCTACCGCCCTAGCTGGAAGTATGGCCTTGGCAGATACCACACAAAATGAAAAAGCTGCCGCAAAAGTCACCCGAACCTTCCTCGAGGAATTGAAGGGAACGATGAAACGGGAAATGAGCAAAGGAGGACCATTAGAGGCCATTAAGGTCTGTGGAGAATTGGCTCCAGAAATTGCCAACCGTTTATCGCGGGAAAACGGATGGCGAGTCACACGTGTGGGGACACGAATTCGAAATCCGTTACTTGGGATGCCGGATACCTGGGAGCAGGAAGTTCTTGGTAAGTTTGCCGCACGCGCAGCAGAAGGTGAAGCCTTTTCACAAATGAACCATAGCGAAGTCGTATCGGAACCTGAAGGACAATACTTTCGATTCATGAAACCAATTACTGTTCAACCCAAATGCCTGCTGTGTCACGGACCGAACGAAACCATTCCTGATTCCATCAAGAATGTCTTGGCGAAACTCTACCCTTTCGATGCCGCAACGGGATACAAGGCAGGGGATCTCCGGGGAGCGGTCAGCATCAAACAACCACTGCCTAGACCCGAGCACTGAAAATGAGCAATGAAGAAGGAGTAGAGATAACTTTTCTCGGAGGGGGTGAAGAGAGGGAATAGATGTTTGAATAAATCTATCTTTTCTTTGTAGTAAAGGGGAGTATGGGAAATTATATATTCCCAAATCATACAAATACTTCGAAATGTTAAACGCTGCATCTGACGGAAATATCGAAAGAGGGTTATTATGAATATGCAAAAAAAATTTCAAGTTGCCCTCCTTCTCCTATTTGGCGTGACATTTGTGTATCAGGGATCGAGTATCGCACAACAGGAATTAGTCCTATCATTGACTGGTAAAAGAACCATTGATGTAGCTGGCATCCGCATACCTGACATCGGTCTGCTTCCGACAGCGATTCCCGTTCCGGCAACCAATCTTAACTACAAACAAAAGATCAAATTAGGGAAGCAGTTGTACTTTGATGGACGATTGTCTCAGAACGGAGCGATTTCCTGCGCCTTTTGTCATACGCCAGGATTAGGGTTTGCGGATCCCAAACAGGTTTCGATCGGAGTCGGGGGGAAGCAGGGAGGACGTCAAGCTCCGACAATCTATAATACAGTGTTTAACCCCGTGCAATTTTGGGATGGCCGCGCAGGATCGCTTGAAGAACAAGCCATCGGACCTATTGTTAATCCGGTGGAAATGGCCGAGACGCACGAGAATGTTGTCGACAAATTAAACAACATCCAAGGATACGTTGAACAATTTCAAGCCGTGTTTGGAACCGCCGTGAGTATGCAAGGCATTGCTGAAGCCATTGCGGCCTACGAACGAACCATTATTTCGACCAATTCTCCGTTTGATCAATATGTCTTAGGTGATAAAACGGCAATGAGTGAAAAAGCTCAACGAGGTATGGACCTGTTCAAAGGCAAAGCCCGCTGCATCTTATGTCATAACGGTTCAAATTTTACGGATAATCAATTTCATAATCTAGGCGTGCCACAGGTCGGACCCATGAAAGAAGACCTTGGTCGATACTATGTGACCCGTCGCCCTGAAGATACAGGCGCCTTTAAAACTCCCACGCTTCGAAGCATTGATGAAACCGCTCCCTACATGCATGATGGGGCTTTTAAGACCTTAGAAGAAGTTGTGGATTTTCTAGATAATGGTGGCGGCAAGAATCCTAACCTGAGTCCCATGATGAAGCCTTTGGATTTAAGCAAAGAAGAAAAAAACCATCTCATCGCTTTTTTGATGGCCTTAAAAGGTGAAGAAATTCCGTTCGAATTTCCCACATTGCCTGAGTAAAAGGGAAAAAGTATTTATGCCTTCACACAAAATGGCTAAATACCTCGTCTTGCTCTTATTTGCATGGGTGTTGTTTGCTCCTGTGACTTATGGACAGGACGCGCCGGAAGGGATTCGTCCTTTACTCATGCTGGAGAAACCCATCCACACGGTCGTCCCCCCAGAGGTGATATTTCTCAATGAACCCAACATCACCGAACAATTCCTGACAAATCTGGAAAAACGTCCTCCAGATTGGAAATATCTGTATGGAAAGAATGTGGATGAACGGTATGATCGGCTATTTGACGAATCAGAAAAACGTGACATGCTCAGAGTAGGCAATCCGAATCTTACACAACCTATTGCCTTTCTCTGGGATGGCTTTCTAACTAATGTACGTGAAGATAAGGACGGGTTTGGGGTTTCAATTGGCCCAAGACAGATTCAAACCTCGTGGGGGATTGTCCGATTCAAACTCGCTAATGAGCCGCGTGAAATGACAGCCATGCCTTCACCAAAAATATTCGACGTCTTACAGCAAAAGCGTTCACAAAAAGAAGAAGTGTCAATCATGATCTTGTATCGCGGAACACTGATCCCGGAAGAATCTCTCATGTACGACTTTTCGACCAAAAAAGAAGGTGAAGGCATGATCCTTCCCATCGTCGAACTGACGCAAGTTGACTACTTTCTTCCCAAAAATGAGGTCCCCTAATCATGATGAATCAACCCTCTCTTATTACAAGAACGAGTTATTAATAATGACTAAGACCCCATCGCTTGACACAGCACAATATGCAGAAGAAAAAGCCAACGGTTTGCCTCATGGGCTTAAGACCCTAAACGCCACGTCTTTGCTTCTTGTCCTCTCAATGCTTTCAGTATCATGTTCCGGAAGCGTCGCGCATCCCCATCACACGGAGGGCGGGATCCTCAAAGTCCAAGAAATAGAACAATCTGATGTTGATCAAAGAATCTCATTGGGTCTTAACCCCGAAGCCAAGAAAGCCCATGGGGCTGTCATGCACGACCATTTTGAAGCGATTGATCAAATTTTGATTGCCTTGACTCAAGAAAAGTTTGACAAGGCACAAAAAATTACCGAATCCCAATTGGGATTCGCCAAACACCGAGAAGCCATGCAGCGACAGAAACCTGAAAACTTTCCTGCAGAGTATCACGATCTGGCCATGGCTCATCATCGGGCAGCCGAAAATCTTGCTCGCGCCATGCCGTCGCACAACTTGCAACTGATTCTCCCATACTTAGAGCAGACCGTACACGCATGTGTGGCTTGTCATCGTGTGTATAGACCCTGAGCGACGTGACAGGATTTGACAAAGATGCCATTCGCAAACTGATGGATTGTCCTTGGCCTGGGCAATGCCATTGAGCATGTGTTTGTGACTGCCAATGGAAGTTCAATAACCGTGTTCGATTTACCTTCAGAAGTACGCACGCCCAATCCGGACAGTCCAAAACAATTTCCGCCGCTTCAGGAAACCAAGAAAATGAGGGAGAGAAAGACGTTATTCTTGAAGCCTTGCATTAATTTGCGGGGCATCGAGGGCGGCGGTCAAGAATTTAGGGATGAGCCGTGTCTCGCTCTGGAAAAAAATGAACCACTATGAAATCCAAGTATAACCGCTAACAAGATTGTTAAGTGGCAACTGAACAATTAACATTTCCACCTTAACAATTTCTCCGCTTCTTATCCTGATTTCTCGCCACTCTTTCCGTAATACCTTGTTCTTAAAAGCAAAAGTACAATTGTATTCTTGAATACTCTTCTGGCATTTTCTTTGCTCAATAAGAGCAGTATGCACGTAATCTTTGAACAAGGAGGGCAACATGGTCAGGAATATTGGAAGAACGGAAAAAGGCATTCGGTTGGTGGTAGCAGGACTATTGATCGTGGCTGCTTCATTTCTCAATTTACCGACCTGGGGCACTGCCACATTGAGTGTTGTTGGGATTGTTGCCTTACTGACTGGAGCCGTGGGGTATTGTCCTGCGTGGACCCTCTTTGGCATGAGTTCCTGTCGATCCATTTCTACATCCTCAATGAAGAAGGAGGCTTAACTATGGAGCTCGTATTTCAGGCCTTCTTTACCTTCTTCGGGTTCAGCCTCCTTCTGCTGGGACCATTCTTAGATATGATCCACTCCAGGAGAGCCAATCATGTCTATCTGAAGCCTATCAAATCAGCATTAAGGAGATGAGCCATGTTTCTAAAACAATATTATCTGAGTTGTCTAGCTCACGCCTCTTACTTGATTGCCGATGAACAAACCAAAACCGCCGCGGTGATTGACCCGCAGCGTGATGTGGAACAATACCTCGATGAGGCTGAATCGCAAGGCTGGAACATTCGCTATGTTTTTCTCACTCATTTCCACGCGGATTTTCTTGCTGGACACTTAGAATTACGTGACCGAACCGGAGCCGAGGTTTGCTTGGGAAGTAACGCCAAGGCGGAATACCCATTCAAAGCCTTACCAGATGGAGCGACCATTGAATTTGGACAGGTTGGCCTTTCGGTCCTTGAAACGCCTGGGCACACACCTGAGGGCATTTCGATCCTAGTCCATGATCTTGCAAACAATGCTGAAAAGCCTTATGCCGTCTTTACCGGTGATACCCTGTTTATTGGCGATGTCGGACGACCTGATTTAATGGCCTCGATCGGAGTGACCGCCGAGCAACTTGGCGGCATGCTCTATGATTCTCTCCATACGAAATTGCTCCCACTTCCAGATGAAACATTAGTCTACCCGGCTCATGGTGCAGGGTCGATGTGTGGGAAAAATCTCAGTTCCGATACCGTATCCACCATGGGAACCCAGCGACAATATAATTATGCATTACAACCCATGAGTAGGGACCAGTTCATCCACCTGGTTACGATGGATCAGCCAGAAGCTCCCGAATATTTTGGTTATGACGCTGAACTCAATCGAAAAGAGCGACAAACTTTAGACCAGGCCATTCGCAAGCAACTCAATCCTTTAGCTCTCCAAGATCTTTTAGAAATCCAAAAGGAATCAGTGCAAATACTAGATGTCAGAGACCCCGCAGATTTCGCTGGTGGCCACATGAAAGGGAGTATCAATATTGGGTTGGGTGGAAAGTTTGCCACGTGGGCTGGAACGGTTCTTAGCCGAGAAATCCCTATCCTGGTGATTGCTGAGCCAGGGCGAGAACAGGAAGCAATACGGCGGCTTGGGCGCATCGGGTTTGACCATGTCGCTGGCTATCTGGACGGCGGTATGGCCGAACTAGAGTCTCGGCCAGATCTGATTAGGAAAGTTGCCCGAATGACAGCCGCCACTTTGGCTGAACGCCTAGCGACAACCAATCCACCTCAGGTATTAGATGTGCGGACCAAGAAAGAATGGGGAAATGGCCGGATTGACCACAGCATGAATATCCCTCTCCCGCATCTGCTAAAAAAATTCGCGCAAGTCCCGCATGAGCAACCAGTCGTAGTCCATTGTGCCAGTGGCTATCGCTCCTCAATAGCTGTGAGTTTATTAGAACAAGTGGGATTTCGTAACGTCATTGACCTTGTGGGTGGGTTTGAAGCATGGGAGAAAACCTCAAGAGGTCACGGATCATTGCTGCAATCCAGTCCAACCTGCTCAACGTCAACCTGAGAAAAGATGAAAGGAAAAGTATGCTTTCATTCGGAGAGGAAAGAAAATTCTTCAAGTTTCAAAGGTCACAATAGTTTCTTATTCAACCCTAGTCCTAGTAAAAGGAGGTCAAATGAGGCAGCTAAATCATCACGTACTTTTCATCGCCCTCTGCTTGGGAGTGTTTATTTTCGCTGAGGGTATGTTCACAACAACACAGGCCACAGAAATAGCAGGTTCTCAAGCAGAGCTTCAGGATATAAAAGAGAAGTTTGGACCGGTATTACAATTGAAGGGCAATGCCCAAAAAGAAATTAACGCGATTGCGACGATCCTTGGACCGGGGTCGAAGATGAAAACCATTGATGCCACTAAAGCCAGCGGGGAAATGTGTATGCTCGAAACTGTATCGAAACATAATATGATTCACTTCAGTGAGCATCCCGACCAAACCGCTGAAGATGTGGTCTATTTTATCAATCCTGAACAATTTGTCGCGAATGGCTTGGATGTGACCAAATTGCCGCGCCATCCCAGTGAATTGGGAACCATGAAGCCACTGCAATGGTATTACTATGACGGAACTTATGTAGAGCCCCACCAGGGAAGTCAATTGAATAAACCGTTTGTCATCATGAGTCTCAATGTCAAATAGCATGACATTTCGGTACCTGTTCCAGAGTTTAGAGTTAAATTTGTATTAAATGTAGAATGAATCCAATGTACCCAGAGGAATAATTCATTTCCTAATTATCCAACCAAAAGGAGGTCAATATGAGAAGTTCAGTTCAAACGTTGTTAGTGACGGGAGCCTTTAGTTTTCTCGCGATGGGTTTCATGACGACGCTCGCCATGAGTGAGGGGGGGAAACCAACCGATGGATATGATATTCATATTCAAGCCCCACATATGATGGCTGATGGTACCCCTGGAGGTCCATACCATCATTATTGCAAAGGGGTATCAGATGAGTTATTGCAATGCCAGTTATATGAATCCACCGATCCAAACGCAAAGCTTGTCGCCATTGAATATTTTATTTCAAAAGATCTTGCGCGAAAAAATGTGCCCTTAGTTCAATGGAATCGAGCCTTCCATGATCATCAAGTCGAAATCGACACTGGGCGCGTTCAAATTCTTGACATTGATGATCCCGCAAAGGTGAAAGCCCTTGCCGAAGCCGCTGGGAAAACCGATGGGGTCATTTTCCATCTTTGGGACAAGAGTCAAGTGGTGCCAGATGGATCTGTCTCGACACCCACTTCACTTGGTCACGTCTTTCGAACAGAATAACCTAAAGCCCACAGGGAGAGCGGAAAAACGCTCTCCCTGTGATCTCTTAAAAAAAATTTTATTAAGGAGTACATATATGATGCCTGGGAAAATAGGGATGCTATGGGTGTGTTGTCTCTTGTTTCGGACTTTTTGGCCTTTCCCAAGTGACGCGGCAAATCCTGAAGTACTGAAGCCGAGAGTCCCTTAGGATCAAATCGACGAAGCACAAACATGGAAGAACCCGTTTCCTTCCATGCAGGAAAACATTGAGATAGGAAAAAATATTTTTCATGGCAAGGCCTTTTGTGTGACCTGTCATGGTCCTGACGGAAAGGCCTCGGCAAGATTCCAGGATTGGTCGGAAAACTTCCACGGAACTTTACAGATAAGGCCTAGCAAGCGAAGCGAACGGATGGTGAGCTGATGTGGATTCTGAAAAATGAAAGTCCTGGAACCGATATGGCTTCTTTTGTTCTATGAGTGCTCACAGAATAAGAAGCCTGGCATGTCGTGCGATATGTCCGATCTTTCGGTGAGAATTAAATTAACGTGTTAATGCGCCTTTTTTAAAGCAAGAGGTCTGAGAAGTTAACCTATGAACAACCGCCATCGGATCTTGACTGAAATTGTACTTATCCTTCTGATGGTTGCAATGTGTTTGGGAGCCTTTCCCACTATTGCAGCTCCACCCGGCCTTCGGATTACTATCGGAACGTTTTCGCCGCACTTTTCCCCAAAATTAGCGGAAATTAAAACTGGCACCACCATTACCTGGGAAAATCCAACGGCCATTCTCCATTCCATCACTCACGATGGGTGTACCACTGGGCAACGATGCGCCTTTGATTCCGGACCTATTGGCTCCAATCAAACATTCAGCATACACGATTTACCGCCTGGCTCTTATCCCTACCACTGCTCATTTCATCCCATTATGCGAGGCATCCTTGTCGTCCTTAAATCTGATATTGCTAGTGAAACGTAATCCTACATTTCTCGGACAACGGGATGCACGATACAAGAAAAATAGTCGAGGAGTTTTTGATTTCAGAGTGTCTGGTGAACGGACAAAGAGCGTTATGGCTCTTGCTGACCATTGGCTTAGTAAGTATAGGGTGGCTAGGGTTAGAAAAATCTGCTGAAGCAGCCACGACCATAAACGTGGAAGGGAACATCTTTTATACCGATGATGCCGGTCTCTTTTCTTCGTCACGACGGTTATCGTTGCAGGAAGATCCCACACAGCCAGTTGTAGATGTGACTGATCAAGGGGAAGATGTCGTGTTTGAACCAGTGCTCACGATCAGGAGGAGCTTTTTTTCGCAATTTGGCGAAACGACTGTGTCATTTCGCGGACAAGGCTTTGTGTTTGCTGACCAAACACGTTTGAGTCATGGAACGTACGGGCTCAAACTTGAACAGGCATTCTCATCTAAAACTACAGTAGGACTTCGATATCATTTTGGTCCAAATTTATTCTTGGGGGACAATGAAGCCCGACGATCCGGAAGCAAAAAACTTCTTGAGGAACGAGTAACCACGCACTTCTGGGCCGGAACGATTGAGCGAGAAGTCGTGGACGATTTACGCCTTCGCTTGTTGGGACGCTATGGATTACGTCTGTACAATAATGATTTTGCGCAACGAGATACTCACTTTTGGACAGTTGGCCCTCATATTGAATGGACGATACAGCCGGGGATTGGGTTAAAGATGGGGTATCATTTTGAACGAGGGCTTGCAGATGGACGTAACCAATCGCAATTTCATGACGATGTGTCGTATAGCAATCACTATATGTCCACGGAACTTGAGGTTGAGATAAGTGAGAGTACCACCTTGGAACTCGCCATTCATTACGAACGCAATAATTTTATAAGTGATCTAGAAGAAGATGAACGGAATGGAGCCAATGAAGATGTGTGGCAAGGTGATGTTGAGATTCGCCATCAAGTGACAGACGCCGCAACGTTGAAAGGCGGATTCCAACGGTCACAGCGTAAAGCGAGTTTTGAACGAAGCACGATCATTGATGTCAATGTGTGGATAGGTGGGGTGTATCAATTCTGAAGTCCTGAAAAGGTCATACCGGAAGGTCTCTAGGCCTAGGATTTCCAAGAGTTGTATGTGCACAAACCATCTATCATGATGAACTCAAAAAACTGTAAAGCTGTTTTCAGGCAAAGGATAAGGGGGGGTCTCTTTCTCTGTTTTGGGCTATTGGCTGGATTCTCCCCGTTTCTGCATCATCATGAATTCGATCTCTCAGACGCGTATCTGGTTTTCACCTCTCAACAATGGTCCAGATGAGAAACAATAGTACGGCCCTTTGCATCCTCCGCTCGAGCTAAACCCACAGACGACAAAACCATAAATGTCACCCACAGCAACATGGACTTAAAAAATATCGGTCTGGTGAACAATGACATAACATCTCCTTGTGTTGAATAAAAGATAAAAGTGATGTTGCCAAGGATCGTGTGATCTTCCTTCTCTTCTGTACCCTACTCCAAGAGTCTAAGCATAAACGACAAAAGTAAGTGAGAAATGAAGAGGGAAGATTTCGGGAGATCCCTCCCCAGAGAAAATAAAGCCGCAAGTCCCCGATAATTCTTTCCCAAGGAATAAGTAACCCACATGCCGAAGGATTGCGCGTTGAGTAAGAGTAGGACTGGTTGAATGTACTTGAAAAAACGAAAAAGGTTCGAGGGTGCGGTAAGAATTTACTTATGGCAGGTGAAGAAAAGTTCTTCACCTGCCGGCTACATGCTGTGGCGACCTTACACAGCGTGTTTTGTGCAGCGCAGTATGAATAGGTAACGGTGAGCAGGCGACTGTGCAATTTATATGAGATCTGCATGATCGATTATGAGAAATGTGTCATTATGCCTCCCTGCCTCTTTCTGTTGATTAGTGCTCAAGAGAAAATAGATTTCTTGAATAGCATGGTTTCCAACCTTCAGCAAAAAACAATTTTTCCGTTTACATGGTTTGCATTGGCTCAATAATGCCACAGGCATCGCGTGATCCCCCTGCACATCCCTTGTTCAATTCATCATCTTTGTCGCAATACAGATCTTCATTGGTGTGGATGATGAAGGCACTTCCATCTTCATCCAAGACGCTCAACCGACCCTCGGATAGCGAAACTCGTGTGGTGACGGTATGCAGCGTTCCCACTCCATTGACCACATTGATGTTGACCAAATCTCCCATATGGTAGGGATGGTTGAAATCTGGGGCATCAGGTGTCGACTTACCAAATGGTCCGGGATCATGATGGCCCTTCGCCGCTCCACATGGTTGGCAACTTGCCACCTCATGAATATGAACAGCATGTTTGCCATCGGTTAATCCCTTGACTTTCATCTGGACATAGACTTTTTTGATTCCTTCGGCCGATTCAAATTCTTTCAGAGTAGCCGTGCCGGTAATAGCGGGGTCCGTACATCCTTCAATGGTGGCCTTCGCGGTTTTGGAGACGTCATGATGCCCATAGTGACTACAGCCCGAGAGCACCACCACTCCCAAACACATTATCCAAATTTTATGTTGTTGAAATAACGTTGCTAGATTCATAATCGACCTCCTTGATAAATAAATGATGTTATGAATGCGTAATTCTATTGCGCGAGCGTACTCTTTTCGTTTAGGTCTCCCCAAACATCCGAATATAGGTCACAATGTGCCAGGCCTGCTCTTCTGATATATACAATGGCATATAGGGTGCCATGTCTGTACCATGACTGCCGTGTTTGAGAATCCAGAACAATTCTCCATCGGTGCGCGCAGCCTGCCACGCGGCATCGGCAAAGTTGGTTGGCGGTTGCGCACCAGCAGGTGTCGTACGTCCACCGCTTATTCCTCCCGCTCCTTCTAAACCATGGCAGGCAGAGCACAAGGCCTTTCCCTCATACAGTTTTTTCCCTTTTGCGATGATTCCTTCCGAAGGCGTGAAAGGGTTTTGAAATGATTTGGCTTCTTGAAGCCGATCCGGGGGGACCCGAGGCTTGAGATCTCCCGCACTTCCTGCCCAGGCAAGAACAATGGGCAGAAAAAAGAGAACGCCTACCATACACCACATTCTATGGAATACTTTTTGCCACAATGTAGCCATGCCATTTGCTCCTTTGATAAAATAGGAAAACGAAATTACCCTCAACAATTCGAAAGGAAATCAGTTTTCTTATCATTATTTTCATATTCCATTAATACAGCAGAGAGGAGACTCGATGAATTTAGACGAGGCCGGTCGTCTACAAGAAGCATGGAAAACCACACATGGAGATAGACCCTGCAACCATACTCGGATCGTTGATCGCCTTCTTACCGAAGATGGACAATCCACAGAGAAGTTGGCCTGCAGGGAATGTGGAGCCATCCATCTCGACCCACTTAGATCACTGCCCGACTCCCCTCCACCACAGTGACTATGTCTTCCTCGCTTCTTCCCTGCGCAAATAAAGAGGGAGAGCTCGTGGACATGACGGGGAAAATCGTCCTGTCCATCCCACAGAATTCCACTCAAAACACATATATTTGTCAGAATCCAACTGGACAGCTTTCAATCACGAAACTTTGATTTGCAGACGTTTTGGCTTTGCCATTTCTCCTTTGGGGAGATGAACCATTAACACGCCGTCATTGAATTGAGCTGACACCTTCTCTTCTTCCGCATCGGCAGGAACCGTAAAGCTTCGTTCAAAACTGCCATAGGAACGTTCCACTCGATGAAACTTTTTCCCTTTTTCTTCTTTCTCAGATTTCCGTTCACCTGAAATGGCTAACACCCCATCCTGAACAGAAATTTTCACGTCTTCCTTTTTAATTTCAGGAAGATCCGCTTTAATCAGATATTCCTTCTCATCTTCTGAAATATCGACGAGAGGTGCCCAATCCATCACGCGCATTGGCTCTTTGTCACGATCCTTAGAAGGAGTAGATTTTCCCATCCAAGATGAAAGCCGTTTTTCAAATTCCTGAATGTCCTGCATTGGATCCCAGCGTGTTAAAAGACTCATGATGTCACCTCCATAGTTGATAAATAGAAAAGTACAACCGTAATGCTCCGTCTCATAGACGGCCATCTCCCATGCATCCATGACTCCGATCTCAGTTCTATTCTTGGCAACATTCATTCTGGCCACCATGTTTTCCATGAGAACCACCCATTCCTTTTGGACCACGATGACCTCCGCCACCCCCAGGTCCCATTCCTCCATGACGTCCCATCCCTCTTTGGCCTCGGCCTTTAGCAAAGGACCGTTCATATTGCATGACGGTCCAAATTTCATCATCCGTCAACAGTCCTCCAAAGGGAATCATGCCAGTCCCGGGCGACCCATTTTTGATGACCCAAAAGAGTTCGCCTTCCGTCCGATGCCTCCACATCCCATGATGCCAAAAATTTCGCGGAGAGGGATTAAGCGAGAGCCCTCCCGTGCCATCCCCACGCCCCGATTTCCCATGACAATTAAAACAAGTACCTTTGCCTTCATAAATTGCCTTCCCCTTCTCCACAATGTCAGGAGAATCCGGCAGGGGATTTACCAACGCTCGGGCTTCTTCAATCTTCTCAGCGGGAACACGTGGAGACATGAGTTGTCGTTCCCGGCCAAACAAAGGGCTTGCCAAAAAACTGCCCACCACCACAATCAATACAAGAATCGGCTTCCAAAACATATTCTCCCTCCCTCAAGAAATTCGTATCTGTTAAACAGGCCAGTTGTAGGAATAATGCTCAAGGAGATCCTAGCCTGCATTCGTAAAATTGTACCTTTGCTAAGTCTATGCCAAGGGAATCAGACGTCCATACTCTGCTGGAATGACGAGGTATTCTTGAATGTCTTGTGACAACAACCCTCTGCGACAAAAATGGTAATGATGACAAATGCCCCGCCCATGAAAATGCATATGATGCAATCTGCAACAACAGATAACGGAAGAACTCACATATCCCAATACTGGAACAGGCAATCATGGCACGAAAGTTGGTTCTTGAATCTGAAAGGTGGAAAAGGCATTAAGGAATGAGACTACTTTTCAAAGGAGCACCATCCCATGAAGCATGCAGCTATCTCATTCAGTATCGTCTTTCTTCTAACAGTGACCCTTCCGGCTCGGAGCGAAGAGCCAGAGGTTTCTCCACAGAAAGGAAAAGCGATATATAAGGCTCATTGTGTGAGGTGCCACGGATCACAAGGAAGGGGAGATGGGCCGGATGCAGCTAATCTGATCGTCCCGCCCACGAATTTCCATCGTCCTGAGTCTCAAACCAAGTCGGACATGGATCTTCGAGGAGCCATCATCTGGGGATTGGCGTTTAGCCCAATGCATGGATGGTGGGGGAAACTCAGTGGATCTGAGATGCGGTCCGTCACGGCCTATATTCGACAACTCGCACCCTATCAACCATCAACACCGTAATGGCTGAGAAAATCTACTCTGGGAATGCTACTATCTATAATCTATTACAACACCCAGGATTCCTCTCATGCTAGAGGTTGCGGCTGTCGCCTTCACCACATTTTTCGTCACCCTTGGCCCCATTGAAGCCGCCGCAATGTTTGCCATCCTCACCAATAATCGAACGCATCAACATCGGCGCTCAATGGCTTTCCGTGCCATCCTCGTCGCCACGGGAATTCTCTTCGTTTTCGCCTTGCTGGGAGATTGGTTGCTAGGACTTCTGGGGATTTCTCTGGCCGCCCTGCAAACTGCGGGAGGAATTCTACTGTTGTTGATTGGGATTGATATGGTGTTTGCACGAGACTCCGGCGGGATCACCACGACTAATGCCGAAACTCAAGAGGCCACACAAAAGCAGGATATTTCGGTCTTTCCCTTAGCCACTCCGCTCATCGCCGGGCCTGGGGCAATCGGCGCGGTCATTCTCCTCGTAGCCAATGCCCAAGGGGATTGGCGTACCCAGCTCATCGTCATTACCGCATTATTCGTGGTCTTAGTCATTACACTGTTGGCGCTGTTGGGAGCCTCATACATCCAGAAAGTCCTGGGAGTTTCCGGGCAACATGTGATGAGTCGCGTGTTTGGCGTATTGCTTTGCGCCTTGGCCGTACAATTTGTCTTTGACGGAATCGAACAAAGCGGTCTTTTGCCATCATCTTAATCTATAAAAAAATCAAGGAGGTTCTCATGGAATCCAACGCAGAACTCAATCCAAGTAACCAAGCTATTCTTCAGGCCGCCAGTCAGATTTTTTGTAGTGCCATCGCAGCAGGAAAAGTTCATGCAGGCAACCATGCCCAGATGTTTTCCTATTCCGTTAAGTCTGCCGTTCGTATGGCAAGCAGTGTTAAGCATACGGGAGTCACAAATGAAGAACTACCTTGGCCAGAGTAACTGTTGCAGGAAGCCATAACAGACTACGTTTCTCCACAATTCATGAACGCCCTTTGGCAAACACAAGATAGAATGTCGCGGACAGACCGGATGCTCCGAAAATCATACACATGACCACAATTTGGTACTGCGCAGCCACAAGAGGGGAAATGCCAGAGAGAATTTGCCCCGTCATCATTCCTGGTAAAGAAACAAGACCGACAGCAAATAATGAATTGGTGACAGGTATCAATGCCGCGTGCAAGGCGTTATTTTTGGCATCGGTGTAAGGAATGGTATTTTCACATTCCGCCTCGAATCGTTCCGCTGCAACACTGACCGTGTTCATGCAACTCGCAAAGATCATTCCGGCAAGAGGTATGAAATAGCGAGGCAGAAACCAAGGGTGAATATTCAGAACAGCCTGGGTCACCAACACTAGTATGGGAACACCACCCAGGAAAATTGCGCCTAACGCCTTCCAATAGAGATGAGGCGTTTTATGCTTCACCGGGCGCAGAGCAATCCAACTCGCCGCGATCACCATAACCATGACCACAGTGACAATAATTCCTGGATGATCGGCAGTGAAAAGATAAATCAAAATGTACCCGATCAGTAATAATTGTATGAGCATGCGTGCGACTCCATACAGGGCTGTCCGAGCATGCAAAGACCATCGAAATAATATGCCTATGACGATGAGAGTCGGCAAAAAGGCTAGAATTAACCCTGAAAGTGAAACGGATTGGATAGAGGTATTCACTTCTTGCCTTTCGCAGTGATCAAAGCCCGGCTTGATCGGATATATTCGAGCACGCCCCCATGGTATTTCCAACTTCTCTAGCAAATAGGCCCATGACACCAATTTAGCAATGTGCAGGTGAACCTTCTTCCACACACTCAGCCAACCATTCCTGGAGATCCGTCAAGAGGCGGCTTACGGCGAACTGAGTGGCTAAAACCCCTCCATAGGCATCTTCGCTTGAGGTCTCTTCTTCCCTTTCAAATTTTCGTGCGCCTATTACCTGTCGATCTTTGAGGTTCATCAATTGCCCGCGCCAGGCCAGTCGCATGCGGCTAGGTTGTTGAAGAAATTCCTGCACGACCACCACTTGCGTCAGATTCAATCGATAGTCTCCACGAATCGAGGTTGGCATGGGCGTAACAGATTGCCACATCCCACTCTCTTCAAGGTTCTGGACCAACAATGGCATGAGCATGCGAGCTGGTGCCTCCACCCATTGGCTCGTGGCAAAGTAATTCAACTCATGTGGAACTTGCACATATGCCATGCGCGATGATTCGAACCCCGGAGCCGGTTCCGGAACGCCAATCAACAAACTTGGCAAACTCGTCGACTCAGAAGAAAGAGGAGCACTTCCTACGCTCTTCCCTCTTGGACTCTCTATAAGGTACGTACGAATCGGGGCAGGACTTTCTCGAACGATCCCACAGCCTGCGACGATAGTCAGAAGCACAAGAGCTGCTATTTGGAAACGAAACAACTTCACATCACTCTCCAGGCCCTTTGAGTGTAGGCATCCGTCCGAATACGAGCGAATCGGGATGCTGTTCGATTTGCTGAACCACTCGTTGTAATGTTGAGGTGAGACCTCGTAGTTCTGCAATCAACAATCCGGTTTCACCCAACGTCTCTTGGGTAAATCGTTCAATATCTGGCCGACTGTCTTCAACGACCGTTTCCACCATATGCCCTGTGCGAGACAATCTTTGCGTCATCTGGTTCACGGCCAACGCACTCTTATTCATACGAGTCAGCAATGCTGGAATCTCTTCATTGATGGTTGAGGTCAAGAAGGCAAAATTCTCCATGGACTCCGACGCTGTTTCAATCGTATGGTTGATTGAATCACTCTGCCCAGCCAATGTCCGAGAAACGGTCGAAAGATCAGACAGCGTCCTTTCAATATGTACCCGATTTTCTTCGTTCATTATGGCCATCACATTCTCACTAAACGCATTTAAATTTTTGAAAAGCTTGGAAAGGCTCTGTTCCGAAAGAAGTTGTGAGAGCGCCATATCTAAACGAAAGAACAGGGAAGGTCGAGATTGAATGACTGGAAACTCTTGCCCGAGTTCAAGAACCAAATGCGGTGCCTCGCGACTCCCTCCCTCCAAATTCAGCGTAGCCAAACCCGTCAATCCTTGCGTTTCAAGAGTGGCAACCGTATCGGTTTTAATAGGTGTTCCTTGGAGAATATCCAACGTGAGACGAACCTCTTCCGTATTGTCCGGATTTAAGGCAATGTCCTTCACTCGCCCCACATCGACTCCACGATATTTCACCGATGAATTCACACTGAGCCCTGACACCGATTGACGCATATAAGAATAATACGGGTCATAAACTCCTCGATAATCAGACTTACCTAACCAGATCACAAGGCCAAACGTAACGATGCTGAGTATCAAGACAAAGCTGCCGGCCAGAAGATAATTGACTTTGGGTTCCATAATTATTCTTGGTATTGGTCCCGGGCAGCCCGCCCTCGTGGACCGTAAAAATATTCATGCACCAGGGGATTCTGAGAACGCGCCAATTCCTGCATCGTGCCAATTCCTAAAATTTTCCCCTCCCCGAGAACAGCCACTCGATCAGCAATACGCCATAGGGAATCCAAATCATGAGTCACCATGACCACCGTCAAATTCAATAAGGCTTTCAGTTGCAGGACTAACTCATCAAATCCAGCAGCAATGATCGGATCCAAGCCCGCTGTCGGTTCATCTAAAAAGAGAAGTTCAGGATCCATGACAATGGCTCGCGCCAACGCGGCTCGACGCCGCATTCCGCCACTGAGTTCTCGCGGGTATTTCACCGCACTCTCCATCGGAAGACCGACTGATGCAATCTTTAATGCCACAATTTCTCGAATCAACTCGGAACCCAGATTGGTATGCTCTTTTAATGGAACTGCTACATTGTCTTCCAACGTCAGCGAACTAAACAATGCCCCTTGTTGAAACATCACGCCAAATCGGCGATGAATGTCTTGCGCACCCATCTGCCCCAATCCCCTACTGTCTATCCCCATCAATTGAATGGTCCCCGAAGCCGGCACATGCAAACCAATAATTTCACGCATGAGCGTGGACTTACCGGACCCATTGCCGCCGGCAATCGCAAACACTTCTCCCTGTGCAATCGTTATACTCACATCATCATGTACAAGGGCCTTTCCAAAACGAGTGTAGACATGACTGACTTCGATGATTGGGCTGGAGGCTTTTGTCACAGGAGTCATCATCAAATATCCCACCAACTCAGCACAATGCTGCAAAACGCATCGAAGACAATCACTAAAAAAATACTCTGGACAACGCTCATTGTCGTTCGTCGTCCAACATCGTCGACACTGCCACGGATCTGAAAGCCTTGATAGCAACCGACCAACGCAATGATCATCGCAAAAAATGGCGCTTTGCCAATTCCAATAAAAAAATGGCGTATGGCCACGGTTTCCTCAAAACGAGACACAAACTCCGTCACACTCACATTGAGTTGACTGGAAGCAATGACTGAACCACCCAGGACGCCTAACACGTCTGCATAGACCGTCAACAAAGGGACAGCAATCAGCAGCGCGCAGACGCGTGGTACGACCAAGAGCTGTATGGGAGAGAGTCCAAGCGTCCTGACCGCATCGAGTTCTTCAGTAACTTTCATCGCCCCAATCTGTGCCGCATAGGCTGATCCCGATCGTCCAGCAATGAGAATCGCAACTATCAGCGGGGAAATTTCCCGAAGAAGAGAGATGCCCACCAGATCAACCACAAAAATATTGGCCCCAAATTGTCGCAATTGTTCTGCCCCCTGATACGCAATCACAAAACCCAACAAGAAGGCCAGCAACCCCGTGATCGGTAACGCACGAAATCCATCCTGCTCAAGGCTATAGATTACGGCCTGTTTGCGAATCAATGAAGGGCGTTTTACTGATTCGAGAACGGTTACGGTACATTCTCCTAAAAATTCCAGGGCTTTAACGGCTTGAGTAGCTTGTCGTGTTCCCCACTGCGCTAATCGGTGCTGGTAAGTTTCCTGCGTCGCTGCCGTCCCTCTCATGCGGCTCCAATCGGACGACACCACTTTGAGCAATTCTTCGAACTCTGGACGGAGCCCTTCCACGGATATTTTCCATCCGTCCTGGCGAAGCTGTGTGAGCATCCGATGCAACAGCACAGCACCTCCGGTATCCATGGCGATGATACCCACAACGTCCCATCGCAATTCTGAAACAGGTGGCCAATCAATTTTCATCATGACAGCCTGAAGGTTCATCAGATGGGGAATAGTCCATGGTCCTTGGCAACAGACAACAGCATCATCAAGAATATCGATTGCCGGAGTATTCTCTGATGTCGTTACAAACATACACGCACCATACCGCTTACCAATTTCTTTTCCTAGATGAGGTAATCAGGAGCGAAGAGCAGCATAAGTCCCAGGCTTAGCATGACCAACCCACTGATAAATTTCAGCCACCGCCCTTCTCGTTCTTGCAATTTATGATGGCTCAGAGTCAACACTCCAATCGTGACCATCAACGTATCATCAGCAATATAGGCCAGGTTGTAGAGCCCTAGATATCCATAATACTCCCGAGTACTCAACCCCTGTTGACTCAGTACTTGCGTGAACATCGCTGGAAATCCTGCGGTACACAGAAACTCAATCATGTTTACCAAAATCGCTAGCACGAGAATTCCAAGTATGGCTTGATTCATATGCTCGGCTGCCAAAATCTTTCGGACTCGGGCATAGAGCCTGGGTTTTGCTGAATCAGGGATGGCTAATGAAGGTCCTTGCCCAAAAGCCCAAAATTCCTTGACATTCACCAGGCCAATACCAACAGCTAGTCCGCCCATCATGACTTGGATAATGCGAACATACCCAACGAACAGAAAGACATTCAGCCATACCGCCATAAACGCAAAATACACCACTCCGCTGACCAGAACGAACGTTCCAGCCAAGAGAAACATCTTGCGTCGATCTCGTAGGTGGGCCAGCAAGGACAATAAAAACAGCAAGACCCACATCGCACAGGGATTGAAACCATCAAGGAGCCCAAGAAAAAGTGTAAAAAGCGGGAGGCCAAGCTCTGGAAGAGTCTGATCGCCAAGATAAGGAACATGAACAAGTGATCTACCGATAGCCTTTGGCACGGACCCCGGAGGACAGGGCACCTTCAGTTCAATCGGACAGTCACCTTCGGAGAGAGTTCCCGCACCTGGTGGCGGCCGCCCCAAAAACTTTTCAAGGTGTTTTCCAGTAGTGCCCTCAGATTGAAATCCCACCACCAGCTCCCCTCGCACATAGAAGGCGGGAACTCCAAACAAGGTCATCTCAAATTTCGCACCCAATGTTTCCAATCGACGTAACGCTTGAGGATCTTCACCAATATCCCGAACCGTTACCTTGAGTTGGGGGTATCGTTTCCTCAACTTGGTGAGATAGTTTTTCGCCTTTTCACAATGTGGACACCCTTGACGGACAAACACTTCCAGATCAATATCAGCGTGCTCTGCGGAACTGGCAGTCTGCCCAGACAGACCTAACATCCCAACCATTCCCAATACCAGACAAAATTTCATGAAATGATCTAGCATGTATTATTTTCACTTATCCATTTTTAGGGCTTTTCGCAACCTTCACCTTTCATTCAGTGAAATTGAAAAAAACGGTTCATGCAACGACTAATGGGAAGTTAAAGAAAGGGAGCAAAACCTATTCAACCGTTCCTTTTTGGGCTTGCCCAGTCATCGGAACAAATCTCACCGGCAACAGTTTGATCTTCTGATAACCTTCTTCGGTTCGTTGAATCAACAGTAACGTTTGGGAAGTATCTCCAAGCGGGAGAATCAGACGCCCGCCAATAGCCATCTGCGCTAAAAGTGGTTCAGGAATATGTCCTGGTGCTGCAGTTAAGATAATCACATCGAAAGGGCTTTCTTCTGGCCAACCTTGATAACCGTCTCCAGCTCGCACCGTAACTTTGGCGTACCCTAACTTTGCCAATATCTCACTTGCCTGTTTCGCAAGCGGTTCGACAATTTCGATACTAAACACCTGTGCCCCAAGTTCGGCCAGAATTGCGGCCTGGTATCCGGAACCGGTCCCAATTTCTAAAACCTTCTCGCCTGGTTGCACCTTCAGCGCTTCGGTCATAAATGCCACAATAAAAGGTTGAGAGATAGTTTGCTCATAGCCAATGGGGAGCGGGAAATCTCCATAGGCCTCTTCAGATTCCTGAGTAGGAATGAACCGATGCCGAGGAACGTGGCGCATTGCCTCAAGGACGGCTGAATCGGTGATTCCCTCCCCAACAATTTGAGTATCGACCATCCAATTCCGTTCAATCTGTCTCGCCTGATCGTTGCCTTCGCCCATAGCTGCTTGTCCGTCCTCAAATGTTCCCATAACACAACCCATTGCACACCAGACAGTCACGAACACACATGTCATGCGCTTCAACGGTGAACTCCTCCCCTGCATCCAGATGTAACCGTATCCTTACTCAGGGAGCTGTTATCTCACTGGACTTTTCTCGCAAAGTTGTGACGAGTTCCTCATAAGAGGAGCGGTGGATGATCCGAGCAAACTGGCTACGATAATTCTTTATCAAACTGACTCCATTGACGACCACATCATAGACGAACCATGTGGTATCTTTCTGAATCAGTCGATAGTCGAGGGAAATTTCCGTTTGTTGTGAAATGACCTTGGTCTGAACTTCGGCAAAAGAATTCTTGCGACGTTCCTTAAGATACTGCACCTCTTCACCTGAATAGGTTTCGATTTTTCCGGCATAGGTCTTGGAAAGCAATGTTTGAAATAATTGCACAAACTCCTGACGCTCATTTTCGCAACGATCTTTCCAATGAGCGGCTAATGATCGTTTAGCCATTTCGGAAAAAGAAAAATGTTTTCCAATCGCCTGCTCGATCAACATTCGCCGTTGGGATACTTGTGTCGGTTTTTTCAGTTCGTTATCCTTAACTAATCTAATAACTTCATTGATGGTCTCTTTGACGACAACAGTGGGATCGGAGGCATAGGTTGAAGTGGCCGTGCCTATGACAGCACACCACAGCATGACGACGCCTGCAAGTATCTGAGGAAAAGCGCCATTCACCCGCTCAACGCAACATATGAGAGTTTCCATTTTTTTCGCTACCATCAAGAACCATGACATCAATTCTTGTGCCATAGCAATGTGCCTCTTACAAAATAAGGCATAAAGCTTGCTCTTTTTTAGAATAAACCCTCACAATTTTTTAGGCCAAGAAAGGTTCTAGGATGAGAATTACTGGAGTAGATGCGTTAAAGGAGAAAATTTGTGGGAAGACGATTGTGTCAATCGAACCCTCACAATGGTCAGGTGAAGTGAAATTACTTTCAAATAATCATGCCTATGTTTCGATTAAGCTGGATGACGGAACAACTCTAGAGATCGGAGAGATCTACCTCCATGATGGAAATAAAATTTCTGACTCTCATTCTAACCCCTAACGGAGTACCCCACGAGTTTGCACAGTATTGCAACCGCTCGACTGAGGAGCATTACCCAAGTCTCGTGTCGGTATGATTTATGTTTTCGTCGCGAACAAAATGGTTTGGCTATCACAATTGCACTCAATACGTCTCCTTTGCCCGGAGCTCCCGCCGTTGATGACAAGGGTGCCTTTATAGGTTTCATTAATGAGTTTCATATCCTCAAAGTCCTCGAAAATGGCCGAGACCTAGGCCAGTTAACGGCTGAAGATATGATGGTTCAGGATTATGTAGCCATCCAAGAATCAACAACACTCAAAGAAGCCATCAAACTCATGAAATACCAACATCTGTTGGTTCTCCCAGTTGAACGAAATGGAATGATTGTTGGCTGCGTGAGCCGCCTGGACCTTCTTCAGACCTGAATCGGTTTGGGATGTGATCACAATGTCTGTTGGAAATCAGAAAATTGACGCCAGCGTAGAAGGACAAATTCTTTTTAATGAGGAGTTTTGGGACAACCCAGGGAAGAGTCGCTGTTGCAGGAAGCGACAGGATCAATGATGAACCGTTACGATGAACACGAACATCCTTAACAGGAAGCTCCCAAAGAATATGTGGCGATCAATTGTGGGAAACCTCACATTCCTGACAATTTTTTTGCTGATTACCGACAGCACGACAGCTCAAGACTTATCAAATAATCCCTTTGCAGGAAAACTGATCTATCAAGCCCATTGTCTCCGATGTCATGGGCAACAAGGGAATGGGAAAGGCCCCGATGCGGCAAAGTTCATCGTGCCTCCAAGAGATTTTCATACCCCTGAGTTCACAGCCAAAAACAAATATGAATTACGCTCGACGATTATATGGGGATCGGTCTTTACCCCCATGCATGGGTGGGGACTCCGTCTTACACCTCAAGAAATTCGCGACGTCATCAGTTATATTAGACAACTTGCTCCTTATCAACCACGTATATAAACACTGATTTTCAATCTTGCCTGAAATCTCTAAACATCGGAAACCCAAACCCTATCGCAGCACCCCTAAGTAGAAGGCCATTTCCAATTTTTAATTTCCGGCATGTCATCGCCATACTTAGCAATATACGTTTTATGATCGATCTTCTTATCGCGGATAGCCTGCTTGGCATAGGCCGCTAGATATCCAAGCTTCGGCACGCGATCGATCACATCCGCCACGAGATGAAAGCGGTCAAGATCATTCAGCACAACCATATCAAAGGGCGTGGTCGTTTTGCCTTCTTCCTTATATCCTCGAACGTGGAGATTCCTGTGATTGGTTCGCCGATACGTGAGTCGATGGATCAACCATGGATATCCATGAAAAGCAAAGATGATGGGTTTATCCGTCGTAAAGAGGGTATCGAACTCCTTGTCGGATAATCCGTGCGGATGCTCGTTTTGCGGTTGAAGCTTCATGAGGTTCACGACATTCACCACACGCACCTTCAGATCGGGAACTTGCTGGCGGAGTAAGTCCACCGCGGCTAAGGCTTCCAACGTTGGCACATCACCCGCACAAGCCATCACCACATCAGGTTCTCCGCCTTTGTCGTTACTGGCCCATTCCCAAATACCAATACCCGCCGTGCAATGCTTGATGGCGGCATCCATGGTGAGATACTGCAATCCCGGTTGCTTCCCGGCCACAATCACATTGACCAGATTTCGACTTCGGAGGCATTTATCCGCGACAAATAACAAACTATTGGCATCAGGGGGCAGATATATTCTGATCACTTCGGCTTTCTTGTTGGCCACATGATCGATAAATCCCGGGTCTTGATGCGAGAAACCATTGTGGTCTTGACGCCACACGTGAGAGGTCAACAGATAGTTAAGGGACGCAATGGGCCTCCGCCACGGAACCTCACTCCCCGTCACCTTCAACCACTTGGCATGCTGATTGAACATCGAATCGATGAGATGGATAAAGGCCTCATAGCACGAGAAGAACCCGTGGCGACCAGTTAGTAAATATCCTTCCAGCCAACCCTGGCAGGTATGTTCACTCAGTATTTCAAAGACGCGACCGTCCATGGAAAGATGGTCATCCTCCGACAGAGTCTCGGCCAACCATCGACGTTTGGTCACTTCAAACAAGGCACTCAATCGATTCGAAGCCGTCTCATCTGGACCAAATACCAGAAAATTCTGGTTGCCCATATTTTTTTTCATGACATCTCGAAGAAACTGCCCCATCACTCTAGTGGCTTCGGCCACAACGGTGCCTGGCTTAGGAACATCAACCGCATACTCTTGAAAGTCCGGCATCTTTAACTCCTTCAAGAGAAGGCCACCATTGGCATGAGGATTTGCACCCATCCGCCTGATTCCCTTGGGTGCCAGAGCAGCCAACTGTGGGAGGAGTTGTCCCTGCGCATCGAAAAGTTCGTCGGGTTGATAACTTTTCAACCACTCTTCCAAGAGCTTGAGATGTTTCTTATTGGTTTCCATATCGGAAAAAGGGACCTGGTGTGATCGCCAGGAATCTTCAGTCTTTTTGCCATCCACCTCTTGAGGACCCGTCCAGCCCTTCGGGGAACGCAAAATAATCATGGGCCACCGAGGACGTGTGACATCCCCCGTGTTTCGTGCATGTTGTTGAATGGATAAAATCTCGCCGATCACATCATCCAAGGTTTTGGCCATCAGTCGATGCATCGTTTTGGGATCCGAACCCTCCACAAAAAATGGTTGATAGCCGTACCCCAAAAACAAGTTGTTCAATTCCTCATGACTGATGCGGGCGAGCAGGGTTGGATTCGCAATTTTGTACCCATTTAAATGCAGAATGGGAAGAACGGCCCCGTCAGTCAACGGATTTAGGAATTTATTCGAATGCCAAGCTGTCGCAAGGGGGCCGGTTTCGGCCTCACCATCACCGACGACGCAGGCCGTGATTAAATCGGGGTTGTCCAGCACTGCCCCAAACGCATGGGCAACCGAATACCCGAGTTCTCCACCTTCATGAATCGATCCGGGAGTTTCTGGCGCCACATGGCTCGGAATGCCCCCTGGAAAAGAAAATTGTTTAAACAGTTTTTTGATCCCTTCCGCATCTTGAGAAATGTTGGGATAGACTTCGCTGTAGGTTCCTTCTAGATACGAGTTTGCCACAAGCCCCGGCCCCCCATGGCCCGGGCCTGCAATGTACAACATATTCAGATCATGCATGTGAATGAGACGATTCAAATGCACGTAAATAAAATTTAGCCCTGGAGTCGTTCCCCAATGCCCCAACAAACGCTGCTTCACATGTTCAAGCGTGAGCGGTTTCGTTAACAAAGGGTTATCGAGCAAGTAAATTTGTCCGACTGACAAATAATTTGCAGCACGCCAATAAGCATCAATATCAGCAAGTTCTTGCTCTGAAAGCATTGTCGTCATTGATGTCTCCTATTAATTCACCAGTTCTTTAATGAGTTCCAATTCATCCCGAACTAAACGTGGGGTCAAAAAGTGTTTGCGAACATGCTCGCGGGCAGCCCGGCCAAATGATCCTCGTTCACCAGGATGCGTCAGAAGATGAAGAATTTTTTCGGCGCATTCTTCTTCATTATCTTGAACCAGATATTGATGGTACTCTTCAGGAAATTGCATGGGAATACCTCCGGCTTTCCCAGCCACCACCGGTTTTTCCTTCCAAAAGGCCTCTGACACGACCAGCCCAAATCCTTCCCGGATCGAATTTTGAATCACGACGTCGCACCCGCGTTGAAACATATTGACTTCGGCATTCCCCACTCCACCCAGATTCGTAAATATAAAGATATCCGGGTCTTGGACTGACGCTTCTTCGACCTGATCCATGAGCACCCACCCTTCTGGGTCATCACCGGCCATCGCTCCGATAAACACTAATTGCACATGTGGGATTTTCTTCTTCACCAATTTATAGGCTCGAACCACACCCAGTGGATTTTTCCATGGATCAAACCGAGAGACTTGCAACAAGACTGGGCGTTCCGGATCAATGCCTGAATCGGCCATAGCCCGCTTACAAATCTCCAAGGGCAACTCCATATTTTTGGTCGCAAGAGGATCAATGGCGGGAGCAATAAACGCCACACGTTTCGTCCGAAGCTCTGGCAAGACAAACTGCGGCATGGTAAAGACCATGGCATCATATTCTTCAAGAAATGGCCGCAAAAATTGGCTCACCTGTTCATCGGGATGCGAGCTATCAATATGGCACCGCCAAATCCATTTGGCATCCCGTGGTCCTGCAAACGCGCGGATTGCTGCTGGTTGTGGATCATGGATTATGAAAACATCATAAGAGTTTTCCAGCAGCTTGGCACTCTGTTCATTCACCTGGGAATAGAGATCTTTCTCGTTTTGGGTCAATTCATGGGGCTTACTTTGCAAGGCATTATGAAAAGCTTTCGACACGGTGAAAAACTCTGAAGGAGCATGGAGTAATCGCCAATCACAATCAATCCCCAACGCACTCAGGATGGGAATAATTCGTGGAAGGAGCTCCGCCACCCCGCCACCATAGGCCGTGGAATTGATCTGACAGATCTTCACACCTTTTAACGCCTTAGCAATGTCAAGAATCTCATCAATCAGTTCGTCACCAATCAGCCAGCGATAATGTTCAATGTTGGCCGACTGAAAACCCGATCGCCTTCCAATATTGACTTCTTGAAGCATCGATGTCCCTCCCTGCCGGTCATTAGGTAAAAAGGAAAAAGGACGACTTCTACGCTTTCAATTGCTCAAGACAACGAATGGTCTCTTGCGCAATCAGCGTTTCTTCATCTGTCGCTACAACATAGACAGCAATAGAGGAATCATCGCGACTAATCTTTGCAGCATCCCCTAGTCTCAAATTGATAGCATGCTCATTGCGAACGGAGTCTATTTGTAACCCACACCATTCCATGCCAACACACACCTTCGCACGTATCTCAGGAGAATGCTCCCCTATCCCTCCGCCAAATACGATAGCATCCGCGCCATGCAAGACGGCCAGATAGGTTCCAATATATTGTTGTATGCGGTAGCAAAAGATTTCGATTGCGAATTGAGCCCGTTTATCATGTTCTTCATTCGCCGCCTGAAGTACAGTTTGCATATCGGAGGATCGCCCAGAAATTCCTAACAAACCGGATTGTTCATTTAATAGTTGCTCAACTTCCACCACGTTCATGTCATGGTGTTTGATAAGGTGGCAGACCACCGCCGGATCTATATCTCCGGACCGCGAACCCATCACTAAGCCTTCCAATGGAGTAAACCCCATAGATGTCTCAACGGAATGCCCTTGAGCAATTGCAGCCATAGAACACCCATTTCCTAACTGAAGTGTAATCAAGCGGGATTGCTGAAGTGGTTGCTCAGTAAATTTGGCATATCCTTCTGCCAATGATGCATGAGCAATGCCATGAAACCCGTATCGTCGGATGCCTGTTTTTTTTGCAAATTCCAACGGCAAGGCATATGCCCTTGCATGCTCAGGAAGGGTGCCATGAAAAGCGGTATCAAATACGGCCACCATTAGAAGGCTCTCACCCAGGACCTGTTGCAACGTCCGGATTCCTGCCACACAGGAAGGATTGTGCAGCGGAGCCAAGTCATTCAGTTGTTCAATCTCGTTGAGTATATTGTCATCAATTCTCACAGCATGCGTAAAAGCTTCGCCTCCATGGACTACTCGATGCCCAACAGCTTCAATATCTTTCCAATACCCAAAAGATTGTTCATGATCTTGTAAGAGATCACACATCCATTGAATGGCGGCCTGGATATCAGAAATTTTCCGTGAGAAAGTACGAGGCAAATCCTTGTCGTCGATCAGTACACACTGTGCCTCTCCCCCGATCCCGACAATTTTTCCACTGAGCAGCATAGTGCCTCTCCACGATTCACCACTATGGGAAAATCCATCCATGTCATGCACCGAAAATTTCAGGGATGAGCTTCCACAATTGATAACTAGAATCTTCATGTTTTTCACTATATTTACTGTAAATATTTCTTCAAATGAGAGGCTGCATCCTCAGGAAGGATCGTGTTAATAAAAATTCCCGTTCCCAATTCAAATCCTGCGATTGTGGAAACCCGCGGCATAATTTGAATATGCCAAAGGAAATAATGCTTCGTGTCATCCTCGGGAGGAGCCGAATGAAGGATGTAATTGAAATCAGGATTGCCAAGTGCATCATCAAGAGTCTTGAGCGTTCGCCTGAGTACATCGGCCAACTCGGCTAAATGACTGGGCTCGACATGTCCAAAGGCAGGCTCTTCATGCTTGGGAACAATCCATGTTTCAAACGGAACGCGTGAGGCAAACGGATGAAACACCACAAAACGTGTGGATTCAAATAACACGCGGACCTTGGCCGAACGTTCCTCGTCCACTAAATCACGGTAGAGACATCGTCCAGTATCGTCAAAATGGCTGATGGCCACTTCATATTTTTTCCGAACCAGTAAAGGAGCTCCGGGCGTTCCGACAATTTGCGAATGGGGATGAATGAGGGAAGTCTCCGCTCGTTCACCGTGATTTTTAAACAACACAATACTTTTTACCTGAGGGTCCTGCTTCAACGCACAATATCGTGCATGGCAAGCTTGCAACACCAATTCAATATCATTCGTGGGCATGCAAGATAAACTCTGATCATGTTGCGGTGTTTCAATAATCACTTCATGGTGCCCCACCCCACCCATTTCTCGAAAGAGCGGCCCGTCTTCTTTACGATAAGGCTCCACATTCAACCCAACCGCCGCACATTTATTCGGCACAACTCTTACACGCCAATCGAGGGAAGAATCCTGGGGGTACCGAAGAATATCTGGGGGCGTTAAGTTTTCTAGTCCAGGACAGAAGGGACAGGTCGAATCAGGAGTCGGCAACGCTGATTCTGCAATAGGTTTTTGATAATCGTCAGGACGTTTACCTCGATCCGTGGCAATAATCACCCAATCTTTCGTCGTCGGGTCTTGGCGAAGAATAGACATAAAATTATGCTCTCAATACTGCAGCCTACGCTATTCTTGTCGCGATTTCTTTTGGCAAACCACGGCTGTTATTATCTCTTCCGACCATTGACCAATCACCCAGCAAAAATAATGCCGTTTGCTCCTCCCAGATAGAACTGAGGAATTTCCACTTGCGTAGAAAGAACAAAAAAGGCAAATAGAAAAACGGTCTAACCTCGATCCTGTCCATTTGCTGAAAGACCGAAAATCCCCGCCACAAGCGTAAAGGCTTTTCAACTTCCCGTCCCATGGCTAGAAGAGAAAACAGCGGTTACATTTCCCCTTCAATGCGGTATCATGCCAACTAGTTTTTACTGGCATCTATCCAGGAATGTCATTCCCATGGTTCATATTAAGCGCGTTGTCGTTGATGTGCTCAAGCCCCATAACCCGAACGCCCTCGACTTCACCAGCGCCATTGCAGAAAAAGTTCCTGGCTGCCGCATCAAGTTGACCGTCACGGCAATGGATGAAAAGACGGAAACAGTCCTTCTCATCATTGAGGGGAAGCAAGTGTCATTCAACGTCATCGCCGAGGGTATTAGTTCTCTGGGTGGATCGATTCATAGTATAGACGAAGTCGAAGTGGAAAACGGGCCTCTAGATGAGACAACCTAGCGATTGTTTGCGTGATTGAACAACTCATCTGGCTTCTCAACATCACCCGTTCGCAGGTCATAGCTCGCCGGTACTTTATCGTCAATGGCTTTGACGGAGCTCTCACGATATTGGGACTGTTGGTAGGATTTTATGTGAGCGATGAGGTCAGACTTCCCGTGGTGCTCAATGCCTGTCTTGGGGTAGCCATCGCACTCGGCGTGAGCGGCGTCAGCAGCGCCTATATCAGCGAGGCCGCAGAAAAACAACAAGAACTTCGTGAATTAGAACAAGCAATGGTAACCGATTTAGGCAAGTCGGCATACGGCCAAGCTGCACGCCTGCTCCCAATGTTTATTGCGTTCGTCAATGGCATAACCCCCTTAGCCATCTCTCTAGTGATTCTCCTGCCCTTGTGGTTAGCGCCATCCGTTAAACCCTTCGGCACACTCCCCCTGGAATCGGCCTTTGGTACAGCCTTAATCATCATTTTCTTTCTTGGTGTGTATTTAGGACAGGTAAGCCAAACCTTTTGGCTCTGGTCCGGACTACGAACCTTATTGATCGCCGCCGCGACAACAGCTTTGATCTTCATAAGCAGTCCGGGATAAACGTCCACCAACACTTTCGTCAACTTCACCTCGTCGAGTTTTTCAGCAAACTCGTTCATTTAGGGCACCTCTGAACCACATCGCTTCCTATTTCCTAAACCCTAGTATGAGAACAATCATAAATTTGTTCAGTCACGTCATCTTTGACTGAGGAAGACTGGGACGTCACATCTAAGAGGTGTGGGGAATTGTGCGACAGTCAACGCATAGGTTTTATCGGCAAGGCTCCCGGGTCCTCCCCTCCAGTGAGATCGTTCACGGAAACTTCGGGATTACTTCTTCTTGCACTTCGCTTGCATCTCGAACTTCTACTCTATTCTCAACAGGATACGAAACGTTTCCTCACTCGTTGTTGTGCTGATTATCCCGCCTTCTTGAATACCGTCATGTCTGGCATGGAGTTTGATCTTCTGGATCTATCAATTGCTGATGGTTGTGAAGATGAATAAGACGAAAGAGGTCGACCGATGAAATGACCTCACTGTTTGGGATTTATGGTAATCGATGCATGCCTCAATATGGAGGGTGACCGTAATAAGAATTGGATTGATGAATGGCGGTGCCTCAATTGCGGAGAAATTTTTGATCCTCGTACCTTGGAAAACCGTCTCTTGCAACGGCAGGCTCGGCATGTGCGTCGAACACAGGAGGTGGGCCGCTGTCTTTCCGGCTGACTGAAAAACCATATGAACACTTTTTTACGATTGCTGGGATGGACAGTTGTTTTCACGATGACGACGCTCGGGATAGTGATTAGCTCTGCATGGTCACAACAACAGGAGGTGATTGGAGGCGGTCGGTATCTGTATGAAAAGTTTTGCAAAACGTGCCATGGACCACAAGCCATGGGGAACGGGCCAAGAGCCCCTGTGCTTCAACCAAAACCTGCAGACCTGACAACTTTGCGTCAGCGCAACAAAGGAACGTTTCCCTTCTGGAAAGCGTATCGCATGATTGATGGCCGTGTGGATGTACCCGGTCATGGGACACGTGAGATGCCCGTCTTTGGGGTATGGTTCCGAATCCCGCATGATGAGGTGTCGATTGAAACGGAATGGGCCGATCAAGTACGAGGGCGGATCTGGCAATTATTATCGTATCTCAAGTCGATTCAAGTTCCTTAAGAGTTTCATGCCTATTTTCTCATGTTCGCTTAATGTCAGATTGACGATGATGTGTTCACCATTCATTAAACTATTTCCATCATGAAGGAGGTGTAGCCATGACAGACATGTTGAAAGTAATCGAAGTGCTCGCCGAATCGGACAAGAGCTGGGAAGATGCTGCTTCGCAGGCTGTGATGCGAGCATCCAAATCCGTTCATGGGATCAAATCCATTTATATCAAGGACATGAACGCCAAAGTGGAGAATAACAAGATCACTAAGTACCGGATAAATGCCAACATCTCGTTTGCCTTAGATTAGGTGCGGAAGCGTTAAATGTCGTTGCGAGAATTCATTTGAAGGAGAACTGTAAAGAAGGATTTCTGCCAACAATCTTCATGAAGGCAGAAAAATGAGTGTGATGAATGAAGCGATCAATCTTTTGAAATCAGCAAAAGATCAGTTGTCAGCAAGTAAAGCACAACGAGCCATTCATGAAAAGATTCAGGAAGCCGAACGCGCAATACAGCTTGGTCACGCGGAAATGGGACAATCCTTAGGATTTCAACTCTGTTACTGTTCGTGATCGCCTCAAGTAATGGTCAGCAGCGAATATTCTGAAGAAACCCATGTTGAACAATTCACATGCCCCCATTGTGAAAAGTCGATTTCTCTTTCTGGCCGCAAACAACCGAGTGCACACGTCACCGCCTTTGATCCGTATGATGTGTATTAACAGCACCCCCTGAACTCGGAACCATCTAATCATGAAACTAAAAACCTCGCAGGCCAAGTATATACGCTGGTTTGAAGAAATTAGCGCAGAGGATATTCCCTTTGTTGGCGGAAAGAATGCTTCTCTTGGCGAAATGTATCAAGCCTTAACGCCCCAGGGAGTTAAGATCCCCAACGGATTTGCCATTACCGCTGAGGCCTACCGATACTTTCTTCGTGAAGCCAAACTTGATTCGACGATTCATGAAGTCCTGAGAGATCTCGATACCAATGATCTCGACAATCTTCGCCAACGGGGCAAGCAAGTTCGTCAGGCTATTCTTGGCTCAACTCTTCCCTCTGACCTTGAAGACCTCATCCTCATTTCCTACCAGGAGTTGAGCGAAGAACTTATGGGGCCTGCGGATGTTGCCGTTCGGAGCAGCGCCACGGCAGAGGATTTGCCCGATGCCAGTTTTGCCGGGCAACAGGAAACCTACCTGAATGTCCAAGGAGATCTCTCATTACTGGAGACCTGCAAACGGTGTTTTGCGTCGTTGTTCACCGATCGGGCCATTTCCTACCGCGTCGATAAAGGGTTTGATGATTTTCAAATTGCCCTTTCAATTGGTGTGCAGCAGATGGTGCGTTCCGATTTGGCAGCGGCGGGAGTCCTTTTCACCATTGATACAGAAACCGGTTTCCCTGATGTGAGTCTGATCAATGCGTCCTATGGACTTGGAGAGAACGTGGTGCAGGGAACGGTCAATCCTGATGAATATTATGTGTTTAAACCAACCCTTATGCAGGGCTTCCGACCAATTCTTCAAAAAATTTCGGGAAGCAAAGAATACAAACTGATTTACGATATCGGAGGAAGCAAGATGGTCAAAAACGTGCCGGTCGCTCTTGAGGACCGAAAACGGTTTGCCATTACTGATGAAGAAATTCTGATTCTTGCCCGATGGGGTTGCATTATAGAAGACCACTATACGGCTAAAAAAGGCCGCCCCTGTCCCATGGACATCGAATGGGCAAAGGATGGGGAAACAGGGGATCTGTTCATTGTGCAAGCCCGACCCGAAACGGTTCAATCCAGAAAAGATCTCGATGTCTTGGAAACCTATCACCTGACCCAAAGAGGACCGATTCTCATTCAAGGGCGGAGTGTGGGGGAGAAAATTGGACAGGGGCCGGTTCGTGTAGTTCAACATGTCCAACATCTTCAAGACTTTCAAGATGGAGACGTGTTGGTCACGGACAAAACGGATCCGGATTGGGAGCCCATCATGAAAAAGGCGGCTGCCATCGTCACGAATCGTGGCGGACGGACCTGTCATGCCGCGATCGTCAGTCGGGAACTTGATCTTCCAGCCATCGTCGGTGCGGAGCGCGCCACCGAGGTTCTGAAAAAAGGACAAGTGGTGACCATTTCCTGTGCGGAGGGCGATACCGGATTCGTCTATGAAGGGAAACTTCCTTTTGAAGTCGAACGAGTTCCTCTCAAAAATCTTGGACACCCAAAAACCCAGGTCATGATGAACGTGGCAAACCCTGAAGAGGCTTTTTCACTTTCTTTCATTCCTAATGATGGAGTAGGACTGGCTCGTGAGGAATTTATTATCAACACTTTCATTAAGATCCATCCTTTGGCACTACTGGATTATGAACAGCTAGAAGATGCCAGCGCCAAAGCGAAAATTGATCATCTCACCACAGCATATTCAGACAAAACCCAGTACTTCATAGACAAACTCGCTCAAGGAGTGGGCATGATTGCGGCAGCGTTCTACCCCAAAGATGTCATTGTCCGAATGAGCGACTTTAAGTCGAACGAATACGCCAATTTAATTGGGGGGAAGAATTTCGAACCGATTGAAGAGAATCCCATGATCGGATTCCGAGGCGCCTCGCGCTACTATGATTCTCGGTATCGGGAAGGATTTGCATTGGAATGTCAGGCTATGAAAAAAGTCAGAGAAGATATGGGACTCACAAATGTCAAGCTCATGATCCCCTTTTGCCGAACGGTTGAAGAAGGTAAACGAGTTCTGGATGAGATGGCACAACACGGGCTTCAGCGAGGAGACAAGGGCTTGGAAGTCTATGTCATGTGTGAAATCCCAAGTAATGTCATCTTGGCTGAAGAGTTCGCTGCGATCTTCGACGGATTCTCAATCGGATCGAATGATCTCACACAGTTGGTATTAGGGGTGGACCGCGATTCCGAAATCGTGGCCCATGTATTTGATGAACGCAATACGGCCGTCAAACGTGTTATCGCTCAGGTCATTAAAGCCGCAAAAGGCAAAGGCCGGAAGATTGGCATCTGCGGCCAAGCCCCCAGCGACTACCCCGAGTTTGCGCAGTTTCTCGTAGAACAGGGAATCGATAGTATCTCACTCAATCCCGACACCGTCGTGAAAACCACGGTAAAAATCCTTGAGGTGGAAAAATGCCTTGGTTAGTAGAAAAAAGTTACCGAAGAATACTCGTTTACTAAGACGACACCGGTCCTATTCGAATAGGGAAGTGGGATAGTAAAGGAGGAAAGTTAAGATGAAAAAAACTGGCAAATCTCAAAATCCTGGGTTTACGTGCCTGACAGTAGACCAGATCATGGAGAAGCAAATCGATTTTGCCGATGATAAGACCAAAGCAGATGCTCTAGCCTCCTTCATGGTGGAGGGATTTGGTTCCGTACCGATTGTGGATCAGCAGCAGCGGTTAATCGGATTTGTATCCGAGTACGACCTTCTCACTGCCCTTGGGAGAGGACGTAACTGGAACGACCTCCCTGCCTGCGAAATCATGACCCGGCACCCAGCCTCGGTCACTCCTGACACAAGCATCGCCACATTGATTGGTATTTTGCAATCAAGCCGTTTCATTCGGATGCTGGTCGTCGATTCACGTGGGAAATTGATTGGTATCGTAGCGCGGCGGGACATTCTTCGGGCTTACCTTAACTCTACATCTGAACCAGACTGGTCAGAGATCATGGGGTATTGGTAGAGCCCCCAACGATTTTTTCTCGGGCCCAAATCTGGATTCCAACTTTGCTGAGTGCCCTAAGAAGGATACCCCATCTCAATCTTGTTTGCTCTGAACGAGTGGCAACTGACAATAGATTGGGGGAAATAAACATAAAGGTTCTCATGGCATAGGCAAGATGATTGAAATAATATTCCCCTGTCTCAGTATGATGTTGCCAAGATATCGAAAGAAAAGCGGACTAAAATTATCTCAGAAATTATTGCTGCCTTAACGAACCAGGATTACATCGGCATATCAGAGCAAGGAAGGACACCATCATGAACCAAAAGAAGAAGGCTCCCGAATCTGAAGTATCGTTTTTTGACCGATTGAGTGTGGCTGATGTCATGGTGCAAGAGGTCGAATTCGGCCATGAGCGGACGAAAGGGGATGTGTTAGCCTCATTGATGATTGAGGGATTTGGCGGAGTGCCGATTGTCGACGGCAACCAACGGTTGGTGGGAATTGTTACGGAATTCGACCTTCTTGGAGTGCTCGATAGCGGCAAGAAATTGAGTGACATATCAGCTGGCCAAATTATGTCCCACGAAGCGATCAGTGTGACGTCCCACACGGATATACGGACATTGATTTATGTTCTGCAGACCAATCATGTTATTCGGGTGCCCGTCATAGATAATAAAGATGGAAAGCTGATCGGCATCGTCGCAAGGCGCGACATCCTGCTAGGCTACGTGAGTTCTGAGCCTGAGTAAGCCAGTAGAAGCCATCTCTCTTGCTAGGAGGACGCATGTTGTCAACCTTTTACTGTCACAATCGTTGCATAACATGGACACACGTCGCTCCCAAGAACAACTGACCCGTCGGTTATCCTTGCTCTTTTCAAGTATTGCTTTTTTGTTACTCCTCATGATGTTGTTGTCTGGGAGACACGCAACTTCCGAGATTTTCTTCTGCATTGTCGTGGCGTTTCTTGTGGCCCTGTTTCTTTATAGATTTCTGACTCGGAAAGACCGTCGTCGAACGGTCCTTCGGAAACAAATATTTCCAGCATCTTGGGAAAACATTTTACAACGGGAGGTGCCATTTTTTCAGGCACTCGATAAATCAGAGAAGGATCGTTTTCGAGAGGAAGTGCGAATCTTTCTGTTTGAAAAACGAATCACCGGTATCAAGACTTCAGTCGATGACACGGTACGTGTGTTGGTTGCGGCGAGTGCAATCATTCCCATTTTTGGATTTCCTGGGTGGGAGTGGGACCAAATTAGTGAGGTGCTCATTTACCCGACCACCTTTAATGAACAATACGAAATTGGGCACATGGGGGATCGCGATGTGCTGGGCATGGTCGGGCGCGGGGCGATGAATCGCATGATGATTCTCTCCAAGCCTGAGCTGTTGCAAGGTTTTCGTGCGGGCCAAGATCGAACAAACGTGGGAATTCATGAATTTACCCATTTACTCGATAAGTCGGACGGCGCAGTCGATGGCGTACCTTCTGTTGGACTCCCACGGTCTGTCGTCACCCCATGGCTTAAGCTGCTACATCAAGAAATGGGAAACATCCGATCCGGCCATTCGGATATCAATCCGTATGGATTGAAAAATGAAGCTGAGTTTTTTGCGGTCGCTTCTGAGTACTTTTTTGAAAATCCAGATAGAATGAAACGAAAGCATCCTGAGTTATATGCCATGCTTGAACGAGTCTTTCAGCAAAACCCACAATCTCGAGTTAAAAAAGCACTGGTGTCCATGGTGAAAGCCGAACCCAGACGACTGGGCCGAAATACTCCTTGCTCATGCGGGAGCGGAAAGAAATACAAACACTGCTGTTTGGTCAGAAGTTGAAGCTAACGCTATTACTTTCACCTAGTCAGGAGCAGGTCAAATGAAGGATAATATATAGAGGTTGTGGTCTACCTTCGGCACATAGCTAAACAAATGCCCATTGTATAGCCGTCATACCCACAGTTTGAAGCAGGCATTCAGCTTCAAGAAATCCTATCTGGCTCCCCAGCTACGCGGGAATGACGCCAAAAGGGATAATCATTCTTTCCCTTTCTTATGCTTGATTATTCCCCTTTTACAGTTTTTCTACGGCTTGGACTCCAGGATGATACGTTGAATAGATCACGATGGGAATAGACAGGTCGCCCAGGTGTTTTTCAATCAACGGTTTGACATTTTTCCAATCCAACCCGCCAACGCCTGTGGCTAACTTCGGTAATGCCACACTTGTGAATTTCTCTGTTTCAATAGTTTTTCGCAAAGCCTTGAGACAATGATTGACATTTTCAACCGAAGCTTTCCCCGGTCGACTGCCGTGGTTGGATGGTGGCTCCTGCGTGAGAAGATTAATAATGCGCACACCCCCTGGCCCTCCCCAAGCCCATAACTCTCCAGGCTTGGGTGCAGACAACTGGCAAGCATGTTTAAAATCTTTGTACATCGCCGGCCACCGCTCGCGTAGCGAAAGGGCTAACCCATTAGCAAAATTATCATGAGGTGCTACACCATGCACTACGGCTCCAGCTTTGGTTAACAAAATATCCCCTTCCACTTCTTGAATCATTGAATGTCCTCCTTGGTTCGGTAATGAGAAAAAAGAACAGTGCTCCTCTCGGCTTTATCCTACTTATTAATGATCATTCTCCTCTTCAGATACAGCCGGTACAGTCGCGGCCCAGGCCCGCAGTACGGCATGATCCTGCTCTGAAAGCTGCGAATCAGGGTGTAAAGGAACATAGAACCACGGCGGCATTTCGCCTTCCTCCACCTCTTCCCAGATTTCCTTGATCATTTTGTTGCGTTTTTTCTCTCCATATCGATTCCATCTCGAGAAGTTGAGTTCTTCTCGACCTTCTGCCACATCCCAGGCTAACAGCCAGGAAACTGGCGCCACTCGACTATATCCTGGCCAGACCGTCTCAT
Organism: uncultured Nitrospirota bacterium; assembly: GCA_937139405.1. Taxonomy (GTDB): domain Bacteria; phylum Nitrospirota; class Nitrospiria; order Nitrospirales; family UBA8639; genus Nitrospira_E. The sequence continues at coordinate 179,460 of CAKZPV010000004.1, forward strand.
GTGAATGACAATCGTAACAGGCACGTTTCAGAATCGCTTTCACGTCTGTCGATGCTGAGATGTCTTCCTCAATCGGAGGATTGTTCATAGTCACAGGTATTAATTGAATCCCCACCAACGCAAGGCCCATCACTACGATAACTTTTATCAGAGTCGTTTTCATGAAAACATTCCTCTCCTCAACCAGTTAGACTAGATGAGCAATATTCTTAAGAACTTTAAGTATCTTTCTTCCACCACGTTGAAATCTCAACAAAAAACAAAGCAAACTCTATGCCCTACCAAAATTTCTCAGAACCCCTGCTTCAATTGAGAAGTACCATCTCATGGCACTCTCTTTGCTAAAACCTGTGATAAAGGGAATGGGGGAATAATGGATCTGAATGACCTTTGCACAATTAACTATGCTTAAGGAGGAATGATGACGGCACCCAATCTTCACTTGAAAGCCCGAGATCTGATGCACACGCGCATGGTCGCGGTGACACGACACTATAGCGCACGAGAAGTTTCTATCCTTCTCCATTCAGGAACAAATAGCGGCGTACCGGTCATTGAAACGGGGAATCAGCTTGTTGGGATCATCACCGAATTTGATGTCTTGAAAACGTTGCTTACTGGGGAAGACTTACATGGGTTGAAAGCGGAAGACATTATGACTCCACAACCCATCACCGTTGAAGAGAACGCGACAGCCGAGATGGTCATCAAGCAGATGATTGATCATCAAATTATTCGAATTCCAGTAGTTCGCGACAGTCGACTTGTTGGCATGATTTCCCGAACCGACCTCATGAATCAACTCATTGAGAGTCACATCATCAATGTTTATGGAGGATGAACACAAGCATTTTCGTAGGCAAGATAGGCGGGTATTCATAGGAAAAATTGAATTCTCAAATCCACCTACCCTTCTTTTTTTAAAAAGAGAACTTTTATAGATGCGTTCCGAAACACTGGGAGTGTTATCTGCTCATTCACCAAAACTATCACTCCCCGACTCTCATAAAATATTTTTCTATTCGAAGTCTTTCGTGTAGCCAACCGCTACATCCTCCATACGTGAGTGAGGAATATTGCGACAAATCCTATCGTTTCCCAAGACGCTGCATGAGAAAACACAGAATTTCCGCGTTCATCAGTTTGTGGCACAGCTCTTGATCTACTGTTTCTACATACACGCAATGAGGAACAGACGCCCATGCTCTTGATCGCCACAATCGACCCTATCTTAAGAAGTCATTTACAGCGAAGACTGACTGAAGAAGAAGAGTTTCTTCTTCTCGAAGAAGGAGACAATATTATTGAAGCGGTCTTTTGCCATTAACCTTCCGTGCTTATATTGGACTTGTACATGTCCCATCCCAGTGGTTTGGACATTTTGCGCCAACTCCGAATCCAAGGATATGGAGGGAAGGTTGTCGTATTAGGTGGACAATCGACTCAATCATTAACCTCAGAAGCCATGCGCTTAGGAACGTTGCAAATTGTGGGATGCCCATTCAATGCAAACCAAGTGTTGGGAGCGGCCGGAGTAGCAACTACATTGATCAATCTCATCATGATTTTCAAGTGGCAGTTCACGTGTGACTAGGAGGTGTGTGATGAAAGCATTGCGTAACTTAGGACATCATGAACAGATTATTCGTGTCGGGGTCGGCATTGCTCTATTAGCTTTATCCGGATTTTCCATCTTGCCGGGATGGGGTGATTTTGTGCTCATGGTGGGTGGTCTCATTTCATTGGTAACCGGCATCATCGGCTATTGCCCAGTCTGGCATGCATTCGGCATCAACAGCTGCAAAGTCATTCATGATCATTCTGATTCAGACCCAAAAGAAGGACTCCATGAACATGGCACACAAACCACACACCAATCATAAGTTACGAGAAAGGTTCAGGCTGCGCTTCTCCCCAATCTTAGGCAGAAATGTTAGGTGCAACCATAGGGACTCAATCCGTCCATCATCCTCTATTCCTGTAACAAGTGGAGAATACCATGATTTTCAAGCAATATTATCTCCAGAGTTTGTCACACGCTTCTTATTTGGTTGGGGACGAGGAAAGTCACCTCGCAGCCATTGTTGATCCACAACGAGATATTGATCAATACCTCAGCGACCTCGACTCGCATCATTTGACGCTCCAGTATATTTTTCTTACTCATTTTCATGCTGATTTTTTAGCCGGGCATCTCGAACTGCACCATCGTACTGGTGCAGACATCTACCTCGGCTCTCATGCGAAAGCCAATTATGGCTTTCATCTCCTGCGACATGGTTATGAAATTGAATTTGGATCCACACGCCTGAAAATTCTGGAAACTCCCGGCCACACACCCGAAAGTATTTCCATCGTGGTCTACGATGTCAAAAAAGACGCTGAACGGCCAGCGGCCATTTTGACAGGGGATACGCTGTTTGTCGGCGACGTAGGACGCCCAGACTTGATGGCCTCTTTCGGAGTGGATAGCCAGACACTGGCCAACCAACTGTACGACTCACTCCATCACCACATTCTGTCTCATCCTCCACACACCAAAATTTTTCCAGCCCATGGCGCCGGCAGTTTGTGCGGAAAACATCTCAGTGATCAGTTATCCTCAACATTGGAGAGCGAACAACTCACCAATTACGCCCTGAAACCGATGAGTAAACAGACGTTTATTGATGTCGTGACGACTGATCAATTGGAGACTCCATCCTATTTTTCACATGTCGCCCTCTTGAATCGACGAGAACACCCCACTCTTGAGAAGATCCTCTCTCAAGCCTATCAGCCTTTGACTGTCGATCAGATCCTTCATGAAAAAAGTGCCGGCGCACAAATTCTTGACGTTCGTTCTCCAAAGGAATTTGGCATGGGACATCTCTGTGGAAGTATCAATATCGGCTTCACCGGAAAACTTGAAATGTGGGCAGGAAGCCTGCTTGATCGGGAAACCCCAATCATCGTCATCAGTGAACCAGGACAAGAACGAGAGACCATCACTCGCTTAGGTCGTGTCGGATTAGATCAGATCAAAGGTTTTCTGAATCATGGCATTCATGCATTGGCCTCCACCCCAGAACTGACCCGACACACAAACCGAATGACTGTGACGCACCTTGAGGAACAGTTGATGAGAGCTGATCGACCTCACCTATTGGACGTAAGATCAACGCATGAGTGGGATATCCGTCACATCGATGACAGTCGCAATATTCCACTCCAACATCTTTCGACACGTCTTGAAGAAATTCCAAGAGATCATACCATCGCCGTGTACTGTTCGAGTGGCTATCGCTCATCCATTGCGACAAGCATTTTAGAGCATCATGATTTTGAGAATATTGTCGATCTCGCAGGAGGCTTCGATGCCTGGGAAGAAGGCATTGTGAATCCCCTGCTTCTATCCCCTTCAGCACTACAAGAGCCTGGTGGAAGAACACCACTAAAAACATGATGGAATCAAGCCAAGAAAACACGAATCGCCATCTCAAGACAATCATCGTTCCGATCGATGGCTCACCCGAGGCAGATGAAGCGGTACAAAGCCTTCATGCTCTTGCTCCGCCTTCTCGCATCTTATTGCTTCATTGTTTTTCCATTCCACAACTCGCCTATCCAGGAACAGGCATGAGTGTGGGTCGAAAATTTTCGGAAGCTGCCGAACAGGCGTTGCGAAAAGAAGGTTCACAAATTCTCAAAAGAGCAGCTTCTCATCTCCCAGCTGTGTGTGGTGAGGTGTCCCAACATCTCGAAATTGGCGATACCGCATCCACGATTCTTTCAATGGCTCGCAAAGAAAGTGCAGACTTGATCATCATGGGTTCACGCGGGCTGGGAAGAATAACAGAACATGTCCTGGGAAGCGTGTCACACCAAGTAGCCACCCATGCATTCTGTCCTACACTCATTGTCAAATCTTCCTTGATACCACTCAACAGCATTCTACTTCCCATTGAACATCCACTGGATACGCAATGGGTGATCGAATGGTTAGCCCAGAAGCCTTTTCAACCTCTTCCTCATCTTTCCGTGTTGCATGTGATCCCATTTACGCAACCAATACTTCCCGTTGGAACCTTGTTACCTGATGCCTGGAAAAAAGAGCTCCAGTCAGAAAGTGCTCAATTTACACAAGATGTCACTAACACTTTGAACAACTTGGGTTATCAAGCTGATTGGATTGTCGAACAAGGAGCTCCGGCTTCAGTCATTCAAGAGCATATTGCTCGTCTTCAACCTCAACTCGTGCTCATGGGCACCTACAATCGATCAACTGTGAACCGACTTGCTCATGGAAGTATTTCCCATGCGACCATTCACCATGCCCCTTGCTCGGTGTTATTGCTTAAAGGAAAGTCTGATGTTGCTCCGACCTGAACGGTTCGCGAAAAATCAATCGAGAAACAAGAACATTATTTCTCAAACCCGCCTCAGAGCGGTAGACGTTCAAATACATCTAACAAGCGTCGAGCATACCCACATTCATTGTCATACCAAACCAGAACCTTCGCAACACGGCCCTGCAAGACTCGCGTCGAAAGGGCATCAATAATACCGGAGTGAGAGTCTCCAAGAATGTCCGCTGAGACGAGTTCCTCTTCACTATAGTCGAGAATGCCATGCATGGAGCCTTCTGCCGCTATTTTGAATACCTCATTCACCTGCTCCGCACTACATTCTTGCCCAAGGTGCACGACCATGTCAGTAATCGCTCCATCCACGACAGGCACGCGGATAGAAATGGCATCTAATCGTCCCTTAAGCTCCGGAAGCACTTGCGTTGTCGCCACGGCCGCTCCCGTGGTCGTCGGAATCAGTGAGATCGCTGCAGCCCGCCCTCGGCGTAGTTTTTTAGCCGGACCATCAACTAGCGCTTGAGAAATGGTATATGCATGCACGGTCGTAACCATGGCATATTCAACTCCAAAATTTTCTTGTAGCACTTTGAGCGGTGGGGCCAAAGAATTCGTGGTACAGGATGCCAACGAGAGTATCTGATGATTCGCTGGCTCAAAGTGGTGATCGTTCACACCAGGAACAATCGTCACATCTGCCGTTGCCGAAGGAGCACTGATAATGACTCGTTTAGCACCGGCAGCCAAATGTTTGGCAGCAAGGTCGCGTTTGGTAAATAACCCGGTACATTCAAGCACAACATCCACGTCCAATTCTTTCCATGGCAACCGAGCTGGATCCTTTTCGGCATAGACTTTAATCCGATGCTTTTTCAGGAGCAGTCTATCCCCTTCATTCGTCACAGGATACGCCGTACGTCCATGCACGGAATCAAACCGAACGAGATATGCTAAATTCTCTGGTGCAACCAAATCATTGACCGCTACGATCTCCACGCCTTTTGGTGCATCCTCACAGTATCGCCGTAAAATTAATCGCCCAATCCTCCCGAGTCCGTTGATCGCTATTCGTTTCATCATTTCCTCCATAATCATTTATTCGAAACCTTCTTGTTCAATGCGTGATGGGATTCAATGAATGATCAGCAAAGCCCTTGCCGTTTTTGGAAGCTGTCAAAACAAAAGAAATTTGGCCTGAACAGCCTGAGATTCTTGCGGCAGACTATAGTGAGTAGTAAAAAAAGGGACTTTTATCGACAATCGTTCTTGGGATAATGGTGCGAAAAGCCACAGTGACAATAATCCATTTCATAAAGCAGCTCAGCTTTCTTCTGGGGAATGAAACATTTCTCAGGTCCTGAAACAGATAGACCGTTTGGTTTCATCATTGCTTTACGTCATATCATATTGTCGGCCCAAAAAAGGCAGCAAGACGGTACGGCAGCATACGCTTACGATTCTAGATACACATTCTATTATGAATTCTCATTTACATCAGGACAAAGACATTTCACACATGACGATGGCAGCCATGCAACGTGGTCAACGGCTAATCGAAGCGCTCCACCATTCAGAAGCATATGTCCATCCGATTGAAGGCGTTCACCTCATTCAGACGCATACCGCCTGGGTATTGCTCACGGGCAAGCACGTCTACAAGATTAAGAAGCCTGTTGACTTCGGGTTTCTCGATTTTTCGACATTAGAAAAGCGTCGCCACTGGTGTGAGGAAGAGGTGCGTCTTAATCAGCGCTTTGCACCCACTATCTATTTGGAAGTTGTCGAGATCTGTGGAACACTCACGCACCCACATATAGGCGGGCCTGGGTCGGTGTTGGAATACGCCGTGCACATGCGCCAGTTCCCTGGCAAGCAACTCTTAAGTGAACTAGCCGAACACAAACAACTCAAGATTGCCCATATTGACCAATTGAGTGAAAAGATTGCCACCTTTCACCAGACCACCGACCATGCTGCACCGGGCTCTGATTTTGGTCGTTCCAATCTGATTCATCACTGGGTCAGTGAAAATTTCCGTGACATCATTCCTACTCTGAAAACGGATGAAGAATGCAGACAACTCGAGTGTATTCGGCAATGGACACAAGAACAGTGGGAACAGCTAAAACCATATTTCGCTTACAGAAAACAGAACGGCTTTATTCGGGAATGCCACGGGGATCTCCACCTGCGCAACATGACGATCATCGACGGAGAGATCACACCCTTTGATTGTATTGAATTCAACGCCGAATTGCGCTGGATTGATGTGATGAGTGAAGTAGCATTTCTGATCATGGACCTAGAGGAACACGGCTATCCACACCTCGGGCATCAGTTCTTGAATGGGTATCTCCAACATACCGGTGATTATGAAGGACTCAGGTTGCTGCCCTATTATCTAGTATATCGTGCATTGGTGAGGGCGAAAGTTGCCATCCTTCGCAGAGAACAAGTTTCCCCTCAGACACAAGATTATCTAGAGTCTTCAGTTAACTACCGACATTATCTACAGCTTGCGCGCCAACACATGGACAAAGAACCATCTATCCTTTTGATCACTCATGGATTATCTGGTTCAGGAAAATCCACTGTGAGTCTGGCATTAACCCAAGCGAAAGGAATCATTCAGATTCGGTCGGACATCGAAAGAAAAAGACTTAGTAGCCTAAAAGTCACTGAGCACCACACATTTGAAGTGAATACCGGAATGTATGACAGCCAACAGACCGAGAAAACCTATCAACGACTGGCTGAGTTAGCGACTTATGTCATTGAAGCCGGCTTCCCTGTTTTGTTGGATGCAACGTTTCTCCAAGAAAAGCACCGCGACCTCATAAGACAAGTGGCTAACACGCTTCAGGTCCCCTTTCTCATCTTACATTGTGTGGCACCGAACACTATGCTCGAACAACGCATATGTGTTCGCAAGGAAATTGGCCAGGATCCCTCTGATGCCACACCCGAAGTGTTGAATGTACAACGTGACCACGCACAGCCTTTGCGAGCTGATGAACAAACTCTGACGCTCACCGTCGACACTAGCCAGGAAAATTATATGCAAACCTTATTGGAAAATTTAAATGAGCGACTGGAAGCCCGAATGAGGCAACCATTTTTATAATACTTCTTTATCCTCTTAAGGAATTTCTTTCTAGAAGAATATGATTGACGTAATCTTCACGCACAATGATTAGGAGACCACATAATGACTAACATTGAAACCGTCTTATCTGACGAAGCAAAAACGCTTCTTCAGCATCAGTGTACAACTATCCCCAAAGACAGTTTGGCCTTACCAGGACCAGATTTCGTCGATCGAGTCGTTACGTTAAGCGACCGTAGACCACGCACCTTGCGGAGCCTGCAAACGTTCTTTAATCACGGGCGACTAGCCGGCACAGGATACTTGTCAATTCTTCCAGTCGACCAAGGTGTTGAGCATTCTGCAGGTGCCTCGTTCGCTCCGAATCCCATCTATTTCGATCCTGAGAACATTATTCGACTCGCTATTGAAGGCGGCTGCAACGCCGTGGCTTCGACCGTCGGCATCCTGGGTTCCGTGGGCCGAAAATATGCTCACAAAATTCCCTTCCTTGTGAAGATCAACCATAACGAACTGTTAACGTATCCTGCTATCCATGACCAAACCCTGTTCGCGAGTGTAAACCAGGCCTTTAACTTAGGTGCCGTGGCCATAGGTGCCACGGTCTATTTCGGTTCTCCGGAAGCCCGTCGCCAAATACAAGAAATCAGCGAAGCCTTTGCGCATGCCCATGAACTGGGTCTGGCTACGGTGCTATGGGCGTATCTGCGGAACAGTGCATTTAAAAAAGATGGAAAAGACTATCACAATGCTGCAGACCTGACGGGCCAGGGGAACTACTTGGGTGCAACCATTGAGGCGGACATCATCAAGCAAAAACAGGCCGAAAAGAACGGCGGGTATCCCGCCATTCATTTCGGCCGCACCGACGATAGAGTCTACCGAGAACTGACCAGTGAACACCCCATCGATTTAGTACGCTATCAGGTAGCCAACTGCTTCATGGGTCGAGTCGGCATGATCAACTCGGGTGGGCCATCGGGCAAGGACGATTTGCACCAGGCCGTTCGAACGGCCGTCATTAACAAACGTGCTGGGGGAATGGGAGTCATCAGTGGCCGCAAATCGTTCCAAAAACCGATGAAAGAGGGGATCGCTCTATTGAATGCAATTCAGGATGTCTATCTATCTCATTCAGTAACAGTAGCTTAATGTTTTTCGACTAATCCACTTGGTGTTTATGCACTGATTCCGCAACATCCATCGAAAACCCTCCATCGTCCCTTAGAATCAGATCACCGTCTTGATCTAGATCAAATCGCACTGAATCCATAAGAACGGTAACCGGTAATTGATACACAATGAACGTCCCTGAGACAATTGACATGATTTTGGTGCGAGCATCGGACTTCTTTTTCATATTTCCGCTAAACAGATCTCTAACAAACGTATACCCTTTGACTTTGGCTATCCCTGCCTCATAGACCTGAACTTCTCCGACAAAAAATCGTGGAGTATCTGTTTCAAACAATCGACGATGGACAATTAAAAGTTTCTCTCCCTGTTCAAGCATAATGCCTCCTCTATTGTAAAAACGCTTCGGTCCATTTTCTTGCTTTGACTTGAGACCACCACTGAAGCAATACCGATGCGACAGTTCCTATTAACCCCATTGTTCAAATTGGGGATGCGAGACAATCACCCGCAAGATATCACTGCGCGTGATCATGCCCAATAAGGCCTTATCTTGTGACACCACAGGAATCGCACCAATGCGTTCTTCTAATAATACGCGCGCAATAGCGAGTAGCGTAGCCTCAGGGGCAGCCACTAACACCGGATGACTCACATAGGGTTCGATACTGACCTTGGCCAAATACGCCGACCCTTTAATGCCTGCTAAAGCGGATTCGACCGTCCCACGGGCGAGATCTCGATCCGATAAAATCCCAACCAATGTGCCTTTTTGAGAATGAATCGGAATATGGCGAAATCTCTTGTCCTTCACCAATTCCCAAGCCTGAGCGAGCGATGTATGCAAAGAAAGGGATGTCACAGGAGAAGCCATGATATCTCGAGCTAACAACGCAGAAGGAGTAGTTTCTGAAAAGGCTTGCACTTGTTCATAAAATCGAGTTTGGAAAGAAGAAGAGCTTTTATGGGGTGACTGTTCGGCAGTCTTGTCTTGGTGTCCGATTGCCTCTATGGCTGAGGTTTTGGATACTTTAGGCACCTTTCGGTCTCGGAATATGCCAGTCACATAGGGCGAATGTGAACCACCGACATCAATGACGGCAAACATCAGGGCTCTCCATTTTCATTAGAGACTCTTTCATGGATGTTCGTGCAGGACAATTGGTTCCTTGCGACCGAAATTGTCCCTATACCGCACATTCCATTTTTTTAAACAAGAAGATTCGAGCGATGGGTTGAAAGATTTTAGTTTCAAGCCGTGAATGCTCGAAAGCCATAAAGATTTTCATGGTAATATTTATGCTTACTATGAAGTTCAGAATGCCTACTTCTACTATACATAATTCTATTATAGTATCAATCTCATCTATTTTTTTAATCAGCCTCTGGCATGTCACTTCAACAGATCGACATTCTATAATACGACTATGAAACTCTCTGCTTCTTCCTTCCCGAATGACTTATTCTCATAAACATTTTGTGCCCATCCTGGCAGGACTATTTTTGATGGAATGGATTGCGTTTGCCATTCACCCGTTGCATCGACATGACTGGCTTCTTGAAAACGTGTTGCTACTTGTTGTTGTTCCTATTCTTGCTTTGACCTATCACCGATTTCCCTTCTCGAAAGTTTCCTACACCTTGCTTTTCCTTTTTGGAGGTCTGCATGTCGTCGGCGCCCATTATACCTATGCGGAAGTTCCTTATGATTCATGGTGGGAATCGATCACCGGCCATTCTCTGAACGAGCTCCTCGGATGGACACGTAATAATTTCGACCGCCTCGTCCATTTCTTATATGGTCTCTTGCTGGCCTATCCCATTCGAGAGGTGTACTTGCGCATTGCCGGGATTTGGGGCTTTTGGGGTTATGCGTTCCCTCTCAGCTTTATCATGGCCACATCCATGACCTTTGAACTCTTAGAATGGGGGGCCGCAACCATCTTTGGAGGAGACTTAGGCATTGCGTACTTGGGAACCCAGGGCGATGTATGGGATGCCCACAAGGACATGGCCTTAGCCAGCTTGGGAGCATTGCTGTCCATGCTTTTCACCGCCTTATTGAACATGTATCTTCAGCGAGACTTTGCCAGGGAATGGGCAGAGAGCCTGCGGATCAAACATCCTGCACCCTTAGGGGAAACAGAAATACGGCGACTCCGTGAACGGCGTCAGAGATGAGGGCAGAATCAATCATCAATGTGACGAGTATCCTCATCTACAGCCAGGGAACGCACATACCTTAAGACGAGGGCGATTTCTTCATCAGCCAACACGAACCTCCACATCCCCATCGCTGTATCCGAAACACCCATGTGAATACTTTCCCAGAGTGCTTTATCCGGTTTCTTTTGAATGCGAGATACTGTCAGATCCGCAACGGGTGGATTAAAGTGAGTATAACCGTCTCCTTTCCCCTCGGGACCGTGGCAAACCTTACAATGCTTCAGATAGATCACTCTCCCCTTGTCGGCCTCGCCTTCCTCCGAAAGAACATTCATCGAACATAACAGTGCCACAAAAGCCAGGATAAGGATGACAACAACAGAACGTTTCATATCACACCTCGATGACTTTCACTGGCAGACTGGAGGGCTCTTCATTCCTTCAGGCAGACGTGTCCGAGCATCCACACAGGCTTCATTGACTTGCTCTTGGGAAAACCCATGCGCATACCGCATTGCCACTCCCTGCAAACCCGTCCCTCGAAAGGACGCCTTCGTCACATTGGCTCCGCGAACATCAGCTCGATAGAGTTTCGCTCGATCCAGAATGGCTTCTTGTAAATTGGTTTTGAACATAACGGCAAATTCTAACGTGGCCTTGGAAAGATTGGCTTCTACTAAGTTAGCCCATGACAAATCCGCACCTTCTAGATTGGCATGTTGCAAATTCGCTTTTGACAAAAAAGCTTCATCCATTTCAGCCCGTACGAGATTACTTTCGCTTAAATTCGCTCCTAATAAGTCTGTCTCTTGAAAATTTGCTCCAGCACAATTGGCCTTATGAAGATTAACATGATAGAGCACCGCCCGTTCCAATGTGGCCTCTCGAAGATCGGCTTGTTCGAGTATGGCCTCATTAAGATTGGCAGCTCCTAAATCTGCTCCAGACAAATCAGCCGAACGGAAATCGGCTTCCATGAGATTGCTCCGACTTAGATCTGCCTCAATCAGCTTAGCATGAGCAAACAATGCCCGATAGAAATTTGCTTCTCGCAGATCCGCACGAACCATGTTAGCTCCCTCACCATTGGCCATTTCCAAATCAGCGCCCACTAAGTACGCTTCCTCCAAATTGGCTCCACGCACAATACCTAAACGAAATCGAGTCTCTGCCAAATTTGCTTCCCGCAAATCGGCCCCAGAAAAATTGGCTTGACTCAAATCGGCTTTTCGAAAATTCGCCAGACGAAACTTCGCATCAGACGCGTTGGCCCCTCGCATATCTACCGCATACAGTGAGGCTTCAGACACATTCGCTTTGTGAAAGTTCGCATGGACTAACGTCGCAGCCGCAAAATCGGCACGAGAAAGATTCGCTCCCTGAAAATTGGCACCACTGAGGTCTTGCTCTCGAAAGTCAGCTCCGGACAATTCCGCCTCACATAAATTGGCCGCCTTTCCACTGGAATTGGGATGATGTTGCACCCACTTGGCATGTTCAGCCAAAATCGACAGAAGAACGTCTTCGCTCACCTGACGGCCAGCATACTTCCCAGTACAATCCTCCACCCCTACATTGGAAGGTGTGTCCTGTTGAACATGGTCCGCATAAGTAAGAGGGACAAGACATAGGACACTCAACATTATGACGGCCATCACAACCATTCTTTGTCCTCTTGGGACTTTCCACGTTTGCCAATCAGACCAATTTGTCACCAATCTCAACCTCACTTTCTTTGAACGCCATGTATAACTACCGTATCACCAATACTGATACCGGAGAATACGTACTCACCCACTCTGAGACACTTCCCAACATAAACCGTTCAATTCCTGACAAACCTTTTGAGCCAACACAAACCAATGGCGTTTTCAGACGTTTGACCGCCTCGACAATTTGCATCGGAGGATTTCCCTCAAGAAATTCAGTATCCACCTGAAAACCGGCTTTGAGAAATTTCTTTCGTGATTCAGCCAATAGCACACTGGTCTGCATTCGAACTGGTGCCATCAATGCCCTGGCTTGCCGCTTTCCCAATATTTCCAAACCCAGGTCGGTTAATTTTTCAGGAACGACCGAGACCGCATGCAGCGCCACGTCATCAGGATCCAGCCAGTTGGTGATTCTTCGTATCGCCCGTTTCGTAGCTTTTGACCCATCAAGAGCGAGCAACATAGAAAGGGGCACCGCCAACCTCCCTTTCACCATAAAAACAGAACACGACGCATGGGTGACGACTTTTCTCGATACACTCCCCAACAGATACCCTGGAACATCACTCATCCCTCTAGACCCGACCGCTATGCAGTCAGCCTGCATTTTCTCACTTGCTCGAAGGATGGCATCCGAAACATCACCTTTCATGACCACTGTGTTCAGGGAAACCAACCGACTGGTTCCCGCTTGACTCAGCACCACTTTAAGCCGTTCGACATGCTCATGTAGGAGTTTTTTGCTTACTTGAGTCATTTTTGTAGAGAGGTCAGATAAAGAAACGGCTTGACTATTGTGAGAAATCCGAGATTTCCCAACATGCCTCGCAGGCAAAACATGCATGAGGACAATCTCCTTAACCCTGTGCCGAAAAACTGTTCCAACACCCTGGATTAACAGACGAGAAAAATCTGATCCATCAATAGGGCATAAAATTTTCATTTTTAAAAGACTCCAATATGATAAAAAATTCTCTCGAATAATCTCTTGGCTCCAGTTAGCCTCTTCTGCTATTTACGCATGAATCTTGCCAAGCATAGACTTTATGTAGCTGTTCTTTCCCCTATAATAACCATACTATTCTTCCTTCATGATTCGGAGTTCAACAGAAGAGTAAGTGCGATGCCCTTTTTCGGCCCAATAGACCTTCTGGCAAGTGTAGCGTTTTGCCACTGACACATCATCGATTTAGGTTCTTAATTCTGTCTTTTCTATACATGTTTTAGGACTCTATGGAAATTGTTCCGAAAATTTTGATCATGTTGGGTCTCCTGTTTCTTCTGGGTCTTTTAACTGATTTATTGGGACGCCGCACACCATTACCAAGAGTCACCTTATTACTGCTGGCTGGCTTTACCATTGGGCCTTCAGGGTTGGATGTCCTCCCAGACTTTCGAGAGGAGTGGTTTCCCGTTATCACGGATATCGCCTTATCCATGGTGGGATTCTTATTAGGCCATCATTTAACTCTCTCATCACTCAAGCGCCGAGGTAAAATTGTGCTAGGAATCTCTATTGTCGCGGTCTTAGGAACTGCAATGTTCGTTTTAGTGGGACTCCTTCTCGTCGGTGTTCGGCCAGAGCTGGCACTCATCTTAGCTGGTATCGCACCGGCTACCGCCCCAGCTGCCACTCTTGATGTGATAAGAGAGGTTCATGCCAAAGGAGAGTTTGCCAAAATATTAGAGAATGTCGTAGCCATTGATGACGCCTGGGGGCTTTTACTCTTTAGCGTATTACTCACCATCGCCCAAATACTCTATGGACCGGGAACCAGTTGGGATATGCTGTTACTCGGGAGTTGGGAAATTGGCGGCGCCCTATTGCTTGGATTGCTTATTGGAATTCCAATGGCCTATGTCACCGGACGCATTAAACCCGGTGAACCAACGCAAGCAGAAGCCTTGGGGTTCGTTCTTCTTTGTGGAGGACTCGCCATTTGGTGGCACGTATCGTTTATTTTAGCTGGGATGGTACTTGGAACTACCGTCGCCAATTTAGCCAGGCACCACCGGCGTCCCTTCACAGCTATTGAAGGCATTGAATGGCCTTTCATGATTCTTTTTTTTATCTTAGCTGGTGCCTCATTTCAGATTCATGCCTTGCAAAGCATCGGTACCATCGGAGCAGCCTATATTCTATTTCGATTGATTGGACGTGTGATTGGTGCCTGGTGGGGAGGATTGATCGGCGGTGCGAACAAATTCATACGTAATTGGATGGGTCTTGCGCTATGGCCTCAGGCAGGAGTGGCAATCGGCATGGCTCTTCTTGCTAGTCAACATTTCCCAGAATTAAAAGATACCATTCTCTCGGTTGTTATTGGATCCACCATCATCTTCGAGTTAATAGGTCCAATGATGACTCGAAAAGCCTTAATCCTCTCAGGAGAAGCTAGGCAGTAGTCAGATATGCTGAGGACTCGGGTGCACGGAATCGCTATCATGACCTCAGATAGATCTCAACTCATTTTTTCGAGTACACCACATACAACTTCACTCCTATTCCCTTCCCGATATTCATGACTCGTCTGCAAGAAATCCGTCGCATTTTATGGTGGGTCCTCTTGCTGAATATATTCGTGGCCACCGCAAAGTGGGTCTATGGAGTCATCACCCAGTCACTTGGTATGCAGGCCGATGGGCTACATTCATTTTTTGATGGCCTATCAAATGTCGTGGGCTTGGTGGGACTCTGGCTCGCCTCGCCTCAGCCCGATGCCAACCATCCCTATGGTCACAAAAAATTCGAGACGTTAACTGCTGGAGCCATTGGGGGATTTCTCATCATGACCTGTTTTTATCTCCTCTGGAAAGCCTATCGATCATGGGCGATGGACTTGCACCCGGAAGTCACCTCGATCAGTTTTACGATCATGCTCATCACGATGGGCATCAATATTTTTGTGACGAAATGGGAACAAACAAAAGGGGGAGAGTTGAAAAGTGATATTCTGACGGCTGACTCGTATCACACGGCAAGTGATGTCCTCACATCGTTGTCGGTGCTGGCTGGTCTCATCGCCATTCAAGCTGGCTACCCATTCATTGATCCAATTGTAGCAGTGGTGATTGCTGGCGTCATCGCTTGGACCGCAATGATCGTGCTCAAAGATGTCTTCTCATCCTTGACGGATCACATCCGACTAGAACCCGAAGACATTCGAACCGCTATAATGACGATTCCAGGTATTTTAGATTGTCACGAAATCCGAACACGCGGATTGGCCAATCATGTGTTCGTTGACCTTTCCATTCATGTTGAGCCCACTTGGTCTATAGAACAAGCACATGGCCTAGCTACTGAGGTGGAAAACTTCTTGCTAACATATTTTGATTCCGTGGAGGATGTCGTGGTCCATATGGAACCAGAAGGACACGAAACACAACAACGAGAATCCTGAGGATTATGCAGAATAAATGGGTAGGGAAACGATAAAGTTCGTTCCTTGACCTGGCACACTGGTCACATGAATGGTCCCATTATGTTCCTGAATAATACCATGCACAACTGTTAACCCTAAACCCGTACCTTCACCAACTGCCTTGGTCGTATAAAAGGGGTCAAAAATTTTGGATATCTGCTCTTCTGGAATACCTGTACCTGTATCCTGAAGGCTCAGTTCAAGCATATCTTCTCGAGCACAGAGTCTGATGGTGAGCGTTCCACCCTCGAGCATGGCCTGACAAGCATTCAACATCAAATTTAAGAGGACCTGACTGATGTGATCAGCATCGGCTAACACCTGAGGAAGATCAGACTCATAGTCTTTGACAATGTCAATACTCTGGCTATTCAATTTCTCTACCAGAATTTCCAACACATTTCCGATTACCAAAACTAAATCGACACACCGCTGTTCAGAGGGGCGTTTCCGCGCAAAACTTAACAATTGATTCATAATTTTTGTGATGCGCTCCACCTGTGTCACGATGGTTTCTAATCCCCGCCTGGTCACTTCATCCTTGGCTTTGCGCATTAATAATTCTGCTCGCCCCAAAATCACATTCATTGGTGTGCCAATTTCATGGGCCATGCCAGATGCCAACGTCCCCAGTTCAGCTAGCCGCTCAGTCTTTCGTAATTGCTCCTCTAAACGACGCTCCTGTGTCACATCAAAGATATACCCCTCAATAGCCTTCACCTCTCGCGACTCAGATAAGACTCCACTTCCTTGCTCATAGACCCACTTAATCACATTTTCCTTTGTTTTTATCCGATAAGAAATCTGAAAAGACACTTTGGCTTGCAAGGCCTTCTGAATTTCCCGATTTACCTTTGCAATATCATCTGAAAGAATCACATCCTGGCCAAATGACACATGCCTTGCTAAAAAAGCCTCGGGAGTATAGCCCGTAAGAGATTGACAACTCTGGCTAATGAACTCCATGGTCCAGTCACTATCATTCTGACACCGATACACCGTACCGGGTAAATTGGTGAGAAGAGCAGAAAAGGTACGTTGAACCTCCTTTAATTGTTGCTGGGTCTGGATTCTTTCCGTGAGATCAAGAATCACCGCGACGAATACTCCACGGCCTACATGCAATCGATATTGCAAGTGAACTTCAATGGGATATGTTGTTCCATTTTTTCTTTGATGAGTCGTTTGGAACTGTATCTTTTTGCGGTTCCCCATCCGAAGAGGCTCAAGAAGTTCGTGAAAGGAATCGTTGCTAAAGTCAGGCTTTATCTGCACAGGGGTCATGATCGACATTTCAGCCATGGTATACCCTAAATTTTTCTGCGCCCCTTTATTCACTTGAAGAAACAACCATGTTTCTGCATCGAATACATAGAGCTCATTTAAAGACTCTTCCAATATTTGGCCAAGATATTCCGCTCTCTCTTCGCTCAGCTTTCGTTGGGAAATATCTCGAAGAATAACAGTCATCCAACGTTTTCCCGCTCGTTCTACCTTCGAAATCGACGCTTCCAGTGGAAACAATTCCCCTGTGTAACGCAGCCCAGAAATTTCCCTATACATGCCCATTCGGCGGTAAGTCTCCCCGCTTTGGGCAAAGCGTTGAAGATGCTCATGGTGGTCCGACCTCGCAGATAAAGGAATAAATTTGTCCAGTGGTTTTCCAAGAACATCAGAAGCAGAGCATTGGAAAATTTCTTCTGCTGCGGCATTAAACAGCACAATATTGTGATCATCATCAATGGTAATAATCCCATCCATGGCTGAGTGAACAATACTAGCCAATTGCCGTTCCAGAACATCCAGGCCCTCTTGCGTATCATGATGCATGGCTTGAACTGCACGTAACTCTGCCACCTCCTGCTGAAGGGACAGAAGCTCTTTCTTGAGATCATGTTCTGAGGATGATGATTCTTTATTCATATGTTAATGTTTAGTGAGAACGTAGCAGTACGGAGTAAATAGTAAACACTCAGAAGAAGAATTTGTCCCTAATTTCTTACTCTTAAATTTTCCCTTCTTCCATTTCGGAGAGCTTGCGATATAGGGTTTTGCGATCAATACCCAAAACATGGGCTGTTTGATATTTATTCCCGCCTAATTTTTCTAATACACGACGGATATACGACCATTCCACTTGCGCGAGAGGAAGGATTTGCTCAACCGCATCTTCAATGAATTGCCCCTCACCCTGAATATCCCGGATATTGAGTGGAAGATCCTCTAACACGATTTTCGATGTTTGCGTTAATGTTGCCGCACGCTCCACAATATTTTCTAGCTCTCGAACGTTGCCTGGCCATGGATAATCAATGAGTCGAGCCAGAGCCGCATCTGTAATACCCTCAATATGTTTCTGTTGTGCCGCCAAACTTTTTTGCAACAACCCGTGGGCCAACAATGGAATATCTTCTTTTCGTTCTCGAAGAGGAGGAAGACGTATTTCAATCACATTTAATCGATAATACAAATCTTCTCGAAACCGTTTCTCCTTCACTTCTTCGGCCAACATGACATTGGTGGCCGCGATCAACCGAACATTGACCGCCGTTGACCTCGTCGCTCCCACCCGACGTATTTCTCGCTCTTGCACGGCGCGTAACAACTTGGCCTGAAGCATCATGGGTAATTCGCTGACTTCATCTAAAAACAAGGTCCCATCGTGAGCCTCTTCGAACAGGCCACGTTTATCCGATTTCGCATCCGTAAACGACCCTCGTACATGCCCAAACAGTTCGCTTTCCAATAACAAGTCAGGAATGGCTGCACAATTAACAGGGACAAACGGCTTCAATTTCCGTTGACTATTAAAATGTAAAGCCTTCGCCACAAGCTCTTTTCCGGTCCCGCTTTCCCCGGTAATGAGAATATTTGTCTGGGAATCGGCGACACGGCGAATGAGATCAAAAATCTCTCGCATGGGCTTGCTTTTGCCCAAAATCTGATCAAAGGCAAATTCACGATTGACCACTTGACGTAATTGCTGTACTTCCTGACGAAGCAGCGATTCTCGCAACGCTTTTTGCACCGTCACTAATAGCTCATCAGCCTTAACCGGTTTCGTCAGATAATCAAAGGCTCCCTGCTTCATGGCCTCTACGGCCGACTGTACGGTGCCAAACGCAGTCATCATGACTAAATTCGTCTCCGCGTGATGTTGTACGATTTGTTCCAACAAACCAAGTCCATCCATCCCTTTCATTCGTAGATCGGACACCACGACTGGAAATTTCTCAGCCTGCATGCAGGTTAACGCTTCTTGGCCATCTGAGGCCACGACCACTCGATAATGGTCTTCTTCTAGGGTGTCCTTTAACAATTCCCGCATTTCTTTTTCATCATCAACCACTAAGATTGAAGAAGGCTCTTGTTTCATAGAAAAATTCCTTGTTTCACTGAGGTGAATCATTCACAATTGGGGTGTTTGAACACAAACATTTTTGCAAACATACTGGAAGCTTCTTCAACCCTTTATTACTATATTCAAGCTATTATCCTGGGAAATTTTTAGCTCTATCATATAAAATCACTTGCCTGTAGCATTTTGCGACAATTGGTAATTTTTCATTTGTAGCAATTTACCCCAAATCGAGGAAGCAACGATACTTCGAGGGCCATTCACATGATGGCCGCATCATTCAGTCAAAATCATTCTCGTGAAGATTTCCTCCATTAGGATAAATAGAAGAATTTCCAGATATTTTTCGGGGCTCATCAAAAAATAATTCGCCTTGCAGTGGCACCCCTCTTGCTGATTTAAGAATAATCATGTCAAGTCCCATTTACTCTGGAAAGGATAGTAGGTCCATGAAAATCACTATTGCTGTTGATGGCTCCACCTCTTCGAAACATGCAGTTGGTGTCCTTGCACATCTCACGCCTCCTGAAGAATTAGTTCTTGTCCATGCTCTTAACCTTCCTGATTTCAATTACGCCATGATTTCACCTGACCTTCGCGCTGAAGTTCGGACCGATATGGAGTCCAAATTACGTAAGGAAGGGGAAGGCATTCTTACGCAAGCTAAGGAAGAATTCCCAGCTGATTTTCCGGAGGTTCAAGAGATACATCAAATTGGCCATCCGGTGGAGGTCATTCTCGAAACTGCTCGTTCTTCGAAATCTCACCTCATAATTTTAGGAGCCAGGGGACTTGGTTCCTTTAAAGAAGTGGTATTGGGCAGTACCTCTCATCGAGTCCTCATGCATTCACCTTGTTCTGCCATGATCATCAAAAAACCCGTTTCTCGCCTAAAAAAAGTCCTATTGGCAATTGAGGGAGAGGAAGATACCGATAAAGCCTTACAATTTTTGTCACTCCAACCGTTTCGAGAAGCGGTGGCCGTGGATGTTTTTGCGGTCTGGCCCCAACCCCAATTGGCCTGGCCGATGACGTTAGAGCAATCGAAGCTTCTTGAAATGCACGCCATTGAAGAAGCGCAAGACCGCATGAAATCTGTGACAGACAAACTCGTTCGAATGAACTATACAGCTGAAGCCAAAGTAGGAATGGGCGACCCTGCCTTTGCAATTCTTGAACAAGCCAAAGCCTCTCAAGCAGATTTAGTCTTGATGGGTACACATGGCCGAGGGGGGCTGGCCAGATTCCTCATGGGAAGCGTTTCACATTCCGTTCTTCATCAAGCTGATTGCCCCGTTCTTATCGTACGTTAAACCAACCCATAAATCCCCGCTTCCCCACTTTTTGAAGGGAGGTGGAGCGAAAGTTTCAAACTTGTAATTCTTGTTGAGTGAATGACATCGTTATTCTACATACTACAGCCGTATTCTGATCAGTATTTTTCAGCTCATCATCTTCTCGCTTCTCATTTCTCGCTATTCATTTCCCACATGTAAGTCGGTTGCGGAAATTTGCTACAGCTCAGGTTTGCGCAAACCACCCTTTTTCTGCATTTCCCTTTCCAACGCCCCCTGTTTTCTTAAAGGATTTCTATGAAGAATTATCTGTTTGTGGCTCCCTTCCTTTTGGCACATCCATTGCGTTCTCAAAATAGATAGCATCGAGATCCACGACCACAACAGAGATAATAGAACAAGAGGAGGAGCATTCCATGCAACACAAACGGAGAGGGCGCTTTCATAGGATCGGGATAGCAACACTAGGAATTTTATTAGTAGGAGGTACCCTACTTTCCAATGCCCAATCCCAACAAGAAGTGAATGTGACCATTAAAGATTACAAATTTCAAACATCTCAAATGCCTCTCCAACTCCATACTGACACGATTATCCGTGTGAAGAATCTTGACAATGTGCGACATGACTTTGGATCACAAATGTTTCTGAATACACTGACGCATGTCGAGAGTAATGGAGTGGTTACATATGGGAAAGGCGTAGAAGGTGCATACCTTGACCCTGGACAAGAAGCATCTTTCCGGTTGGTGCTGGATCAAACCGGGCGCTTTCAATTCCAATGTTCTATTCATCAGGACATGAAAGGCGAGATCCTATTGCTTATCGTGGATGCAGTGTAGCGAGCTACTGAAAAGAAGGAATGAAGCGAGGAGTCAGGAATAAATAGTAAGGAGAAAAAACAGATTTCTATTTCCCACTTTTCACCCTTATCTGCTTGCTCTTTAGCTTCCAATTCTCAATTTTTGCGCTGAAGCCTGGAGGGAATCAATGATAAACATTGTCAAGCATATCCTCTTTGCCACGGATTTTTCACCCTGCTCAGCTCCGGCTTTTCGGTACGCAGTCGAATGGGCCAAAGTCTTTGATGCCACATTAACTCTGTTTCATGGAATATCCCTTCAACCAGGAGTAGATATCGACGCGGGTATCGCCCAACGTTATTTGGACGAGCAACGCAATGTGGCAGAAGAACATTTAAAGCAGCTTCTTGATGAAGCACACCAACATGTCCCTCATGCAGCACTTGAAATGCGGACCGGTCTCGCCTCTAGCCAAATTTGTGACGTGGCCCGAGAGCAGCACACCGATTTAATTATTACCGGCACGCACGGATGGACAGGATTCAATCGTGTCGTCTTTGGAAGCATAGCGGAACGAGTGATTCAACGAGCACCATGCCCAGTCCTCTCCATTCCAGATCGAAACCCAGATGAAACCACCGACTTACATACCCTCACGCTACAACCACGGCAGATCGTCTTGCCCGTTGATTTCTCTGATTGCTCAATCGATGCGTACGAATACGGTGTGGAAGTGGCCAAATGGTTTGATGCGTCCGTGACCTTGGTTCATGCCATTGAGCCGCTATCCTATAGTTTAGATTTTTCTTTGACACATCCCCTGGAAGACAAAGCCAACAGAAAGAAAATTGAGCATCGATTACAAGAATTGACCACGGTGCTCATAGAGCAAGGCCTATCCGCACGATATGAGTTAGTCTATACGCCGACGATGGAGGCCATTGTGAAGACCAGTGCCGCACAGGAAGCTGATTTAGTCGTCATGGGCACTCATGGTCGAAAAGGGCTACCTCGACTCATCTTGGGTAGCACAACCGCCAAAGTTCTCCAACACACCCCCTACCCCATCCTCACGGTCAAAAGTCCAAAGTTTGAGGAAGGCCATCACTCAGCAACTAAACGTGATCAAAGCTCAGACTCTGTCACATCAGGGAATAACCTGGACGCATGAGAGATCAAGTTGATTCTGCAGTCTTAGCTGGCCAAGAAGGAATCCGAAATCTTCTTGCCCGCTTAAAAGTTCAATCGCAACATGTCGACTTTCAATTTCAGCGAGAAGCCGCGATTAGTTTGGTCTTGAAACCCTATCTGGATTCAATAACCGCACGATATTTGGCCCCGTTGTCTGAAGAAATTGAATTGGCAGAAGGATACCTTTATGCCGATTATTTTCCCACGGATGGTCATCCTTCACTTGTTGAACAGATCAGGGACACTATTACTGAGCATGTCCCGGAAGAGGAACGTATATGGCTTGATCCGGTACGTCATTCGTATATGGATCTGTTGCATGTCGTGGGGATTGATCAAGAGACACGACCGCACCGCTTACATTTTCAATCCTTGGGCGATCAACAACAATTTGATGTGCCATATTTAGAGAAAACCCCCGTTGAGAAAGATCGCATACTTCTCACGAGACTCATACGTGGGGCCTCTGGAACGTATCTGCCTGGTCCGCCTCTCGTTCTATCATTTGCAATTGGGAATACTCTATTGGCGTTCACGCATGAGCTGCGCCGAGGAATTGAATGTAATACAGGTAATTTCGCTCTTGCCGAATGGCCGGAATTTACTAATACTTATGGCTATTTATTGATTTGGAGTTTAGCGCGGATCCGCGGCAGCGCGCTGATCACTGCTGACGCCCAAGTCACGTATTGGAATGAAACCGGCAAGCCCTTCTTATATGCTATCGCCCTCTATGAACATCACGAGTTCCAGGAATTTTCGCAAGCCCTAGCTGAATGGGAACAATTAAGTTCGTTACCACTACCGACTTCCCAGGACGGACAAACCGGCCAAAAGAATGTGTGGGTTCAATACGCAGAAAACGAACAAGCCTTATCACAATTAGTCACTCGATTCGTCCTCACTTCAACCCAACTCACAGTGGAAACAGATACGGCTAACCGGCTGGATTTCATCAAACATCAACTGGCCTCAACATTCGGATGTTCGCTTCATTTCAGGGGCGAGACATTATCTCCACCGCCACATTCGCAGCCACATGTAGATTTGCTCGCTGATACATACGTCGCTCCACCTGTCACGGTCTCAGGCAAGGAGGAGAACAAACTCTTATCTATGTTTTTAGAAAACGTCTACTTAGAATGGGCTGAACAACCGTCGCCCACACTCAAGGGGAAAACGCCACGACAATATTGCCGAGAAAATCATGACACAGCCGAGGTCGCTGAGCTGATCGATCAAATGGAACACAATGATTTAGGCCTCCAGCGTAAGGGACAATCAGCCTACGATTACCACATTCTCAGAGCACACATCGGATTATAAGAACAGGTAAGAGAATGAATTCAGATTCCTTTCAAGCCCCCTCTCCCCGATTGTTTCTTCGGAAGAATTTTCTACAGCTATTTCACGCCCTCAAGCAATTGGGCTATCAAATTTTAGGGCCCGTCTTATCTCAGGGCGCCATTCAGTGGAAAACGATCACCGCACCTGAAGATTTGCCAATTGGGTGGAACGATCGGCAGGAACCCGGAAGCTATCGCCTAGAGCAAGATTCTCACTCGCGCTTTTTCAATATTATCCATGGTCCAGAATCACTCAAGCCTCTGACCTTTACTTCACGAGAAACCTTGCTAGTTCTTGATCGTCAAGATCACACATTTTCAGCTAAAGAAATTCAACCTGAGATCAAACCAACCGCCGTCTTAGGGGTGAGAGCTTGCGACCTGGCCGGCCTCGCTATTCAAGATCGAATTTTCCTGAATGACACCTATCCCGATCCGTACTATGAACAACGACGGGAACACTTGCTTTTGGTCGCAGTCAATTGCACCAAAGCTCATCCAGCATGCTTTTGCGCCTCGATGGCAACCGGCCCAAAAGCTCAGTACGGATTCGATTTATGTTTAACGGAGGCTGATGAAGATTTTCTGATTGAAGCTGGAAGTAGGAAGGGCCTGCAAGTCTTAGAACAACTCACCTGTTCTTTAGCGTCAGAAGAACGGATCATCCAGGATAAGGAACGGATCGCCGCATGTGCAGCAAGCCAGACCCGTCGTCTACCTACAGCCAATCTACCGGATGCCTTGTATGAAGCCCACGATCATCCGCGGTGGGACCAAGTGGCAGCCCGCTGTTTATCCTGTAGCAACTGTACGATGGTCTGCCCCACTTGCTTTTGCCACGGTGTAGAAGAAACACCTTCGCTAGACTTTCAACAATCAGAACACACTCGGGTATGGGATTCATGTTTTGCACCCGATCACGGCTACATTCATGGAAAGAATTTCCGCCCCACGACCAAAGACCGCTATCGCATGTGGTTGACACATAAGCTGGCCTCCTGGATCGATCAATTCGGCACATCGGGATGCGTCGGATGCGGCCGCTGCATCACTTGGTGCCCCGTGGGCATCGACATAACAGAGGAAGCCCAAGCCCTCTCCCAACCATCTGACTAACTGCCCAATTCATTAGGATGACACACAATCCGTACCTTATTCATCCGGCAAGGATCCTGGAACGGAAACAGGAATCCACCGATGTTGTCACCTTTCGTCTTCAACTCACTCACTCTGTTCAACAAAACGCGTTTCGTTTCGAGGCTGGGCAATTCAATATGCTCTATGTCTTTGGTATCGGAGAAGTCGCAATCTCCATTGTGTCGGATCCGGATGAACCAGCGTTTCTGGATCACACCATTAGGATTGTCGGAAGAGTCACTCAGATCTTAGGCCATATGCAGATCGGCGAAACCGTGGGAGTTCGTGGTCCCTTTGGAATAGGGTGGCCGATGGAGGGAGCGAAAGGTAAAGATGTTCTCATCGTTACAGGAGGGTTAGGCTGTGCTCCGGTGGTGGGAGCCATTGAGTATATATTCCGGAGACGGGAGGAATATGGTGCCATGACCATTCTTCATGGAGTGAAGACCCCGCATGACTTGCTGTATCGCGAGCGCTACGATGGTTGGCGGCATCAACCTAATACTAAAGTTCTACTCACCAGCGACGAACCTGGTAAGACCTGGCATAACCATGTCGGGGTCGTCACGGAACTTTTTGACGACCTTCAATTGGTACCTGACAATACCCTGGTCATGATGTGTGGGCCAGAGATCATGATGCGAGTGGCGTGCAATGTGTTGACACATCAAGGTCTGCGCCCTGATGCGATGTATGTGTCTCTCGAACGTCATATGGAATGTGGTATTGGTTTGTGTGGACATTGTCAGCTTGGGCCATTTTTTCTGTGTAAAGATGGGCCGGTGATGCGATTGGACCGGGTCATTCCCTTTATGGGGAAAGTCGGGGTGTGAGACAAACACAATTTCTACCTCCCCCTAAACCCATCCTTACAAAGGAGGGGAATTATAAAGATGTTAGGCAACTAATAAAGATTACGTCTTATGGTTGAAACACAATTTTCTCCATACAGAAAACAGCCACGAGTGGCGGTGGTCAAGTTTGCTTCCTGCGACGGTTGCCAACTGAGTATCTTGAATTTGGAAGACGATCTCTTGGCATTGGGAGCGGCCATCGACATCGCGTACTTCCCAGAAGCATCCAGCAATATGCAGGAAGGTCCTTATGATATTGCGTTCGTAGAAGGCTCGATAACCTGTCCAGAGGATTTACCCCGAATTCTTGAACTGCGCCAACAGACGACAACGCTAATTACGATTGGCGCCTGTGCAACTTCTGGGGGAATTCAAGCGCTAAGAAATTGGTCTGACATCGAAGCCTTCAAACAAGCCGTATATCCCAACCCTGAGTATATCCAGAGTTTGAGTACGTCGACCGCCATCTCCGAACATGTCTCTGTGGACTACGAACTCTGGGGTTGTCCGATAGATAAGCGGCAGCTCTTGCGAGTATTAACAGATTTACTACAAGGCGTGAGTCCTCGCATTCCCACACACAATGTGTGCATAGACTGTAAACGGCAAGGCCATGTCTGTGTCATCGTCTCCCAAGGTCTCCCTTGCCTGGGACCCGTCACGCGCACAGGCTGTGGCGCTATTTGTCCGAGCATGGGCCGAGACTGTTATGGATGTTTTGGCCCGGCAGAACATGTTTCGGTACAGCCACCTGGCGTGCCGCCCAATATGACATCTCTTGCCCAACAATTCCATCAGCATTTGCAACTTATCCCCGTCGAGATGGTTCGCCGCTTTCGAGGCATTAACGGATCGGTTCAATCGTTTAGCAAGGAAAGCGATGCCTGGGAATCCAAATAACACCCGAACCATCAAGATCGACATGATGGCCCGCGTGGAGGGCGAAGGCGCGCTCAACGTGACGGTGAAGGATGGACAGGTTCAAGATGTCCAACTTCGTATTTTTGAACCGCCCCGCTTTTTTGAAGCCTTCCTCCAAGGCCGCCATGTGAACGAAGTCCCCGATATTGTCGCGCGTATTTGCGGAATCTGTCCCGTGGCCTATCAAATGAGCGCCGTACATGCGTTGGAAGCGATTTTCGGAGTAGAGATCCCACCGGCTATTCGCGATCTTCGTCGATTACTCTATTGCGGGGAATGGATCGAAAGTCACGTCCTGCACATCTACATGCTTCAGGCCCCGGATTTTTTTGGATTCGCCAGCGGGCTCGACATGGCGCGGGTCCATCCCGATCTTGTGAAGCAAGGGCTACGACTCAAGAAGGCCGGCAATCAGTTAATAAGCTTGTTGGGCGGGCGTTCTGTTCATCCCGTTTCGGTTAAGATCGGCGGATTTTCTCAGGTACCTACAAAAAACCAACTCCATGCCCTGACAGACGAGTTACGTTGGGCCAGAGATGCAGCGGTGAAAACCCTTCAATGGGTGAGCGGCTTTGCATTTGAAGACCCGGAGCAGGACTGTACCTTCTTGTCACTTCGTGGGCCTTCGGAATACCCCATGAATACGGGCTCGCTCATCACCAATAAGGGCCATCATCTGAATGCCTCAGAATTTGAAGACCACTTCCATGAAGAACAAGTGCCGTACTCCACTGCCCTACATTGTTCGTTTCAGGGAAAGTCCTATTTGACAGGACCCCTGGCCCGCCTCGCTCTCAACCATGATCAACTCTCCCCTTTGACTAAAGAAATCTTTGCAGAGACGGAATTTCCTTTGCCTTTCAAACGTGCGTCTATGGGCATTGTCGCCAGGTCGGTGGAAGTACTCTATGCCCTTGATGAAGCCCTTCGCATCATTGAAGGATACGAACAACCTGCTTCCCCATCAGTCCCGGTGATCATCAAAGCTGGCACCGGCGTCGCCGCCACCGAAGCACCGCGTGGAGTCTTATATCACCGCTTCTCCGTCAACGAAGACGGAACCATTCAATTGGCCAAAATCGTCCCGCCCACTTCTCAAAATCAGCGACGAATCGAAGACGATTTGCGAAACATGCTTCCCGGTTTGTTACATCTTAGCGATGAGGAAACCGCCAGCAAGTGCGAGCGACATATCCGCAGTTATGACCCATGTATCTCTTGTGCCACCCACTTTTTGAAATTCACGAGGGAAGAGGTTTCCTGACCGATGGCCACAATGAAAATTATCGGATTGGGGAACCCTTTTATGGGGGATGATGCCGTTGGCGTGTCAGTGGCCCGTCAGCTTCAGCCATATTCGTCTGTTCACGTTTCCATTTTAGAGGGTGGGTTGTCAGGGCTCAGCTTACTTCATGATATGGAAGAAACAGATACGCTCATTCTCATTGATGCGGTTCATAGCCACTCCAAAGCCGGAACGATTGTTCGTTTCACCCTCCCACACGATCTTGAGAAAATTGGGGAACTGGCTTGGGGCACATCGGCTTCTTCTACTCATGCCATTGGTCTGGCAGAAGCGCTCACTCTGGCTTATACGCTGGAAGTCTTACCTGCGCACGTCGTCCTCTTTGGCATCGAGTTGGGCCATCTTGAAAAAGGACAGTCCTTATCACCCCCGGTATCCAATGCCATGACGACCCTGGTCAATCGGATTACCGTTGAAGAATTGAGCCTGTACAATGCATGAACTGCAATTACTGCAACAAGTGGTGAAGCAAGTCGAACAACTGTATCAGACTCGGCCGGGGACCAATCTGTCACTCATTCGACTAGAAATTGATAGCCACTCCCATTTGGCCAGTCATACCGCGGAAGAATTACAAACCACATTTCGTTTTGCTGCTCAAGGCACTGCGGTCGTTACCGCAGACTTAGACATTCACTTACGGGTTTCGAACGGGACATGCCAATCTTGCAAGGCGGTGTTTGATCGTGCTCCCGAGACCTACGGCTGTCCTCACTGTTTCTCAGGAGATATTGCGTGGGAAGACTACCCTGAACTGCTCATTAAAGATATTGAATTCGAAGAGAGCGCATCATGACACCTGCAGTTCAATCACATATTAGATCTGACCAGCAAGAGCGAATTCAACTGACGATTCGTGGAACGGTTCAAGGTATTGGCTTCCGACCTTTTGTATTTCGTTTAGCTCAAGACTTATCGCTAGGCGGGTGGATCGCAAATACCCCGCAGGGAACGTCGCTTGAATTGGAAGGGCCCCAAAAAAATCTTCACGCTTTCCAAAAACGGATCACGGCTGAACTTCCTCTGACCGGAAACATCCAGGCCATGACGTCAATCCACATTCCCGTCATTGGCCAACGCTCTTTTTCTATTCGCCCCAGCCAAGGGGAGGATCAGACGCAATCAGTTATTTCGCCAGACCTCGCAACCTGTGAAGACTGTCTTCAAGACATAAAGAACCCACAGTCACGTCGTTACCGCTATCCATTCACCACTTGTGCCCATTGCGGGCCACGATTCAGTATTGCGCTTCGCCTGCCGTACGATCGCCTCAACACGACGATGGATCAATTCCCCTTTTGCGATAATTGCCAACGAGAATATGATGATCCTTCTGACCGCCGGTTTCATGCGGAAACGATCGCCTGTCCCTCATGCGGCCCTCAGGTTGAATTATGGAATCACGAAGGGAACCTCCTGGCCCAACGAGAAGAGGGACTTCAGGCCGCCTCAGAGATCGTCAGACACGGCGGCATATTGGCCGTGAAAGGGTTGGGAGGATTTCAACTGTGGGTGAAGGCTGAATCATCGGAAGCCGTTCAACGCTTACGCCAACGCAAGCTTCGGCCAACCAAACCGTTGGCGGTACTTTTTCATTCCCTGGCATCCCTCGAACACCATTGCTTGCTCTCAACAGAAGAAACTGCCCTTTTAACCTCCCCTGCTGCCCCCATCGTGTTAGTAAGAAAACCATCCACATCCACTTTGGCAGGGGACGTTTCACCCAACAATCCCTATGTAGGGGCAATGCTTCCCCATACCCCGCTCCATCATCTTTTGATGAATGATCTTCTCATGCCAGTTATCGCTACGAGTGGGAACCGTTCGGAAGAGCCTCTCGTCATTGATGAACAGGAGGCTGTACATCGCCTACAAGGAATCGCTGATGCGCTTCTTGTGCATAATCGCCCCATCGTGAGACCCGTCGATGATTCAGTCGTTCAAGTCGTCAACGACAAATGCTTGATGCGTCGTCGCGCACGCGGGTATGTACCCACTCCCCTATCAGTGGCACCAGGTCTTGACGCTGAGCACAGGTTGTCTCCCATCCTGGCTGTTGGCGGCCATCTTAAAAATACGATTGCCGTGACCACTGGCAATCAGATTATCGTCAGTCAACACATCGGAGATCTTTCGACTCCTCAAGCCTCGACCCAATTTGAACGAACCATTGCCGATATGCTGACCTTGTTTCATTTCACACCTCAAACCATTGCTTGCGACAGTCATCCGGACTATCGCTCAGCGATATTTGCTCATCAGTTTGGGAAGCAACACAACATTCCTGTCATTCCAATTCAGCATCACCATGCGCATATTGCCGCATGCCGAGCTGAACATGGGTTACAAGGCCCAGTCCTTGGCGTGGCTTGGGATGGAGCAGGCTTTGGATTAGACGAAACGATGTGGGGCGGAGAGTTTCTTCTGTGTGATGAAGCCGGCTTCAAACGCCTTGCTCATATGAAGCCGTTCCGCCTTCCGGGTGGAGAGGTATGCATGCGAGAACCACGTCGGGTCGCGCTGGCCTTATTGCATGAGGTGTTCGGAGAGAAGATGCTTGAATGGGACCTTCAACCACTTCAATCCTTAGGACATCGTATGACTCAATCTTTAGTTGCTTTATTGGACAAAGATGTACATTGTCCGTTCACGTCCAGTATCGGTCGGCTCTTTGATGGGGTGAGTGCGTTATTGGATCTCTCCCAGGTGGCAAGCTTTGAAGGTGAAGCGGCCATGGCTCTTGAATTTTTAGCAGAGAGGGAAATGGAGAGACATCATCCTCAACCCTATCGCATTCCCTTAGAACCACAGTCAGAATTGCAAGAGCCCTGGGTGGCCGATTGGCGACCATTGATCTCTGCCATCGTCCGGGACATTTTAGAGCAGGAAAGTCCGTCAGCCATTGCATTGAGATTTCATCATGCACTCGCCATGTTGATTGCTGATGTGGCCGAGCGCATTCCGTGTTCTCAGATCGTCCTCTCCGGTGGCGTCTTTCAAAATGCTCTACTCCTCAAGCTTTCCGAATCCGAGCTCACGAAACGCAGATTCGCCGTCTACACTCCACAACTGTTCAACCAAAATGACGGTGGCCTATCATTGGGGCAGGCCCTTTTGACCATGAACCAATTAGCCCAACAAGATCACCCACAATAATCGATCTTTTCGCACTACCATGTGTCTTGCTATTCCGGGACAAATTCAACGCATTGAAGAAGATGACCTTCGCACTGGGACGGTTTCGTTTGCGGGCGTGACAAAAGATGTGTGTTTGGCTTTAGTGCCTGAGGCTGCCGTTGGCGATTACGTGATCGTCCATGTCGGCTTTGCCATCAGCAAAGTGGACGAGCAGGCTGCCCAAAAATCGTTATTGTTGATTGAACAACTGAGTTCTGCTCAACCCAATGAGGGTACTTCTTCATGAAACACGTGGATGAATTTCGAGACCCGAAAGCCGTACAAACGCTTTCCATGGAAATCCATCAGATCGCTCGGCACCCCTGGACCATCATGGAAGTGTGCGGCGGACAAACCCATTCCATCGTCCGGTATGGGCTGGATCGGCTATTACCCCCCGAGATCACACTGATCCATGGCCCGGGATGTCCGGTCTGTGTCACTCCCATTGAATTGATTGATACGGCTTGCGAACTCGCCAAGCTTCCCGACGTCATTTTCTGTTCCTTCGGAGACATGCTGCGCGTCCCAGGAACCCATGAGGACTTACTCAAGATCAAAGCCAAAGGAGGAGATGTTCGCATCATCTATTCTCCTCTCGATGCCATCGCCATCGCCAAGACCAATCCTTCGCGCCAGGTTGTTATCTTTGCAGTGGGCTTTGAAACTACGGCACCAGCTCAAGCCATGGCTATTCTTCAGGCACATCGCATGAACCTTGAGAATTTTTTCGTCCTAGTAGCTCATGTATTGGTTCCTCCTGCCATGGAATCTCTGCTCTCTGCCCCTCAAAATCGTGTACAGGGATTTCTTGCCGCAGGACATGTCTGCACGATTATGGGCTATGACATGTACGAACCCATCTGCAAAACATACCAGGTGCCTATTGTCGTGACGGGATTTGAACCGGTAGATATTCTGGAAGGGGTGAAGATGGTGGTGCACCAATTGGAGGAAGGGCGTTCTGTCGTGGAAAATCAATATTCCCGATCAGTCCATCGCGCAGGAAATCTGGAAGCTCAAAAAATTATTGATGAAGTCTTCGAGCCTTCTACTCGGAACTGGCGAGGAATTGGAAATATCCCCAATAGCGGTTTTCAACTCCGACCGACCTTCGGAAAATTTGACGCCCTCCAACACTTCCAACATCGTATTCACCTGACAGATGCTGCAACTTCGCCTGCATCCGAATGTCAAAGCGGGAAAATTCTTCAGGGGCTCATGAAACCTTCAGAATGCTCCGCATTTGGAACTCAATGTACCCCAGACCATCCTCTTGGTGCACCAATGGTATCAAGCGAGGGAGCATGTGCGGCATATTTTCGTTATCGTCACTCAAGCGTGGTCAGGCAATAATTCATGTCTCAGAACTCTTTCTTTGAACCTCAATGCCCGTTACCTCTTGCGTCAAATGAAACGATTCGCCTTGCCCATGGCGGCGGTGGACATTTGATGCAACAACTCATTCAAGATGTTTTCCTTGAAGCTTTTTCGAATTCATATTTGAACGCGTTACAAGACAGTGCAGTCCTGCCTGCCCAAGATGGTCGCTTGGCCATGACAACCGATTCCTATGTCGTCCAACCCCTCTTTTTCCCAGGGGGTGACATTGGCAGCTTGGCGGTTCACGGCACAATCAATGACCTTGCCATGATGGGAGCGATCCCCCGTTATCTGAGTGCTGGCTTTATCTTAGAAGAGGGATTACCAATTGCCACCCTCAAACAGGTCGTTTCATCTATGGCGAAAACGGCACAGGACTGCGGCGTTCACATTGTGTGCGGTGACACGAAAGTCGTGGATCGAGGGAAGGGCGACCAGATTTTCATTAACACCACTGGCGTGGGTGTGATTCCTCGATCAGTGGATATCGGCCCGCATCGTTTGGCCTCTGGGGATCGGATCATTGTCAGCGGGGACTTGGGCGCACATGGCATGGCAGTGTTAAGCCAGCGCGAAGGATTGGAATTTTCAGGGGACCTCGTCAGCGATTCCGCACCACTCCACACCGTCATTACTGACTTGCTCAATCACAATCTCGTGATCCATTGTCTTCGAGATTTGACCCGCGGTGGGTTGGCCAGTGCCTTAAACGAACTCGCAACAGCTGGACCGTGCACCATGACGATTGAAGAGTCGCGCATACCAGTTAGTAATCCAGTCCGTGGAGCCTGTGAAATTCTTGGGCTGGATCCGCTCTATGTAGCCAATGAAGGAAGATTTGTGATGTTCCTTCCACCCGCAGACGTAGACGAGGCACTTTCTATTCTCCATAAACATACCGTCTCACAGGAAGCCGTGGATATTGGAGAAATTGGAGCTGCTGAGTTAACACCGCATCAGTCACTCGTGACCCTTCGGACCAAGTATGGAACTCACAGGATTCTTGATTTTCTTTCCGGAGAACAACTCCCCAGAATTTGCTAATTATTCCGTAAAGTTTTCTATCACTAGATAAAGTACTCCTTCCGAAACCTCACGACGACTATGTTGAATACCCTTCTTGTTACAACCTTTTTAGTTGCCCTGGCAGTTCTTATTCACTTTGAAGCACTCCGTTGGTTATCAACATTTATGGGACCCACGCATGGACGCTTTCGCCTGGCTTTATTGGTCTGTATGTTAGGGGCGATGGTAGCTCATGTCATTGCAATATGGGTGTTTGGTTTAGGGTATTGTTATTTAACTGAGTCGGATCAGTTCGGTTCGCTCGAAGGTGGCTTCACACATACCTTGGCTGATTGTGGATACTACTCATTTGTGACTTACACGACGTTAGGATTCGGGGACCTCATTCCCAAAGGACCCGTTCGATTCTTAACGGGTATGGAAGCTTTAACCGGACTTCTCCTGATCACCTAGACCGCCTCCTTCATGTATATTCAAATGCAACAAGGTTGGATAACAAATTCTTCGTCATAATCGCTTCCTCAAAAGTATAGAAAGAACCTTCCTCCTCAACAGAGTCTCCTCGATAGTGCGGAAATTTCAGTTGCTTAATGACAAGGACTCGCGCACCAAAAGAAAAGATAAAGAAAGACAATAACTCCCAGACCAACCGCACCGAAGAGATACCATTTCGCATTCTTACGACTTCCAGTCTTTGAGATTCTTGTATGAATTCTCTGCGTCTTCTCCGACATCTCTGATAGGCGTTCATCGTGATATCCCTTTTTGTTTTCATCTTATGCTTGGACTAATAAAAGCGAACAGTCTGTATGATGCGCAACAGAATGTGACACACTGCCTAGAAAAAATCGGCTTACTTCCGAATGACTATTCGTGCGCATCATCAAAAGATCGGGCTTGGTCTTTCTGACCTCCTCGACGATCGCGGCTGACGGAGCTCCTTCGACGGCCAGTCCTTTGGCTTGCTGCCCCAACCGTTCCAGCTCTATGCACAAGACCTGTGTAAATTTCTCTGCATAGCCGATCATTTCTTTGCGAAAGTCAGAAGGGATCATCGCCCCAACTGGCCACACCGGTTGGACCATGGGAAGGACATGAAGGACCGTAATCGAGCAGGATTCCCGAAAAGGATTTTTTTTGAAAAATGCGAGGATCGCCTCAGTATCTTCATGACTTTCAATGGGAATGAGTACTTTCTTAACTTTTCGAATAGGTTGCTTGATAAGAAGAGTTGAGCAGGGAGCATGCGTCATCACACGATGCGAGACACTCCCAAAGATTTGTTCTCGAATGAGTCCTAACCCACGCGCGCCCATAACCACCAAGTCAACTTTCTCATCCTGAGCCAATTTGAGAATTGATTCAGCTGGAGTACCCATCTCCAGTTGTTTTGAAACAGAGCCTGGATGAAGAGGTAACAGTGATACGGCTTGATCCAACACACGCTCTCCTTCTTCCTTCATCGCCAGTTCCACGGTCGTGGCTAAATCTTTTGCGACACCGGCCCCCATGGCCGGATAAGGGATACCTGGCACATTCACCACATTCAAAATTTTTAAACTTTCGGCTGGACTCAATGCCTCAAACGCCCGTGTCGCATCCAACGATTGGTCCGACCCATCAACCGCCAAGAGGTATTTCATCGTTTGGCTCCTTTCATCATTCGGTATGTACTTGTTCCTTCTGCCTACCTAATTTCTCTCATCATATCGATAGCTCCGGAGGGACATTCTTCCATACATATGCCACATCCTTTGCAATAATCAAGATTGATTTCATACCGTTTTCCCGGGTTAAGTTTGATGATCGCGTTATCAGGACACACGCCATAACAGGTATCGCACTCAAAACAATTCCCACAGGAGAGACAGCGTCTGGCTTCGAGTAAGGCTGTCGCAATATCTAATCCACCAACCACTTCTTCAAATGTCGATCGTCTTCGGGCTACATTCAAATACGGCTGGTGGCTCTTATCGGCATCGGTGTAGTACCAGGTATTCAAACGATCAAATGTTGCAACAGAGTTGGATGGTGGCTTTGCATAATGGAACCCGCGCAGATAGGCATCAATATGCTTGGCCGCTTTTTTCCCATGGCCGGTCGCCACAGTCACCGAACGTTCTGCTGGCACCATATCACCTCCTGCAAACACCCCCAAACGCCCTGTCATCATCGTATCGTCTACTTGAATGACGCCGTCAGACGAAACTTCTAATCCTGGCACATCTTTTAAAAATCGAGTATCCACTTCCTGCCCCAAAG
This sequence comes from uncultured Nitrospirota bacterium, assembly GCA_937139405.1. Taxonomy (GTDB): domain Bacteria; phylum Nitrospirota; class Nitrospiria; order Nitrospirales; family UBA8639; genus Nitrospira_E. The sequence goes on from CAKZPV010000004.1 coordinate 215,408, forward strand.
CCAGAATCACTGTATCTGCCTCCAAGGTTTCCATTCGACCTGTAGGTTGAGCATAGCCTTTCTCATCCAATTTCATTTCCTCAACGGTTATGGCGTTTCCATCTATCTGACGAATCATGCTCAGCCATCGTGTTAGGACTCCCTCCTCTAGCGCCTCTTCCACCTCAAAATCATGGGCAGGCATATGCTCTCGATCACGTCGATAAATGAGCAGCGTTTCCTCTGCGCCCAATCGCTTCGCCGTTCGTGCCGCATCAAGGGCCGTATCCCCTCCGCCATAGACCACCACTCGGCGACCAATCTTGGGAACCTCTTCTCCCTCCATCTTTTTTAACAACCCCAAGGCATCGATCATTCGACCAGTGTCTGGGCCAGGAATGTCGACCCGTTTACTCAAATGAGCTCCAATAGCCAGAAACACAGCATCGAATGTTCCTTCTTTGATAGCCAGCTCTAAATTATCGACTTTTCGATTCAACTGGATGGACACGCCCATGCCTTCAATTCTGCCAATTTCGGCATCTACGATATTTCGAGGAAGTCGGTACTGTGGAATACCGAATCGCATCATGCCTCCCAGCTTTGGTCCTGCCTCATAGATCGTGACAGCATGACCCATCCGAGACAAATGGTAGGCCGCCGACAGCCCGCTGGGGCCAGCTCCAATGATGAGTACCTGTTTTCCTGTGGTCACTCCTGCTTCAATCTGCCACCCCTGTTCAATCGCATAATCCCCTAAAAAGCGTTCTACTGAATGAATGCTCACAGCCTCATCAAGCTGGCCACGATTGCATACTGTTTCGCAGGGGTGATAACACACGCGCCCATGAATCGCGGGGAACGGATTATCTTCCATAATTTTTCTCCAGGCCTCTTCGTATTTTCCTTCTTCTGCTTCATACAACCACCCTTGAATATTCTCCCCAGCTGGGCACCCTTGATTACAGGGTGGAAGATGGTCGACGTAGATCGGTCGCATCGTACGCCAATTGCCCGTATGATTTGCTAAGCTGGATGAAGGATCTAAAGTGATAGCAAAGGGTTTACGTTCCATATCACGACTCCATCGCAGGCTCAGTTGACAGGAGGTCATACAGGTGAATATTTTGATCCGCCATTCCTTGAATAGCCGCCAGCGCCTGTTCATCTCGCGGATTGAATAAGTGCTTGAATCGCCCTTGAAGTGACAAGTATTGTTCAACCGAAATCTGTTTCCTAATTGTTGTTCGGTCAGTCACCACTCCCCATTCCGCTTCGAACAATGGGAACAAGCCACTTTCTACGGCCAATCGCGCAATCTTAATCGTTTGGGCTGGATCAGATTTCCACCCTAACGGACAGGGTACGTGAATATGGATATAGCGAGCCCCACGCATAGACATCGCTTTTGTCACTTTGGTTTCCAGATCATGCAGATCTGCCACAGATGCGGTGGCCACAAACGGAATACCATGGGCCATAGCGATTCGTGGAAGATTTTTTCCAACGCCCGCAGGATTACCTGGTTCGATCCCCACAGCTTGCGTCGTATTGGTCCAAGCTCGTGCTGGCGTGGCCCCAGACCGCTGAACCCCAGTATTCATATAGGCTTCATTGTCATAACAAATATATAAGACATCGTCATTGCGTTCGAACATTCCCGACAAACACCCAAACCCAATATCCACCGTTGCGCCATCCCCACCTTGAGCCACCACTCGAATATCGGTCTTCCCTTTGGCGCGTAAGGCTGCGGCTACACCACTGGCCACTGCCGGCGCGTTCCCAAACAACGAATGTAGCCAAGGAATCTGCCATGCGCTTTCCGGATAGGGGCTAGAAAACACCTCCAAGCATCCCGTGGCATTAACCGCGACCATTTGGTTTTGAGTGGCACGCATCACCGCGTCTAGGGCATACCGCGCCCCGAGTGCTTCTCCACAACCCTGGCAGGCACGATGTCCAGAATTCAGGGAATTCGTTCGATCCATGCGGGCTTGTACCGTACGGTCGGCTTCATCCAATAACCGGTTGCCCACCGTGAATGTCCCTGTTTGATAAAACTTGACGCGTTGATAGGGCATAGCGTTTCCCTCTTTGCTTAGGCAGTCTTCTCGCTCGATAAACCGATCTCACGAAGAAGATTTTCAGGCGTCGGACCAGATCGTCGTTGTTCTACTTGTCTAATTAACTCTCGCTTGATCGCCTCCCAATTCAGATCTAGAAAATGTGGCTCTTCTAGACCTTCCAAACATGCAGCCTTAACCGCGTCAATCACTGAGGCTTTAGAAATCGGACGCCCTCCAAGCCCAGCAATCACGGTATCCACGACAGTCGGTAATCCCTGAAGGGCTATTTTGACCTCAGCAGACACAATCCCGCCCTTCCCTACTGCCAAGTCTTTTTCAATGACAACAATCCGCTTGGCATAATGGACGATATGACGAAGTACTTGAGAGGGAAAGGGCCGGTAGGAACAGAGTTGTATGGCTCCCACGAGCCAGCCCTCCGCTCGTAAATCATCTACGGCATCTTTAATCGTGCCAATCACTGAGCCCAAGGCCAGCACAATGGTTTCGGCCTCATCCGTGTGATACTGCTTCAACAAACCACCGGATGGTCGCCGAAAGATATCCTGAAATTCTTGACTGATTCGTGGAATCGCCTCCAAGGCTTGTACATGTTTGTGATGTGCAAGGTAGCGCACTTCTGCAAAGGCCTCAGGACCAACCATGGCTCCAATGGAAACCGGATCTTGAGGATCTAACACTTGAACGGGTTCAAAGAGCGGCAAGTAGGCATCGACCTGCTCTTGTACTGGTAGGTCAACGACTTCAAATGCATGGGTGAGAATATACCCGTCCATGCACACCATCACCGGACAACTTAATTCTTCGGCTAAGCGAAAGGCTTGAATGTGCAGATCTACAGCCTCTTGATTGTCTTCGGCAAACAGCTGAAGCCAACCGGCATCCCGCATGGCCATGCTGTCGGAATGATCATTCCATATATTGATGGGCGCGCCCACCGCACGATTGGCAATCGTCATCACAATAGGTAGGCCCAAGCCCGCTGCGCTATACACGGCTTCGGCCATAAATAGGAGGCCTTGGCTGGTCGTGGCCGTATAGGTCCTTGCTCCCATAGCCGAAGCCCCAATGAGCACACTCAACGCCCCAAATTCCGATTCGACATTGAGGAATTGGCAATGCCCAATGTCTCCTGCCTTCACTTTCCGAGACAGAGTTTCAACAATATGCGTTTGTGGCGAAATTGGGTAACAGGCCATGACCTCAGGGCGACACAAGGCCACGGCTTGAGCAACAGCTTGGGAACCTTCAATTTGCTGTTTCACTATTTCCTCATGGTGATAGGAAGAAAATTAGACCCCGACTTTGTGGGACGAAAGATAATCAAAGGCATCATTAGCAACCTGAATATTTGATTCACTCATTTGGCCCGAAAATTTTTCTTTGATTGCATACTCGACCGACGATTTGGTTAAGGCCCCAGTTATTGAAGCAAAACCCGCAACCATTGCAACATTAGCTATTGAGCGCCCTAAGTGTTTTTCGGCAAAATCAGATGCAGGAAAACTATATACCTCCACTTCAGGATGTTGAACCATCCAATCCCTCAGACCGAGTTCTTCAACCTTTCGTATCGAATTCATCAAGACAATTCCTTGCTCAGATAACCCTCGAAAGACATGCTCCTGATACAGCAGAGTCGAGTCCTGAATGAGTAAGACATTGGGATGCGCCACTGGCTCACGGCTACGAATTTGACTAGTACCAATACGGCAGAATGCGGTGACCGGAGCTCCTGTTCGTTCAGATCCAAAACTGGGAAATGCTTGAGCCACCTTCCCATCGTGAAACGCAGCAGATGCGAGCAACTCTGCAGCCGTGACAACCCCCTGCCCACCTCGCCCATGGATTCGTATTTCAATCATTGGCCCAAGAATTACTCGGGTTGATTTCTATCTCCTTTATGGTCATGTCATTAATATTTGGCAAGAGATATGCCTTTTTCATCCATAGATGCAAAACACCGAAGGAAATTTGGAAATTAGTGACTCATGAAACCATGCCAAAGCGGAAACACTGAAATAGTGTGGAAATGCGCGTCAGTGGCACTAATTAGGGATGTCGCTGAATGCAACAACACATTCCTTATGCTCAGTTTTCTCTATGCTGACTGGAGGGCTAACCCTGAAATGTTCGTTGCCTGAAGGAGTTAAGATGGGGAGAAGCACTGGGGACTGGAAATGAGGTTCGGAGATTCTTTAGAATTCAATGTTATTTCAATCAGCATTTTTTTGCTTTACCAAAGGATTCATCCATGCGATTCACGTTTGGGCTTTTCACTATCAGCTTAACCATTTTCCTTTCTTCGCCTGCCCTGGCCTATAAAGAAACTACGGTTTCGAATGGTGGCACGATTTCAGGAAAAGTGACATTGGCCGGAAAAGAACCCCCGGCATTAGCGTACAGTTTGATTACCAACCCCGATACAGATTTTTGCGGGCGAATTTCGACGGGAACCGGATGGCGCCTGGTGGATGAATTTCAAGTGGCAGCGGATGGAGGGCTCCAAAATACAGTGGTCTTTCTCGAGGGAATTTCTCAAGGGAAACCTTTCTCCGAAACAAAACCCGTCAAAGTAACGGTGGAGGATTGTCTCTTTGCTCCATGGGTTTCAGTTGTGAAAAATCAACAACCACTCCACATAGTCAACATGGACCCCATTATTCATGATGTACAAATTTACGAAACGGCCCCATTTGGCTCAAAAGTGATGCTACATCGCCCACTTCGGCTCAATCCATTCCATCCTAAGAACCGAATTAAGGATCATCAACACAAACCTGGAGAGGCTATGCTCGACACGGTAAATTTCTCTCAGGGTCGTAGGATTTTGTACTTGGAATGCGGCTTTCATACGTACATGCAAAGTTGGGGAGTCAGAGTAGACAACCCGTACTACGCCATTACTAATGCGAAAGGGGATTTCACTCTTCCCAATATTCCGGAAGGAGTCTATTCCCTCGTAGCCTGGCACGCAGGGATGGGAGGATTCTTAAATATGAAAGTGGTGGTCCTAGCCAACGAAACCTTAAAAACCAAAATAGAGTTTCAGAATCCAATAGACCGGCGCATGGCCCATAATACAATGTCTCCCAATTATCGATATGGGACCGAGGTCCTGGAAAAAGAAGGAGCAGTCTACGACATTCAAACAACGCATGAAACCCAAGACATCCACAACAACCAGTCGGGAGGGTCCCCCAACCCACATTCTAGCCATTAATTATTCACATCCAAGGTACGGGTCTAGCCTGTTGAAGGAATGATACTTGACCCATGTTCTTGAGACAAATCTGGGAATGAGAAGAAAAAGATATTGTCAGAGGTCATAGGTACCGGCAAGATCGGCTAACTGAATAAACCCTAAGCCATCAAGTACACACGCCACTAAGCTTCTGAAATTGGAATTGTTTACTGAAGAAGCGGTTCTTCTTGCTTCTGGGTGAGAAGAGTTTGTAATTCATCACCCGTCATAACTTCAGCAGTTAGTAATTGCTTTGCGGCAGATAATAACACAGGATGCAATTTCGCAAGTAAAGTTTGGACGCGCTGACCTTGTTCATCAATTAACCGCCGCACCTCTGAATCTATTTCTTGGGCCGTCTTCTCTGAATAGGTAGCGGCCGAGGAATGTTCACCGGTCGGCAAAAACGTGGGCTTGACCGATTGATCCAAAGCCACCGTACCTATTGCCTCACTCATCCCATAATCTTTGACCATTCGCTTGGCAATGCTGGTCGCTTTTTGTAAGTCATCAGCGGCTCCCGTCGAGGCTTCTCCAAACACCAACTCCTCAGCAGCTCGCCCGCCCAATAGCACGGCAATACGATTTTCTAATTCTGTTCGAGTCAATAAATAACGATCCTCAGTAGGTAATTGTAAGGTATACCCCAAAGCCGCAATGCCTCGAGGAATGATCGAAATTTTATGAACTGGATCGGAACCGGGTAATGATATTGCAATCAAAGCATGTCCCACTTCATGATAGGCCACCCGTCGACGCTCTTCTTCACTCAAAACTCGATTTTTCTTTTCTAATCCTGCAATGACCCGTTCTACTGCTTCCTGAAAATCCGCCTCTTCTACAGTTTCTCGTCCACGACGAATGGCCAGCAACGCAGCCTCATTGACGACATTGGCTAAATCTGCTCCAACCATACCAGGCGTCATGGCCGCAATGTTTTCTAATTCCACGCCAGGAGCTAGCTTGATGGCATTCGCATGGATGGCCAAAATTGCCGCTCGCCCTACTCGATCAGGACGGTCAACCAATACTTGTCGATCAAATCGTCCAGCACGGAGTAGGGCTTGATCTAAGGTTTCCGGTCGATTCGTCGCTGCTAAAATAATCACGCCGACGCGAGGATCGAACCCATCCATTTCGACCAACAGTTGATTGAGCGTTTGCTCTCGTTCCTCATGCGCCATCGGACCTGTTCCTCTCGCCTTTCCTATCGCATCAAGCTCATCAATAAAAATAATGCAGGGCGCTTTGGCTTGCGCCTGTTCGAATAAATCACGGACACGCGCAGCACCCACCCCAACAAACATTTCCACGAATTCAGACCCGCTAATGGAAAAAAATGGGACACCCGCTTCTCCGGCAATGGCCTTTGCTAGCAATGTTTTTCCCGTACCGGGAGGACCAACCAATAAAACGCCCTTGGGAATTTTTCCGCCAATTCGCGTATATTTCTCTGGAGTGCGCAAAAACTCTACAACCTCAAATAATTCCTCTGTGGCTTCATCTACCCCTGCCACATCTTTCATACGGGTTGGAATATCCTTTTCCATATACACCTTGGCTTTGGATTTCCCAATACGCATAAATCCGCCACCCGCACCCTGCCCAAGTTTTCGTAAGAGCCAGAACCAAATCGCCGCAAAAATTAAGATGGGCACAACCCAGGATGCCACATCCTTCCACAGCGTACTGATGATGACTCCACCAAATTCCACTTCCTTATCCTCAAGCAATCGCACTAAATCTGGATCATCCACCCGTACCGTTTGAAACCATTGAGCGCCATCCTGGTCACGCTCCTCTTTTAATTTTCCATGAATGATTGTCTGAGTAATCGAAACTTCAGCCACTTTATCGTCTTGGATCCAATTCTTAAATTGGCTATAAGGCACTTCATCCATATGTTGCGAGGCCACATACACTTCTTGGAGAATAATTAAGACCCAAAATGCAATAAGGAAATACCACAGCGAAACCCGATGTTTTTTCTCCATGTCTTTCTCCCTGTTGCGTAGAGCCATGGAACCACAGCTCCTTACTATTACTGTACCCAAGAATTGGGAGCCCGTCTATGAAGATTTGTTGTAAATCTCTCTCAAAAAAAACCTTCATCAAGCGATTATTTTCTCATTTTTTGATGGAGCATCAATTAGCAGTTGAAAAGACCTAGCAAATTTTGTCAGGCTAATGCATCTGTTATACAGTTACTCACAGCTTATCCTTACCACACGTGAATATTCTCCAAGATCTTCAAATCTTCTGGTGGCTTCTCATGAGTACTTGTTTAGGTGGTTTCGTTGCCTGGGGCTTGAGTTCTCTCATTCATCGAACTCGCAGGGTGGAAGCTCTTCAGGCAGTCGAAACTCAACTCGCTGCGCGTACAGCCCAATTAGAAGATTTTCGAACCCAGTTGAACGCTCTTCAGCAAGACAACCACGACCTTCGCAAGGAATTTCGACTCATAGAAGTCGAGAAAGTATCTGCAGAGACTCAATTATCGAATACTCAACACCATCTCGAATCACAACGAGCGATCTTGGATGAGGCCAAGCTCACATTATCCGATACGTTTCGCTCTTTAGCCTCCGAAGCTTTAGCCGGAAACAATCAGGGATTTTTAGCCTTAGCCGAAGAAAAGTTCAAAGCTCTTAAAGACGAAACAACAGTCGAGCTCAATCATCGCCATACGTCTCTAGAAGCTTTAGTCAATCCGCTCACCGAATCCTTGCGTACCTATCAGCAAGAAACCAAAGCCTTAGAAGACAAGCGACTTCGTGAATTAAGTTCCGTCAGCGAACAGTTAAAGTACCTAGCTGCCGCTCAGTCGACACTCCAAACCGAAACCTCCAAGCTGGTGAATGCCTTGCGCTCTCCTCAGGTTCGCGGCCGATGGGGTGAAATTGCTTTGCGGAAAACGGCAGAATTAGCAGGCATGTCGGCGTATTGTGATTTCCATGAGCAGCAAAGTGTTGCCACAGAAACAGGGCGTCTGCGTCCTGATATGGTCGTCAAGCTCCCCGCTGGCCGAGAGGTGATTGTTGATTCGAAAGTGCCACTCATTGCGTTTTTAGAAAGCTTAGAAGCTCATACGGATGAGATCAGAGACATGGCATTGAAACGGCATGCGAATCATCTCAAAACTCATATTCGCCAACTTGCCTCAAAAGAATATTGGGAGCAGTTTTCTGCAGCACCTGAATTTGTGGTCTTGTTCATTCCAAATGATTCTTTTTTAGCTGCAGCAGCAGAACAAGATCCTTCCCTTATCGAATCCGCATTAACACAGAAAGTTATCATTGCCACACCTACCACTTTTATTGCCTTATTACGGGCGATTGCTTACGGTTGGCGGCAAGAACAAGTTGCGGAAAGCGCAGAACGGATTAGTCAGTTGGGGCAAGAATTGGCTGAACGAATGAGCACCATGGTTGAGCATTTTTCCAAAGTCGGCCAATCATTAGGGCGGGCAGTCGAATCGTACAATGGAACAGTCGCATCATTAGAAAACCGTATTTTGCCTTCAGCTCGAAAATTTCAGCAACTTGGAATCAATCCACGAAAAGATATACCAGATCTGCAACGGGTTGAACAAAACCCAAAAACACCATCTGCCTGTCCTCCAGCTCTGGACGACCTTCCTCCTCATCTCTAAATAAACCCGTTCAGAAACTACAGCTGATCCTTCTCATCATGAACGTTTTTCTGGCTAATGAACAAACTATTTCCAGCATTTTGCCCCTTTAGAAACGAATCTTGACCATTTCCTCAAATACGTTATCCTAAACTAAGCAGAAAAAGGTACACACAGCATACATTCCTCTACGCTACTTCAGTCAGGAAAGGAGGCTCCACTCTATGAACATCTTACTTAGAGATCAGAAAATCTATCTCACACATCAATCGGAGCATTACCGGCCTTTTTGGAATAATGGACGAGGTTGCCTGTTGGTGTTCTCTATTATATGCAGTCTTTTAGCCAATCCCATGTACAACGCCTTCTGGGCGACCCCTGCACAGGCTTCTTCCCAGCAGGTGAAAGTCTTAGAAATTCCCGTTTCTACAGAAAGTATCCCAAAAACTTTGACATTTCCTCTGTATGAACAGGAAGGCATCCAATATTTTAGCGCTGGGTTAGGCAAAGAAGAACGAAGTCTCAGCTATCCACCATTTTCACTCAAATTGATCTTTGTTCAGGGCGACCGAGCATATTTAGCTGGAGTATCTATCAAGCTTGCCAATCAAGATGGGACAATACGTCTTACTATCCCTGGAGAAGAAGTCGAGGGACCATGGCTGTTCATCAAGATTCCCCCTGGCACGTATGTGGTAAGTGGAACCGATTCTCAAGGCACGACTATAGAGAAAACCATTACGGTTCAATCTGCCCACTCCGCAGTTGCTCATTTCCGTTTTCCCTGAAATTGCGCCCCAATGAATGAGAGAAGACGTCTTCTCATAGCTTCACACCAGAAATAGGTAATAGGTCAGGACATGCAGCTCTTTTAAAGCATCGAATTTAATAAATATATTTACTTAATTATATAAGTCTATAAAATAGTGTTTTCACCATTGTTTGTTTTTAATTCCTGTTGATTTCATTTAATTAATTTATTTTATTACTAATGCCTATCTTTAATTATGAGCATTTTTTAATATTCTGTTAATCTTGACTTAAGAACAAAAAGCTATATCTAAAGGTATCAGTCACAATATTTTTTTGAATTCGAACTTGTAGGAGAAGAACATGGGACACTACGGCATACAAAAAAAATCAACTGCTGGACATGGAAATACAAAGCGACCACTCAAATCATCGCCAGTGCCCACGATTAAAAACGCCACACCCGTAAAGCTAGAAAAAGCTGAAAGTTCTGATGCCTGTACACGTTGCGGAGGCTTATTGGTTTCTCATTGGTGTATGAACGTCAATTATGATGCTGGAGGGATGGAAATACTGACCAAACGTTGCTTGCAATGTGGAGAAGTCATTGACCCGGTTATTTTAGAAAATCGCCAACATCCGGAACGCGAGGCCATGAAAAAGAAAACGCGTCCCTTGTTATCAAGACCTCTGGCCTCCTCTAAAAGCAAAAGTGCAGGGATGAGTTGCAGCCCAGTTGCCTAAACGATTGAGATTGCCTCAACTGTTCTGATGAACTTTTGAACCACCCACAAGGATGAGCCGGAATTTACACCCTGAGGATACACAGACTCATTATTCAGCAAGTCTATCCTCCCCAGGATAATCTCAGGCCGTAAGCTCCCCTCTCTCTTGTGGGTCCCTTTTCGGCTTGTCTAGCTTCTTTATTCAATGGAAGCTCTCGTTCATATTCAGTTCTCTTCTACTACCTTCTCTGACTCATCGCCTAATTATTTTTCAATACGGAACACCGTGGATCAACCAATAGTCGGATTCCATCAGGATGACGAGAACGATTGGGTGGCCGACCTTAAATGCGGGCATGGCCAACACGTCCGACACAACCCTCCCCTCAGTTCTCGCCCGTGGGTTCAATCTTCAGAAGGCCGAAAACAATATCTAGGAACTATGCTGAACTGTAAAAAGTGTGGCGAGAAATGAAAGTCCAAATCTAAAATTTCCAAAATTCTTTGGACGCAATCGAAAGATTTTGAACGTGCAGGAAGTTGAGTAGTGGGTCTCAAGCATTGAACAGATACTTTTAATTGCTAAAGTAAAACAGCTTAGAGAATAAAACACATAAATTTCGTTCGCCCTGCTAGCCAAAATTTGAAACTAGATGGTTTCAAATCGTCTTCTACGTCTACTCTCCTCTTAAAAATTACCTTACAAGTAACTAGGGCAAACAAAACAAGAACACGAGGCTTAAAAGACCACCTACGTAAATAGGTAAAGACGAAATAATACGGGGAAAATTTACTAGATATATTTATAAATAAACTTGGGAATATGGAATTTCCTCTTAGTAAATACAATTCCAAGAAGATTGCCTTCTCGCATTAGAATCTGTCTCTTCACGTCCTGCGCAACAGCAGAGCGAGTTTTTTCGGCCTCAAGAACAAGAACAACTCCATTAACAGTCTCACAAATAGCTAGACTATCGGCTGTAACACTAGCAGGGGACGAATCAATAAGAATAAGTGAAAATTGTTCTCTCGCTGCTTTCCACATATCCGTAGAACCGAAAAAACTACGCTCAGTCAGGGATCGTTGAATCTTAGAAGAAAGAGAAGCAAGAAACAGGTTAGAGTCATCGACCTGAGAAATAACCCCATCAAGAGCTTTTCCTTCTTGTAGAACATGCTCTAAGGGAGGTTTAGTTTCAATGGCAAAAGCCTGATTCTGAGATGGCTGGATAAAATCTGCCTCGACGAGAAGTACAGGCTTACTACTATGCTTTGCTGCCGTTAAAGCAAATTCTCGAATAAGAGTAGAAGTCCCTTCTCCCGCTCGCGAGCCAATAAACTGAATCACATTTTGGTCAGGGTTGGGAAGACGTGCCGCAATATTCTGGGCTAAAGCTAATAGTTCAGATTCTTCATAAAACCTTGGGAGAGAGAAAGGGTTATAACCAGTTAAAGGCGGAGGAACAGAATTAATAGGATCATCATTCGGCTCCTTGGCTGCAGCTAATCGTTCCCCATGAGCTATTTGCAACGCATCATAAATCTTACTCATTGAGGAACCTCATTTTCCCGATATTTAGGCAACACAATACTTTGCCCTGGAAGAATAATGTCTGGGTTAGCAATATGTGGATTATTCTGTTTGACCCATTCAAGATACTCTTGATTTGGTGACCCATATGCTTCGATGGCAATTTGGCTGAGACTTTCTCCTACTTTAACTGCTCGAGTAACAGTAGAATTTTCCCCTTCTCTAGACAAAGTTGCTCGCGTTTCATCACCTTCCTGCTTCTTTAAGATCGACACACTTGAAAAATCTTCTTTAAAATTAACAGGTTGCATGTGTTTAACTTCTCCTAGCTGAACTGAAACATCTTTTTTCTGAGCTACGTTAGCTCTTGCGCCCGCGTATTCTGATTCAGAAGTTCCTTGCTTGAGAAGTCTTACGGGCAAGCTCTCCAAACTGGAATCACCTGGAGCATCTACTAAAGAGGTTTGCAGATCTGAAACTGCTTTTGGTTGTTCTAGTTGAGGGTCATGACTCCTAGAATCTTGGCCGACATTTCGAGCGGACATTTTTTCACCGGGAGAACCCACATTTTGGCTTTCCTTGGGTTCCTCAACACCTATCGAATTGAGTCTCTTCGAATATGTCGCCCCCCCCTCAGACGGCAGACTAGCAGCCTGGTTAACCATCGAAGACACTTCCATCTTGCCCTTCCCAAGAGGGCTATCAAAAAAGAAAAGTATGCTGAAAATGAACACAATAACTATACTAAATCCAATGACCCACTTCATCGGTTTTGAAAAACTGAATGCCTTGTCCGCTCCAAAATCTCGGATAACTTCTCTCACCACACTCAAGGGCACAGGTTTGCACTGTCGACCATATCCTGTGATTAGAGCATTATCACAAAGAACATTTAAGCGCCTAGGAATACCTTTACCATGTCGAACAATTAGACTAAGAGCACTTTTCGAAAAGACCAAAGGTACGTCTGCATTATTGCTAAATAACAAGGAAGTTCCTGTGGTAGCCGCCCGTTCAATACGATGTTCAATATAGGCACGACTTTCTTCTTCTGTCAGTGGACAAATAGTGGCCCAAAGCGCAATGCGTTGTTGGAACTGCCTTAGGGACGGTTGCTTTAATATCGTATCCAGTTCAGGTTGTCCTAGTAGTATAATCTGAATAAGCTTATCAGTGGACGTCTCTAAATTTGAAAGCATGCGTAGATTTTCCAGCGTCTCCATGGGCATATTCTGCGCCTCATCAACAGCAAGCACGACAGTCCCACCAGCCTGATATTCAGTAATCAAAATTTCATGAAGTTGATTCACCATTTCCGAGACATCATCATGCCGCGGGGCAACCTCCAGGCTACGAAATATGGCAAGAAGAAGACCATGAAATGATAAAACCGGGTTAAAAATATAGATAGTCTTCTGTTTTTCAGGGGCTTTTCGCTCGAGATAGGCACGAAGAATTGACGTTTTCCCCGCACCCACTTCCCCAATTACAGCAACAAACCCTTTCCTTTTTTCAACACCATAGATGATCGCCCCCAACGCTTCCTTGTGGCTGGGGCTCAAAAAGAGAAAATGAGGATCAGGTGTTGTGTGAAAAGGCTCTCGTTGAAGCCCATAGTACGCAAGATACATAAGAAATCTATACCACTTTTTGATTAAAAGAAGCCAGAACTGGAAGACCTAAATCTTCCGCCGCTTGGTCAGGCCTGGTATAACCTCCTTGAAAATATTCAAACACAAATGCTAATCCCATACTAACAAAACCAGCAAAAATTGAACCCAAGAAGAGCTTAAAACCCTTTGACCTACCCGCAGGCCTACTCGGTATGTCTGCAGCTTGAATGACACCAATATTTGACATTTTCAGTTGATCCATCTCTTCAGAGACTTTAGCTTCTTCGACTTTTTTGACATACAACTGGTAATTGCCCTCAGCAGTAACTCTTTCTCGCTCAAGCCCCACCAATTCTTCACTCAGTTTATCTAGACGCATTAGCTTTTCGTCTAACTCCTTTATTTGGCTTAAAATAACCTCCTGACTAGCCCTTCTTGTTTTTAAGTCAGACAGAGCTGACAATCGTTCTATTTCAAGCTTCTGGAAGATAGGATTTTTCCCACTTGTGCCGCTTTTATCCTCTTCGTTATTTGTTTGAGAAATAATAAACTGTTCGACAAGTGCAATTTCTTTTTGAAGATTTTGAACAGGGGAACTGGTTGCAGTGTATCGAGTCAATAATTCTTGTTCTCGACGTTTCAGGGCAAACAAGTCACTCTTCGCTTTGCTTAACATGCCCGTTCCTTCCGATGTAGAAAGGCGAACATTTTTGGGAATAACTTTCATCTGACTTTCGAGTGAAGTTACTTTACTCGCTAACCCCTGCAATTCATGCTCTATGGTTTTGTTATTGGAATCAAGAACCGCACGTTGATCTAACAGCCTCGCCTGCTGATCCCCAAGGGGAGACGAAATATCATATTTCTGTTTAAATACCTGCAAGCTTTTCTCAGCATCGTTAAGCCCATTCTCATATTCCTTAAGTCGACCAATTAAAAATGAAGCCTTCGGGTCACTAAATATTTGAAGATGCCTTTCTTTTAACAATTCCACTAATTGGGTCAACGCAAGGGCAGCAACCTCCGGTCGCTGGTGAAGAAAGATAATTTCAATCAGGTTCGTATCATCGGGAGCCGTTGACTCTAAATGTCCTAAAAATCTTGACGTTGCGCTCTCAATCATCCATGGCTCAACATCCCCCGTTGGACCAACAATCTCTGGATAGAGCTTTCCTATTCCTATAGCATCCACAACACGTCTCACAAGATCTCGACTTTCCAGAATTTTTCGCTCTGATTCTACCGCAGCTTGTTGATTAAACTGAACGATTTGATCTACTTGACCGACTTCTGGTCTGAAGATATGTTCTCTTCCAAACTTCAGAACGATAGTGGCATGAGAGGCATAAAGAGTGTCTTGGGAATAGATCCAACTCCCCATTCCTATAAGCATTAAAAAAAATATTATGGAAATTGTTAATTTTTGCCTAAAAAAAGCCGTTAAGATATCCCGGGGACTACTAAAAGGATAAGGGAATAAGTCTTTTTCACTTGTATATTCAGTTTCCACCACTCACACCTCCTGTACTCAATCTGTCACTTTGCCCAAAACTCGCATCACCTGCAGCAACATGAGAAGATCGGAGCAAAACCGCAATCTCAGGGTTCTTGAGCTGCCCTGCATAATTCTCCACTAAAATCTCTCGAATCTGTTCGACAGCATATCCCACAACAGAAACCTCACCAATCAACTGCAGAGCGATACGGCCATCGGGACGGACCAATATAGATTCATTCAGTTCTGGATTAAAAAAGAATTTAATATCAAGCGTATCGCCAACCTGTACTTTATAATCCTGAGGTGGAGTGGTCCCAACTTTTGTCAAATAATTCAAGTAATTTGATTCATCGGCCTTCACCTGACGTCGAAGCTCATCAAGTCCAGACCTCAACCCCCTAAGTCTTTCAAGCTCATTATCAACCGCAGCAATCTGATCCCCAATGACAGCGCTTTGGGCTTCTGCCGACACTAAATCCGCCTTAGTTCGAAATAGGACCATTTCCATCTCATGGTACACCGGGTTCTTTCCGCTCGAGACACTCCCTGTTTTCTGTGCTTGTTCAGCAATAAATCGCTCAACTACCTCCATTTCCTCATGCAACGCCCGAACGTGGGGACTCGATGCAGTATATTTAGTCAGTAATTGCCGCTCTCTCAGCTGAAGACCAAGTAACTGATTCTTGGCCGAGCCGATAGCACCTGCCTCACTAATGGTGCTCGAAAGAGGAATTTCTCTTGGCACGTCACTAATTTGCCCTTTTACCCAGTCAAGCTTTTCCTGAAATCCCTTCGCTTTATTTCGTGCTTGCTTCAGAGAGTCATCTAAGCCGCCTCGTTGTCCGAGCAATAAGTTAATTTGGGATTCGAGTGAAATAATTCCATGCGCTTGTTGAAAATCCTCTAAGTTACGTTCTGATTCTCTAAGTTTTTCCTTATAAGCACGCAGTTGCTCTTGCATAAACGCAAAAGCTTGTTCATTCGATCTTTTCGCATTTTGGGTAACTACCGAACCAATAGACTCCGGTTGAGGATCTGCATGTGCTAGATTTTGTTGGTTAAAAACAGTCAATAATAAAATACAGCCAAGCAATGCGAAAACACCTATTTTGATACATGATAGATTTTGGCTAAAAGAGAAAAAATGGAGATCGCTTTTCACAGTACGCATGTCATAACCTCAATTTTTTAAACAACATACTATATATTATAAATTATAAGGCTCAATTGTAACTTAAACTCATTGCTATGATTAGCATCTATAATTCCAACAAAATACCTGACCGACCTACCAAAAGGATTTGGGAACATGGATAAAATCGTCAGGGAGAAGCTGAATGTTTTGACTCAAATCTTTTCCACGAATCGCAGCCATCAGGTCTAACTTGATAACGAACGGATGACCACCCTGATCTAATCGCGTCACGATAATCTCATCGACTTTTGCAGTGTCTTCTTTAAAACCTTTAGCTAGTGCAACGGCTTGCAACACATTGAGTGTCCCAATAATTTCAATCACTCCGGGACTCCTTACTTGTCCATCAACATAAACACTAGGGTGTTCCTTCACCGAGCGCACAATGACAGCAATTTCGGGGTTCTTGAGCTGCCCCTTATATCGTTCCGCCAAAAGACTTGTTAGTTGAGTGGCGGTCAAGTCTTCAGCCTTAATTTCGTGGATAAGTTGAAGAGACACTCGCCCATCCGGTCGAACAATCAAATCTTCTTCATTTAGCTCAGGGTTGAAAAAAAATTTAATGCTCAGTTTATCTCCAGGCTTAATAACATATTGATCCTGATCAGTAATGGTAGACTTCACACCCTTTGGTCTCTTATTTTTAGAAGACTTGGGAAAACCGTCTTTTCCTAAATCTGCTGCTTTAAAAACGTCTACCCCTCCACCGAGAGAAGCACAGGAAGAAGATAAAAAGAAGAGCACACTTAACAGAGCTAGTACTTGCATTTTAATTTCCTTTTGATGTCTTCGACGCCATGAAGAACATGAAGTCTTGATTAGGAAGACAACGTAAATCTCCATTGCAAAAGAATGTGAGTATTTAGTGATCGTAAGATCAAGAATTATCTATTTTACAAACTTACTGTATACCAATAATGCACAATCACAACAACTACATCGAAAGATCGAAAAAACAGCTAAACTGGGCTAGGTTCAGCTCAACTAAATATCAGTACAGTAAAACAACGTTACAACAGATTAGTAAATACTTGCTCATTATTATAGTATAATTTGTCTTATTTAACTTTAATACTATCATTCCATCGGTCGATTTTTTCGTATTCTTAATAATAACAATATCGTACCGACCATGATGCGTAGATCTAACAAAAATGACTGATGCTCTAAATAGTACAAATTGTGGGCGAGTTTTTTTGGCATAAGGGTTGTAATATAGTATTGCTCCTGATTTTCTTGCTGCTGATCAAGCAAAGCTGCATCATGCAAATGCCCTCGAATTACTGTAATATCAGTGCATCCAGGGCGTAGCTCAAGAATCCTTTTCTGATCATCATTATACAAACAGACGTATTTTTCTACTTCTGGTCTTGGGCCCACCAAGCTCATTTCCCCTAATATCACATTCAACAATTGCGGAATTTCATCTAATTTCAACATCCGCAAATAGTACCCAAATGGGGTGATGCGAGGATCCCTTGATCCATGAGTCAGTTGTCCTCCTTCCGAAGGTTGGTGAACCCGCATCGTTCGAAACTTCCATAATAAAAAAAATTTGCCGTGTCTCCCAATCCGTTCTTGCCGGTAGAAAATAGGCCCAGGATCAACCAAGGCCATAGCCACAATAATCAGTAGACCAAACGGGAGAAACAGGAGAAGCACAATGAAGCTTATCAGAATATCGATAATCCGTTTCACAGAAAATTAAGTCGCAACGAGATTACGAAGAAGCATGAATGGCTCCGCATATTCAAAACCGACGCTGCTCCCCCAAAACTTGGCCTGAGTTTCAACTGCCTCAAGAGACCGAGGATGGGGATAAGGCGGAATTTCTGATGAATAATGAGCTAATGCACGAAGCTTTTGCTGTAGAGTCGGTGATATATCAACAAACCAATTAGGTAAGAAGCTGCCACTGGGTAGGAACGGCGACCATTCTGTCGAAGAAGGAACCGAATAACTCAGCACCTGCCTTACAATTCCTCCGGGCTTGGGCCGTGTGGCCACAAGGGTGGCTTGATGCAGAAGCTGATGATCGCGATTGATGTCGCCAAAGTGATGAGTATAGACCACTTCACACTTGTATTTGACAATCAGATTCTCAATAGCTTTGGTGAGATCAATTTGGGAATAGGTATCTAATTTTTGGTCGGGAAATCCTAAAAACTCTGGAGTGTTGACCCCAAGCTCTGCACAAGATTTTTCACATGCGATCTTCAAATCCTCTCGTTGCACTTCAGAATAGCGAACCTGAGAAGCATCGGCAAAGATAGCAGGATAGATAGCATCGTTCCTTTGAACATGTCGAGCTAAGGTCCCACCAAGGCCTAATACTTCATCATCAGGATGTGCGCTCACTACAAGAATATTCATGCCTCCCTCATTCCTTATATAGAGTCAATCCTATTGCGCGTTTATAGATAACGTATCGTCCATTCTTTTCAACTTCCAGTTTTACACGCCTCACAAATTCATTAACAAAATGTTCTCTTTCATCCTCTTGCTCGCTTTCTTCTTGAAACAGTAATGTCGCTCGATAATACTCTTCAACCGCTTTCACCCCATTGTCTCCATCAAAAAAGACACGATTAACAAATGGAGAAACTTCTACTCGATTAAAGATCTCATAAGAAGCAGGGATAACCTCATTATTAATTCGCCACAGTCGAGCAGAAAAATTCTCAGGAAGCTCTTGTTTCGTAATATCTCGATTAAGATCGTAAAACTCCCATGAATTATCCCATGCAGGGCCAACAATGAAACAGCGGCCGCCATTTTTCAATAGTCGCTTATACTCTTTGAGAGTAGCACGAATATCCTCCACATAATATATTGAATAGCAACTCGTGATGACATCAAAGGTATGGTCACTTTGAGGGAACGAAACACTCGCACTATGGTCTAGCAATTCAATGTTTGTCTTCTCAGATAACTTCTCTTGAGCTTTATTTAACAACCCCGGTACTTGATGGAAAATATCAGCTCCTATCACTTTGCCATTTTTACCGACTAAATCTGAAAATACAGCTACTTGCTTCCCATTACCGCAGCCAACATCCATGACAATCTCGCCCTTAGATATATGAACTCTGGCCTGTATCCATTCTTCCAAGTCATAGTCCGCATTCTTGTTGACTTCAGATCGAAGAACATTGCCGATGTGAGCAGAAACTTCTTCCCGAGATGATTTTAAAGCTCTTGTCATATCTAGTTTTCCTATTCTGTTTAGATACCTTGTACGTTGATTATCGGTTGGAGGGGGAAACTTATGAAGGGGAAGCAGATCTTTCCCCCTACATATAAATACAAAGGCCAAGTTTTAAATCTGTAATATTTCGATCAATAGCATGGAGAATTTCACTGAATTTTTCAGCGCCATGAAAACTGCATATGCTCAACCTTTTGCTTCAAGAAAATTTTGCACAGCATCTTTAACGTTAGACTCGTCATTTACGAGAAGAATCTGTTCTCCAACTTTGTCAGACGACATATACGCAGACTGACTACTAGTCGATCCATTTTGATCTAATGCTTCGGTTGAGAGAAAAGTGGGTATTAATTGCTGAAGTTTATTGATCACTAATTCCCGGTTATTAAAGGTAGGATCTTCTGCTAGTCCCTGAACTCTTTGTAAAAATGAATAGTCGAAAGAGTTGTCTGGCCTTAGTTTTAGAATTTTTTCCAATGATGAGGGTATGGCTTGCTCTCCTTTACCGATTAATTCTTCTTGTAATTTTTCCCCTGGACGCAACCCCACAAACTCAATGGGCACCTCTCTATCAGGCAGATGTCCGGATAATCGAATGAGATTTCTGGCTAGATCGACAAGCTTAATTTGCTCTCCCATCTCCAGCAAATAAATTGCGCCTGATTCTCCAAGAGTGGCTGCGTGCAATACTAAACAAACGGCCTCTGGTATCGACATAAAATACCGCCGAACCTCAGGATGAGTGACAGTGACAGGCCCACCGGCTTTAATTTGCTTTTGAAAACGGGGAACCACACTTCCATTACTCCCCAAAACATTTCCAAAACGCACGGTAAGAAAACAAGTTGAACTACGCTGAGCTATTGCCTGAAGCACTAACTCTGCCCCTCGCTTCGTTGCCCCCATAACGCTAGATGGATTGACAGCCTTATCAGTCGAAATTAAGACAAAATGCTCAACACCATATTTAACTGCCGCTTCTGCGACTAATTGAGTACCAAGGATATTGTTTTTAACTGCTTCCCCTGGATTTATCTCCATTAAAGGAACATGTTTATGTGCTGCAGCATGGAAAATAATGTCAGGGCTGTATGCCTTTATCGTGTCATCAAGGCGATGTACATCGGTAATATCCCCCAGGACAGGGTGTACAAGAGACGACTGGCCATTATCGACTAACTCACTCCCTATAGAGTACAAACTGTTCTCATGGCGCTCATATAAGATTAGCGCTTTTGGATTAAAGCCGATAATCTGGCGACAGAGCTCAGAACCAATAGACCCACCTGCACCAGTGACAAATACTCGTTTGCCTTTGATTAATCTATTGACTGGCTCAGGATTTAAATCCACTGAAGGCCTCTGGAGTAAATCCTCTATGGCAAGTGGACGAATTTGATTAATCGCAACTTTGCCGTCCAAGACAGCTTCTAATTTTGGAAGTGTTTTAATCGGGAGCTTAAATATTTCCAAGCTAGTAGTAATTTCTCTAACAATAGCTGCACTTGCAGCAGGTAAGGCAACTAAAACTTCCTCTGGATTGTGCACGGCAAGAATTGTCTGAAGATCAGCCCGAGGCCCCAAAACCTTTACTCCATGAATCCGTTTACCGAATTTACCCGGATCATTATCAACAAATCCTATCGGCTCATAGGTGCAGGATGGATCTGCTTGCATTTCTCGAACAATCTTTGCCCCAGCATCACCTGCCCCAATGATCAAAACTCTTTTCATTTGGTTCAAAACTTTTCGTTCACGGAACAATCTTACAGCTGCCCTGCTTCCTACTAAAAACCCGATTAACAAAATGCTATCAATAATAAATACAGATCTTGGATAGGATGCTTCGCCAATTACCCAAGCAACCATCGCGTAAAAAACGACGGTTCCCAACATCACACCCACAAATATTTTCTTTACGTCCCAGATGCTCACATATCGCCACAACCCCTCATTGAGGCTAAAGAATATAAACAATGCCCCACGAATCATCAGTAACCATGGCAGCATTTCAGTAAAAATACGCAGTGAATCATCAGGAATCTTTCCATCAAATCTCAATAAAAAAGCCATGTAATTAGCCAGCACAATAAGACCAAAATCGAAGATGACCACTAAAAAACGCCGATACCGAACAATGAATTTACGAATCACTGAGTCTTGGAAGAATACTTCCCCAGTCAAACTTTGCGGATGCCTCATCTTCAATAAGACTGACCGTAAACCCAGCAAATTCAAAAATGTTTGTCCTATGAGGGCGAGATCAAATAGGAAGGAAGCATGCTCAAGGTATAGTTTTGCAAGCTTGATTTTTTCGGGTAAAGTTTTCTCAATATACGTAGACTCTGAAATAGCAGAGTTAACAGTAGGTTTTTCTCCAAGTGGCAGAAAATCAATGTAGGTAAGAAACGCCAGATCCATTAATCCAGGGCGCACAGTTAAAATCTCTTTATATTCATCTTTGAATTTGTCTACATAATATGGCAATTCAGGTCGAGGCCCGACTAAACTCATTTCCCCTTTCAATACGTTAAAAATTTGCGGAAGTTCGTCGAGTTTAAACTTGCGCAAGATTCGCCCAATTCCAGTAAAAGAAACATGCTCTCCCGTTTCAAATTCATTAGATATCTCAGAATTTGCCTGTACGATAGTGCGAAACTTATAACGATAGAATGGCTGAAAAGCCTTTCCCATTCGACATTGTTTAACAAATACAGGCCCAGTACTACTCAGCCTAATAAGGAGGGCAATAAAGGCAAACATGGGTGCACACAGAAGCACAACAAAACCTGCACCCAGAATATCAACGACCCGCTTTACCACCTTATAACTGCCTTTCCAGGATTTAGGATTCAAAATTATCATTTATCCAATAATCTGATAATTACTTAAGCGGTTGACCCGATTATTCTAGAAAAACTCTGACACTGGATCAATTAGGAAAAAGGGGGGTAACTCAATGTTCATAGAGAATGAATATTAGGAATTGAGTCAGAAATGTATTAACGTCGATAGTCCTGAATCAACCTCGTAACAACTCCAATAACACGTTGAACGTCATCATCAGTCATCTTGGGGTATATCGGAAGAGAGATAATACGCTTAAATACCTGACTTGCAACAGGGAAACTCTCCTGAGTATACGTATAATTATTACGGTAATAGGGATGAAGATGCAAGGGGATAAAATGAACACTCGTTCCAATACCTTGCTCTTTAAGAAGGTTAATCATTTCATCACGTCCAATACGCAACCGCTTTAAATCTAGTTGAATGACATACAAATGCCACGCATGCTCAATGTCTTTGTTCACATACGGTACAATGATTTCAGGAATATCCTTAAACGCTTCATTGTAAAGGGTGGCATAGCGATGCCGAATCTTCCCAAAATCACGACATTTTCGCAATTGCGGTATACCCACGGCTGAAGCCATATCCGTCAAGTTATACTTATACCCAGGACAACTGATTTCATAATACCATGAGCCCTCAGGTGTATAACGGTTTACCGCATCACGAGAGATGCCATGTAAGCTCAAAATCCTCATCCGCTCTGCCCATTCCGAATTATCGGTCGTGGCCATACCACCTTCGCCTGTCGTCATCGTTTTCGTGGCATAAAAAGAAAAGCAAGTGATATCCCCAATCGTCCCGATCATTTTCCCCTGATATTTAGCCGGAAGAGCATGGGCCGCATCTTCAATAACTTTAATGTTGCGTGATTGCGCCATGTCTAAGATACGATCCATCTCACAAGGTTGGCCAGCAAAATGGACAGGAATGATAGCCTTGGTTTTTGGGGAGATAGCTTGCTCAATCGCCTCGACATCAATATTAAGGGTGTCACTCTTGCAATCAACGAGTATGGGCAGAGCTCTACAATAGTGTACAACCTCGGCTGTGGCGGCAAAGGTCATGGTTGGCACAATGACTTCATCACCTGCAGTAACTCCAACGGCTTCTAAGGCAAGGTGTAGCGCTGCCGTACAAGAATTTAATGAGACGGCGTGTGAAGTACCAACCCACTCGGCGAATTCCTTCTCAAATTGTTTTGTCTTAATCCCAGTAGTCAACCAACCTGAACGGAGAGTTTCGACGACAGATTCAACTTCCTCTTCTCCAATATCAGGGAGGTGAAATGGTAAAAAGGGTTTCATATTTTCATCCATTTAAAATGAATTAATCACTGCCTAACTTTGAAACTAGGAGATAGCAGATTCTACGAAAATATTATAGGCCTAGCCGTTTCGTAGAAAAATGAGTGGGCCAACCAGCAAAAATAAAAGGGAGGCCACCACCCTAGAAGAACACACATAGATCTTTCGGCAGAAATAAAAGTATACCTTAGATAATCAGAGCCTTGACTTAGTGAGGCTGTTTAAGGATAGGCCTTTCCGGAGGAATACTGCGTTGGAGTACATAATCAATCATCAATAGCAATCGAGCCTTTTGGGACGTGGCGACCTTATGGTATATGCTAGTATCTTCAAAAAAAACAGTACCCGCCTTTCCAAGAACAGTCTTTATCCTACGACCATACTTTTTTTGAGCATTTGAATCACTAATAATAAGATTCATGAGATCTTTCATGCTTTTGTTTTGGGTACCTTCAATGTGAACATGAGGGCCAGAATCCACATCAACATCCGTCAGGTAAATAAATACGGTAAGAGATTTACAATCAAGAGAATCATAATGAAATGCACAAGCATCATGTTGAATAATTTCTTCATAAATCGAAGGGAGCTCAACTGGATTTTCAAGCTTAGGCAGAGTCCACCTCAACTCCGTCAACCACAAGCGTGGCTCAGCTCCCAAGTATCGCCTTACTACCTGCATAATCTTCTCGTTTCGAGATAATTCATCAATCACTTTACAATCTTTGTGTGGATTCATTATCTTCATAGCATTAATCTTATTAGAGAATTCTATAATTTTATCTACATATTCTTCTGATAATTTCTCACCATCTGAAAAACCTTTCGCGTTGATATTTCTGACTGCTTCATCTACATCCAAATTTGAAAACAATACAAGCTCACTTACTGGCAGAGGTTTATTGTTTCCAAATTTTTGAAAATATCGAACGATTTGCTCTCTAAAGGGTCCTAAAATTATTAGAGCTCGAAGGATTTGTGTGAAGCGAAGTAGCCAACGATTC
The DNA here is from genome assembly GCA_937139405.1 of uncultured Nitrospirota bacterium. Taxonomy (GTDB): domain Bacteria; phylum Nitrospirota; class Nitrospiria; order Nitrospirales; family UBA8639; genus Nitrospira_E. Next base: position 240,036 of record CAKZPV010000004.1, read on the forward strand.
TTGTGAAGAAATATTCTCAGAAAATAGTAGGATTGACTATAGAATGATTTCATACGCTTATCATTAAACTTCTGATTTACAACCGCCTCAGGTTCCATTAGGATTGAAGCACCTCTCTAGCAAATTGGGGGGGGTTCTAAAATGCGCCTGAATAATGATTACCAAATTAGGAATAACGATCTCATCGATTTATCTATTGATGAATAGTCGGATTATCCAAGACATACATTAGACTTGTTAGGCGTCCTTTTTAGGGTCTCTCCTTGGCCGTTTCTGAGATTTCACCCTTCAGCATCAGCTTCCTCTGCTCTTCCATTGTTCTTTAAAAAGCCTTTATTTTTCACTATAAAGCAGTTAATCACCTACATCGCCTTACAGGAGATTATGGGATCATACAGAAACCTACGTTTTTACTGCACAACGCAGTCATTCCGAATGACCATACATCATTTCTGACTATTTTCACCTGGCCTTACCAATTCTGAGCTTTGCAGGAAAAGCCTTGACTGATTCCGCCTAAAAAGAAACAAAATAGAAGTGTATGGGGAAATCTTTACTCTCACACTATGACGAACACTATCGGGGGATTTTAGCACATCACAAAACTCGTACAGATTGCAAGAGGAAACCTAATATTTCTCATCGTCAATTTCCTTACAACTACATAGTTGTCATTTGGAAAAAGCGACCACCACAGAGAGGGAGCAACTGTAAATTCCAAGAAATTCTCCAACTCAAATCGCCGTTTTTTCATTTAGGGCTTATGCTTGAGATCCTCAACATGCCTCGCTATCAAGACCTCTACCCCAAGCGCTTACATTTTTTGAATTACACCAAGGTAATGTGTATTAAAAATTTTGAGCTGTTCAAGACAATAACAGGCTAACCGTGAATAAGGAGCTAAAAGCCGTACTAACGGTGGCGCAAGAGTAATTCGGCGCAGAACTACTCTACAGTTAGGAAATAACTGATAGATCTCTCGTTTATTCACCCCTCGAACATCAGAATTCCACGGGTTATTCACGTGAAAATCATACCAAAGGATTAGACCATGGGTTTTTAAGACGCGTAACATTTCAGACGCGATATTCTTTTTCATACTGTAATCTAATACCGAGGAAAAAACAGTCGATTGATGGACCAGATCAAATGCCTGGTCAGGATACCTCAGTTTCGTCGCACTTCCGCATTCAACCCTTACGGTTTCTGGACACAAGCGCTTAGCCTCATCGACTCGATTTGGTAGCAAGTCGACCGCGTCGATATTTTGAGGTCGAGCGCCCCACGTGATGAATTGCCGGATCCAGTACCCTTCCCCACAACCAATTTCCAGAAATTGCATGTTATCAAAGGAGTTAATCCCCTTTTTGCGCAATAGAATGAATATTTCTCGTTCTCGCTCCTGAATTAAAAAGAGATGCCCTGGGCTAAACCATGAATAGCGTGGATCTTTTTGACGCTTTGCATAAGCTTCGTGAATTCGAGTTTCTTCAACTTTGGTAGAACTGAACATAATGTATATTACTCTTAATTCGACAGTTATGCTCAACCTAAGTCAAATAAAATTAGGATATTCTATTGATTATGCTAAAGCCTTGTAGCCCAAACAATAACAGAAGAATTAAAAGCAATTATCCAACAATTAGCCTAAAACGAATCTGCTTTACTGAATTTTGCTGGCTCTTTTCTTAACACTTTCGTTCACGAAACCACTTGAAATTCCCATCTTCAATGAAATCTATATTCGAATCCAACCACCCCCCAACCTCGGATGAGGCAGAACACTCTTGCGAAGGATCATGATTTCTTCTTTACCAAAATACGACAAACAGACGGCAATGTTGTTAGCTGTTTGAGAACCGATCTTCAATTATAAAATTCCTGGATCGTTTTTACGACAAATTCTAGCTGATCCTGCCCTAGCTCAGGATAAATAGGGAGACCCAAATTCTCTTGACAGGCATTCTCAACTTCAGGGAGATCTCCCTGATGATAGCCTAAGGCCCGGTAACAATCCTGGAGGTGCAGAGGAACAGGGTAATAGATTTCTGACCCAATCTCATTCTCCTTAAGGTACGCACGAAGCTCATCGCGCTTAGATACTCGGATAATGAATTGATTGTAGATGTGATAATGAGCCACATTCGAGTCTCGATAAATGGCTTTCGGAAGACGAAGGCCGATTTTCTCTGATAATCCACTCGCCTCAAATAACTTCTCATATCGCATCGCATTCTGTTGCCTCATCGAAGTCCAGCCGTCCAAGTATGGCAATTTCACGTTAAGGACACTGGCTTGAAGAGTATCCAATCGAAAATTTCCACCTACAGCTTTATGATAATACTTAGGTCTGCCGCCCTGAGTCCGAAGCAAGCGGACTCGATCAGCAAGCCCTTCATCATTAGTCACAACCATGCCGCCATCGCCAAAAGCACCAAGGTTTTTGCTCGGAAAAAATGACAGACACCCAAGGCTGCCCATACTACCTACCCGGCGACCATCTCGGTATTCGACTCCAATAGCCTGAGCTGCATCTTCAACAACAGCCAACTTATGATCTGCTGCAATCGATAGAATTGGATCCATATCGGCACATTGCCCATATAAATGGACCGGAATAATAGCTCGTGTCTTTTCTGTGATCACGGCGGTGATTTTTTTTGGATCAAGATTGAGAGTTACTGGGTCAACATCCACAAAGACTGGCTTAGCACCAAGTCGAGTAATACATCCCGCGGTTGCAAAGAATGACAAAGGCGTTGTGATCACTTCATCACCCGAACCAATATCCAAAGCCATTAAGGAAACTAATAAGGCATCAGTGCCGGAGGATACGCCTATGCCATATCGAGCTTGACAATATGTAGAAACGCTTTCCTCTAACACCTTCACTTCTTCACCCAAGATATAGCTATTTTTATCAATCACATGCTCCATAGCGGCGAGGATTTCCTTACGAAGTGGCTCATGCTGTGCACCCAAATCTAATAGTGGTACCTTCATTTTTTATCTCCCTTTCCTGACCGACCATCAAGCCTTTGTACACCAGTCTTGCCTTTGGAGTAGATCCCGCCGCAGACACAGACCGCTTTCTCATCTTCCCAGCTTAATTTGAGCCCGCACTCACACATCCAGCCTGTTACTTTGGCTGGTGCACCAACGACTAAGGCAAAATCTGGGACATCTTTTGTCACAACAGATCCAGCGCCAATGAAAGCGTATCGGCCAATCGTCAGTCCACAAAGAATTGTACAATTTGCCCCAAGGGTTGCTCCCTTCCGAACAAGCGTCTTTTTTAATTCTTCCATTCTCGGAATCTGGCTTCTTGGATTAAACACATTGGTAAACACCATAGATGGGCCACAAAATACGGAATCTTCTAAGGTCACTCCTTCATACACTGAAACATTATTTTGAATCTTTGTTCCTTCTCCAACAGTCACATTCGGACCAACAATAACATTCTGCCCAATTTTGCAATTCTTCCCAATCCGAGACCCCTTAAGAATATGAGAGACATGCCAAATACTCGTTCCCTCGCCAATTTCGACCCCTTTCTCTATAAAAGCGGATTCATGTGCAAAATATTTCGTGGGTTTAGAAACAGGCTTTTCAATTTGCTGAGAAGTGCTCTCTTCCATGGCCACTTGGCATTGTTGAAGAACTGTCAAAACTCGTAGTCCTTCAACCCCATCGGTCCGAGGAACTCTTCGAGATTGCACACAATCAACAAAATGAAGACACTCTTCTCGCAAAGGTTCTTCAGTGTTAAACGTAATAGGTGTAGCATCGGCTTTATTCGCAATGGGATTATGATCTTTCCACTCGATCGAATGGGGAAACAGAAGAAGCTTGTTCGTTTTCTCCATATCATCGAATACCGCCATTTTGCGATCGCCTACGACAACAAGTTTTTGTTCCTTGAATGGATGAAGCCATGACACAAAGATATGGGCTTTGACTCCGCTAGAAAATGACAACAGACTAATGGTGACGTCTGCAATTTGTTCATGCAGATAGTTACCTCCTTGAGTCCGAACACTTTCCGGCATCTCACCCAGAAGACCAAGAATGACGGAAATATCATGGGGAGCAAAGGACCAAAGAATATTTTCTTCTCGACGTATTTTTCCAAGATTGAGACGATTAGAATAGATGTATTGAATACGTCCAAGCTCACCAGAATCAATAAGCTCTTTGAGCTTTAGGATAGCCGGGTGATACCAGAGTAAGTGGCCCACCATAAGAATTCTTGACTTAGCACAGGCAAGATCTACAAGCTCTTCCCCCTGATCGACCAACAAACAGAGGGGTTTTTCAACAAAGACATCCTTCCCAGCAAGCAGTGCTTCACGGACTAAACTTGCATGCGTTTCAGCTGGAGTGGCAATGGCAACTGCCTGAATCTTCGGATCATCTAAAATATCTTGAAAAGATTTTACCAATTTTATATCAGGATAGGACTCACCCAACATCGCTAATGTCCGTGAATCACTTTCACAAATCGCATATAAGGATTGAATAGCATAAAAGTTTCGAACAAGATTTTTTCCCCAATAGCCAGAACCAACAACAGCTACTCGAGGATGGACCATAGGATCAGTTGAACTCTGCGTTGTTGTCATACCCTAAACTCCTATTCGTATAAAGCGCGCAACTTTGTTACTTCTTTTATTTTCCATCTTACTAAGCTACCTTAGAAACACGCATGCTCAAGATATTCCATATAAATCCAAGGGCATATGACACATGCATGATTAAGACAGCTAGTGGAAACAGAAAACCTGTCATACCTCCCTCTTTCAGAGCTATCCAACCTCCCACGAAAACCAATACACTGCCATACGCCACAAAAGGTAAACAGCCTAGTCCGGCCCACCATTGAGGGAGCAACCAACATCCCAATAATAACAGTAGTGAAAAAGGGAAAAACACAACTGGAGCGAGTTGCCTGAGTGAGGCAGGAACCCTATGCTTTCTCAAAACACTCAAACGATAATAGCCATATTGAAAATATTGTCGAAACAATTTGTTTGGTCGATCACGTACATAGTAACTACATTTTGCTCGGGGAGAAATATACACTGTTCCTCCTGCAAGAGCCAAACGAAAATTCAGTTCATCATCTTGATTACGAACCAGACTTTCATCATAAGGACCAATTCGTTCAAACACTTCACGTCGAAACACTGGGAAACATGCCCCTTCAGCATATCCTTCATATTCAGGATATCGGTGTTTTGCATTCCCAACTCCAACCGGATGTGACATAGCAACAGCAACTGCCCGACCAAAGTGACTTTTCCCCAGACTATGAATGGGACCGCCGGTACACCAGGCTTCTGGATGTTCGTTAAACAACTCCACACAAGTCTGAATATAATTTCTGGAGTAATGCGTATGAGCCCCCATGATGGCAACAAATCTTCCTTTTGCTTCCCGAATGCCTATATTCATCGCATGTGGCGTAAAACAAGAAGGATTATCAATTATTCTTAGCCGGTTGTTCTCTAGAGCAAGAACATTTAATATCTTGCGAGTTCCATCATTTGACATCCCATCAACCACGAGAAGCTCAAAACCTCCTTTCGGTGCATCTTGAGCTAAAATTGAACGCACCCCTTCTTCAATGTAATCTTTTTCGTTACGGCATGGGACGATCACGGAAACGGTCGGCGCATCATGACACACTGCCAACTCCCATTCTTTTAAGTATGTGCATTAGAAAAACATCACTCCCACATCCAAACTTTTATCTCCTACGTTGCACAAGAATAGGCAAGTCTGGCTAACAACTCTCTTAGCAATGGATGTTCATTCACTGCTATTTCTTCTATTTACGGACCTTCCACTATCAGAATTTTTACAGAGATGGAAGACACTCTGGCTTGGTCCAAAAAAATTCTGACAACCAGCTCCAATCTGGGCATTTAACTAATACGACAACATTGGCAGAACATTCATCTGGCGGACGATTTGGGGAAATCACATAATCGAATTCTAACAACAGACAGAGCGTTTCGCGTTCCCCTATCATGTTGCATACCGTAGTTTCTCCAAAGAAAACAATTTCGTTCATCCCGAAATTCCTACTAACACTATCATGATATCTTTCATGGGTCACCAAGAACCCCAGAAAAAACTACATCTGCTTAAAATCGAGTGGATTAACCCATAGAGCAAATTAGCTCTGGTATGACCTTTGTTCCCCAATCTGTAAATGTAGTCTGTCAAAGATTTCTGCCTCGCCCTAACAACAGACCTAGGAAATGTTTGGACAAACAACTGCCAAAAACGTGTGGCCTGATATCATCTTATCCAAATGCAGTCGCGAGTTAGCTCTGCGCTTCAGTATCCTCAAGAGAAGGGAAGTAAGCCATTAGATCTTTTTGTTGATGAACGTTCGGATCTCGACTTCACTGAGCGATTTCTCGATGTTTGAACGGCAAACGGAGTGAATTGCTTGCGGCTTTGTTGAAGAAACCAATGTAGCTCTATTGTCTGCTATATATAATGGCTGAGAGCCCTAAATAAAGCCTCAGAATTTCACTTCGCAGAGAGGCAGTGGGAAAAATAAAAACCTAAGGAGTATTTCACATTAAAAAAACTTTTTCGACCACATTACGAAAAACATTAGAATGCAGGAAACATGTGCCTAACATTCCCATTTTGACTGACAGTAGATCTTCCGATTAATTAATAACAACAACATTCGTTGGGGGTAAAGGAGGTTGACTATCTGAAGCCTCACCATATCCATACCCGGCTGGTAGAGAACAACCATGAGTATTCACATGTAAACGCTCATGAACATCAAAACATGACGACCCTGGAATATCATTGAAACCCGCCACCTGAGCCCCACATGTAAATTCGCCTGTAGCCACACTCCACAACGGTATATCTGTAAGTTCCCCATCTTGATAACGATAAAGAACATTAGCCCCGATATCTGTTTTATTCGGTCCTGCTCCCTTGAGAAGGGAGGTATCAGGAATGAAAACTTTACAGGAACCAAGTCCAGGGTCAACACTCGAAAGGCTTGCATACTGAGCCTGATTAGCAGGCTGGAAATTGGTGGTATGACCAAATGCAGTAGAAGAATCTATACCAAAGTCATTTTGATTAACAAACCTGAACCCGTATGTAGTGTTGTTCACTACCAACGAATTTTTATAATAGGCACTTGGTTGACCATCTCCCACTAATGCTGTTGTGTCAGCTACGAATCCGCCAAGTTTTCCATCGAGCGCCATACAATGGAGACACTGGGTATTCTTGGATGACCGAAAATAACCTCCATAATAGCGTGCATTCAGTGAGACATGATTCTCCAAAAACGTCCCTTGCGGCATTTTATGAATAGTATTCCCTCGTGCATGAAGAACAACACCAAAGTTAGTATTCAGTGAAATGTTTCCAAGAAAATGATTATTGGTCGCCGTACCGTAATCCGCTTCAATATCCAAAGCAATACCGGTACTTTCAATAATATTATTTTCCACGATATTGTTGTCGCCAGGGTAAATTGTAATTCCTCCATCTCCTGTATTTATCGGATCCGAGTATCTACCATCAGGAAGATCCTGACGATCGCGCGAATTCACGTAATTACGTCGCACTATATTATTGTCGCCGATTATAATAATACTATGACGATGAAAAGTGTAAAATTCACTTTCTTCTATCAGACTGTTATCCGTACCTCTCATATTGCCATATGCTCCCAAAATGAACAACGAACTGTTCTTATAGCGATTATTATGACTCACCAATAGCCGGCGAAACGTCAGATGATTAGAAGCTGTCGCGTACACCGGGACACCTCCAGAGACACCAATATTAGAATCAACACTGGCCACTCGCAAACCTTCGAACCTCCAATAAGCACAATTTGTAATGAACAGTACATTTTCATTTCCAGTGCCTTGGAGAAAAGCTAGACGCTCATTCTCTGCCTTCACAGTAATAGGCTGCGCAGCAGTCCCATTTGTGGCGCTGGCACCACAACGAATATCTGGATATCCACTGGTCAAGTTGTTGTATGTACCATCGGCAAGAACAAGTGTATCGCCTGGCAACAGTTTTGGGATGGCAAAGTTAAACGTTTTCCAGGGTGAATCAGAAGTCGTCCCAGGACCTGTATCCACACCATACGGTGCTAAATAATAATTGGCAGCTTGAACTTCCCCACTGTGAAATGTGGCAATTAGAAACAAGGTAGCTATGATTCCGTATAGAGCCCTCATTAATCTATCTTGACGTTGGATTTTCATTTTTTACACCTTTTCAAGTTATTATACGCGTTTTTAAAACCTCTCGATAGCGAAAATTTCCATAATTCTGACTTTGGCTAATCCTCTCAGTAAACGAAAATCTAAAACATCCATATCTATCATTTCATCATTCGGTGGATTCGAAAAAATCTTGAACTCAAATACTTAGACACTTTGCAGAATTCCCAAGAGAATTAACCAACGGCACATATTTTAGCAGTGCGACTTTAAAAGGTTTTTCGCAAAGTGATCTTCCCTTGATTTAGTAGATGGGTTAATTGGAGAGTTTTTACTTTATGTCTGGGATAAGCTTCAGACAGCAAAAGATTAAGAGGAGGATTGCCGTAGCTGATGATCACAGAACAACTCAATATATAACTGGGTTTCGACCCGTGTCTCATATCATTGACAGTTCACGCCTTCTCATTTCATGCCTGCCAAGAAACTTTCGACCACCTCATTATCCTAACGATTACCTATTCTACTCGTATTATTGAACATCCCCTACGTATTGAAGAAGGTTTGAAGCTTGTGAATAGTGCATTCGTATCCCAGAATCTGAGCTTAAAACCACAGTCCTGAGATCATCCGTTGCCGCTCAATATAACTTCCCAAAATCTGAACAGGGGAAAATTGATCTTTTTCACACAATCCTATGATGTTCACGTACAAACGTTTCGACTCAGCAAAACCTCAATCATCACAATGTTGAAGCAAGTCGATAGGGCATCAAAGTCAAAGACCCCTGCCAGGGGTATCACATTAGTGATGCCACCTTACTACAACTGGAAAACGAGGTACGGCAACCTGGATGGGTAGGATCTCTACCGTCTCGAGAAGACAGTAAGCGAACTGACGAAGCTCAAACGGATGTTGCTATCTCGCGTTAAAGGATCATGCACTTAAACATTCGATCGATAAAATCTCTAACACAATCTGACAAACGGATGGCAGGCAAAACCATGCGGAGACCCTAGATGTATCAGCTGTTCGGAGTTGTGCCACTGTTGGTCTTGCTTGCTCATCCTCTTATCAAGAACCACTTGATTCGTAGATCCGTGTTGCTGAGATAATTGACGCTCTCACCGAGTTGATCAACGTCAATTTCCGCTAGAGAGTGTGAAAATATAACTATCCCGGTGTTTGTGCCGGAAAACTGGTACGAGGTGTGGTCGGCTTATTTTATGACAGATGCCTTGTATCATGGCACTCGTTTTCCCACATTCAATGTCATTAATAACTTTAATCAGAAAGTGGTGGCCATTGAGGTCGATACTTCACGGAGAGCTGAGCGGACCATTCAAATATTGGACCATCTCACGACAGCCCGGGAATTACCACTTATGTTGCGGGTAGATAACGGGCCTGAGCTTCTCGTCTAAAATCTCAAAAATTGGAGAAAGATGAATCGAGTGCTGCTTTACTACATCCAACCAGACAGTCAAACACATAATGTGTCTATTGAACGCTTCAAGCGCACGAATCGAATTAAGTATGAGACATCTACCTGTATCGCGCTTGGCGGCAATGTGAGAGATGACGGTCCATTGAAAACTTTCGACAATGAGCAACACCCTCATCTTTCCCTTCAGGGCACTGCACCCTGTAGATCTGGCAAGAAACCACGAGAAAACTCTACATACCAACAATCCGATTAACGGTAAACTAAAACTATCTCAAGTCTAGCAGAAACCTTTTGGTTCACCGGCTCAGAATACGGAAAGCCTGAAGAATGATATTTGCCCACAGATGACAGAATTATAGAAATCCTCAAATGGAATATATAGCGCAAAATTGACCATTTAAGTATGGCGGGGTAAGTAACTACGGACATTCTTGGAGGAAGGGATCAGTCTCTTATAAAAATCTAGCAATTGTTCTGTCTCATTTGTCCAATTATACCGAGTTTGTATAGCTTGTAATCCACGAACTCCCATGGCTTTTGCTTCTTGAGGATGCCGCAGCAACCAATGAATAGCCTCAGCGATAGCCTCAGAATCCTGCGGATCAACTAAAATACCACAATTCGCCCCTTCAATAATTTCGCGAAATAAAACAAAATCTGAAGCGACCACCGGGATACCCGCAGCCATGTAATCAAATAACTTCGTAGGAAGCGAGTCTACATAAGAAGCAAGAGGGTGAAGCACGACTAAACCTATCCTTGCTCGAGCAATAAAACTTACGATGGTTTCACCAGACTGCCAACCTGTAAAAGTAACACGTTCCCAGCCCGCGAGTTGACTCACTTCTCTCTCTAGCTCCGGGGGACTAAAGTTACCAGCTAAAATTAGGTTGGCCTCGACATTATCAGGCAGGAATGCCATAGCCTCCACCATTTCTTTTATCCCTTTAGCAATTGTAATACCTCCAGCATAAACAACTAATGGACTACGCTCCATATACTCTTGCATCTCACTATGGCCATGTTTTTCAACAATAGGAAAATTCTTTACAACTACAGTCTTGCGCTTTGAAAATCGTTGGGCGATCGTTGGTGTAGCAGCTATCATACCATCAAAGAACATGGCCGCCAAAAGCTCTACCATTCCCGCTAATTTCCCCAGAAAACCTCTTAAAAAAATAGGGATATACTCTCTAAGAAGAAAATGATCCGGTACATTCTCATGGACATCATAAACGACACGCTTGCCTCGCATTTTAAGTAGCATTCCAATCAAAATTAGTTCAGGATCATGAAAATGGTACACATAAGCATCCTCGTCCAGAGCAGTCTTGAGGATTTTCCATATCGTCAGGACCATCCGCTGGACAAGGGTCTGTGAGATTGTGATCGGCACAATACGTACTCCATGGATAACTTCCTGGCGATCATGTTGAACAATCAACACCACTTCATACCCCGCTTGAACCAATGTTCTACATTCTTTGTAAAATATTCGATTATCGAAGGGTGGGTGGGCTGAGGTCATATGTACAATTTTAGGTAGAACCATTGAAATAGCTCTCAAAAAAAATATGAATTTACATTATTAAGGCACAGTTAGTGCCGAAACTCGAATTTTCACAAACTGAAATATATCAAGAGTGAAAATGCATGAGGGTATGAAGAATAGTTCTTAAATAGCGTACCACTTCAATTATAATATCGTTCAATAGATGTTACTTTTCCAAAATTCACGCCTGGCGTATCATCTTGGGCCTCCTTCATAGCGACAACGCCAAATCCCCAAGGGTTATCCCAATGAGTTAACGTTGAATGCGAGTACCCATTTTTGAAAAACCAGCAAGATACTTCAAGTGGCGTATGATAATGTCGCCAAAATGGAGTAAGACTATCGTAAGCTGCGACCACATATTCTTGCCACGATCTACCAGTACTTGCTCCCAATAATTTGTGTTTGATCATTAGAGACCTAGCATAGCATTTAACAACAAATGCTTGAAGAAAAGGAGGAAGCCTTGAGACCAGTAGGCGCATAAAATCAAAAATGGGATAGAGAAATACCCGTCGCCCAAATGATTCCGGTTTGCGATAAAGCCAAAGATAAAACCGCCCGAATGGCTTTACCAATTCAGCAACTTTAATAAATGTCTTATACGTATCCTTAGTATGATGAATAACCCCATTTGAGATCACAAGATCAAACACTTCAAACGCAAGGGGGGGAGCTTGCAGATCTCCTTGGACAAAATGAACATTTGGGGATTTTCTCCGCCGTGAAGCACCCAAAACACTCGTAGAGTAGTCTAGAGCTACGATCGTAGCTCCCAATTTGCAAAGACCCTCTGAAAGCTGCCCATTACCACATCCAGCATCTAAGATCATCTTACCTTTGCAATCTTCAGGACCAAGACCTGTTTCAAGAAAGAACTGCTGGACTCTCGCATCAATGGTCCACCCCCATGTTTTAAGAAGATCAGAATCAAAATGGTGATCCCACTCCGACGAAAAACTCCAAGATGTTTGCTCTGATGCAACTAGACCTAAACTATTGAGCACTTCATTGGCAGATATTTGTACAGCATGCTTACTCAGAAAGTCTCTAGAAAATGAATCATCAAGCATAATGGGAACACCATGGATTATTGGATAGGCCTTTTTTGGGGTATGTTCACTCACTAAGATCCCCTCAATCACGTCCTCTTCCTCACCTTCTGAAGAGCTCTCACTAAGAAGAACATATAGAATTAAAGGTTTCTTAGAATTTGGTGCACGCAATACTTCTAATAAAGATTTCTTCATTTCATGTATACCCCCTTAATTCATCTACGATAGTAATACTATGTATAAAAAATATTGTCTGTATCAGACGTGAAATATAAGGGGGAAGACGGCACTATGCTTTCATTTCATTCTTTCTCCTATCGTATCAAATCCCTCCTCTGCTGCATACCCACTAATTTCATAATGCAAATGTATATTTATCTACCTTCATTGTACCCGTCAGCACAAGTTTGACTGATGACCGTGAATTGCTAAAGTGATGTTTTTGATTTATTGCGTCGACGAGGGAGACGAAGGGGAACAAAAAATAGAATCTAAATATTGATCGCAAAATAGAAGCAGACAAGAGCGTCTGTAACAACAGACTCGCCGTACAATCAGCTCAGAAGAGAAGATCACATTGGTCTGACCGATCTGCGTGGGGAAGACAGTGTTGCCGAACTCTGTGGCATGAAAGCATACATCAGAATTAATGCTCCATTTGAACCGCGATTTCCTGGACGCTGCAAGAGGCGTCTAACGGGCGATACAGCGTGCTAGGCCAGCACACCCGAGGTTGCAAATATGCATAAAAAATCTGTCCAGCTTAAGGAGATGCTTGCAGAAACCATACTGGAGAGCCGACCCCTTCAAAAAAGCGTGATTCTGGGGTGGCAAGAGGATATATGAGATATTCTGCCTCAAGCAACCACGAAATTATACACAGTGCTGAAGACAGTGAGCCTTGGATCACCCACACATTGCGGCAATTGGTCAGCCCTAAATCGACGCTCTACAATTGGTATGCCCATTATCTGTGCGCCGGGCTTGATGCGCTAGAAGATAAAAATCTGCGTCCAACGTGTGTGTTGAGCAAGGTGGAAAAGGATACACGCCAACAGCTTTGTGCAAAATTGCATTGAGAGAATGGGAACTCTCCCCTACGGTAGCTGGCGGTATGCTTTAACACAGAACATGAGTCTATTATCTCCGAAACCACCGGTTATCGCATCTTGCAAGCCACTAATTTACTCACATCACTGGCGTGGATGATCATAAAGGGGTCCGAAAAGTTTCATCAGCCAGCCACAGCCATAAACCAGATCTGGCAAACGGACTTTACTTACCTACATGTAACCTGCTGGGCCTAGGATTATCTCTCGACTGTCATAGATGACTATAGCCATTTTATCATTTCTTGGCTACTGAATACTGGCATAGCGACAAAGGATGTCCCTAACACACTTGTTACTACTTTGAAGATTGCGGGCTTACCTAACAAACAACGCCCCCAATTGCTCAGTGACCACGGCCTATGCGACATCTCAGGAGTGCTAAAAACGTGGATTGAAGATCATCATATGGACGACACACGCGGCAAGCCCTATCATCCCATGGCCCAGGGCGAGATCGAGCGTGGCACCGCACGATGGAAGACAAAATCCTACTTGAAACCTATTATCTGCCCGGTGATTTAGAGGAAAGAATTGCAGAGTTCGTAACTCACTACAGACACAAGAAGGGATCATGAAAACTTAAAAAATCTGACACCAGAAAACGTCTGGCTGGGAAGAGGACAATCCATCCTCAATCAGCGGCGCAAAATCAAAGAGCAAACTCTCAATTTACGAAAGCAGTTGTACGGAAAACAAAAGGCTGCTTAAAATCAACAAAACAAAGGCCAGAAATACACCTTATTTTTTACAAGCTGAGTCCGAATTACTCTGACGACGTACACTAGACCACTAGGTAAGAAGAAAAGCCTTTGAATTAGCTGATTACGCTCAAGATGTTTTTTATAGATTATATCCATTACTTTTCTCAACTAACGCTACGATCTTTTTTCATACCCTTCAAACACTACGTCTCAATATAACTTGAATTGATACTATAGAATTTTATGGAGATAAGAGCATTTAGTGCTAATTTGAAATATTTTGGCTTTTTTTCAGAAGATTCCGGCATCTCAGAAGAACAAACAGCATAAACTAGTGATTGAATGTTTTCACTCAAGCACCCGATACTCCTACTAACCGAGTTAAATGCTTATGGGCTTCCCCCATATTTTTATCCATCATAAATCGATTCATTACCTCAGTCTTTCCAATTTCTCCAATAGAGGTCCTTTCTTGAGGAGCCCCAGCCAAACGTAAAACGGCCTCTGAAAATAAAGTAGCATTGAAAGGAGGGATCAACAAAATCCCTCCATGCTCAGCTTCGATCTCCACAACAGGCGGTATGGCAAAAGCAATCGCTGGAATTCCCATAGCCATAGCCTCCAAAAGGCTATTGGGCATCCCATCATGATGGCTGGTAAACGCGAAAATATCAGCTGCACATAAAAATTCCCACACTTTCTCTGGGCTGCAGGCAGGTATTACTTTCACGATATGCTTAAGGGTCTCCGAGTTATTAATTATTTTTTCCACTGTTGCCGTTTCATCAAAATCAGGCATGGCACCCAACAAGACGCACCGAACCCTTGGGTCACGTGCGCTTGCGTGGGCTATAGCGTCAAGCAGCTCGTACACCCCCTTATCTCGAACAACTCTGCCAATATTAAGGACCAGTATTTGCTCATCAGTGATACCCCATTGTTTCCGAATTTGCTTCCGCAACTCAGCCCGCGGCAACAATGGAGTAGGTGGGATTCCTCGGGCCAATACAATATGGCGATCATTGTTCAAACGACTGGGAGACAAACCTAAAAGAGATGCCCCTTCATTGAAACACTCCTGACTTTGGTAAAAAACCATATCAAATTGGCCAAGAGCCCGTGCAATTCCCTTTTTGAATGAGGAATGAGAAGGACTTAGACCTGTCACCCAACCCGCAGAGGGAATTCCTAAATATCTCCCGACCCTCCAAGCCATCATTCCTGTTCCACTTACATCGAAGGAAAGGATTAGATCAAACTGTTTCTTACGATGAATATTTTTGGTTAGTCGTCGACAGCAGATATAGGCTGCCCAATCCGTACAAAAAGCCCATCCAATTTTTGGAATCTGAGGGTAGATTGGTCGATTGATAGAAATTCCATTTTTTTGTTCATAACCAATTGCAGTGGAATAGGCCTTCCATTTTTCAGAAAAGAGGCCAAATAGAGGAGGAACAAATGGACGAGGTGATAAAATCTCCACACTCTTACAAATATTGCGTAAGGCTGCGACAGATCGTTCATTAAAGGCCCCACGGAAGGGATAGCCGGGGAAAGGATATTGGGATGGTAAAACAAGAAGATTCATATTTTGCTCTGAAACTATTGGGAACCTAGGGAGAACTTCTCACACTCTTCTACTCTCCTCCCCATTACTCCACTCGGACGTTAAATTTCTTCACCCACAGAATGATATTAATCCAGCGCCAAACCTGAGAATCCGACCACGTCCCGCCTTGAAGAATTCCTTCCCACCTTTTAAGCACCTCTACCACATTGAAGGCAGGAATAAGGCTGGCCGTCTCACTCGCCAACACTTCACTCACCCAACCTTTTTGGTTCAACAACCAGTCTTTTTCTGGTGTCGCAAAACCAATTTTATCCTTCCGGTCTAAGATTTGATTCGGCACTATACCTCGCATCGCTTCTCGAAATAATGCCTTCGTGGTTCCTTCTTGCGAAACCGCATATTCTTCAGGTAATGAAAACATAAAGTCCACCAAATCAGGCGTAATAAATGGAACACGACTCTCGATAGAATATGCCATTGAATTACGATCTTCGTACCGCAAAAGGTGAGGCAAGCTTGATTCTATGAGATTGTCAAACAAGCATTCCTTCAGCACCTCTTTCCCGCCTGTATAGCCAAAGCTTTTTGGCATGACTTCACGACTTCTGAACCATTGGGCATTGAGCCAAGAAGGCATAAGGTCTTTATTTATACAACGCCTCAAAGGCTCTTGAAGCTTCGTCGGCATAACAAAATCCATTGCTCGAAACATTAGGCTCCACTTATTCATGCCCGGCAAACTCGATGCACTTTGCAATAATCTATAGGCATCTACCCACTTGCCTTGACGTACTAGTGACCCAAATCGCGCTGCGATAAAAAACGTATAACCTCCAAATATTTCATCTGCGCCTTGACCATCAAGCATTACTTTAATTCCTTTTTCACGCGCATGTTGAAATATTTGCCGTTGGGCGTAGATACTTGTACTGCCAAAAGGTTCGCCTTGAAGGTACACCAATGCATCTAGGTCATTGACTAATTCTTCTGGGTTCGATTTGACCTTATGAACGAGTAGCTTTCCGTGATTTCCGACAATATCAATCCACCGCTCTTCACTTATTAATGTATTATCAGCCACATAACTAAACGCATGGATATCTAGTCCCTGATGTAGATGGCGCATGGCCATAACAATTGAGGATGAATCAATTCCACCTGAAAGAGCGGCGCCTACAGGAACATCACTGCGAAGATGAAGAGCGACATTATTGACAAAATGGGTCCTTAACCGATCAGCCGCTTCCTTAAAGGATATATCAGCCTGTTGGTGTAAATTAATCTTCCAAAAGCGCGTGCACTGAGACCTTTGAGGATTATCTAAGAACACTTCTAAGTAATGTGCGGATGGAAGCTGTTTGATATCTAAAAAAAGAGTCTCACTCCCATGGTCAGTGATTCCAAAACGAAGATATTCATAGAGCCGTTGAGCATTAACTCGACGACCTGCTCCGGACAATTCCAACAAGGGAGGAATCTCAGAAGCGAATGCAAACCCATTCTGAAGCCAGGTATAATAAAGTGGTTTTATGCCGAAAAAGTCCCTCGCAAGAAAAAGCTTCCGTTTCTGAACGTCCAGAAGAGCAAATGCAAACATTCCCACCAGACGGGTCAGGACTTCTGCTCCCCATGCTCGGTAGGCTAAAAGTAAAACCTCTGTATCTGAGTCGGAGTAAAATTCATATCCCAAGGCCTTTAACTCGTCCCTAAGTTCAAGATAGTTATAAATTTCTCCGTTAAACACAAGAAAAAATTTCCTATCAGAAGTTCCCATGGGTTGCCAGCCAGCCTCAGAGAGGTCCAATATGGATAATCGTTGGTGAAGAAGCATGACTTCGAAGTCCTCATCTGGAAGAGTCTCTCTCCGATATAATGACGCCTGTCCTTTTTTATAGTACAGTATGCCAGCGTCATCTGGTCCTCGGTGTTCAAGTCCCCTTAGAACATTCCGCATTTTTGCTCGTTCAATAGTTCCAGACGAAGATTGCATCAATCCTGCAATGCCACACATAAATTCAACCTAATTCTTTGTAAATTAAAAAGACTGAGGAATGCCAATCTAAACCGTCATTGGCTCATGTGCTCTAAACCATGGAAGAATTCTTTAGCAGATACTTTGCGTTCTGAAATTCCCAAATTAATCTGATGCTGCCCCCATACCACTAGGGGGATGCGGCAACAGAGGGCTTTGAGAATCGTTTCACCCGTTCAGGTGAACGGACGAGGCTCTCACTAGCTACAGCGTACGCAAGAACCAACCAAAAAACTTTCCCTTGATGGTAAGAATGGTGAAAACTAATGAGTAAAATGAAAAGTAGCATGGCCAATGGCTGTTGGCCATACACCCCAGATCTAGCCTTCCAGGCTCCGCGGAAAACCAGCGCTAGGCCTACAAAAAAAGGGATGGCTCCAAGAAGTCCAACCTCAAGCAAGACCCAAAAATAGATGGAATGAGGATCACGAGTCGGTTTGCCAACACGTGAACCCAATTCAAAATAATGCTTAGTCGGGCCCCATCCCTGCAGGGGTTTTTCTACAAACATATCCATGGCCCGTGAGTGAATTTTACCTCGCCCAGACGTGCCCCCTTCCATGATAGTTCTTTCCCACCGCACACGAACTGCCTCAGATTGGTATATTACGGCGACAATAAAGCCTATTGCCAAGAGTAGCACCAACAGAACTTTCGGGTTTACTTTCAAACCTCGTCCCTTAAACATCAATACACAAAACGCTACTAAGAGAGCAGCCATGCTACTCCGAGATCCACTTTGGACAATAGCGACAGCCAAAACACTAAAAGAAAACCAGGCAAACCCGCGAATTTTATAATTAGTGATCCTTTGATTACCGGCAAGCCCTATAAGAGCAAGCAATCCCAAAGATAAAAGAGCAGCATAGCTATTTGCATTGAGACCAGCAGCCGTAACACGATTCTGAGCAATCTCGGTCCTTAATACTCCAGATAAAACCAACAGAGCTAGACAAAAACAGGAGATTCCAAATATTAATAAGGCTCTTTTGGTAATACCTTCATTAATCATCAAATTTTGTGAAACCCAAAATAATACAAGCAACTGGAGAAAGGTCACAAAATACAGAATGATCGATCTTTCAAATCTTTCCTCTTGAATCATTCCCAAAATGACGTACACCAATAGGTAAACTGCAAAATAAAAAAAAGCAGGCTTAGGCGGCTGAAAACAGACTCTGGGTTGCAAACAGGCTAGCCCCAAAAAAATGAACCCAAATAACTTAGAAAGGGTGAAATTTCCAAACCCTGGGCCTATATTCAGCGTTTCAAATGGGATAAAAAAAATAAAGACATAAAACGCAAAGCATAAAAAGGGATGAGCATCACGAACCAGAATACGGTTTTGATGTTGAAAAGAATTGTTATTAGGAAGTCCACTCATTTTTATAATAAGCTTGTGGCAAATTCACAAATGGTAGGTTCTTAGGGGGGTTTATGAGTACAGTACACTTTTTTTGAAAATTTATTACATCCCAAAGCTAGGCTAGTACCACAAAATTCAATTTTTCCTGGTTCAACAATGACTTTTACGAATGAACACGAAAGAAATGAACCTAGCTTCTCACATTCATCTTAGAAAATTACAGTAAATATTTTTCTTCGTGCAATATCTATCAAAGAATTTAGCGCACTCTTTCTACTTAAAAGAAAACATAGGGGCCTCGAAACTTAACAGCCCTGGCTAGGGAAAAGACAACTACTCAATATAAAGACTCTTTTCAGAACTCCAGGCTTCCTCTATCCATCTATTTACTAGAGTCCAGGTATCACCATCTGCCGTCCCATTATCTTTCCCCAAAGGTATAACATCTTCCTAAAACCAAACGATCCCAGAAAAGACCCGACTAAGATGACATATGCCTTCGGATTCATAGGGTATCCTTTAATGACACCTAAAATAATTTCCCTACCTTTTGAAGTATCCCCATTCATGCAATACATCATTCCAAGGATATAATTTCGCCGACTGTATTCTTTCAAGTCCTCTTTGATAAATCGATCGTACTTCTCCAGCCAGGCTTCATATCCTCTAATCTGTAGTCCTAAATTTTTGCTCAGCGCGTTTTTGTGGATTCCATACTTTATCAGAGGTTGATTGATGCACTCGAACTGAAATTTTTGGGAAATTCGCAACCACATATCATAATCGAGGCCATATGGAATGCTACAATCAAATTCTCCAACCTGGGCAAAACATTTGGTTCGTAAAAGAACGCTTGAAAGTGTCAAAAAGTTTTCTTTGAGTAAACGAGAGAAGAGATCACCGCTTTCTGGATACACTCTAACATTCAATACTTTACCAGTCTCCACATCGACATCCATTCGACCACAGTGAACCGCTCCAACCTCAAATGGGCTTTGGTTAAGACTTGCTACCTGTAGTTCAAGCTTCTCTGGAAGCCACTCATCGTCATCATCAAGATACCCGATATATTCGCCCATCGCCTTTTGCAGCCCAGTATTTCTACCTCCAGCCTCTCCTTTATTTTTTTCATGCCGGAAATATTTTATCCTTGCATCTGAAAAACTCTTCACAACCTGAGCAGTTTCGTCAGTAGAGCAATCATCGATCACAATTAATTCCAAATCCTGAAAAGTCTGATCCAAAACACTTTGAATCGCCCGCCTGAGGATTGGCGCCCGATTAAAGGTAAGAATCACAACACTTACTTTTGGCATAAGTTAATAGATCCCTTCTAACCTAATCAGCTCAATGACCGACACTGCCCGTAAACTTTTGTTTAAGCTCTTTTACCTTGGTCCAGGTGCCGTGCCCAACCAAGGACAATGCAAAATCAAGGTAATATCGAAGCGCATATGGATACAGTCTTATGGCTTCACGATATGCGAGACGTCCCTGCTTAAAGTCTCCCTTCCGACAATACATTTCTCCAACAGCTAACATGTGATGACTGAAATATTTTGGCAACTCACTTGGAAAAGTTTTATGCTTTTCCAACATCAAGGCAATTCCTTTCATTATAGCCTGAGGATTCGTCCAAATTTTATGTTCATGCGTATAGTATTTAAGGAGAGGGAGAGATACACATTCGATATGAAATTTTGCAGCTAAGCGAATCCAAAGATCATAATCCTGAAAACTTGGCAATGTATGATCAAACACCCCAACTTCCTCAAAACATACTCTTTTCAAAACTGTTGATGATGTTGAGCCAATACAATTCTCACGCAGCATATCAGTTGACAGATCACCCCTTTGCGCAGGAGTTCTTTGTCCCAATACCTTTCCAGTTGCTCGATCAATGGCTCGACATCCAGTATAGACAAGACCTACATTAGGAGCACTTCTCTTGAGCAAGTCCATTTGAAGTTCAAGCTTTGTTGGCTCCCACTCATCATCATCATCAAGAAATGCAATGTACTCAGATTGACTCTTGGCAATTCCTGTATTCCGAGCAACGGAACCACCACGGTTTTCATCATGACGAACATATTGTATTGACACAGCCTTGAACTCTTTGACAACACGACTCGTATCATCTGTAGATGCGTCATCAACAACAATGACCTCAAAATCAGTAAATGTCTGAGAGAGAACACTGTCCAGTGCCGTCCTAAGATAGGCTGCTCGATTACAAGTTGGAATAATGACAGAAACTGTAGCCATAAGAATTTCTTGTGTTATCGTTGTTTTTTGACACTATAAATAGATGAAAGGGTTCAAAGAGTATTTATTGACTGCTCTGCTTAGAGGAAAACGCATACAAGAACATCTTTCTTATTAGTGAAGGGAACGTCACGCAGAATCTTGCTCATAACGATCTACCAAGGAGTGTGCTAACCTTTTCCTGCCGCATCCAAAACTCTAAAATCAACAAATGCCACAGATGGTCGGGTGCCGTGCCATCCCTCACACTTTGATCTAATTGCCGCAAAGCCACGTCAGCATTTATCCATCCTTCCTTTTGAAGAATCGAGTCATGAAAAGCCGCTTTTGCTAACGGCAGCCAACGACCCACAATCCAACGCCGAACGGGAATTCCAAACCCTTTCTTGGGCCTATTAGCCACGGTCATTCCAATTTTCTTTTTAGCTAAGGCACGAAGAATAGCCTTCAAATTCCCCCTATACAGTCGCTGATCAAATGTAAGAGCCGAGGCAAACTCCCAAAGGATATGATCCAAAAAAGGACTCCGAGCTTCCAGTCCATAATACATGGTAGCCCCGTCAACTTTTGTCAAATACTCGCCTTCAAAACGATTAACACGATCATAATTCAAAACCTTGGACAAAATTTCACTTCCCTTATTCTTTGAGTACAATCCTTTTTGATCTTTCGTTCCAACAGGTTGTGTATTCGTAAATCGACCACCCAGCAGGCTTCCTATTTCGTCTTCCGGTAAATATTCGACCGTCCGAGTGAAAGCGGTGAGGTCTCCAGATGCATAATCTAATAAGGCTGCAGCACGACGAAGAGGCCCAACTCGTGGGACGACTGATCCAAACTTAAACCATTGATTGCACAAAGAAATTGGCAACACACCAGATAATTTTCCAGCCAGCCATAAGTGTCGATGTTGAGGATAGCCAAGAAACACGTCATCTCCCCCATCACCAGTCAGCAGAACCTTTATGGAAGACGGAATCATCCGCGATACTCTTAACATCCCAAGAGCCGAAGCAGCCCCAAAGGGTTCACCGTACGCTGAGATAAGATCATCAATCTCCGGTTCCTCAGCACCAGACATCTCCAAAATATGATGCTGGATTCCCAGAATTTTTGCCGTTTCGATCGCATCAGTGGTTTCATCCCACTGATCACCAGGAGTTCCAATTGTATACGCAGTAACATCTGCTTTAAGCTGAGTGATTGCCCAACAAATCAGACTAGAATCAATACCTCCGCTTAATAATGCCGCAATAGGAACATCTGCCTGCAAACGGATCTCTACAGCCTGAAGAAAAATTCGTTCAACTTCTTCAACGATTTCATTAAATGATGCACCTGACACTTTTTTTTGTTCGGGACAAACCCAAAACTTCCGTTGAGAAATGCGTCCATCAGACCATTCCACGATGGTACCTTGAGGCACTTTCACGACCCCACGATAAATGCCGTGCTCCTGGGAAATAAATCCTAACTCAAGGAATTCTGTAATCGCGTTACCATCAACCTCCGAAAGAAAGCCTGCAACGCGAAGGGAACGAACTGTAGAGGCAAAAGCCAGAAATCCCTTACCGATAAAATACACTAAAGGTTTAACCCCTAATCGATCGCGCACGAGAAAGAGCTTTCTCAAACGATTGTCCCAGAGTCCAAAGGCAAACATTCCTCTCAACCTTGAAACAAGACTGTCCACCCCCCATTCGTGATATCCGTGGATCAAGATTTCAGTATCAGTATGACTAAGAAATTTATATCCACAACGCTGAAGGTCTTTTCGCAATTCCCGATAATTGTATATCGCACCATTAAACACTACACCCAGGGAATGATCTTCAGATACGAAAGGTTGCCTTCCTGCATCACTGAGATCAAAGATTGCCAGTCGTCGGTGTCCAAGGATTGCTGTTTCCCAACATTCGATACCTTCACCATCCGGTCCTCGTCGGGCAAGTGAATCAATCATCTCTTGAACCACTCCCTCTGTATTGCTCAACTTAATATCTCCAACAATACCGGCAATACCACACATTTACAGCTCTTTTCTTTTAAGAAATGTCATATTTGATTGAACCGTTTTCTATCAAAGTAGCCGACGGTCAATAGGCTGGCAACGCAATTTAAGTACACCCAATGCAAACCAGTCATGGGAAACAATGAGGACAACTAAAACACAGCAACTATTGAATATGAGAAGAGAGAAACACCTAATTAATCCAAATGAAATTCCAAGAAAATAGGGCCTCTGGAAAGGTAGAAAAAATTGAGACCAATAATAAATAATTAAGCCTAGAAACAGCAGCTCAGCCTGGAAAACGATTTTTCCTTATTTTCGAACGAAACCACAAGCAAGCTGAAGTTGTTAGAAAAGATTGAGCTCCATGAGGCTCCTCATTTCCTGTTACCGCGGTCGACGCACAATCACGCATCTGAATAGTTATAAGGTATGTCGTCAATTGACACTAGGGGGTTCATCAATTCAGGTAGAAATCTATGGACAACTCTTAACGGTAACATACTTGGGTAATCAGACTTAACGTTTCACAAAATATTCATCGTACCTTATTATTGTTTTTCTGTACTCCATACTCATGATGTCGTTTCTAAATATAGCCTGATCAATTGGTCATTCAGTTTATTGATATCAAAGTAATTTTCCACATAGAAGCGCCCCGCTCTTCCCATCTTGGACCAGGACTCTGGGTGATCAATAAGATATGTCAACCGCTCCGCTAACGCATCGACATCGCGTTCCTTGACCAAAAAACCAGACACTCCATCTTTAACCAATTCCGGAATTCCGCTATGTAAAGTACTGAGGATCGGCAACCCCATGGCCATAGCCTCTTTGATGACGTTGGGAATGCCTTCTTGATCGCCATCATTGGCAGTAATACTCGGAGCGATCAATATATGTGCACTCTGCAAATATTTCATCACTTCATCGGCATTTTTTCTTCCGACCAACTGCACATATCCTTTCAGGCCACGCATCTCAATCAACTGCTCCAACGTCTCACCTAACACCCCCTCCCCAATGATCACATAGTTCACTAGTCTTCCAGATTCAATAACGCGCGCGACCGCTTCAATCGCATAAACGATGCCTTTTTTTTCCACCAATCGAGCAATCGTTATTAGCTGAATCGAATCATTAGGAACCAACTCTTTCTGTGAATACGCAAACTTATCACAACGAATTCCTGAGGGTAGGACAACAATTTTATCTGCGGCACAGCCTTGCTCAACAATTCGATCTTTCAGGGAATCACTAACGGGAAGAAAAAGATCCCCAGCGCCAAACAATTCATCATAAATATGAGGCGTACAGTGCACCGCTTGAGTAGCATCATATCCTCTAAATGAAGTCACCAACTTTACCCTCCCATCCAGAATCTGCTTTATACATAATCCCTCAAGCCCTAATGACCCAAATTGGCAATGGATAATGTCATAGGGGCCGTTTTCTAGAAAAGGAACAACCTGATAGAGCAAATCCAAAGAGCCAGCTCTCAATCCATATTTCAAAAAATTCAAAGATCGTATGATGGGCAAAGGATTTGTAGCAATAAATCGAATTATAATTTTCAGCGCTCTCGCAACACGAAAAATTTTGTTCTTGGGAATCTGAGGGTAAACCGTATAACTTAGTAAGTCATATTGCGTTAATTCTTTATTAACGTTAAGGTCTCTTCTTCCGCCACTCGCAAAAATAGACACATCATGGCCACGCTCGAGAACGCCAGTGATTTGGTTATGTATGAATGTCTCCGATAACGAGGGAAACTCATGAACCAGAAAAGCGATCTTCATAACTATTTCTTCTTACCATAATGGCAAGTCCATCTTCTCATCCATGCACAGCATACACAACAACTCAAAGTCTTCAGCACTAATCTTTCAAAATTAGGGGCATAATGACACCAATAGCTAACGCCTTAACCCTTCTAACCAATGATCGAAATTTTCCAAATAGGAAATTCCCCTCGGCTAGAAATGCAATTGGTGAAAACGCATAATTAAACTTTTTAAAAACGGTAAAATAAAGACGATATTTCTGCCATGGCGATCGAACGGCCTTCACCATATGATAATTTATTCTAGAAAAGAATTTCATACCTTCATGTCTAATAAGATCCCTATTGGCAGGTACAATTTCACACAGCAAATCTAACACCTCCAGGGAATCTTCACACCAATCAATAACCTTCGCCGAAAAAGTTCGCTCCTCATCATGCTGGCGAGCACTCGCTTTGATATCTTCAATATCAATGCGGCCAAATCCTATCGATAACCGCATTACAGCCGTCACATCGCAAAATAGATTATGTTTAGACTTGAGTCCTCCAATTCCCTGAAGTCTTTTTGTGTTCAAGAGGGTATTGCAAAGATATGGCCACATCCTTCCCTTCATCCAGGCCAAGACAAAATCATCATTGGAAAGCCCTCTGACCAAATTAGCCTGCTGAGCAATGACTTTCCCTTGTGAATCAATTAACCGAAGACCAGTACGAATGGTGCCCACATCGACATTGCCTTTTACTGCCTTCATGCATACTTCAATAAAGCCAGGATCTATCATGTCATCATCCTGCAATAAAAGAAGATATACACCCCGTGCCTCGCTTATACAAAAATTCCAATTGTTAGGTGCGCCAATATTCTCGGCATGTCGAATATATCTGATTCGAGAATCTGAAAAACTCTTGAGAAATTGTTCTGTACTATCTGAGGAACAGTTATCTGAGACAATGATCTCAAGGTTCCGGTAGCTTTGATCTAATGCACTTTTAAGAGTAAATGGCAAATAAGAGCTAGCCCTGTTATAGGTGGGGATAGCAATCGTCACAAGTGGAGTTTCTTGATTGGTCATCATCATGTCACCAGTTAGAAGGTTACTGAGTTAAACGAAAGCACAAAACGTCCGCTTTCCGGAACGCCAGACAACAAATAAATATCGTCATTTCTCATCCATTGTGACGATAAGAATATTGACTGGAAGCCTGGGAAGAACTATCAATGTTGAGACTTTTGTCATAAACCAAAGGATAGAACGACTAGAAACTGAAAGACCATAATCGAAGTTCATACTTTTTGTTAGTGTTCATTCAGTAGCATGCGGTAACTATAGTGACCTTCATTCGCCTCCATCATAAAGTAGCCCTTCGACATCCTACAGAATTTGACAGCAAACCCAGATCCTCTAACCAAAGCGCGGTCGAACAAAGTCTCCACAATTTCATAGGATCTCTGTCGAGGAGATTACGATAGTCTCTATTTTCTCCATCTCTGATCCAGAAATTCCCTAGTTGACTCACGAGAGGCTGAAATAGATTTCCATGTGCACTAAGAAATTTCTTATACGCAAAAGGGAAACCCATTTTAGTCTTTCGCCAAAGAATTTTTTCTGGCAAATAGGGCTCCATAGCCTTTCGTAAAATATATTTAGTCCAGCCGTCCTTGAATAAATAACTCACTGGCATCTGAAGCCCAACCTCCATCATGCGATAATCAAAAAATGGAAATCTGTGCTCAAGAGGAATCGCCATAGTAAAATGATCGTTACTTCTCAAGTAGTAGGGAATTAATCCAATGTTCCAGTGAAAAAAAGTCTGTTTGTGGAAACTCAGTTGAGGGTACTCCTGTCGATACTGTTCTGCAGTAGTGAGAGCTTCTTTCGATGGGGGCGTTAAGAGTCCCAGTTTACCTGCCAATGGACGCATGAGACTTTTAACCCTACGACCTCCACCATACAAAAGGCCCTTCCATCCATCTCTTCGATAGTTTTTCACGAGGTCATAGAATTCTGCATGCCATGTTTGTCCGGATTGCTTAAGTTCAGCAAATGCCTGAAGCCAAAAATCTCCTTCGTACCCTCCAAGAAGTTCATCTCCCCCTGAACCAGTCAACACAACGGACACGCCAAGATCTTTCATTTGCTGTCGCATTTTAAAATGTGTATAGATATTTGGAGAATGAAATGGCTCTTGCATAATCTTTGAAAAAAACTCTCTTTCGGATAAGAAAGAGTCTTCCGTGTCTAATAACACTCGGTAATCGATTCCAGGATATTTCTCGAGCATGGCTCTAGCATACGGTTCTTCATTTTCTTCTGGAACTTGAATGGTAAACGTGGTGATATCATTTTTTTTAAGGACTGCTGCAGCCGCGACAATCGAAGAACTATCAAGCCCTCCGCTTAGTTCAAAGGCTACCTTCACATCGGCCCGCAGCCGTATATCAACCGCATCAAAGAAGGTATCTCGGTACCAGGTCACAGCCTCCTCGAATGAAAGGTCCTTAGGAGTAAATCTTGTTGGAGACAAACACCAATACTGATGGCTTTTAGCATCTTTAACTCTACAGGTTTCTTGAGGAAGGGTTACCACTGTTGCTGGAGAAACACTTTTTATCTGATGATATAATGTAGAATCATCAAAATCTTTCATGGAGGTTTGAATAAATCCAACCACTTTGTCCTCATCGACCTCAACGGTTTCTGGCTCAACATCAACAAGGGATTGAATCGAACTGGAAAAATATAGCCCTTCCTTTGTTTCCCGATAGTATAATGGTGCAACCCCAAGACGATCTCGAGACAAAGAAAAACTCTTGGTTGAAAAATCATAAAGAGCGATAGCCCAAAAACCATTGAGTTTTGGCCAAATTTGATGACCCCACATTCGATAGCCTTCAATTAACACCTCAGTATCACTTGAAGTTCGAAAAGTTACGCCGAGATCAGATAAATCTTTGTGCAATTCAAGAAAATTATAAATTTCACCATTAAATACTATAACAACTGAGCCATCCAAACTCATAAATGGTTGATGGCCTCCTAAGGAAAGATCAATAATGGAATACCGCGTGTGAATCATGGCCAAATCATGAAGGAGACTTGAGGAACCAACTCTCAAAGGTTCAAGTGACGACTCAAGCACAGGCAACGTACGCTCCGTTCTATGAAATTTCGCGGTATTATTTTTCCTGGAAATGAGACATACACCTTCATCATCAGGCCCTCGTTCCCGAATAGACTTCAACAAATCAGGAACTTGTCGTGAAGCCTCATTAGATGCTGTTTTCAGTAAATATCCAGCAATTCCACACATTAAATCACCTACAAACCCTACTGTACGTTACTAAGTGAACAGATCACCGTGGGTAATCTAAAAAAGTCTCCCATTCGACAAACGAAAAAATTACATGTCACTACTTTAGGTGGAGACAGCTTGATCTCAAAGATGTTCCATTGATTGTGCTTTCAACGGATGATAATGCTTATCAACCCACAACGCCAAACTCAGGAGCGGCCAAAGGCCCCAAGCAAAATCACCTTGCCCACTGAGGTGTAAAGCAAACAGTTTTCGCAACCCGTTTTTGTCTATTCCCAGGCCTAAAAGCTCATCTCGTTTCATCAAAGATTCTTCAATCATTTCTCGAAGCGACGTCCTCAGCCATGTTCCCATTGGAACTTCAAAGCCTCGTTTCACCTGTGTTTGATGCGTGGCATACCGTGCGAGAACTCTCCGCAAGGGAATCTTCCCTATCCCCTGCGGTATATCAAGGCATTCCTTCCAGTCAATTTGCGCTGCGACTTCAATTACTTCACGATCCAATAAAGGCACCCGAACCTCTAAAGAATGGTACATACTTGCTCGGTCAACTTTCATCAAGACATAAGGCAGGTGACCAACAAACTCTGTTAATCGAGACTGTTCCGCGGCACGACGCGATTCACAATTATCATTCTGAAATACTGTATAATCGGTAGGCCATGCCGCCAAGGAAGGAAACACTTGTTTCAACCAAAATTCAGGCAAGTGTGTCAGCATACTTCGATGCCAGTCTCCAAGTGAGCTATGAGTAAGATAAGGATTTGACAGTCTTTTCCTGGAAAATTTTTGAAAAGCCCTTCCTAACCATCGATACCATAGGGGAGTCCGAAATTCTTCAGCCCTTCCTACAAGTGGCCCAAATCGGCTCAAGTATCCCCAAAATAATTCATCACCGCCATCACCCGATAACATCACCTTGTATTTCTGACTTGCCATTCGTGAAACCATCATGGTTGGAAACATGGAATAATCTCCAAATGGCTCTCCACACGCATCAATTACATCGTCAATAAAATCAAGAGATTGGGACGGCATCATGGTTTCAATAGTATGCTTGACACCCAATTCTCTTGCAAAAGCCCCAGCATCACCTGTCTCATCAGTCGCTTCTTCACCCGTTCCTATTGTAAAAGCTTCGATGACCGAGCTTTTCGCCGCACGCATCTTGGCCACAACTAAAGGGGAGTCGACTCCACCTGAGAGAAATGTACCAACCGGCACATCACTGACCATGTGTCGCTTCACTGCCGCCGATGTAACCGCATCAACAGCATCAATGGCATCACGACCTTTCAGCCTCGTCATTTCATATTGAGGAAATTGATAAAAGATCCCTTCCTGTAATTTCCTCTCTGCATTACATCTTATCCATGTTCCTGGTTTAAGCATGTACGAATCTTCTAATATGCCATATGGTGCAGGAACATAAGCCAAACGCAAGTAGAGGCCTAAAGCCTCTTGGGAAATATCAAGATCATGACTGAGAGGGTGGGCTAATAATTGATTATATTGTGAAGCAAACACGATTCCCTTTGGTCTTATCAGGTAATACAGAGGTTTGATGCCTGCATGATCACGTGCCAGCAATAATCGTCTTTCCACAGAATCATAAAAAGCCAAGGCAAACATGCCATTAAAACGTTCCAGTGCCTTGTTTCCCCATTCAATTAATGCATGTAATACCACTTCACTGTCACTGGTCGAACGAAACTGTACCCCCCGGCTTTCTAATTCATGACGCAATTCTTGAAAGTTATACACCTCACCATTAAACACCAGTACAAAACGACCGTTACCAACAGTCATTGGCTGATGCCCCATAGGGCTCAAGTCAATAATGGCCAATCGACGAAACACTAACGTACAACCTTTATCATCCGTCCAGATACCTGAATCATCAGGTCCACGACGAGCCATCAACGCGCTAATTGAATCCCAGTCCGCCTTGCGTCCTGCTGGGCTTGTAAATAATAATTCTCCGGCTATTCCGCACATATTATGTTCTCTTGCCTCTGAAAAATTGAGATTCTATGACTTTGAGTCAATCGCAAGGAAGCGATTGCACGTTTACAAATAGTTACTGTGAGCTATTTGATTGGAATTAAAAAAAGATAAATGAGAAGTGCGTTTCGAGGAAATAAGATATTTCAGGCTGTCAATATGAATCCATCGAGTCATTAATTACGACGTCCCGAGAAACGACATAAAGCGAGCCTTTACTTCATGAGGCTTCAATGTTGGTCTGGGAAGAGAGCTTGGAACCCCTGGCATGATACGTACATGAATAAAGGTTGGACCATTTTCTGACGTGGCAACGCAGAGGGCCTGTTCAAGCGCTAATGGCGAGAAAACTGATTGGCTTCTCTTATACCCACAAGCTTGGGCGACACGGTCGAAAGCAATGGTATTGGACAATGTACCTTGCCCTCCAGTCGACTCATGAACTTGGTTGTCCAGTACGACATGGATAAGATTAGAAGGCCGAAAGTGTCCAATAGAGGCCATCGCTTCCATTCTCATGAGTGCGGCTCCATCTCCATCCAAGACAATCACTTTCCGTGTGTCAGGCAAATGAGACGCCAACCCCAATCCCACTGATGAGGCTCCTCCCATGGCCCCAACTATATAGAGATGGTTGGGAGAATCTCGATAGGCGAATAATTCTCGATTGGTGAAACCGGTCGTGCCAACAATGATAACGTCTTCTCCCAACATATCACAGATAAGGCGAATCACATCCCCTCGTTGCATGAGGGCAGACCCGAACTCCCGTTCCTCTAACTGAC
Organism: uncultured Nitrospirota bacterium; assembly: GCA_937139405.1. GTDB lineage: Bacteria > Nitrospirota > Nitrospiria > Nitrospirales > UBA8639 > Nitrospira_E. The sequence continues at coordinate 271,271 of CAKZPV010000004.1, forward strand.
CGTCTGGTGAACGTGCTGGCAAAGTTTTACTGATTAAGGCATAGGACTCCACGATATCTTTTGGCATAATCAACGCGTACGGGAGGCTACTCTCCTGGCTTTTCATTACGGCTCGATCCAACAACAGCCGTATGGCTTTTGGATCCTCCGGCATAATTTCATTCTCCACTTCCATCAAGGAAAACATATTGAGGGTGATCGGACCCATGAGTTCATGTTGCGGTTCATCGGAAATACCCGGTTGTGCACGCCATGTACAGACGATCAATAACGGGATTCGCAGAGGATAGGCTAGTGAAACCAACGGATTGACTGCATTCCCAAGTCCTGAATTTTGAAACATGACCACCGGTCGCTTGCCAGCCAAATACGCTCCACATGCATATGCGATAGCTTCTCCTTCATTGGTGAGGGGGACATAAAACACGCTCTCATCATCAATCACATAATTGATAAAAGGTTTCAAAAACGAGCAAGGAACCCCCGTGTAAAGATCGAGACCTAACTGTCTGCCATGCTCAATAAAAATTGAAGGATGAAACATAAATTAAAGCTCCAGACATTCTGATTACAGCATTTTCTTAAATTGCACAGTCTTTTTCAAGCTGATTACTTTTCAATTAAGAAACCTTCAAAGTTTTTGTAAGGGAAAGCATCAACCATATGCCATCGTTAGCAACGCCACCTTTTTGTGCCTTATACATCCATCGACCCATCATTGACTTTTCATGGTCAAAGCAAATCAAAGACTCAATGCCGTAGGCGAGCAACTCGGCTGATGATATATCAAAAAACTCAGCCGCGACGCTCAATAATTCAATAAAGGTATGAAAAGAAGCTAAGGGAACCCTCAACCAAATTACAAGCTGTCCACCCGGCTTCAAGACTCTTCCTGAATCGGCAATTATCTGACTAATGAGATTAGAAGGCCTAAAAATACCAGATTCGAATGTGTCAGAATCTACTTGTTTCCCTTCTTCAACCACGAGTCCCGGAGGAAGCACGAGGATAGTGTCATAGCTCAAATCTGGAACATCGACCAAAGAATTTTGAACCTGCCATTCATCACATCCTCGATAAAGAGGATGTTTCTGTATCCCCTCAATATGGGAATTGATGTCAGTAAAAAGAACTTTCTTCGCCTTCTTAATAATGGCGCAAAGACCAACAACCCCACAACCACAACCCAAATCAATAACGTTTTTATCAGCGACTTGAATCTTCTCAGAAAGGACAAGATCAATCAGCTTGTGGCCAACGATACTCTCACTTGGATTAAAGACATGAGCGTTAACCTTGAAAGCCAATCGCCTCTTCTCCTGCCAAAACAATTCGAGGTCTACAGCCTTAGAGCTCATTTCCTTGTGTTTTCCAACATAATCCAAATGCGAAGGGCCCAGACCGGCGTTTTTCCCTTTCATTTGTACTGGAGGCTTAGGCCAATTCATAGCGCTTCCTTTTTCCTAGTTCAGATTTTTTCAATTGAGTGCGGCATTTTCAAAACACCAGGAAACTACTCAGTCAATGCACCTACCAAAATATTTAATGCCAGATTCTCATATCATGAGTTTAGACAACATGTTTTGGTTGTCCCTCGAGAGGGAAAGGTCAGGTAAAACCAACATAAACATCAAGAAGAACAATGCAGCAATTATTCTCTCTCCTTGAAGAAAGCATAATCCGCTCGAAGAGAAGGAATCCATCTATTCGCAAGTCTTCGTGTAAAATATAAATATGCCATCATCTATGTATGTTGAATTTCGTCACGGATACGCAACAATTCGTTTGCCGAAGAGTTCGCCGCACGTGAAAAATTAGCGATGGACTTATCTCGCAATTGACGGATCGTTTCTCTTTTGTCTTTTTTGCCAATTTCTTGGTGAATGATTTCTGAAATTTTATCCAAATCACTCTCACAAATTTGTTGCCCAATTGTATTAAGCACTGATAATTCCCAAGGATCCCATGGCAAATCCGAACCATCCATCCCAACCCAGTTGAAATCATATTTCATCGTAATGACAGGTTTCTCAAAGAGGAAGGCAAAATCAAAAATGACACCTGATAGGTCAGACACCATCACATCAGCCCTTGCCATAGATTGTACTCCATCACTTTCATCGTCCCATTCAAGGTTAGAATAAGCTTTAGTCTCTTCACGAAGATTGTTCAACATATCTTTTTCCGAGATAGAACTTTGTGGGTGAGGCCGCAAAATTACCTTCCATTCCTTCTCCAATAAGGGAATGAGCACTCTGGACCCAAATTTCTTCAGTAGTCCGTTCATCCCCCAAGTTGGCGCAACCAGTACGATCGTCTGGTTTTCAGGTTTTGGAGTAGACTCTAGTTCCTTTAATCGACTTGCCATATCATCATAATAGAGACACCCCGTTTTCAGAAGGAGCTTTTGAGGTGTGTCTCTTAGTTCCTCAAGCTTTCTAATTGATTTATCTTGGTGATCTCCGCTGGTGAAAATCGAATCGAAGTAATCGAACGAGTATTGCTTGTACGTGGCCATATCGGTAGGGGCATGCATCAAATAGGCGTAATGTTTCACACCTTTTGAGCGTTTAATTTGTAGCACATCCAGGCCAGGGGTTGTCATCACACACATATCAGCTTCCAAAATTGTCAGATAGGCATAGGCCTTTGTACCTGAACCAATGTACTTTGTGGTCACAAGCTCAGAAGAATACAAGAGCCCTGGATCTTCCTCATCGGAAGACAAATAGACGCATTCTGCTCCACGACTGACGAGCTCATCAATTATTGGTTTAAAGGTATTCCAGTAGAATCGGCCCTCCGAATAGAACACCAGAGCTTGCCCCATCTGGTCATCCTCGACTGTTCTTCCAAACAATCCGAATACACCACTTCTGATTTTGTAGTAAAGGCCTTTGAAGAAAAAGAGCAGTGTTGCTAATAAACCCACCAGGGCGGAAACGAGCATACTCCCTGAACCCGGATCCAAGTATGCAAACGCCGTCCCAGAAAATATGGTGAGAAGCAAACACCAAACAAGCAATATCATTTTCATCTTAATACTCTCCAGCGTAGAAATTTGAAGACGTCTTTATTTCGTTTATCTGACTGTTTTCGCTTTCTCAGTTGGCTTTTCTATCTATCAGAAATTCTAAGTAGACAATTACTCTATGTCCTCAGTCTGTTTGACACAGTGCGTCTCTTTGCGTGCTTGTAGAAGTGTACCAATCATTTTCTCGCCATTCTCTCTTTGATAAAATATCGATCTCATATCCAAACTTTAAGGCCAACAACGCTGCTTCTTAATATTAAGCGAGAATAATCTAAGTGAACTAAACACGATTCCAAGATGGATGAGAATCCTGCAAACGCCGAAAAAATAGACCTAATGCCTTTTCAATGAATGAAACCCTTCTCAATCATAGGTGACAGGATTGTTCCGTCATGCACCGCCTCAACCAAAATACTCCCCTCGCCTCCGCCCTTAGTCAAATAGCCATCATCAGGAACTTTTGTTTCCAGGATTGCTTCGCTTTCACTTAAATAAGAAAAAATGTATCGAAATAAATTTATATTGGTTCGTATTTTTTGATCATATTTGGGGATATCATTTGGCCACCGGATGGCTAATAAAACTCCTAGATGATCCAATGCAATCAACTCTTCAGGTACATTTTTAAATGTTGTCTTGTCAAAGTATTTATAGGCACCGTACCCCCACGCCCCATGATCACCGTTGATAATAATCAAAGCCTGAGGATCCTTGCTTAGGATTCGTTGAATAATCTTCGTTAATTCTTCATTTGCAGTTTTGACTTTCTTGCCATAATTTTTACGGAAAGTAGCCAATTCCTCGACTGTTTGCTTCAACGTATGACTATGATTGGGAAATGCCATATGAGCATACACAACATGAGGTATCTCCTGCTCCGCTATCAAATCGATGTGACTAAGAAACCTTTCCATGAGTCCAGGATGGAAACGTTCTTTCATCGTTGCAAAGACAGATGATGATTGCACCCTCCCGGGAAGCAAGATATCCATGAATTCGCCTAAAAAAACACTAGGGGAACATAGATCAACAAAACACCCTGAAGTAAAGAGCCATTCATCATCGTGCACATAATGAACTTGATAACCATTGTTCTTAAAAATACGCATGACCGGATTTTGATTACTCACAATAAATTCTCTTGAATATAATAACTCAAAATTTCCAACACTCCCTCGGTAAAAATGATGTTGCATGCCAAACATTGCGCTCATTGATGACAGCGTACTTCTATAGTTGCTAAAAACAGATGGATATTTCGTAAAATTCCATGAATCCAATTGACGGTCAAAGTCGATGTTCGCAATATGAAATATTTTGTCTAATGCTTCTTGATTGGGGTATCCATCCGGGACAATATAGTAAACGTTGGGCTTTTTTATAAATTTTATCTGATCATACAAGGCCTGGCGTAATTCATCTTCTCCTTTATCGACCAGAGTCGTCGCCTTTGCAGTCATGCTCGATACCAAGCCATTACCCAGAAGAAAGACACACATGATCACCAAAACAATATTCACCCTAACTATTTGTATTTTATGAATAAACCAGGCCAACATAATTGCCGCGAGCATAACGAGACCAGCAAAAACGAGGTACTGATTCTCTAGCATTTCCAAAAAAGTATGCCTCAGCAGATACGCCAGGACTACAGTGGCAACCAAGACAAAAAGCCTCTGTATGATTATCACTGGATTATTCGTAATATACTTTTTAATCAACCAGGAGAGCCCGACATAATAGAGGCTCAGACTAATGAGTACGACAAAGGTAAAGATACAGAAAATGAGGACTCCTTGAGAGGCTTTGAACATAAACCAATTATTACTAATATAAAATAACGCAGGGTATGCTCCAACCAATAGGGCCAAGGTATAGGGGCTCTCAAAGATCTTCTGAAACAATGCCTGAGACATGACTTGAGCATGATAAGGGGCCGCTATCACTTGCGATTGTGGCCCTTTTCGCTTCTGAAACACTGAGGCCTTCAACTCTTTTGACCGAAGTTCTATTTTCTGTAATAAATTGAGTTGATCGTAAGCCATGATCCGAAGCAACGAAAAAACACTATTTAAGGTCCAGTAAAGAAGAAGTCCCGCTGGTGAGTTATAAAGCAAAATCAGGAAGCATAAGGAAATCAACAAAGGTTGCAACTGATCGACAAGACTAAATTTTTTAGTATAGACAAATGCAGCAGCCAAATTTGCAGCTGTCATCGCAAAGGGCAGTACATTAATTCCCCATAGAATGCTGTCAGGCTTACCGAGATCTTCAATAAGTAAAAAAGAATGTCCCTGCAATGGTTGATAATGAGAGAGAAATTGGTAAGCCGCTATCCAGAAAGGAAGTTGCAAGAGAAGCCCAACACTGCTTCTCATAGCATAAATTGGGTGGTAGCCCATTTGACGATATAAGGTCTGCACCATGCTATGGCGCTCTTCTCCAGAAAACGCCTTTCGGAATTCTTGGAGTTTTGGCTTCAAGATACTCTGGACCTGTCGTTCAGCTTCTTGCCAACGTTCAGCAATATGAAAGAGCGGGAGAAGGACTAAATTAAGGAGAAAACTGAGGAGAAAAATAGAAATGCCATAATCCCCACTGACAGAATAAGTTGCTGACAAGACAACTTGCATGACAGCTTCTATGGGAGAAATAAAAATTTGGTAAAGTATACTCATATGCTATTGAGTCAAAAACAAATACTGTGTTCCGATAATTATGAAGGGGGGACGAGGCTTTGCAAGTTAGGGAGTGAGGGAACAGTCAGAACAGATTCCTGCCAGCAGTTGCCCTGTTCTTTTTTCTTCTGAAGTTAGCTATTCAAGGCAATCAACCAAATCAAAGGAAAACCATTATTTGATTGTGTCGATAACACCATTAAGTTTAGTACACTATGACGCAATTCCTCGGAGAAAATTCTCTACGTATATGGGCTTTTCCTCTAAAATTAGAGATGCACCCTTTCTATACTAAATTCAGGTGTGCCCTGAAGGAACGTATCAGAAACTAACCTTTCAGTTCTAGTTCTGGACCATCCATTGGTGTTAACTCATCAAACTCTCCATATTTATCGTGATCAAACATGTGTGCTAGGAAAACTTTTTTTACCCACACTTGATCAAAGTGATTTTTTGGCAATGCCCAGGGTAATCCAGGAATCGACGAGATTTTTCTCATCTCATGAGATGCATTGAAGTCTGCTATGGCTAATCGTTCACCCGTAAAATCACACTTGGTGGGACCCATAATATCGTCAAAATAACACCAAATTCTGGGAAGTAACATATCCTGCGCACCATCAAAAATCTTAAATGCATCCATTGATGCCGTATAATAATCTAGATCATCGGACATAAAAGCGATTGGGGCAGGCTTGGAGCGAATAAAATCATCAATGGTATTTTCCACTAACCCGAGAATAAGCTGTGCTTTCTGCAAACGTTTTCGTAGTTTCTCAATATCCATTCCACATTGAGATTCGCCATAAACATTTGGCAAGTCACGATACCCATCTGGCGCAGGAAGACCCATCCCAGTATCAAATCCATAGATATCCACTTCCACGCCAAAAACCGGCTCAATAACTTTGACAATCTCTTCCAACGCCACCAAACCATTTCCCCCAGCCACACCAAACTCAATGGCTGAAACACGTTTAATACCAAGCGCTCTAGCCAAATTGACTCCTTGCATGACTCCCCAAGTGTAATGAGGCCTCCAATCACTTCCTAGAATCTTTGGGAACAACACATGATTTAACCATTGATAACTATACTCCTTGGGGAGCGGACCCTTTTGAGCAGCGACGCCATTATTCTCTTCCTGCAACCAATTTCGCGTTGCATGTGCAACTTTTCTGACAATTTTTTTCACCATCACCATTCCCTCCTATGTAATAAACCTTGCCTCTACTCTAATGGTCATCGTCAAGATAATGACCCTGTACAACCCCTAACATTGCTTTGCAATGTAGAAGTCATTCAACTCTTCTGAACCACTCTTCCACATCTCTCTGAATCATCGCTTTCTTCTACAAGCCTATACATATCTACTCCAGACCACGGCTAGCCATAACTATCGTGCCGAGTAGACTGAATAGACAATTGTTCAAACTCATTAAAGACTGCAATATAACTTAAAATATAATTCATCACATTTAAATTCTTATCGGACATTTCCCGATGAAGCAACCGCACAATCATCTCAACAAAGAAAATCCAACGGTAGACTTTTAGTCCTTGGCTTACGCTCTTGAAAACATTCGGCACATTTTCAGCTAATCCTGCTTGAAAGATTGACAAAGCTTGCTCAATGTCAGCAACGACATCAGGAACGGGAACCTTTCTCGAAATAGACCGATAGAAAAAATAACTATAAAAATCAAATAATGCACTACGGCTTCCTGCATGTTCCCAATCAATAATTTTCAATCCGTGCTGAGTATTGACCATATTGGCAGGGACAAAATCACCATGTGTAAATGTTAGAAAAATCAAACATTCCCCTTCCTTCTCCAGGCGGGCAGCCATCACATTCAAAAAGTTATTTATAGCATCAAAATACTGAACAGTTGATTTCCTGCTCAACAATCGATCGATATTTGCACCACCGATTAGGCTATTCGCATATTGTCTAACATTGCTCGTAGTGGGTGGTTGGAACAGAATCAACTGATACAAAAACTCTGAAACGTTTCCCTGAAACGTTTTCAGTAAAGTTGCAGAATCCACTGGATCATAAGCGGCATCCAATGGACCATTCAGAAATTCTTCTTCATACCACCTTTCCTCGATGTTCCATTTTACGAAAGAAGGGGAAAAATCCATGCAAGAGACCTTCTGTAGCAATTCAATTTCTTGTTGAATGACGGATTCATGAACCTCACAGTCAAAGACTTTTATCGCTACGCCTCGCCTGAGATCAAATATTTTATGCCCTTGATGAACGGACAAACAAAGTTGCCCATACCTGGGCAATTCCAAAATCAGACCAATACGCCGCCATTGATATTTATTGATGGCAAAAATAATGAGAGACTTGGTATGCCACCTCAACAGTCCCACATAATTCCGAATCCATTTAATCGACGACCCGAAAGACCATGATTTCTGAGGAGAACGCTCAATTGGAGAGAATACATCAGATTGAAAATATAATATCCAGGCGGCAATATAGAGACTTTGCTGTAAACAAAAATATCGTTGGCCTTCATTGGGGAGCTGAACATATTGAAACTTTCTCGATCCACCCTCTATTTCTTCACGCATTCGATTCTTTTCTACCCATACCTAACACAAGAGAATGGATCTCCTCCCCTGGTATAAAGAATAATCATGAACATTTTTGAGTTACACAAGAGCTAGCAGCTAAAGAAAAATGGCAACAAACTCAGCAGCATACTCTGAAAAGACACCTGCTAAACGTGCATGACCTCTATGCTCCCCCAACCAACCTAAGGTTCCCCAAAACCCTTTCTGTTAAAAATAAAGCCTGAGGCCAAACGCTAGAAGCTTAAATGCCAATAGTTAAGTGAAGGAATTTTTGATTCAGAAGACTTGACTAAAGATAGACAAGAATATTCTCGCGACAAAGTTGCAAGCCCATTCTGAAGGAGAGCTCCAGTTTCACATACCAAACCCACTTTTTTAGGATTTCATCCCCTTATCAGTGGTGACAGAACCTACTACTGAAGAAGGCTCCATTGGAGTTACTTGGGTCTCCCATTTTAATAGAGGCCTGATTATCCCAGGGAAATCTCCAGTAAAATCGACCCGTGCACCCTGCCCGTCCATGCTATCAACGACTTGCATACCCACGATCTCATTCACACTGAACCGTTTCAACTCCGGATTGAGAGTTCTAATTCCAGCACCAACAAAATGCATCCCCTCCGAAAGCAAATTTCCAGGAATCCACGCGGTACTCACATAACGACCAGGAGGACGAATTCTCTTTCGCCAAGCCTGATCATTATCAAGAGATGTAAACACTTCTATCCCTTCTTCGTTTATGAGATGGAAGTAAATTTTAAATTCATATCCATTCTGTAACACCAAATATTCTATTTCAAGACCAACGGGGCCACTGATATCTACTGCTTCAGTAACAAGCTTATCCCTTGTCCTAACACGAACGGAAGAGAGTCTAACCACCTCATCACCAGGAGCCTCCAATGGCTCAGGCCATATTCGTTCTCCCTTTGTCGCCTTTCCAGCCTGCAAATAGGCACTCACAACTCGATGCGAGACATCATCGATTTCTACTCTACCTCCATTTAGAAGAATGACCCTCGGACACAATCGAGTGACCGCTGGCATGCTATGAGATACAAAAAGTACAGTGCGTCCGTTTCTCCCAACATCTTGCATTTTTTCAATACATTTCTTCTGAAATTGAGCGTCCCCCACGGCCAGCACTTCATCGACGAGCAATATTTCTGGTTCTAAATGAGCCGCGACAGCAAACGCTAAGCGTACTCTCATGCCGCTTGAATAGCGTTTTACTGGTGTTTCAAGAAATTTTTCTACACCTGAAAAATCAACGATTTCGTCGAACTTCTGATCGATCTCATTCTTTCTCATCCCTAAGATGGTCCCGTTGAGATACACATTTTCCCGGCCCGTCAGTTCAGGATGAAACCCGGTACCAACCTCTAAGAGGCTGGAAACTCTTCCCCGAATGCCAATTCTTCCACTAGTTGGGACGGTAATTTTGGACAATACCTTCAGAAGAGTAGATTTTCCAGCACCATTGAGGCCAATAATGCCAACCACCTCACCTTTCTGTATATCAAAAGAAACATCTTTTAAAGCCCACAGGATATCCGAGCGATCATCACTTTGGTCAAAATTGACATCATCAAATTTATAGAGAGATCGATGAGTACGAAAATTCTTGAATGGGCTTTTCATAAAGTTGAGTAATGTGCCACAAAGATTATCGTGCATTTGTTCTTTGAAACCAATGCGATAGCATTTGGAGATATGCTCTACTTTAATGGCAAGATCTTTGTTATTCATTGTCACTTCCTAGCAGAATAAAAATGTCCAACAACGGTATTTCAGTTTTTTACTAGAAGCTTCTACTACTGCCTATACCCCAATTTACTAGTTGCAGGAAGAAGGCGAGAAACGTTTTTTCCTTCGAAATATTTTTTAATGCCCTGTCTATGTTGGCATTTAAATAACATCTACGATAAGACGTTCCATGCGTTTAAAATAGAACGCCCCACTAACCAGAAGAAACAGAGCTGTGAATATGCCAGGACAGACATACATCCAGGGTATAGGGGTTCCAAGTAAACAGGATCGGAACCCTTCAATGACGCCTACAATCGGGTTCAGTGAGTAAACAATACGATATATTCCTGGCACCGATGATGCTGAATAAACAATCGGTGCACTATACATGAGCATTTGAATAAAAAACGGCATTGCGTGCTTAACATCACGAAACCGAATGGCTAGCGAAGATAACCATAAGCCTATCCCTAGCGGAATTGACATCATCAAAATAAAAAACATGGGGAGAAACAATAAATTCCATGTAGGAGAAATTCGATAGTACACCATGAGACACATGATTATGCCCATGGCAATCCCAAAATCAACCAACTTGGATAAAATTGGAGAAACAGGGTACAGCAATCTCGGAAAATAAATTTTTCCAAGCATACTCGAGCCCTGAATAAGACTTTGACTAGCTTGGGTCATACTTTGAGACATATACGTCCAAGGGATAATAGCCACGCTGGAAAATAAAATATAGGGGATACCATCTGTATTCACTTTGGCAATGGCCCCAAAAATGATCGAGAATAAAACAATTTGAATCAGTGGCAAAAGGACCGCCCAGGAAAACCCCAAAATGGTCTGGGCATATAACACTTTAATATCACGCCAAACTAAAAAGAAAAAGAGATCTCGATATTGAATCAACTCCTTGAAATCAATCATTTGCCATCCGTTATTCGGCTGAATAATGGATAATGAATCCGCTGGAGAAGCCGCGACAGTCGTCTCACTCATTGCTGTGTCCATCATTTCGTTTGCCATAGGTCTTTCACCACCTCATTTACCATTACAATGCTATGAAACTTGTAGCAATTAGTTCTAATGCTCAAGACTCAAGTATCTTCTGCGCTGCGTTTTCACCACTTTTGAATGCCTCATCTGTCCAATGATATCCCCACTCACCATAACGCCCACAATATGCAACTTTTATCTCATCAAGATACCCGTGAACACATGTGAGCGCAGCAGGACGGTCAAGATCAAAAATGACATTCGCATAGGGAAGAAGGCGGGCATGGGAAGATACAATCTCATCGTCTTCAGAAAGAAGACCGCAACGCCTTAGGTCATCAATAACGGGTTGAATACAATCCTCTGGTCTTCTATCCAAAGGGCGATACTTTTTTGAAAAATAGACTTCAGCTTGTATGCTTCCCATCCCAGATGGAGCATTATGAGGTGACTGCATGTGTGGGTAGCTCACTCTCGTAAAAAAGATGTCATGGTCATAAAAATATGTCCAATGTGATTCAGAAATATCACGACGATTCACACCTATATTCACCGTTACACAATTGGTACAGGCTAATTGCTTTGTTGCTTCAATAACTTCTTGGGGAACTCCAACAATCATGGGGATGAGTTCCGGTAGAGCTAAAGAAGAGATAACATGATCATACTGAACGATCGTTCCGTCTGTGAAATGAAGCTCATGAGTTTTCGGGTCGAGCTTTACTAGCTCATGAGATAATTTAATATCACTCCAATGGAGAAATTTATTGAAATACGAGACGAAGCCATTCTTTGAGGGATACCGAAAATGACTCACGTAATGCACATCTGGAGAATACGGCGTGAGCGCTCCTTGCAATACTTCTTCAATTTTCGGTTGGTAGAATCTAGGGCCAAGCCAATCCGTTGTCATATTTCCAGCCTGGGTCGTATGATATTTCAGGCCATATTCCATAGGAAACGTCTTCGCAAAGGTCAAGCCGTAGGTTGCAATGAGCCAATCCTCATAATTATTGATTTCTCCATAGGGCCGATACTGAACATCAATTAAATCTCGCAGGATACGTACCACAAGATCTGTAGGCAATCCATATAGATTGCAGGGTGCAGGATGCTTTATCCAATATTGCCCATTCCAATAATTATTAACCTTGGCATTGATTGTTTCATATTCCTGGTTAATACTTTCTGCAAAAATTTTCTGAATTCGTTCATCCTTGGTAAAGGAAATATGTGGCCCTTCATCAAAAACAAACCCAAACTCATCCCGATGAGACATGGTGTGGCCACCATGATAAGCGTTTTTCTCAAAAATGATTGAGGATGCACCTTCACTGTAAAGTCGGTGTGCCGCCCCGTATCCTGCCATTCCTCCACCTAATATTGCGATTTGAGTCATTCCTATTTCTGAACTCCTTTTTCCTTGGAACCTTGCTGAATATTAAGACGTTGCTTCCACCAATTCACCGTTTGCTCTAAGCCTTGCTCCAATTCATGCTTGGGAACCCAACCCACTTCTTTCGTTAACCGTGTCACATCGGCAACAAGTAAATTGGGATCATCTGGGGGTGTTGATCTCGCCCCCAACTTAATCAAGTCATGGCCACCCAGCTTATCGGCGATTTCATAGATCATGCTTTTTAAAGAAACTGCACAACCAGAGCCAATATTTACAGGACCTCTAACCTCACTGTTTAATAGCGAGATGAATGCTTCCGCGACATCTTTGACAAAGAGATAATCACGAATTTGGTTTCCATGAGAACAAGGAACCTGATCGCCACAAATCACTGATCGAATCACAAAAGGAATCAATCGATTGGCATGTTCATCTGGTCCATATAGAAAAAAAATACGCCCCCAGGCGGTGCTGAGTCCGGCTTGCTTCCCAAATGCCTCTAACATTTCCTGTAGCGCTTTCTTACAGATACCATACGGAGTCGAAGGCATAAGCGGCGTTACAGTTTCGGAACAATATCCGTATCGCCAATCATACTCAGCACAGGTTCCAGCCATAACCACCCGCTGACCTCCTGATTCGGCAAAGGCGTGAAGCAAGAATAGACTCGCTTGAACCCATCGAAAATTGTCTTTGGAGGTCCAGAACTCCCCCGGAACTACAGTCCACGCCAAATGAAGAAGATGAGTTGGCTTGACCGTACGAATCAGCTCTGAAGTCTGAGCCCAATCCAACAAATCAGCCTGGTGCCAAGAAACCTCTGAGCATTCTTGCGGTTTTGATCTCAAGGAAACAGCATGAACCTCCGCACCACTTGCTGAAAGAAAAGGCAAACATTGCCGACCGATGAAACCTGTCGCACCAGTCAGTAAAACTCTTTTCATAACACACAGTCAGAATAATTTTGATCTCTTGAAGACATGACTCGCGAATGAATGGACGGCCATTCAATACCAAATGCTGGGTCATTCCACCTTACGCCGCTCGCACAATCGGGAACATACGAATCAGAAATTTGATAAAAAACCTCAGTATTGGGCTCGAGAGTCTGAAAGCCATGTGCAAAGCCTTCAGGAACATACATCATCTTATGATTTTCACACGTTAAAGTTTCCCCAATCCAAAGTTTTACAGTCGGTGAATGTTGGCGAAGATCAATAATCACATCATAAATTGCGCCCTGAGTACAGCGAACCAACTTTGCCTCTTCGTGAGGGGAAAGTTGGAAATGCATTCCACGAAGCGTGCCAATAGTGGAATTAAAAGAAATGCTGCATTGCACTAAATTGGGATTCAGGCCGTGCGCCTTAAACTCCTCCTGACACCACATTCGCGCAAAATATCCTCGAGAATCTTCGCGTTTTTCTGGCTCAATAATAAAGGAGCCTTTGAGTTTCGTCTCATGAAAAATCATTCGTACACTTTCACATCAGGAATGGGAACAATGAATTTTCCGCCCCATTCCCGCACATACTTCATTTGTTCCATCACCTCCTCTTTAATATTCCATGGCAGAATCAACACATAATCTGGTCGTGTTTCTTTGATCGCATTCGGCTCGCAAATGGGAATATGGGTACCCGGTAGGAAATGATTTTGTTTATGGGGGCTTCGATCAACGGTATAGTCAAGAAAATCAGTTCCAATGCCACAGTAATTTAAGAGCGTGTTCCCTTTTGCCGGAGCTCCATATCCCACAATCGATTTCCCTTGTTCTTTTGCTCCAATTAAGAAGGACAAAAGTTGCCATTTCGTGCGATGAACAGTTTCGGCAAACGAAAGATAGGAGTCTAAGGCTGTGAGTCCAGTAGCCGCTTCCTTTTGCTGAAGCTCCTGAACGCTTGATTCGACTTGTCTTGAATTATCTGCAGCATGACGAGCATAGATCCGCAGAGAACCACCATGCGTCGTAATTTCTTCCACATCAAAAATCGTTAAACCATGATGGCGGAAAATCTGTTCAGCAGCCCAAAAAGAGAAATATGAAAAATGTTCATGATAAATCGTGTCAAACTGGTTTTCAGCCATCAACCGCATCAAATGAGGAAACTCAATCGTGATTGTGCCCTCAGGGGCAAGTAGAACTTTAAGCCCGCTGACAAAATCATTTAAGTCAGGCACATGAGCCAAAACATTGTTGCCAATTAGCAAATCCGCATGAATACCCTCCTCTACTAGGACTTGGGCATAGCGTTCCCCAAAAAATGAAACCCGTGTAGGAACCCCTTTATCTTGAGCCACCTTTGCGACATTTTCCGCCGGCTCAATACCCAAAACGGAAATGTTTTTCTTCATAAAATATTGCAGTAAGTATCCATCATTACTAGCAATTTCTATGACAAGACTGTGGCTATCCAATTTTGTACGAGATGTAATCATATCTGAGTACACAGACGCATGTTGTAGCCAAATATCGGAATAGGAAGAAAAATATGCATAGTCGCTGAAAATCCGATCAGGAGTCGAACAGTCCTTGAGCTGAACCAAAAAACACTGATCACAGACAAAAACATACAATGGGAAAAATGGCTCCATATCCCCTAAGTTCTCGGCCTTCACATAAGAATTTGCAAAAGGGGATGTGCCAAGATCAAGAAACGTGTGGGTCAGTAACGTACCGCAAAAACGACAAGTTTGAGAACAGTTCATAATCCTACCTTATGATAATGGGTTTTGTTTGTACGATCAGATTTTCGACTGGGAAAAAGTTGATTGGGATATTGAACCATAAATGCGAAGGATAGAAAAATACAATCGACTCCTGTTAATGCTTCTCTAAACTTGTTCTTGTCATGAAATCTTTATACCATTCAATCGTGTGCACAAGTCCCTTTTCCAAGCTAAACAATGGAGCCCATTTAAGAAGTCGCTTGGCCTTACTAGAATCAAGGTATTGATCTCTGATTTCTGCGCTAGCCTGATTTAAAATAGTTGGCTCTATGTGCTCACATTTCATTAACTTTTGAATATTTCCAACAATCTCCAATACAGTCCAAGCTTGTTCGCCGCTAAAATTAAAAGCTTCTCCCCGAATATGTTTGTCTTGAGAATGCGAGGCAAGGAGTAGGTAGGCTTCCACAACGTCCTGAACAAAGATGTAGTCCCGAGTAAATTTCCCATCACTTCGAATGATCGGCTTCTCATTATTAAAAAAACTTCGAATAGTACCGGGGACAATACGGCTCCAATTAAGATCACCCTCACCATAAATATTACCGCATCTGGCTATCGTGACGGGCAAATCATATGTTTGGCTATAGGAACGCGCAAGCAAATCCGTACAGCTCTTACTTACATCATATGGAAATCGCCCCAGAGGGGCCATATCTTCTGTGTAGGGAAGAATATCCACGTCACCATAAGCCTTATCACTACTTGCAATAACGATTCGCTTGACTAACTTTTCATGAATCCGACAAGCTTCTAATACGTTGTAGGTCCCACGAATATTCGCTTCGAATGTGGGAAGTGGACTTCGGAGGGCAACACCAACCAAAGGTTGGGCACCAAGATGAAAAACAGTATCTACATCATTCTCACTAATCGCACGTTCGAGAGTATGAAAATTTTCCAGTTCTCCAGAGACAACCGTCGTACCTTGAACATCTCCGCTACGAATTAATTCACTGTGAGGATTCCAATCACGAATGAGCGTCACCACAAAAGCTCCCTCATGAAGTAATTTCTCAACAAGGGACGACCCGACGATGCCGGTAGCACCGGTAACAAGGATACGGCTTTCTTTCCAATTCATCATCATTTCCAAACCTTCCAAGGAGGATTGCCCGAAGCACATAATTCTTCTAGATGCATTTTATCACGAAGCGAGTCCATTGAATGCCAAAAGCCCTTATGGGGAAAAGCAGAAAGCCTTCCCTCAAGCGCAAGACTCTCTAACGGCCCATGTTCCCAAACTGTCAGATCATCCGAAATATAATCCATCACTCCAGGCTCTAATACGAAAAATCCGCCGTTTATCCAGGCATTGTCTCCTGGTGGCTTTTCAGTGAAACAAGGAACTTTTGTCGCACCTTTCTCTAAAAGAAATGACCCAAAACGCCCAGCTGGTTGAATGGCCGTAACAGTAGCCAAGTTCTTTTGTTCTTTATGAAACGCAATTAATTCTGTAACATTGACGTCACTTACCCCATCCCCGTACGTAAAACAAAAGGTTTCATCGCCAATATAATCTTGAACACGCTTCAGACGCCCTCCGGTCAATGTTCGCTCTCCTGTATCGACTAAAGTCACTTTCCATGGTTCTGCGCTGTTTTGATGGACATGCATCTTATTGTTTTTTATGTCAAAGGTCATATCGGACGTGTGGAGGAAATAGTTAGCAAAAAATTCTTTGATCATATAACTTTTGTATCCGCAACAAATAATAAAATCATTGACACCATAGGCAGAATAAATTTTCATGATATGCCATAGGATCGGCTTGCCTCCAATCTCAACCATTGGCTTGGGGCGCGAAGTGGTTTCTTCAGAAAGTCGAGTACCAAACCCGCCAGCTAGGATAATTGCTTTCATAATTCTCCTCTATCTTCAAGTAAGCGTGAGCTCAAAAAATTTGCCGTAAAATTAAAATGAGTGAACAGCCGTTTTAGCGGGCCTAGGTGTGATATAAGGGTAAATTCTTATACTCATCAACCAAGGCGATTTTGACAAATCGTAGACCGACAGGCAGTAGAAACTAATGTCGAACAATTCAAGGGAAAAATCTAAAAGAAAAAACCTATTGAGGGAACGCCGCACACGGTCAAATACATACGCCCGGCGAGAGGAAATAGCGCCTAGTTTAAAATACTATGGCTAGTATGCCATGAACATAAAAAAAATCAACTATTATTTCAATTCCTGAAATAAGAGTGAAAGTTTCTCCCTATAGTTTTGTCAACTTCAATGTAGTTTAACGCCAATTATCGTATTGTATAACCATCTTTATTTATAAAACGGTCTCACATTATTAAGTGGGATACGTGTAGTCGACAAAGAACCATGTACTACCCGAACCTGCGCGATACCACAGGCGCACGTACACCGGATTCCCATTGATGGGAATGCCCGTCACTAATTGAGAAGTATTCGCGCCCACGTTTAGGGAAAAGATATCACCCCACGGCGAATTCGCCACCGAGGCTTGACTTGTCCCAACTCCAAGATAAAACTCACCCCATCCCACCCCGGGATCCCATTGAAAAGTCACGGACGAGGTCGTGATTGGAGTGCTGGGGACTGGAGTGGTCATACTCGGAATCCCACTCCCACCACCACCAACCGTAATCATCACTGTCGCTGGCGTCGGATCGGCCAGCGGCGGGCTAGCTGCATCCGTCACCGTATAGGTCACGGTAAACGTCCCTGCCGTATTAAACTGCACTGGCCCAGGATCTTCTTGCGTCGAATTGGCCACGCCCGAGCCGGCCCCAAAGGTCCATAAATGGGTCAGCGGCAAATTATTATCTGGATCCGTCCCCGTGCCGTTAAAGGTCACCGAGTCGCCGGCATTAATCGTCTGCGGACCCGCCGGCAGATCGATCACTCCATTCGGGGCTTGATTACCCGTCCCGGTGGGGTACGTGTAGTCGATAAAGAACCACGGATTGCCGGATCCTGCCACGCGATACCACAGGCGCACATACACCGGATTCCCATTGATGGGAATACCCGTCACCAATTGGGAGGTATTCGCGCCCGTGGAATTGGCAAAGATATCCCCATAGGGCGAATTCGCTACCGAGGCCTGGCTCGTTCCGACCCCTAACCAATATTCTCCCCACCCGACCCCGGGCGTCCAGTCAAAGGTCACCGAAGAGGTCGTGATCGGAGTGCTGGGGACCGGAGTGGTCATACTCGGGATTCCACTCCCACCACCAACCGTAATCTCCACTGTCGCTGGCGTCGGATCGGCCAACGGC
Organism: uncultured Nitrospirota bacterium; assembly: GCA_937139405.1. Classification (GTDB taxonomy): domain Bacteria; phylum Nitrospirota; class Nitrospiria; order Nitrospirales; family UBA8639; genus Nitrospira_E. Next base: position 289,709 of record CAKZPV010000004.1, read on the forward strand.
GGGCTAGCTGCATCCGTCACCGTATAGGTCACGGTAAACGTCCCTGCCGTGTTAAACTGCACCGGCCCAGGATCTTCCTGCGTCGAATTGGCCACGCCCGAGCCGGCCCCAAAGGTCCATAAATGGGTCAGTGGCAAATTATTATCTGGATCCGTCCCCGTGCCGTTAAAGGTCACCGAGTCGCCGGCATTGATCGTCTGCGGACCCGCCGGCAGATCAATCACTCCATTCGGGGCTTGATTAGCAGGACCGCCTCCATCACTTTCCTGCAACCGCACAGCACTGCCATATTTTCCTCTGAATTCCTCGCCTGCAGCCCCGTTAAAACTGATAGTCAGCACGACATCGCCATCGGGACCAGGATCAATAGCATTAAAGCGGGCGACATATCCGTTATTATTATCTGAAGGCAGACGCGTAGAGGTATCGGTTGGCCCAGTAAAGAGCACCCCGTTTGTTTCATCAGGATTGTCATTTGCGAAGGAACTGACATTCGAAAAGGCATCATGATCAGAGATTGTTACTAAGGAAGCACGATCCCAATCGTCAACGGGAGCAACAACACGGTCACGATCGGAGAAAAATGTCACATCATAAACCTTATTCGGATTCATACCCGAAAAAGTCAGCACTAAATTATTGGCGGCTGAATCGACATAACTGATGACGCCTTGGCCAGTAACAATCTGATCAAAAATAGCCAGAGCATCTCCGGATGTTGGGTTGACACCCTGTGCAGCATTAGCAACTCCATCATAGGTTCCACCCGTTATCGACAACATTACAGAAGTCGTCAGACCAGTCGCAAAATCAACCAGTAGTCCACTTGAATTTAATCCTGAATTCCCCACGGGCGACGTAAGCGTCGTGATCCTCGTGCTCAATTGCGTCGCTTCCCATGCTAGATCATTGTATGCCGTAAAATTTTCTATCGTGCCTTGCTGCGTGGGATATGTGTAGTCGACAAAGAACCATGTACTACCCGAACCTGCGCGATACCACAGGCGCACGTACACCGGATTCCCATTGATGGGAATGCCCGTCACTAATTGAGAAGTATTCGCGCCCACGTTTAGGGAAAAGATATCACCCCACGGCGAATTCGCCACCGAGGCTTGACTTGTCCCAACTCCAAGATAAAACTCACCCCATCCCACCCCGGGATCCCATTGAAAAGTCACGGACGAGGTCGTGATTGGAGTGCTGGGGACTGGAGTGGTCATACTCGGAATCCCACTCCCACCACCACCAACCGTAATCATCACTGTCGCTGGCGTCGGATCGGCCAGCGGCGGGCTAGCTGCATCCGTCACCGTATAGGTCACGGTAAACGTCCCTGCCGTATTAAACTGCACTGGCCCAGGATCTTCTTGCGTCGAATTGGCCACGCCCGAGCCGGCCCCAAAGGTCCATAAATGGGTCAGCGGCAAATTATTATCTGGATCCGTCCCCGTGCCGTTAAAGGTCACCGAGTCGCCGGCATTAATCGTCTGCGGACCCGCCGGCAGATCGATCACTCCATTCGGGGCTTGATTACCCGTCCCGGTGGGGTACGTGTAGTCGATAAAGAACCACGGATTGCCGGATCCTGCCACGCGATACCACAGGCGCACATACACCGGATTCCCATTGATGGGAATACCCGTCACCAATTGGGAGGTATTCGCGCCCGTGGAATTGGCAAAGATATCCCCATAGGGCGAATTCGCTACCGAGGCCTGGCTCGTTCCGACCCCTAACCAATATTCTCCCCACCCGACCCCGGGCGTCCAGTCAAAGGTCACCGAAGAGGTCGTGATCGGAGTGCTGGGGACCGGAGTGGTCATACTCGGGATATTTGACGTATCTTGAACCGTAATGTTGACGGTATCATTGCCCATCAGGACAGAGTCATTCGCTTCCAACTGCAGCACATAATTCCCCTCAAGACTAAAACTTACTGTCGTATCCACAACACTTGGATCTGCAAAGGTTACTGTCCCAGGTCCAGACCCGGTCCATGTTGTCGTCACCGTACCAGGTGGCACCGGATCCCCATCATCACTGACTGTTCCGTTTAAAGTGGTCGTCGCCCCAACCGAGGTCGTTTGATCGGAGCCAGCAGAAACGATGGGGGCTTGATTACCTACAGGATGATTTATGGCAAAGGTGTCGGTGAATAGTCCGTTATCAGCTCGAAGATTTCGTAGGGTAAGCGTGGTCCCAGCACTGTCCATATCCATCAACACCGATCCGAACTGAGCCTCGGAGAAGAACATGACGGGATGCGGTCCCGCAGGGTTAGCCCCGATACTTCTTCCTCCATGACCCGCAACGACATAGACCGTGCCATTTTGGTATGCCCCATTACCAGAAGGATCCCCATCTCCCGAATCAAGGATATTCCCACTTGCTTGCAAAGTAGCAAAGTCAGGTGTCGCGAAATTTGGACTCGTGCCATATCCATAAGCTCCTAGCAAGGGATATGAACGTTCGTAGATATGTGAATGCCCACCCATGACAAGATCAACATTTCCGGCTTCCAATATTGGAAGAATAGTCTCACGCATATCAGTAAGACGACCACCACTATCAAAATTAGCGTCAGAGTCATGCGTTCCTTTGGTGTAGGGTGGATGGTGAAAGAACACAATCACCCATTCCTGACCTGTCCCAGCAAGATCGTTTTGGAGCCATGTCAACATCGTCGAACCTGGCGACCGGCTACTATCCATGGAATCAAGAACAATGAAATGCACATTCGCATAATCAAAGGAATAATACGCTTCTGTCCCAGAAGCAAATCCCCCGATTTCAGCAGCAGTCGGTAAGACATGAGCTTCATAATATGGACCCGTCTGTAAGGACGTATTCACCGAACCAGCTTCATGGTTCCCTAAGGTCGGCCACAGAGGTGTATGTCGTAGAATCCCCCCACCACCCACATTATTATAAATATTGAAATGATTGGCCGTGAACTCCCCATCCAACCCATCATCATAGGCTATGTCTCCAGCATGAAGAATAATATTCGGTGGTGTCGAGGCTGTCGCAGTCAGCATCGAATTCCGAACAGCTATTTGATCAGAGCCACCATCACCAGAATCCCCAAGAATCCATGCAGAAAAAGCTGCTGGTGCCCCGACAACGGGCGCAGCATTAAAGTAATGATCAACAGTAGCGCCTCCTTCACAATCTGCTGACAACCCTCCACCAGAAACGGTTCCCACGTTATAAAAATAGGTTGTCCCAGCATTCAATCCAGTTATAGTAACGGTGTGATCCTTGACGTTGGAGTTTGATTGAGGAATAACTGCAGCTCCGGTTGCAGTCAGGTTCAGACTGCCAGATGTCGTTCCATACTGTACCCGACTATCATTAGAACAGGTCAGATTCGTCCGCCATACAATAGTCATCGAGGAAGGCGACGGAGATTGTAGGTAGGGCTCACGCACAAGCGCTGCGAGAGAAGGGACAACAGACCCCAAGAATACTGAGAACATACAACAAATAAGCACCGCACCTCGGACTGTTCGGCGTAAAGATTCGGTCATGATGAAAAGGGAATAAGGACTCGGATTTCTCATGTTAGTTACCTTCCAATTTTCCTAACAAATCTCTAGTTCCAGTAAAATTTGGAGCCATTTTAATGGCTAACCGGAGATCATCCTTGGCCTCCTTTAACCGACCCAAAGCAACATAAACTTTCGCACGAGAAAAGCGATGCATGGCTGTCACTCGCTTTTTCATTGTTTGATTAACTGCAGCTAATGCTTGTTCACGTGCAACTCCCGCTGCTTCAGCATTCCCCATAGCAGAAAGCACCTCTGCCCGACGAAGATACCCCTCGGTTTTAATAGGCGCGCGTACCAATTCTTCATCAATGAGTGCTAGAGCCTGGTTAAAGTGATTACGAGCTATTTCAACCCTGATGAGACTTTCTTTCAATAAAATTGCGTGCGGCAGCCGAGCAAGCCCTTCGCGATATCCTGATGCTGCCTCAGCTAGCTTCCCTTCTGATTCCAGAAAATCCCCGCGAGCCTGGTACACACCAACAACCGGAAGAATCTGGGTCGCAGAATTGAAGTCGGCGAGAGCAAGCTCTGATTTCCCCATTTTGGCTCTAATCTGAGCACGTTCTGCCAATGCAATGGCATTTTTGCTTACATTTTTACCTGAGGAATTGTTTGACCCATTTCCTTTAAGATTTTCGCTTTCAAGAAATTTACCTAAATCTACCTCGGCATCGACATCACGCCCAAGGGCCGCTAATGTAAGGCCTCGTTGAAAAAATATTTCCGGATTACCACTTTCTAATTGCCCTGCCCTCTCAAAATCACTTAAAGATTTGATATGATCTTTATTAGAACGGTAAAGTTCCCCACGCTTAATGAGAAAATCCACGTTATTTGGATTGTTTTCGATCTTGTGTGTGATTTCATCAATCTCAGGTGCAACACCAGGATGGGATGCAGCAGCCTCAATAAAAACTAGTGGTAGCACAGCCATGGAGAAGAAACAGAGTGGAAAGACCAAAGATCGAAAACAAGCTATTCCTAGATAGCACTTGCGCTCTGAGCGTTGCCATCCAATCCTCTTTCCTTTATTTATACTTTGTAACATCCATTTCATCTCCAACCTCCAATCCCGAATAATTGTCCCACTCAACTGATTGACACCAAGGTCTTCTTCATTGAGGCTTCTTCAGTACCTCATCTGCCCCCACAGGTACAGGAATGAGTAAACCTAACGACCTTACACTTTGAAACAGTCAAATTCTATTAATCAAAAGCACTACTGAAATTTATTGCTGAGTAAAAATTCCAAGCAACGTAGGGGGAAACCCCATCATCCCTGAGTTTCCACTACAAAATATCTGGTTAATCTGCCATCTGATAACCAAATAAGTCAATTCACAAAAAATTCTAACTTAGACGGAATACAAAGAAACGACCTTCATCGGCCTCATGGGGAGACTAAACGAGAAACTCCATGACTTACCAGAAACATGCGAAAACCCCGATGATCCTGCCAAATTTTGCATGAAACCAAGAAGGATTCCACGAATTAAATTAGGAAGTACGCTCTTACAATGCAGGCGAGTAAGGACACAAATGGCTTGATTCAGAAATTTCTCTTGAAAAAGATGGTAGCCGCAAGGGGACTCAATATAAATTCAGGACCATCAAAGATTCCTTCAAATCAATAGAAAACTGAAAAGTGCCTGGACTTACGATCAAAAACATAAGAAGATTTTATTACAAAATTTCATGTTTAGTTTATAGAAGGCGTGCTGCCGCCATAAACGGGCAAACCGTTTTGGCAGTTCAACAAGATCTCATCAGCTACACAAATATTGTCAAGCGAAAACTGAATTCCTTACACCGCAAGACAGTTTCGATCGACAACTATCCGCCCTTGATATGTCACCGTTTTCAAAAGAAGTGCGACACGCTCCATCCCATTTAGCGCTTGTTCAAAAATGGCTTCAAAGCCACGGAACGGACCCTGGGCAATATGTACAATTTGCCCTGACTTGAGGGAAGAAGAAGATGAAAGAACGACCAAACCATTATCATCTCTAGCTCTAATAGAATGGATGATTTTCTCCTCCACCACTACTGGTACCGATCCAAACTTCACTACCCTTAACACCCCGTGAGCATGAGTGACCTTCCGAAACTCATTCGATATATCCATTCTGACAAAAAGATATCCAGGAAATAATGGCCTCTTCCCGTCTATTTGATTTTTCCGTCGATTCGATTTTGATGATTGAAAGCGCGGACAAAATGTCTCCGCTCCCAATCGCTGAATGCTGGATTCCGCCAAATTTTCTTGCCTAGTTTTAGCTTGAATGAGATACCAACTAACACTCATGATACCTCTATGAGATTTTGGCTGGCTGAACGTACTTTACAGTCTTTTTTAGGAACATTCATATCTCAATCAGTCACTTACCTTAATCAATTCTTTAGTAGTTAGGTTGGAGTTACATGAACTTATCGGCATGAAAATGTCAAAAATGAGCACAATATCAAAGAAATATCCTCGCTCACTGTATGCGAGATTACTAGAACGATAAGATAAAGGGCAGGTAAGAGATAAATGGTTTTGTATAACGAAACAGTCAATCTAGGAGAAGAGAAGGTTGGCAGCAGAATGAATTCAGAAGGCTTGTTCTAAGAACCATTCCTCATTCATGGCATTCCAGACAGGCTTTAATACATTGAGATACGACTGACTACAAAATCTACCATTCTACAGACAAACGGCACGGAATCAATCCACTCGTTTCACCTTTCATGTTAATTGAAATTGGGACTTCTATCTTACCGCACCTTTCAATTTCACTTTTCTCCCGTAATCCCATTCAGAATACATCAATAAAATCAGAATATTTTTATGGCCACATTGTTTAAAGAATGCTGTTTTTGAACTGAACTAAAAAATTCTATCCAATGTCAATCAAGAAGTTATCAACTAACTCATCAGGATAGCATCTATAAGCTATCAAAAATTTAAAGAAGCTAATGAGTAGGCCATCCTCAAATTAATCTACAGAAACACTTGGACAGAAACGCTTACCGTATTACTATGAGTGTCAAAAACTTTTTCGCTTGAATATCTTTTTGCAAAAATATATGCAAACCGGAAACCTAGCCATTTGACCGTGCGATAGTCTAACCCTGCTAACCAAGAAAATCGGTTATCTTCCCTACCCTGCGAAAAATCATCGTTTGAATAATAGAAGCTACCTAGCAAAATCAACCGCCTCCTGAGCACTTGACTTGCAGAAAGAGACACACCCGTCTGAATAAATGTCGAGGTATCAAAAGCCCCTGATTGCCCAATCCTTCGATAAGGACTCATAGTGAGACTAAAGTTCGACGTAGGATACCAATAAACATCTCCTTCTATAGTAATTCGTCTCTGTTGTTTTCCTCCAAGATTTAACCCTTGAGTCAAAAGTTGAGTGGCTTGATTATTCGGGTCTGGGGGATTGGCTAGGTCAGGCGGAATGGGAGCACGATCAAAATTCAATATTGAGTACCCGACCGTCACTTCTCCTGATAGCCGCTGACTCGGTGCTAGTTCAAAACCTGTAAAAACTCCGTATGCAAAATTATCAAGCTGCTTATTTTCATCATAAGTATTATTACTAATATTCGCGCCTAACAATCCAGAAATTGATTTAGTGGCAACTGCAAACCCTGTTATAGCCGCATTAATATTTTTCCTATCACGACTCGTATCTTGCCCGTTGTTTTTAAAATGCCATCGCGTATATCGCGTACTAACTCGAATACCACCACGAGAACCTTTCATCCTGGCCTTGCCCGAAAAGGTTGTTGCACGCCACTTTGTAATATCCGTCGCCTGTATATCTAATGCATCCCCTCTCCCATCAAATCCATCTACAGACTCTCCCTGGAAGTTAAATTTTAGTCCACCTGGAAATTTTAACGTCAAATGTCCGGCACCATGTTGAGTAAAAACATTATTTTCATTAAATTTAGCATAGAGAAATTGAGCTGCTCGGTAATCAAGAAGAAACGAATGTTGCCCTCCAAACGGCAGGTAAGCTTGGATACCAGGAGCTATGGTCGTAAGAAAATCACTTCGCCGTTGAGTGTTTGTCGCAAATACATTGTCTGTAAATACTTCAGCGACTCCCAAAAACGGATGGATCTGCGCCCGACCAACTTTCAAACCGTCCCCAGGTAGAAATTCTCGTAAGATCGGGCTACGTAGAGGGTTGTGGCTACCGGTAAAAGTGAAAGATCCGGTGTCCTGAAAGGATTGAGCCCATCCTGTTATCGGAAAAAATATCTCGCAACAAAGAAAAAATACTAAAATAAAACTATAGCTGCTCTTCAATTGGTTTTTTATTGCAATAAGAAAGGAATAATTCACAACACGCTCCCCAAAATATTAAACATGAAATCAGGAAAACAACAATCCATTCTTGTCGAACTCCATAAAATTAACACCACACTATATTTTGAAAAACCATTTTTGTCTGTGATGCAATAAGGAATCTGAGAGGTGGAATTTGAGAAGACGGAAAAATTCTTGACGGATACATCCCTGCAATGAAGTTCATTTTACAGCATTCGGAACTAGTCGTCTTTCAATAGCTTCCTCAAAAGGAAAAACATCTAAAACTAAAAAACATTTTCAATCATGAGGAGCATACAAGCCATATCCTAAAAGACAAGCCCGGCTATCGACTGATTATTGAATCTTAGTTCTAGCCCGCCAGATTTTTCTCCATTTGCAAACTGAAACATAAGTATAGCCATAAACAAACTACGGATTATGCCATCTGGCTCCATCCGCAAATTGATCCCCGCCTTGATGGGTAATCTTCACTGTGTCCCCGTTTTGCACTAGAGCATCCAAGGTAGAAATTTTTTGATTAATAGTAAACATAAGCTCCTGCGATTGCAGAAATGGCATAATTTCTCGAAAGTGCTCTTGATAGGTTTCCAATAATTGGTGAAGTGAAATCGATTCTTCTAAAGAAATTTCAACCTCAGGATCTTCAATCACTTCTCTCAGAGCATGTCCAAACATGAGAATTTTTACCATCGTGTTTTCTTCATTCTTCACACCACCTCATGGTTTTCTATCATTTAATTTTCACTTCTCGCAGAAAAGAAAATGGGCGAACAGCCAAGCGGGGGGTAGAATTTCCCAATCACTTTAGTTCTAAGCGGAAAGATCCGCAACACGAGATTCTTCGGGAGCCTCTTGAGAATCAAAAGGGAGCTCTAAGGAGAGCGATTCAGAATCACCGAGCTCTTTCAATTCTTTTAACGGGGGAAGGTCACGTAAATCACGAAGTCCAAAGCGCTGTAAAAATTGTTTCCCTGTTCCGTACAACATAGGACGACCTGGGACCTCTTGGCGCCCGACAATTCGAATCATTTTTTGATCCAACAGCGTTCGCAACACACCCGAGGTTTCCACGCCTCGAATTTTTTCAATTTCACCACGAGTAATCGGTTGTTTGTAGCCAACGATCGCCAAAGCCTCTAAGGCCGAGCGCGAAAGTTTCGTCAAGGTTTTAGCTTTAGAAAGGCGTTTAATCGCGTCGCTCTGCTCAGGCCGTGTCGCCATCACAAACCCGCCCGCCACTTCTGCGATGTGCAAACCTCGCCCAACCTGATCATATTCGGCTTGAAGAGTTTGCATAGTCGTTCTGAGGGTCGCTTTTGGAACGCCCTCCAGCACTGAGGCCAGCTTCTCCATCGTGAGTGGATCATGGGAAACAAACAACAAAGCTTCAAACGTGGCTTTGATATCTTCCAGATCCCATTGAACGTCTTGGATAGATTCATCGGGTACCATATGCTCAGCAATCCCATTCCCATTCACTTCGAGTTCAGACGATGCTTGGCTTTCAGACGATTCCACTTCAACAACCTCTGGGGAGACACGTCCATTCGTTACGGCATGCGTCATTATGATTCCTCCCTCTGTGGACGGAGTAGCCCATCCCACAATAGCCACCCATTTTTACAAATCTTCCGGTAGAGCAGAGCCAGGAGTATTTTCCTCACCAGCAGGAACGAATCGCCGGGTCACATGAATTGGGCCAAACCAGTCGCTCTGAAATAACCGAACCAAATTCATACGGACGAGTTCCAATAATCCTAAAAACGTCACAATAATTAACGGACGCGACCACTGTTTCTCAAAAAGCTCATCAAAAGGGATCGTCGCTTCAGTCTCTAATCGTTCCATCACCGCTTGAATACGTTCTTCAACCGTCCAGTTTTCTCGTGAGACCTCAACATACGTATCCGTAGGAGCTTGATCAAGCACACCTTGCAAGGCGCTCAACAGGTCAAAAATCTGTAAATCTTCGGTCCATACTTCGTCAATTTCGTCAGGTTTCTTAGAAACCGGAAGTGGGTCACGAACATAAGAATCCTGCCAGATCCGCTCTCGAGCCACCAAGCTCCCTGCTGCGTCTTTAAAACGTTCATACTCGATGAGCTGGCGAATCAACTCACTCCGAGGGTCAATGACTTCCTCATCCTCAGACTCAATGGTTTCCTCTTTAGGAAGTAATGTCCGAGACTTGATGTAAAGAAGCGTTGAGGCCATAACTAAAAATTCTCCTGCCAAAGACAAATTCAGCGTCTTCATCAAGGAGAGATACTCCAAATATTGACGCGCGATTAAGGCAATCGGAATATCGTAGATATTAATTTTTTGTCTTCGAATCAAATGAAGGAGGAGGTCCATAGGACCAGTAAAAGCCTCAAGCTTTACTTCATAGGCCTGATCGTCATCAAGATCGGAAAGAACGGGAAAATCGAGGGAAGGAGCAGAATCCAATCACAAGCCTTTCTGCAAGGACCAAGATAGCGGAATATAAAACTGGTATACCATCTTTTGTGGGAAGCTGCAACACTCTATCAAAATATAGTGGTTTAAGCTGAAGGACTCCATGTTTTCCTCTTGAATATCCACAGGCAAATACCTACCAATAAAAGCAACCCACCGAAGAGTAGCCATTGAGATTGTTGATTGACCTTCCGATTTGAAACTGAGACATCCACAGAAATATTACTCGCCGTAAAATCTGGTTGAACCGCAAACTCGCCCTTTGAAAAATCGTGCGCTCCTTCAAAGCGAGAATTGGAAAAATCGACCACGTTTTGAAATTGCCCACGTCGAAAAGACACGCGGTCCTTAAACTCCGAAAATCGAAAATAGGTTTCCCGCTTAGCCTTCACAGCTAGAAAATCCACAGGCCCATGAAAGACAGACCCGGAAAACCCCGTTCCACTCATAAAATTTGCCCGGGAAAAATTCACAGTCTGCAGAAATTCTACTTCCAGAAATTCCGCCACCCCTTGAAACTCCACGTCAGAAAAATTGACGGGGCTCCGAAACATGGCCTTATGAAATCGGGAATGTGTGCCAAATTTGGTATGAGAAAAGTCTACGGTATCTTCAAATTGTGCCTGAATAAAAAAACCCTCATGTTCCACATTCACATTCGTCATAATGACTGGCTTAGCAAAGATAATATTGGAAAAATCGACAGACTGCAGAAATGTCGTGCCAGACACATCTACCGTTCCTAAGATAACCAAGAAATCGTTCACTAAATTGGTCGCAAGAACTTTTTCAATTTGACTATCTCGAATGGTGAGAGCACCTGGAATAACACGGATTTTTTCAATGCCTTGTTGCATAAGACGATCGTGAATACGTTGAGGGATACGTGGAATTTCCGCAGTAGACTGAATTGGCAATTGATCCAACATCACATCGTCCTCCACGAGTATTCCCTGAAGATCAAGGCTCTTACCAGCTTTCAACGCTTCAAGGATATCAGCTCCCTTAACAGCCCATTCACGTTGATCTGCAGAAAAACACAATCCTTCAAGATGAACCCAAAGAACATCAGTTGCAGGGACGGGAGGCTCAAGGAGACGACAAGCCCAAACCGTAGAAGTGAATCCGCTTAATAGGAACAGCAGGACACAAAGTAAAAGCCGAGCTGTACTTGCAGATCTTGGCTCTTTCACCATGACAACATCCAATTCCTTGTGTGGAAGATAACCGGCAAAAAACGCGGATATTAATAAAAAAAAGGTAGGAGAGTCCCAGCAAGCCTCAGGGGCTTAGGACTTACAAAATTTTGGAACCTCAAGCAGCGTTAGTCCCGCAGACAAAAAAACCACCCTTGTTATGCAGGAGGGGCAGCTTCAGCAGCGGAAGCCCCATTCCCGTCGGCAGGCTTTGGAGGTGCCTCAGAGGATTTCTGGCTCTCCTCTTCAGGAGATTTGGAGACATCGGATGTCGTTGATGTGGGAGCAATTGTCTCAGAAGGTTGCGAAACATCCTTCAGCGCTAAATAAAAATCCTGATGATCGTAAGTCGTTTGAGCCAAAGACTCCTCAACTTCTTGGAGCGTTTTGGGTGGCGGAACGACCACCTTGTCCCCGTCTTGCCAATTCACTGGCGTGGCACAGGCAAAACGTTGTGTTGTCTGTAAGGCTGTTACCAATCGGAGAATTTCATCAACGTTTCGTCCAGCATTCAAAGGATAATACACTAAGGCCCGCACGACACGCTTAGGATCAATAATAAACACCGCACGGACGGTAGCCGTGGAACTCGCATTAGGATGAATCATCCCATAGAGCTTCGCGATCTTCATGTTGACATCTGCGATCATCGGAAATGGAATACTGACATTCATCTTTTCTTGAATATTACGCACCCATGCCAAGTGTGAATGAATGCTATCAACACTCAATCCAATAAGCTTGACGTTTCGTTGACGAAAGAGATCGTATTGACGAGCAAACCCTATCAACTCCGTCGTACAGACTGGAGTGAAATCTGCCGGGTGTGAAAACAGGACTACCCAATCCTGCTCTTGCCATGCACTAAAATTAAATTCAGTATGTTGAGTAGTTACCGCCGAAAAGTCCGGCGCAGGATCTCCAATGCGAGGTAATCCGTGATCTTCCGACATGAATTCTCCTTCTAGTCAGTAGCTAAGCGAAACGGAACGGACATGTTCTTTGTAGCAAGAAGAGCCATCAGGGAACAAGAACGTCCCGAATGATGAACGATGATGGCATTCATAACGGTGTCAGAGCGTATTAAAAAAACCTCAATGAGACTCTTGATCCATGCCTAATCTTCACCAGGAACGTGGGATCTCATCTTCATCATCTCCGGTATTCCCTTCAGTCTCTCGAATAAACTTTCCCGGGCCCAATTCTTCCGCTAAATCTTCTGTTAAATCTAAATCTTCATCAGCCTCATCGGCTAAATCTTCCGCAAAATCATCATCGGCAAAATCATCATCAAGATCATCGACATCTAAATCATCTGAATCATCAGCAAGATCAGAGGTCAAAGATTCAAGTGTAACCTCTGTATCCGTATTTGTATCTGCATCATTTTCAACTTCAACGCCCAATTCGGCATCAATATTATCAGGGATCACTGGTTCCGCCACATCAGCCACACCTTTTGAAGAACGCACTTTCTTGCTCGGAGAAATTTCAATAGCGGGTGAAGCCACAGCATGAGAAGAGTCTTTTATTTTTCCCTTTTTCACAGCAGACTTCTTCGTGGCCGCCAAGACTTTTTTGGCGGGAGTCACTGACTTCTTGGTCTTTAGTACGGCCTTTTTGGCCTTAGAATTTTTTGCCGCATTCGAAGTCTTGCTTGTCGATTTAGCTTTTGTACGAGCACTTGCCCCAACAGTCTTCTTCGCGTTAGCGCGTGTGGCTTTGACAGTCGTTGCCTTTTTCCTCGTTTGAGTTTTCTTAGAAACTGACTTGGTCTTTTTCGCACCTGTTTTTGATCGAGTCGTCTTCGTCGCCTTGGTGGTCAATGTCTTCGCTTTCCTTTTTGCCGCTTTTTTCGGCGCGGCTTTTGAGCCTCTGGAAGCTTTGGTCGCTCCCTTTGATCTTGGTTGAGATTTAGTAACGAGCTTGGCCTTCTTAGGTTCAGCCTTAGCCTTTTTGGTCACTACTTTTTTGGTTTTTACGGGTTTTTTTGACACAGCCTTAGATTTTGTTGCCACCTTCTTCTTTGATTTAGGTTGGGGCTTGGCCTTTGACTTGGGCTTAGCCTTAGCAGCCATGTGTCACCCTCCTGATAGTATGATCGACAACAGACCCGTAAACGGATCGCCTCTTGAACGGACCCCATCTACCATGGAGAGGGCCTTGCAATCAACAAAATATTTACAGAAAGAAAAATCTTGCCTGTTTTGCTAACTTCCGAGGATTCAAGATCCCTGCTAAAGTACATGCACCAATGGAGATAATCACCACGCATTTGGAAGCGGATTTTGACGGAATTGCCTCGATGGTGGCAGCCAGCAAACTGTATCCCAAAGGTCATTTGGTCCTTCCAGGAGGAGCCCAATCTCGGGAACGGGCCTATCTAGCCAATCATCCAGTTCCTTTGACATCAATTGCCGACCTTCCTCTATCAGATATTACCCGGGTTATTCTGGTTGATGCCGACCACCAAGATCGCTTAGGCCTCCTGGAAACAATTATTGAACGTGAATCCATGTCCATCCACATTTGGGATCATCACCCTCTGGAACCAATAAATTCTCTGGCCAAGCGTGCTGAATTTCTCAAAGTTGAGCCCGTGGGTGCGAGTATTACCCTGCTGGTTGAGGCACTGCAAGAACAATCAATGACCTGGTCACCGGAAGAGGCCACGCTCTTTGCCATTGCCCTCTATGAAGAAACCGGCCACTTCACCTATTTACAGACGACGCCTCGAGACCTACAAGTCGGTGCGCGATTACTTGAAACGGGAGCAAATCTTACGGTCGTCACGGATGTCCTTCAACGCAAATGGACCGACCCGCAAGCCACGCTCTTCAATGAGCTGTTGCAAGCCACGCAACTCCTAACTTTGGGAAGACGCCGCGTCGCTCTGGCGACAGGAGCCTGGCCGGAGTATGTCGCCGATCTCGCACCCGTGACTCAACAACTGGGTCAGATCTATAACGCGGATGCCGTCCTCACGGCCGTGGCCATGGAGGGAAAAGTCCAATTAGTCGGACGGAGCCGGCACACGGACATGAATATGAACCAGATTGCCCAAGTATTTGGAGGGGCGGGGCACACGATGGCGGCCGCCGCCAGCATCAAAGGACTGACCCTGGCCGAGGTGGATCAACGATTACACGAATTGCTTCAGGAACAGTCTAAAACCTGGCTCCCCATTCGCCGACTCATGACTGCCCCAGTGCGAATGGTCGAACAAGGCACGCCAATTAAACAGACAGAACGGCTCATGACCCAATATGAGGTGAATACCCTGCCAGTGGTGGATGCTCAGGGAACATTCATCGGCTTAGTCACGCGCGAAGCCATTCAAAAAGGTCTCTATCACAAATTAGCGAGTCAACCGGTCGACCGCATCATGCTGCAAGATATTTTCTTGGCAAATCCCAATACGCCATTTGAAGACGTTCAACTGCAAATGGTGGAACGCAATCAGCGGATTGTCCCAATCCTCGAGGATGGATACGTCATCGGCATTTTCAGCCGAACTGATCTATTGCGCGTGCTCCACCAGGAACCAGGGCAGGGATCAACACCGGAACTGCCTTCAGAGGTGGCGCCCACCATCCCGACCCCCTCCTCCTCAGTACCGTTGCATACGTGGAACGTCAATCACCTGCTCACCAAACACTTACCGCCGCCTCTCCTTTCTTTACTGAAAAAAGTTGAGAAATTAGCAGACAGGCTGGACGTCTCGACCTTTCTAGCCGGCGGGTTCGTTCGAGACCTATTACTCGGTATCGCCAACTTTGATTTGGATTTCGTCGTCGAAGGGGACGGCATACAATTTGGAAAAACGCTCGCCAAGGAATTATCCGCAGAATGCACGACTCACGAACGCTTTGGCACAGTCTCGATACAGCTACCTCAAGCACTCCATCTCCCACACATGCATCATCTCGATGTGGCCACTGCCCGGACGGAATATTACGAATACCCCACAGCCCTCCCCACGGTGGAACGGAGCTCCATTAAAAAGGACCTCTATCGGAGAGACTTTACGATCAACGCCCTGGCCATCCGCCTCAATCGCACGCCTGGGGAACTCTTGGACTACTTCGGGGGACGGCGAGATCTGAAAGACAAAGTCATTCGCGTCCTTCACAGTTTAAGTTTTGTTGAAGATCCTACACGCGTCTTTCGGGCCATCCGCTTCGAACAGCGATTCGGATTCCGCATCAGCAAAGAAACCGAATCGTTCATTCAACAAGCTCAAACGATGGAACTCTTTCAACGATTGTCTGGTTCACGATTAGGCAATGAATTGATTCATATGCTAGAGGAGCCGGATCCTACCAAAGGTATTCGACGACTAGAAGAATTTCGTCTTGTGCCGTTCATTCATCCACAATTGCATACAAAAGCCACGGTGCAAAAAACGTTTGAGTCAGTCGAAAAAATATGTACCTGGTTCACCGTAGAAAATCCCAGCACTCCGATTAAGCAATGGCTGGCATATGGATTAGCCTGGTTCGAATCGTTAGGAAACACCGAGCTCACAAAAACCTGGAAACGACTCGGCTTCCCACAAGGACAGATCAAAACGGTCGGGAATTATGTGGTTGCCCAATCCACACTCCTCCGAACCTTAAATAGACAAAACCTGGCCCCATCAGAGGCATTTGCCTTACTGTCATCTTGGCCAAACGAAATTCTCTTATTCTTGATGGCCAAAGTTCAACTCAAAGCAACCACTCAGAGGGCCATGGAACGAGTTCGCGAATACTTCACCACATGGCAGCATATTTCGATTGTCACAACAGGCCACGATTTAGAAGACATGGGCCTGCCCAAAGGCCCGGCGTTCCGGCGGGTCTTAGATAAAATTTTCAATGCCAAGCTGGACGGCATGGTGGGTACAGAGGAAGACGAATACCGCCTGGCGAAAACACTCATCGAGCAAGAGACACGTTCACACAAATCATTTCGTGCATAAAATCGGGATCCCGATTCTCTCTCTTTCATGACGCTCACGCCCTCCCAATCAACCCAACCCACGGGCGTCCGCTGGCGAATTCTTTTTCTCCTCCTCCTCATCAGCATCGTCACCTACATTGATCGCGTGAACATTTCCGTCACCGCCCGTCACATGATGCCCGCATTGGGCCTCACCGATATCCAAATGGGGTGGATCTTTTCAGCATTCGTGTTGGGCTACGCACTCTTTCAAGTGCCGGGCGGCTGGATGGGCGACCGATGGGGACCTCGACGAGTGCTAACCTTTGCCGTCATCTGGTGGTCAATCTTCACAGCGCTGACCGCTATTGCGCCAACCCTTCCTTTGGTTAATCTCATCGGCATCATGGGCTCCCTAGTGGTCGTGCGGTTTCTTATCGGCATCGGCGAAGCAGCCGCACTACCCAACTTCAATCGATCAATTGCAAACTGGCATCCACCACAGGAACGCGGGCTAGGCATTGGCATCACGATCGGCGGCATTGGAATTGGGTCAGCCCTCACCCCGCCCGTCACTGCCTGGATCATGGTGAACTATGGCTGGCAAACCGCCTTCTATGCCGCCGGACTACTGGGCCTCATCATTGCGCTTCTATGGTATTGGTATGCCACAGACCTTCCCCGGCAACATCCCCATGTCAACGATGCCGAAGCCGACATCATTGAAGGGAAGAACCAAAGGAAGAAAGATATTAAAAATTCAGAACACGTTCCCTGGAAGGCCATCCTCACCACCCCGACGGTCTGGTGGCTGATCCTCAGCTATACCTGCCTGGGTTACGTAGCATACATCTACATGTCCTGGTTCTATTTGTATCTCGTCAATGTCAGAGGCTTCGCCATTCTTCAAGGCGCCTTCTTTGCCTCAGCCCCATTTATTGCCATGACAATCTTTTGCCCCTTGGGTGGCTGGGTCACAGACCGATTGGTAGAAAAATACGAGATCAATTGGGGACGGGCCAGCGTAGGTGGAACGGGGATGATCCTGGCAGCGTTGTGTATCATCATCGGGGCCAACGTGGAAGCACCCTATGTGGCCATCGGCTTCCTATCCTTAGGCGCAGGTTGGCTCTACTTTACCGTCGGCCCGTTCTGGTCTTCCACTACTGATCTGTCCAAAGCTTACGCAGGCACACTCTCCGGCCTCATGAACACCGGGGCCAATCTAGGCGGCACACTGTCACCCATACTCACCCCCTGGATAGCAGACTCCTACGGCTGGCCCGTCGCCCTCGGCCTCGCCGCCGCCATGGCATGTATAGGTAGTCTCTGTTGGCTCTTCATTAAACCAGGTCTTGGGCTGAAACATGAATAAAGAAATCTCATCATGAGTGATCGTGTGCATGGTAAACTTAAACGCTGAACGTCAACACGGAAAAGCAGACGGCCGCAGGACCGGCATAGATCGGCTCCACGCATCAGAGAAAGACGACCAAATTCTTAGCGAGAAAGGAGGGATACCATGGGAGATAAAGGGGGGAAAAAGGACAAAGACAAAGCGCAAAAACAGAAAGCCGCCCAACAGAAAAAAAAGGAAAAAAAGAAATAGCTCTGACGCTTTCTTCAATGGAGGTGGTGGGCTTCGCATGGGCGAAGCCCACACTTGACGAAAATCTCGTTCATATTATCTTCATCTGTGTGGAGACAAGAGAAATTTTTACCCATTTTTATTAGCATGGCTGAACGAGATACTTCATACATAAAACTCTCAAGAGAGGAACTGAAATCCTTATTGCTTGAGCATGAAAAATGGTTGACTTCAAATGGCAGAAAAGGCTCACGAGCTATTCTGCAACACCTTGACCTCAGTAAAAATCACCTAGCATATGTTTCATATTCTTTGAATGAAATAAACCTCTCTAAGGCAATAATTAAAGAGGTTCATTTCGGTAACAGCTATCTTGAAAACCTAAATTTGAGTGGCGCAATTCTCAATAGTGTAATTTTTAATGATGCCATTTTAAATAAGTCAAATTTTGTGAAGGCAGAATGCTTCGACTGCTCCTTCGACTGCACATTCATACTTGACGCTGAACTTAGTAATTCAACTTTTGAGAAATGTCGATTTACAAAGGCAAGACTTGACGGAAGCGATCTAAGGAATTCGGAGTTTTCCCAGTGTAATTTCGAAGAAGCCTCTTTGCTAAGGGCAAAGCTTAATGAATCCAATTTTCAAGACTCAAATTTTGAAAAAGTTACTGGCCTTCTTGGTAGCCAATTGGCTGGAGCAAACGTTTCTGGTGCCAACATTCCCGAGGATATCAGGAAATTTGAAGGTCTCACTCAAGTTGAAGAAATCTCTAAAAAAGCTGGAAAACTTTTCATCTTAATGTTGGTAGGTTGTTTGTATTCTTGGTTAACTTTAGTAACCACTACGGACTCGCAACTGTTCCTTAACTCTGCAAAGTACCCTCTTCCAATCATTCAGACAAATATTTCCATCACTCCATTTTTCTACGCGGCACCTCTAATTTTATTAGGCATTTACATTTGGTTTCATTTGTATTTACAACGCTTATGGGAAGAAATGGCTCTTCTTCCAGCTATCTTCCCTGATGGAAAACCCTTGGATCAAAAGGCATTCCCATGGCTCCTTAGTGGCTTCATTCGCGCCTATATCCCTCTATTAAAGAGAAACCTCCCGGATTTGTTTGTTCTGCAATTTATCTCTTCTTTCTTCCTTGCATGGTGCCTTATTCCTTTTACTCTTAGTCAGTTTTGGATCAGAGTCCTTCCAACACATGATGGGATTTTCATATCTTTTTTGGCGTGTATATTTTCTATTACTCTGGGTATTGGGATTTACTTCTTTTCTCTAACCCGATTAACTCTTAACAAAACTCCCAAAAGACCTAAAATTTTTCTTATAAGTTTAGCCATAGGAATTTGTTTCATTATTTTTACTGACCAAATCAATTTGGCTACCATGGGGATAACAAAAACCCAACCGTGGCCGACTCTTCTTTTGAAACCCGAGGAGTATTACGCAAGACAAAATACGCCTCTAACTCCAGATTATCCTGAAAATTTTCTCTGGCTTGCGAGTATTGGTAATAAAGTTTTAAAAATTACTGAAAATCTTGGACTTAGAACCCATGCGGAATTTAAATATGAAGAACTTTCCAAAATCCCAGAATATTTGAACGGTGACCTAGAGGATATTTCAAAGGTTAGGGGTACATATTGGGGAGGGGCAAACCTTCGGTTTGCTAGAGCAGAAGGAGTCTTTTGGGTTAACTCTAATTTTACAGCTGTAAATTTAAACCATGCCTATTTATTTATTGCAGATCTAAGAGGATCCGATTTCGAAAGGGCCAATTTAACTGAAGCTTTTCTAGGCGTTAACCTTGAAGAAGGAAAATTATTAGGGGCGGATCTTACAAATGCATATTTAAATATAGGGAAGTATAAGAAGGTCGATTTTCGAGGAGCAAATTTAGAAAAGACAATTATTAGGGGTTCGAAAATGCAACAAACTCTTTTTGCAGGTGCAAATTTCCAATCTGCAATTGTCGAGTTTGTTGACTTTGAAGAAGCCAACTTTACAGGTCCTTATCCTTTATTTAAAGATCCCAAGAATTTTCCTAATTTTGGCCATTTTGAACCTATCGAGGGAGCTGCTAATTTTTCATATGCCACTCTTCAGTCCGTGAGCTTCAAAAAGGCTAGCTTACAGGGAGTTGAATTTATAAAAACCGAATTTTTTGATGTAGATCTAAGCGAGGCTACGGGGCTCACACAAGCACAAATTGATGAAGCCTGTGTCGATGAAAAGACCAAGTTGCCAGTAGGCCTTAAGCGCCCAGACCCTTGTCCTTGAGCCAAAAAACTAATAATAGGGCTCCAGAAGGTCCGACAGTCCCTTGGGTTGAAAACTTTCAATTAGAACTCTCTAACTCCTTTGGCGTTCCTTAATCATAATTTAAAACAAATTCATTAATGCCGTTGAAATTTCAGAATAGGATGCATTATGCAGCGCTATAAAATTCTTCATCGCACCTATTATAATTTTTCGGGTGCAGTG
Organism: uncultured Nitrospirota bacterium; assembly: GCA_937139405.1. Classification (GTDB taxonomy): domain Bacteria; phylum Nitrospirota; class Nitrospiria; order Nitrospirales; family UBA8639; genus Nitrospira_E. The sequence continues at coordinate 310,253 of CAKZPV010000004.1, forward strand.
ACGCTCGGACCACACTACTTGCGCCTGCGCCCGAGGGAAGACTATGACCTGCACATTGAGTCTTCAACTCTGACCATCACCCCACCCGCGACGCTGCTGTGGCACCGTGACGTGGAAGGCAATTCGGTGGCCACCGCAACGTTTGATGTGCCCGCCACTCAGCTTGCCATTGAGAGCGAAGTGGTCATTCAACAATTTAATGAGGCTCCACTCGACTTTCTGGTCGCCGACTACGCGGTCGCCTACCCGTTTCCCTATCAACCCGATGACCGGATCATGTTGTTACCCCATATGGCTTTCCCCGAAGAAGAGACCAAAGCCCAACTGACTGAATGGATAAGGGGTTTATGGCAATCAGGCGAACCCATTCAAACCTACACCCTCCTGCAACGCCTGGCCTCCCACATCAACCAGACGTTGTCATATAAAATACGGGAAGAACCTGGCGTACAAACTGTGAAACAAACATTGGAATATGGCACCGGCTCATGCCGTGACTTTGCGTTGCTCTTTATGGAAACCGCTCGGTGCTTAGGGCTTGCCTCGCGCTTTGTGAGCGGGTATCTTCATGCCCCGCCATCAGCAACCGACTACGGTGCCACTCATGCCTGGGCCGAAGTGTACCTGCCAGGCGCAGGTTGGAAGGGGTTCGATCCCACGGTCGGCGCCATTGCCGGGCCTGATCATTTTGCGGTGGCAGTAGCTAGATTGCCAGAATCCGTCCCGCCGGTAGAGGGCTCCTTCGTCGGCCCTCCAGGATCGACTCTTCATGTCGGCGTCTGGGTCACCGAATGTGAGTGAAGGAATTACTCCAAAGCGGGAAATACGATCACACCTCTTTTTATTTTTTTCGATCTGAAGCCGTGTTAGAAATTCCTTAAAAAAGCTCACGAAGCTTCACAAAGGGTTAGAATGTCCATTTGGGTTGATGCTGATGCCTGTCCCAAGGTGATTAAGGAAATTTTGTTTCGTGCGGCGGAACGGACGACTGTACAGGTCACGCTTGTCGCAAATCGCCTGCTCTACACCCCATCTTCACCCTACATTTCTGCCATCCAAGTCGCCGATGGCTTCGATGTCGCTGATTCTGAAATCGTAAAAAGAGTAGAAGTCGGGGACTTGGTGATCACCGCTGATATTCCGCTTGCCGCAGAGGTCATCACGAAGGGCGGGCATGCGCTTGATCCACGCGGTGAAATGCATTCCTCCGACACCATTCAAGCCAAGCTGACCATGCGAGATTTCATGGAAACCCTCCGCGCCAGTGGCGTTGAGACCGGTGGACCTTCTGCGTTGAGCCAACGGGATCGCCAACTATTTGCCAAACACCTCGATCACTATCTCACACACCTCGCCAAACCAAAGAATAAAACAGATTAAAACTGGATAGAGGAGTTTTGACTTTGTTGTCACAGACACAGTACAAGAACACGACCATATCCGAATTACCTTAAAGGAGTATGTATGCAATGCCCGTGTGAAAGTGGAAAAACCTTCAAGAAATGTTGTGAGCCATTCATTACCGGCGCGAAAGAAGCTGAGACAGCGGAGCTACTCATGCGCGCCCGATACACGGCCTATACGCAAGTGGAGATGGATTATATCGAGAGGACACACGATCCCAAGACACGCGACCAAACCGATATGGAGGCCAATCAAAAATGGGCTGAGTCGACAAAGTGGACGGGCTTAGAAATCCTTGAAACTCAACAAGGTGGCGTGGACGACGAGGTTGGCACGGTTGCCTTTAAAGCGAAGTTTGAAACCGAAGAAGGTATTCAAGATCACCACGAGCTGAGTCTCTTTCGAAAGCACGAAGGAAAATGGTACTTCATTGACGCAAGTGATCCGACTAAGCAGCCTGTGGTTCGCAGCGAACCCAAAGTTGGTCGAAATGATCCCTGTCCCTGTGGAAGCAGCAAGAAATATAAAAAATGCTGTGGCAGCTAAACCAACATAGGATCACTATATTCTGTCAGTATTTTCCTGCCTCTACAAAACAGGAATAACACTCTCCAACTACTCTTCCTAAAAAACTACTCTGCCTTTTTGACACAATTTGGTTTCCTTCATATCCTGATTAAAGGAATGCCCTCTCATTGGCTATTCCTTTAGCAAACCTAAAGCACCACAATTCTATGACCTTCAGACGTGCCCTGATCATCCTGTCAATTCCAGTTTTGGCCTTAGGCCTTTGGGCGTTTTGGTGGGAACCGAGCAGTCTGCATAACGAAACTCACGAATTAGTTATTCCATCTTGGCCTTCTACTTGTGAAGGCTTAAAAGTCGCGGTGCTTTCAGATCTGCATGTGGGCTCGCCTTTTAATCACCTTGACCACTTGAACACAAGCATTGATCTGACGCTCAAGGCTGAGCCTGACCTCATCTTGTTGGCAGGCGACTATGTGGTTCATGGCGTTCCTGGGGGAGAGTTTGTTTCCCCACAAGAATCAGCCTCACATTTAGCTCGATTGACTGCGCCATTAGGGGTGTTTGCCGTTTTAGGTAATCATGACTGGTGGTATGACGGACCAGGCACCATGAATGCCTTCCAACAGGTCGGCATTCAAGTGCTAGAAGATGCCTCTATTCCAATCACGTCAGATGCCTGTGAATTTTGGCTAGCAGGAATCAGTGATTTTATGGAAGGGGCTCATGATGTTCCCTTGGCTCTCTCTCAGATTCCTGGGGATGGCACTATATTAGCCTTTACCCATAATCCCGATATTTTTCCAGAAGTGCCTTCTCGCGTCGCCTTAACCGTCGCTGGACATACACATGGGGGACAAGTACATATTCCTTTCATCGGACGACCAGTCGTCCCGTCTCAATACGGCGAACGATTTGCCATAGGACATATCATTGAAAATGAACGCCATTTATTTGTCACACCTGGCATTGGCACAAGTATCTTCCCCGTTCGATTTCTTGTGCCTCCCGAGGTCTCTATCCTTATCCTCCATTCTTCCCCTTCCACCTAAAAAATCCCCTATGCAATTTTTCAAAGGCGTGATGATTTCTGAACTCTTGGCCTGATGGGTGGAATTTTTCTACAAGTTTGGCGTGAAATATTTTCCTAAAGGCTTTTTCATCGCTATTCCCCTCTACTTTCTCTATCTATGTGTACTACATCGAATCTTTGGAAGGTTCAAGGCAAACCGATTTCTTTGGCGCATCGGGATTGCGATTGGAGGGATCGCGGGACTCCTTCTGGAATGGTTTCTAGTGGGGAATTCTCCCTGAAACAAACCCGCGGTGTTTCAATCTGGCCAATTGGTGTTTCATGGGGTCTACCCTATTCTCGGATATCTTTTAGCTCATACGGTTGTGCCAGAGTCCTTACGAAATCGTTTGTTTACCTATATGGTGCTCGCATCCGGCATCACCTCCATCGGGTTTGTCCTTGGCGACCCCAATCTGCGAAAACTCTGGCTTCTGTTTCTTCCACTAATGACATTCGTCGGCCTCTACCATTTTATTTATCGCTTAAGAAGATTACAGTCTCATCCTGTTCAAACAACCAACTTCGCCAGACTTCTGTAAACCGGCACCCTACTTCTTCTTAGCCTCGCCCTGCCAGAGCATTTCATATCCCAACTCCATTGCGTCAGTGCACATTGCGGTGACAGCTGCAAATGTCTTCTTAAAAACTTCGTCAGCATGAGATTTTTCATGCTCCTCGAAAGACTTCCAATACGTCACAATCACATAATGTTCATCAGCCGTCTGAGCATGATTGAGAGACCCTTTTTCTGACACGAACCCCGAGAACCGAAACACCTGTCCAGCAATAAATCCGCCTTGATCTCCTCCATAGGTTTCTTTTACGACCATGCACATTTCACCGACAGCCATTTCCAACTGATCAAAATTCACTCCAGGTTTAAGTTTCACGGTATTCAAAAGCATTTTCGCCCCGAAGGGGATGGTAATGGGACCAAACATAGCAACCTCCTCGGTCAGATACCCTGCTTACACGGCAGGGCAGTTGAGAAATATTTCCAACCAGTTCTCTGGTTAAAATAGGCTAGCATAGACCAGTGACCTTTCACTTCATCCTTTGCATTGACCCTATTTTTCTCTTCCGTTATGATTTTTCGCATTCTTAAAACCCACACCCAAGCGCATGATCATACTCAACACAGATTACACCAAACCCAATCATCATTCATAATTATCCGTACCGCTCGTTCACTTATCCCTTACCTTCACCACCTAGGAATCGGTTCATTATGAGCTCTTCCCCCTCTGACCTCGATGCGCTAAAAACAAAACTCAAGGCTACCTGGATGGCTGGTGATTTTGGCCTGATAGCGAAGTCCTATGAAGCGGGAGCCGCCGATTTTGTCCATCGTCTCCAGTTAACACCCGGGAGCCATGTGCTTGACGTGGCCTGTGGAACTGGCAATCTGTCCATTCCCGCTGCCAAAGGTGGAGTCAAGGTGACCGGAGTGGATATTGCCACCAACCTTATTGAGCAAGCTCGAACCCGTGCGCAAGCCGAAAACGTTAGGGCAACATTCGATGTCGGAGATGCCGAGCAATTACCCTATGGCGATTCCAGCTTCGATACCGTCATGACGATGTTCGGAGTGATGTTTGCTCCACGGCCAGAATTAGCTGCTACCGAATTGCTCCGGGTGTGCCAACCAGGAGGCACCATCGCTATGGCCAATTGGACGCCAACCGGATTTGTCGGTCAAACGTTTAACATCATGTCAGAATATGTGCCCTCCCCTCATATGCCCTCACCCATCAAATGGGGAGATGAAGAGACGGTCCGCAAGCGACTCGGTAATCTTGAAAATCTCCAGTTCACCAAACGACTCATCTCTTTAACCTTCTCCTTCTCACCCCAAGAAGTCGTTGAGTATTTTCGCTTGTATTTTGGACCCTTATACAAAGCCTTTGATGCGCTCGAAGCCGATGCTGATAAACAAGCATCCCTCCGGAGTGACCTGATTCAACTGTGGACAGACCACAATCAACGCTCTGATGGAACCACGTTTGTGGAATCAGAATATTTGGAAGTTCATGCCACCAAACCCTGATCCCTTTCTTTAGGCCTTATCCAGCACACCATTCCTCTAGTCTCGTCAAGTGTTATCCGATATATGTCGTTATAGGGAAACATTTCACAGGGAATTGGTATACTTCACTCAAAGCATACCCTGACCTTTTCTGAAGTATCGCTCACGACGTAAGGAGAAGCTATGTTCGTCAGTAACATTGAAGAGATTCCTGGCAAAACAATCACCACCTGCTATGGCATCGTTTCTGGAAGCACTGTCCGAGCCAAACATGTTGGACGTGATATTTTCGCCAGCATTAAAAATATTTTTGGCGGAGAATTGAAAGGGTATACGGAACTATTAGGTGAATCACGAGATGAAGCTCTGGATCGGATGAAATCCCAAGCTCAACAACTAGGCGCCAACGCCATTGTGAATGTACGCTTTTCTACCTCCTCTGTCGCCGCAGGGGCGGCAGAAATTTATGTATACGGCACTGCCGTGACTGTGGAATAAGGCACGATGGAGAGCTTAACAGTCTTTCTCATTTTACTCGTCCTCGGTTATGTCTTCGGAAAACTGGCTGAAGGCAGACATTACCGTTCCATTCAAGCCAGAGAAGAAATGTTGGTACGGCTTCCCACAACATCCTGCAAAAAACCAATGGGGAAAAGCACACCAATCAGTCATGCCGAATTGGTACATGGCCATGTCGTCATCTCAATCGATTACTTCAAGCAACTCCTTGCCGGCCTACGAAATTTTTTTGGCGGAACCGTTCAATCGTACGAGACGCTTCTTGATCGAGCCAGACGCGAAGCGATATTGCGCTTGAAAGAAAGTTGCCCCACAGCCAACGAAATCCTCAATCTCCGCATTGAAACCTCATCCATTTCCAAAGGCGGCAATAGTGAGAGAGTGGGATCGGTCGAAGTCTTAGCCTATGGCACCGCCATATACTATAGTCAAGCCTCCACTCAGCATTCTCCCTTGTGAACTACGAACCCTCCCTTCCTGAACACAATGACAATGTGTCGCTTCAACACCCAGTGCGAGAATTTTTCGTACTCGTGACCGGGGTACTAGTTTTCGTGTTAATCGGGTATTGGGCTCTCGGCTTCGTTGTCGATGTGGCAGTCGATTATCTCTCCTCTGAACAAGAAAGCAAACTTCTTTCCAAGCTCGATATCAATTGGGGTTTTGGTGAAGAGTCGATGCCCGAAGAGCAAGCCAAGCTGCAAGATCTTGTTGATGCCTTCAAACCCTGCCTCTCTCTGCCCTACCCTATTACGGTCAGCCTCGTGAAATCGAAGATGGTCAATGCCATGGCAGTTCCCGGCGGGAAAATGGTGGTCTTTTCAGGACTGTTAGATTCTCTTTCCTCAACGAACGGTCTCATGTTTATTCTGGCTCATGAGCTCGGCCACTTCAAAAATCGCGATCACCTGCGATTGATGGGCAGAGGCATTGTCTTGAGCATCCTAGCCATGTTGGCGTTCGGTGGAGATTCAGGCATTTCCGATATCTTGGCCTCAACCATTAACCTGCGAACAGCCAAATATTCCCAAAGTCGCGAAAGCCAAGCCGACCGGACCGCCCTGCATGCACTCCAATGCCATTTTGGACATGTCGGCGGCGCCACGGAACTCTTTGAAACCCTCCAGGCTGAGGAAGAAGGCATCGATTTAGAATTTCTCCATTACTTTTCCACCCACCCCGAACTCCAGCAACGTATCGACGACCTATACCGTCTATCTCAAGAACTGGGTTATCCTACAAAAGGAACACAAAAACTCATGAAACACTAAGAAAAGGTTTGCGGGCTTACCTAATGAAAGCGCGATTTCCCAGATAAAAGCAAAGCGTTTGATCACCTCCCATCACGCTCGACTTGAAAGACAAAACATGCCCACATCCTGGAACAAGATCATCAATGATGTAAACGCCCAATTGGCGCAGCTCACGTTCAATGCTCCAGTAAAGAATATTTATAATCCGCTAGAGTATGCGCGTCGCGCTCACGATCAATTCATCCGGCTATATGGTACTGGCACGAAAGAAGCGATTTTTTTGGGCATGAATCCTGGCCCCTATGGGATGGCCCAAACCGGTGTGCCATTTGGCGAAATTACTCATGTCCGAGATTGGCTTGGGATCACAGGTCCGATCGATCGCCCTCTGGTGGAACATCCCAAGCGCCCCATTCAAGGGTTTGACTGCCCTCGGAGCGAAGTCAGCGGACAGCGTTTATGGGGGTTTTTCAAAGAAACATTTGGTGAACCTGAGAACTTCTTCAAACGTTTCTTCGTGGTCAATTATTGTCCCTTAGTGTTCATGGAAGAGAGCGGTAAGAACCGAACACCGGATAAACTTCCCGCAGACGAGCGTGAGGCTCTCTTTGCGATCTGTGATCAGACCCTGGCGCGCATCGTGGATCGCCTTCAACCTACACTCATCATTGGCGTGGGCCGCTTCGCTACCGACCGTGCAAAGGCCGCCCTTGGGAAGCAGGGCACATCGGTTGGGAGCATCTTACATCCAAGCCCTGCCAGTCCCGCGGCCAATCGTGGATGGGCGAAAGTAGCAAAGACACAACTCAATGCCCTGGGACTCACTCTTCCCTAGCACCCTTTAGCTATATCGATTCCCATATTCAGGAAATAGAACTAGATCTCGCTAAACGGTACGGTCAGAAATCTCTTGATCACGCTCAGCAGTGCGCATGATTCCCAATTTACATTTTATTTGACATGAGAAACCTTACAAATCCCAAGGCTCGGGATTGACAGGTTCATTTTATGTGTATATGCTCCTATTATTATGAACAATAAATCTTCGCATCTTAGAAAATATCTTGAACCAGCCCAGGGATGTGTCTGCTTTACTATCCGAAAATCAGCCAGGGCCATTACGCAACTCTATGAAGAGGCCCTACGACCCACAGGGCTTCGAGCCACCCAATTCACTCTTTTGGTGGCAACGAGAGTAATGGGAACAGTGACGATTAGCAATTTGGCCAAAGGCTTGGTCATGGACCGCACGACCCTTACGAGAAACATGAAACCACTAGAAAAAAAAGGCTTCATTAGAATATTACCTGGCCGAGAAGATCGGCGAGAGCGGGAAGTGACCTTAACACTGGCAGGGCAAAAAATTCTTTCCGCCGCTCTTCCCCTATGGAAAACTGTTCAGCAGTCTGTAGTCGAATCCCTTGGACAGAATCGTGTCACTCGGCTCATGAAAGATTTGTCGGTCACTATTCAGTTAGCGGAGGCCGAGTAACTTTTTTTCGCATATTAAGTGCATATACACTTTAACTTGGAGATCTCACATGTCATTACTTACTGAACTTCCCATGGTCACCGCAACGCCAGCGCCTCCATTCCAGCCATCTTCAGCATCTGCCTCTTCTCACAAGATTGAAGGAAAAATTGATCAGGATTGGCTTCGGCAGTTGGCTCTAGAAGCTGGGGCCGACGACGTAGGATTGGTCGAAATTGATCGACCGGATCTTGAGAAAGACCGTCCAGACATTCTCAACGCCTTTCCACACACACAAACCCTACTTAGCTTTGTGGTTCGAACGAATCGGGAGCCGATCAGAAGCCCTGCTCGCTCCATAGCCAACCTCGAGTTTCATCATACTGGGGATCAGGTCAATGAGGTCGCTCGAACTATCGTCAAGCAACTCGGAGCACACGACATTCGAGCACTCAATCCTGCAATGGGCTTTCCTATGGAAATGGATCACTTCCCTGGAAAAGTTTGGGTGGTTTCTCATAAGACTGTGGCCATAGCCGCAGGATTAGGCCAAATGGGAATCCATCGCAATGTTATCCACCCAAAGTTTGGTAACTTTATTTTACTGGGAACTGTTTTAATAGATACCGAAGTAACAAAGATCAACATGCCCATAGACTATAACCCTTGCTTAGAATGCAAACTCTGCGTGGCCGCCTGTCCCGTCGGTGCAATTGGTGCTGATGGATATTTCAATTTTTCTGCCTGCTACACCCACAATTACCGTGAATTTATGGGCGGCTTCACGGACTGGGTGGGAAACATTGCTGACAGTCGCTCCGCCAAACAGTATCGTCAGAAAGTGACGGATGCCGAATCCTCATCAATGTGGCAAAGTCTCTCTTTTGGCACAAATTACAAGGCTGCCTACTGCATGGCCGTTTGCCCGGCGGGAGAGGATGTCATAGAGCCCTTCACCGCCAACCGCAAGGAATTTGTACAGGACGTCGTTAAACCACTGCAATGGAAGGAAGAACCTATTTATGTCGTCCCTGGAACAGATGCGGAAACCTATGTTGCCAAACGTTTCCCGCACAAGACACTCAAACATGTAGGCAACAGCCTATGTCCGCGTTCCATTCAAGGTTTTTTGGATGGATTACCGCTGGTTTTTCAACCCCAAAAGTCCAAAGGATTGCAGGCCACCTATCACTTCACTTTTACGGGCCAAGAACCAGAACAAGCCACGGTCATCATTCGAGATCAAATACTGGAAGTCTTAAAAGGCCACCATGAAGACGCGATTTTTTTTCTGACCGCCGATAGCCAAACCTGGTTAGGGTTTCTAGCCAAAGAACGCAATTTGTTCTGGGCCCTACTCACACGGAACATTCGCATCAAAGGTTCCTTGAAATTTCTCAGATCCTTTGCACGCTGTTTTCCAAACTAAAAAGGTTCTGATAGGTAACTGGCAAAAGAAATGTATTGGAAATAGGGAAATCTTTCAGGGTGACTGGAATTGGCCCACCCTTATCAGATTTGTCATCATATAGAAGGCATTGACAAATATTTATAAAGCTTCGAAAATCTACATATCAACTCTGCTTTGTTTGTCGCCATCCAGAAAAGATAAAGAGTTTACCTTTTTGAAATACGCACATCATGGGAAATTTCTATCAGGGTCGGCCTAAACTTCGAAGACTCCAAAAACCCGCGGTTGACAAACCTCTTAACGAGGTTCTCAAAGAATTGCGAACGAGAGCAACCTCTAACAGCAATAGCACCTACAGAGAACAATCACTAAAAATTCACGGGCTCATCTGCGCCAAATGCGCACGTGAATTCGACGATAAGACCAGACACTTGCTCACAGTTCACCACAAAGATGGCAATCACACCAATAATCCCCCTGACGGATCCAATTGGGAAAACCTGTGCTCGTATTGCCATGATGATGAACACAGCCGGGGAATTCTTGGTGATTATTTTCGCAAAGCAAAAGAAGACAAAGCTTAGGGAATCTGTCTACAATCCTTCAACGGAAGAGTGCACATAATTTGAGCTCGAATGCATTACGTGGAGGATTAATGATTCTATGTTGAGAAAAAAATCACTCATAGGAATGCATGGCATTTATGTGGTCGTTGAAGATTTGGGTCCTGAACTGAAGGGAGTGATGACCCGTGTCGAGTTACGAAAACGAGTGGAGATGCAACTTCTGACTGCTGGAATTCGCCTCGTCAAGAAACTTGAGGCGGCTAAATTACCGGGTGAACCTTATCTATATGTCAATTTGGCGGCTCTTCCGTTAAGTCCCAAACGCTTTGCCTGTCGAATCGACCTAGAAGTCCACCAACTCGTCGCTCTGGTTCACCATTCCGCCAGCGGACATGCCAGCACTTGGGAGCAAGGCGTCGTAACGACCGGTGGCGTCAAAACTATTTATGACAATGTTGACGAACTCGTCTTCGATTTTATTTGTGATTACCTGGCGATGAATCCCAAGGGGTAATCTGTCGCCTTTCTCATAACTGTTCAGGATTTTCTTATGACAGTATATTTTTATTCGTGTCCACCTTAATACCTCAGGCTTCCTCTAGCTTTCTCCACCTACCATTAATCGGTCGTTCAACAACGCGGCTCTGATACGTGAGATAACCAGCCTCTTCACAAATCTTTTCTGGATTTGGATTCCCACTCGCCTTCTATATGATCCTGATCGAAATTTGACGTGAATGCGCCAATCGTGGGAAAAAGACGTTTGTTCATACATTCAGCCCAAAAGGAGAACACTCATGGCGAAAGCTCGAGCACGTCACATTTTGGTTTCAACAGAAGAAGCCTGTAACAACCTGAAAACTCAAATTGAAGGCGGTGGGGATTTTGTCGCGCTCGCTAAGGAACATTCGACTTGTCCTTCAGGCAAACAGGGTGGAGACTTAGGCGAATTTGGTCCTGGTCAAATGGTGAAAGAATTTGATGCAGTCGTGTTTAGCGGCGACCTGAATACGGTCCATGGTCCGGTCAAAACCCAGTTTGGCTATCATCTTCTTGAAATCACTAGCCGTACTCCATAACCCCATTGGTTTTTGAAGGCAAGGCCGTCACTTCATAGTGACGCCCTTGCCTTGTAAATTTCCTCTCACATTCACCCTCCTTCCTCCAAAATTATTCCATTTGGTGCAAGAGTTTTGCACTCGGAATCACCTTGGTGTAGACTTAGTTTTCTCATCACGTTCACGCTTTTAGAGGTACCCATGAGCATCACTCCCACACCACATAAAGCCTCTCAATTTAAAAAACTTCTTCTATCTCCTCAACTTGAGTTTATTTGTGAAGCCCACAATGGCCTGAGTGCCAAAATTGTAGAAGAGGCTAGGTTTGCCGGCATTTGGGCAAGTGGCCTCTCCATTTCTGCACAATTTGGCGTACGCGATAACAACGAAGCTAGCTGGACACAAGTATTAGATAATTTGGAATTTATGTCTGATGCCACACAAGTTCCAATTTTGCTAGACGGTGACACAGGCTATGGCAATTTCAACAATATGCAACGTCTCATCCGGAAGTTGGAACAACGACACATTGCCGCTGTTTGCATTGAAGACAAGTTATTTCCTAAAACTAATAGTTTTCTCAAAGGAGAGGCTCAGCCTCTCGCTGATATGGATGAATTTTGCGGGAAAATTAAAGCGGGGAAAGATGCACAGTTAGATCCTGATTTCTGCATCATTGCACGAGTGGAAGCCTTTATTTGTGGATGGGGCCTGGCGGAAGCATTGCGTCGAGCGGAAGCATATCACCAAGCCGGCGCAGATGGAATCCTGATGCACAGTGCGTTAGCGGTTCCTGATGAGATCTTAGCCTTCAAACAAGAATGGGGTGATCGTTGCCCCGTAGTAATTGTTCCGACAAAATACTATTCCACCCCTACCGATGTATTTCGTCAACATGGCATTTCAATGGTGATTTGGGCCAATCATATGCTCCGCTCCGCCATTGCCACAATGCAAACAACCGCTCACACCTTGAAAGAAGAAGAAAACCTCCTGTCCATCGAAGACAAGATCGTTTCCGTATCCGAAGTGTTTCGCCTGCAAGGTGCAGCAGATCTTCAAGAAGCCGAAAAACGCTATCTTCCAAAAAGTTCCGAGCGCGCATCAGCCATTGTTTTGGCGGCATCACGCGGAGATGAACTGGGCGAATTGACAGAAGACAAACCCAAAACCATGGTGCCGATTCGAGGCGTGCCAATTCTTGCGCATATCATGGATGCCTATAATACAGTCGGCATCAAAGATATCAGCGTCGTTCGTGGCTACAAAAAAGAAGCTGTGAATTTACCTCATTTGACCTATGTGGATAATGACAACTTTGCTGCAACGGGTGAATTATATTCCCTATTAAAGGCACTCCAAGCCAAAAACCACCACGATCAAGACATCATTATTTCCTATGGGGATGTCTTATTCAACTCTTACATTCCACAGGCACTGCTACAGGAAAAAGATGACTTTGTTATGTTTGTAGACAGTGATTGGCAAGAAAAAACTGGCTACACCCGTCTGGGGGGATTTGCACAATGTACGACACCAAATTCACGGAAATCATTTAATACTGACATTTATCTCAAGCAATTGGGAACAGATGTCCACCGAGACCAAATCCACGGCGTATGGATGGGATTCCTCAAAGTTTCGGCGGCAGGAGTCAGCCAACTGCAAAAACTATTGCCTAAACTCCTTTCAGGTCAGGACCATCAAAAAGCTGGAATGGCAACTCTGTTCCAAGAGTTATTGAAACAAGACCAGCCAATTCGTGTACTTTACACAGTCGGTCATTGGCTCGACATCAACAACATAGATGATGTCGTCCAAGCTGGTAGTTTCTGACCGTTACGACCTCATGTTTTCCTCCACAATTTCATCGTCCTTTGCTCCTAAGAAAAAAGGGCACTATCACAATTCTGGTCATCACCCAAAAAATAGCGTCTCAGGATATAACAACCCCTAGATTCACATGTTCACGGGAATGACCAATCTAGAGGAATATTTATAATGAACCTTGCAAATTTATCTCAAGAACACTTCACTCAACTCGTAACCGCACTTGTCGATGATCGTCTCTGTGAACTGTTAGGTGATCCCGATTTAGGATTGCCGTTGGATGAAGCCGTTCGTGCACGACTCAAAGAATCCTTGGCCTCATCACAACGTATGACCGGGGATGAGATCGCTGAGCAACTCGGCCTTCGCTGGTAATTTACTATGCCCTGGTACCGCATCACCTATCTCCCTGCCGTGCTCAATGACCTCCATGCCACGGAACTGCCCATGGCGCAACGTCTCTTGGATAAAACCAAATGGTTGGCATCTAATGCCATCAACCTTCGACACAACCCCATGCACCCCGACTTACCAGGTCTGATTCAATATGCCGTGGCTGACTGGCGCATACTCTATTCCATAGACCGAGAAGATCATGTCGTCGCCATTCATCGAATATGTCCCCGTCGCGAGTTATATCGACGTAATACCATACAAACAGACTGATGCATTGGCACAAACAGATCGAACAAGAACTGACAAAAGCCGCTGAGGGACTCCAAAGTGGGAATGATGGAATGGCTCGTGTCTGTGCTCGACGAGCTATTGCCATTGCATCACAACATTGGGCTGAGGAACGCAACCTACCAGCTTGGCGGGGAGATGCGATGCATCAACTTCGTCAGATTCAAGGAGAAACCACATTTCCCTTGGCTGTTAGAGAAGCCGCGCAACGACTCCTGACAAAAGTTGCTGATCAAGCAAAGGCACCCATGACAGAAGAGCCAATCACCGATGCACGCATCGTTCTTAACTATCTGACTTCACAGATCTGAATCCAAGCCTTCGGAAATCCTTCTGTGTTTTTCAATTTTTGCATGAAAGTGAACCTTCAGTTCCCACTCATGAGTTTGCCCATCATGCACCCAAAAATTTCCAAGCTCAATTGTCTGATTGGGAAGGTTGGACTTCAGATTATTTTCATGACGATCATGTTGATGGCCATTCACCCCAGGCAAGTCATAGGTATCGTCTCCCTGCAATTTATCATTGAAGCTCCAGAATCTTTGCAACCATTAGCTGCCAGGTTAAAAGAAATTAATCCCACCTCACTTCAACGCATCATGGATCTGATGGGTCTTGAACATCTTGGTTCACCAATCCAAGTGATATTGGCACCAGACGAATCTCCAGCGGCACAGGATGCACCCGAATGGATGTCGGGTTATGCACTGAGTGATGCCTCCACCATTGTCCTTCTCACCGATCGAACATTGACGTATCCGAACGACTCCCTGAATGATGTCTTCCTGCATGAAATCGGACACATTCTGGCTCACCGGGCAGCAGGAGGACAGCCACTCCCTCGATGGTTTGACGAAGGGCTGGCCATGATGGCTGCTCGGACATGGGACCTGGAAGATCGAGCTCGCTTAGTGTGGGCCATGGTCTCAGGCACTCAAGTCTCTCTAGATGAACTAAATGCCCTCTTCGTACAAAATGACTCCTCCGTTCGGCAAGCCTATGTCTTGGCGCATGCTTTTACCATAGACCTCCTCGAACATACGCAGCGAGATGTCCCTAAACAAATACTGGCAAAAATTAAAGATGGGCTCTCTTTCCCTGAAGCATTTGTCCAAACCACGTTCATGACCCTAGCGCAAGCCGAAGAAGACTTTTGGAGTCGGCAAACACTCTGGAATCGTTGGATTCCTGTGGCCACCAGCTCTGGAATGGTCTGGCTCACGATCACCATCCTGGCCTTTTGGGTCTATTCGAAACAGCGCAGACGAGCCTCAGCAATCAAGCAACAATGGAAAGAAGATGATTGGGATATCTGATAGATTTTCTTATGACAACCACATGCTGCAGCGGTTCTTATTGAATGGGGTTACGCGATAGCGATACTATTCGTCATGCTTGATCTCCTAGAAGTGTCGTCTTGAAAATTTTCATTCATCTTGAAAGGACATAAGTCATGTCTCAAAGACTCAAAGAAAAAGTGGCTGTCATTACCGGCGGCAATAGCGGAATTGGATTAGCCAGCGCCAAATTGTTCCAGGACGAAGGAGCAAGAGTGATAATCACGGGAAGACGAAAAGATGCCGTAGAAGCCGCCACGAAAGAAATCGGAGGAACCTGTAAGGGCATCGTATCCGACACAGGAAATCTCAATGAGATTGTTCATCTTTATGAACAGATTCAACAGTCAGGATTTAGGATTGATGTCTTATTTCTCAACGCCGGAATTGCGATCTTTGGCCCATTTGACACAATGGATGAAACCGCATTTGATGCCATGGTCAATGTGAATTTCAAAGGGCTCTTCTTCAACGTGCAAAAAGCGGCACCTCTTCTCAACGAAGGTGCTTCAGTTATTATCAACTCTTCCATCGCCGACCAAAAAGGATTTCCGAATACCAATATCTACGCGGCAACCAAGGCAGCTGTTCGAAGCCTAGCTAGGACGTTGTCCACAGAACTGCTCGAGAAGAATGTTCGAGTCAATTCTCTGGCACCTGGCCCAATTGACACGCCAATTTTCGGCAAAGTCGGAGTGCCCGCAGAAGCCGTCCCAGAGATGAAAGAAAGTTTTGCCGGTCAAAACCCTATGAAACGCATGGGAAGCCCAGATGAAATCGCCAAAGCAGCCCTGTTTCTCGCTTCGGATGACTCATCCTATATCACCGGAATTGATCTCACCGTTGATGGAGGAATGACGCAACTCTAAGTCACAATGCCGGGCCATTGTCTCTCGGATCTTTGGAGAATGGTTTCAAAGAAGAATAAGGGAAAGAAAAGGAGAATTTATCATGGGCAATAGAATATTCTATTATTCGAGACTTTTGGCACTAATGGTTCTTCTTGGATTCATGCAGTTCCCAATACCTGCGACTGCTCTTGAGCCTGCACCACACCCTCTGGATACGTTTCTTACCAACATCCTCAATTTTCGTGAGCCGACAGGCATCCGAGGCACGGTCCGCTACATCGACAAAGAAGAAAAAAATATCTGGTTGGATTGGGAACAACGATCAGATGATCGCCCAATATTCGACACTAACTGGAAATTGGTGCCAGAAGGGACAACCCTATTAGTCTACCCGCAAGACTCTGTTCAGTATGAGGAGTTGAAACCCATGGCAAAAGGCACACCTATTGAAATGATTATTCAGCTAGACCCGGACGGCCATCGCCGCATTCTTTCGTATCAAGACCTTTCTCAACCTCGAAAAATCCCACTCTAAGATTATTCTTCAGTCTGAGAGATACAAACTCCCGTGATTTAACAAATCAAGGAGTAACGAATCATGTTCTTCTGATTGTCCACAATAATTTGAAAGTGTTCGTTCAGCGCATAACGTTTTTACCAAATCGGTCACTGATTCACCGCATGTATATTGACGTCCATCAACGAACAACCACAGATTCTTTCCATGCTCTTGAAATGCAAAACGGGATCCTTCATTTCTGATGAGCGTCCCTCCTGCCGAAAGATGTTGACGAATATTTTCTACACGATGATCTTCCTGCGTCGTTTCATCATCCTGATATTTTGGCGACGTCATATACCGACCAAACCATTGCGCGAGACCATCCTGATCCTCAACATACTGAGTTAAGATGTTCTGAACGTTCTTCACAGCCTCAGACGAGATCTGTCCAGGATTAGCTTGTGGAGTAAGATGAGGATCAGCATAACGAACCTCTTCGCTAAGCCGTTCACAAATATACTCAGGAAAATCGAGCAAAATATCACGGTGAGATGGTGCACGAAATCCTACCGAGCACGTCATACAATCCTCCCCCACCGCAACTCCACTATGTCCGACACGAGGAGGCACATAAAGTAGATCACCCGGCTCAAGTATCCAACTCTGCTCCGGTTCCCATTCAGTCAAAATCTTCACTGGTGTGTCAGGGCGGCGAGGCGATGAATCATCGTATAGCCCACCAACTTCCCATTGACGACGCCCACTGACCTGTATCAAAAATACATCATAATTATCATAATGCGGCCCAACGCCACCCTTGTCGCCAGAATAACTGATCATCAAATCATCAATGCGCCAACTGGGAATAAAATAAAACTGTGCAAGAAAGTCTGCCGCTGCAGGAACCCAATGATCCACGGCCTGCACCAACAAAGTCCAATGAGTTGCGGGCAAATCGGAAAAAGTCGCATCAACAAACGGCCCATGAGTGAGATCCCATTGGTCAGTCTCAGCATGGTGAATGATGAGTCTCGATTCCACCTCCTCTTCACAGGCTAAGCCTGCTAATTCATCAGCAGCAATTGGTGGCTTGATCCTCGGCAAAGCTTGTCGAATTAACAATGGCTTCTTCTGCCAATATTCCTCCAGAAACGTTTCAAGTGAAAAATCCCCCAGAGGGATTTTCTTCATGATGCTGATTCTTTCACCATTTCAACATGAG
The DNA here is from genome assembly GCA_937139405.1 of uncultured Nitrospirota bacterium. Taxonomy (GTDB): domain Bacteria; phylum Nitrospirota; class Nitrospiria; order Nitrospirales; family UBA8639; genus Nitrospira_E. The sequence goes on from CAKZPV010000004.1 coordinate 327,987, forward strand.
GGATGCCATCTTCCAGATAGACTTCGGATTGACAAACAAAGCCTGTTTGTTCATAAAATTCTTGAAGATACCCCTGCGCAGAAATTCGAAGACTAGAATTAGGCCAACAATCAGAAATTTCTCTCAACGCCGTCTGTAACAATTGATGACCAATCCCCTGTTTACGCGAACCAGCTCTCACTACAAATCGACCAAGATTGCTTTCTGCATAGCGGAGCCCTGGCGGAAGAAGACGTGCGTATGCAATCAATTGTCCAGCTTCATCATAAGCAGAAAGATGCCTGGTCTCTGAATGTCTATCGTGCTCATCCAATTCCCGATAGGCACATTGTTGCTCAACCACGAAAACATCTATTCGCAGTTGTAGACACTCAAAAAGCTTATCAACAGACAATTGGTTAAATGATTTTACTTCCCATTGTATGTTAGGCATTGCGCTGAAAGCATTTTGAAGATTAGAGAGGAACGCTGTTCTTTCTATTTCTCTAGAAAGCACAATAGCTTCTTGGTATCGTCATACATCTCGTAGCATATGGACGAAGAGACCGTCACGGAGCTTAGGTTCAAACCAGGTGCTTTTGGGAGGCATGACGCGATCGGCATCGGCAACAGCCATCAATTCATCAACGGTTGTCGGATACAGCCAGAACGCCACGGCCCAGTCCCCACTGTCCACTAACGCCATAAGTTGTTTTGTACCACGGATGCCGCCAACAAAATCGATTCGTGAATCTGATCGTTGGTCTTTAATTCCTAACAGCGGATCCAACACACGCTCGGTTAATTCCGACACGGCTAACGCCCGAACCGGATCCTGCTGACTGTTTAAGGACGGGTCTTGTTTCGGCGTTGCGCGATGCCATTGCCCTTCTAGATACATATCAAAACCAGCAGCCGGGGCGTCACCTGGTTGCGTGGTCACATTCAATTCGAAATGTGGAGCTAACTTTTCAAGTAGTTCCGTTGGAGTAAGACCATTCAAATCACGAACCACACGATTATAGGGAAGGATTTGCAGTTGATCATGTGGAAAGATCACGGACAGAAATCCTTCCTCATGTTTCCCGGAAGGAAGTGCGCTCGTATTGCCGCGAGAAGCGCGCACTCGGCTTGCCGCAGCTGACCTATGATGGCCATCAGCGATATATAAGGATGGAAGATTTTGAAAATCTTCGATCACCTGCTGAATAGCCGAATCCTCTCGAACACTCCACACCGTATGCTCAACTTTATCAGCTGCCACAAAATGTACATCTGGCTTGGTACTTGTCACGTCTTTAAGCCATTGATCAATATTGGCCGTCTGACGGAAAAAAAGAAGAACCGGACCCGATTGTGATTCATGCGTTTCAATAATCCGCACTCGATCGGCTTCCTTGACCGGCCGCGTATATTCATGTTTTTTGATTATACCTCGATCGTATTCGTCAACAGAGGCCAATGCCACGATCCCAGTCTGCTCATGCTGCCCCCACTTTTGTCGGTAGACCCCGAATAGTGGCTTCGGCTCCTGAACAAGCACGCCTTCGTTGATGAGTTTTTGGAGATTATCTGCCCCTCGCTGATAGACTTCAGCAGCATACGGATCGACTCCATCACCCAGCTCCAGTTCTGCTCGACCAATACGAAGAAAACAATTGGAATTACCATCGGCCAATTCGCGCGCCTCGTTCAACGAGACCACGTCATAGGGGGGAGCGGCTACTTGTGCCGCCAACTCAGCTTTTGGTCTCACAGCGCGAAACGGTGCAATCGTTGCCATTCTCATATCCTCCATTTAAAAACCATATTCCATCAATACATATGACGATCAAGGTATTTTTTTTAGCACAACCCTCCTTGCCCTGGATATAAGAAAAGACGAAAGAAGACCCCTCAAAAATCATGGGATCAATATTTTTCTATGCTTAAAGCATGCCTCTGCATTCTACATCCACGAACGACACCTACTATTCACAGCCCACCTACAAGAAAAATCAGGTGTATGTCGCCCCCTTCACATTGACAAGGTCATAATTTATAGTATGTTATGTCAGTTTATGACACCGTTGGGTTCTATAAGGCCCAAACGGTGTTTAATTTGTCGAGTGATTTTTTCATGCCGTTTTCATTCGCTATTTATCGAGTCATCTCCCTCTCCCTCTTATTGCCGGCCTTTTTGCTCGTAGGTTGCAGCCACAATGTCGTGGTGGAAGTTCAAGACTCGATTATCATTAACAATCATGGGGCTCGTGCCATACATTCCCTGTTGGTGAAGCCTTGCAGTAAACCCTATGAAGAATTCAAAGAAATGGCCAAAGACATTAAGCCTGGCTCAACCACGTTTATCCGACTCTATCCCGGTTGTTTTGACGCAGATGCGTTGGATGAGAACGGAGAGCTCATCGCTACACAATACAAACTACGGCTTCCCCCCCAATTGCGTTGGGATGTGTATTAGACGCATTCGGAGCCTTTTATGAAAATAGATACTCGACAAATCCTAAGGGTGATCTTCCTTATCAGCACCTGCAGCGTCTTTACCGCGTGTGGAGCTCCATACTATCTCGTAACGTCCGATTTCCTAGCATCAGATAATCGTGAGGCCCCTCCTGAAATTGTTGAAAGCACCACTTATCTCGCGATTGCCGAAAAAATCCAATCATTAGCGGTCAAAGCCCCAGAAGGCTGTGCCAATGAGACAGCCACGGAAAGTTCTGGAGAAGCGGCAGGACAGGGTATCTTATTGAAAACGACCTGCGGCATCGAGATGGCCGAACTAGAACGAGCTCTGACCAAAGCCGGATTTCAAGTAATCTCTTGGAAAATTTTACAAAACAAGGTGCTGAAAGAAGAAATTACGCCACAAGCTGCATCGAAAGAACTTGGAGCAGAAGTCTTGTTCCAAATCAATTCATTAGAACGTTCTCTAGTGCACGCCGGGCAGGATGCCCGATGGGAACGTCGATTTTATACTTCCAACGAAGAGGGGCAACAACGTAATCCAGCGACTCTTCCCATTGAGGAAGGCGAGCAACTGATTAGTCAGATGAAGGAAAAAGAAGCGGCGTCCCTGATACACCAAGAACGATTAAGTGTGACCATCAATGCGAGTGCTTCACTTGTGGAAACAGGAGAAACCATTTGGTTCTTCGAATGGACGCATGCCGAAGCACGTGGAAAGGAAGCGGCCATGACCGTCCTTGCGATATGTAAAGATGGGGAATGTGAAGAAGCCTCAGTCAAAAGGAAAGAACCTGTTGAAGAAGAACGTCTCCTTTCCGGAAGCAGCGAAGCCATCTCTAAGCAAAAAAGTGCCAAAGATCAGCAAAATGCGGTCTACCATAAACTCTTGCGTGATTTGGTCACCCAGCTCGCAACCTCATTTAAACATCAATCCTAGAACTCGCTCATTCATGACTGGATGCATCCGCTGAAGCTACATTCATAAGATGTCCCACACAAAGCATCTCTCCTATTCAATCAGCCGAAAATCTCGGTTACCTCGGTGAGTCCCTCTTCAATTTATGACGTAGCCTTATCAATCAAGGCCTTGGCTGCTCGCTTCGCTATTTTAGCAGTCTTAGGGTTTTGAGAAACCTGCGCCTTCACAGTCGCACCTTCCAATAACAGCGCCAATTCCTCCGCAAGGGCTTGTGGATCTGAAATTCCCGCTTGTTCACAAAGATCTTGCATGTAGCCTTTCACCAGCTTCTTCTATTCTTGGCATATCTGACGAATGAGTGTGTCCTTGTCCGGATATTCCCCAATGGTGTTGATGAACAAACACCCATAAAAATTACTCTGTCAAAATCATCGTTCTGTAAAATCAAAGAAGGCTAACAATCGCGTTCTGGCTCTCTTACCCCCGCCCTCAGCTCGCCGCATAAATTCATTCCTGGCAAGTCCGTCATACTGACGCAAGACAGCGAGCACCAATTCTTCTTTTTGAGCGGAAATGCGCATAGAGGGGGGGATCCCAGAATGCTCCACAATGGTCTCGGTGCCGGTTGCATGAATCCCGTTTTTCCGAATAAGTCTAAAGCTGTCTTGATGAGTTGCTCGCGCTTGAAGGGTCCTGCTCATTTTTTGCTATAACCATCTACATTTTAGTCTACATAATTTCAACAAGAAAATTATCTGTCAGCTAATAAATTTTTATCAAAAAAAATATTAACATTTATTAACAGTAGTTTATATAATTCTCGCTGAAAGAAAATATAAATAACTAAGGTGTAACATTACTGCACCTCGTCTGACTTAATCCATATTAAGTATACAGAATTGTATACATGGAAATCTAACCCAACTACTTTCACAAAGGAGATGCATCATAAAAATGATGAAGACAGCCTTAGGTTCCTTATTCGCCGTATTCATGGCCCTAATGGCAACACCTGCTATGGCTGGAGATGTTACTCAGAGCACTCCAGGAATTAGTGGCTATGATCCTGTGGCCTATTTCATTGACGGCAAGCCGATGAAGGGCTCCGGCTACCACGTCGCCGAGTACCAGGGCGTCGCTTATGCCTTTGCTTCCAAAGAACACATGCAATTGTTTGAAAACAATCCTGAAAAATATGTACCGGCCTATGGAGGCTATTGCGCATATGGTGTCGCAGTCGGAAAGAAATTCGTGTCAGACCCAGAAGCCTGGAAAATCGTGAACAGAACCTTGTATTTGAACCTAGACAAGGATATTCAGAGCAAATGGTCACAAGATATCCCGGGCTATATCAAAAAATCAGAAGCCAATTGGAAAGACATTAAAAATAAACCAGCGTCGGATTTATAAGGCAAGAGGGGGGGAGGCTCATTTCAACAAGGAAACATATACGGGAGGTTATTGGGTTTCAACATTCCAATACATAAATCAAACCATGAAGAACGCATTGTCTCTTCTCCTTCGTGACGTGCACACATGCACAATATGCGAATCGGATCTCCCCTTGGGACCACACCCAATTTTTCAACTGCATCCTAAAGCTTCCATTCTCATTGCAGGGCAGGCGCCGGGGAAAAAAGTTCATGAATCCGGCATCCCCTTCAACGATCCGAGTGGAGACCGCCTTCGGGATTGGCTTGGGGTGAATCGAGCCACTTTTTATGATGCCCGGAAAATTGCCATTCTTCCCATGGGCTTTTGCTATCCAGGGACGGGCAAAGCGGGAGACCGCCCACCGCGCCACGAATGCGCAGCAACCTGGCGAGCCCCGCTATTAACGCATTTGTCAAACATTAGACTTACACTCGTCATCGGCCAATTCGCTCACGCCTATCACCTTCATGATTCTCCCTATACCACCGTCACGGAGACCGTACAAGCTTGGAAAGAGTTTTGGCCGGAACGCCTCCCGCTTCCTCATCCCAGTCCCAGAAATAATGGGTGGTTGAAACGCAATCCCTGGTTTGCTACTAGCCTCCTGCCAGCACTGAGAAAACACGTTCAAGCTGTATTAAGAACGACATAGTCTGCCACGAATACCAGATGACTCAGACCACGGTTCGAAAACTTTCCTTTACCTCTCTCAAAGAAATTCGATATTGGCATCAGAATCGATGATTTGCTCAGGTCCGCGATAACGCACGCAAATGGATAGATAGGAAAGAGAGGGAGAAATCACTAATTTTCCGTCCATTTTTCATCAGCGAATTATTGAGCGTCATTGACACCCCGCGGCTCCTTTGTTACTTATCGCTTGGCTCGCAAGGCGTTCATATTTCCTAATCCCCGTGGTCACAGTGTTCGACCTTTTGCACAAAGAACTCCTTAACGTAAGATACGCTAGGCAACAAGGAGGTTACACGCTTTGAAATTATTGCTCACTTTCGCTTTGTTAACGTTCTCCTGGCTGGCGACCACCCAAGCATTGGCTGCAGTCGGAGACGTAAATTACATCTCTGACGTGTTAAATGTACCACTGCGCAGTGGGCCCTCGACGGCACATCGCATCATTCATCGTGGAATTCCAAGTGGGACCCAACTGACGATTCTCGCAACCAATGAGGAGGCCGGGTTCACCCAAATTCGAACCGCTAATGGGACGGAAGGCTGGTTAACGTCTCAATATCTCACCGGAGAACCCATTGCCCGTGTCAAGCTGGCGACTGCCGAGCAACGCCTTAAAAATCTCAAAGCCAAAATCGACAAAGAACGCGAAGCACATACCAATATTCAGGCTAAGTACAAAGAAACCGAGGCCAACAACAGGACACTGAATTCCCAAGTGGAAGCGCTGACCAAAGAACTCGCGGAACTCAAAATAGTATCGGCCGATCCGATCAAGGAACATTCCCGCAATATCGAGCTGACTCAACAGAATACACGCTTAGTTGAGGAAGTGGACGAGCTGTCCTCTAAAGCCAAACGGTTGGAAGACAACGTGCAACTTCAATGGCTGCTGTATGGTGGGGCTCTGGTATTAATTGGCCTATTTCTAGGGATTGCTCTAAAAGCACGGCCCCGAAAACAAGTTAGTTATTCCTCCCGCTATACGTAATTACCCACACCAAAATGGCATACCCGGTGCTGAACATGCTTCGACTATTTCAAGGCCTCTAGGGAAGTGCGAAGTTCTTGAACCTCAGTCTTGAATAACGCTAAGTGTTCATCCCGTTGAGGTTGTACATCCTTAAATTTCCAAACCCGCTTAAAGATTGCCCATAGTTCCTTATTATGAGTCACCGCTAGATCGTAAGCTGGCGTAGCCCGCTTAGCTTCATCTACACAACACAACGAATTGTCGAAGGCATGAAATTGATTGTGCAGGTCGTCCAATGGCTGATCATACCCTGTGCCTCCTTTGGAGGCTTCCGCACTAGCTTCCATCATAGCAGTGAGATTCAGGACAGTTTCTATGCTGGTATCCCCTTTGGCTTTCGCTGCATAGTCATCCGCACGGGGATAGAACACATAACTGCACCCGCTGAGTCCAGCAAGCAGGGCTGCTGTCGCCAAAATAACTGCAATCTTAAACATAAATCCCTCCATGGTTAATGTGATGTTCAAGTCTTGTTGATCTGAATAATAGCCTATCTGGTAATGTAGAGTTAGACAACCTTTAGGAAATGGAGACTAGGCATTGAATACTGGAGGACTTTTCTCAGAGGTTGCCACGGCTTAAACCCATTTAAAAAATTTGTGGCAGCTCATTCCAGGAAAAATAGAAAATAAGGAGAACGTCACATGCAATCACACCCTGTCGTATCAAAAGATGATTGGCTCATGGCACGCATTAAACTCTTACAAAAAGAAAAGGCCTTCACACAACAGCGTGATCAATTGAGTCGGGAACGTCGTGAATTGCCGTGGGTCAAAATTGAAAAAGATTATGTCTTTGATACTCCAAATGGGAAAGAGACCTTATCTGACCTGTTTGATGGTCAAAGCCAACTTCTGGTGTATCATTTCATGTTTGGCCAGGATTGGGAGGAAGGTTGTAAAAGCTGTTCATTTTGGGCAGATAATTTTAATGGGATTGATATTCATCTCAAACATCGTGATGTCACTATGATTGCCATCTCCAAAGCTCCACTCAAAAAACTAGAAGCCTATCAAACTCGAATGGGCTGGAATTTTTTGTGGGTGTCTTCCTTGGGCAACGACTTTAATCGTGATTATTATGTGTCATTCACCTCAGAGGAGATACAAAAAGGGGAAATGTATTATAACTATCAGAACACCCAATATCCTAGTGAAGAACTTGCTGGTGTGAGCGTATTTTATAAGGATAATAGCGGAACGATCTACCATACCTACTCCACATTCTCTCGTGGCCTGGATATGGTGAACGGAGCCTATCATTACCTGGACCTAGTTCCAAAGGGCCGCGATGAAGATCTATTGCCCTGGACAATGGAATGGCTGCGGCATCATGACAAATACGAAGATTCTCCTGACAAAAAAGGCTGCTGCCGCTAAGGTAAAAGCTCATTTATGGCCAACGCATCAAAGCGCTTAGATACCAATATTGAGGGGAATTTCTTTGTTGACTCCACCTGCATCGACTGCGATACCTGTCGACAATTGGCGCCAACGACATTTATTGAAGACAGTGACTATTCTGCTGTTTTCCACCAGCCCGAATCTCCCAAAGAAGAGTTCGCCGCCTATCAAGCACTGCTTGCATGCCCAGTTGGATCCATCGGTACGATCAAGAAAAACTCTAACGTCTATTCACAAGCTCAAACCTCTTTTCCTCTACCTATTGAAGACGATGTGCACTACGTGGGGTTCAATTCAGAGAAATCTTACGGAGCTCATAGCTATTTTATTACTCATCCCAACGGGAACTGGCTGATAGATTCCCCTCGGTATCTCAAACATCTTGTGCAGGCCTTTGAAGAGCGTGGTGGCATTCGATATATATTTCTTAGCCATAAGGACGACATCGCCGAAGCCGCTCGTTATGCAAAGACTTTTAGTGCGGCACGAATCATCCATCAGGCTGATGTCTCAGCCATGCCTGATTCGGAATGGGTAATTGACGGAGAAGAGCCCGCCCAAGTTGAAGCGGAGTTCAGATGCATCCCAGTTCCTGGACATACTGCGGGATGCATGGCTCTGCAGTACAAAAATCGTTTTTTATTCTCAGGGGATCATTTGTGGTGGGACCGGGATCTCCAACAACTTGGCACCCCAGAAAATCTGGTATGGAATCATGCGCAATTAGAACGTTCGGTCAGAAAATTACTCAAGTATTCCTTTGAGTGGGTCTTACCAGGCCATGGGGAACGTATCCATTTGTCTTATTCCAAAATGAAAACAGCTGTCGAACGACTCATCCGACGACGTTGGCCTTGATGCGCTTCCTTTATGAGTAGAAATATTACCTGCCTGCTAGAATTTCATTCAGGCGAGGACGGCGGAGCAATAACAATCGACAGCGCATTGTGATCGCTCAAGACGGTTTCTTTAAAGTTCAGGACATGGGAATTCTTTATCTGAAGATTTCGTACAGCAATAATGTCTGGTCCATCTTGTAGGACCAAGGTTAAATCATTATCTTTAAGAAACGTCTGCAAAATTTTCCCATCTTGTTCTCCCCCGTCTTGTTTTGTTCTATGTGGCTTTAAGTTTGAGTCCATGCCAATGAGCAGTGGGGCAGTAGAAGGCACGTACCATTTCAGAGCGGCGGTGATTTGCCAGGCCTGTGACGCACGAGCATCACGGCTGGCCTGTCCTCGACCCGCATCCATATGACTGTTCAACACCCAGAACTCTGGGAATCTCACTAGCTGAAAACCCTTTGAGAACGATTCATCTGCTTTATCAAGCTTTGTATTGCGGCCCGCAAAGGAACGATACGGTTCTCCATAAACCCAGCCAGGCTTCTCTTGAGCGAGCATGAGCAGGCCAGGTGTCAAACAGATCTCACAGACAAGTCGAAGGGGAAATTGGTCTCCACCCCCGCCTTCCAAGAAAAAAGGGTGATCAGCCCAAGGATGTTTCGTGTACTGAGCAATTTGGACTGGACGCACAAAAGCTTCCTGAAACAGAACCATATCATACTGCGAGGCTAGATCCCCGATACAGACAACTTCTTCTTCCGAATGACCTTTACTTGAAAAAATCGATCCGGGAAGCAGCCGATCATGAATATTCCACACCAGCACATGTAGGCCATCAGAGACATTGGGATTGGGTACGTCAGAGGAAGAGATTCCCGCTTGCTGTTGCCAATCAATATTGCACGAAGAGGTTAAAGTAGGTTTGGTTTCCCTCTTACCCACACAAGCATTTAGCACCATCAGTGCCACGATAGACAGAAGAATCGTGCGACTCACATACTGGCGCCTTTTCGTGATGTTCATTGAAAATGCCCTTTCGTTAAGTATAAATTCTGAGTTAAGACTTTTCTCACTAGACCCAACTGAATGCCATCGAGTAATTCTGTGTTTGTGGACACGTTGAGATTTGCTCTACGAAAGTCTATGCCCCAATGTCGATTATGAATATTACCATTCGTCTTACAATAAAAGCCCATCATATATGGAAGCTCTCGCTACCTAAAAGTTTATAGCCAGCAAGACATATTACTCAACTGACGTAACAATACCGTCGACCAGAGTTTATTCAAACAGTGTCTTGCACAAGCATGAGAGTTGAGATTAGGATGAATCTGTTAGCTATCGCTTCATCGTTCATCTCCCCCCTTTGTTATTTCGTTTTGCAAATATCGATCATGGCGCGCCTCGTTTGGCGTGAAGATAGAACTCCCGCATCAACATTCATATGCCATGGTGGATCTACCAAAATGGTCATGTTAACTGAGTTTTCATTGTTTCCCCCTTGTCTATCTTTAAAAAGGAGTCATCATTATGTCAGCTATGGAAATTGGAAAAGAACTTGTGGCTTTATGCAAGCAAGGGAAGAATCAAGAGGCCATCGATAAGTTATATGCTTCCAACATTGTCAGTGTAGAAGCCACGGCCATGCCAAACATGAGTCAAACCCAAACGGGCATCGAGGCGATTAAAGGAAAGAACACCTGGTGGGTAGAAAACCATGAAGTTCATGGAGGCGAGGTCAATGGACCCTTTCCAAACGGCAACCAGTTTATTGTCCATTTTAAATTCGATGTCACCCCTAAACATACTGGCAATCGTATGACAATGGACGAGATGGGACTATACACCGTCCAGAATGGAAAAATCGCGAAAGAAGAGTTTTTTTACTCGATGGGCGACTGTAGCTAGAGGGATACACTGTCATGATTACCTATGGATAAAAAGGAGACTTGAACATTTGGTACGATAGAAAACTCCTACTATGATGCGCTCTCAGATAGCGTAGGGTCCCAAGCAGCTTCTCAATGCAATGCTGAGATGACGGTAAAGGATGGTCGTCTTAAGTCTCAAGCCTGAAGTCAATTTTGATCATCGTGTCTCATAGTTGAGAAAATTGTTGTCCACTAGAAAGAAGAAACAACTACCGCTACCAGGCTGGAAATGATCCTCTTCATTGCCAGCCATCCGTTGAAGGAGGTCCCTTATGCGTTCTCTATTCATTCTTATGGGTCTGTGTTTGCTTGCGGTGGGATCTATTGCCCAAGCCACCGAAAAAGAAAGCGCTCCAGGCGATATGCAAGCCATGATGGAGATGTACCAGAAGATGGCCACGCCTGGAGAGCCGCACAAAGTATTGGCCACCCTAGCGGGCAGCTGGACGACCACAACCAAATCATGGATGGATCCTAGCAAACCTCCGATGGAATCAACGGGTACCGCCGAAATGAGAATGGTCTTGGGTGCGCGCTTTCTCCACCAGGAATTCACTGGTGAGATGATGGGACAACCCTTTGCCGGGATTGGGATCGATGGTTACGACAACCTTCGGCAAAAATATGTCACGGCCTGGTTTGATACCATGGGCACGAGCATTTTCATCATGGAAGGCTCAGCGAGCCCAGATGGAAAAACGATCACTTTAGAGGGTCAACATGATGAACCGGGCGGAGGAACAATGTCGCATCGCGCCGTGTGGAAGTTGGTGGATGAGAATACTCAGACGTTTGATATGTACGGAGCTCACCATGGCGCAAAGGAAATGAAGATGATGGAGATCACGTACACCAGGAAGCCTTGAGAAAACGGAATAGCTTGAGCGAATCTAGTCGTATCCAGATGAATATCTCCTGGCTTTCGAATTATCGGTGGCCTTAGACGAATGAGGCAATTTGGCAACACCCACACCCACTCTTTTCTCACCCTTTCGCCAGAATCTTGGATTATGGATAAGGATCCAAGGACTATCGAAGAAAGATTAGGATTGAGGCGTAGCCTAGGGGTTGACTAACACATCGACATAGGAAGGCAGACTGTCAGCACCGTGGATGTCGGTTACTCGGAGTTTGAAGCGGAAGGTTCTTTCTTCGGCCACGAAAGGGGCCAAGAATTTGGCTTTAGCCGAATACGGATCAAGAAGGGGAATTTTACTTCCTCGTACTTGCGACCAATGGTACTGGAGTGACCCTCCGTCTGGATCGTAGCTCTCTAATCCATTTAAGGTGACTTGTTCTCCTGCTAAGAGGGATTGCGTTTTCCCAGCATCTGCCATTGGTGGTTCATTCGGCTCATCGTTGACTTCGACGACAATATCAAGGGTGGCTATTTGATCCCGATTTTTCACCGTGAGCACGGTTGAACCATTCCCCACCAGACGCAGGACTCCATCTTGATTGACCGTGATGACTGATTCATTAACTGGGATGTAGGTGGTGCCAGTAGTGCGAAGACGAATGGTACGCGTGATGCCATCTGAGAAGAAACCCATTACCGGTAACTCAAAGATCTTTCCCAACGCATCTAACTGATCATACACTCGAACCCCTCCGGCCCGCCCGAATCGAAGCGGTTTATGCGTTTGAAAATCGATATCCATGAGCAAGGCGTTCGGCTCAATGTGGATCAAGACTTCATCGAAGATGGCCTGGAGTGCGACTTGGGACTGTCGTCCTCCTTGTTCAGCCACCGCAAGCAGCCGATAGACCCCTATGGATTCTTTCGGGATCAGAATATCCCCGCCAAAGGGAGGAGTGTGTTTGGCCGTCGAGACCAAAGCCAACTTTTCCGCGGCCAAGGCCTTCAACATATCTTCATCTTCTCCATACCAATAATAATTCACTTTAGTGACACCGGGAAGATCCCCCAACTCCAGAGCTACGGCGATGTGTTGTCCGGCCTGCTGGGTACTGAATGCTTGGGGTTCACTGATCGAAAACGACCAGGCGATCGGGAATCCAGACATGACGGCGAGAGAGGTCAGAAATGCTAGTGTCTTGAGGGGTACAAACTGGCGAGACATGCATAGTCCTCTCGTTAAATAAGGATTAATCTTGCCAGATTACCATTTTCATCATAGGTAGGGGGAGCAAGGGATTTCCTGTATTTTCTTAGTAAGCATGGCAGGAAATTTCCCAAAAAGGAGTAAGTTGATTAGAGAGAAATTCCTGCATAAAACAGCCAGTAACTGTCGCATGGAATATACAATACTGTGAAAACCATTTCCAGCATATTCTCTTCTGCACATTCAAACACTGAGAAGACAAGGAGCTAAAGCAAGCTACGAGGAAAAGACTCAGAAAGTAAGGTTATTCTAGTATCCAATTCCCCAACAAAACTAGCCAACAAGCCAAACAAAAATAGTTCCTGACACCTTTATATTTGCATTTGAGTATCACCAATGGACGTTAATCCCACCCTATTGGTTCGTATCCACGTTCATGCAAGCATCGATTGACAAATTTTTTATATGTTGGGCTTGGGTCAGAACTACTGGCTCCAAACAGCCCTAGCAACAACCCTTGTGTCGCCCCAATAGCCGCACCGATGGCGGCACCAAGTCCAACATTACCCGAAATTGCACCTCCAACGGCTCCACCAGCAGCTCCAACAGTCCCTCCTAAGGCAGTTTGATTCGCCACTTTTTCTCCTGCCTCGGATTTAGTGGCATATTCTTCTGCCAATTCTTCACATTCCGCAATCTCCTCATCAGCGCGATCTTGCCCTATCTTCTGCAAATGAGCATTGGGATACAAAACCGGCTGTGGCCCTGCACAACCGTTGAGATGGACCAGGGCAATTATCAAAAATTTTGAAAGTATTATGGTTGTTTTTCGTTTCAATATCGTTATTCTTTCTGCACCTGTTCACGATTTTTCGTCCCATATAATAAAGATTACATGTAATCCCTTATAAATGGATAAGCTACCCACGCCTTTCCAGCCGTGGCTTCAAGTAATCAAAATAAGCTGGTCCGGTGCCCACAATGCAAGACACCGAACCATGCTTTCATGACCACCTTCCCAAAATGATCATTCACGTTATTCTCACTGCAATCGACAAAAATCCCTGTTATTTATTTAAGTTCTCCACTGCCAGTATTGATCGCCATGGCCTCAGAAAACCAGGGCAGATCTATCTTGAGCGCCTGGAAGGTATCCAGGTCTAACCCTCCCCTTGGAAGGCCTTGCTTTTGTTGAAACGCGACGACGGCCCTCATCGTTGCCGCCCCAATCGTACCATCAACTGGACCAGGATTAAATCCGTTTTCCTTTAACGAATGTTGAAGTTGCTGGACAACCTGTGGTGTCGTATTCGTCTCACAGAGCACGGGCTTCCAAGCCATTTTTTCTTCCGATACTTTTACCCTTTTCGTGAACGTCTGGTATTCTTCAGGTATCGCTATTCGCTTCACAGTGGCAGGCTCAACCACTTTCAACCCTTTCTGAACCTTCGACTGCTCTGGGATCTTAATAGTCTTCGTTGTTGGTGGTGTCTTCATCAGACGCCGCTTCACAGTCTTATACTCTGCTGGCACCTCCAAAGCCCGAGTGGTTGCCGGGCTCTTCAGCACCTGCTTGGTCACGGTTTTAAAGGTCGCGGGAACTTCTTTTAAGCACACAATCTCCCCGGTCCCAAAGTCCACTTTTTCAATCAACCCTCGCCCTTTTTCCCACACTACATGCGCTGGCTTATCGATCACCTGTTCCGACACGAATTCATACTCAGCAGGAACTGCCACTAATTTCTCAAAAGCTGGCTTTACCAGCACCTGTTCCTCAATCCATTCATAAGTTGCAGGAACAACCTCTAATTTTTCGGAAGCCTCCTGTACAACAATCGTTTCTTCAACAGTCTCAAATGTTGCTGGGACAATCTCAAGCCTCTCGGAAGCCTCACTTTTCAACATCTGAATAGTTTCAGCCTCATACTGAGCCGGCACAAGTACCCGCGCATAACATCCCCCTGGCTTAGCGTGCGGTGGAAATAATTCCGCACCAGCCTCAGGACCTTGAGGTAAAAAACTTTTTGCTTCAGCAGCATCAGCAAGACCCTCAGTTGTCTCCTCTGCGATAGCTATCCCCAGTCCTCCTCCCACTAATAGAACAAACACCGTACTCCAAATAGGTGCACGCATAATCGGTTTCATGGAAAACTCCTTTTGATAGAGATGAACACAGTATCGCATTGTGGACAAAAATAATGAAAATCCGTTTTTCGGCCCTCAACGCTCTTTCATAGCTGATGAAAAATTTAATCTAACCTCTTCTTTGCTTTTAAAATGGTACAACAGCGAATCTGCTCCACGGCTTAGACAGAACACATCATATTGCCCTTCGGTGACCCTAAGAAAAATTGATTTCTACCTGTCTCTAGTGACGGCGGCTAAGACGCCGACTGATCCACTTCAGATAAGGAGCACAAATAAGGCCTGATGAACACCGAACGGATAAAGAAGGATAAGAGGGTAAAAATAATTTGGCAGGAATGAATTCGATATCGTGAGATAATCGTTTCATAGGCGAACCCCATTGGCCTATGCTCATTTGGGTTCTTCACGTTCGCCACCTTTGTTCTGACAGAAAAAACACATCTTACGCCATCGCTGTTAACTCATCTGGTTCAGCTTGCCCAATTGCTCGACTGACTTCCTCTAAGAGTTCGTGTAAATCATAGGGCTTAGAAATGACGGCACATGCACCAGTTTTGTGTGCTTCATAAGGCATGTCTTCCCTAGATTGACTCGACATAAGAATCGCTGGGGTGTGCTGCAGCGAAGCTAATCTCCCCATCTGATTGATGAGTTCAAGACCATTCATCCCAGGCATATGCAGATCGGTTAAGACAATGTCCACCTTGTCTGCCCTCAGCTTTGACAATGCCTCACCGCCATCCTCTGCTTCATCACATCCATATCCATTCGCCTCAAACATGTTTCGTAAAATCAATCGATGATCGGAATCATCGTCGACAATCAATAGGCGCATCATCATTTGTTCCTCGCATCTAGGTTTCCAGGTTTTGAACATATAGATACAGAAGCTTTACAAAGTCTGTGCCATAAAAGTACTTGGGATAAATTTCACTTATTTTTCAATGATCAAAGCCATATTTCACATGGAATGAGTGGAGGAATCTTATCTTTGTGCTCAAACAATCTCACAGAGTGGAACAAAAAATGTCCCAACCTGTATCAACAGAGTTTGAGGAACCTGAAACAGAAGCGCCTAGACTTCAAGATAGATTTGAAAAGATTGAATGATTGAAGCCTTCTGCTAAAGCTCTTGGTTCAGGAAACACGTAAAATTGTGACGGGCTCTCAATCATGACAATGCTTACCCCTCGCCTTTTCCTCTTAGGGCCCAATATTGTTTGTGTATCGGACCTTAGACTGAAGCTGAATCCTTCATTGAACGTGCCAACACGTTTCTCTCTTGTCCTATTTTCGTCGCTCGCAACATCCATCGTTCTAACTGATTCATCCAACCTCGACGAGATGGGGGTGCGCAAGCTTCATAGTAGTCTCGAACCACTTTCAGCAGCCGAAACTGCGGCGAGGTCCAAATGTAAAAGAACTACCATGACGCAAGATTTTGAATTTGGTTGAAACTGAATTCACAAAATGCCCAGAGTGAATAGACGCAAAAAGCTCAAGGGAATTTCCCCGAGAACTAGCCTCGACAACCACACTAGGCACAAGCCTGGCGAGGACGGTTCAGAAATCAGAAAAACTGAAATACCCGAACAGAGGCAATGGCCCTAAAACACCACATGCCAAGAAGTTCAGCGTCCATGTCAGAGAGCTGGGAGCCCCACTAAATACCTTGAGTACATTCTCGACATTTAGTCCCAAGAGTCCGACGACCAAAAGAAACAATCCAGCACTTGTGTCACGACCACCGAACCAAAGGAAGGAACTTACGGTCACTGGGGAAGACGGACGGTGAATTCATGTGAGCACTCCAAACAACCTAAAAAAAATTCTCTATATATTCTTTCAGCTCAGCATAGGGAATTCCTTGTTTGCTCTTTCTCCAGAACAAAAAAACACTTACCTCTCTTCTTGGCAACTTTCACATGCTCATAATGAAAGTCATTCTTCGAGTTGGCTTGCCCACCAAAGTCGATAACCCAATTTTTGACCTCATTCCTTAGCCCTATTTTCAAGAAATCATTCATTAATATTTTTTGATGGATCAACTGGCAAGTTGCCTAGAACCTACTCGGGAGTATTATGATGTCAGAAATCGGTTGAATACTAATGAGTCGGAGACCCCTACCATGAATCCAACATCTATTGGCATGGATCAACTTTTCAGAACGTCGATGGTTAGTCGTCGCTTCATTATCATTACGGTAATGTTTTTGAGTGTCCTTCTCTGTCTGTTGATATACACAGTGTCAACAATGCAGAAAGACCAATCAATGGGTTTCCTCATCGATGTAGCAGGCCACCAACGTATGTTTCTGCAAAAACACTTCAATGAAATGGTCCTGACCTCTCATGATATATCTGTTGACTACACAGCAACCAGACAACGCATACGATCTACGCTCAACGCTCTAATGGATGGAGGCTCAGTAGCAACCAATTCAGAAACCAATCAGCGCCAAACTATTCCGAGCGCACCGACTCAAGAAATTTACGAAAAACTCCTGGAACAACAGAATCACATCCAAGAAGTCTTCCAACTTGCAGATGATTTCCTTTTATTATCGCCCAATGACCGAGAGTTTCGACCTCAACTCGAAACGCTTCGCACTCAGCATGAAATTGGAATTCATATTGCTGACGAGGCTGTAAAGCAGTTAGATCAATATTCTGAAGATGGCATTACCACAATGCTAAGGTGGGAAATTCTTATTACGCTCATTGTTGGATTACTGGGAATAGTTTTTGTCACTAAAAGTGTTCGGGATGGTCGTAAATTGGAAAAAGAAATCGATGAACGGAAACGTGTCGATTCGGCATTGCGAAATAATGAGATGTTCTTGAACTCCATCGTGGAGAACATTCCTCATATGATTTTTGTGAAAGATGCCAGAGACCTTCGATTTCTAAGGTGGAATAAAGCAGGGGAGGCACTCATTGGCTATCCCAACGAGGCGTTAATCGGGAAGACTGATTACGACTTTTTTCCTCAATCGGAAGCGGACTTCTATACGACAAAGGACCGAGAGGTCTTAACAGGTAAAAAGCTGATAGATATCCCGGAGGAAGTTATTCAAACCAAATCTCACGGGACAAGATATCTCCATACTAAAAAGATTCCAATATTAGATTCCCATGGAAATCCTGAATATTTGTTGGGAATCTCAGAGGATATTACTGAATGGAAACAGACCGAGGAACGTATACGAAAAGGCGAGAGAAAATTTCGAGCTATGTATGAACAAGCCCCCACTGGCATTGCCATCTTGGATTCACTCAGTGGGCGATTCACTCAAATCAATCGAACGTATTGCGATATTGTCGGGTATTCAGAAGAAGAAATGCTCAATCTAACCTTCCAGGACATTACTCATCCGGACGACCTTCAAACGGACTTGGATTGGGGGCAGCAACTCATCAGCGGCAAAATTAACAGCTTTCGAATGGAAAAACGATACTTTCATAAAAACGGTGCAGTCATTTGGGTGAATCTGATTTGCGTATCATTGTGGTTGGAACCCACCGATCTTCGTGAGCATATGGCGATGGTGGAGGATATTACCTATAGGAAGCAGGGGGAAAAATCCCTACAAGAGAGCGAGGAGCGTTTTCGTATTTTATATGAAGATAACCCCTCCATGTATTTCACCGTTTCTCAAGATGGAATCGTCTTATCCGTGAACCGGTTTGGGGCCCAACAACTCGGCTATACAGGGGAGGAGTTGGTTGGACAGCCAGTTATTGATCTTTTCATAGAAGAAGATAAGCCCTTCGTTCAGCAACGGTTTGCACATTGCTTGAAAAACTCCCTAGTCGTACATTCTTGGGAATTCCGAAAGGTTCGGAAGGACAAGAGTATCGTCTGGGTCAAAGAAGTTGCACGAGCGGTGCGTAACAACGATGGAGAATTTGTCGTTTTGCTCAATTGTGAAGACATATCCGAGCGTAAGAAAACAGAAAATGCTTTGCAAGAATGGCAAGCTCTGACTGAAAGTATTCTGGGACAGTTACCAAAGGGGTTTGCGTATCGTTGCCTCAATGACAAGAGCTGGCCAATTATCTATACGAGCAATGGAATCGAAGAAGTCACTGGATACCCGATTGCAGATCTCCTAGGTGGAAAGATAACTTACAATTCCCTCATGCCTCCTGGAGAAAATGAGCGAGTCTGGCCAATTGTCCAGGAGGCGCTTGCCAAGCGCCTTCCATACGAAAATGAGCATCAAATCATCACTCGTGATGGGAAAAAGAAATGGATTCTGGCGCGCGGTCGCTTTATATTTGATGAGACAGGACGCCTTCTTTATCTTGATGGGTTAAATGTAGATATAACCGAGCACAAGGAGAACGAAGAGAAGCTTCGAGCCAGCGAGGCCCAGTTCCGAACTTTAGTAAACCATATTCCATTCTGTATACACGAAATCGAATTGAGTGGGAAAATGAGTTCGATGAATAAGGCTGGTCAAAAAATGTTAGAGATCGAAAACGAATCTCAAGTCATCGGTCGTTCATACCTGGAATTGGCAGACAAACGAGACCAGAACCGAATCCGGAACTATTTTTCGCAAGCTGTCCAAGGCCAGTCTGTCGACTTCGAACTTCATGTGACAACAGATGGCATTGAAAAATTTTTCAATAGGAGTTTCATCCCTATACGAGGTGATGACGGGAACGTTTCAAAAATAGTGGGAATTTCTGAGGATATTACTGAACGAAAGCAAGCAGAAGAACATTTGCGCGAAAGCGAATCCAAACGAATGGATGCCCTCCGCCAAAGTGATGAACTCAAGTCAGCCTTGCTTGCATCCGTCTCTCATGAACTACGAACACCCCTGACTGCAATGAAAGCTTCGGCATCCAGTATTTTAGGGACAATCCCAAACGGTCTGGATGAGGTACAACAAGAATTTCTCAAAGGTATCGATCAAGAGATCAACTACTTGAGTCGGTTGGTGGATAATCTCTTAGATATGTCTCAAATTGAGGCGGGTACGCTTGTTCCTCATCGAGAGTGGCATCCGCTTGAAGATCTCGTGGAAAGCGCTCTTCGCCATACCGAACAGATGTTCAAGCAGCAAAACATTGAAATACATCTCCCTAGACATCTTCCTCTCGTGTATGTGGATGCAATAGAAATTCAACAAGTCCTGAGCAACTTATTCGATAATGCCGTCAAATATTCTCCACTTGACTCTCCGATTCAATTCCATGTTCACGAGGAAGTGCAACAGATCATGATCCAAATCTCTAATGAGGGAGGACCTATCCCAGAAGAAGATCTCGAGCAAATCTTCGACCGTTTCTATCGTCGCCGACTCCAACGTGACCAATCCATCCGTGGTACGGGCTTAGGCTTAGCCATTTGTAAAGGCATTGTTGAAGCCCATGGTGGTCAAATCTGGTGTGAGTCTACAGATTCAAGGGTCATCTTCACTTTGAGCTTGCCTGTGACTGAGTCCATGGAAAAATTTTCCCTTGAAGGACTTCACAAAGGATAACGAGAATGATACATCAGGGCGCACGCATCCTCGTGGTGGATGACGAACCTCAAATTCGCCGTTCCTTACAAGTGAATCTAGAGACTAAAAATTATGCCGTGGAAGTGGCAGTTTCAGGGGAGGAAGCGTTACAAACCATAGCCCGGTGGAAGCCGGATCTCGTAATTGTCGATCTTCTGCTGCCTTCCATGAATGGCATCGAACTCACCAGCAAAATTCGCGAGCAATCGATCATTCCCATCATCGTTCTTTCGGCCGTGGGAGACGAACGCAAAAAAGTGAAGGCTCTTGAATGCGGCGCTGATGATTATGTCACAAAACCCTTCAGTATGGAGGAAGTATTAGCTAGGGTTCGATCAGCTCTACGAAGAACAGTCATGTTATCTGGAACAGAACCAGTATTCAAAAATGGCGCGCTCTCCGTCAACTTTGAACGACGCGAAGTGCGACTGCAGAATAAACTCGTCAAGCTCACTCCGACTGAATATGATCTCTTAAAATATATGATTCAGTATGCTGGAAAAGTTCTCACACACCGAACCCTCTTAACCGCTATTTGGGGTGAGGCCTATGCCGATCAAGCCCAATATCTTCGTGTATTCATTGGTCAATTGAGGAAAAAGATTGAACGGAATACGGCACGTCCGACCTATATTCTAACCGATCCCGGCGTTGGCTATCGCTTCGAACCCGCTTTACCAGAAGAGAACTCTTAGATTTCTTCCCTCAGCGGAACCGTCTGCGTGTCTTACGCATCGATTCCTAGACATTTCTGTTTTTCCATTCGCCCTCCTACGACATATTCATTCAGTTCGTCATCAATCCCGAAACGATGGTCTTCGACTGGCTACCAGCCCTAATGGGCTTTGATTCATAAGATGTTTTCAAACATAACCCCATATCCAGAACAAATCTTTACGAAATCTTTATGTCGTGGAACATAAGTATGAATAGTCCCCTTATACCTAAAAAGAGTACTTTAGAGAGAATCAATAGGGTGTTTTATTAAGTTGAGCAAGGTTTCAATCATGTCACTATCCCTCTTGGTAGTCGAAAAAGACCGAGATATCGGGCTTATGTTGCAAGATCGTTTAAATTTTTTAGGGTTTTATGTGACCTTAGCTCGGAACGGTAATGAAGGAATGGCCATGCTTGAGATAACGGCCGTCGATGGGATTCTCCTGGATATCGAAATGCCGATCATGGATGGATTGACCATGCTGAAACACATTCGTAAACGGATTCCAAATATGCCCGTGATTGTCATGAGTGCCGAACTCAACAATGACAAATTGGTCAAGGCGATCGAGCAGGGGGCGAATGACTATTTGCTGAAACCAATTGATGTGGATCTCTTGTCTAAGAAATGTTCACTGATATTTTCATCGAATGTCAGTCAACGAGAATTGAAACCATCTTGATGACCAGCCTACTGATCGATCACTGACGATCACAGGGATGAGCATGAAACGAATTCTTATTGTCGATGATTTTGAACCAGGGAGGCTCGTCCTGCGAAAAAGTCTCGAGAAGCAGGGATATGTCTGTCAAGAAGCTGAAAATGGGTTAGAAGCCCTGCAGACCTTACGGGCGACATACTTTGATTTGGTGATTACAGACAACACAATGCCTGTCATGACGGGGCTAGAATTCATTCAATTTCTTGCTCAACAGCCTCCCGCTCAACAGCCTCCCGTGATTCTCCTGACTGGCACTCCATCACGCTATCTCTATGATGAAGCTCGACTAGCTGGAGCACAGGGTATTTTCAACAAGCCCTATGATGCTCAGATTCTCTTCTCGGAAATCTCAAGCATCCTGCAATCTCGATAGACACCCTCCCCTCACTACGACGGCATGATTGAGGACATCTAACGACAAAAAATAACCAGGAATTCTTGATGCGGAAACAATTAGAGAGACACCAATTCAAGAAGAAAGAAGGATGCACTGTCTTTAGCAGAGAGTCTTAGACTGCAATCTTTTCGGAGTCGGCATCCTCTTTCATTTGGTTTGTAGCTGATTGATTTAACACCGATGCAGGGACAGGGCGAATATCCCAGATGATGCCGCAAAATTGAAGTCCTCGCAACAAGTAATATGTGATATCCACCTCCCACCATCGAAAGCCTTGTCTGGCAGAGCTAGAATACTGATGATGATTATTATGCCACCCTTCTCCAAGCGTAAGGAGTGCAAGTAGCAAATTATTCCGACTGTCATCAGAAGTGGCATAGCGTCGACTGCCGAAACGGTGTGCGAGGGAATTAATTGTAAATGTCCCATGCCACAGCGCGACGGTGGAAACCACAAAGCCCCATACCAACATTTGCCACCCATTCGTTCCAAGATTCGGATAGACTTTCCCCAGCCACGCACCAAACAGAAACAAACTGATTGCCAACACCAACGGCACGAGAGCATCAAACCGATCGAGAAATCGCAATTCTGGATACCGTGCAAAATCTTTGATACGTTTCAGATTTGTTGAAAGCTGGTTATATGCCAAGAACCACCCCATATGGCTCCACCACAAACCATGCTGAACCGGAGAATGCACATCAGCTGGTTTGTCAGAATGGGCATGATGAACTCGATGATTGGCCGCCCACCACAAAGGACCTCGTTGCCCAGAACTCGCCCCGAGCAACCCAAACATGAACTGCATGCCTCTGGAGGTTCGAAATGCTCGATGAGAAAAATAGCGATGATAGAAACCCGTAATGGCAAACATGCGGCCGAAATACAGCGCAACCGCCATCCCCACAGCAATGGGACTCCAGCCAACAAAAAACACTGTCAAAACAGCAATATGTAAGCCAATAAAGGGAATTGTTCGCACCCGATCCATCTGCCTGCCATCGACACCAGAAACCGGTTGCGTTTCCTCATGACTATCAAACCAGCGCATCAACAATCGCCACGGACTTAACATCGCTCCCTTTTTTCCTGACATCATTCAAAATTCCTTTTTTCTGCTCAAAAAATCCCAGGCTCTCAACATGAATCGAGACAAAACAATCTTTTCATTATTTTTAATTCGGGAAATTTTCTTGCTCTCTTAAGCCAGAAGGGAAAAATTCAAACTCGAAAACATAAACCAGAATGCGACCTTCTGGCAAATAAATTCTCCCGGTCTAGACAAGAAATTCTCATATTCATTGAAAACAAGGAAATATCAGGCAGCAAGAGGATGGGGAATTATCATGTTTTGGTGAGTCAGGAGATATCACGGGTGCCGCAGGGAGAGCGGATGTCTTCGATCATATTCTGAACATCTAGCGGTGGAGGTGGAGTGAAACGGCTGACGGTAATGGCCACGATAAAGTTAAGCACCATGCCGATGGTCCCAATTCCTTCGGGGCTGATCCTGAATAGCCACTGATCAGCCGTAGCTGTTGGATCGATAAAACGAAACCATATGATGTAGGACGCGGTAAAGCCGATTCCTAAAAGCATGCCTGCGATCGCTCCTTCCTTGGTCGTGCGTTTGTCAAAAATTCCAAGCAGCAAGATCGGAAAAAAACTAGCGGCAGCCAACCCAAAGGCAAAGGCCACAACTTGAGCCACAAAGCCTGGTGGATAAATACCAAGAACCCCAGCCACAACGACGGCAAAGGCAGCAGCGATGCGCGCCATACGTAATTCGACATGTTGAGGCATACTTTCCCACATGACCGACTTCAACAGATCATGGGAGACCGAAGCAGAAATCACGAGCAACAAACCTGCTGCCGTCGAAAGGGCTGCCGCTAAACCGCCAGCAGCCACAAGTGCTACCACCCACGCTGGAAGTCTAGCAATCTCGGGATTGGCGAGGACCATGATATCACGATCAACGTTGAGTTCATTCGTATCGACATTGCCACTGTACTGAATCAGACCGTCACCATTGCGGTCTTTAAAAACAATGAGCCCCGTTCTCTCCCAACTTTTAAACCATTCAGGTGCGTTCATATAAGGTTGTTCATTCAGTGTCTCAATCATGTTCACGCGAGCAAAAGCACTCACTGCCGGCGCCGTGGTATACAAAAGACCAATGAAAATCAATGCCCACATGGCGCTCCACCGGGCAGCACGAGCATTGGGCACGGTATAGAAACGGATCAGAACATGCGGAAGCCCAGCCGTGCCAACCATCAAGGCCATGGTAATGGACAAAACATCAATCATACTTTTCTTACCATTTACCCATGCCCCAGTATATTCAGGAAGACCAAGATCACGATGGATTGCATCGAGAGTTTCAAGAAGAGCCATACCAGCGTACTGCCCTTCAAGCATCGTCCCGCCAAAACCAATCTGTGGAATGGCCCAGCCCGTCATCTTCCATGAAATCGCCACAGCAGGAATCAAGTACGCCACAATCAGCACACAAAATTGGGCAACCTGCGTATAGGTGATGCCGCGCATCCCACCGATGACGGCATAGAAGAACACGATTGCCACCCCTATAATGACTCCGATTGTCACATCGACTTCTAAGAAGCGCGAGAAAACAACACCCACACCACGCATCTGTCCGGCAACATAGGTAAAGGACACAAAAATGGCACAGAAAACGGCAATCACTCGAGCGGTTTGAGAATAGTAACGATCACCAACAAATTCGGGGATCGTATAACGCCCGTATTTACGCAAATAGGGGGCAAGGAGGAGAGCCAGAAGAACATAGCCCCCGGTCCACCCCATGAGATAGATCGTACCGGTGTACCCCATGAACGAGATGAGTCCCGCCATGGAAATAAATGAGGCCGCACTCATCCAGTCGGCCGCGGTGGCCATACCATTCGCAAGTGGAGGAACCCCTCTGCCCGCGACGTAGAACCCAGAGGTCGTGCCTACGCGACTCCAGATGGCAATACAGATGTAAACGGTGAACGTGATGCCGACGAGGAGATACGTCCAACCTTGAATGGTCATTCAGACGTCTCCGAGAAATCCTTAGGAGAGGCTGAAGACGGAGTATTGTCCACACCATGCCGTCGGTCGATGCGATCCATCGCAAACCCGTACACAAACGTCAAAATGATGAAAACATAGATTGCCCCTTGCTGAGCAAACCAAAAGCCCAGAGGAAACCCGCCGAGGTGGAATTGGTTGAGCGGCTCAACAAAGACGATGCCAAGGAGATAGGAAACCACAAACCAAATGGAAAGAAGCACAACCATCAAACGAAGATTCTCATTCCAATAAGCATGAGAGGATCGATTGGGGCGCGCTTCTGGTGAGTTATCTGCTGGAGATGGGTTCTTCAATCAATTCTTTCCAGGCTTGGCTGCGTTCCATACATTCTCACGTACATTGCATGACAGGACAAATTTGGAATCGGATAAAAGAAAAAAAACGCTCGCGGTGGTGGAGAAGATGCCGACTCGTCACAGAAAATGTAACAATTCAATTTTATACATAGTTGAGTAGGATGTAGTTTCATTTTATTCGGATCGTATCAAAACAAAAAAATGAATTGGTCAATCACCTACTTCCGCATCAGCGAAAAACATCCATTGATAGCTCGATGACGATAAAAAGACTCTTTAAAAAAAGTAAACGGATGACGATGCAAGGGATTGTAGTATTATCTATAGCCTTTGTTCTAGGAGAAATAGCATTAAGAACGTATCAATATTTCAATCCAACGTTTATTTTTCATGCGAGCTCTCACAATCGTTTTCGCGGGAAGCCGTTTTCGGATGATTGGAATTTTAAGCTGAATTCCAAAGGGTTTAAAGACAAAGAGTTTTCGGAGAAAGAGACGGGCACCTATCGAATTATTGGAATCGGAGATTCTTTTGCTTTCGGAGTTGTGCCTTATGAATACAATTATTTGACTGTATTGGAGTCTAAGCTGAAAGCAGCGGCTATTGATGCTGAGGTTTTGAATCTGGGCATTCCAGGTATTGGCCCGAAAGACTATCTCACGTTATTTATTCAAGAAGGGTTGCCATTAAATCCTGATATGCTTTTATTGTCTTTTTTCATTGGGAACGACTTTAGTGAAATACAAGAAAGGAAATTAACATCGTACTCGTATGTCGCTTCCTTACTTTCTTATATCTCCACATTAACAACTACATACAAGGGGCAAATAATACATGGTCAAGGCAACTATTGTGACGCCTGCCCTAATTTTGATGAAGAAACTTTTCTTAAGATAGAAAAAGATAGAAGTTTTATGTATCTTGAGGGGAATCAGAGGTTTCCTGGATTGCAAAAAAAGGCGATGTATTATCTGAATCAGATTAGCGTTATATGTCAAGAGAAAGGAGTTGATCTCGTCATTGTGCTTATCCCTGATGAGCTGCAAGTGAACCCTCAGCTTCAAAAAAATGTCAGAGAGAAATTTTATGCTGATGTGGAAGAGAGCACATGGAACATGAGGTTGCCCAACGATAGACTAATAGCTGAATTTGACAAGCGGAAAATTGACTATATTGATCTCTACGAGTACTTCACGGAAAGACCAACAGAACAACTGTATAGGCCAAGAGATACTCATTGGAACATCGCAGGTAATAATCTGGCAGCCAACGTCATGCACGACTATTTATTGAATCAATATGTAGATCGCATGAATTAGAATCATATTATGCTATCAGAGTACCCGAGAAGAAAGAGAAAAATAAAACGGATCCATTAAACTCAAAGATACGATCAAGACGCTTACCATCATCGTCTGGGCCTTAACTCCCCTTAATCATTCCATTTTTTTAATACGGCAGAAGAGATTGGTAGCTTTGAGGTTGAAGAATTCGGCAGCGTCGCCCGTGCCATAGTTTTTCCAGTCGGTGGATTGTAAGGCTTTTTCAATATCGATCTTTTCTCGTAGGCACATATCTACACTGAAAGCGGAGATGTGCAGATCTGGTTCGCTCATTAGCTTCGTATCTACAACGTTCGGGTCATCAGATCAGCTAAGACCTGATTATAACGAACTGGATCGGGAATCGGAGATCCTTCGGCTAATAAACCGTAGCCTAGGAGCAATTCCGCGTAATCGGATAACAAGGTGTCCGTCGGATCCTTCTCGAAACGTTCTTTGAGCTTCGTTACGATCGCATGCTCCGGATTCAGCTCCATGATCCGTTTTTGCTTAGGGGCGCCACCTTTTTGGAGCAATCGCTCGAGCTGGGGGCTGTAATCATTTTCGGCTCCCACCAAACACACCGGGGAGGAAGTGAGGCGGTTGGTTAAACGAACTTCTTTGATGTGATCGTCCAGCTTTTCCTTCAGCAGTGCGAACACATCTTTGTATTGTTCTTGAAGTGTGTGTAATTTTTCCGTGGTCTCCTTCTGCTCGCTCTCGTCACCAAGATCAACAGCCCCTTTTCCGACCGACTTGAGTCGTTTTTCTTGGAACTCGAATACATATTGCACCAGAAACTCGTCTACGGGAGATACCAGATACAGCACTTCGTACTCTTTGGCTTTGAAGGCTTCAAGATGAGGTGAATGTTCCACCACGCTTCGAGATTCCCCGGTGATGTAAAAGATCTCTTTTTGATCGGGCTTCATTCGTCCCACATAGTCGGCAAGCGTGGTCAATGTTTCAGGATCGTGCGACGAGGCAAACATCAACAAGCCAAGAATTTTGTCTTTGTAGTCAGTATCAGCAACGCCTTCTTTCAAAGCGTTGCCAAACGGTTCCCAAAACTTGAGATACTGCTCGGCATCATCACGTTGCATTTTTTCGAGCGTCTCGAGAACTTTTCGGGTAATCCATTTACGGATTTGGTTGATATAGCGATCCTCCTGCAGACGCTGCCTGGAAATATTCAGGGGTAAATCAGCGGAATCCACAATGCCCTTCATGAATCGAAGATACCGTGGGAGGAGTTCCTCACAGCGTTCCATGATCATCACCCGTCGCACATAGAGTTGTAGGCCAAACTCTGAGGCGTTGTAGTGCAGATCACTCTGGGCCTGCGAGGGGATAAACAAGAGAGTTTGGTATTCAATCTGACCTTCGGCGTGAAAACGCAAGGTTTTCATCGGTTCGGACCAATCATGCGAGACGTGCTTGTAAAACTCGGCGTATTCTTCATCCGTCACGTCGCTGCGCGTCCAAATCGGTTTCATAGAATTCAGCGTGTTGTCTTCTACGACAGTTGAGGTTTTCCCGTCGGGTATCGGCTGCCCTTGGTCATCTTTTTCAACTTCTTCCCGGACAACCTTGAGAATGATCGGAAACGTCACAAAGTCGGAATAACGCTTCACGGTCCGTGAGAGCACCCATTGCTCAGTAAAATCTTCAATGCCCCCTTCGCTATCGACGGGCAACAACTCCAGGGTCACCGTGGTGCCAGGAGTGTCGCGGTGCGCGTCTTCAATCGTATATTCGCCTTCCCCCGTCGATTCCCAGCGGGTCGCAGTGTCTTCGCCGGCTCGGCGAGAGATTACCGTGACCTTACTGGCCACCATGAAGGCGGAATAAAAGCCGACTCCAAATTGCCCGATCAGCTCGTTTGCCGATTCACCGTCTGCATTGTCTTTGAGCTTCTCCATCAATTCACGTGTGCCGGATTTGGCGATCGTGCCGATATGCGACACAACCTCTTCTCGGCTCATTCCAATCCCGTTGTCGTGGATGCTCAGCGTGCGCGCTTCCGGATCGGTATCGATTCGAATTTCGAGAGTTTCCCCACCTTTGAGTAATTCCGGCTGCCTGAGGGCTTCGATACGCATTTTATCTAGCGCATCAGATGCATTGGATATGAGCTCTCGTAAAAAAATTTCCTTATCGGTGTACAGCGAATGAACCATTAAGTGTAAAAGTCTCTTGGTATCTGCTTGAAAAGTATGCGTTTGAGCGTCAACTGTCATGTCGTCCGATCTCCTTTTTGTGATCCTTAAAACTCGGGCTACAGCGAAATAATATCGCGATGACCACCTATTGCGTGAATGGTGTAAGAGCCTTTCAGGGCGTAAGGCATATGGCCCGTCTTGGCGCTAACCATAGGTATTTTACCGAGAGATGTTTGCGAGTCAAGACCGCTCCGACTCGATCAGCTATGGCCTGAGGGAAAAAGGACGCCTAAATTTTTCTGGAAGATAAAAAAGGCAGTGAAAATTAATGGGATGGCCGTCCTAAGGTCACGAGAAACTGTTACTCAACTCAAAGGATAAGCAAAAAGGAGGGTACGTTTATGACTGCCGCCGTCAGTAAACTTGCAAGTACAAGAAAATTGGTGGCTTTAGACGGCGTTACGTCTCCTTTAGGGTTCAGGAGAGGAGTTTGCATGAAATGTTTCTTCAATAAGTCTGGTGACTGGTGGATGGGTTTTGGCACTGGTTTGTTTTGCGCGTTGATCGGGCTTATCAGTGGTAAATTGTGGCGGGGTGAGGCCACAGCATTAGAGTTGATCACTGGGGTGAGTTGGGGGCTAGTCATCGCCATTGGTTTCTTCGTTGGTCTCTATTTAATCAATAAACCGCGCTTAGATCGTGAAGCAGAAGAGCGCCGAAGAATATCCAAGAAATACGAACGGTGGGTAAATGGAGAGTATACGATTGAGGAACTACAAGACATGAAGACGGAGGAGTAATGGCTCGAATTCAAGCCGCCCGCTACGTGCAGCCTTGGTTTTTGGTCATGGTCCTAGGTGAATTATCTGAATGGATTAAAGCAATAACTCAGGCCTGGCCCTACTACACGTGTCATTTTTGGTGATGAACTTGGAGCATCTCCTCACCCGAGCGGTTTTTCTTGGCTGCGGTCTTGGGGGCAGGCTTGGCGCAGTACATGGAACGGCCTGCTGGGTGCCTGGGGGCTCCAGTGGCAGCCAACTTTCCGTCAGGATCATGTGTCTGGCCTCGAGGCCAGAGAGGTACTATTCCTCGCGGGAGTTTGAGTCAATCAGGAAAAATATTTTTTCAGCAAGCCCTAAATACGTTTCAATATTGTTATGAGTTATTCTATGGTTGATTTTTCCGCAACATCGTCAATCCAATCCTTGAATTGTTCAAGAGTTTTATCGTGACGACGCTTTAATTTGAATACATTGCAAATATAATCAACTGGATCTCGTGGGGATTTCTCTAAAGCCAAACGAGCTAAACCTTTTGCCTCAGGGTGCGGAATCTCTGCCCATTCACGCTCATCACCCCAAGGGTCTAAACCTCGCCATTGCATTTCATCAACAACCTCGGTGGGTGATAGCCAAACTACTGGTTTATGTATGGCGTCGCGCTTAATGCCTGCCCAAGGCTTAATTAAATCCAGTATATGTTTGAGCTGCTTCTTACTTGTTCTTGATAACCCATGGAGGTTGGCGATATCCAGTGCCAACTCATGAAGGGTTATCCCGTTTTTATCGTTTAATATGGATTTGGCAATATCGACAAGAGTTGCCTTGTAGTCATTATCAAAATAGCGGGTATGATCATATGTGGCTATTTCTGTATCTTCCTGGATGCTAGCATCTAGATGAGAAACCACTTCTATGACGGTTTCTTCTGGAGAAGCTTTTATCTGTTCGTCTAGCGCAGAGCTTCTTCTGTCTTCTTCTATTATCTCATTTAGGCGACGATCAATTTTTCCAATAGCTTCTTCCGGATCTTGGAAGTAGTCAGTGGACCATAGGCGTACCAAGCGCCATCCAAGATTTTCCAGGATTGCATGGCGTACACGGTCTCGATCTCTAGCTGACGGAGAGCCATGGTATGTAGCTCCATCGCATTCAACACCGGCAAGATATACACCTGGGTGATCTGGATGAATTATTCCTAAATCGACCCTTAACTTGCTGACACCAATTTGAGTTTGAACTTTCCACCCCTTGTCCCTTAGAGCCCATGCAACAGCTTGCTCAAAATCACTATCAAATTGATCAACACCATAATTTGCCGTCGCTTGCTCAGCTAAAGCAATTGGGCCTTTTTCAGCAAACTCTAAATAGTGCTTAAGGTGCTCTACGGCCAAGGCTGATGTGCGACTTAGGTCAATCATAGATGAGTCGAAACTTGAAAACACCAGAACTTCGCTTGTTGCTCTGGTTATAGCTACATTCAGTCTTCGTTCGCCACCTGATTTATTAAGAGGACCAAAGTTCATACTCATGGTGTGCCCGCCAGCCTCTGTGGGACCGTAACCTAGACTCAAAATGATGATATCTCGTTCATCACCTTGAACAGATTCTAGGTTTTTAACAAAGACTCCGTCATAGGTATCTGTTGATTGAAAATATGGTTCTATTTCGGGGTGCTTTCTTCGAGCATCATCTAGCAAATCTTCTATTGTCCTTTGTTGTTCCGTATTTAATGTCACAACACCTATAGTTTTCGAAGAGTTCGCAGGATTCGTTAGGCACTTAACAATCTCATCAACAACGGCAGCTGCTTCAATTGGATTGTTGCGTCCTTTACCTTTCGAGTAAACGCCATTCACGCTATGTAGCGTAACAGCAGATTCTTTAGTATCTGAAGATGGGTAAGTAACAAGCGCGTTCTCGTAATACTTACTGTTAGAGAAGGCTATTAATGTTTCATGCCTGCTTCTATAGTGTCCTTTTAGCCTTAAATGGGGTAATCGAGCGGCTAATGCCTGGTCCAAAATTGATTCCAGATCTTCTTCATCTGGATCATCCACATCTACCGCACCACTAAAGAAACTGGTTGGAGGCATCTGCTTGGGGTCGCCTACAACAATGACATTTTTACCCCTTGCTATTGCTCCTACAGAATCCCAGGTAGTCATCTGGGACGCTTCATCAAAAACTACTAAATCGAAGCCACTAAAGGCTGATGGCAAGAACTGTGCAACAGATAGTGGTGACATCATCATGCAAGGGCATAAGTCGAGTAACCGGCCTCCCATTTCTTTAAATAGGGATCTGATAGGCTTGTGGCGAGTCTTCTTTTGAAGCTCCCTGGTTAATAGCCCAAATTCTTTAGGGCTATCTTTGGCAAAGGGATCAGGAATGGTTTCAGCTGCGATTGCAGCAACATAGTCACTGGTAGTTTCAGAGACTTCTGCATCAAGCGTTCTAAAATCCTCAATTAATTGTTCGTGCGTAGATGCCTTGAATTGTCGTAATTCATCACTTTCATCAATTAATTGTGGTGCTACCCATCGGCAAAATGCTGTTAGAGCCTGGTCTTCTGCATCATCCGGTAAAACGATTCTTGCTTCTAGACTGTTGGTCAGGTTGTGTAGCTGGTAACCTTCTATAACTTCCTTGGCAGATAACCATTCACTCCATGATTTGAATTTAGCTGCATTTGCAATTAGTTGATCAATGGCCGGGTTAATGCTCTCCAAGGACGCATTTTCGTCGAAATCTAACTCTAATTTTTGAGCTTCCTCGGCTACACACAGATAAGCCTCCCAAAGTCGTTTGAATTCATTTTTCTGGTTAACGATTTTCGAGTTGTCGAGAAAATCACGACCGTCGATAAGCTTGGATTTTATAGCTGTGAGCAAAACAGCAGGGTCGTCAGTCAAACCTATCGCTTCAGTTAATGATTTATGAGCTGATTTAGCTCTTGAGGCGGCTTTGTATAAATTATCAGGCTTTGTGTCCCATCCTTGCCATATTTTATCTTCTTCAAATTTATCCTTGAGGAAATTAATGTCTTCTTGCAGCTTTGCCGCTTTCTCTATATCAAGCAAAATTTCAAGGTCTTTGAATTTTTCGTAGCCTAACTTCTTTGCGGCACCATTAATCTTGAGTTTGGCAAAGAAGCGTTTGAACCAGCTGTCTTCAGCTTCTCTATAAATACTAATCCAGTCAGAGGTAGGGCTTTTGGCGAGAATTTTTGCATTTACTTGGTGGCCGATTGTTCCTAGGCACTGATCAAATTCTTGTTTTGTTTCACCTAGCGTACTCAAATCAACCAATAAGTCTTTAATCCCCTTTTTGACGATGTAGCTAATAGGATTAGCTTCGGCAGATTCGATTAAGTTTGCCAATTGATCAACACGATTCAGATTACTAGTCGTATTATTTTGTAGCTTGAGGTTAAAGCTAGATGCCAGAATTGCTGCTGAAGGGTAAAGGGCATTGATGGCTGATTTGTAACGTGACAAACAATCTACTACCTGGCTTTGCCAGGCATTTGACCAGTTTTTTGCTTTTAGTATTCGAAACTGTGTGGGATCAAGGCGCGAAATATCGTTGTATGCCAGTGCCGATTTTTTTACGGCATCAAGCATTTGATCTAATTTTTCAGAATTGCTGACTGGCGAAGCATCAAAACCGAGAGGCCATGTAATATTGAGGGTGTGTTTACCCTTATAAAGTACATCTCTGGCGATGGCATCACGTGCTGAAATACCGTATATAGACTTCTTGTGTAGTGCTTGCACAAAGCTATTCAGTTTATCCCGTTTTGCTTTTAGCATTTTGACAGAATCAACCCAGCCATCACTTTGGGCATCTTCACGTCTATCTGTAGCAACTCTAAGTTGCTCAAGAACAGCCTTCTTGTTCGCTTTGTTACTATGTAATTCCAAACACAAGTGGTCTAGTCCCACTTTTTCCATGCGTCTATAAACGACATTAAGAGCAGCCATTTTCTCGGCGACAAATAATACTTTTCTACCAAGCGCCAGATTGTGGCAAATGATGTTGGCGATTGTCTCTGACTTTCCTGTTCCAGGAGGCCCTTCTAGAACAAAGTCTTGAGGCCTGCCTGAGGCTTCTACGGCAACTAGCTGGGAGCTATCACAATTTAGTGGTGTGAATACTTTTTCAGGGTCGACCTTTTCATCTACTTCATCACGCAGTATGAAACTGGCGTCTTGAACATAGGCATCTTGAGGGTGATCAACAAGGTGTTTAACGAATGGGTTGTCCTTTAGGTCATCAATCCTATCTTTTAAATCTTTCCACATTAGGTATTTTGCAAAAGAGAAAGATGCCAAGACTAATTCTTCTGCTACCTCAAAGCCTGGCTGCTCAGCGATTGCTGCTCTAACAGTGTTCCAGACCAGATTTACATCAACGCCAGATTCATCTTCAGGTAATGAATCTCTAAATTGGTTGAGGTCTATGCTGTGCTCAGCATAAAGGAACTCAATTAATGTCATGTTAAAAATAGGACTTTCATCAGGTAACTGACGTACTTTAATGGGTGCTCTTGCGCTACTTCTTGTCAGTTCTGCTGGAATAAGAATCAAAGGGGTTCGGTATGATCGACCATCTTCCGGATTTTCTTTCCAGCGAAGCATGCCAAGCACTAAATACAGGGTGTTAGAGCCACCTTCCTCTAAATCATTTTTGGCTTTTCTTAATAGGTTTACGGCATTCTGTTCGAGTTTTTTCCTCGACATATTCGCAAGAAGAACATTTTTATTAAGCTGCTCTAGGGCGTAGTCTCTATGAATATCAGAGCCGACTTGTAGCCTAAAGGTTTCTTCACTACGTTCTTTGTCATTTAAAGGACTTTCTTCTGAAGATAAAAACCGGAATGAAATACCATCAGCTAAATTATCTTCCATGGAATCGATGTCAGGGCAATATAATTTAATAGCTACAGCTCGATCCTTTAGTGACAACAATGAATTTCGCTTAGTAAGATCTAAAAGTTTTCTTTGCCACGCATCTATTCGGGTATCTGGCGTTTCAGTAATAACTTGCTCATCTGCTCTCACGGGTGGTAGAGGAGGAATTACGGGTAAACTTAATTCTGTATCTGACTCAGAAGTTTTCTCGTCAGGCTTTTCTTCAACCGTAAAAATAGGTTTGATTTTTCTAGACCGAGCCTGCTTGATATCAATTAAGTAAACAAAGTCTTCTTCTTTATCTTCGTTAATTAAGTCTCTAGCATGCGCTTTAGATTGCTCAAAAGTAACTGGGGTGTCATTGGTAACTAATGTACTTTCAAATAATACTAAATCACGTGCATCAACTCGTTTACGAAGATCCATTGGATCATCGTTGGTTAATATCGGAAAGTTTTCATCAATAAGCCAGACGCCAACAAATGCATGATCTTTACCAATAGCAACAACTGGGTTTAATCCCATCAACTCAAGGCAGCTAGCGAATAAAAGAGACGTATCAAGGCAGGCGGCTATTTGGGAAGAGCTGATATCAGATGCTAATCGTATGCGCTGTCCTTGTCGTGCAAAACCTTGGGGCGGAGTGACATAAGCTATTCGTTGAGAAAATATTACATTCCAAAGTGCCGCGGCCATCAAATATGGCTTTTCTCTGGTGTTTGATTGATAGCCATCCACACTTCTACCGTGACCGCCTTTCTCCAGAACTTCTGCTACCTGTCTTACCAATGACTCAACATATACACCATTTGGTTTTACAAATGCTGCTAGCAAGTCAGGTTGGCGGCTTTCTCCACCCCAAAAGTTGGCTGGAAGTACATCAATTGAAACTTCTTCAGTTGTTAAGTGTTCTTCTGGGTTATCAGTCGATGAAACTGAAAGCGTGATTGAAACTTTAAGTTCTTCAGTTAAGTTAAATAGAAAGTCATGCGGAACATTTAGTGGGCGTTTTTGTAATGAAATCGCTTGTCCAGGCCGTATTTCATCAACAGGCCATTCTTCTGGTGTAAAAATTTCTGGTTGCGATGAAAGTTTGACTACAAGGTTTTTTAAGGGGGCTTGGGTATCTGATAAATCGCCATGTAAAACTGGGTAGTGCAAGCTTATTGCACGAAACAAAGGATAAGCATTTTGCTGCGCAGCTAAAGAGAAAATTGATAGATGATCAACTGTTAACTGCACCAGAGGTTCAGATTCGTTACGAGCGTCCATACCCCTTCATCCCTTTCTATAAATTTATTGTTTATTAGAAGTGATAGGGTCAGGCCTGCGTAAATGCAATAATGCTCTTACGCAAATCTGGCATAACCCTCCCCCAAATCCTCACAATGCCATAGATTTTCCAGTCGATTTACTTTAGGGCCATTTCAATATTAGCTTTTTCTCGAAGGCGCATGGACGGCTTTAGGAGGAAACCAACGAATGTTCTCAAAGCGTTTCTATGAATACGCGTCAAATATCTTGTTATGAGTTATGACTAAAAGGTTCCGCGTAGAATGTCTGAGTTCTTGGATTCGTTGAATAGGTAAATTATATATCAACAGACATGCCCTACTGGCGGAGAAGGATGTTGCACTCACGACTTGCATTCAAGGAAGTGCCACAAATCTAATAGGCCTTTACAATTCCCATTTTTTTGATGCGGGAGAGGAGCGTGGTGGGTTTGAGACCGAGGAGTTCCGCGGCTCCACCGGTGCCGTAGATTTTCCAATCGGTTTGCTGTAAGGCAGTTTCAATATTGGATTTTTCGCGTAGACGCATATCTTCGTCGGTGAGCACATTGGTAGTGCTGTCGCCATTTTTCTTGATGGGCGTTTTGGTTGAGGCTCCACTGGCTTGCGGAACTGGTAGATCGAATTTCACTGAGCCGCAGCGAGACGAGATGACCGCACGTTCAATGATATTTTGCAATTCTCGCACGTTACCCGGCCAATGATAGTTCTGCAATTTTAAGACTTCGGCCTGGGTCAATTCTCTTCCTGTGCAATGAAGTTTCTTCCGAACCAAAGCCATGAATTTGGCAGCAAGCAAGGGGATATCCTCTATTCGATTTCGGAGTGGAGCCACTTCAATGGGAAACACATTCAACCGGTAATAGAGGTCTTGTCGAAACCGTTTGGCCTCCACTTCTTGCACAAGCTTCCGGTTCGTGGCCGCAATGATGCGGACATTCACTTTCCGCGTCGCTTCCTCCCCTACCCGCTCATATTCGCCTTCTTGTAAGACGCGTAATAACTTGCTTTGCATCTCTAAGGGAATTTCTCCAACTTCATCCAGAAACAGGGTCCCGCCATCGGCGGCTTGAAAGCGCCCGGCCCGATCTTTCATTGCCCCGGTGAAGGCACCCTTGGCATGGCCAAAGAATTCACTTTCATAGAGTTCTCTTGGAATGGATGCACAGTTGACGCGTACGAGCGGATGATCTTTTCGTTGACTGCGGCGATGAATTTCTCGCGCAACCAATTCTTTGCCGGTGCCTGATTCGCCGGAGATAAGTGCTGTGGCATCCGTAGGAGCCACGAGTTCGATTTGTTCCACCAGATTGGCAATGGCAGGACTCTGGCCGACAATCTCACCAAAGTTCTGTGCTTCTAAGACTTCTTCTTTGAGGAAAGTGTTTTCCAGTTCCAATTGGGCTTTCAGCTGTTCGATTTCTTCGAACGCTCGCGCGTTCGCGATGGCGACGCCCACATGATCGGCAATCATACGAAACCAGAGCGTGGCTTCATGCGTGACCAATTCTCGATCAAACACGGCCAGCGTGCCCAAGACTTCTCCATTGTAGATAATAGGTTGACCGTGAAATCCGCGAATGCCTTCTTGCTTGGCCCATTCAGGTTTCGCAATCCATTCCAGATTATTTTCCAACTCATTGATCACGAGCTGTTCGCCAGTCTTTCCGATACGCCCCACCTTACAGGCGCCTATAGGGAATCGAGCAAAATACCCATTGGTGTTTGACCATTCTGTTTTGTCCGGCCCACGGGACTGACCGGCACTCGCAACCAAATGAAGACACCGCGTCTGATCCGGACAGTCTTCTTGAAACCGGCAGGTCGCACAGATATCGCCGGGGCGAATCAGCCAAATCCTTGCGAGGACGACCGTGGGTCTGTCTGCGAGTCGCCGCACAATGAGCCACAACAGATCATTCAGCGATCGTTGCTGTGCAATATCCAACACCAAGCATTTGAGGGAATCTAACGTCGTCGGTGTTGAACACTCCGGCGTCTGTGAATCAACAGTGGTAGTCATACTTGAAACGATAAACGAAATTTCGTGTATGTGCAATTTATTTTCGTGTAACACGAAATTTCGTGTAATTTCCTATCAGTTAAAATTTTAATATTACTATTAAAAACAACAACTTATGAATTATCGTTGTTTGGCACATTCATTGTAATACGACGAAAATATGCATTCGAAATTTATCACGCTGAACGAATTGAAAGGATCACACCATGTCACGAATACCAGCCGTCAACCCAGCCAACGCGACAGGCCAGACCAAGAAATTACTCCAAGGCGTAGAGTCCTCATTGGGATTTGCCCCCAACATTATGCGGACCATGGCAAACTCACCAGCCGTTCTCCAGGGGTATCTTGATTTTTCCCGTGCTCTTTCCAAGGGCAACCTTTCCCCAAAGGTTCGAGAGCAAATCGCCTTGGCCGTCTCTGAAGCCAATAATTGCCAATATTGCCTGTCCGCTCACTCTGCCATCGGTCGATCAGTTGGGCTGAGCGAGGAGGCGATTGAGGATAGTCGAAAGGCGGAGTCAACAGATCCGAAAGAAGCGACCGTCTTAGCTTTTGCCCGTAAGGTTATTGCAAACCGGGGATGGGTCAACGATGAAGACGTGGCCAAACTCCGGAAGGTTGGTTTCTCGCACAGCGACATTGTCGAACTCCTCGCCAATATTTCCATAGTCTTGTTC
Organism: uncultured Nitrospirota bacterium; assembly: GCA_937139405.1. GTDB lineage: Bacteria > Nitrospirota > Nitrospiria > Nitrospirales > UBA8639 > Nitrospira_E. The sequence continues at coordinate 366,837 of CAKZPV010000004.1, forward strand.
ACCAATTATTTCAATCACCTGGCGGAGACAGAGATCGACTTTCCGCCCGTCGCTGCGTTGGAAGCTCTCGCTTAAAGTGAGGCCATCAAATCATCCCATTCACTCTGTCACGATTTTTTAAACAAAGGAGAATCCTCATGAAGACGTCAACCACCCTTCACATTCAAGATCGATTGGAAGATTTGCTTTCTTACATTCAAGAAGGCCGCATTCTCGATGCGATGAATGAATTTTATGCGGAAGATGCCGCGATGCAAGAAAATAATTTACCGCCTACTGTGGGACGGAAAGCCAATTATGAACGGGAGAAACAATTTCTTTCCACAGTAAAAGAATGGCAACGCTTCGATGTCACGGCCAAAGGAGGCGGCGAGAATGTGACCTTTTATGAAACGGTCATAGATTGGGTGACCACCGATGATACTCCGGTTCATGTCGAACAAGTTGTTGTCGCGAAATGGCAAGACGGCAAGATCACGCACGAACGGTATTACCACAATTCTTAATAGTTCCAGCAGTACCACACGCAATTTTTAAAGGAGAACTATCATGAGCACCGCTACTTTTCAAGAATCAACCAAGGAACAGATCAAACCGGTTCAAGTAACAACAACAATGAAGGCTGCCGTGCTAAGGCAGTTCGGCGGACCGGACGTTCTACAATATGAGGAACTTGATACGCCTCAACCGAAACCCGGTCATATTTTGATCAAGGTTTTGGCTGCAGGGTTAAACCGCCTTGATCATTACATGCTCAATGGCACAGTGGTGCCCAATCTTCCTTTTCCACATATCCTAGGGGTCGATGCTGTCGGAGAAGTGGTTCAGTTAGGCAAAGATGTGACAAATGTGAAAATTGGTGATCGCGTGATTCCAGCGGCAGGGTTTACGCTGAACGAAACAGATGACAACAATCGGCCCTTAGCTAACTCCGCCAGCTTTGTCGTTCCTGGTGTCCATCTCTGGGGGGCCTACGCGCAGTACATGGAAGTGCCGGCTCGGTGGGCGGTTAAAGATGAAACTGAACTCCCTGCTGAAGAAGTCGCCACACTTCCTGTTGTCCTTGGCACCTCCGTGCGCGCGCTCAAACAAGTCGGGGAAGTGAAAGCTGGGGACAAAGTATTAGTCACTGCTGGGGCATCTGGTTCAGGGAGTATGCATATTCAGGTAGCGAAAGCGTTAGGCGCTCAAGTTGCCGCCACGGTTAGAGACGATGTGAAAGGCGAGTATGTGAAATCCCTGGGTGCCGACCTCGTGATCAATATTCGCAAGGAAGACATTGTCGAAAAGGTCAAGGCCTGGTCGGGTGGCCAAGGGGCGAACGTGGCCATCGACAATGTGGGCGGCGATGATTTCTCCCAGGTGGTGAACGCCGTTCGCCCCTTCGGCATCATTGTCGCCTACGGGTTTACCGCCGGGGCGGACGTCACACTGAATATTAAAGATTTCTTTTTCACCCAAAAACAACTTCGCGGAACCATCTTCGCTGATCCTGAAGACCTCCAATGGGGTTTAGATCAGGTTCGTGCCGGTAAAATCAAGGCAGCACTCGATCGCACCTTCCCACTCAGTCAAGCTGCCGAAGCCCATCGACTTCTGGCTGACAATCAAGTGAAAGGCAATTTTGTCTTGTTGCCGTGGGAGAACTAAACATTAGCCAATCCACCAATACGAAGGAGAACCAGACCATGAACCGCTTCAATAAATTATTCACACGATTCTTGACAATTTTGGCTGTTGCCCCTATCGGCCTTATGGGTGCTCTCGGAGTGAGTTTTCTGAGTTCCACTCCTACAGAAGTTGAAGCCACAGTACAACAACACACGGCAAGTTCGACTCCTTACCCGACCCTTCATAAAACGGTCCAAATCGATGGGCTCGAAATTTTTTATCGCGAAGCAGGACCCAAGGATGCGCCCACCATCCTCTTGCTGCATGGATTTCCCACGTCCTCTCACATGTTTCGTAATCTGATTCCGCAGTTGTCGGATCGGTTTCATGTTGTCGCGCCAGACTACCCAGGTTATGGGAACAGTTCTATGCCCACGGTTGAGAACTTCGACTATACGTTCGACAACCTCGCGAACGTGATGGAACAGTTTGTTCAAAAGTTGGGCTTACAGACGTTTAGCCTGTATCTCATGGATTACGGGGCCCCCGTCGGATTTCGGTTGGCAGTGAAACATCCAGAGCGTATTGATGGTTTCATTATCCAGAATGGGAACGCCTACATCGAAGGCATCGACAATAATTTCTGGGAACCGATTAAAGAATATTGGGACGATCGGGAAGCTACAAACAAGGGGCTCGACAACGCATTTTGGAAGAACGTCAAGGCTGCGTACAAGCAGCCAAACATGTCAAATGAGGACGCACTTCGCTTCCTTGTGACTTTGGGCGCGACACAATGGCAGTACACCAACGGCGTACGCAACAAAGAAAAAATCAGTCCTGACAACTGGCATGTCACCCAGCGACTGTTAGATCGGCCAGGTAACGAAGCGATTCAACTTCAGCTCTTCTATAGCTACGGCTCAAATCCACCATTATATCCCAAATGGCAAGCGTATCTACGGGAATATCAACCACCCACGTTAATTGTATGGGGCAAGAAGGATGAGATCTTTCCAGCTGAAGGCGCACATCCGTACAAACGTGATTTGAAAAACCTTGAGTTTCATTTACTCGACACAGGGCACTTTGCGCTGGAAGAAGATGGAGAAGTGATTGCCGATCATATTCGCCGTTTCTTCGATAAGAAGATAGTGGCCCAGCGCTGAACAACCAGCATCGATAAGGAATCAGATTCACGTGTTATTTATTTCATTATAAGGATCCACATCATGACAAAACTTTTTGAGCCACTCACAATCGGTTCCCTGACGTTGCCCAACCGTATCATCATGGCACCGTTAACTCGGATGCGTGCCAAGCAACCCGGAAATGTTCCACACGAGCTTAATGCAGAATATTATGCACAGAGAGCTTCGGCCGGGTTAATTATCTCTGAAGCGACGCAAGTCTCCCAACAGGGACAGGGTTACCCGGGAACTCCTGGCATACATTCTCCAGAGCAAGTCCAGGGCTGGAAACTTGTGACCGATGCTGTGCATCAAAAGGGAGGACGCATCTTTCTTCAGCTATGGCATGTTGGACGTATCTCGCATACCTCTCATCAACCGAATGGTGCGTTGCCTGTCGCTCCCTCTGCCATAGCTGCGGAAAACAGTGGAACATATACGGCTGATTGGCAGGAAACGCCTATTTTAGTTCCTCGAGCACTTGAAACAGAAGAAATATCAGGAATTGTCGCTGATTTTAAAGCGGGTGCGGAAAATGCCAAAGCTGCAGGGTTTGATGGCGTGGAAGTGCATGGCGCGAATGGCTATCTCCTCGATCAGTTCTTGCAGGATGGCTCCAACGCACGCACCGACCGCTATGGTGGATCCATTGAGAATCGCGCCCGCCTGTTGTTGGAGGTCGTCGATTCCGTCATCGAAGTCTGGGGAAACGATCGCGTCGGGGTGCGTGTCTCTCCCTATAACGCGTTTAACGGCATGAGGGATAGTGATCCCATCAAATTGTTTACCTATGTCCTTGGTGAACTGGATACACGAGGCGTGGCATTTGTTCATTTAATTGAACCACGTTCATCATTCGCGGGCATGCAAGACGAGAGTCTTGAAGACACCCCACAGGCCACCTCATTGTTTCGTCATACCTTGAAGACTGTGCTGATTTCGGCTGGAGGACATACTCCCGATTCAGCCTATGACTATACAGAAAATAATTTAGCGGATGCAGTTGCATTTGGGAGGCACTTTATTTCCAACCCAGATCTCCCAGAACGAATCCGGAATTTGCTCCCTCTCAATTCCTATGATCGTGCCACATTTTATGGTGGTGATACCAAAGGATATACTGACTATGTATCTCTGAAGGAACAAGTAGCATAATGCCTCTCAGTTCAAGAGAAGGAGAATCCATCATGACACAACCAACAAGTGATATCGCTTTTACCGCATCTGTGAAAGCCGTGCAGGAACGAATGGGATCACGACCACAATATGCTCGATTGGAAGAGGGCGCCGGATGGTCTAACACGATCACACCAGAACTTACTGATTTTTTGAAAGAAGTCGACTCGCTCTATTTGGCGACGGCCAATGCCGATGGCAGACCCTATATCCAACATCGGGGAGGCCCTAAAGGTTTCCTCAAGGTCTTGAACGACTATACGCTGGCTTTTGCTGACTTTGCGGGCAACCGCCAATACATTTCATTGGGGAATTTAGCGGAAAATAATCAAGCCTTTTTGTTTCTGATGGATTATGCGACTCAAACCCGAATCAAGATGTGGGGAAGAGCAGAAGTGGTTGAGAATGATCCAGACTTACTTGCACAGCTCGCGGATACCCAGTACAAGGGAAAACCTGAGCGAATAATTCGGTTTCATGTAGAGGCGTGGGATGCCAATTGCCGACAACATATTCCGGTGAAATACTCTCAAACAGAAGTAGACGCCATCGTCCGACCGCTTCTTGAGCGCCTTGAGCAACTTGAGACCGAAAATGCGCAACTGAAAAATCCGTTGCCCATGACCGTGTAAACCATTACCAGGGGAAAATATAGAAATTCAATACGAAATAGGAGACAAGGAAATGACAACCACCGTACAATTGAAAAATACTCACGAATCTCTTAGAGGAAACCGAATCATGCATGATCAATCAGAAGATTGGGTCGAAGAATTCCGAACTCTCTTTGATAAGAAGAGCACTATCTATAAAAGCGGGATTCAAAATGCTGCGGCTATGTTTTCAAAAGAGGAAGCAGATTTTCTCCGTTCGATAGGGGCCACACCTCAAGAAATTTTTGACTTTGTGGAAGATTGGTGCGACGACGGAGTCCCTGATCCGGAAACAGTTCTCGCCATCACCAAGATTCGAAGAGACTATTTCCTCCACAAACATCAAGGGAAATTTCCGAACAAAACAATGATTGAAAGTGAGTTCCCTGCACGCGGTGACACTCTAGCAGGACTAGAATGGTTTCCTCGGATTATTGAAAAAGCCAGAGCAAAGCTTCAAGGAAAACTGCCACCAGATCTGATGTATAGCTGTGGAGGCGACAGAAGATTTTTAAACAAGGTCAACATTTCTCCCGTTGAATTTCTTGAAACCGTTCGTGAAGCCGGAGACAATGTTGAGCACATCGTGAAATTTGTGACTGCTCGGATAAAAACATAATGTGTCATCATTTTTCTGGGGGTTTTACTGATGCCGAAAATCGTACGTTTTCATGAAACTGGCGGGGCCGAAGTTCTCAAGCTTGAAGATTTACCGTTAGCGGAACCCGGCACAGGAGAAATCCGACTCAAGGTGAAAGCCCTGGGGCTCAACCGTGCTGAAATCATGTTTCGAAAAGGACAATATCTTGAGACACCTCAATTACCGTCCCGCTTAGGGTATGAAGCTGCAGGTATCATCGACGCCGTCGGGCCAGAGGTTACTGATTTTCAGATAGGCGACCGTGTCAGTACGATTCCTTCTTTTCCCATGGGGGAATATGGGGTCTACGGTGAAAGCGCCATCGTCCCCGCTTCCGCTACTGCGAAATATCCTGCCTCGTTGTCAGCCAACGAAGGGGCCGCTATTTGGATGCAATATATGACGGCCTTCGGAGCACTCATAGAATATGGGAAACTGAAAAAGGGCGATGCGGTCATAATTACCGCGGCGAGCAGTAGCGTGGGCATCGCTGCTATCCAAATGGTCAAAGCGACCGAAGGTATAGCTATTGCGACAACTCGAGGTGCTGATAAGAAATCCTTCCTCACCGATGCTGGAGCAGATCACGTGATCGTGACGGATGAAGAAGATCTTGTGGAAAAAGTGATGGCTCTTACGAATGGGAATGGAGCACGAATCGTGTTCGACCCGGTTGCCGGTCCTTTCCTGGAACAACTGGCAACAGCCACTGCATCTGGAGGAATCATTTTTGAATATGGCGCACTAGCCCCACATCCAACACCATTTCCCTTATTCCCCGCTCTTGCGAAAGGGCTAACCATACGAGGCTATACGCTGTTCGAAATTGTCAAAAACCCAGACATGCTCAAACGAGGGAAAGAATATATTTACAAAGGGTTGGAAGCCGGTTCACTCAAACCCATTATCGATCGAACCTTTCCTTTAGCAGATATCGCCGAAGCCCATCGCTATATGGCATCCAATCAACAAAAAGGCAAAATCGTTGTAACCGTATAAAGTGGCCAAACATGCTTCATTGCACCTTTTTGATGGTCGTTCTATAATTGTCGAGCAGATAAAGAAACTCAACGTTTTTTTTACGCTTTGTTGCGGGTTTGCGAATGGCAACTATCGAGAAAATCATGACACGTGAGTTGAGAGTGATTAGCAAAACCACGACGATTCAGGAGGCTGCCGGTCAGATGCATAATCAGCTCATCGGATCGTTATTCGTCAAAGAGGGAGAGAATTATTCAGGGATCATAACCGAAACTGACATTGTGCGGGCAGTGGCTCAGCAGATGAATGTCGCCAACGTGTTGGTAGAGGAAGTGATGTCGAGTCCAATAATGACGGTCGAGAAAAACCTCTCTCCCCACTATGCTCGCGACATTATGGGTGGCAAGCGCATCCGACATTTAGCCGTAACGGATGCAGGAACGATCATTGGTGTGGTTTCTGCCCGTGACCTTCTGGCCTACTTTAAAACGGTCTCCAAAGAAGTCGAATAAGGGAATGTTGAAAAAATCCGTCAGCGGCGTTCTCGCCAATTTGCCGTGCTCACGTACTGAGAGTACGCTCCGCGCGTCAAAATGGTTGCGGCCTTGCTGGACAATTTTTTTGAACATTCCCGCCTCTTGCTGATATCAGTTTGACTGTGGACTTTTGTACAGTATCTATTCTAAAACTCGACTCCTACCTTTTCTAATACTGACCCCGGCGACACCAGATTTCGATGTAAGCCAAGAGACTTGGAGTCTAACCCCATGGCTAACCCAAGTAATTGTGGAAGGTGGAGAACGGGAAGGTTAATCGTGGTGGATTGCTGATGGGCGGCTTTGGATTGCATCCCATCCAGATTCAGATGACAGAGGGGACAGGGAGTCACCATGACATCAGCTCCATGTGTTTTGGCATCTAACGTATGATTGGCTACCATCATCAGGGAATTTCGTTCATTGATGGTTAAGATTGGCAACCCACAGCATTGAGACTTACCTCGGAAATCAACGACTTCCGCACCCAACAATCGGATGACGGTCTCCAAGGATTTGGCCCGTGAGGGTTGTTCATCAAATCCTAATGCCTCAGTTGGACGTTGCAGGTAGCAGCCATAAAATGGTGCGGCTCGTAATCCGGTTAAGGGACGTGTCACGGCTTCCTGGATTCCTTCTTCGCCCACATCTTCCAAGAGAATCCATACAAAATGACGTATATTAGTGGTTCCCCGATACGTCAACTCTTCTTCAGCTAGCAAGCGATTGATTTCCGCCAAATAGTCCGGATCCGACCGCAATCGAAGATTGGCCTGACTCATGACTCCCTGACATGTGCTGCAAATCGTCATGATGGGTAATCCCCGTTGTTCCGCGAGGGCAAAAGTCCTCGCGTTTAACACATCCCCTAATTTCTGATCTTTTTCTTGCAACACGCCAGCACCGGTGCACGACGCCGTCGTCATTTCCTCAAGTTCAATCCCCAGCTTTGGATAGACCTGCATGACAGATTGGTAGAGTTCGGGGCAGCCTCCCTTAGATACACATCCTGGGAAAAACGCGTATTTCATTTTTGGTTCCTCATCCTACGAAAGAGCCGACGAATATTTCGAATTCCAGGAATGGCATGATGGAAGTACCCTGATTTTGGAACTTTTCCTCGGATGAATGCCTGAACCATCGTCGGAATGAACGAAAGTAGCTTCGGAAGATTACCCATACCAAACGTCCGAAGGGCCAGCATCGGTTCGTCCAAGACACCTTTTTGACGAATTAATTCAGCAAAGACTTCTGCATGTCGTGACCCGCATGTCGTGGGAACGCGCTTTTCCATTCCCTTTGCCCGAAGCGCCATAATGCGGTCCATGGCCCCTACGCCTTTAGGACATACCTGCACACATTCCATGCATCGGGTGCAGTCCCACATTCCTCCTGATTTATTCAATTGGACTAGCCGGGTTTTCGCGTGCCCATCCCGTGGATCTGCGACAAACCGATAGGCTTTCGCCAAAGCCGCAGGGCCCAAAAATTGTCGGTCGACTTCTAAGACCGTACAATCAGAGACGCAGACCCCACACATGATACATCCCATGACACCGGTCAGATGATCCATGGACTCCGGAGAGGCCACATATTCTCCCTTGGGAACTGGTCCTTTGGGTTGTAGCCAGGGTTGGACCTCTCGAATCTTTTTCCAGAACCCCTCCATGTCAGTCACCAAATCTTTGATGACTGGCATGTTTTTCATAGGCTCAACGTGAAGGGTTCCTCCCTCAGAAATCATGGAGATGACTTTGGTTTTGCATGCCAGGGTCGCTTGCCCATTAATCCGCATGCCACAGGATCCACAAATAGAACCCCGACAGGAACATCGAAGCGTCAGGGATTCATCAATCGATTCTCGAATTTTTATCAGTCCATCTAGCACGGTATCCGAGGGTTCAGTTTCCAAAAAATATTCTTGCTCGTAAGAAGCATGGGATTGGCTTTCAGGATTAAATCGTCGTATGCGAAATGTCGTCTGCATTAGTACACCCGAGCCTGTGGAGTCCACTGAGTGATCCGGACTGGCAAGTAGTCTATGCGTGGCACGCCATCTGGGCCACGATTAATTAAAATATGTTTGAGCCAATCGTCATCGTCACGTGAAATGTAGTCCGTACGGAAATGTGCTCCACGACTTTCTGTGCGTGTGAGCGCCCCAAGAATAATCGTTTCTGCACAATCTATCATCATACCCAATTCTAGGGCACTGGTCAGGCTTGTGTTAAACACGCGGCTTTTATTTTGAATGCCTACTCTGGACCAACGATCCCGCAATCCTCTCAAGGCGACCTGAGCCGTCAACATGCCTTCTTCGTCACGAAACACGCCTAAATTCATATTCATCGTCATACCAAGATCGAGCCTGATTTTTGCGATGGAATCATCACTCGGTGTTCGCTTGAGAAGGTCTTTAATCATCTTTTCGTCCTGGCCAACCCTAGAATCTTCCACTCGGGACTTCTCGTTCATTTTAGCATAGGCAGCGGCTTCAGCTCCTGCCCGCCTTCCAAAAACGATAGTATCCAAAAGGGAATTAGCTCCCAAACGATTTCCCCCATGAAGACTCAAACACGCGACTTCACCTGCCGCAAATAATCCTGGAACTCCCGACCAATTACCATGGACATCCCAACATCTCCCGTTTACATCCGTCTTAATTCCACCCATTTGATAATGCATCCCGGGGCGAATGGGAATGGGCTCTTCTGTTAGATCAATGTTCGCGAACGTCTTCGCTTCTTCGGATATTTGGCGCAGACGATCTTGGATAAACGATTTTCCCAAATGCCGACAATCCAATAGGACACATCCGCCAATTCCGCGTCCTTCGTTGATCTCAATTTGTTCTGCCCGGGAGACCACATCTCGGGAGGCCAGCTCCATCATATTCGGGGCATATTGCTCCATAAACCGTTCGCCATGTTTATTGAGAAGATAGGCACCTTCGCCACGAGCCGCTTCACTAATCAAGAGCCCCTTGCCCTTCAATGTGGTGGGATGATATTGGACCATTTCCATGTCCATCAAGGGAGCGCCAGCTCGATAGGCAATGGCCATTCCGTCCCCAGTGCAAATCATGGCGTTGGTACTCGGCTCAAACAGCCGCCCTAATCCTCCGGCTGCGATGATGACCGCCTTCGCCTTAATATGCGCAAACTGACTTGTATGAATATCAAAGGCTACGACCCCCGCACAGTGACCTTTATCATCTTGGACTAGTGATGTGACAAACCATTCTTCAAAGACCGACAATTGATACTTCAGAATCTGCTCATATAACACATGCAGCATAGCTTGACCTGTGAAGTCCGACACGAAAAAAGTACGCGCCTTTTTTTGACCACCGAATCGTCTCGTCCCTAATCGACCCTCCTCGTTTCGGTTGAATATGACTCCCATGTGTTCAAGCGACAAAATGTCTTGACCGGCCTCCTCGGCCAGAATTTCAATGGCATCTTGGTCTCCTAGATAATCACTCCCCTTCACAGTATCAAAGGCATGATCTTCCCACTTGTCGCCTCGATCTGTCAGGGCTGCATTGATTCCTCCCTGTGCAGCATTGGAATGACTACGGACGGGATGGACCTTGGATAGCATGGCAACTGATACACCTTGCTCATGTGCGGCCAACGCGGCACGCATTCCGGCCAGCCCCGCACCAAGGACGAGGACATCGTATGAATAGGAAGAAGTCATAGAAAAATTTTTACGAATAAAGTCACATTCATAACATTCTATTCATAACAATTCTCACGACCTTTCGTCTTCCCATAGCTTTGGTTAGGAAGGAAAGGATTTGTAATGGGAGTTTTTTATGAAAAAGAAAACAGTGGGGATGGATTGGACGTCAGAATCACCAAAAAATAAAAATTAGGAATCAGTCATTAAAGATCCCCACTGCAAGCAGTGGATTATTCAACAGATCAAAAAATTGGCACTTCTCGTAAGGTAACCCCGTGGCATCCACGGGGAATAGGAAGTCAATGTCATCATTCAAGAGGAATCGTAATCACGATTCCACCCATGACATTGTTCAGAGCGAAATCACGCTTCGGACTCAGCGGATGAGTATTATGGCATTTGACGCAGGCCTTGGCGACAGCACGATCAGGATATATCGCTTGATAATATTGTTTTTTTCCGCTCCTCACAATACCCTTATGAGGCATATCTGGATTGGCAGTGACGGCTTTCAACCCTTCACGTTCGAACTCAGTTGCCGGGGCGTTTCGTCGATAAATCGGCCAAAGACTGATCAGACGATATCGGATACCACTGCCACGTTCTGCCACTAAACGGCCAGCTCGTTGAAGAAACTGTGCCGGTAACGGTAAGGCATTCTTTTGCTCCCAATGTTCTGCCGCCGAGACGATACCCTTTTCTTTCATGCGGTTCACCACGTGTTTAGTATAAACCGTGCGGTCCGCCTCTATAATCGAATGCACATAGTCGGCCACTTTCTCTGGAGAGATCCCCTGCGGGGGCTCGTTCTTTGAGCCACTGAAGGCAATCGTTGCCCAACCAGCCATGATGAGACACAGACTCAGCATTGCCGTCCACACCCTTCCATTCTCGAACGCTTTCATAATACATCCTCTTTTTTTCCAGATAAATGATGATTGCTAAGAGGGAACGTGATCTGGCAAATTGTTCCCGTACCTTCTTTGCTCGTGACCTGAATCTGGCCTTCATATTTCTGAATGATTCGCCGTGCGATGGTTAACCCAAGGCCGGCACCTTCCCCCTGTTGTTTTGTCGTAAAAAACGGATCGAAGATTTTTGGTAACACATGGTGGGAAAGGCCGTGACCATTATCTTCAATCGTGATCTGAATTTCGTCGTCTTGCACAGAGGTGGAAATCTTCAAGATACCCTGATCTCCCATGGCTTGGACGGCATTGGTCATAATGTTGACAAACGCTTGATTCAACTCCTGCGGATTACCCATAACATCTGGGAGATTTTGATAGTCAGTCTGAATATCTAGGGACACGGTATCAAAGTTCTCTTTCACCCCATTCATCGCTTGTTTTAATTGCTCATTCATATTCACTTGAGTCAACTGTCCCTTGACCTGAGAAGTCGCCTGCCCGGTAAAGTCTCGAATGATCGAAGCCATACGTCGTCCATGTTGTACGATACTAAGGGCATACTCCTTAATCTGACTCGGGTTCTCCTCGTCTTGTATCGCTTCACCAAGCCCGATAACCCCGACGAGAGGATTATTCAACTCATGGCCAATTCCTGCACTAAGGACACCAATACTGGCGAGTTTTTCTTCCTTGATCAGACGGTCTTGCAATCGGCTTTCTTCAGTCACATCTCGAAGCACCAACCCGACTTCATGATTTTGGCCAGGCCGAGCCCGTACGCCAAACCATTGGTAACGGTAGACCTGGCCATTGATACGGATTTCTTGACGATTCGAATCCGCGGTTCCATCTGTGGCTTGTTGAAGTGGATCCCTCAGAGCCCCAGCGTTGTGGCTGGTGGCTGAAGACATTTCGGAAGTCTCACCGGTGTTGGAATCAGCGCCGATGGCTTGGAATTCTTTTCCAATTTTTTGTTGTGTCACTGAATCGGTTTCGAGAAGTGTGAAGAGCGATTGGCCCTCAAGCTGTCCCTTATCGCTAAGATGAAACGCGTCTTTGGAGGCGCGATTCAGATACACGACCTGTTGATCATGATCCAACATAATCACAGGGTCTGGGACACTATTAAGAATTTGAGCTGTGGATTCTTGAAGGTATTGAACCTCTTGAGATTTGGTTTCTACCTCACTTTCAAGCCCGGCAAACGTTGAGGCTAATTGTCTGTTCATCCGATTGACCTCGTCAGCCAGTTCTTCAATTTCGTCACCAGTTTTAATCGTGACCGGTTCTTGCCAATCACCGTGTCCTATGAGCTTTGCCGCCTCTTGGAGTCGACGTATAGGCGTCACAATACGACTGGCGGCCATATTCCCAAGCAGGATCAGCAAGATGATCGACAGCAGTCCAAAGACTGCGACCCATGTAAAGAGATGTTCAATGGGTGCAAAAAGCTCGTCAGAGGATTGCCAGACAAACATATGCCATCCCATTCCAGTTGAATCTTGAGTGATTCGGCTTGTCGTGGGAAGGGGAGCAAAACCAATAATGGACGAACGCACACCCCCATGCCCATCGCTTGGAGCTGGAGTCCAGCCATTGTGCATAGGTGTCACCAGGGGAACGATCTGAGTATCGCTCAAGCGGGTGCCCGTAGGCAGAACGGGGCAGCTGAGAACCGTACCATCTCCATCGATCAGCATAACGTGCCCAGTTTCTCCAAATCGAATGGTATCGATATGTGAGGAAAAAAATTCCTTGGCATCAAATATTTGATGTAATACACCAACAACCTGATATCGAAGACTATCCATGATCGGCAAAGACAAGCTAAACGTATAGGCTTTCAATTGTTCATTAAAGGCCACGTTCGCAATATAGGGTTGGCCAACTCCCTTTTTAAAAGCACCTTGCCACCATGGTGTATGTGAATGAGCATACGGCACATCGGTGTTAAGCGTCGCAATAAGACGCCCGACCACATCTGTAATAAACAGCCCACGAGTGGCGGAACGAGTGATTACGGGAATGGGATGACCCGGGTCGACATAGGTTCCGCCATAATACCGACGAAGTGTGGTAACCAGATCGTTGTCGGTGAGGCGTCGTACTAGCTCCGGAACCTCTTCCGTCCACGCTTGGGTTTCTTGGGCAATCAATGCTTGCAAGTCCTCATCGCTATAATCAGCAAGTTGATCGCGGCGAACCTCGAGAGCCTTGATAATGTTCACGTCGGTAGTGATTTGCGAGGTTTTCGCAAGTTCGTCCCTCAAGATCAGGTCTATTTTCCGTGCGGTCTCAGTCGCAAGTGCTTCAAAGCTCGTCCCGCTGACCTCACGAATCTCCTTTGTTCCCTGAAAAAACGCCATGATCAAACCAATGGCGAGTGGAACCGCGCCAACAAGCAACATAGAGACAATCAGCTTTCGCCTAAGGCCTCTTTTTCCCTTGTTTGTCGTCATCTGTGCACTAGGCATGGTAGATCCTATTATTTTGGACTCCTAGGCAACTCGATACTAAACGTGGTCCCTTTTCCAACTTTACTTTCGACTCTGAGTTCACCTCGATATTTTTTGATGATGGTTTTTACGTTATGCAGACCAAGTCCTGTTCCTTGTCCCAGTGGTTTAGTTGTAAAAAATGGATCAAAGATTTTTTCAAGATTTTCTGTGGGGATCCCGGAACCAGTATCGGCGATTGAAATCTTTCCGACTCCGTTTTCACAGCTCGTTGAGAGAGTCAAGGTTCCTTTTCCTTCCATCGCTTGAATGGCGTTGGTCATGAGATTGACCAAGACTTGGAATAGTTCGCCAGGGTTAACTAAAACCTCAACGTGCTCACCAAAACTTTTGACGATAGTAAGATCTTGAAGAGTTGTGGCATATCGGGCAATATTTAATGCCTCATCGAGTTTTTCATTTACTTCAACGGCGATGGCATTGTCGGTATTTGTGGCTCTGGCGTACCGTGTGATGTTTTGACAAATTCCTTGGATCCGTTTGCCTGCTTCAATGATGCTTCTGACCTGTTCGTGAATCCTGGGGTCATCAGTTTCTTCAAGAATATTCTCTGCAAACGCTAATAAGATATAAAGAGGGTTATTGATATCATGAGCGATACCTGACGCAAAGGTGCCCATGCCGGCCAGCTTCTCGGTTTGAAACAATTGCGATTGAATCTGAGACGCATGCTGGACAAAATCCCACAGAACCTTCGATGCAGATCCTCCCAAGACTTCGGTCTCCGGATGTTTGTGTGCTGCAACCAGTAAGTCAAGGTGAGGATCTCCTGTCACATTAACAATGAGATTAATGCCCTGAAGACTTATGAGACTGACAAGGTCCTGAGTGATGGGAATGCCGAGCTGGCTAGCATGCTGGAGGGCGGGCGCGGAGGCATCTTGATCTGCAATTCCTGCGATTTCAACTCCCGGGAGTCGGGTAAAGAGTTCTAGAAGGGCCGTTCCCCCTTTTCCCGCCCCTAGGATGACGACCGTTGTTCGATCTTGGTTGCTCATCATCCTACCTTGGGCAAACGAGGGTTATTCGACCCTCGGAATGAAACAGGATACTTCTATGAGACCATCAAAGAAGACAGCGGTTGTATTGCGACAAAAGGAATAGCCTCACCGCTAGGTCTAGCTCTCCCTCTAACAGGGAGAGTTGTGACCAGAGCCCGAAACCGTCACTCAAGGTGAAGGACATATCCCTTGAATTACATAGGCCGTTTTCTCATTCTTAAAGAGAATTCGATCATTGCCTATGACCAGCACCTAAAAGCCACGAACTTCCCGTTGCTCTAAGGCTTTGGCCACTGAGGCTCTCAGCTTCTCAGATTCCACTGGTTTGACCAGGTAATCAGAAACCCCATGCTGCAACATGGTTGTAGACATTTCGACATCAGGAAATCCGGTCAGGACAATGATGGGAACACTGGGCCATTCTTTTTTGTAATAATTAATGACATCAATACCATTCATATTTGGCATACGAATGTCTGTAATAATAAGGTTTAGCAATATCGAGTTTTCACCTTTTTTAATTTCTTCGATCGCTTTTTCTCCATCTTCCGCCTCAACCACATCATACCCGGATTTTTCTAAAGTCATGCGAACCACTTTTCTGACATCAGACTCGTCATCGACAACAAGCACAAGGCCTTCAGACTCTCGACCGCTAAACATTCCAGCTGTTTGAGATTCACTCATAGAGGGTTCCTCCTGCGTTAAGGTAAAAAATAGAATGGATTCCTGTATTTTAGTTCTAACGTTTAGCCCCAAAATTTAATCAGTAATATGGCATCATCTCCAAAGCATCGAATAATTGCAAGGGAATGACCAACTACCCGCCACTGCATTCCATGTCTGAAATCACCACAATCCTCGGTTTTTCTTTGCGTGAAGGGAAACAGAGCCTTTGGTTCATGAAAACTGAACGATCATTCATTCCCGGCAATTCCCACATTTCCATATCTCTACCACCCACAATAATATGCTTGGCGGTCGTCAGCTCAACACAACCACGCCTTCCCTCAAATCTCTAGAAGGATTTACTGGAAGTTGGATTGTAAAAGTGGAGCCACAGCCTGGCTCACTTTCTACAGTGATCGTTCCACCATGGAGATTGACAACATCGCTAACAATCTTGGTGCCCAGCCCCGTTCCACCAATTTTTTGGCTAATAGCCTCATTGGTGAACAAGCTATCACGGATTTCAGGGGACATCCCTTTGCCCGTATCGGCTACCGATACCATCACGTTCGTCTGATCTGATCCCACCCGACCATCAATAGTGATTGATCCTCCACGAGGGGTTTCAGGAATGGCATTATTGACGAGATTGTATAGCGCATTGAATAAACGATTCTCGTCAGCGTAAATAAGAGGAAGAGAGTCAAGTGCTTGTGTATGCAATGTCACCCCTTTTTCGATTCCATAGAGACGCAGGGATTCCAAGACACCCTTCACCACTTCAGAAATCTGGCAAGGCGCACATCGAGGGTTACTCGTTCTCCCTTTTACGGTATCGGCTATCTCCCGCACTCGATCGTTAACACGTCGGCTGTTTGTAATGATCATTTGTATGGCTTCCGTGGCAAATTCTCTGGTGGCCTCCACCTGCCGGGAGTTGGCGTCGGATAAACTCACAAAATGGTCTCGGAGCTCTTCTTCTAACAACGTGGCACCGCTTAGAACAGGCATCAGCATATTCTTGATATCATGAGCAATATCTCCAAGCACTCGGGTCACTTCAGCAAGCTTGGCTTCTTCTAACAGTTCTGCAGCCATTCGTTGTCGCTCGGTAATGTCTTGGAACGTCACGACGGCTCCTGTCAATCGCCCATCCTCTTTAATGGGTGTGCTCGTATATTCTGCAGGAAAACTGGAGTCGTCCTTTCCCCATAACATTTCGTTGTCAACATGATTAATGGTTCCGTTTTTCAACGTGGCACACATGGGGCACAATTCCTTCTGGTGGGCCCCGGCAGTGTTCTTCCGATGTATCGCCGTGTGTGCCGAGACTCCAATAAGTTCCTTCTCTTCATACCCCAGCATCTTGGCCCCGGCTGGATTGACAAAAGTCACCTTGCAGTCCAGATCCAATCCATAAATGCCCTCACCCGCTGATACCAAAATTTGTTCACAATGCCTTGCGGACTTCAGGTGGGCTTCGTTGGCGATTTCACGTTCAATGGCTGTCGTAATGCGGTCTGCTACCATACCGAGGCTCTTCAGCGTAAAGGTCGTCAACCTGTGTCGAGAAAAAATGGCCATCACACCGACGACCTTTTGGTTTCTTAGGAGTGGATATCCTGCGAAAGCGATAAGTCCATTGTGTTTTGCCCACCCCTGCTCAGGGATGCGAGAGTCCCCGATCACAGAATTAGTCAGATGCGGCTTTTTCTCAGCGGCAATCTTACCGATTTTGAGGTGACCCATCGGAATGCGGGCATGCGCTCCGTTCAGGTGGGTATACAGCCCGGAACTCGCTTGCAATTCTAAGATTTGGTCCGTGTCATTGAGCGTCCAGATTCTGGCGAAGGCGGCATCGAGATTCCGGACCAAAGCATCTGTACAACCCTGCAAGAGGCCTTGAGTAGCTTGATTCTGTAGGAGTTCCTGCCCTACATCTGCATCCAACGCTAATAGGCTATTACGTTCCAGCAGTTCATTTTCTGCCCGCTTTCGATCAGTAATATCTCGGATGATGCCACAAAAAAATTGCTCATTTGATTCGACTGAGCGAGAAAGAGACAGCTCAATGGGAAACTCTTCTCCGTTTTTTCTCAAACCATGAAGTTCTACGGTTCTTCCAATGACCCGCCTGTCATGAGTTGAACGAACCCTCTCTAAACCCTTTTTATGTTGTTCTCGATACCGAACAGGCATGAGAAGAGTAAGCGATTTACCAACGATTTCTTTAGCCGGATAGCCAAACATGTGTTCCGCAGCATTATTCCACGAAAGAACATTTCCATTCAGATCACCTAACATGATCGCATCCCGAGTTGTCTCCACAATCGATCGATACCGATCTGTACTCGCCATTAAACCGCAGGCTGTATTCTCCGCTACTCTTCTGAGCGACTGTAGGTTCCCTACCCTCCGAAGAGTATCTTTGAGTTCGTAGTCCTTAAAGGGTTTTCTGAGAAAATCCACGGCTCCTTGCTTAATCAATTCTGCCTTTTCTTCGATTTGAACCTCTGTGGTAAGGATCACGATAGGAAGGTATGGGTCTACCTGGGTCAAAGAATGGAAAATCGATAACAGGGATTTTTTGTGCAGATCAACATCAAGAAGAACAGCACCGTAACTCCTTTTTTTGACCCTGGTTATGGCCTCTTTTCCCGTCTTCACGGCTTCAACAGAATACCCTTCGTGTTGGAGCACACCAATGGTATCTGGAACGGAGTGTGGACCAGCCTCCACAAGTAAAATAGAAGGCAGAGACTTTATGGCTGAGGAAGTATTCATAACTGTCACAATGAGCAATAATTATTCCATGCATATATATCAATAGAACCTTTAAATATTTCATGATGTTTTTATTGGAAAACATGAGGTATTTAATCCAACACCTCTCATCCTCATCTTATTCCATGCTCGCTAGGCAGGTACCCTTTCCGGTACATGAGTGCCCCAATTGAATACAGACTTTGACTATGCTGCCGGAAACTTGTCTGAAATAAAACTAATCTACGAGGAATGGGGAAGGAATTAAGTCGGGAGCGCGTAATCGAGGCCAGAAAACATGATAATCCTCGCGGAAAGCCTATCTTGGAGAGCACCCAGCAATTCTCATTTTTTGCGAAAGTTAACATCCCTAATTCGAGTCAGTTCAATCCCTGAACTTATGGTCTTTTCCTATCTTGAAACGCAATTCCCCTGAGACTCTCCACTCTTTTCGAGACTACTGTTTAGATCATGATTCTTGCTGGTTTTTTTGTATGTATCTATTTAAAACGGCTCCTATTTCCTAATTCTCTGCAAACAGGAACATGCATTGAGTCTGCTATTACTCATCATTGTTCGATTTCTCGGTGCTTCTTACCATCTACTTTGGCTCCAGTCTTTGCTCAAAAATCTCTTAGAAACAGAAAAGCCTTTCGGACATATAGGAGTCCCGAAAGGCCTGAACGAAAGGAACATTGTGGAGGATTTCAAAAAGACGCGCTACCCCATAGAGCACCTCCTCTGTTTGTTAGGGGAATAATCTATTCCTTTCCTAGAATTTAGTCAAATAAAAAGGGAACAAAAGATGGCGTGTTGGAATCATTCAATCTTTAGGAAACTGTGGCCGATAAGATTTCATAACACTTTCCTCCTTTTTATGCTAAGCCTCGTCAATGTTGCTCTGATGACCATATCCACTCCTTTCAGACTTATTCTATTGGCTTCGGGTTGGGTAAGTCTGATTCTAGGAATTATCGGCATCTTCCTTCCGTTGTTACCCACTACGCCTTTTATCCTGCTCTCAGCCTATTGTTTTTCCAAAAGCTCCCCTCGCCTCCATCATTGGTTGATACATCAGCCGCACCTGGGTCCCATGATCCAAAACTGGGAACAACAAGGCAGCATTAGTCAAAGCGCAAAAGTAACCTCTACCGTTCTCATAATAGGCTTATTTGGATTCTCCCTTCTATCTCTCAACCTTTCGTTCTTAATTAAGGGTGCCCTCATCTGCATGGGGATAGGTGTCTTGGGCTTTATTTGGACACGCCCTCTCCCACTACGCCATCTTGATCAGTTCAGCAATGGCTCCACTCACACCCGCGAAGATTTGGTGCGGCTGGGCTGATCCATACATATACGCCGGGGTCGTAATGACCTTGTTACTCTGATCCACCACAAATTTCTCGACCTCGCAATTTTGATGTTTGGCGCCGGTCTTCTCAATTTCGGCCGCGGTCCCGGTATCGTCACCAATCGTTACATTGATGCCTTTCTCCCCAAACGCTAACGCCATAATTGCCGGAGCAATACAAATCGCCGCAATCGGCTTATGAGCCTCGCTAAATTCCTTCACAATCCTGACTACCTGTGGATCAATTTCACCGCCACTCCCCTTCTCTCCAAAATTACAGAGATGAAGCGCCGCACCAAATCCTCCAGGAAATGCCAACGCGTCAAAATCCTGGGCTTTTAAATTTTCCAACGATTGAATATCCCCTCGAGCTATACGAGCTGCTTCCTGCATGGCATTACGTTGTTGACCTGTGGGCTTTTGCGTCAGATGATTGGTCTCAGCAACCTCTTTGTTCGGCGCAAAGACTTTATACTGACCACCATGCTGTCCAATGGCAATAAGCGTACTAATGGCTTCTGTAATTTCAGCTCCATCTAAAAATCCACAGCCTGAAAGAATAACCGCCACATTTTTCATAGACTCCTCCTTTTCGTATCAGAAAGAATGCAGGAAAGATGATTGCCAACGCAAAGATCATGGACATCTGATACGCTAGAATAGCTTCGTGAGATAGGTCAACTCCTACCCGTTTGATTAACAAGGCGTTTTTAAGAATGTTCAAAATTCCATTCACTGAGGTGCAATATGAATCAAGGCACATTTGATTTTCGCGGAACGGGATTAAGTTGTTTGTGGTTATTCCTCTGGACCTGGGTCCTCACCCTTATCACCTTCGGTCTATTTTTTCCTTGGGCCTATTCCGCCCAACAACGGTGGATTTCTGAATCTACCTTTATCGAGAAACGCCAACTGGCCTTTCATGGAACTGGCTTCGGTTTCTTTTGGAATTGGCTCTTGATCATGGTGCTGACCATCATCACGTTTGGACTCTATATGCCCTGAGGGTTTTGTCGGCTCAAACGGTGGCAAACGAATAATCTCGCCTTCGCCGATGTGGGCGACCAAGATTAGTCGAGATGAGAAATCCCAGATGAATATTCTCATGGTGTCAGTAGGTAGTTACGGGGATGTTCTACCACTAGTCGGATTGGGTCGCGAACTTCGTGCACGTGGTCACACCGTCACATTTTTTACGAGTGGTCACTTCGCGAATCTCGTTCAGCAAGCAGAGTTAAATTTTATCGCGATGGGGTCAGCTGAAGAATATGATGAAATCGCTAACCATCCGGATTTATGGAATCCGCATAAAGGCTGGCGGCTTATCATGAAACGGATGATGGATGGGGCTTTGCAAGAAGCCTATCCTCTTCTCTGCTCTCACCTCATACCTGGAAAGACAATCCTTATTAGCTCCACGCTTGGGTTCGTCGCACGCCTCGTGCAGGAAACCCACCAGGTTCCTCTCGGCACCGTTCATCTTTCTCCTGGGGTATTTCACTCAGCCTATCAAGCGCCACGCATGCCTGGCCTACCTCTGCCTGACTGGTTGCCCGTGCAATTCAAAAAGGGCGTGTGGTTTGGGATAGATCATCTGCTCATCGACCCCATGCTGAAACCAAAACTCAATCGTTTTCGGAGAGAGCTCGGACTCCCTCCAGTTTCCCGTATCTTTCATATGTGGTTACATTCTCCAGACTTGGTGCTTGGCTTGTTTCCCGAATGGTTTGCGGCCCATCAACCAGACTGGCCACCCTCAACCATCCTGACTGGATTTCCCCTATATGACGATGCAGCAGATGCTGCCCTCCCCAAAGCCATTGAATCTTTTTTAGAAAGCCACCCACAGCCATTGGTCTTTACCCCTGGATCTGCCAATAAACATGGAAAGACATTTTTTGTCGAAGCCGCTAAATCTTGCCAAAGTTTAAATCGACCCGGCATTTTTCTTACTCGTTACCCTGAACAACTTCCACTCCCACTTCCACATCACGTCACTCACTTTTCGTACGCTCCCCTAAGCCAACTGTTGCCCCATTGTGCTGCACTCATACACCACGGAGGCATTGGCACCTGTTCTCAAGCCTTACGAGCTGGCGTTCCTCAAATTATTCAACCATATGCCTTTGATCAGTTCGATAACGGAACCCGCATTAAAAAGTTAGGGGTGGGACGTACGATCTCTAAACATTCGTTTCGTTCGCGAATTCTCGCAGAGTCTACAGAAGAGCTTCTTACTTCTGCCGAAGTCACCAAGGCCTGTAACACTATCAAACATTCCTTCAAAGACACCAACCCACTTAAGGAGAGTTGTGTCTTGATTGAACAAATGGGAACAAGATTACTTGGCACATGAAATACTAATTTTGTCAGTCATTCTCTTCCTCCTGTCAACACTTTTCTCACCGTTT
This sequence comes from uncultured Nitrospirota bacterium, assembly GCA_937139405.1. Classification (GTDB taxonomy): domain Bacteria; phylum Nitrospirota; class Nitrospiria; order Nitrospirales; family UBA8639; genus Nitrospira_E. Next base: position 388,933 of record CAKZPV010000004.1, read on the forward strand.
TTTCTTAAAATTCGCCGAGGGTTGATGACCTTTGCAGACGCTTGGTAAAGTGCCTGACTGTGTCGACACAACCACCCTTACAATTTCAGAAAAAAAATCCTAAGGCCGTGATTTCCACGCCGTTGGGAAACATTGAAATCCGGTTTTATACGGACGATGCCCCACGCCACGTTGAAAGCTTTCTCAATCTAACGAAATTGGAATTCTTTGATGGCCTCTCATTTCATCGAGTGATTCCTGGGTTTCTCATCCAAGGTGGAGACCCACTTACCAAGAATCCCGACCGAAGCCTTCATGGAACAGGAGGGCCAGGGTTTAGCCTTCCCCCAGAAACCAGTGATCGCCCTCATCGCCGAGGCACAGTTTCTATGGCTAAAGTACCACGAAACGAGGATTCCACGAGGGACATTGGCGATAGCGGTTCACAGTTTTTTATTTGCGTAGAGGATCAGAGCAGCTTAGACCGAAGGTATTCAGTCTTTGCTAAGGTCGTCAAAGGAATGGATGTGGTGGATCAGATCGTCGCAAGCCCACGCGATGATCGAGATAACCCTTTAGACCCGGTGAGGATGAAGATTCGAGCTGAAGAATAGCTGAGGGTGAAAAAAGAAATGTGGGCAGTAGAGACGAAAACGTTCCTACTTAGAAAACAAGAAGCCAGGTCATTGTATAAAGGATGTTCAAAAATTCTATCCAACGCAGCCGCAGCAAGCGAAAAGGCGAAAAGTACGACCGTACGTTGAGTCTGTGAGTGAAGCGAGGATAAAGCTGGTAGGATTTTTCAACATCCTTATTAGACGAAGGCAATACTGGCATACGTCACAGTCGAATTAAACTGATCAGTAATCCCTCGATCATAGCGTAACACCTGCCCCTTGAGCGGTTCCCCATCGCGTTGAAGAAGTTTCATAAGTGCAAAAATGACAGAGAACCCTAAAATCCGACGCTGATTGCCTTCTTTCAAAATAAATTCTGCAAAGCCTTCCGGATCAGCCTCTTCAACCTTCTTCAACATTTCTAAATCAATCTGCATACATCGATGAAAAGAAAAGTCGGTAGGTGGTGTTTTATCGCCATAACGGATGCCGATATGCGCCAGATCGGCACTGCCTATCACGCACACTTGTTGGCCACTCGCCTGAATCGCACGCTTCGTGATGGTCAAAAATTGATCGATTCGATGGAAGAGCTGTTGATATTCTCCGCCCGTGAGTGTATCTGGAGGAAAATCGACAAGAATCGGCACGATCGAAATATTGCGACCTTCACCCAAGGCATGTTGAAGAAACGGCAGTTGTAATTCGAGGCTATGCTCACGAAGATGGGAAATATCTTCTGCGAAAAACGACTCTCCCGCTTCTTGTCGAATGGCATCGATGATTGCACGATTAACTGGTAGGGTCCCTAACGGCGTTTCAAAATCTTTATCTGTAAAAGCAATCCCACCTTCAAGACCGGCATGGCAGGTGCCAATCAATACAAAGACATCCGGAACCTGGCCTTCCTGTAGTTCTTGATACCCCCAGGCGTAAATGGGCCCGGCATCTTTGATGTCAAAATTTGGTGCCACCAAGCCTTTAATCATCTGACCTGCACATTCCGCTTTCCCTTTTTCCGGACCTTCTTTCGAGCTATAAAACCCGTCGATCTGTTCACGTAATTTGACAGGATCGGCTTCATATTGTTTCCCAGCAAACGCCATTGGCCGCACAGCAAGCTTTCGATAGGCTTCAAACGCTTTGGCTTGGACTTGCTTCAACCGATCACCTTCCAAAAATAGTTTCTCATCCAAATCAGCGACTAATTTGGTGAGATGATCTGGCATCATAAATTCCCCATACTTCTTCAGATATTCCCCGCCCACTTGTTCCAAAGAATGCTCACCATCAAAAAACTGAAAAAGATAAAAATAGTTCAGCGGCAGCACCAACTTTTCGGCTGACAAGCCTGTTGGATCCCACAGAACAATGTATTGCTCCTCCCCCTGTTTCAAAGGCGAATATTGCAAATTACGGAGGATAGGGTAGTTTTTAGAATCTTTTTCCAAGGCTTCAGTACTCATACGCGTTTTATCCTGACTATAATTGAGGTTTTTATCTCGAGCCTGGTCATTATACGGAGCCCTGGATTGGCCCCGCAACCAATAATGACAAGGGAATTGAAAGAAGCTGAAGGGGGTAAAAAAAAAAGGAATTCAGAGGGAATTTGAAGAAGGGGCGCCCAAAGAGTCTTCAATCTGTGACCGGAACAATGGCTTTTCGACTAGAGAATGGCCTGGCGAGTGCGGAACAATACTGTCCGATCCTCTAATCTTTTGACCTCTGTATGGCAATGCTCAAGGACCTGAGGAATTCCTCGGGCCCCCGACTCCATTAGAAAATCCATCCGACGCTGTTTTTGGCTCTATGGGTTAATGGCTATCCGATCCCAATGAAAACGTATAACATCATGTTCGGAGCGTCCTGAAATTGAGGCAAAATAGACATACACATCTCCATTGAGTAGAGCATCGGGCAGAAGTGGAATGCCTTCTTGTTGGAAATAGAGAAATCCATTGACATAGATAGTGAGGGATGTTTTCGTTAACTCCATACGAAACCGGTCACGACAAGCCGAATCCGGATCTGTAATCGCATTGCAGACCCTGAAGTAATTTCCACGTTCCCCACTGGGTTCACCACCAATGACCGTGTCTCCCACATGTTGGAAAAAGGACATTTCCCATGTACGTCCTCCATACTGCGCACTGTTAGTAGTGTTATCCATCAACGAACAAATGGTATGCCTGTCGGCTTGCAATCGACAACCCAGCGTATGATGCCCCGAAAACATTTCGTATGCATACACGCCACCAGTCCGATATCCTTCCGGTATGGGGGCGGTCGTCACAACCATTTCTCCCCAGGCACGAAGCGAGGAATAGTCTTGGTGTCCTGCGGCAAACTCCGATTCAATTATTAGTGTCCCATCCTGGAAGCGAAATGCCTGATTGGGTCGTATCATTGCACCGCCGCTGGCACTATTAAATGGCGAGTCAGGTTTATCTGGAGCAATATCAACCATCCAATGATTCGCATGACGCCAATGAATAGAATCATAAATCCCATCGGCTTTCTCAAAGATGCGATACGGCGTTCCTGAAAAATTAGCAAACGAGAGCCCATGGTCAAAATCATCGACCCAGCGGTTCACAGATACCTCAGCCGTCGACTGCGCACCCCGATCTTCAACCATACAGAAAACTGGTGGCGGCTGAGAGGCTAATGCCGCGGCAGGCAGCACACTAGGCCAACATATCCGCGAACCATTTGTCTCTCCCCCTTCCGGCGGAGATGGATTGGCAATGCAGGTCGCCTCTATCTGGGTGGGACTCAGACGCTCGGTTGCTAATTGTTGCCCCTCACATCTGAGATTCAGGCGATCCCCGCCTAATAGCAACCCCTCAGTAGCATTCTGGGCATGACTGGCTGGACTCGAATGGAAAAATGCCAAGGTGCCCACAACGCTCATCATACAAACCGTGTAAAAGGAAATTTTTCTCTTAACCATTTGACCTCCATGTAGAGTTGTTGGATAAGGAGGGGGTCGTCATTCAAGATAATGAGCTAGCAAATATTACGCCTGAAAATTCCTTGCGAATAGCCACAAAAAAGTGAGAATGGCAGGATAATTCCATGCAGGAGAATGCATACGATTGTGTAGGCACTGCTCTACATCAACGCATCTTCAAGAAGCCAATGGATCGGGTTAAATTGAGCTCTCTATTACGAACTGCTATCAACCTGTCTGCCGTTTGATTGAACCAGGAAGGGATATGGCACAGAGCCTTTACTAACACCTGATAAAAAACTGGGTAGGGATCCGGCAAGATCCGAAGATTGAAAATTTAAAGGTATGAAGAAATGGGATAAGGGGGAGAGGAGCTAGCTCTTTTGTTCAACCATCCGTTTAGCCAGACGTTGTGCCACACGCTTCATCGCCTTTGAACAATCATCAGGGTCCAGAAGCACATTCAGCACATGGACGTGTTTGTGGTCCTGAGCGGCAGCCTGCAAGGCTTGGACTAAGGCGCCAAAAGTGTCTACCCGATGGCCTACCCCTCCACCCAGCAAATCACAGATTTTTTCATATTCCCATTCATGTATGTCATTGAACGGGCCTTCGAGAATTTTCCGTTCCGTCGAATAGCCCCGGTTATTCAGCACTACGACAATGGGAGCGTGCCCATGGCGAAGGCACGTGGACAATTCGGTGCCAGTCATTTGAAATGCCCCATCACCGACCAACACCAGAGGCCTAAGGGTAGGATCGGCAAACCCCGCACCAAGAGCGGCCGGAACACTAAATCCCATGGACGTGTAATAAGCTGGAGACAAAAATTCTGCACTTTTTCGCACACGCAAATCTGCAGCCGCAAACAGTGATTCTCCGACATCGGCAATCACCACGGTCTTGTCATTCAGCATTCCATCCAAATACCCGAATACATCGTAAAGAGTCACCGCCGCTTCCGGCACAGGTGGATCAAATCGGACGCTGTCGCGAAGTGGAAGCGCGCGCCCGGGAAAAGACGGCAATGGGGACGTCACCAAGGCTCGAATAAAATCTTCAAAACGGACGTCTTCATATTTATGATGTTTGATGGCAATCGCGTCCGCTGTCGCATGAAGAGTGCGGCCAGCAGCGAGAAGCGTGGCATGCGCTTTGGCGTCGTCGACATCCGTGAGCAATGTCCCTAAGGTCAGCAAACAATCGGCGTTCTCCACAAACTCTAGGACTTCTTCGCGTCCCACTAATCCACTATAGACCCCAATGTTCAGGGGATGATCTTCCCTGATGACCGATTTCCCTAACAAGGTCGTCGCGATGGGTGCATTCATACGCTCGACCAGTTCGGTCAATTCATCCTGAAGACCGAATCGATGAATTTCAGCCCCAGCCAGAATAAACGGGCGCTCAGAACCTGACAAAATACCGCGAACTTCTGCGACAGCTTCTTTAAGAGCCACAGGATCACTTTGACATACCTTATTTTTCGGAGGCTCAGTTGAGACAACCTGCACAGGAGCCAGTACGAGATCTCGTGGAATTTCCAAATAAATTGGCCGCTTAAATTGGATCAACGCATTCAGAGCCCGATCAATCTCTCGTTCTGCAATATGAGGGTCATCCAAAATCGTAGAGGCCACTGTAATCTTTTCAAAGACATCGCGTTGAGTCGAGAAATCACGGACCATATGATGAAGGAATGGATTATTCACGCGTTCAGACAAACCGGGTGAGCCAGAAATTAGCACGACCGGTGATCGCTCGGCATAGGCGCACGCAATTGCATTAACCATATTCAGTCCACCCACGCAATAGGTCACGCATGCGCCGCCTATCCCATGAATCCGTGCATAAGCATCCGCGGCAAAGCCGGCACAATCTTCTCGGGTTGTTCCGATGTGCTGGATTGGAGATTCTTCGAGGAGTTTGTAGAGCGTCAGCACATAATCGCCGGGAATCCCAAACATATGACGCAGCCCCAGCTTGTGCAAACGATCTAGCAGAAGGGTGCCTATGGTGTAGGAGTCACTCATTCGGGCTCGGCCTCTTTATCATTATAGCGGAATGTGTCGTGATAATAGAGTCGATGAATAGCGGCATGATTTGTCCCTATCCAAACGGAGCGGATTTCCCATGAAATAGGGACCAGTTTATTTAAATATTGGTATTCAGTATGGTCAGAATTGGTTAAAGCTGCCAAAGGGGCGGCATTCGACGGGCTCACGTGGTTGCAAAACAAATTTAGGAATAGAGATGGCACCAGACTTGATGGCCACGGTCGAGTGGACCAATGGTAATAAGGGGTGGATCTGCAGTTTTACAGACATCCATCACTTCTGGGCAGCGGGGGTGAAAGCGACATCCGTTGGGCGGGTTTAGGGGCGAAGGGACATCCCCGGAAAGAATCGTTCGCTTGGAGACAGCAGTGGGGTCGGGGATAGGGTTGGCTGACAAGAGCGCTTGCGTATACGGATGTTTGGGCGTAGTAAAAAGATCTTCAGCAGGCGCAACCTCCGAGAGTTTCCCTAAATACATGACGGCAATACGGTCGGCTAGATATTGCACGACATTCAGATCATGCGTAATAAAAAGATAGGACAGATGAAATTCTTGTTGGAGATCTCGAAGCAGATTTAAAATTTGTGCTTGAATGGAAACATCCAACGCCGATACCGCTTCATCACACACAATAAATTTTGGATTAAGGGCGAGTGCACGAGCAATCCCTACTCTTTGCCGTTGTCCGCCAGAAAATTCATGAGGATACCGGGACTGATGCTCCGGTCTAAGCCCGACTTTCACGAATAATTGATTGACTCGATCTTGCAATTCTTGATCCTTTGCGATTTTATGAATTTTAAGCGGCTCTGACACAATAGAGCCAATGGTCATGCGCGGGTTCAACGAGCTGTAGGGATCTTGAAAAATTATTTGCATCCGGCGGCGGGCGGCCCTCAATTCTCGAGGCTTGAGAGCCAACACATCTTCTCCCTCAAACTGAATTTTTCCAGCCGTCGGCTCCATGAGTCGAAGAATAGAACGACCAACAGTAGTCTTCCCACAACCTGATTCTCCTACTAAACCCAGCGTTTCGCCGTGATTCACATGCAGCGTAATATCATCGACGGCTTTCACCCATGCTGACACACGCGAAAAGACTCCGCTACGCACAGGGAAAAATTTTTTCAGTCCTGTGACTTGAAGAAGTGGTTGTGAGCTATTCCCTGGCATCAGAAATTCATGAAGAATGTTGTGACCCATGTAACCAACAGACGACATCATGGAACTCCCCAACCTTTATCGTAGGAGGAGATTCGGTGGGACAGTGATCCAAGACCTCGGAACATCGTGATGAAAAATGACATCCTGTGGGATATTGCAAAGGTGATGGTACCGTGCCTGGAATAGCTTCCAATCGTATCTGCCGCTCTCCGGGACGCGGCAAAGAATTCAAAAGGGCACGCGTGTAAGGATGGCAGGGATTCTGAAACAGTTCCTTCACCTCAGCCCGCTCAGCAATTTTACTGGCATACATCACAATGACATCCTGGGCAAATTGCGCGACGACTCCCAGGTTATGGGTAATCAGCAAGATGGCCATGCCTAAATCTTTTTGCAAATCAGCTAGCAAATCTAAAATCTGCGCTTGAATCGTCACATCCAACGCAGTCGTCGGTTCATCAGCAATGAGCAAGTCCGGCTTACAGGCTAAAGCCATCGCAATCATCACTCGTTGTTTCATACCTCCGGACATTTCATGGGGATATTGGTCGATACGTTCTTCTGGCGATGCAATGCGTACTTTCTCCAATAGATCAATGACTTCTTGACGAATCGAAGCATTCGACAAATCGGTATGGATCTTCAAGACCTCTCCTATTTGGTCCCCAATCCGCATCACCGGATTTAAGGAGGTCATCGGCTCCTGGAACACCATAGCAATGGAATTACCTCTAATCTTGCGCATAGCCGATTCGGGAAGACTGAGCAGATCTTGGCCCTTAAAATTGATCATCCCACCCACCACGCGCCCAGGAGAAGAGAGCAATTGCATAATGGATAAGGCCGTCACCGACTTCCCACAACCGGATTCGCCTACCAAGGCCAGCGTCTGTCCGGCAGATAAAAAAAAGCTCACATCATCGACCGCTTTGATTTCACCTTTGTCGGTAAAAAATGACGTGCAAAGGTTAGACACTTGTAAGAGAGGGTTGAGACTTGTTTCCATTTATCGACGCCGCAATTTAGGATTGAGAGCCTCTCGCAAGCCCTCACCAACGAGATTAAAAGCTAAGACCACGAAAAAAATGGCCAGACCTGGAATAAAAAAGAGCCAAGGGGCGTCAAAAATAAATCCCTTACCATCAGATAAAATATTTCCCCAGGTAGCATACGGAGGCGGAACGCCAAAGCCTAAAAAGCTTAATCCAGATTCTGTCAAAATGGCCGAAGCCACACCAATCGTGGCTGACACGAACACTGGCGCGAGAGCATTTGGCACCATATGGCGAAAAATTATCCGACCTTCGGGTATCCCTAGCGCTTTCGCAGCCACTACATAGTCTTGTTCTCGAATTGAAAAAAATTCTGCCCGCACAAATCGCGCCGTGCCCATCCACCCGAACAATCCAATGATCATCATAATGGTATAAATACTGGGTGGAAGCAGAGCCACGGCTGTGAGAATGAGAAAAAACCGCGGGAAGCACATCATGGCGTCTGTAAAGCGCATGATCAACGTATCAACCGTCAGGAATCCTAATTTGACATGACCATAAAATCCTGCGAGTCCGCCCAAGACAATACCGATACCTAAAGAAATCCCCACCGCGACAAAACCAATGGATAAGGAGACAAATGAACCCTGAAACATCCGTGCGAACACGTCACGACCTAATTCATCTGTGCCCAATACATAGACGCCCCCAAACGGTCTATCGGCGTCTACGCTGTCTGGGGATGGGCTAGCGAAGGGAGGGAGAAATTTCTCGGTCAGTCTCACCACTTCCGGATCAAAAACCACCCACCATTCCGTCAAGACTTTTCCAGCCGCTGCCGTCACCAAGAGAATCATCAAGACCCAAAATCCCAAGAGGGCCTGATAATCCTTTCGGTAGATTCGCAAAAATTCCTGCCAGGGCGTTTCCGGCGGTGGCAACCCTTCTGAATCCAACGATAGTTGAGACATCTGATTGGCCAGAGTACCTTGTGATTCATCAATCATGGCAGATTCTTTTTGTGATGAGATTCAATGTAAGCGAATTCGAGGATCCACCACGGCATAAAGAATATCGGAAAGTAGTGTTCCCGCGAGAGTGAGGATGGCCGCAATAAGATTCAAAGTCATAATCACCGGAAAATCTCTGCTTAAAATGGCTTCATACCCTAAGCGTCCCAATCCAGGCCACGCAAAAATTTGTTCAAAAATAACTGATCCCCCAATCAGTTCTGGGAGTAAGAGTCCAAACATGGTGACAAAGGGGAGAAGGGCGTTTCCAAGAGCATGACGATACACCACAGTATCTTCTTGCAGTCCTTTGGCCCTAGCTGTCCGGACATAGTCCTGACTCAAGACCTCTAACATTTGAGAGCGGACATACCGAGACAACACGGCAATCCCTGCTATGGCTGCCATGACGGAGGGAATAACCAAATGCCAGACACGATCCATGGCTTTATACGCAGTCTCCGCATGGTCCATCCCAAATGTTTTCATACCGATAACCGGAACACCAAACCATCCCACCACCCACAAAATGGCTAAGAAGGAAAGGAAAAATCCCGGAACGGATATCAGCGCATAGGACAAAAACACTGTACTCCGATCATACACACCACCTCGACATACCGCCCCATAAATCCCTGTGGGGAACGCCCAGGTCCAGACTAATACCGTGGCTAAAAGAAACAACGGCAAAGAATTCAGAAAGCGATTCCAAATTTTTGGAAGGACCGGCTGACTATCTTTAAAGGATTTCAATTCTCCAGTGCCTAAATCTCGAATCCAATAGGCATACTGCATATAGACCGGATCATCCAAATGAAAGGCAGCTCGAATCTTCGCGACATCTTCGGGTTTCATCCTTGGATTCATCGGATCGACTTCGCTGGGTTCACCCGGCGCCAAATGGATAAACGAATGAGCAACAAAGGACACAATGATCAACAGAATCAATCGCTGTCCAATATTACGAATAATAAAATTCCACATGTTCTAATGCATCTTAATGAGTAAAAACTGGCGTAGATTTCAACTTGCGCCATTTGTGAAAATGGAAAGTAACATCTCCACTCTTGATAGGATAAATCTTTTGATAGTCTTCTTTGCCATCAGCGCCTTTATTGACCAAGACAATCTTTTTATCCAACACCCTGGTACTTAATGGAGCATACAAGAATGTATAGGGTTGATCCTCATGGATCAATCGATGCAGTTCATGTGTGAGTTGACGCTGTTGTGCTCGATTATATTCTTGCCGAATACGAACAATAAGTTCATCTGCTCGTTGACTCTGATAGCCAACAAAATTCAATTGCTGAGGCCCTGCTTGACTCGAATGCCAAATCTGATACAGATCAGGATCAATGCCCATGCTCCATCCCAACACAACAGCATCAAAATCTCCAGTATTCACAAAATCACCCAAGAAGACCGCCCATTCAAATATCTGAGTATTGACTTTTATCCCAATTTTTTTCCACGCATTCTGAGCGATAGTCAATAAGTTTTTTCGGATAGGATTGCCATTATTCGTAATCAAATTGAACTCAAAAATTTTTCCATTTTTCTCTAGCCACCCATCTTCATTCATCTTCCACCCATGCTTTTGAAAGATGGCTTGGGCTCCTTGTGGGTCATAGGGAAGTGGCTGAATGGAGGTGTCGTACCATTCGGTATTTTTAGGATACGGCCCTGTGATGCTCTCTCCTTCTCCATACACCAGATATTGAATAATTTCTTCTATATTGATGGCCATTCCTAAGGCTTTCCGAATATCCGCCTCAGCAAACAAGGGCTTTCGATTGTTGTACCCAATATAGTTATACGCAAATCCTAAGCTGGAAAACCATTGATAGGTGGAATCATTTTTGTAGCGATCAACTTGATGCGGTAAGGCCGCATAGAAATCAATGGATCCCGTTCTAAACTCTACCTCTTGTGTGAAAAGCTCCGGAATGATTCGCATATAATAGTCTTGATATTGGGTCGGCCCTTCCCAATAGTCATCAAATCGTTTGAGATGAATATATTGGTCTCCCTTCCAGGCCACAAACTGAAACCGGCCACTCCCAATTGGCCGTCGCGTCAATTGACTATCCCGCATTCCAAACACTTCTTGAGCTTCTTGTGAAAGATTTCGTTTCTGCTTCTCACGGTCTAGTGCCGCATCGTTGAGAAGATGCTCAGGAAGGATTCCCATCGTCCAGGCAGTAATCGCAGGAGAATAGAGTCGCTTATAGACAATTTTCAGGGTATAGGGATCAACGATTTCCACCTTCTTGATTGGCTCAAAATCAGGTGTCCGTGGTGAAAGGTTTTTCGGATCCATGATGGCTTCATATGTGAACTTTACATCCCCCGCATCAAGTTCATGACCATCATGAAAATTCACGTTCTTCCGGAGATGAAACACAATTGTGGGATTGTGTTCGCCTATCGGAAGAATGGTAGGGAATTTTTCACGAAGAGCTTGTTCAGTTTCCTGAGAAATATCTTTAGGGAATTGAATCAGCTCATCGAATGGAAAATGCTCGAAATATTGTTCTCCTAGTATGGGTTTTAAACGTTCAAATAAGTCCTGATCAACCTGCGAAAGGGTAAACGCAACTCGCACAGGAACCTTCACCGTGACGGGAATGTCTTTGAGCTGTGGCTGACCTTCCGTATTGGACAATAATAAAGAAACGGTTTCTTTCCTTTGAGTGGCAGACAAGAGTTCAAGGGATTGCACATTTTTTTTGAGGCTTTCATCTGTCCCAGTTAGCCAGGCCTTTTGAATGCGGTGAAAAAGCGTTGTTCCTGTTACCTCCGTCCCGTCAGGAAAACGGTGATAGGGATTGACCAATAAGTACGCTTGCTCGGAAATCTGCCAATCGGTGGCTAAACGGCCACGGAGACTGAGATTTTCATCCAAGTCAAGTAATCCCTCAAAGACCTGAGATACAATATTCGCACTCGAAGAGTCGGCACTCAGAATGGGATTCAGAAATTTGGCATCTCCACTCGATGCTTCAATATAGGTCACCAGACGACTGGGATTTCCAGACGCTTGATTTTCATAGGTGGGAACCCAGAAATAGGATTGAAGGAGCAGACAAACTAAAACCAGAGGAATGAAGAGCAGAAGTCGTTTAATGATCATTTATGGTAGAGGAAACTCCAGAAACCAAAAATATTTCAATGATATCAAGAACTTTCCAGTGAAGCCATGCCTGAGTGTCTTTATCCACAGTCCATCTCATGCTACTTCTTCCTTTGCTCCTCAAGCATATTCAGTACGCCACGCATTTTTTTCTTGCAGTCTTTTGTTGATTTCGCTACACTCACCGTTCCCTTTTTTAGACAACTCTCGGTGGAGCAATTATGGTAGTCATTACTTCCATCAATGTGCTCAACAATCCTCCATTCTTCATTTCTCTTCTATGCTAGTTAGTCAACATCTACAATCGCTTTCCTTCTCTCATCAATTCCGGATGAACTCTGTGTCCTATTCGTCTTTATTTTTCCCCCAATGTGACGTTCGACACACAGTGTTTCGTTTTCCGGATAGCCGGTTGAAGGAGGGTTCTTCATGGAGGATCGGTCTCATACACGCACCGTCTTAATCGTTGACGACCACCAAGGTCTGATTCGTCTTATCCAACGATGTCTCATTCGAGAAGGGTTTCTTACTGCCGTTGCTTATAGCGGTCAAGAAGCGCTCACCTGGCTTTCACATCATCAGGCGGATCTTCTCCTTCTAGATTTACAACTCGCCGATATGTCCGGCGAAGACCTCATTCAACATCTCAATCAACATAACATCACGCTCCCATTTATCGTGGTCACCGGTCAAGGCAATGAACGTCTTGCCGTCAAAATGATGAAGCGCGGCGCTCGTGATTATTTCATTAAAGACAGCAGTCTCATCGAGCTTCTTCCATCCATTGTGACGCAAACATTTGAGCAAATTCAGCAAGAACACCGCTTGAAGCTGACCGAAGAAACGTTACGCGAAGAACGTGAGCGCATGGCTATTACGCTGTCCGCAATTGTGGAAGGTGTCTTCACGACCGATACACGAGGGCGCATTTCCTATATGAATGACATGGCCGAAGAACTGAGTGGATGGAAGCAGCAAGACGCCTTGGGACGATCGATTGAAGAAATTGTCCGATTTCTCGATTCCGGAATCAACGAGAAGAACGACCATCCCGTCACACACGTTTTAGAGGTTGAGACCCCCCTTCACCCGCTTGAGCATTATCCACTATTCGATCGCACCAACGGAGAACGACCGGTTGTCTATAGCGTGACTCCTTTACGACGATCTGATGGCAACCTGTTAGGAGCCGTGTTGATCTTGCGTGATATGACCGAACGAATCAAATTAGATGAAGAACGGCTGAAAGCCAGTAAATTAGAATCCTTAGGACTCCTTGCTGGAGGCATTGCGCATGATTTCAATAACTTGCTCACAACCATCTTGGGGAATCTTTCCATGACAAAAACCTGGGTCAACTCCAGGGATCATTTATATAATTTTTTATCCGAAGCAGAGAATGCTTCTCTCCGTGCAAAAAAACTCACGCAACAACTCCTGACATTTGCCAAAGGTGGGACTCCTCTCAAAAAATCTTTGGCCTTACAGCAGGTCATCCCTGAATCTGCCGCGTTTGCGCTCTCTGGATCATCGACGCGCTGCCAATGTGAGATCCCTGATGATCTCTGGCCTATCGAGGCCGATGAGGGACAAATTGGCCAAGTAATTCACAATCTTGCTGTCAATGCTCACCAAGCCATGCCCACTGGTGGAATACTGTCAATCACGGCAGAAAATATTATTTTGACGACCAAACAGGCCAAACAAAAGTCCCTCTCTGCTGAAGGGAAATATATCAAACTCGCGATTCAGGACAGTGGAAACGGGATTCCCTTTCAGTCTTTACACAAAATTTTTGACCCATACTATTCAACCAAACCCTCTGGCAGTGGACTCGGTTTGAGCACAACGTACTCTATCATCAACAACCACCACGGCCGGATCACGGTTTCGTCTACTGAAGGTCAAGGGACAACGTTTATTATTCACCTGCCAGCATCTCAAATCGTAATGTCGGTTCCTCGGGTTACATCTGCCACTATGACAGGCGAAGGACGAGTCTTGGTCATGGATGACGAAGAATCCATTCGCCTCCTCTTAGGCGAAATGCTCCGACATCTTGGATACGATGTGGAATGTGTGTCTGAAGGAAATGAAGCGCTTGAATGCTATCAGGAAGCCTATCACACGCATCAACCGTTCAACGCGGTCATTTTGGATTTAACCATTACTGGTGGCTTAGGCGGGAAAGATACCGTACAACAACTTCGGAAATTCGACCCGGAGGTCAGAGCGATTGTGGCAAGTGGCTACTCAAATGATCCCGTGCTTTCGCGCTACTCAACATTTGGATTTCATGGGGTCGTGGCTAAGCCGTTTCGCCTGACGGAGTTAAGCCAGGTGCTACACCAAATCACTGCGTGACTAGAGAAATGCAACGGAATAGGCTATTTCGGATATGTCTTAGAGTTCTATTTTCACTTCACCTTCTTCAACAACAGCTTCGTAGGATTTGATATTGCTGGACGGATTGTTCAAGCAATGACCAGTTTTAACATTATATTCCCATCCATGCCACGGACACGTCACCGTCTCTCCTTCTAGATCGCCTTCTCCTAACGGCCCACCTCGATGCAGGCACATATTATCTGTGACATGGAACGCGCCATCCACATTGAAGACAGCTAGACATTTATCCTTGGCTTCAATCACGACGCCAGTCCCTGGGCTGATGTCATCTGTTTTCGCTATTTGAACCCACTCTCCCATATAACGTCTCCTCATTCCATTCAGACAAAGGCTCAATGGGCTATGATGGTTTCTGTATCGGATCCTTAATTTTTTTCAGCATACTCGACAGAGTCGGAGATGCCCCGCTTTCTCCCTTTTCACCTTGTTCGATTTGGCTCACAAGTGTCCGTACGATTTGGACAAATGCTTGGGTTTGAGGAGACTGAGGGTCTTTGACCACAATCGGCTTTCCGTGATCACCGCCTTCTCGAATAGCTGGATCCAGAGGAATGCGCCCAAGAAATGGAATCTCAAATTTTTTCGCAGCCTGTTCGCCTCCACCGTGGGAAAAGATCTCAGTGCGCTCGCCACAATGTCCACACACAAAATGACTCATATTTTCAATAATGCCCAGCAATGGCACATTTACTTTTTTGAACATCGTCATGCCTTTTCGAACATCTGAGAGCGCCACCGCTTGAGGAGTCGTGACCGTAATTGCACCGGTTAATGGCACGAGCTGCGAAAGGGTTAAAGGCACATCTCCTGTACCTGGAGGAAGGTCGATTAACAAATAATCCAGTTCGCCCCAGATCACATCACGAAAAAACTGTTGAATAGCCGAATGGACCATCGGACCGCGCCATACGACCGGCGTATCTTCCGGAACAAAGAATCCCATCGAAATGACTTTCACTCCCTGCCCTTCCGCAGGAGTGATTTTCTCGCCGTCTTTAACTGGCTCTTGAGTGACCCCAATCATCATAGGAATATTCGGGCCATAAATATCCGCGTCCATAACCCCAACTGCAAAGCCCTCTTGCTTGAGGGCCACAGCCATATTGACCGTGACCGTCGATTTCCCTACTCCACCTTTTCCGCTACTCACGGCAATAATATGCTTTACCCCAGGAAGTGGGTTTTCCTGTGGTTGATTAGCAGTATCTGCTGACGGAGGGGAATGTTGTTCTTCAGCCATTTATCGTGCTCCTTCTGGAAACTCTATTGAATATACCCTAAAGACACAATCCATTCGACTACATCCGTTATTTGTCACCCCATCATACAGAGGCCACACCTTTTCTCCCACTCTTTTCACAAAGTAGAGAGTCAAGTATGGCCTCACCGAGTAACACAAGAACAATGTAAGGAGAAAATTGGTTGTTGAAAAATTTCTAACCAAGCTGAGTCGCAAATTTTTTGCGCGAACGTCCAATGAGTGGCTCATGATGGTTTTGACGATTAGCTGCAATCACTGGATCCAAAATTTCTCCACAAGTAATACATCGCCAGCCTGAAAAATACATGGCACCAGCTTCATCTGCGACATCCCCAAATTTATCCTGAATCATGATTCCCTGACATCGTGGACAATCCATCTACTACACCCCTTCCTAATACACCATGAAATAAAAAATGAATTCGTAGGTCAACGTACATAAGCAAGGGAGATACCGAAAACCCCATTTCATAAAGTATTGATTTATAATATATTTTTCAATATAAAAGAAATCGCATTTGTTTCAAAATGAAACACACAATTAATTTATTCACGAAATTTATTACACAAAACATTGATTATATTAATTGTTTTACCAAAAGATACCAGTTGGTATCAACAGATCCCAAAATGAAACAACCTATATCCCTGGCTTCAGACCAAATTGTCTGACTTTTCGCCATAAGGTCGATCGACCAATGCCTAACTGCTCGGAAGCTTCCTTAAAATGCCAACCAGATTTATCCAGGGCTCGACAGATGGCCTGCCGCTCAATAGATTGCAAAGATTCCGTATCTGTCCATTCCTGATGTTCTAAGTAATATCGCTGCAAATCAGCAGGCAGATGCCCAAGTTGAATCGTACGCTCCTCACAACACACAAAGGCATGCTCCATCACATTCTGTAATTCACGAATATTCCCAGGAAAGGGATATTGCTCAAGAGCCATCAACGATTGCGGAGAGAGTCCCGCGACTTGCTTGTTCATTTCTCGATTGAATTTTTCCCGATAATGATTCACCAATAATGGAATATCGTCTGAGCGGTCACGAAGCGGTGGTAAGTTAATGGGGATGACTCGAATTCGATAATACAAGTCCTCTCGAAAACGACTTTCTCGAACAGCCTCTTCTAAATTTCGATTCGTTGCGGCCACAATTCTGACATCCACGCTAATGGTGTCATTCGAGCCAACCCGCTCAAACCGTCCTCGCTCAAGGACACCTAATAATTTCACCTGGGTAGCCAAGCTCATTTCACCAATTTCATCGAGAAAAATGGTGCCTCCATCTGCCACTTCAAACCGACCTGGTTTATCAACATACGCGTTCGTAAAAGCCCCTTTCACATGACCAAACAATTCACTTTCTAAGACACCTTCTGACAAACTTGACCCATTCACCACAACAAATGGAGCCTGTTTTCGCGGGCTATGCGCATGCAACGCATAGGCAATGAGCTCCTTCCCTGTCCCACTCTCACCCGTAATCAAGACCGAAGACTTTGATGCCGCAATGCCCGGAAGCTTGGCAAAAATGTTTTGCATAAGCGGGCTGCGGCCAACAATATGATCGAATTGAATCTGCTCAGCTAAACGATGCTTCAGTTCTGAGACCTCCGCTGTTTTGGCCGTGAGTTCTCGAACAAGCGAAATATCTCGTATGACTTCAATGAGCCCTATCAACTTGCCTTCTTTGTCCAACAAAAAATCAGTATTGATGCTCACTGGCATCTGAATACCATCACGACGACGAACAATAGCCTCGAAATTTGACACTCGCTCGCCTCGAAGCGCACGCTCCAACACACAATCTTGACTCGAACAGATATTACTTTGAATGAGCAAATCACAAGCCAATAACATCCCAGAATCTGGTACTTCATAACCCAACATCGTCTGCATAGCACGATTGAGAAACGTGATGCGCTTGTGCAAATCAATCGTGATGACTCCATCACTAATACAGTCTAAGATGGTTTCTGCTCCGTTGGAGCGGGATATTGATTCAGGTTCTGCCATACGATTCACGTCTGGGAAAAAAGAAAAAACTCAAGAGCGAGAACTCGACATTTTTTTTCATGGATTTGGTATATTAAGAAGATTCACGCATATGAAAAGAGAAATACCCATCCTCAACCTTCTCACGCTAGTGTAAGCCAGCCCTATTCCATTCCACAATTATCTGGCACCACTACCTTACAAATTTTCTTTCAAAAAAACTAATGGACATTCTACCCACTCTCGCACAACTACCGTACCCTGAGATTGATCCGGTCTTTTTTCAAATTGGGCCCTTGGCCTTCCGCTGGTACGGTCTCATGTATCTTTTGGGCCTCGGTGGTGCCTATTGGCTCATTAAAACCAGAGCAGCAAAAAAACAGATCCCGCTCGACCCTCAACAACTTTCTGATTTAATTGTGTTTGCGGCATTTGGGGTCTTTATTGGAGGACGATTAGGATACGTCCTGTTTTATAACTTGCCGTTTTATTGGGACAATCCGATGAAAATATTTGCGGTGTGGGAAGGTGGCATGTCCTTCCATGGAGGCTTGCTTGGAGTTTGTGTGGCCCTTGTGATGTTTTGCAAACGACGTGGCTTTTCCATGGCCTCCGTTGCCGACCTAGCGGCGGGAGCCGCCCCTATTGGGTTAGGCTTCGGACGACTGGGGAATTTCATTAATGGCGAGTTATATGGACGGGCAACTGATGTCGAGTGGTGTATGGTTTTCCCACAGGGAGGACCTGAATGCCGACATCCCTCACAACTCTATGAAGCCGGGTTGGAAGGTATCGCGCTTTTTATGGTTCTCACGATCATGAACCGATGGACCACTCCACCTGGCACCATATTTTGGATGTTCATTTCTGGATATGGCGTCGCACGTTTCTTCGTAGAATTTTTCCGAGAACCTGATAGTCATCTGGGATTCATCTTCCAATGGGTGACCATGGGACAACTTCTCTGCATTCCCATGATTGCTCTAGGCCTCATCATGATTTTTCGCGGATATCACAAATCAAAAACCTCGTCTTGAGCCAAACACAGCATAGTGGAATGGCTATCACTGTTTATGAGTGTATTCTTTCCGCTTACGCGCATAATTCCCCACCATCTATTGGCAACACAATCCCTGTCGCATACTGATTTTGCAGTAAAAATGCATAGGCTGCAGACACTTCTTCGTGAGAGCCCATTCGATCCAAAGGCGGGCGAGCTCCTAAAGTTTTAATGATATCGTATCTTTCAAAGTCATTGCGGTAACGCTCAATAAAACCAGGACAGACAGCATTCACTCTCAGAGGAGCCAACTCCACAGCAAGAGTTTTGACGAGGGATTCAATCGCGCCATTTATCGCGGCTATCCCTGAATATCCTTTATACCCACGACTGGAAGCAATCCCTGAAGTAAGGAGAATGCTTCCGTCTTTTGAGATAGAAGGAAGACAATGTCGTGCTAAATAATATTGGCCCCAAAACTTCGCCTCGAACGCCTTACGGATCTCACAGATAGAGGTTGTAACAAATTCACTGATCATATGATCTGGCTTAATCGTGACAATTAAATGATCAAAATTCCCAACGTGGGCAAAAAAGTGAAGAACGGCTTGTTCGTCACTCGCATCAAGCTCATAGGTGGTCACCTTATCCTTCAACTTCCTCTTTGTTGCGTCTAACTTCTCAGCAGATCGAGAGGCAATCACCACATCAGCTCCGACGGTAACAAGTTCCTCACAAAGCTTCAGTCCAATACCGGAACTTCCTCCAACAACGATGACTCGCCTATCTTTGAGCTGTATTTTTTTCATCCTCCATATACATGAAACATCATGATTTTTTGTTGTAAGAATTGATGTGCTTGATTCGTCGCCCCTCTCTCTAGAATCCCCCTCCGGGGCCTCCGCCACCAATACCACTACCTCCTCCTCCAATGCTTGGGAGTACCGGACTGGCACTGGCTTCGACGGGCTTATCAGGAACATTGCCATAGCGCCGAAGCGGGGGAGAATTCCAAATGACTTTATGCCCAGGAGCCAAATTGGCGGCTTTAATATAATGCGGCTTTGCTCCTTCATCATCACCCATTTTATCCATGGCGAGCGCCAAATTATAATGCGCTTCGGCCAAATCTGGTTGAGTTTGGACCGCAGCTTGAAATTGTTGTCTAGCGCCGCCCCACCGCCCTTCACGAAATAGACGATTTCCTTCCGCCAAGAAGGTCTGCACCTCAGTCATCGTATTGGAGGGTGGGTCAAGCACCATCAAGGGAGCAGGTTTATCGGACGCACATCCAAGATTGACAAGAAAAACACAAGAGAACAAGCCAAAAATCACCAATCGAAACCCAGTCATAGATCCCTCCTTATAACAACATGGCAACATCACGCATGACAGTCACCGTTTCACCAATTCGTATAAATAAAAGTTTACATCCCTTGACGTCCAATCCCAAAGACCGTGAAGCCGCCAACGCATAGACCTGCGCTTGCTGACGATACGCTTCAGCATACCCAACCACATTAGAAGCCGTCACCCTATCGGTCTTATAATCCCCAACCCAAACCTCATCAGCCACTTCGTAGACCACATCCATGACGCCCTCCATCACACAGGGGCAAACCACTGAACCATCTTGGGTTTCATCCGACCAAGACATGACAAAGGGGATTTCTCGCCCAATCACGGTCGCTTGTTGCAATTCTAAATAGGAAGACGACTGAACAAAAGATTCCATCAGTTCTTCAATATCCAATACGGCGTCATTCTTTTCCTCACTGTCAAACTTGCTATTAAAAAAATCTTGGCAAATTTCTCTTAATGGCTCCCGGAAATTATCCGGTCCCAACTGAAAATCCCAACGTTCAAGTAACTGATGCACTATGGTTCCAATATCCTGACTAGCTAAATTTGAACGCCTTCGTCGAATAGGAGAGAGTCTTGGCCCTTGAGACGAACGCATCAAGGATGGAGTCAAAAAAGCTGCATTTTGCAAAACCTGTTGCCAGGCTGTCTCACGCTCACGATCTTTTTCGAAAGAAAAAGGTCTCTCTTTCTGATGCTCCATCACAGACAGACTGGAAGCCAGCTTCACTCGCTCTAACGGTGGCAAATCTCTGGATGTCAACACGGTCTGCCGAATCACAGCCTCGCCTATGTGAACGGTCTCATACTCTGAGTTGCCGACTTCTCCATCAGCGACATCTTGAAGCATCCCCAAAAAACTCTCGCCAATCGGTTTATTCAAGTGACCACCCGACAACATCAATCGATCCCTCGCCCGAGTCATCCCCACATACATCACTCGACGCTGTTCAGCCTTCTCTCGAATTTGTTCTTTCTCCCAGAGCAGAACTTGGCCTCTATTCCAGGTGGGAGGAAAAGTACAGCCATAGACTCCATTCATCCAATCAACTGACACCTTGGCCCTACGATCCAAGACCGGCGACTTTTGATGCAAACCCGGCAACACCACAACAGGAAACTCCAACCCCTTGGCTTTATGAATCGATAATATTCGGACAGCATCTAATGATTCTTCCTCTAAAGACGCTTCGGGCTCAGGAGGATGCGTCATCAGACAATCCATCAATCGACGAACATAACCAGAATAGGAAAGATGCGGAACGGCCGCCTGTGTTGCCATGAGATCTCGAAGTTTCCACACATTCATCACCGCTTGCTCGCCATGACTCGATGCTGCCGCTAACTCCACAATAGGAAGTTGCGTAAATAGGAGATCAATAAATTCAGGAATAGGAATCTTTTTGGCTTGAACATGCAAGGCTTCTAGTTGTTCAAACAGAATGAGAATCAAGGGCTTTTTAATACTTTCCCATGTCGCCAACATATTGGTCTGACGAATATCCAGAGGACCAAGCCTGGCTAAGTCCATAATGTCTGGATCCGGCACGCCACCCAACGATGAACGCAGAATCCCCACGATGGCAATGGCATCGCTCGGATCATCCAAGACTCGCAGCACATTAACCAGATCAATCACTTCCTGCCGACGATAGAAATGTCGCTCACCATCCGTTAAGTATGACACCCCTCGACGATGCATCGCTTCCAAATACACATGGGCATTCGTAAATTTCCGAAATAACACCGCTATATGTCCCGGACGCAACAGAATGCGATTTCCATTCTCTAACACCCATTGTTGGTCGGAAGATAACTGCTCCTGAATCCATGTCGCTAACCATTCGGCTTCTACTCGTGTGGCCCGTTCGGCGTCCCATTCATCTTCTGCGGCATTCGCGATGACACACAGTTCAACTCCAGCTGATGGCAAGGCTTCTTCCCTTTGGCGGCCCGCCATTAACGCGACATTGGGCGGTTGCACTTGATCTTCCTGGACAAATACTCGATCAAATACGGCATTGACGACGTTGAGCACCGCACGGGCACTGCGAAAGTTCGTCGTGAGCGTACAAACGACTCCGCCATCTTCAGTGAGCTTGCGAACGACGTGATCAAAAGCTTGAATATCAGCACGACGGAACGCATAGATAGATTGCTTAGGATCACCCACGATAAAGAGTTTGCCTGGCATGAATCGAATGGCATCCCATTTCTGAGATTGTTCGCCCAATCGTTCTCCCAAATACAAGAGGATTTCATATTGCAATGGATCGGTATCTTGAAACTCATCAACCATGATCGCTTGAAAGTCCATCTTGAGCTGTTCGCGCACTCTCGGGAAATCACGCAAAACATCCCGCACACGAACAATGAGCCCATCAAATCGAATCCACCCCTTGTCTGAATACATTCGACATACATGCTCAACAAACGGCTGAAGGAGACCTACCACCTTACATAAAAAACCTTCATCGACATTCAATAGACGTTGCGCATTGTGAATGATTCGTCGAGCCGCCTGAAAATCATCAGAAGGCCAACCCTTAGGCATTTGACCAATTACGGACAACAAGAGGGCCTTCTCATCATCTCCAAGAGTTCCGATCCCTCGCCACCCATCTTGGACTATCAGGTCGAATACATGCTCTGCGACTTCTAGCATCTTTTCAATTTTTCGTGGTTTCGCTGGTGCATATTCTTGCAACAGATGAACAATCTGTTGTTGATTTTTGGAAAGCCACGAAGCGAAAGCCGGAAATGAGCTCTCTGACTCCAATTGTCTGTATAAGTCTCGGAGTGAGACTTGATCGTCACATAAGGCTAAGGCAAACTCTCGAATTCCTTTCAATTCGACATTATCCAAGACCTCCAGCCATTGAACATGATGCACCCCATGTTCTCCCAATGCCTCATCAAGCCAAGAATTCCAGGCTTCAGAAAACATCTCTAAAAATTGTGTGCCATCATCTTCTTGAAAATGCGGATCGACCCCACTTTCCAATGGATATAACCTCAGAATATGGGCAGCAAAACTATGAAGCGTCGCGATATGGGCTTTCTCAAGATCGTTGAGGGCCAGCATGACTTTTTCTTCAATGTGTTCCGTTGAGATATGATATTGCTCTTGAAATGCCTTTAGCCTTGTGTCCCCAGACCTCTGGTTGATCGATGGTGACTGGCATGACGCTAAGACTTCATATAACGCCTCACGTAAACGCCCTTTCATCTCATTTGCAGCTTTATTCGTAAAGGTCAGAGCCAACATTTCGGTTAATCGAAACGGATGTGGCTCACGTAATAAGGCATGGAGAAGTCGATTCACGAGCAACGTCGTTTTTCCCGTTCCCGCCCCTGCCAAAACTACAACATTGCGATCAAACGTGGTTTCCCCTATCTGTCGAGCATCAGCATCAGACAGCGGAGAGAGATTAGTCATCAGAGACTTTCTGTTTGCGGATCTGTCGATATGTTTTCGCGAGGGGGTGAACATAAGCCCGTAACCAAGAGGGGTGATGCTGAAAACGACAGGCAGAGGCATATTGACAGGTTTGGCAATAAGTACCAGGCAGGATAAAGAATTGCCCTGCACGAATCTCCTGAATCCAACCATAGATGGTACGTCTCAATTGTTCACCCGTCGCAGTATCCCAGATGGCCCCTGAAAATGATGCCGAACGCACAGATTCTTCTTGCATAGGCCGCAAGTAAAGGAAATCAACCGACTGGATGGAAATCGGATCGGTCTCATCCTGACCTGTTTCACTTTTAAGGTTTATTGGCGTCATAAAGGAATACAGCGGGGGTTGCAACTGCCGACCTTGGAGAGCTTTGGTGACTAAATCTAATTCATCAGTTCGAAACGATCTGCGCATGGAAATTTTATAGTCCACGATACGAACACGAGACTGGTCGCGTAACTTATCAACACGATCAAACCGTCCACGAATGTTGAGCAACTCGGCCTGAGCATGATCCTCGCGAGGAAGCGCTCCAACTGCCTCGGCTTCATATTCAACAGGAATCCATCCTTGCTCAATGAAGTCGCTGTGATCACGGTCAATCAGTGAACACATCATGCGTGTGAGACGAGTCCTCATCCACTCCCAAATGAGCTCATACCCTTTTCCAAATCTCTGTGCATATTCCTGAAACACATCATTCATTTTTGATTTGACCATGCCTGAAAGCTCTACAGGGTTTATCGCGTGTTGCGGCCACCCATGTAGAGACAGATCTTGATACATCTGACAGAGGACAGAATGAACAAGCTCGCCCCACATGCGGCTGGGAAACTCTTTCGACAGAGGGCCTCGAGCTCCTTGAAGCTTCAGAACCTGACCCATCCAATAGCGCATGGGACATTGGGCATAGATTCCCAATGCCGTGGGCGACAATCCCCGAGAGACAAGATCCTGCCAATGCCAGCTATTGGCATCGGTCATACCATCAAAGGGTCCAGCTTTTGACTCGCCCCATTCAAGATGGGCCATCACCTCCATGCCATGCTGAAACAGATTCCACCATGGTGATTCATGCGAGACCATCGCTTGAAGTGATTTGCCTTCAAGGACTAAGCGCAGCCTGGTTTCTTGAGACGTGGCATGATCCGTTAAAAAATATGAAACATGAGATTGCTCAAGAAGACCCACTGGAAAAGTGCGTTCGCTATCGACATGTTGCGCTCCCGCATGTATTACATGATTTCTCAAGAACGAAGACGGAATGAGTGGACGTCCATGTAGATCGGCCCGCTGGTAGAGGAAATACACATAATCTTGCGCCGATTGTTGAAGAAGCGCGAATAATAAAGTTTCTTCATCAAAACCTGTCATTTTTTCATCAATCTTATAGCCAAGACTTTCGGCTAAAACCTTACGATCTCGATCACGCAAAAACGCATCCTCTCTCACTACTCGAGGAAACACATGATCATTCATCCCAAGTACAAAAATGACTCTGAAAGGACGTCCACGAGCCGCCATCACATCCAACACTTGAACACCCATTGAGGTTTGCCCTGAAAGAGGAAGCTGCGTTCGCTCTAACATGGAGCGAAACAATTTCAACCACTGCTCCCACGTCACGAGCTGACCTAAGCAATCAAGTTGGCGCAAAGAACACACAGCCTCTTCAAACCCATTCATCAGACATTCGTTTCGCGTATCACTTGCCGCATCTTCTGCAAAGGGAGGAAGATCAGTCGGCAAACACAGATATTTTTCCACCAGGCCTTCAAAGGCCTGCGTCAACTCACCAATAGAACCCACAACAGGCAGTGCCAGATAATCTTCGATAAGCACGTTGATAGTTTCGGCAAATATCTGCAATGATTCAGAAGCCTGCTCAAGGGATAGATCATTTGCTGCCTGCCATTCTTGAATAGCGGCAGAATCTTGTGCGACTGAACTAAGTCGCGCCCAGTCTTCACGGCCTCCCACGATGCGAAAATGATGTACGGCCTCCACCCATACATTGATATTCGTCGAAACCGACGCCTCACTAATTACCGTGCTCCGATACCAAGGAGTAGCCACGACATCCAACATGCTTCGCCAACCAAATCGTTCCTCTCTAAGTCCAGCCAATGTCCACCACACTTTCGCCATCGGCTCTTCCAACATTGGCCTGGTTGCGGTCGTCCCAAAAGGAATACGATGGGCCTTACAAATTCTAGGGAAATACGAGAGATAGGGCTCAAAATTCCGAGCCACGACCCCTATCTCATGCCAGGCATAACCCAACTCTTCCACATGCTGCACAATGGCTTTGCAGGCAAAGGTGATTTCTCCTTCCGGCCCAACGGCATTCACCACTTGGATGGCAGGCGTCCAGACTTTGACTGGTTCCGATGGCGATAATTCTAGGCTGTCTTGGACTGCTTGATTGATAACCCCCGCTTTCAACAGATGCCGATCGAAGAATCGCTGAGCAAACTGAGATGCTTCTCCCTGAAAGAGAGGGAAAAAGACTGTCACCGAAGTCACACGCGCAACTGCTTCTAAGAGAGACAACTGCACCTGGGTAATATCGTAAAATCCGTAATAAAGAACTGAAGAAAGTTTGGCAATGAAGGGAGATTCCCTGACCCATGGAGTAACCGAATGCGTAAGATCATCAGGCAGCCCCACGCCAAGCTTTTCGCTCCATGCCTGAAGCCTTGCATGGTGTCCAAACACACCTTTCAGACGTTCAATCGCCGCCTCTTCAAACAAACCTTCCTGCATTGCACGAAGCGCAATTTGCGGTTCAACTTGGGCCTCCCGTAAATCTTGAATGGTCCGCCACAAAGCCGAGCTGAGGCCGGACGATTCGGAATGAAAGGCAAAGGGATTGGAGGGAGAGACATCCTGCTGCAAGATGTTGGACAACAGATATTCATAAAAAAATTCCCCAACAAGCTCAAATGAAGAAACCGGTGTTTCAGGCCGAGCAACAGCTCGTCGTTCAGCATCCAAACGTAAAGCCAATTGATGAAAAGTTAAAAAATGAACATCAAACAACGCACAGTGATGTTCGACGCACAACAACCACTGAAGACGGCGCCGTAACGACTCGGAAGGCACAACGATGGCGAAGGGAGTACGAGAGTCAGCAACTTTAATCTGCTGAACTGCTTCAACAAGCTTCGATTCTAAATGAGGATGAAAAGGACCGCTGAAAAGAGTAAACATCTAGACCGTGACCATATCAAATTGGTAACGGTGAGAGGCAAGGGGCGGGCAATGGGAAAGCTAGCCAGTTTCGGGACCGATTAATTCGCCATTACAATCTGGGCACGCCCAACCGCCATCGATACGAGACATCGGATCACCACAAAACGAACATTCTGGCGGAGGGCCAGAATCCATCGGCGGAATGATTGGCAATTCAATATCTAATTCTATTTCGTCGTCATCGTCATCATACATGGAGCATATTTCCTAATCTTCTTCGGTTGACTTTTTTGATTTGGCCTTAGCTCTAATCGCCTTTTCCGCACTTTCCCGAGGCGGTACTCCGATAAACGTCAAGCGCCCATTAATAATCGTGGCTGGTACAGCCCGAATTGAATGCCGCTCCGCCAATTCTTGCCCAGGCTCCGAAGAAATATCGATTTCTCGATACGTAAAGCTATATTTGACTTTCATGCCCTTCCACATGGTTTTCGCCGAAGGGCAAGCAGAACAAGTTTTTGACACCAACAACGTCACATTCGCCATAACCCAACACTCCCTTTCACCTAATACAATAAAGAGTTATGTTAGCATCGATGAAAAGAGGCGAGCAAGGCATCATGAGACCTTGTCAACATGAACGATCCAATCCACCTACCACCTTCAGGTTGGCCAACCGGGCTGACGCTTTACTCCTTTGGCGAACCTTGTTTGAACGAAGCAAGTTGATTCGCTACTCCAAAGCCTGAATCAGCACGATTGAACGTGGCCGACCTGGGTGGAAATGGTTTTGGGTTCTTTTGCCCAAACAAAAGGGCCTCGGCTGCTGGGCCGTACCCTGGCCTTCAAGAACTTTCAATTTTACTCCTGCCTAAGTAGAAAGGAATCTCACAAAAATTCCAAACGCGAGAGTCCCACACACAATTCCCAAAACTCACCCATCAATTAGTCCATTGGGAGCAGATAGCAACGCGGGAATGAAATATATTCCTGGGCTAATAAATGCCAGAAAAATGGTAACTACACGATTAGAAATTTGAGGAAATTTTTCGTTTTCAAACAGAGTATCAAGCGATGGATAATAGCTCCTGTGGTCACAAGAATTAAAAAAGAAAAATACAGGGACCCAAGACCATTGAATAGATCTGCCCAATAATCTGGTCCATATGTGCTGGGAAAGTTGAGTTGATAATACAAAGCAATTCTCCCAAACATGATTGGCAGAAAAACAACGACCCCCCATCCCTATATTCCAAAAGCCGTTTTTTCTGAAATTTCTCCACATAATATAATTCGTTAAAACTCAGGAGGAATTACCGTTTTTCTCCAAAGGCCAGAAAGATACAGATTCAAACCGTAGAAGAGGCAACCATAAGGGGTCAGACTCGATTTAAGTCTCTCAACCGTAGATCTTGCAAAGCGTATAGCGGTAGTCTTTATATTTTTTCAATCGCGTTTACCGGGATCAAGCTCAATGATGCCTTTGCGAATGGCCAGAATGGCGGCTTGCGTCCGGTCATACGCATGGAGTTTATGGAAAATATTGCGGACATGATTTTTGACGGTTTTCTCACTCAGATCCAATACATTGGCAATTTCTTTATTCGTTTTACCATCAGCCACGAGCTGCAAGACGGTGATTTCCCGCTCGGTGAGATCATGTTCTAAAATCCCCCGTTTTTTTCCTTTCCCTTCAGAGAGTAACGAAAATTCCGCTAATATTTTACTGGCAACGGATGGATGAATGAGCGATTCTCCACGCGCAATAGTCCGTATAGCCGCAATGATTTGCGCTGAATCACAATCTTTGAGGAGATACCCTGTAGCCCCAGCTCTCACAAGGTCAAAAATATACTGCTGTTCCTCATACATGGTCAGAGCCACCACACCAATAT
Source organism: uncultured Nitrospirota bacterium (assembly GCA_937139405.1). Classification (GTDB taxonomy): domain Bacteria; phylum Nitrospirota; class Nitrospiria; order Nitrospirales; family UBA8639; genus Nitrospira_E. The sequence goes on from CAKZPV010000004.1 coordinate 417,427, forward strand.
GGGGGAACTCGCGTTTAATTATTCGTGTGGCCTCGATTCCGGTCATCCCCGGCATACTGACATCCATGAGAATGACATCTGGCAAAAGCGATCGAGCCTGCTCAACGGCTTCTCCGCCATCTTTCGCTTCTCCCACAACTTGAATATCATCTTTCGTTTCGAGAATCGCGCAGAGTCCTTCCCGCACCACCCGATGATCGTCAACGATCAAGACTTTAGTTTTTTTTGGCATAATGAATTTTCTCCTTTGTGGCGAGCGGGACAGTAATTTCGACAGTCGTTCCTGTTCGAGACTTTGATACCCAACGGATATCGCCTCCCAACATTCTTGCACGTTCCTTCATGCTTCTGACGCCAAAATGATCCCACTTCTCCGGATTCTGCCCTTCTTTCTGCACATCAAATCCCTGACCATTATCCGAAACCTTGGCTTTTAATAAATCCTTCGTAAGATGCACATTGACGGTGACTTTCGTGGCTTTGGCATGCTTGACGACATTACTCAAGGCTTCCTGCACCATGCGAAAGACAAACACCTTGGCTTTAGGATCAAGCTGCGATTCATCTCCTTTTCCCTCAAAGGTGGTACGAATCTTGTGTTCTCGCTCATACGACGTCAAATAATTGGATAAGGCTGGAATGAGTGCTAAGTGATCATATTGCCCCGGGCGGAGATTATACACCACCTCACGGGCTTCTTGAATCGCATGTTTTAGTTGCACAGTGGTTTGATTCAGCATGGTTAACCCTTTGTTGGGATCCTCTGATACGAGTTCTCGCACTCGTTCCATCTTAAGATTGACACCAACCAAGGTTTGCACAAGCCCATCATGAATTTCGCAAGCAATGCGCGTACGCTCTTCATCCACAGCGCCTTCAGCCTCTTCTTTCACATACAGACGGAAGAGTGATTGATACCGAGTCAGAGTGCTCTCAATTTCTACCGAAGCCCGGATCCTGGCCTCAATGAGTTGCCACATAAACTTGGCACTTGCCCCACCTGCAATGGCTAAATGTGGAGCTTGTAATTCCATCAGATTCTGTTCCACTTCAGGATTGCCAGTCACATCTATCACTAAATCCACTTCTTTCATTTTCAACAGATCTTGATAGCGACGAAGCACGGGAATCCCTAATTTTCTAGCCAGTCGAACGCCCCCAGTTATTGTGCGAATTTCCGCCACACCAACGACAGTGACAAGCGGATCCTCTGTAAAAATTTCCATCAGGGCCGTGCCGCCCCGACCAGCCCCAATAATGGCCACCCGACATGCAGTGACACCTTTTGATGATCGACTATCTTTTGGCTTCCGAGGAGAGGCTACACGTTTGAGGGGCTTTGAAGTTTTGAGAGTTGCCATGAATATTCACAGGGAATGGGAAAATCAATGGAGAACCTTGCGGAGGAAACCACGACCCTCTTCGATTACCACGAGAGAGGAGAAGGTGATCCCCATCTGCAAGTTCGAAGAATAAACAAATTTTTGCGAATCTCTTTTACGAACGCCCCGACTCATGCGTTAATGCGCGAATCGTATCCATGAATTGATCGATATCCTTAAATTCCCGATAGACTGAGGCAAATCGCACATATGCAACCGGATCAAGTTCCTGTAAGGCTCGCATCACTTCTTCCCCAACCGCACGGCTGGGCACTTCTGTTTCCCCTAAATCTTGAATCCGTTTTTCGATCCGATCCGTTGCCGCACCTAACGCTCCAATACTGACCGGACGTTTTTCACAAGCCTTCTTCAGGCCCGCTAAAATCTTCGCTCGATCAAATGGCTCACGTCGGTTGTCTTTTTTGACCACCATTGGGAGATTTTCTTCAATGCGTTCATAGGTCGTAAACCGTCGCTTACAGCCCAAACATTCCCGACGACGACGAATAACCTCGCCTTCTCGTGCCGTCCGTGAGTCAATGACTTTATCCTCAAGCTTGTCACAGAACGGACATTTCACAGGAGAGCGTCCTTAATAATTTTGAGGGAATCGTGGAGAAAAAAATTAGTAGGAATGAAAGATGGGGAAACGGGCACACAGGTTTTTGACTTCTCGAAATATTCGTTTGTGAAGCGCGGCATCTTGTGCATGTTGAATGATGTCATCCATCCAAGACACAATTTGCTCCATCTCAGCTTCCCGCATTCCACGCGTAGAAACCGTTGGCGTTCCAATTCGAATCCCACTGGCAACCATCGGAGGCTTCTCATCAAAGGGCACAGCATTTTTATTGACAACAATACCCGATGCATTTAATGCCGCCTCCGCCTCTTTACCAGTCACATTCTTCGAATTCAAATTCAACAAGAAAAGGTGATTTTCGGTTCCACCGGAAACCACTTGATAGCCTCGTTTCATAAAACCCTCAGCCAACACTTTGGCATTCGCCAAGACTTGTTGTTGATAGAGAGTAAAACCTGGCGCCAAGGCTTCTTTAAATGCCACGGCCTTGGCCGCCACGACATGCATCAATGGCCCACCCTGAATCCCTGGGAAAATCATTTTATCAACCGCTTTGGCATGCTCTTCCTTACACATGATCATGCCTGATCGTGGTCCTCGCAAAGTCTTGTGTGTCGTCGTGGTCACAAAATCAGCATAGGGAACGGGACTAGGATGAAGCCCCGCCGCAACAAGCCCTGCAATATGCGCAATATCTACCAATAAATACGCACCAATTGATTGGGCAATGGCCTGGAAACGAGGGAAATCAAGAATTTTCGCATAGGCACTGGCACCTACCACAAGCATCCGAGGACGAACCTCCTTTGCTTGCTGTTCAACCGCATCATAATCAATAGCTTCAGTTTCTCGGTCGACACCATAGCTAAATGATTGGAAAATTTTTCCTGAAAAATTCACACGACTACCATGGGTCAGATGACCACCATGCGCCAAATCCATTCCCATAATCGTATCGCCTGTTTTGAGTACGGCTAGGTACGCAGCCATATTGGCTTGTGAACCAGAATGGGGCTGAACATTGACATGCTCACAACCAAAAATTTCTTTAGCCCGGGCAATAGCGAGCTCTTCAACCGTATCCACATGCTGACAGCCACCATAATAGCGCTTACGCGGATAGCCTTCAGCATACTTATTGGTCATGAGAGAACCTTGGGCACCCAACACGGCAGGACTGGCATAATTTTCGGAGGCAATCAAGACCAAATTCTCGCGCTGCCGTTTTTCTTCAGAGCGAATGGCCGCATACACCTCATAATCGGTGTCGCGAATAGCTTTCAATGTCCCAACAGAATGACGCATCGGTTATGCTGTTTCCGTCGTTTCGACAGGTGCTTCTTCGGGGGATGCTGGCTCTTCGACTTTTGGCTCATCACCAGGTTGTTTGGCAACGGTGACTTGAATTTTTGCCACCACATCTCGATGAAGCTTTATGGGCACAGGAAATGTTCCTAATTCTTTCAAAGGGTGAGGTAACTGTATCTTGCGACGATCCACCGTCATACCCTGAGCCTCTAATCGCTCGGCTATATCCTTTGAGGTCACTGACCCAAATAATTTATCGTCTTTCCCAGTTTGCACTTCAAATGTCAGGGAAACATTAGACATTTGTTTACCAATATCACCTAAGGCCTCAACTTCTTTCTTGGCTTTTTGGTCAATTTGGCGCTTCAGATGCTGTAATAATTTGACCTGCCGCTCCTCTGCCAGCACAGCCTTTTTACGTGGCAATAAGAAATTTCTGGCATACCCATCTGCCACCGTTAGCACATCGCCCAAATACCCTAAACCCTCAACATTTTCCTGCAAAATCACTTTCATAATATAGCTCTCCTTAGCCTAACGAATAAGGGAGCCATCTTAAGACCGAAGGTGGAAAAAGTCAATTGAATGGCCCTGTTGCTTCGCATATCTCATTGTGAGAGACATACTTATGCATCGAAAGAGCGAGAGAGAATCACGGCAAATGCGTGCCTATTTTCAAGACGAGACGAAGATACCGTATACTGACGTCATTGGAAATAACTTATACATAATTACACCTACGAATAAAATGGGGATTTTGTAACATAATGATTGCGCACCACAAATGGATCATCGTCATGACTATGTTGCTGATTATGGGTCCAACTCCCACCTTGGCTAACGAAGCAGTGACCAACAACAGGCTCGAATCAGAACCCTTTTCTGATCTGAATCTTCGTTTCAGCAATCGTCCCCTTATACCCCCAGATCACCTCATTGCTCAAAGCATCCTGCTAACTGATTTGACAGTAGCCTCTTCATTTGTCGCCCCATCACCCCAGGCGGTCATTTTTGAAAACGATCAGCATCAGCGGCTTGCGATTCTTTCAACCAACAAGACAGGGCTCCTCACCCTTTTTCTGCTTGAATCGCTTCCCCTTGATCCCAAGCTACCCACCCTGGTTCAATGTGCGAATAATCGCCGTTGTCAGACAGACAGAACACCGTTGACAGGCGGCCTTGGATGCCTGGCATTTTGCCTTAAAGAACTTTTAGAAACCGTCGCCAGCACCCCCATACCTCGATAAACCTATGAAACTAGAGGAACTTCTTACACAGTCGGCAACACAACTCCTGGACGAACGAGAAGTTGCCATGAACGAGGGGTTAGATGCTCCAGTCGATATTCCCCATGCCACTCACCTAGGGAAAGTCGGCTCACTGCATTTGTATCGCTGTGAAACCTTTCCGGGAAACAAAATGATCGCCGATGTCCCCATCACGCTCTTGCCAGGAAATGATATGGAGGCCACCGAAGGCTATCTTCTCGGCTGCTTCAATGGCGCGCTCCTCATCCAAACGTTCGACCACGTTGGTCAAACATTGGAACATTGTACGCTCATCCCTGACACCTCCGGCTTTTTAGAGACTGGTGCTGCCCGGCTTTCCGACATGGCTACAAAACCGGATTCGTTTACACTTGGGCCAGCCGAACGGCTCGTACCGTGGCTACATCCAACGCCGACATCGGAAACTGGCCGGGCTCGAGATAATATTCCGACTACCGTCCTTTCCATGATATGGGGCGATGATCAGTCAACCCGATGGACGAAACTGACCACCCTTATTGTCGATCAAGTGCGCAAAAATAAACGGATTCTCTTGGTCGCACCCGATCATGAAACCGTCGATGCCTTGACCGGCGCGACCGCCCACGCGTTAAAAATGGCAGCCCTTCCCCACCGCAGCATCCTCTGCCGGTATGAACTCCCGCTCAGAAAAGAAGCGGCCACCATGCCCATTCATGATCTGGGATACGAAGCCCAAATGTATCATTTTTATGCCAAGGCGAACGCCAACAAAATTGCTCTGCGGAAAAAATACGATCGTTTTCGTGAGCTCACGCCCATCTTGGCCTACAAACGTGACAAACAAAAAGATCTCAACGAGGTGAAACTTTTAGAATGGCGCCTCCTCACACAGCTCAGCGATTGGCAGGGGAAAGTCAAAGGTATAAATAAAATTTTGAGGGACTATGAAGCCTTACCAATCTGGAAAAGGATGGGCATGCAATTCACTGGGAAAAATATCGAAACCCTGGCTGAATACCGCGTGATCTATGAGGGAAAAATTCATGGACTCATGCAAGAGGTGGAGGTGGCACAAGCCCGCATCAAAGAACTCATCCCGGAAGCAACTATCCCAAAAGATCTGCGGCCCGAATACGATGAACTCAAAGAAGAAATCAAACGATTAGGGGGCACAAAAAAAATTCGAGAAATGCTCAATGCGGGAGAAGGCACAAACCGTCAGGCCTTTGCCCAAAACAAACGAATCATGGCCACGACTCCTGGTCGCATCCTCACGGATCCTCTCTTTCGAAAAGTCCCGTATGACCTCCTCATAGTCGACGATGCACCACGCATCTCAACCCCATTACTACTTGCCGCCAGCGGGCTCATTCGAGAACGCATCATCTTGAGCGGAGATACCAACGATCTGACTCAGGGAGAACAGTTGCCTCACGCTTGCTGGCCCCGAGAATTTTTGAAAACGACACTCAGTTCCCCTGCGCAACCCACCCCCGTGGGCTAATAATATGTCATACCCAACAAAGCAGTTTCCCCACCCCAAAAGGTCAGACTCGAATTAACATTCTCAAAATATTTTATGACGACAATTTCTCTGAAGTGTGCTTTGCAATCTTCTCCCTCATTTCAAAAACCCACGACCATTATTCAACCAAGTGACACCTTGACCCATTTTTTCTAAAAGACGATAATCGTTTTCACGTGCCGAAGTGGCGGAACGGCAGACGCACCAGATTCAGGGTCTGGCGCCCTCCGGGGTGTGCGGGTTCAAATCCCGCCTTCGGCACCAACACCTTACAACCTTTCAGAGACTTGCTCAAAAATACAAAGCCCCCTTTATCCGTGATGATCAGAGGATGAATGTCGCTACAGTTATAATCTAACATTAGTTATTCTTATCACTCTTAAAGGGGACATTCTACTTTTGACAGACAACGCTCGGCCAGGTTATGGTTAGCTATGCCACGTACCGCTCGAGCCTCAGTTGGTGGAATCTGCTATCACGTGATGAATCGCGGAAACGCACATGCCAATGTCTTCCATGACTCTGAAGACTATGAGGCGTTTCATGTGTTACTGAAAGAAAGCGGTGCGGAACGACACATGCGCATCCTGGCCTATTGCCTCATGCCCAACCATTTCCACTTACTAGTCTGGCCTCGCAAAGATGGGGATTTGAGTCGATGGATGCAATGGTTACTCACCACCCATGTACGCCGGTATCATCGCGTGTATCAGTCAAGTGGCCATGTGTGGCAGGGCCGGTTTAAAGCCTTCCCCATTCAACAAGATGAACATCTGCTTTCCGTGTGGAGATATATCGAGAGAAATCCAATACGAGCTGATCTTGT
>CAKZPV010000005.1 GCA_937139405.1 uncultured Nitrospirota bacterium
TCTTAGAATACACCATAAGATAATGCTCTAATTTTCATTTTGAACAAACTCATTAACCCATAATTAATTCTCTTTCCAAAGATTAAATTTAATGACTTTTGTAAGTTTTTTAACCAGAAACTCTTTAGGCCTTACTTTTGTACCCATTCACAAACACATTTTAACACTTGTATATGAATTTTCTGCTTATAGTTCAAATATTTCCGAATGGCACTAAATAGATACTGCTTTGAATAATCATATTACTATTCAAAGAACATTTTTTGATTCACAGTCTACCAAAAGTAATGACTTTAGAATATCTCAGTTAAAAAAACTGAGGGACATTCTTAAAACCAATGAACAGCTTTTATTTGAAGCCGAGATGCGAGAAAGCCAGTTCAACCTCAATTCCTTGAGAGCGAAGGCTTTTAATGGAATATTACAGGCAAAGGGATCATTGGATCGAATGAGTCTTCCATTGAATTTTTCTACGGATGGCACATTTAAAGATTTTTCAGTTGAGCCGCTTTTACAAGTGATGAGGCCATCTACGCTCAGTATGACTGGGGTGGGAGAATTGGGTTGGACCGTGGATGGAACGCTTTCATCAAACACTCAAGAATTGCATGGCCCAGCTCGGCTCATTATTCGAAATGGAGAGGTCATTGGTTTTGATCTCATGAAGTCTATAGAGGATGCATTGAAGATGTCGGGGGTGCTCGGAGAGTCGACTGGTACGACGAAGTTTTCAGTGATTGATGCATCAGCAGCATTTGAAAAAGATGGTGTTGTCGTCCGGGAATTAGCAGCCAAAGTGCCAAATTTTACCTTGCAAAGTACAGGAACCCTTGGCCTTGACCAATCTGTAGCCTTAGGAGGAACTGTGAGTATTTCGCCGGCAGTGGCGGACAAGATTATACAACGATTTCCATTAGCTAAAGTTGCAAGACAAGAGGGGCAGTTTGTATTGCCATTTGTTGTCAGAGGGACGGTCAAGGATCCGAAGCTTCGCGTGGATACGCAATCGTTGGGGAACCAGGTGAAAAAGAAAGTGGAAGAACGGCTCGAAAAGGTCTTACAGGGCGATGATCAAGAATTGCAGAAATTCCTGGACGAGGGGAAAGATTTATTAAGACAATTTTTCCGTAAATGAGGTGGTGTGTCGCTGTGCATGTTTTACGTGAAGGTTACGTCTGCAAAGGGGCTGGTTCACGATGTTCTGAATGTATGGTTGTTGATAATTGGTTGACCAGGGCCCGTAGTTCCCCTAAGTCATAAGGTTTGCCGATAATGGCATAGACTCCTAATTTCGTAGCTTGTTCACGAATGTCTTCGTTGAGCAGTCCGGTGATCATAATGATGGGAATATCTGGTGTTTGCGACGAACGTCGTTGGAGAGCCAAGAATTCTAAGCCAGTCATCTTGGGCATCACATTATCTAGAATAATGAGGTCGAACTTCACCTCTTCCAACAAAGTTAATCCCACTGCTCCATTTTCTGCTTGAATACAATTAAACCCGTCATATTCAAAGACCAATTGAAGAAGGTCGCGAGTGACCACATCGTCTTCAATAATGAGGAGGGTTTTTGACATGAGGGTGCTCCATTTTTTTGAGAGTTCTCTGCAGATCATCAGGTTTCTTCAGCGAACATAGGTGCGTGGAATTCGGAGACCCAATAAGAAGGTTCATTTTTATTCGTGCTATTGGGTCCATATACGTATGTTTCAACAACTTTCCCTGGTTCGGAGATTATTGGGGATGGCTTTTCCAAAGGAAAAACAAGCCCCCAAACAACCCTAGTCCTGTGAAGAAGATGCTACCAAGTAATTCCATTGCTCGTAGTCTCCATTTGATATGCAGAATTAGAAAAGCAAGGGTTGTACCAAATTGATAACGAGCCTCTGTTAGCGAATATTCAAGGAATAGGGAAATATAAACCATCGAATATATGGATTATTTTAATTTTTTGAAATCGGATTTCAAATTCTTAAAATTTCGCCGTAGAGGTTCCAGCTTAGAAAATCCGGAGAAATGGATACAACCTGTAACGTTTTTGCATAGACTGAGAAGCCAAGGACAAGGAACTAGATCTCAGGAATGTCGAAACCTCACTGAAAAGACTTATTCCTGGCGGAGGACAGAGAGTGGAGGAAATCCCAGTAAACGATACGTTCCCAAAAATCCCGTGACGAGGGTGAGTGTGATTGTCATGAGGAGTCCGGTCAGTAAGACGGACATATTGAATGCCCAGGAGAGGTCAAAGAAGAAATAGAGGATGGCCCAGGAAAGGAGGCAGCCTAATCCCAAACCGACCAGTCCGGCAAAACCGCCGATCAGACCGAATTCCGTGCTAAGAGAAAAAAGCAACAGCCCGCGACTCCCACCAAGAGCCTTCAAGATGGCAAGTTCGTGCACCCGTCGATAGCGGTTGATAGAAATTGCGGCAATCATGACGACGGCTCCGGTGATAAGACACAGTATGGCGAGGGCCTGTATTCCCATGGCGAGTTGCCGAAAGATCTTGGCAATGTTGTCCAAGACATCTCCCACATGAATGGCCGTGATATTGGGCATGGTCGCTACGATGGCTTGTTGAAGAGGGATTTCCACCGTCTTGGGGACTCGAGCGGTGGCGATGTACGTGATGGGTGCGTCATCGAGTGACCCTGGCTCGACAATCATGAAGAAATTCATGGAAAAGGATCCCCAATCGACGCTACGAAGACTGCTAACTTTGGCCTGGAACGGTACTCCCTGGATGTTTAACGTGAGAGTGGATGTTAGTGACAATCCCAAATGTTTGGCCGCATCTTCTTCTATTGAGACTAAAGGCACATGTTTCAGAGCGGAGGCGTCGTCTGTCGCTTTTTGGACAGCAGTGTTGTCCCACCACTGTCCTTGGGTGAGAAAATTGTCTTTCGGGAGAGATTGGAATGTGGTGACGACATATTCTCTGGTGAAATACCATCCATTTCGTTTCCCTTTATGGTCTTCAGGATTGATGGTTTGTCCATCAATGGCCGTGAGTCGAGATCGTACGACCGGGACCAAATCATAGTCAGAATCTGGAATGTGTCGTTCTAAAATTGTTCTGAACGGAGCCTGCTGATCGGGTTGGATGTCAATAAAGAAAAATGAAGGGGCACGTGACGGGATTTGATCTTCAATGAGATTTAACAACGTTTGCTGTACCGTAATCAGTGTGGTCATCAACATGACTCCGATACCAATTGCTAAGGTCATGGCTTTTGTGAAGTTTCCAGGCCGTTGAAGATTGTTTGTGGAATGCCGCAATAAGAATTTTTGGGGAAAGCGGATGTGGCGTAGGATCCAGAATAAGACACTTGTTCCGCCCAATAGAGCCAGAATGCCGACAATAAAGGCACTGGTAAAGAACAGCCCGAGAGTGAGCGAATGGGCTTGCCATATGGCTAACCCTAGTAAACACGCTCCGATCAAGAGGCTGGTCATTCGTTGTATACGGTCGTACCACCAGTTTTTCAATACGGTCATCAAGGTAACGGCCCAAGAGAGTGAATTGCTGTGAATCGTTGCCTGGTCGATGTCTTGACGAAAAATGAGGGATGGGGAGACTGAGCGGATCGCAAGCAGGGGCCACAGGGAAAACGCGAGGGTGGCAAGTGTGCCTACTGCGATTCCACGAAGAATGGGAGTCAGCGTAGGTTCGACGGAGAAGGCTTCGGGAATGATGCCTTGAAGCAGGAGAGGCAAACCCTGGTGGAGTCCCGTACCGAGCATTCCCCCGGCCAGGCTTCCTATGCTTCCGAGGAGCAGGCTTTGTGTGAGATAAATGGAGATGACCTGTGAAGAATCTGCCCCCAGCGTTTTCAGCGTCGCGATGATCGGGGTTTTTTGCGTGATAAATCCTTGAATGGTACAGGCGACACCGATGCCCCCCACCCACAGAATCGTCATGCCGATAAGGCTTAGGCCGACAATGCCTAATACAGCGCTGCCGACCATAAAGGATGAGTTGTAAATATTTAGCGCGGCAACGACTTGCGCACGTTCGGTAGCTTTGGCACGCTGCTACATCAGTGCGTACAAAGGAACGATGAATATCCCACCTGAAGCGCCTAATAGCAGCAAGTAAGCAAACACCGACCACAGCGGCGGGTAGGCGACAAAAACAGCAAAGTTTTCAAACTCAGGAAATGAAATTTTTTGTTAAAGGAGAAGAGAAAAGATATACCGTAAAAGAAAAT
>CAKZPV010000006.1 GCA_937139405.1 uncultured Nitrospirota bacterium
TGGCGAAGGCCCGGCTATGATCAAAGCGATTTTCGGTCAACGCTGCTGATAATCCCGCAAGAAAGACAAACAAGGGAGCACAAAAATGGGACATAACACGCGATAAAAAAATTATCGGTTCCGTACCTGGGACATCCATTGGATCATTCACCAAATAATCACGGCAATATGCCATCGCATGATCGAGGATCATAAAAATAATAATCAAGCCACGAAGTAGATCGATCTGGTGGAGACGAACGGTATTTTTTTGCATGGTATTTCCTCAACTCTTTAAAGAGCGAGGCGATTTATTATCGCCCCGCCTCGGGGATTCATGCTGCCTACAGATTTCAGTTTACGGCAAGGAATCCAGTGCAAAGTTCATGACAATTCTCCACGGTTTCCGGATTGCTGGTACGCGAAATTCTTGGTCCTCGCGGTCTCAAGGGGGGAGGCTGCCTCTTAGACGGTTGTTGAAGATCGCCCTCGTTTAGGGAGATGTACTCACATTTTGAACGGTGGAAAGAAAATGTCGGCTGTTTCCTCTGGTTTGTTTTTGCTGGCAGTCATCATCCGCCATTGAGTGGATGGAATTTCGAGTCGCCAAGCATGTTCACGAGTAGGGTGCGCTGTTCCTCGCGCTTGAAACATGTCTTCATAGGAACACCATGATTCTTTGGTTGATGAGAATGTGATGTCAGGGGTCAGCCACTCATCAATTTCAACGTGGAAACGAGGAGACTTCCAATGAGTCCCGACAACACAAAGAGGCGGCCAAAAACAAGGCCGAAAGAGAAGTACACATTCCGTCATACCTTTCGGGCCTTGTTTCGCCATTTTCCAGGCATCTCGTCCTATAAGATTTTGTCTAATAAATCAAATTCAACATTCACGGCTCCATAGAATGCTCGTCCGTCACCGGGGGAGTGGAGTGTGGTGGGCGTATTCCATACATATTCATAGTATTTATCGGTGAGATTGGTCACTTGAAAGTCTAGTCCAACATATTTGTTGACCTGGTAAAATAGGCCGAGGTTTACGAGATAATAGTCACCAAATTGGCGTGTACTATTCGCTTTGTCTAAGAAATAATCGCCTTGCGCAAAGACAGAGAACGAGCCTCGGACGGCCGGTGTTATTTGATAATCGACTCCTCCAGACACCACATAGTCCGGAATATGATCAATCTCATTATTCTTATTCCCGGTTTCCAGTGGACCGGGTTTTGTAATGATCCCTTCCTGCCAAGAAAATGACGCCCAGATGCTTAAGGGGTTGATGGGACTCATGCGCAGTTGTGCATCAAATCCCCGGCGTTTGGTTTCACCAACGTTCTCACTATCCCCGGCGCCACCAAATTCTCGCCGCACTTCGTCTGTCGCGGTTTGTTCCCAATAGGCCACACGCCCTTCTATCCATTTGACGGGACTCAACTTTACACCCATCTCCCAGCCCTCATTAATCGAGGGTTCGAGTGCTGGACCGTTTTGATAGGCTCCGGCCCCAATGCCCACTTGAAAGGTGCGTCCCCAATTCCCATAGAGACTGTATCCTTCAATAGGGGTAATGACGGCACTAAATTTTGGTTGCCAGATCGCATCATAGTCATTGAGATCTAACACGGTACTACTCGGATTATCATCTGTCCCGCGATTGACCAAATCACCATCGGCAGAATCGATGCGTACGGCAGGAACCAGCTTGAGCCAATGCACTGGTTTGATGACGGCCTGTAAAAATCCGCCATAAATCAGGAAGCCAAATTCCTGATTGCGTGTGAGAGCCTGGCGCCGCCGTTGTATCGCCCTATAGCGAATGCTTTCATTCTCTTGTTGTTGGAAATCAAATCCACCTTCCACTACAAAATCATCGAACCATTGGATGTGAGGGCGGTACGTCAGTGTGGCAATGGCTCCGTACTGCAGCTCATTCGTAATGCGCTCTTGTTGAGACCCTGCGGCAGTAAATCGGACAAATCGGTTTCGATCAAACTTATTGACATAGCTTTTCAGAGAAAAGAAAAGGTTCGACGTCACGTCTGCATCAAAGTGGCCGCTCACGGTCTTAATGTTTCGATTCGTGCCATCGGTGGCATTAAAGGAAGGGGATTGTCGAGGCCTGCTCCGTGATTCAGCGAAGGACAGATACCCTGGAGAATCGGCTTCACTTTCATATAATCGGGCTATGAGTCCGACCTTATAGCTAGCATTCGAAGGGGAATAGAACCATTTCCCTGCGAAGGTGTATCTGTTCAAATCTGAATGATCTCGATAGCCATCAGTTACTCGATAGGCGTCAAAATAGTTTTGAGAGAAGCCCCCTGCCTCGAAGCCAGAAGACGCTTGCACATCGACCGTCCCGAAACTTCCATAACTGATGCGTGCTTTGGTGTAATTGCCTCCGGTTCGGGTAAAGACATTTGCATTCCCTGCGATATTGTGTAACCCGTACCTGGCGTCGTTGGTCCCTCGAATGATTTTGATCGACTGGATATCCAGCGGAAAGACCATGTCCAAAAATTCCATGTTTCCAGAATTCGTATTACTCGGAATGCCATCGATCAAGAGTTTGATGGCATTGATTTCTCCTTCGCCATTAAACCCGCGAAAAGAGAATTTTCCAGAGACACCCCCTTGATTGAAATTCGTGGTCATGACACCGGGTGCTTGCCGAAAGAGTTCCCATGCAAAATCGACATTCTGATTTTCCACGACGTCGGCTCCTAAGATGTCGACGGATGTGAGGACGTCCTGACTCTTGAGGGAGCCAGTCGCGGATCCTGTGACAACCACTTCTCCAAGCGTGAAATAGGAATTATCTGAGGAGTTGGAAGAATCAGGCATTTTCTGGTTGTCATTCGCAGCAGAGGCTGAAGTCACTGTATTCGTGCCTACGTCAGTAGTCTGGCCAAATGTTGGAACACTACTGAAACACAGAATCCCTATGATCGTGATGAATGCCAAATACGTCTGAGAACTCGAGAAGACACCCGACACCGCCATTTCTTCCTTTGCTCTTTTAGTGCTGCAATACGTTCGGTACATGGTTAGTCGCCTCACCTTTAATGCTTGAGTGGCTTCGCCGACTCGGAACGGTCCTTGATTCATTAAATGATCTCCTTGAGATTAAAAAACCCTTGTCCACGAAGGAACACTTTCAAGCTTTGGGAAATTCGCGTCATGGCGCCTCAGGAGGTCATGAATAGACACATGAAGCGTTACGCCAGACAGCGGAAAATGAAGAAATTCTTTGCTTAGATACATCATTCTGGACGGATTCTAGGACTGAAGATCCTGGTGGGCCACGAAGAGAATGAAAAGAGGAAAAAATTGAGGAATGGAAGGGGATAAACCATTCCCAGAGAATAATAAGGAAGGGTAGATTCGAAAAAATTTTGATGGGCGTGACCGAACATGTCAGCTGTTCAATGTGGTGGGCCCAGACAACAAGGCTGGATTTTGTAGCGCCATAGTCTGGGTGTTGCGAAAATTTGAATGAAGAAACGTTGATGCGCAACAAGTACTTGCACTCAATATGGGCAGATAGACTCCGATAGAACTGGCAATGAGAACGGTTTCGCCGCACGTTGCTTTCGTTTGTCCACTATCTAGATGGAATGCATGGACTCTGAATTTTCAATTCAAGGCCATGAGAGTGCATTGCTGCTTTGTTGTGTCACAGTCTATATCTCAGTGATGTCCCTGAGTCAGGTGAGTCCCTAACGTTCATCGTTCGTCCATGTAGAACGTGTTTATCGGCGTTGATTCATAAGGAAAGGTCTGATGACGTCTGCAGAAGATTCACGAGTCGCTGTTCCTGCATGGCGATCACTCTATTCAAGGCGGAAGGCTTCATTTCATTTTTGTGAATTCGGCAATGGCTGTGGCTCTCATCACCATTGACTGCCCGGACAGTTGCCTCAGATTTAATTGCCGAAAAATGGGTGCCAGTTAATCAAAATGGATAATAATGTCATCTGTCTTGTTATCGTCGCAGCGTTTATAAGGCGAAACGTGTGCATCCGCTACATTTTCTTTATGAATGGTCAAAAACAGAGAACGAATGGATGTTTTGTGGGAAATTAACCGTTGGGCTAGGATGAGTGCAGTGAGAATTGTAAAGAGTAGCTGGGTTCTTTAGAATTTCAGGACATGATGCCGAAGGAATCTCGACTGGTTGCGGCTGGCACGGAATTGCTGTGTGTTCGTCAGTGTGACGAGATAGGATCCGCCCGGCATGTTGGCCACGCGACTGATGGTGTCCACATTGACGATGGTTCCCCGCCCCAAGCGTACAAACCGACGAGGGTCTAATTTTGCCTCTAAGGCTTTGAGCCGATGGCTGATAGTGTACCGATCCTTTCTCAATGTCGTAATGTGCATCAACTCACCGTCTGAGACGAAGGCAGCAATTTGATTCACAGGTAGGAATATAATGTCGTCCTTTTTCTTAATAGGAAGTCGTTCAAGGAAATGTTGGTTCGGAGAGACTTCTTCTGTGTGACTTCCAAGCCGTGTCTCCACCTCTTCTGGCAAGACTTCTTCCTGTTCTAGCCTTTCTTTCGCCCGCTTGACGGTTTTTCGAAGCCGTGCACTATCTACGGGTTTCAATAAATAA
>CAKZPV010000007.1 GCA_937139405.1 uncultured Nitrospirota bacterium
GCTTCATAGTAGGACCGTAGCACTGCATTCATCCGGGTTTGATAACCTCGGCCTTGTGCTTTAAACCATTCCAGCATATCTGCGTCATAGCGAACCTTCACCGCTTCCTTGGGGCTATCGGGATAGACCACCTTTGCCGTCTTCCAAAAGTCTTTGGGTAGAGAAAGACCCTCGGGCGCATTCTCCTGCGTCTGATCTTTCATCTTATTTAGCTCATCACGCGAGACTGTTGTAATACGCTCTTTTTTCATTTTGTCCTGCCTTCCGTGCCGAAATAATTCGGCGGTTCTTTCCACGCCATGTATACACGACGACTAAAAACTGTTCTTCCCAATGACCAATGGCAATAAAACGCTCTTCGCCATAATCTTTCCGATCATCAAGGCGTTCAAGGATCGGATTGTCAAAAACCTTGGCAGCGCGTACAAAGTCGATGCCGTGATCCTTAATATTGCTTTCCCGTTTTTTTTCAAACCATTCAAAGCCCATACTTAACTGTACCTACTATTGTACCCCCATGCAAGGTTTTTGTCAAAAACTGCCTTTTGTGGAAAAAAAGATCGAATACCTTGGCGTTCTCAGCATTCCGATTCATACTTTCAGGATGAGTAGCACGGCATCAATACAATCCATATTTTTTGGAGCGGTTAAATGGCAGGCTTCAAAAAGTGCTCGTCGCACAGGTTGGATATTTACCAATCCGAAATTTGATTTTTCAGCCTCTATGCCCTTGGCTCAAAAACCCCACGTCCGCAAGCGCACCCGAAAACCCAAATGGGCCAAATAAGCGGTCACCCTTTCACCTTAACTATCTTTTTTTATCTTCTGGAATTGCAGGTTCGTGCCAAGCGGGTAAGTAAGAACAACTTCAAAATAGATACCGACTGATTTAAAGGTGCTGACATTCGCACCCTTCGGCTTCAGCAAGCCTTTTAGCGCATGAATAGGATCGTCAAATATCAGGATACGAATCTCGATGTTTTCTACTGTATCTTTTCGGCTAAGAACAAGCCATCCGGTACCCTTGTCGCCATGTGGCCGGCTTGACTTCCGAAAGGCCTGAAGCTTTTCTGGTAGGGCTAGGAGGCCTCCAAGAAGACCTAAAACCGCCACGGGAATACCAACGATTTTTATAATTAGAGTTAAGTCGTCCATAACCATGTAACACTATAGGCTAATCTGTCACCTTTCCCGGTCATGTGACACTTTGCTTTCTTCTGTTACATTTTTTGTAGTCGATTTCATTCAAATGCTTCTTTCGGGAAACATCCAGCTTGAGTGCGCGGTAGAAGCCAAGGGATGCGACAACGATCACCATGGAAAAGCTCTTCGAGCTTCATGGAGAGGTCCACGGCCGAGTCAACCGCGTCTCGGGCGTGCTCGATACTGATATCGTAAATCGCCAACTCTTTGTCTTGCTTGCCTGATATCGGCTTGAAGTGAGGGTCCGGATGTGCGAGGGGATTCCGAAAATACTCCGCTAAATACAATATCTTTTCCATCGACGGTGAATTATTCGTTTGAATAGGCGCGTGTTGAGTCTTAAGGATAATTCGTTGAAATTTGAGAATCTTGTCTTTTAGGGAAAGATAGCGTGGTTGTTGTTTTTCAAAGTTCCATTCTGATAGCACTGATTTTTCCTCATTTGTGAAGGTGCGTTTGGGATCGGCTAGAAAATCAAAGGCCAAACCGTTTACGTACGCTTCGAGAAAATAAACTGCCGTACTAATGGTCGCGCGACGAAGAGCATATAGGGTCTTTCGTTCGCGGGGCATGCTCTTTGGATTATCGTCACCAGCACGTTCGTTGAGGAGATTCCACAATGCCGACATATCTTCATAAATCGTGGCTTCAAGGATGCGAATACCACGATCTGGATCGCCGTTGGGCCCAGCACCGTGGTAGTCAAAAGTTATACGAGCATGTGCAGGCCATAGCTTAGAGTTAGGGAATATCATAGAGTAATCGTGAAAGAATTTTCGAACCTCTACGACTCGGGGCAAGGCTACATGGCCTGGAAGGGTTTCTTGCCCCCATTTCAAAAAATCTAAAAGCTCAGAGGAGCTAGCCACCACACCGTATTGTCGTCTTAAATTCTTTATTGTTTCTTCAACACCTTCTATATATTCCCGCAATTCCTTTTTGTTCCAAGAAAGGATTTGAGCACGAATTTTCTCAGCCTCCAATTTGCCCTTCTTGCCAGCCGGCGAAATTAGAAACTTGAGGGCTAGATTCGCATCAAGCAACTGAAGGGCTTTCGCCCGCAAAAAGTCAGCCCTAGTTTTCATATGTACATTTCTGCATAGGCCAACTAATCGAAATAAACAGATAGCAAAGCATTGGGGTGCTCGCTCTACACTTTTCCTCTTAAATTTGGGAGTCTTTAAGGAATCTCTTTACCTATTTTTATCGTCCCATGTAACAGAATAGGCTATTCTGTTACATATTAGTGATTCCCCGAGGAATTTTAAGAATTCAAATTCTTTCTGTATCAAATACTTACCAAGACTCTATGTTTATTGGGTATGGCCAAAAATGTAACCGTTCTCTAGCAGAACTGTTACATTTTTCAAGATTTCATGAAAAATTTCAGAGATTCAATTATACGTGATAGAACGAAATAGCTTCTATCTGATCAGTGATGTGCGCAGTCCCTTCTCTGGCGTGGACATGGGTTAAGACCGGCAATTTTTTCCATTTCTTCCATATTGCTGGAATGCGAATTTCCAGAGCCTTGGTTTGGAGACTTTCAGAGTGGCTCTGTATGGAAAGGGGACATTCCATTAGGTTTGCACAAACCCTATGCGATTATTGGGCGAACGGGAAGTCGCCGAATGCCATCGAGGAGAATTCTTGTGGCACGGCAATCATCTTCATTGTAATCTAAGATGCGTTGCTTGATTTCCTGATCTCCGCTTTCTACCCACCGATGAAACCATTCAATGGAGGCGGCTCCAGAGGGATGGGTGTCTCGCCAGATAAATCCTAAATATTTCGCCAGGGTTTTAATGGAATAATCGCGTGTGGGCCATTCGGTGGCTTTGAGAACAACATCAAAATACAGATCGATGGCACGTTCAGGGTTAAAGAGCGTTTCAATGTCTTCAGCTGAACAGACCTCGGGGTATTTGGCTTGAAGTTTTCGGTACATGGTCCGTTCATACTTGGAGTAGTAATAAATCTTTGAATTAGAGTGTTGCCGTAGATAAGCCATCGATTGGGCAAAAGCGTCCTGCTCAGCGTCTGCTGTAGGTGAATCGGCAAAAAACGCAACAAACTGTTCAGTCGTGTTGTCTTGATGCATACGTTCAATGAACCCATGGAGATAGGTGTGATCGCGGAGAGGATCGACTTCGATATCAAAGAAAATTTCCGAGTCCTGTTTGGGCAAGCTGATGGCTTCTCGCAGATAAGGGTGTCCTTGGTCTCCCGCGGACACGAGTTGAGCACGTGCATGAAGTTTGTGGAGGGTTCCTGGACCCATGCCAGGCATGCTTGTTTTTTTTCCTTGCATGAGCGTGCTGAGATCTGCGGAGGCAAATTCTTGAATGGTTGAAAAATGGGCATTGAGCCCATCGCGTTTGGTGCGGCCCAGTTCGGGTAACAACGTGAGATCGTAATCTCGTTGAAGGTTAAGTAGGCAGGGTTGGTACCAGTGACACAATTTACAGGTTCCACTGCTATAGGCTGCTTTGGTGACATGACTTTGCTCTAGAATATCCTTTGCACGTTGGTGATACGATTGATAGAGTTCCCACCATGTTTGTGGGGTACGAGTACTTTGAGCTTGAGAGAAATCATAGCGCACTTCTTTCCCATGAATATCCCAGATAAATCCCCAGCGGCCCGAGGATACAGCAAGTCGTTCGAGGATGTCGGTATATAAGCCTAATTGTACGGCGTACGATTTTTTCAATTTCCCGCTGTCAGTGTCCCCCTCTTCCCCTGAGCCGGATTTAATATCCCCTGCAATATAACCCGTACCTTCTTTACGTAGGAGGTCGGGTTCACCTAACAGATTGTTGATGGAAAGACGTCCGTTATAGATAAGCGAGGTGCCTTGTTCGATGGCTTTCAAGGTTCTTGATTCTTTTTCGTCTCCGTGATATTTCGAGAGGTCTAAAAATGGGTACTCCAGTGAAGCGATGACTTCTTTTTCAAAAAGGGAGCCTTTCTCCCAAAGAAGTTGAATGAAGGCATTAGGCTCGGCGCGCTGTGTGGGATCGCCAAAGGTATCCAAATACAGCCGATGTTCGCAGCTGGTGAGATTATAGAGCATAGAGGCGGTAATAAACGTGGGTGGCATGGTTAGATTCCTTGGAGGAGTGTAGCAGAGTCGTAGAACAAGCAGGAGGTGGAGGGGACTGGTATCTCAGTTAGGCTGTTGCCACAAAAAAAGTGGTGTGTGAAATTTCTAGGTGGCCGAAATGAGGATCTTTGGCATTAATCCTTCCCACGGAGTGATCTTTGAAGTTGATGTGGGGTTTACGATGTCATGAAGTGTGTGTGTCTAAACACCATTAATCTAGAACGCGTAAGGTATCTAGGAGGTTTTCGGTAATAGCCGTTCTTTGAAATCTATAGGCCTCAGAGTCCTTAAGTCGATATCCCGCCCACGAGGCCAAAGCCTCTAGAGTATCCGTATCCAGGATGCCGGTCGGTTCAAAATGATGGAACTTCATGTCTTTCAGTTGAGATTGAAGCGTGCGAATCTGTTTTTTTGACAAGAGTGGTTCGGCAATCAGATACCGGCTGCTATTGTTCCAGGGTAATACAAGCACTCTGTCATCTACCTGATACACTTGGACAACGCTTTCTCCTTCACATGTGTAGAGAAAGTTTTTTTCAATTCTCTGATCGCCAGAGCTTAGAGGACTGTCGGTTGGTGGAACATGAATATCAGCAAGCATCGGGTCTTTTGTGTTAATCACGTCAGAGGTTGAAGCAAAAATTTTCCAGTGGTCACAGCCCATGCCCTCCATCTGTAAGCCACCCTCATCGGTGAAAATGATTTCCTGCCCAATTGTTGTCTCCTCAGCCATCATAGGATTAGCTGTGCTGGCAACATCGCTAGCATTACGCATGGTTGCGACAGTATAGGTTCCTTTGATTGGAGGTTGGGTTAGCAGAACATCGGCCAGAGTCGTAGTCGACAGACAAAAAACTACGCCTAGCGCTAGTAGAAGATGCGTTATCATATTTTCCACTCCTGAGTTATTAGTGGTGGCTTTTCCTTTTGCAAATTTTATCGCCAGAACTGGAATTGTCATTATTGCCGGTTCATTGAATTGGCGTTCAATGAACATCGACCTTTTCACTGTATCACACGAATGATGAACCTCTGAATAACCTAGCTTTCCTTTGTTAATAGAAATATATCGTTCTAAGGCCCAGGGTGTCGTTTTCCTAAAGATGACCAAGTGGTAGAGTACGTGTGAACCCGAAATCCTTCCCTTGAAGTTTTTTTCGAGAGACTCATCATGGAAATACGTAGGCACATTGAAACGATATTTGGTCCGCATGTTTTAATCGGTTCACCCTTCTATGATTATAAGGGTGGATTGAGAGTAAAGCTTTCAGAGGGTGGGCATTACCTCAAACAATTTCTGATGGCCCATCGCAAAGGCATGGAAATTTGCGAGAAGGTATTTGCCTCTGAACAAAAGATAGTAGTTTGCCTTAAAATCTTTGGCGATACATCCCTTCTATCAACGTTGCCAGTGATAAGAGAGCTCAACGAAATGGGGCTCTTTTTCGGAAAAGAAAAAGAACATTGGACCGCGTTTGAAGAAGATTGGAAGGATGACGAGGATTATGCCAACTGCCTGTGGCACTATGTCGCCTTCAATGCCCCGTTGGAATTGTTGCCGAATATTCTTTGGTGTGCGTTTTCTTCAGATTTCGGTGTGATTCAACCCAATCCTGGCGCCCGAGTCTACCTCTTCAATCTTCAAAAGAAAATCATGGTCTATCCTTATGATGATCGAGGAATGGATATCGTAGGTCCTAATAAGGTGTTCTTAAAAGAACTCTATGATGCCCTCAATGCGTATTTGCTGGATTATGACCGCGCAGCCATGGATGCCGTATTTTTGAAATTTTCGCCATGAGAGGGTGAGGCTATTGAGCGGATCACGACATGACCGCTTCAACTACCGTGACTTCCACCAGGGTGACTTGCAGATTGGAATACGCTGAGTGAGCTTGACCCAACTGTGGAGAAATCGATGCCGGCTATTTTGTGGGGATTTTCACTTTTTGCGGAGATTAATACATATCTGCGACTCGGCATCGATATGACATGGTTTCCCGAAGATGAGATGGAAACTATTTGTTGGTGGTGAAGTGGATTCCATGGAAAAGCACTGAAAAAGGGCAACCGCCTAAAAGAAAGAATTTTCGACTATACGCAAGCTGTCATCATGTTTGCGCATCAAACACATGATCGAATCGAGTTGGTCAAACAGCTAGAACAGGCGTTCATTGGTATTACACATTATAGAGCGCCAATGAGCCAATCGCGTGAGGGAGATTTCATCCTTTGGATCAATAACCAACGCCTTTTCAAATTCTGAAATATCCTCAGCAATATGCCCCAACCAACGATGGGGAGTCGCATCAGCTTCTTCCTTTCCTGCCCACCTAGCCAGCACCTCCTGTAAATA
The DNA here is from genome assembly GCA_937139405.1 of uncultured Nitrospirota bacterium. Classification (GTDB taxonomy): domain Bacteria; phylum Nitrospirota; class Nitrospiria; order Nitrospirales; family UBA8639; genus Nitrospira_E. Next base: position 6,666 of record CAKZPV010000007.1, read on the forward strand.
GATTTTCAGGGGGTACGCCATCAATTGATGAATGTCACTATTCCAAAAATTCAAAGCGGAGAGTTCGACTGCTATTTCCCTCTGTATTTGGATTGATTGCGTTTTGGCAGAGGCGATGAATTTTGTGATGGCAGCGTTCGCCTGCTTTTTGAGACCTTGTTCTTTAAAAAGACAATATTGTCCAAACAATTCATAACCAGTCAGAGAAGAATACTTCTCCCCAACGTTTTTTAACCCCGCAAAATTTTCTTGATTCCAATAGCGCATGCTTGAAGTGTTATGAGTATGCGCAGATACTGGATTGTGTTTTCACCCTGTCTCTATTTACGAAGAAATATTGGGGCACGCCAATTCTTCTTGCAACCCTTGGAACAGTTCTCTCCATTCTTCGTTTTTTTGGATCAGATGGTTTCGTCTATTTAGAAGGTCGTCCATGGGAATCGCAGAGTTTTCGGTGAGAAATTTCATCGAATGATTGAGCTTGTTTCTTCCTTGGAAAAGGTAATGGCAAACGCCGGGAGGGGCGGGTGGGGTCCCTCCGGTCTGCTGGAAGAGGGCTAAGGCACGAAGACCAAGTTCTTGCCCGCGATATAGGTGGGACGCTGCTTGGAATATATTCTTTGCTGTGGATTGTTCTGTTGTACTCACTAACAGATCAGCCATCATCGCAGCTTTGCCAATTGCGAGGGCTGCTCCTTCCGGGTCGTTTTGCGATGCCAGATCATCCGCCTGTTGTTCCAGACGATTCATTTCAGCTTCTTCGCCGATACGTTGTGCGGAGGAGTATGGAGTTGTAACCGAAGCGAGACTTAGGATGAGAAAAAAGTTCAGCAGGAGTTTTGATATGAGCTGCACCTTCATCGAATGAATCTGATGGAATCTGTTCTCTGGTACCCTCCCCCCAGCCTTCTCCCTACAAGCGAGAGGGAGTTATTATAGGGAGACGATCTCACTATTGGATCTGTCCATCCATGTCGACCATTTTAATTGTCCAATTGGTGGCATCTCGGAGTTCTGTCATTTCTTTAGATGTATCATAAATTAACCATACCTTTTCTTCTAATTCTCTCATGGGGGGAATAGAGTTTTCATTTCGAAGCTTCCCTAAACTCCAAACCACTTCAGTTAGCACCGGAAAATCAATGTCAGCTGAAGTTTTCATGTCTTTCAAGTTTTCAATGAGGTAATCCAGAATCGGCGGTGTAATGGCAGGATCGCCTGTGTGAGCTCCAATTTCTCCTAATCCTTTTGCCGCTGCTGCTTGAATATGGGATTCTTTGTGGGTTTGAAAGACTTCCGTCAGTAAAGGAATAGCGTCACTTCCAGTTGCGGCCAAGGCAACGATGGCGGGTTCCGCCATTTCTGGGTCCTGAATAAATTCCTTGAGGTAGGGGAATGCCTTGTGCGATTGCATCTCAGGAAGGAGGGATAAGATCTTTAATTTTCTCGTTTTGGTCAGATTAGGGTCTTTGAGTAAGGCAAAAAGACGGGTGTCATGTTCCCATTCGGCTGCCAACATGGCAGGAAAAGCAAAAGTTTGAAGCTGCTGAGCTAATTGTTCCAGGGCATAGGGCCCAGACTTTGGCGCATTGGCGGCTTTGGCTGCGCTTGCAGGATCCTCAAAATCGGTTCGGACTTCTTTCTGCCAACCAAGATCCCTTCCATTCAGGCGGTATGAAAAATGGCAAGCTGGTCCTTTCCATAGCCTAGCTGGAGAATCTATATGGTCGGCATCTCCACCCGCACGAGTAGTGCCTGTCCATTTTTTCCGTTCTTCACACTTCACTATTAGCATGACATCTGATGGTTGGTCGCGACTGGTAGCCACTTGGTAGCCGAGGGTGGTCAGCCGTTGTTTGATAATGTCCTGAATGGCTTGACCATCTCCTTTTCCTCGTTCCGTTAATGCCAAGACTTTCACCCAGATGGTTTGAATGGCCTGGATTTGAGATTTTTGCTCAGGGGTGAAATACGTTCGCCGAGCGACCGCATCCGCGGTAATCATTTCAAGGCAAAAAAGGGTTATTATCGCGCTCATCATCCATGCCTGCATGTAGATTCTCCTCAGAGACTATATGATGTAATAAAAAGTATTAACTGACATGACCATCGAGATCTAATTGCTTATAGGTCCAACTGGTCGCTTCGCGAAGCGTGGCCATTTCCTTGGAGTTATCAAAAATCAACCAGACTTTCTCTTGCAGTTTTTTAATCGGCTTGAACGACGCCTCCCAGCGAGATTTGCCAATAGCCCAGACCACTTCGGTCAAGAGTGGGAAATCAATATCTTCAGATGTTTTGAGTGTCGATAAGACGGTAGAAACATATTGGACTAAAGGCGGAATAGGGCGAGGGTCACCTGTCTTAGCAGCAATGTTGCCTAAACTTTTGGCAGCCTCAGCTCGGATGCGTGATTCATTACTGGTTTGAAAAAAGTCGATCAATAAAGGAATAGAATCGATGCCCGCTCCGGCTAATGCATTGATGGTTTCTTGTTGTAGATCAGTTGATTCCAAGAGTTGTGTGAGTTTGGGCAAGGCTTCTTCAGCATGTAAATCACTCAGTACGGACAAAATTTTGGCTTTTCTGAGAGTGGTGGTCTTGGGATGATCTAAGAGCTTGAGAAGGCGGTCAACTTGTCCCCATTCGGCAGAGAGATAGATGGGGAATTCATATTCCGCCAGACGTTGATTGAGTTGTTTTATGGCATACTGACCAGGATTTGTTCCCTGAGCATTTTTTGCTGCTTCGCTGGCATCAGGAAAAGAGGTGCGAACTTCTTTTTTCCAATCTAAATCTCGATGTTCCAGCCTATAGGTTAAGAGACAGGCGGGCCCCTTCCAGAGTCGATCTGGGGCATCTGCCAGGTCCACATCTCCTCCAGTCGCCGACGTCCCCGTCCATGTTTTACGCTCTTCACATTTCACGTGCAATTCTATGTCATGTGGCTGGGAAGGGTCGGTGATAACCGTGTAGTTAAGTTCCTCTAACCGAGTAGTCATGGTTTGAATAAGACCGGTGGAATCGGCTGGCCCCTTTTCTGTTAAGGCTAAGGCCCTGACTAAGACTGAATTGGCATTTGCTAATTGTGATTGTTGCTCAGGAGTGAGATAAATTCTTCTAGCCTCGGTTGCTGAAGGACTCAGGCAGACGAAGAATCCAAGAAGAACAAGAATCCAGCCTTGCTTTGCATTGGCTTTTTGACAAGGAGAATATTCCATGGGAAAGAACCTCCTTAAATGGGGGAAGGGGAAAGTGCTTGTATCGGTTGGATAGCAACCATGAATCGATCTCTCAATATACCTCTCCATGAGAGAGGTGATCAACAACGGAATGTCAAACATGGGTATGTATGAGATCCCATTCTCTCTAGAGTTGATTGCTTGGTGTCTCAGTTGAACCCGTGAAAGACCCAGGCTATACTCGCCTCATGATCAAAAATTCAAAAATTACATTTCTAGGTGCTGGCAATATGGCGGAAGCCTTGGTGGCTGGCATGGTCAAAAGCAAACTGGCTGATCCAGATTCTCTCTTGGCCACAGATATTTCTCAGGCTAGATTAACCGTTCTTAAAGATCGTTATCAGATTCAAGTTGGTTCAAAAAATTCTGATGCTGTCTCGTGGGCGGATGTCATTATTCTTTGCGTAAAACCTAATGTAATAAATGATGTTTTAGGTGATATTCAACCAGCCCTCACTGAGAAGCACCTCGTCATTTCTGTGGCAGCAGGCGTACCTATTTCCAATATTCAGGACAAAATCGGGCAAAAGGTTTCTTTGGTACGTGCAATGCCTAACACCCCAGCCGTTATTCAGGAAGGTGTGACGGCTTTGTCAGGATGCTCTGGGCTTTCCTCTGAATGTCTAGGGATGGCCAAAAAGATTTTTGGGTCCGTTGGGAAGGTTGTCGTAGTGGATGAATCCTTAATGGATGCTGTCACTGGTCTCAGTGGGAGTGGCCCAGCCTATATCTATTTGGCCATTGAAGCGTTAATTGACGGTGGGGTAAGAGTCGGACTTCCAAGAAACGTGGCGCATATCCTAGCCGTCCAAACTGTTCTGGGTACAGCTAAAATGGTGAGCGAAACTGGCGAACATCCAGCAGTGCTCAAAGATCGGGTAACCTCCCCTGGTGGAACAACGATTGCCGGCTTGCAGCGTTTGGAAGAGGGTGGATTACGCGCAACGCTTATTGAGGCCATTGAAGCCGCAGCGCATCGTTCTCATGAGCTGGGCGCCTAGTTTCATGACAAATTCAAGATTCTATTTTTTCGGAACTAAGTTTAAATTGTCTTTATTCGAGAAAGGAACCGATAATGCAATATTGGGTAAAGGTCGTATTTGTTGACAATAAAGAGGTCGAATTTAAGGATGCTGTTCGGCACACCATTAGCGATGATATGGAAATTTTAGAAATTGATACGCCTAAGGAAGTGACAATTATTCCACTGAAACAAATTAAATATTTCTCCTGTGATGCCACCGTCTTTTCCAGCCAAAAAGCAGGATCCTAGGTAATGCCTTTATATTGCTTCATATCTCAGTATGAATATCCGACATATTAAAGTAGTGGGCATTTCAAACAATTGCCTGATCTTAATGCTCGCAGCATTTTTTTTGTAGGAATTGGCAGATTTTTTAGTTATCTAGGGATGAAGCTTAGATTTTCTTGAAATTATGGAAGAACCATACGGAATATGGGCTTGTTTGGATTTGCTAGATATGACATCATTATAAGTTCACCATGATCTCGTTGTGGTCCTTTTTGTCAGAATTGTTATATTCGAATGAAAACGTCATGTTTTGATCGGGAGATCTGATCGTGCTGGATGCTTTGAAACATCTTATTCAACAACTGATGGTGGTTCTCCTTTTGATAGGTGGATTTCTCCTGTTATGGGAAATTCCCCATCATGCAGGGAATGCTCATTCCCATCATGATCAGGTGCTGCAATTAGGCAATCATTTACCTTCATATGAAATCAAGACCTTTCTCAAGCATATCACCACACGATTACCTTATTATCGAGCCGAGTTTCAGCAAGCCGAGAAAAATACTGGCATCTCCTGGGTACTACTGGCATCCATGTCCTATCAAGAGTCAAAATGGAATCGCCATGCTATCAGTCCAACTGGTGTTCGTGGTCTGATGATGTTGACACGCTCAACTGCTGCTGATTTAGGTATCAAGAATCGCTTAGACCCCAAGAAGAGCATTGCTGGTGGGGCTCGCTATCTCGCTCATTTGTATAAACGCTTGCCTCAGATCCTTGAAGGACCAGACCGAATGCATTTGGCGTTAGCCTCCTATAATGTGGGAATTGGGCATGTGAAAGATGCACGATTACTTGGTCGTCGTTTGGGAAAAAACCCCAATCAATGGGATGATCTCAAGGATGTGCTACCTCTCTTGGCCAAGAAAAAATACTACCAAGATCTTCCCCACCGCTATGCTCGAGGGTGGGAGCCGGTCCAATATGTCAAGCGTATACGAGAATATCGAAAAATCCTTGATCAAGTTGTGAAGCAGGAAGCCAAAAACCCCAAAGTACAGATCTAAAACATTCTCTTTTTTGAGGAGAGGAGTATCCACGCCCTCCCTCTCATTTCTTCTTGCCCCATCTAATTTTTCCTAGAAGAACTACAGGTTTGGTGAAGGACACGTAGCACTGTCAGAACCTTGGAATTGATCGCCCTACCTGCCTCTTAAAGCCAAATCTGTCTAAAAAATCGGATTAGGGAGTGGTAATTCCAACAGGGTCATCTGGGCTGGCGCGTTCGATTGTGAGGGCTTTGTCGTTGGGAAGGACTTCAGCTTTGATTCGATCTCCATAATCAAAGGATTCAGAGATGGTCGTTTTTGGTGTGACCTCGATCCTGATTTCTCCGCTTTTTCCTCGGACGATATATAAGTCTCCATCGACCATGAGAACATCTGCCACAATGATTCGATTTGTAGGAGTCTGAGAATCAGGAGCCTCCGAAGTTTCCAGAGGGGTTGGAGTTTTGGCGATGGGTTGAGATATCGAAATAGAAGGCGTTGGTCGGGAAGTGCCTTCATCGTGAATACCTGGCAGCTCATTTTTTTTTGCTCGTACGACAGAAAGGGCTTTGTCGGCTGGTGTTATACGGGCTTTGATCCTATCGCCAAATTTAAAGTCCTCACTTAGTTTTGTTTCTGGGGTAATTTCAATTTGAATTTCGCCTTGTTCACTTCGAATAATATAAAAACTGCTATCAACCATAAGAATGTCTGCAATGATGACGCGGACTTTCGGTACTTCATAGGCTTTATACAAAGGTGACGTTACTTTCAGGTCCTCTTCAGAAGTTTGGCTTATCTCTGTTGGGGTAGGAGTTGGCGTGGGCTCTGATGGTTCGTTGCTGCTAGTCCCAATTGGCTCATTAGGTCCAGCACGGGTGATAATTTGAGCCACATCGTTGGGTAATAATACGGCTTTAATACGATCCCCAAATATAAATTCCTCGGAAACCTGCGTATCAGGTGTCACTTCGATTCTGATTTCCCCTCGTTCCCCACGTACGATATGGAAGTCTCCTTCAACCTCCAGGACTTCCGCGACAACGGTTCTTGTTTTGGGGGAAGAAACTGGTTGGAGATCATCTTCAGCCAAGAGTAGGCTGTTTGATCCATTACACACCAACAGGACACAGATAAAAAATAATGCGATTTGTGAAGAAAAAGAACGGGTTGTGACCATACTCATGATGTTCCCCACAAGTAGTAGGGTATTAGTTCATTGGGGGAAGCAGCATTTCCAGTCTAGATATGGTGCCGAGGCACAGAATCGAACTGTGGACACCAGCCTTTTCAGGGCTGTGCTCTACCAACTGAGCTACCTCGGCACACGATTATTCATCTAAATGAATCGAAACACCTGTGAAGAAAAGGCCAATGTGTGTACCAAGATTTTACCTATAAAATCAAGCAAAAGGATAGGGTTCATGCCAAGTTTTGTTCCCAGTGATTTCTTGACGGTTTTTATAACTGCCAGGTATTCTCATTCACGGTTTTGCTTTCTAGATTTATCGTATCAGAAGGCAACTATCTCACATTTTTACTCTTTCATCCTAAATCGTTAAAGGCCTCAAGTATATGGAAGATAATGTTTCTGAAGAAGATCTTGAAGTATTAGATGAGTCGAAGGCAGAAGAAGTCGTTGAGGAAGAAAAAGAACTTACTCACGAGGAATATCTCGCTTTGGTGTTACAAAAGGCCAGAGACGCAGCTCGTCCTCTTAGCGGGATGATTGCGATGAAAAAGAATGCCGCGTTGCTAGCGATGGCAGATGGGCTTGAAGAAGCTGAAGAAGCATTGCTTGAAGCCAACGAGGAAGACCTGAAAGCATTTGAAGGAGATGAGTCTCGTACAGCTATGGCCGATCGACTTCGCTTAACTCCTGAGCGAATTGCCGATATGGCCAAGCAAATCCGTGAAATTGCCGCATTGCGAGACCCAGTTGGGGAATCGAAAGGCTTTTGGCCACGCCCGAATGGGATGCGAGTAGGACGAGTACGAGTGCCTATTGGTGTCATAGGGATGATTTATGAATCGCGTCCAAATGTGACGGCTGATGCTGCAGCGCTATGTTTAAAATCTGGCAATGTCTGTGTCTTGAGAGGTGGCTCTGAAGCGCTGCATTCCAATGCGGCCATTGCCGAGGTTTTAGGTAAAGCTGCGCAACAATCTGGAATTCCAGATGGGGCGATTACTTTTATTGATCGACCTGATCGAGAGGTGGTTTTAGCTTTACTCAAAAGTGAGCAATATATTGACCTTATTATCCCACGTGGGGGTGATGCCCTGATGAAAACGGTGAATGAACATGCCACGATTCCTGTGATTAAACATGATAAAGGAGTATGCCACATCTATGTCGATTCCGAGGTCGACCTTTCCATGGCCCAGAGTATTTGCGTTAACGCCAAGGTCCAGCGACCTTCAACATGTAATGCCGTAGAAACCTTGCTCATTCATGAGAAAGTGGCCAAAAAACTGTTGCCGGTTTTAGCCGCGGAACTCGCAGAAGCTAAAGTGGAAATACGGGGATGTGCAAAGACTTGTCATATTTTGCCTGAAGCCAAACCAGCAGAGGATGAGGATTTTGGGCAGGAATTCTTAGCCTTAATTGTTGCCATCAAAGTCGTGAAGGATATCGATGATGCGATGAATCATATATATCAGCATGGTTCACGTCATACGGAAACCATCGTGACCAACGATTATGATCGATCCTTACGTTTTCTGAGAGAAGTGGATGCAGGAGCAGTGATGGTCAATGCATCGACCCGTCTAAATGATGGCTATGAATTTGGGCTAGGGGCCGAAATTGGAATCAGCACTACCCGGATCCATGCCCGTGGACCTATGGGTCTGGAAGATTTGACCTGTTCGAAATACCTCGTCTATGGCACTGGTCAGATTCGCGAATAATTTTCCTTTCTTTCATATTTATTTACTAGTGGCATGACGTCTGTATTTTTCTTCGCCTATTACGCCTTTGTTCTTCTGAGAAAAGCTGCCGGTCTTTCATTACGATTAATCTCTCCATGAATCTTCAGGCTATTCTGCAGCATCCGGAAGCCATACGGTTCCCCGAAAATCATATCTATAAAGATCATTGGCAAACGTCTAAAGGACGAGCAAGAGAGCTGCCCTCTGGACATTGTGTGTTCTATGGGGAACATGGTCAGCGAATCCTGTTGGCTGATCCAGATGGCCATCCCTTACACGAATGTCTGTGGGACGATCAGATTCACGGTCTTCCACGTCTTATCTCAACTCGAATGCGTTTGGATTGGGGACAATGGGTGGGCATTAAACCTTGTGGTTTGGTGAATACCATTTCACTGGATCTCTCGAAACGGCCTGGATGGGAGCACCTGACACGAGATGATCTGCGAGAGATGGCTGCTCGAGCGATGAATGTTGATATCGGAACTATTCGATTTTTTTATCGTGACGTTGACTTAGAGATTTTTTCTGATGGCAAAGCGACGATTCGGCAGGTAAAAGATGCCTTCTATGTGTTGCAGAATGGCTCATTTGAGAGAGTTAAATTTATGTCTTGTATGAGTCGTATGGAATGGGGACGTATTGATTATTTACCAGTTGTCGAATTGTTTTTATCCCTACTTCCTGGTACGGGGAGCGCCACATTTGAATTGCTTCGTGGACTCTATGATGACCAACAAGGGCATACACCGCGTTCGTTGCAATATCGAGGAATTCCGGCCTATCCTTCTGTGGGTGCGTTTCGATTATTTAGTGCGTTTTTTACCCCTCTTGTCAAAACAGGGGAGGCGCCTCAAGAAGTCTTCTTGGATGTGAATCGTTCGCATGAAGTGGAATGGATGCCTTCATCAGAATATCCCATCCGACATTTTGATGAAGAACAACGGCTGAGTGTTACCAGTCATAACCGCAAGATTCATAAAGTCACTCTCTGGGATGATTCAGCTGGGCTCTCATATTTAACCCTGACCGCCTCTGGGGAAACTAGGGCAGATGGGCGTGGAGCTCAAATCTTGGGGAGGGAACTTCATCTCTATGATGGTGCGGAACATCATATTATGAAGACGAAAGAATCATGGAAACTTGCGTCTCAGGAATCTCGGCATGATTGGAAAACTTCTTCTGCATCGTGGCGAGAATGTTTCCCCAAAGGGCTCCCACAAATATCTCCCTCCCGAGCGTTTTCTGCTGTCTTGCTCTATCCGGATGATTCTCAAATCATTGGTGAAAAAGAAAGCCAACCCTTTATTTTCGATTACCTGGAAGATTTCCTAGAAGAACAGGCAGAATTGCAGCGATGTAGAGACATGGCGGAGCATTTATTCTTAGCTCGGTGCGAGGCAAATCTTGGGGCTTGTCTGAAGTATGGACGTCCACAAAGATATACCATCTGGTATGAGTGGGCGGAGTTTGCTCAAAAATATGCGCAACAGATTTGGAATAGATTAAACCGACAAAACATATTAGCCTGGTTGCCGCATTTTCAATTTTTCCCAATAGCGGAAGAGGTAATTACTAAGACTGATTCCCCCTATGATTGGATGAATGTCTGGATTCCGTTCTCTATGTATGGTAATGACCAAGAAGTCCAACAATGGTGTTGGTTTCTTGCGAATCACCTCGTACCAGGAGGAATCGCTTGTGTGGCTGGTCCAAAAATGATGGGCCAGTTGTTTCAGAAGCAGGGACTTTCTGTAATCCACGCAGAGCATGGGGAGTCCTTGCCGACATTTAAAATTCATCAAGCCATACTTCAGTCCAGCCGGCTTCATCCTGAATTGACGATTTGGATTATTCAACAATCGTAAATTAATGTTCAAAAAGCGAAAGCTTTACACATAGAACATTCAAATGCGTACCATAGTTCTCTGCATTGTATGGAATGTGTCTCTTGAGTGCGTCAGATTGTCGGTCTATAAGCCTTGAAGGTCACGAGAAAATTACATGAGTATTTCATCCAACCATTCATGAGCTTGAGTCTACTTCGCCTCTTTGTGCGCGTTTCCACACGTACTGAAATCTAATAAAATGTCTATTAATTGCGATGTGCTTGTGATTGGAGGGGGGCCAGCAGGTTCTGCTTTGGCGACCCTGTTGGCTGAAAAAGGATGGAACATTCATCTACTCGAAAAAACGTCTCATCCGCGTTTCCATATTGGTGAATCGTTACTTCCCCAATCTGTTCCGATCTTACAACAACTAGGGGTCTTGCATGAAATTGAAAAGATAGGGATCAAAAAATATGGGGCCGAGTTAATTTCCCATTACGAGAAGACCTCACAGGTGTTCTATTTCGGGCGGGCCATTGATGAATCACAGCCCTATGCCTTCGAGGTCAAACGAGATGAGTTTGATGCGGTTCTTCTTCGAAATGCGGAGTCTAAAGGTGCACACATTCATGAAGGAGTACGGGCCCAGCATGTGGAGTTTCATTCTGGGATGTCTTCCGTTGTTCATGCACAAAATCAAGCCGGAGCATCCCTGAGCTGGGAAGCTAAGTTTGTCGTAGATGCCAGTGGGCGTGATACGTTTTTATCAGGACAATTGGGTGGGAAACGTCGCAATCCACAACACAATAGTGGAGCCATCTTCGGTCACTTTAAAGATGTCACTCGGTATACGGGGAAAGATGAAGGCAATATTGCTGTGGCATGGCATGATCATGGATGGAGTTGGATCATTCCATTCAAGGATGGTACGTCAAGTGTGGGAGTGGTCTGTTGGCCAGATTATTTTCGTTCAAGAAATGTTCCTCTGGATCAGTTTCTCCAAGACACGATAAATTTATCCCCTACTCTCGCAGAGCGAATGCGACAGGCTAGACCCATTTCTCCAGTCTATGCAGCCGCGAATTTTTCGTACCAACAGCAAGCGATGTCGGGTGAAGGCTATTTGATGATTGGAGATGCTTTTTCCTTTATCGATCCTATGTTTTCGAGTGGCGTGCACCTAGCACTCAATAGTGCCTTGCTGGGTGCAGAAGTGGTAGAGGCCCACCTTCAAGAATCGCCCGACTATGCAAAGTGCCTCCGTGATTTTGAAGCTTCTGTTGAGAGGGGGTTGAAAACTTTTTCTTGGTTTATTCATCGATTTACTCAACCTGCATTTCGATCTGTGTTTATTTCCGATCACCCTCCACGCTTTATAGAAAAAGGGGTCCTGTCTCTCTTAGCTGGAGACGTCTTTGGAAAATCACCAACCTTTTTTCCCTTGTTACTTTTTAAGTTCTTCTACTATCTTGCCTATGTCACCAATTGGCGAGAGAATCAGGCCGCTTCCCGGCGGCGGAAGCAAGGTATGGCCAATACCGCGACCAATCTGAAGGATTATGCGGTAAATCAGGAAACGTAATCTATTGGCTTTAAGATCGTTGAGGAAATTCTGCAGAAATTGCGTTCAGGTTATTTCTTTATACAGCAAAGGCTACCTGACTGATAAGCAAATGGAGTATATAGAGGAGTCTGCTCAATGAATGAACAGGAAAAACAACTAGTTGTTATGGCTCATGCCCTTGCCCATCAAGAGAACGAGATTCAATATCTCAAAGCGTTGCTCGTCGAAAAAACGAATATGAAAATTGAAGAATTTCAAGAAGAACAGGATTCATTTTGGGCGAAGAGTAAGCATTACCGAATCTATGAAACCATCAAAAACCTCCAAGCTCTTCACGCAGAAATGGAATCCCTTCCCGAAAATATTGATCTTGATATGTATCGGGATCACCTACGCTGGCCCAGTGACCCACCTGAAAGTCCCTTAGCGACATAATTTTTTACTTTCCTGATCTTCTGTGACATTCCTGTTTTCCTACATTTTCGGAGCTTGTCTTGTGAGGTCTCATGAGAGTTCTAAGATTATGGTAAAACTCAAAAGCAACGAACTAGTCAGGGTGAAGAACTAAGAGCGGTTGATCATGGCAATGTGACAAGCTACTTAATTCGGTAACAGAGCAATGAGTACACGTTCATCTGACTTGGTACACACAATTCTTTCTTTAGATTCCTAAAATCGAGGACATGGAGAAGGGATTGCACTCTCAGGTTCGGCGGCTATCGGTAGTAGGTCATACGACAATCAAAGATACCACTGCTTTATCAGAGCCAGAATGGAGAAAATGCATAATTCTACGTGGCAGTGTATGAATACGCTATGGGATGGTCATTTCCAATCGTGGCGCGAATTCTGACGACATTGCGAAAAATGTGTTTCACGGCTGGCCTTGGCTTTGCTTGAGTTTCGCAAGCCGGGCTGGGCCTTGGAAATTTATACCGACGCGACACAGAAAGCCCGCTATGAAGGCGAGGTAGGCAATACGATCCCCACCAGGCATTCATTGGACGGTGGCTTGGCAGGTGTTGTTTCGAACCTGCCGGGAACTAGCGCGTGGGTTTTAATTTGATGTCCTTTGGTTCCGCAGATAGTAGGTCAAGTTTGTCCCTGACCGTTAATCAAAAGAAACCGGAGATGAAGGAGGAGGCGTTTGATTTTGAAGGGCAATTTCGGCATTGCGTATAAAACCTTCGTATTTTGGTCGTCGGGTTGGGCTCCCCTTCGTCATTGAGCGAAACTCCTCTTCGTTTAATGAGGCTAATTGAGACAACTGAGGATGGAGAGTCCATGGAGTAGGTTGAAAGTGAGGTTCTCTTGTTGGCTGAGCGTTGATATTGAAGGGGCAGATATCAAGACAGTCATCACAACCAAATATTCGATTGCCCATTTTTTTTCGCAATTCCGGTTCAATGTCTGTTAATGACCCTCGATATTCTATAGTGAGATAAGAAATGCATCGTTCGGCATCCAGTTGATAGGGTTCCACAATTGCGCCGGTCGGACAGGCTTGAATGCATAGTGAACATGATTCGCAGAGATCAATTGCTGGCTTATCCGCTTCTAATTCACTCGTCGTCAAAATTTCTCCCAGCAATAACCACGAGCCATAATCAGTCGAAACCAAATTCGTATGTTTGCCAATCCAACCAATTCCGGCTTCTTGCGCCCAGGCTTTCTCCATAATTGGTCCCGTGTCCACATAACTCCGTGTCTGAATTTCCGGTATCTGTTCGTGAAGATAATCTTCTAGTTGTTTGAGCCGGGTTTTCATCAAGTCATGATAATCTTTTCCCCAAGCGTAGCGAGCAATTCGGCCAGCTTGTTTTGATTCATCAGCGACATGGTCGGTGTAATAATTCATCCCGACGACAATTATGGATTGGCACCCTGAAAGGACTTTGGTGGGATCTGATCGCCGCTGCGGGTCTCGTTCCAACCAAGTCATGGTTCCGTGGAAGCGTTGCTCCAACCAATGAGTTAACCGACGCCATAACCGTTGGGGAAGGGGCGACGAATCAGCGTTAAGTATTGGCGCTTGTGAGGAAGAAACGGGGTCAGAACTTGGATAAGGAACACGGGCAATGCCAACGGCATCAAAGCCCAATGACTGAGCGTGAGCTTTAATCAAGCTATCAAGAGTCAGCGAGGAAGCCATGCGTGTTGACACTTCCTTCGGTGAAATTCAGGTAAGGAAACTATTTTTGTTGAGGAAAGGCAGGGCTTACGGATGGAACATTACCAGAGCAGTTAAACATGACCGTAAACCGACCTGTACATTGTTCTGTCTTGCAGGCTTCGCATGTGCCTACGATGGAGGTTTTCCAATCGGTCTTTTTTTCGTTAAATTGGCAGGATGTGGCCCCTCCTTTTGAAGCTTCCACCCATGGCTCATCATAGCCTGGAAATTGAGCAACCGTACAACCATCGATAATTGGGACATGACATTCGGCCTTTTTCTCACCCTTGACCATTCCAATCGTGCAATTGGATTCGGTTCGTGATTGCGATTCAGCTGCTCCAACTGAATCAACTATGAGGCCTGTCACATTCATCAAGAACATGCTGAGAGATAGAAATATGAAGAACCGAGGTGTCGGCAGACTTTTCAAAGAAGTTGTTTGATAGGACGTATTCATGGGTACCTACTTTGAGAAAAATAAATGATGAAAGGATGAATGCTTTCGTGTAAAGATATGTTGTACTTATACCATATTCCCAAAACAGCCTGTCAAAATTTCTTCGATTCTCCTTCTTTAAAAGAAGGAGGGGGGAAATGATCAAGGCCCAGCTTTTGACGTTGCTTCATGACTTCTGATTCCCACGCTTGTTGAGCATCAAGCTTTTCTCCATGATTAGTGTCGGTGTCATATTGAAGTTTCAATCTTTGTGCGATTCGTTGCGTTAACTGCAATGTCTGCAATAAATCATCTTGATCAGTCATTGAAAGATTGGCTTGTCTGACGACCAAACAGCTAATTATAAAATGCAGTTGTTCGTGAGCTAAGAGATATTTCGACATGCACCAGAGCGCGCTATTTTGTGGAGTGATGAAGTCTGGTTTAACTCAGGAATGTTTAGAGTCCAACGCAATTGAAAGGCGATGTTGTGGCTGATGATGGAGAAAGCGAATAGCTGTTTCAGCTGCTCGCTCATCCTCTGGCTCTCGCGTGAGGAAATCGCTCCATTGCGGACGGCAATCTAGCTGATACGAGGGGAGAGGGGAAGGATCTGGAATCCAGGTCAAGGTTGTAGCGCAGCCAACTACGAACAGCAAAAAATCCAAGAAGAAGTATTCCCTTAAATCGCATGAGTAGCAGCGTACCAGTTGAGAAAAAATAGCTTTTTTCGGATCATAGAATATGGGTAGATAAAAACATGCATGCATCACAAAAAAACCCTGGAGGGTCGAGCCCTCCAGGGTTTTCCATATCCCTACTCGTGAGTAGTAAAAGATTTACATCATGCCGCCCATGCCGCCCATGCCGCCCATGCCACCCATGCCACCGTGATCATGACCACCGCCGCCCATTCCTGCATCTTTCTTTTCTTCAGGAATGTCCGTGATCATGACTTCAGTGGTCAGCATAAGGCCTGACACACTAGCCGCATTTTGCAGAGCGCAACGAGCCACTTTAGTGGGATCGATCACACCGGCCTCGACCATATCCACATATTCACCTGTGGCGGCATTGTATCCACGCACATCACTCTCAGCCCGAACTTTCTCGACAATAATAGAACCTTCTGCTCCGGCATTGATGGAGATTTGACGGATAGGTTCTTCAAGAGATCGCCGTACAATATCGACGCCAACTTGTTGATCATGGCCGAGCTTCATTTTCTCTAAAGCCGGTATGCAACGAAGCAAGGCGACACCGCCACCTGGCACAATACCTTCCTCGACTGCCGCTTTCGTGGCATGTAATGCGTCTTCCACACGAGCTTTCTTTTCTTTCATTTCGATTTCAGTGGCAGCACCGACATTAATGACCGCCACGCCACCAACCATTTTCGCTAATCGTTCTTGCAATTTTTCCCGATCATATTCGGACGTAGTTTCTTCAACCTGAGCCTTAATATTCTTCACTCGGCCTTCGATCCGTTTAGGATCACCAGCACCTTCGACGATGGTGGTGTTATCTTTGTCAATATTAACTCGTTTGGCTCGACCTAAATCAGTGAGTTTTACGGTTTCAAGCTTCAAGCCCACTTCCTCTGAGATCACTTGTCCGCCAGTCAATGTGGCAATATCTTCCAACATGGCCTTTCGTCGGTCACCAAAGCCCGGGGCTTTGACTGCTGCCACATTTAAAGTCCCACGTAATTTATTCACGACCAGGGTGGCCAAAGCTTCACCGTCGACATCTTCAGCAATGATCACAAGTGGTTTGCCCATTTTTGCTACTTGCTCCAAAATTGGGAGCAAGTCCTTCATGGCGCTGACCTTCTTTTCAACAATAATAATAAACGCATCTTCCATCGTACATTCCATGCGATCAGCATTAGTCACAAAGTAAGGGGAGATGTATCCACGATCAAATTGCATGCCTTCGACCACATCCAAAGAGGTAGACATAGACTTGGCTTCTTCGACGGTGATCACACCATCTTTGCCGACTTTATCCATGGCTTCAGCAATGAGGTCACCAATGGTATGGTCATTGTTGGCTGAAATTGAACCAATTTGAGAAATTTCTTTTTTGGATTGGCACGGCTTGGAGATCTTTTTGAGTTCTTCAATGGCCGCTTCAACGGCTTTGTCGATGCCTCGTTTGATTTCCATGGGGTTCCCACCTGCAGTAATGTTTCTTACCCCCTCACGATAGATGGCTTGAGCCAACACGGTAGCCGTCGTGGTCCCATCACCAGCGATATCACTAGTTTTGCTCGCCACTTCCTTCACGAGTTGGGCTCCCATATTTTCATAGGGTTCTGCTAATTCAATTTCTTTGGCTACCGTCACACCGTCTTTGGTAATGGTTGGCGCACCAAACTTTTTATCCAAAATAGCATTGCGCCCTTTGGGTCCTAGAGTCGCCTTCACGGCATTTGCCAATTTATTTACACCTGCAAGAATCGAACTTCGTGCATGCTCACTGTATTGTAACTGCTTAGCCATACATCTCCTCCTTAAAAATCATCTGTAATCTGTAAATGGATATTAGGTAAATTATTTTCTGGCATTTCTTGGAAGGCTTAGTTTTCAAACACACCCAAAATATCTTCTTCTTTCAAGATTAAGCAATCATCATTTTCAATCTTGATTTTGGTGCCTGAATATTTATCGAACAAAACTTGGTCTCCCACTTTCACATTTTCGACATCAGCTCCTGCGGCTTCAATCGTTCCACGTTGTGGTTTTTCCCTGGCTGAATCAGGCACATAAATGCCACCCGCTGTTCGCTCTAATTCTTCGGTATAGGTTACGAAGACTCGATCTCCAAGGGGACGAAACCCTTTTGCACTGCTTCCATCTTTGGTTTCTTTTTTTTCCTTTGTGGCTGCCATGCTTACCTCCTTCAATGGTGTGTGGCTTGTTAATGAAAAATTCTGATAAATAGTTCTTAGGCCCTATTTGTTCGTGGACCATCTATATAGGCTCACGAGCTTCTTTGCTGAAAGTTTAGATAAGTCCCGTTAAATTGAAGTCAAGAGGGGTTCGGTGAGATTTTTCCTAGCTGTTTTGGGAGAAATCTGGAGACAGACACCAATTAAGAAAAATAAATGGCCTGTTTTTTGGAAAGATTTATTTGTTTATAGGTGACATTACTTACTAAGTAAGGCGAAATCATGAATGTCATTTTGCATAAACTCTCTTAATTTCTTGATGATTTTTGCCTCAATCTGCCGACTCCGTTCCTTCGTAATTGAATATTTTTTTCCCAAATCTTCTAATGTTACTGGGGTCTCAGACAACATCCGGTTCCTTAGAATATCTTCTTCACGTTCAGTGAGGGTTTTGGCAAACTCCGCAAGTTTTTTGCGAAAAAGAAGTCGAAGCTGCGTATTAGCAAGCTGATCATCGACAGGCGTTTGAACAGCCGGCAATAAATCATGAAATGTGCCTTCTCCGTCTTCAGTCATAGGCGAGTCTAATGATAATTCCCAACTGCCTAGCCGTTGATCCATTTCCACCACATCTCGTTCGCGGACATTCAAACGGTCGGCCAAGAGTTTGGGGTCGGGGACATAACCCTCTCGTTCCAGTTTGGCTTTTTCCTTACGCAGGTTATAAAACAAGCGACGCTGTTCTTGTGTGGTGCCGATTTTGACTAATCGAAAGTTGTTCAACAAATACCGCAGGACAAAGGCACGGACCCACCACGCCGCATAGGCATAGAATCTAACATTCTTAGTGGGGTCGAATTTCTTCATGGCTTGTAATAAGCCCACATTCCCTTCTTGAATGAGATCCATTTGATCAAGGCCGGCCAGTCCATATTCTGACGCAATTTTTACGCTCACTCGCAGGTTGGCTAAGATAAGTTTCACGGCGGCGTCGCGCGTGCCGAGTTGATATTCATGAAAGAGTTGAAGCTCTTCTTCTTTGGAAAGAAAAGGGTAACGCCTCACTTCTGCAAGATAACGGCTTAAGGTTGTTGTGGGTATCAGCGCTGTAGAGAGATTTTCCCATGTGGTCGTATTCTTCGTAGAATCTTTTGTCGACTCAGATCGAGCTTCATCAGGTGAAATATCGATGGGCAACAATTCATCCGTTGGAGAGTTGAATTCCTCAGCGGAATCAACGGAATCTGAAGCATGTGCCTCGACATCGATCACTTCTTGGCTGATTTTTTTAGAGGGTTTTATTCGCATTTAGAGTAATGTAATAGCATTATTTCTTAATCATGATTCCAGGATATTGTAATGAATTTTATGCTCATGACCAAATTCTTTTTCTTACTTATTATAGTTAAGGGAAGTTTTTTCTTTGTAGTTGGTAGGAATCGGATATTTTTCAGGTTGTCCTCCTCCTCCAAAATTTTTATAGTGAAAAGTCATTCGCTGTATAGAGTGGATGCTTCATTGTTTGAGAGATAAGACTTTGATTATGTTGAGCCAGCAATGTTGAGAGAAGGGTGGCAGGCTCTTCGTTCTGGCCATTGGCCAAGTTTACTGGGAGCATGGTTGCATTTTGAAGTCAGCTTTGTGGTCTGGCTTCTGATTGGGGCTCTCAGTATCCCCATATCCGAAGAATTCGGTCTTTCGGGTTTCGAGAAAGGGGTGTTAGTCGGCATTCCCTTGCTGGGAGGTGCCTTACTTCGCATTGTGGTTGGACCCTTAGGTGACTGGGCTGGAGCCAAAACCGTTGGTCTGGGGATTTTAGGTCTGGAAGCAGTCGCGCTTTTCCTTGGATGGCAGTGGGGAACAAGTTTTGGAGAAATCTTGTGTGTCGGGCTTATCTTGGGCATTGCAGGGACGAGTTTTGCCATTGCTCTGCCTTTAGCTAGCCAAGCCTATCCTCCCGCGCACCAAGGGTTAGCCATGGGTATTGCCGCTGTCGGTAATAGTGGCGTGTTGCTGGCATCACTGTTTGCGCCACGTCTAGCTGCGATGTATGGCTGGCATCAGGTCTTTGCTCTCATGCTAGTTCCTGTATTAGGAACTGCCGCTCTATTCTTCTGGTTGGTCAAGCCTGCGTCCCCCCAGAATCAGCACAAAAAACAAACACAGGCATACTTCTCACTGCTTTCCCAGGGGTTAGAGCAAAAATCAATATTTTGGTTATGTGGGCTTTATGGCGTGACCTTTGGTGGCTTCGTCGGACTTTCAAGTTATCTGCCCATTTACTTTCATGACCAGTTTCATTTGGATATGATTACTGCTGGGTCGTTGACCGCTCTTTCTGCCATGGCGGGAAGCATAGCGCGGCCACTAGGAGGCTTTCTTGCCGATCGATTTGGAGGTCTTATCTTATTACTGGGGTTGTTTGTGATTGTGATGATTTTATGCTTGGCTTCAGTCCAATTTCTTACGATTAGTTGGACTCTAGCTATGGTGTTTGGGATTATGCTGTGTTTAGGTTTTGGAAATGGAGTGATCTTTCAAGTGGTCTCTTGTCGATTCCAAGGTATCATGGGAACCGCCTCAGGCTTGGTCGGAGCAGCCGGTGGGTTGGGAGGATTTCTCTTACCTACCGGTTTTGGGTGGTTGAAAGATTTCACAGGAGAGTTTTCTGCAGGGTTTTTTGCCTTCGGGGTTGTTTCAGGATTAGCCGCACTTAGTGTTATGATAGTTCAACGTTCAACTCGGTTTGTTCCTCCAAAGGCGGCTTCGGGAACCTAGCGGAGAGTATCGTTCACAAAAATTGTAGGCATTTCACGTATGAAAAACGAGAAAAAGTCAGAAAAAAACTTCCAATTTCACACTATCTCCGAAGCTTTGGAGGATTTTAAGGTTGGCCATTGTGTGATTTTGGTGGATGATGAAGACCGAGAAAATGAAGGCGACTTAGTCTTGGCTGCCGAACTTGTCACACCGGATGCCATTAACTTTATGGCTAAATATGGACGCGGGCTGATTTGTCTAGCGCTCACTCCTGAACGTGTGGAGGAACTTAAGCTTCCTCCTCAAGCACAGGAAAATACCGCAACTTTTGGAACAGCCTTTACGGTATCGATTGATGCTGCCAAGAATATCACCACGGGCATTTCAGCTGCCGACCGTGCGACGACTATTAAATTGGCTGTGGATCCTGCAGCCAAGCCTAACGACTTTGCTCGGCCTGGCCATGTGTTCCCCCTCAAAGCACACAAAGGTGGAGTGCTCAGGCGTGCTGGACAAACAGAAGGTTCTGTAGATTTAGCTCGATTGGCTGGCCTATTCCCGGCGGCTGTTATCTGTGAAATTATGAATGATGATGGGACGATGGCTCGAGTGCCACATCTTCTAGAGTTTGCCAAGCAACATCAATTGAAAATCGTGACAGTCAAAGATCTCATTCAGTATCGATTGCATCGAGAAACATTTGTGAAAGAAATGGTTCAAGCCAATCTCCCAACAAATTTTGGGCAGTTCAAGGCCGTGGTGTTTGAAAATGAATTAGATTCCGGGACTCATATTGCATTGGTCAAAGGCGAGGTTGATGCCAGTCCAACCATGGTTCGAGTACATTCAGGCTGTCTGACAGCTGACGTGTTTGGATCGCTACGGTGTGATTGTCGAGAGCAACTCCATCGAGCGATGGAACTCATTGAGCAGGAAGGCAAAGGTGTACTCCTCTATCTGAATCAAGAAGGGCGAGGTATCGGATTAACGAATAAAATTAAGGCCTATCATCTTCAGGATCAAGGCAGTGATACGGTCGAAGCGAACCTACAATTAGGGTTTAAGGCTGACTTGCGGGACTATGGTATTGGGGCGCAAATTTTGGTGAATTTAGGTTTAAAAAATATTCGTTTAATAACAAATAATCCTCGAAAAATTGTCGGAATCGAAGGCTATGGGTTAAAGGTCGTGGAACGAGTGCCCATCGAAATTACTCCGCAAGAGTCCAATGTGCATTACTTGCGTACGAAAAAAGCCAAATTAGGCCATCTCCTCAACAATGTCTAAGGGAGGACTTGCGGTTCTCTCAAGCAAGTGGTACACACTGCTATCGTCGTTTCTCTACCAGAATAAGGTCTCTACGAAATCACCAAAACAGCATGAACGTTTTTGAAGGAAATCTTGATGGGAAAGATTATTCCATCGGCATTGTTGTCAGTAAGTTCAATGAACCTATTACCAGTCGCTTACAGGCCGGGGCACAGGAAGCATTAGAACAATTAGGTATTGCCGCTGAACAGATTCTACTTGTTCGTGTCCCCGGAGCCTTTGAATTACCCCTGGCGGCGAAAGTGTTGGCCCAGACACAGAAGGTTGATGCCGTTATTTGTTTAGGTTCCGTGATTCGCGGGGCGACTGCTCATTTTGAGTACATCAGTGAGCAGACAAGCCGTGGGATTGGAAATGTGGCTCTGGAAATCGGCCTCCCTGTTATTTTTGGTGTTCTCACCACTAACACAGTGGAGCAGGCCATGGAACGTTCAACAGCATCTGAACGAAACAAAGGTGCGGAAGCGGCTCATACCGCTATTGAAATGATTACGCTCTTGAAACAATTACGTCAATCCAATGTTCGCCCTTCTGGATTTTTGCGATAACTCTTCATTCATGACCATGACGATTCCATCAGATGTTCCTCAAGTCCCCTTGTCCAAGGGTGGAGGTTCGTCTCGCCGAATGGCAAGGCAATTAGCATTGCAATTGTTGTTTCAAAAAGAATTTCAAGCAAAGCATGTCGAGTGGCAGGAGATGTTTTGGCAAGAACATCCGACAACCTCGATCACCGTCAGGACTTTTGCTACCAGCATTCTTGAGGGAGTAAGCGATCATCAGTCTGATATTGATCAGCTAATCCAACGATATGCGGTTGATTGGTCGATTGCACGAATGCCTGTTGTGGACCGCAATATTCTTCGATGTGCGATTTATGAATTATTATGGGAGCCCGAAATTCCTGCTGCGGTAACGATCAATGAAGCCATCGAGTTGGCCAAACGTTTTGCGGATGATGAAGCTCAACGATTTGTGAATGGGATTTTAGATCACATTTTACGTGACGAAGGCCGTCTTAGTGACAAACGCCAGCAACCCAACATGGCATTGATTCAATCTAAAAAATCTCAATCGAAGCCTACCTCGTAAATGTCTCGGTCAGCCTATGATTGAACGGTATACACGACCTCAGATGGGTGCCATTTGGACCCAACAACGAAAATACGAAAGTTGGCTAGAAGTGGAATTAGCTGTCTGTCAGGCCATGGAACAGAGAGGCGATGTACCCCATGGGATTGCAAAACGCGTGCGCAAAAAGGTGTCGATCAACCCTGACCGCATTGCCGAGATTGAAAAAGTCACGAAACATGATGTCATTGCTTTTTTAGAGTTTATTGCGGAACAAGCGGGAAAAGATGCACGTTTTCTTCACGCGGGTCTGACATCATCAGATATATTGGATACAGCCTTAGCCCTGCAGATGGTAGAAGCCTCACGTTTACTCATGGACGATCTTGAGGCCTTGTTACATTCGTTGAAGTATTTGGCGTTTGCTCACCAAGAGACGATGACCGTTGGTCGGTCTCACGGCATTCATGGAGAACCCATTACCTTTGGGTGGAAAGTCGCCATTTGGTATCAAGAGTTTGAACGTCAACAACAACGCTTAATATCTGCGATTGCAGATATTGCTATTGGAAAACTCTCTGGGGCGATGGGAACGTTTGCGCACCTATCTCCATCCGTTGAAAAAGCAGTCTGTCAGCAATTGGGCTTAACGCCGGCACCTATTTCCAATCAAATCATTCAGCGGGATCGGCATGCCGCTTTCCTCTCAGTCTTAGCATTAATAGCTGCCAGCATTGAAAAAGTGGCTACAGAGATTCGTCACTTGCAACGCACGGAGGTCTTAGAAGCGGAAGAATATTTTGAGCCAGGGCAAAAAGGGTCATCGGCCATGCCGCATAAACGGAACCCTATTGCGTCTGAAAATCTTTGTGGACTTGCCCGCGTGATACGCAGCAATAGTCTAGCAGCCATGGAAAATGTGGCATTGTGGCATGAACGAGATATTAGTCATTCATCTGTTGAGCGCATTATCATTCCTGATAGCACCATTTTGTTGGATTATATGTTGGTTAGGTTAACCAAAGTCCTCTCTAAGCTGGTGGTCTACCCTCAGCAGATGAGGAAGACTCTGAATCAGACTGGAGGTCTCATTTATTCTCAAAGACTCTTGTTGGCGCTCATACATAAGGGCGCTGTTCGAAAAGTTGCATATGAGCAGGTGCAAAAGCATGCCATGGCTTCTTGGAAAAATCAGGGGAACTTTCAATCGCTGATCGAACAGGATCCGTTTATCAGCAAACATTTATCGACAAAGGAAGTAGCCACCTGTTTTAATCCCAAGGCCTATGTTCGCCATCAGCAACAGATCTTTAGAAGAGTCTTCGGCAAGGTAGAAAAACCAGCAACCAAGTCCTTGTCAAAAAAAAGACGAGTAGGTAAATCTTTAAGTAAAGGATGACATAATGGAAAAAGGCGACATGCTTTACGAAGGTAAAGCAAAAAAGATTTTTCTCACGGAGAAAGATGACGAGGTCATCCAATATTTTAAGGACGATGCTACGGCGTTTAATGCCGAAAAGCGAGGGACTATTTTAGAGAAAGGTGTGGTGAATAATAAAATTTCCACACGCCTGTTTCAGGTGCTCGCCGCTGCAGGTATTCCGAGTCATTTCATACAAGAAATTAATGACCGCGAGATGCTGGCACGTCGCGTCAATATTATTATGATAGAAGTTGTCGTGCGAAACCGGGCTACAGGCAGTATTATTAAACGTCTCGGGCTGGAAGAAGGGCTATTTATTAGTCCTCCGTTAGTTGAATTCTTCTATAAAGATGATTCGTTAGGAGATCCATTAATTTCCGAAGATCATATTCGGTTACTGAAGCTTGCGACTCCTCCACAAGTGGTCGAATTGCGCAATCAAGCGTTGCAAATTAACGATGTCTTATTACCTTTTTTTCAGAAACGCGGAATGATGCTCGTGGACTTTAAATTAGAATTTGGATTGTGGAACGGACAAATAATTTTAGCCGATGAAATATCGCCAGATACCTGTCGTTTTTGGGATATTCAAACAGGAGAGCGGATGGACAAAGACCGTTTCAGAAAAGATTTGGGACGGATAGAAGAGACCTATCAAGAAGTGCTTAAGCGTGTTTGCAGTTAGGAAAGAGACGTTGTTGATGAAAGCTAAAATCTACATTACCCTCAAGGATGGTATTCATGATCCTCAAGGACGAGCTATCCAACAATCGCTCCAGACTCTAGGATTTACCACGGCGCAGGATATTCGAGTGGGGAAATTTTTAGAAGTTGAGCTTCAGGATACAGAAAAAGAATCTGCTGAATCCAACATCAAGAGTATGTGCCAAAAATTACTCGCCAATACGGTTATCGAAGATTTCCGATATGAGATCGTTGAAACCTAGATACAAGGCATGATCCTTTGAATATCGGTATCATCGTTTTTCCTGGATCTAACTGCGATCGGGACTGTGCCCATGTGGTATCTGAAGTCATGGGACATTCTGCGCATCTCATCTGGCATCAAGAACCTGCTATTCAAGACATGGATGCCGTTATTCTGCCTGGAGGATTTTCCTATGGGGATTATCTGCGGACAGGATCGATTGCCCGCTTCTCTCCCATTATGGAGGCGGTGTTTGAATTCGTGAATCGAGGAGGATTAGTTCTCGGCATTTGCAATGGATTTCAAATTCTTTTAGAGGCAGGGCTTCTGCCAGGGGCCATGTTGCGTAATAAGGCATTATCATTTATTTGCGAGGACACGTACATTCGAATAGAAAATGCCGAAACACCCTTCACAAATTCGTGTGAAGCTGGGCAAGTTATCAAGTTACCTATTGCACATGCGGAAGGGAATTATTACACCGATCCTGTCACGTTATCGGCCCTTCAAGCCAACGCTCAGGTTGTGTTTCGTTATTGCGACCAAGATGGGAATGCAACCACAATTTCGAATCCGAATGGTTCTCTCGACGATATTGCCGGTATTCGTAACGCCAAGGGAAATGTGTTGGGCCTCATGCCCCATCCTGAGCGTTGCGCAGAAGCGATCTTAAGCAATCAGGATGGCCATTCTATCTTTAAATCCATGGTATCGTCTCTAATGGGGAAGTCTCCACTTTCCGTGTAATTACCTTGCGTAAATTGGACGCAATAGTTTCAATATAATCATGGAAGTCTTCCCCGGTATTACGATGAAGCCAGATGTGTGTGAGGGCAAGCCTTGTGCATCGGGCACGTCGGTTGATGTGGCAACAATTGTGGGGACGTTGGGCACAGGCAAATCATTTGAGGATGTGGAAGAAATATTTCAAGTGACTCGAGAACACATTTTTTCGGCACTTCGTTATGCTTCCTACGTGACCGATCATTTGCCATTAAAGATGCCTCCAGCAAGTTCAAGTTCGGAGACAGGCTGATCGTTGTTATGATAGATTAACAACAAGTGGCATAATCATTTGTCTTGATAAATCGAGCAATATATTTTCGACCTTCCTGAAATCATTCATTCATAGTTTGCTCAGTAGCCAGATACGTCAGTTTTTCATATGAATCAAGATACCGAAGCTTTGCCTCCTCTCAACATTACTCCAGAACTGATTCAGCAACATGGGTTGTCGGAGGAGGAGTATCAACAAATTTTGAAACACCTGGGTCGGGAACCCAACTTAACTGAGTTGGGTGTATTTTCGGTGATGTGGAGTGAACATTGTAGTTACAAGAGCTCACGCGTACATCTCAAGCGGTTTCCGACTGAAGGTCCTCAAGTGGTTCAAGGGCCAGGTGAAAATGCTGGGGCCGTAGACATTGGTGATGGACTCGCAGCGGTGTTCAAAATGGAGTCGCATAATCATCCCTCGTTCATTGAGCCATTTCAGGGAGCAGCGACAGGAGTTGGTGGCATCCTTCGTGATATTTTTACGATGGGCGCCAGGCCAATTGCCTTGTTAAATTCGCTACGATTTGGCGAATTGGATTCGACGCAGAATCAACATCTCTTAAAAGGCGTAGTGTCGGGAATTTCTTGGTATGGCAACTGTATTGGCGTTCCTACCATCGGCGGTGAGATTACTTTCAACGATATTTATTCCAAGAACCCGTTGGTGAACGTGTTTTGCCTGGGTATTGTCAAAAAAGATCGTCTCTTGCGTGGCCTTGCCAAAGGTGAGGGCAATCAGGTGCTGTATATTGGTGCCAAGACAGGACGTGATGGCATTCATGGCGCCACCATGGCTTCTGATAGCTTCGACGATGCTTCTGAAAAGAAACGCCCGAATGTCCAGGTCGGAGATCCTTTTTTAGAAAAACTTTTACTGGAAGCATGCCTTGAATTTTTAGAACAAGATCTTCTCGTCGGCATTCAAGATATGGGCGCAGCAGGGCTCACAAGTTCTTCATGCGAAATGGCGTCTCGCTCAGGAACGGGTATCGAGCTTGATGTGGCGAAAGTTCCTCGCCGTGAACCCAATATGACCCCGTATGAAATCCTTCTGTCTGAATCCCAAGAACGCATGTTATTAGTGGCACAACCCGGAAAAGAAGACGCCGTTCTTGCAGTCTGTCGCAAGTGGGGGATTGATGCTGCCGCTGTTGGGAAAGTCACAGACGATGGGTTACTGCGGATTCGAGATGGTTCACAAATTGTGGCGGAAATCCCGGCCGATGCCATTGCTGAGGGTGCTCCGCGGTATGAACGACCGTCAGCGCCACCACAATATCAAGAACTTTTGCAAGCGTTAAATCTGGATACGTTACCAGACGTGAAAGATGCGACCGACGCATTACTGCAATTACTCAATTCTCCAACAATCGCGAGCAAACGCTGGGTGTATCGACAATATGATTATATGGTTGGAACCAATACGGTCGTTTGCCCAGGGTCGGATGCGGCAGTAGTGCGCTTGAAAGGGACCGGGAAGGCTCTTGCGATGACCACAGATGGCAATAGCCGTTATTGCTTGTTGAATCCATATATGGGTGGAGGTTTGGCTGTAGCAGAAGCCGCCAGAAATTTAGTGTGCTCCGGCGCCGAGCCGTTAGCCGTGACAGATTGTTTAAATTTCGGCAATCCCGAACGGCCAGACATTATGTGGCAATTCATTATGGCGGTCGAAGGAATTGCCGACGCCTGTCGTGCATTTGACGTACCTGTTGTGAGTGGCAATGTGAGTTTGTATAACGAAACGAATGGTCTTTCGATTTACCCATCACCGATCATAGGAATGGTCGGGTTAATCGAACGTGAGGATGACATTACGACTCAATGGTTCAAACAATCTGGTGATCACATTCTCTTGATTGGTGAGACTCGAGAAGATATCGGCGGAACGGAATATCTCAAAATCATCCATTCGCGTGAACAAGGTATGCCTCCGTACCTTGATGTTGATCTTGAGCAAGCCGTACAACGCTGTGTCTTGATTCTGATTCAAAAGGGATGGGTGGAATCTGCTCATGATTGCTCAGAAGGGGGACTTCTCGTTACACTGGCGGAGTGTTGTTTCACTCATCCCTCGACTACGTTTGGAGCAACAATCACACTGAATCAAGAGCGGTTACGCCTTGATGCGCTTCTGTTCGGGGAAAGTCCTTCACGTATTGTGATCTCAGTCAAAGAAGATAATCTTCAGCACGTCACACAATTTATTCAAGATCTGGGCACGAAGGTGCCGATGAGCGTATTAGGGCAGGTGACTGATAGAGATCGGATGGCTGTGACCGTGCAAAGAGCACACGAGAAGCAGGTTCAACAGTTATCTTGGTCGGTGGAAGATTTAGCTAATCGGTGGCAGAATAGTTTGGTTCAGCAACTTGATGCGGCCCAAACTTCATAGGGATGTTGTACGTAATCTAACCCAATCAACTCTTTCATTTTTTACGTCTTGCGCACCATGAAATCCTTGCCCATTATTCAGAATTCTTTCGTTTCTGATGCCTTCCATGAAGAATGTGCGGTGTTTGGCATTTCCGGACATAAAGAAGCCGCAAATCTGGCCTATTTAGGTCTCTATGCGTTACAGCATCGAGGGCAGGAAGGGTCTGGGATTGTGTCTTCCGATGGGGAGCGGTTCTATCAAAAAAAAGGCCTTGGCCTTGTTGCCGATATTTATTCTAAAAAAACATTACGCGGATTACCAGGAACCAAAGCCATTGGTCACAACCGATATTCTACGACAGGGAGCGGGGATCTTCATAATGTTCAACCGTTGTCTGTGAATTTTGCGTTCGGCAATTTGGCTTTGGCTCATAATGGGAATCTTATTAATGCTGGGGTATTACGGGGAGAGCTAGAAGCCTACGGAGCTATTTTTCAATCAGATTCCGATAGTGAAGTCATCATTCATTTAATTGCCCATTCCAAAGGGGATACGATTATCAATCGAGTGATTGAGGCCTTGTCCATGGTTAGAGGAGCTTTTTCCTTGGTGCTACAAACGGATGAGCATCTCATTGCTGCTCGTGATCCCTATGGTTTCCGCCCCTTATGTTTGGGGAGATATAAAAACAGTTGGGTTGTCGCGTCCGAAACGTGCGCGTTTGATCTCATTGACGCGAAGTTCGTAAGGGAAGTGGAACCGGGGGAAATTGTTGTTATTGAAGGAACCGAGCTGACCTCCCATCACCCATTTCTGGAACGTGACCGTGCACAATGTATATTTGAATATGTATATTTTGCTCGACCTGATTCCAAAATATTTGGAACAAAAGCAGTCTATCCCATTCGCAAAGCATTTGGACGACAATTGGCGAAGGAATCTCCTGCCGAAGCCGACTTGGTGATTCCTGTTCCTGACTCTGGAGTCCCCGCTGCACTAGGTTATGCAGAAGGTATGGGTTTGCCCTTTGAAATCGGTCTCACACGAAACCATTATATTGGTCGAACGTTTATCGAACCCCAACAAGCGATTCGTCATTTTGGCGTCAAGCTCAAGTTGAATCCTGTGCCTGAAGTGTTAGAAGGCAAGCGAGTGGTAGTAGTGGATGATTCTCTTGTGCGAGGCACGACCAGCCGGAAAATTGTGAAAATGCTTCGACAAGCTGGGGCGAAGGAAATTCATTTACGTATCAGTTCTCCACCAGTCATCGCTCCTTGTTTTTATGGAATTGATACACCAAGCAAAAAAGAACTCATTGGAGCAAAATATTCTCTTGAACAAATTCGGCAATATGTGACCGCAGATAGTATCGGGTATTTAAGCCTTGAAGGGATGTTGACCACCGCGCCGGATGCTGGACAGCATTATTGCAAAGCCTGTTTTACCGATAACTATCCAATTAGCTTAAGCAAGGCTGAACAAATGCAGCTTGGGCTCTTTGAGCCCAATCCGGTTTCTTCTTCGTGAATCCCACCTTTGTTTTCTTGCTGCCCCTAAAAATCCTGTGATATTATCTCTTCATGAAGGTTAAGGCGTTTTGCTGAACCTTTTTAAGAAAGTATTCTTTTCCCATAAAATCATAAAAAAAGGAGGAGAAGCCATGCCGTCACGAATGCGAGTGGGATTCTTGTTCGTCAGCGTTCTTCTTTGTTATTTAGGAATGGCGCAGGCTGGAAGTTTTTTTAAAGTTGGTGAGCCAGCTCCAAATTTTACGTTAAATTCTCTCAATGGTGCGAAGGTTTCTCTCGAACAATTTAAAGGAAAAGTTGTTGTACTTGGGCTCTTCCATATCTGTAAGCCATGCTTGGAACAAGGTACGAACTTGCAGAAAGTTTCTGAGGCGACTAAAGGCAAGCAGGTGGCTGTCGTCGGCATTAATTCCTCAGGGGATTCTCAAAGCAATGTGAGCGAATTTTTACAAACGTTTCCACTCAAAGTCACTTATCCCTATTTATTAGATCCTGAACAACGTACAGATGAGCTCTATGGTGGTGGAAAATTTATTCCCAACGTGTATGTCATTGATCAACAAGGCCTGATCCGTTGGCAGCGAGTGGGTAATTTTTTTACTGATGGTACATTAGCTGGGCATGAAATGATCCTCGTAGAAGTGGAAAAACTGTTAGCCGCTTCGATGCCTTCCTCAATGTGATACGTTATTTTAAACTTGAAATGATTGGAACATGATGGACGAATTTGAAGAAGGGAAACAAAAGCTTCTTGAGTTGATTTCGGCTCTTGATCAGACAGTCGAAGTGGTGATTCCCACCAGCCCTTCACAAAGTCTGTTTAAAATTTCTCTCTCAAAAGGGAGCCATCGAATATTTATTACGGTTCATGAAGACGACATTTTAGATCTTCCTGAAGAGACGTCCATCCAAGAAAAAACCAAAACATTTTTACAAGACACTATAGGGGCATTATGAAAGCCCTACTACCGAATATCTGGGAATGGTCTTGGTTTTCAGAAGAAAAACTACTCAATTTCAATGGCCATTTACTGACAGTGGGCGAGCATCGAATACTGGTTGATCCCCCTCCCATGACAGCTGGTGATATGGCGTTCGCCCAGCAAGGAGGTCCTGTCGATTACATTCTTCTGACCAATCGAGATCATGAACGAGAAGCAGCCCAGTTGCGAGAAGCGTTTCACTGTACCGTGATCGTTCCCGAATTGGATGGCAAGGAGATGGCTCTCACTGCTGATAAAACCTGTAGAGATGGAGAATTGCTCCCGGGTGGCATATGGGTCGTACAACTTGCTCATCAAAAGTCTCCTGGTGAAAGCGCATTATTTTTAGAGACAGGGAAAGGCGTTCTTATTGTCGGAGATGCGATTATTGGACATCCTGAAGGTTCTCTTCGTCATCTCCCTGCAGAAAAATATGCGGATCTCGAGAAGGCTCGTGAAGGCTTGCGGCGCCTTTTAAAGTATCAATTCGACAGTCTCATCGTTGGCGATGGAGCATCCATTGTGATTGGAGCCAAATCGATCCTTGAAAAAGTGCTTGCTTAGGCATAAAGAACCCACGTGAAATTTTCTTTATGTATTGTTCCCTGTCTTGTCAGTTGCTGGTGTGAGTGAGTTGTTATGGTTTGGTCTCAATCTGCTGATCTCAATTCGTTAGGCAATCAACATTTCTCAAAGGGTTTTTATACCGAAGCCTTTCAATGCTATTCTCAGGCTCTTGAAGTTGATCGTAAAAATGGAGATCAACGTGCATTGGCCACAACATTAGGTAATCTTGGAAACATCTGCGCCGTCAGTGGGCGTCGGGAGCAAGCCCGTCTATACTACACCGAAGTTCTCGAACTTCAAAAAATCCTCGGCGAAGATCGAGGCATTAGTACGACACTAGCCAACTTAGGCAATCTGTCGGCAGATGCGGGTGAATGGGAACGCGCTCGAGCCTATTATTTGGAAGCGTTAGATATCATGAATCTGTTGTCGGATTATGTAAGTAAGGCGGTCTTGCTCTCGGACTTAGGATTGGTGGCACGCGAAACGGGCCAAGAAGCAGAGGCCTTATCCTGTTATCAAGAATCTTTGGTGCTCATGCGTCGAGTGGGTAATGACGCTGGACAAGCCGATGTGTTTCGCATGATGGCACGGTTATATTTGAGTCAACACCGCTTTGACGAAGCGCAATCGTGTACCTTAACGAGCCTGGATGTGGCACGACGATTGAAGGATGAATTACGCATGGGTGGAGCCTGGTATATTCTTGCGAGTTGCCATGAAGCAAGAGGGGAGTGGGGAAAAGCTGTCCAATACTTACAGAAAGTTGTGCGCGTTGATGAAAAATATCAACTTCCAAAATTAGCCGAAAATACTCAACGACTACAGGCCTTATCATTGCGCTTAGCCCAATCTGCGGAATCTTCTGATGAGTGAAGCGAACGAAATCTCTCCCCATTGGCAATCGGCTCGGTCTTCACTGCTGCTGGATATTTCAGGGTGGTTCGACTCTCACGAAACTGAACCCTTGACCCTTTCCTTGCCTGATGAGGATTGGTTATTGGAGATCACTCCAGATGGTCGGCTGGTTTGTGTTGCTGGATACGATCTGGATGATATGAAAAGTATGCTGTCAGATGGAACAGCTGAGGACTTAGGGAGCGACGAATTAGCAAAGCAAGTGAAATTCTTCCTTCAACAAACGACCTCAAAATATCGTCGAAGACTGATGGCTGAAGGGTTTACTGAACGTATGGAAATGAATGATGACTTTGTGGCAGCTCATTATGAGCAAGCCATTGACTTGAGCTCTACTCAGGAGATTCGACAAAAAATTCACACCTGCCAATCTTGGTTTCGACCGTAATTCGCTATCTGACATTTTAGGATTCTTTCACGATTCCACTTTCTAATGCCTCGCAAGCTTTCCATTAACACGTTTAAGCAATTTCGAGATGTGGTCTACAGTTTTCGCTTCTCAAGAATCATTTTTACCGCACTCGATCTTGATCTCTTCAATGCGATGGGTGCTAGAACATGGACGATCGCTCAACTATCCAAGAGAATCCACACCAGTCAGCGAGGATTAGACATACTTTGTCGAAACTTGGCGAGTTCAGGCCTTTTAGTCAAAGTACAAGTTGGGTACGAAATCAGCCCATTTGCAAAGGCTTACCTTCAAAAGAGCAGTAAGAACTTTCGGGGTGATTATCTGACGCTTATGCAACGGCAATGGCAAGAATGGTCGCGTCTGACTGAAGTGGTGACATCTGGCATTCCCGTCGACGGTCAGGAGCCGGAAACACCTGAATATCGAAGATCTTTTTCCAGGGCCATGCACCATCGTTCTCAAGAACCGGCACAACAAGTTGCCAAGCAAATCTCAATGAAATCTTCCCGTTCATTTCTCGATTTGGGAGGTGGTCCTGGAACCTATGCGTTGGCATTTATCCAGCACAATCCAAAATTACAGGCGACGGTTATGGATCGTCCAGCTGCACTTGAAGTTGCGCGGACCCTAGCAAAAAAATCTTCCGCGGAATCGCGACTGTCGTTTCAATCAGCGAATTTCATTGATGACAATATTCCTGGAAAATACGATATTGTCTGGTATTCGAATGTGCTCCATATTTACTCACCATCTGAAAACCTCAGAGTTTTTAAGAAAATTAAACGCGCGCTCAAGCCCGGAGGACGCCTTCTCATCCAAGATACATTCTTGCAAGATGTTCAAGGTCTTCGGCCGCTTGAGAGCAATCTTTTTGCTGTCACCATGCTGCTCTACACAGAGACTGGTAATACCTATTCTTTACCAGCTGTCCGCTCGTGGCTTCACAAGGCTGGCCTGAGTCGAACACGTCTGATCCGCTTGAAAGAAGGAACAGGCGATTGGGAAGGGCAAATCCTTGAGGCACGTCTGCCAGTGAGTTCCTAAGCTTCTGATAGGACTTTGAAGAATCTTATACTGTCTTGTGTGCTCTTCACCGGCATCGAACTGAAAATTTCAGTTTGTTCTTGAAAAAATAAATGTAAGCTAATAACGAGTTAATTTATGATTCAGCCCCGGTCTGTGCGGTAGATTCTTCGAGATAAGGTCTTAAATGTTCGTAAGCATTTCGGAGATTTTGTGTGTCATGTTCCCATGCTTCTAAAAAAGCGGAAAATCGACTGCGGTCGTATAACCCTGGCATCCATGCCATACCGAAAAGATTTCCAGTTGTTGACCAATAAAAACGGGCGACCTGATTGGCCTTATTCAGAGTATTGAGCACTTCGTATCGCGCTAAGCCACTCGCCTCCTTCTTTTTCCCTGGAAATCCTGTCTGTAGGCGAATTCCTCCTTGAAAATACGTGATGTAGAGATGAATCTTCGCATGGTGTTGAGCTCGAATACCTTTCTCCACCAGATCACATTGATACCCCAAAAACTCTAAATGCTCTATGAGCGGGTCCGTGCGGTTAGCCTCCTTGGCTTGGCCAATATGTGGCAAAATACACATGCTTAGCGCGAGCACGAAAATACAGCAGTAGAAATATATTCTCTGGCGGTTTCTTAGATTCATCATGATCTCCTTTATTTCGCTTAATACTCATCCACTTTACACATGAATAATTTTCGAAAGATTCTAAGGTCATTTCTTAGATTCTTTTACTGAAATCTATTCTTTTTGTCTAGAGTATTGAGATCTTATCACAGAAGAATGAGAACATAGATGATAGCTTAGCCTATTGTTCTGTTTCTTTTGCAAAGAATTCTTTGTAATGGAGAAACGTCTTCAATGAATTGCCGAGTGCAGCCCCACAGGAATTCTATGTGGCCAGATATCATGATAATGGGGGGGGAGACGGTACAGGCTCTTTTGCTGTCAAAGATGAAGGTGAAACCTGAGAGCCTAAGCTTGGCAAATTGACAAAAAAGGTGGTGCCACGTCCCTTGAGACTTTGAACTTCAATTCTTCCTCTATGCTCTTGAATGATTTGATGTGCAATAGCTAAACCCAACCCCGTCCCTTCATGTTCTTCGCTTAAATGTTTTGTCGTGAAAAATGGATCAAAAATATGTTCAATATCTTCAGGCGCAATGCCTGATCCTGCATCTTGAATTTCAACTTGGACCCATTCAGATTTTTCATGAGGTCGAAGATGATGAGTGCGAACCGTTAACACTCCGCCATCCGGCAACATGGCTTCAACGGCATTAAACAAAAAATTCAGAATGACTTGTTTGAGTTGTTGCCGGTCAGCAAAGATTTTGGGTAAATCCCGCATCAGATTGGTTTCAATCACAATCAGTTCATGAGAAGGACGAACTCGTAATGTATACAAACAGGATTCCACAATATCGTTCAGATCTTCTTCTCGTAAGAAAGGCTCCATGGGTTTGGCATAATCCAAGATCTCTCGAGTTAATCGTTCGATGCGAAACACATCTTCTTTGACCACTTTGCTAAACCGAGCCAGAAATTGCTCATCATCTTTTCGTTCAGGGGCTAAATCCACAAAAGCTTTAATCGATGTGAGAGGATTTCTGATTTCGTGAGCCAACCCTCCTGCCATTGTTTCGAGTGAACGAAGCCGATCCGTTCGGCGCACCAACGATTGAGAACGTTTTAATTCTTCATAGAGCAGGGCATTGTCCAATGCAATAGACGCTTCTTGCGCCAAAGTGGTCAATAATTCTAGCTCTTGAGATGTATAACCTCCTCCGCTGTTTATGACCTGTCCAAACACACAAAACCCTAATAGCCGATTCTTATTGACTAATGGTAAACAGACTTTCGTGCCAATAGTGGCGAGCTGAGTGATAACGGCTTGAGCTTGTGGATCTGGCAAAGAATCTTTCAATTCATCAAGAACAAAACACATCGTACCTTGCCGCCACCGATCTTCCAATGAAGAAACATGGCCGAGCTGCAAGCTAGGAAAATCACTCAACGGTTTTCCGAAGCTAGAAATAGGGTTGTAATCTGGGCTTCCTGTCTTTCGTAAATAGATGGTTCCCCATTCCAGACCTAAACTTGGACAAATGGATTGAACAATCGTGGACGTCAAATCTTTTAATTCTAAAATGGACACCAAAGATTTTGAAAAATTTAGCACCGTCTTATACTGATCATAACGATCTTTAAACAGGGCTTTCGTGATCAATGTGGTGGCCTGTGTCTTCAGCGAAGAAGCGCCAAAGACCAGTAAAAGCAAGACGAAGAGTTCGACAAGAGAATAGCCAATATTGATTGATCCGAAATACCATTGTTGGCCGAGTAATAAGGTTGGATATGCTGGAAATGCGACTAAGAGGACTAGTAGGCTTCCTGTCACTCCTCGTTCCAGGGCGGTCCCTAAATCCATGAGTCGATACCGTAACAGCGTATAGGCGACGACAGAGGTGTAGACGGTGAGGAGAATAACGCCATTGGGTTGAATATTGATGCCATACCATAGGGGGAAAGTGGTTAGGCCTCCGCCATAAGCCATAATGGAACCAATGGCTAACAGATAAAAACGGTATCGTTCTGCCCCACTCTTGCTTCGAGCGCCTTGCAACAATAACCACGTCCCATACAGTGAACAGAGACCAAACCAGGGGAGATAGAAATGAAAGGCTGGTCCTGGTTTCGGCCAAAAACGAAATCCAGCAACCGAATGTACATCAGCCACAAAGTATGGTGTGAAATTAAACAGAAAAAAGATCAGGCCAATTCCTGCTAAAAACCACAGCAACCGTTGTTTGCCTTGAATCTTGTCTAATAAGGTCAAGACGTGAAAGAGATAAGCAACAGGTAAGAAGATCGCGCCGACCATGAGTAGGCGAACATAAAATAAGGCTGAAGCGTGAGAAGTTGAAATCTGCCAGGCCCAGTAGCCATACCCCCAGGTTGCGGCAGTGAGAGCATAGAGCCCATAGGCTTGATGTTTAGGGTTAGTCGGATTTCTTGAGTAAACAATAATTCCGGAAATGGTGGCGGCTAGCCCATTGAGAAGTCCGCTGAAAGCGTGAAAAGTCACCTAGCAGAAAAGCTCCGGGGTGAGACTGACTTATTCCTGTCGTTTGTTTTATGACAGAAGATGCTATTGGACAATAATTACAAGGAGAAGTCAAAGCTTTCTGTTCCTTTAATCTATTCCTCAGTGATGAATGGCTAGGGATAGACGATGATTATGCCTACCTGTCTTTTTGAGTACTTTGGTCGGAGGGAAGTTTAAGCGGCTTTCATCAAAGCATTGCCCAGGTTGTTTTGATGTTGCAGGAGAGCGTGAGGTTTTTGAGTTGAAAGCCTGGGGATCTGTGTGAAGGATTCAGGTTTTTCTAAAACAATCAAATAGGCTTGGTTGGAAAACGTAGGATACACCCCCGCATACACACAATTCAGTGCATCGAGAGCCTTCTCCCATTCTGGCTGATCAAAAAAGCAAAATTGTCCCTCTTTTTCGGCTTGTCGAATTTTCCCATAATTATTCAGAAGTTCTCTAGCTTCAGCTTTCTGCTCTCTTGCCCCTACTTGGCTGACCAAACTTTGATAGATACCAGAAAAATCTCCATTAGGCTTAAGGTTAGAGAGTACCATGCGCCCACCGGGAGCGAGAACTCGAAACAATTCTTGTAAGGCGGCTTGAGGGTTTGCAATATATCCAAGCACTAAATTTGAGACGATCCGATCAAATTGATTATCAGCAAAAGGCAATGGATATTGTAGATCAACTTGCGACCATGACATTTGTAGAGGGGAGAGCAAAGCAGTTCGGGATTTTTGTTGAGCGTGATAAGCTTGAGTCATCTGAGATTGAGCTCTTCCTAGTGCTTGATGAATGACATCGATACCGACATAACGAATGGGGGAATCCGAAATCTGTTGCGATTGATTCGCTCGCTTCTGTAAAGATTGTAAGAAGAACAATCCAACGTTCCCATTTCCACAACCCGCGTCTAAAAACTGTTGGCCAGGAGTAATAGGACCTAAAGCATGAAAGACATGATCTAACAGTTGCACATAGTCCTGGCAGGATCCGACGGTTTGGAAATTCCCCAAATAATCACTCCAGAATGCTTGTCCGACTTCAGTAGGGAGCTGCTGTTTCAGCATCATTTTCTCTTGGCGTTTTTGCCTGCCTAGATCTGCGCGATTAGGATCCTGAATGCTACTATTTTTGAGATGGACATCTAAGTGTTCATGACAATGCTGAATGATTTGCTGATATGCTTTTCGCGCGATTTTGGGATTTTCCTGAAGACGGTGCAATGCTTCGGGAACATCTAGCCACTTGGACAGGTGTGAATCTATCGACTGTTTAAACTTCTCTAATGCGTGTTTATCTATCCAGGCATCTTTCCCTGCAGAAATATACATGATTGGTGTTTGTAAGGATTGAACATCTTGAAGTGTGGTTTGTAATGTAGAAAAATTATTTGATAGGGCATCACGTAAAAATTGTTGCCCGACATTAAAACCAATAATATTCGCAGAATCTTGAATCATTCCATTGAGATAGTTCGCAAAGACATCATCTTGGTGAACGGTGGCGACTGATTGCTGAACATCAACAATACCAACGAGCGATACCAAAAGCGAAAGAGAGGGCTTTTCAGCTTCCGCTTTCAATGCTACGCGAGAAGCTAAACTGGATGCCACACCGATGATTGGGCAACCAGGCCATTGTTGATGTGCAAACTGCGTCATCGCTTGAAAGTCCTGTTTCATGGAAGAAAGGGTAATATTAAAATGTTTTCCCTGACTTTCTCCAACATGATTAGTATGGTCATAGCGGATCACATGAAAGCCATTGTTCGCAAAATAATAGGCTAACGTCAGGTAGTCTCGTTTTGTTTCTCCATATCCAGGCGCCAGAACAACGACCGGCAATGTGGAAAGATCTGTGTCGAGTGGATAATCGTGGTAGGCCATAATCGAATGACTAGAATCATTCTGTATAGACATCTTAGAGCTTTCTATGTGTTGAGCTTTTTGATATGCGCATTTACTTGGATGACTTAAGAGTTTATTCGTGGAAGCAACAAGCGGGGCCTCATTAGTTTGTGGATCTATTTCATATGAATCCTCCTCTTTTCCTTCTGTCAATTGACTGATAACAAAACTTCCAAGCTGGAAAGAATAATTTTGAGCATCATGGCTTGTCTTATGCGCTCCATGTAAACCAGGCAATTCAACAAGAAGAATCGTTGTTCCTTCCCAGGTCGTCGAGCCTCGTTGAATGTGACTCTGTTGAATAATCCCAGTCTGAGCTTGCATGAGGGAGTCTGACGTTTTTCCAAAACACCGAAACTGCAGTTCTTGTCCAACTTGAACTGGGGGCATTCCTTGAATGCGTATTTCTAAAGATCTGGTACTCAAAAATTCTATCTGACCATCCCAATTCCCACCCAGACAATGAAGATACAAGGGGACTGCATGATATTGCTGGATGGTGTTGTTCTCATCTCTCGCAGGCCACGAAGGTTTTTTAGGCATGAATTGCTCAACTCGTTGGGATCGTGATTTCGAAGAGCCGGTAACCATTCCATTCATCGTCTATTCCCCCTTATTCACCTAAATGAATTTACTTATAGTTCAGAGCAAACGATTCCTCGGATTCAGAAGAATCCCAATCAGATTCGCTGAACAGGATGACTCTGTTTAAAAATGAATCGGAGAAGGCGATGTGACAGGGGAGGGGGTTGCCTGAATGATATAACTGAATTCAGGGTGCCTTCTGATTCATCTCATTCTATTGACTAGAGCAACCTGGATGCCAAATCGGCTTTACTCTCAACGCCTCTGAGGAAAAAGAGAGATAGCGTTTGAAATACTAGGAAAAATTTTCCGAAACACGTAAAACCCCGATGGACAAAGTCCTGTTACAAGTGAAGACGAACTGTCGAGCGACTGACAGGGCTGCCATGATTGCGTAGAGATCCCTGACACTCTTTGCTTCTTATGCATTGACTCGGGATCTTTGGCTACCTAGAATTCACTCACCACCATCAACATCACGAGGAGGTTCGTATGAAACACGGCACCATCCGCAATGTTGTCCTGGCCTCCTATCCTGGAGCCGGAAAAACCAGTGTCACCGAAGCCATCGCTTTTTCGACCGGAATCATTCCCTCAATGGGTAGC
The DNA here is from genome assembly GCA_937139405.1 of uncultured Nitrospirota bacterium. Classification (GTDB taxonomy): domain Bacteria; phylum Nitrospirota; class Nitrospiria; order Nitrospirales; family UBA8639; genus Nitrospira_E. The sequence goes on from CAKZPV010000007.1 coordinate 46,616, forward strand.
GTCCTACAGGGAAATACCATTGGTGATTTTGAACCAGAAGAAGTTCATCGTCATCATTCCCTGAGCATGGCGCTGATTCAGTTAGAATGGCAGGGGACACGGATAAATATACTAGACACGCCAGGAATGATGGACTATGGAGTGGAAGTCCAATCCGCGTTGCGGGCGGCTGATGGTGTGATTCTTGTCGTGGGAGCTGGGACAGGGCTTCGCTCAGAAATTGAACGCGTATGGGAATATATTCAAGATCATGAATTGCCGTGTTTGCTCTTTATTAATGAATTGGATAAAGACGGCACTGATTTTAATGAGATCTTAGGAGAATGTGAAAAGACATTAGAGCTAAAAGGCGTACCGCTCACTATCCCAGCTATGCAAGATGATCAATTAATCGGAGTCTTTGATCTATTGTCACGCCAACTGGTGACGTCCAATGTTCAATTTGCAAAAATAACGCAAGACGACATTCCAACAGAACACAAAACTTTAACCACAGAACATCGTCGGCGCCTCACGGAATTGGTGGCCGAAACAAATGATCAACTCGTCGAAAAATATCTTACCGACGGAGAGTTATCAGACGAAGATCTTATTGATGGCTTAATGATAGGAGCGCTAGAGCGGAAAATTGTGCCCGTACTCTGTGGCTCGGCAACTAGTCACGTTGGGATGGCAAGTCTTATGGAAGCCATCAAGCGATTTCTCCCTTCCCCTGAAGATCGTGCTAGCCTTCACCCTTTGGCAGGAATACAGCCGCAAACACACGAAGTATGTCAACGAGAGCCGGATGCGCAGGCTCCATTTTCAGGGTTAGCGTTCAAAACGACAATCGATCCCTTTATGGGGCGCCTCACCTATGTCCGAATGTTATCTGGGACGTTACACGCCGATTCTGGTTTTTTGAATGCTTCTCGACAGACCAAAGAAAAGGGTGGGCACCTCTTTTTTTCGATTGGGAAGAAACATCAACAAGTCGATCACGTCTGTGCCGGAGATATTGTCGCCATTGCCAAGCTCAAAGATACACAAACAGGGGATACCATTTGTGATGACAAGCATCCTATCGTGTATCCAGGTCTCAATATTATGAAACCTGTCATGTCTTATGCTTTAGAAGTCAAAAGTAGTAAGGAAATCGACAAGGTCAGCTTAGGGTTACATAAATTGGTTGAAGAAGATCCATCTTTAGAGTTTCTGAGGAATGACGAAACCAAAGAAATGCTTTTGAGTGGAGTCGGCCAGGTGCATATCGATGCCACATTGGAAAAATTGCGACGGAAATATGGAGTTGACGTCAATTTACATATGCCCAAAGTGCCATATAAAGAAACCATCCATAGGATGGCACAAGCACAGGGAAAATATAAAAAACAAACAGGTGGGCATGGACAATTTGGAGATTGTTGGCTGAAAATTGAGCCGTCACCTCGCGGCAAAGGGTTTGAATTTCACAATAAAATCGTAGGTGGAGCGATCCCTCGAAACTTTATACCTGCGGTAGAAAAAGGTGCGTTAGAAGCCATGCAGCATGGCATTATAGCCGGTTTTCCTGTTATCGACATTCAAGTCACAGTCTATGATGGCTCCCATCATCCGGTGGACTCCTCAGAAATGGCGTTCAAGGTGGCGGCATCCATAGGGTTGAAAAAAGCCATGGAATCAGCACAAGCTGGATTGTTGGAGCCGGTGATGGTGGTAGAGGTGACGGTACCGGATGATCTAGTCGGAACCGTTATTGGCGATCTCAATTCGCGACGTGGGCGTATTCAAGGTATGGAGGTCAAAGGCCATAATGAAATTCTAAAGGCACATGTGCCTTTAGCAGAAATGCTCAGCTATGCGCCGACACTGACGTCGCTCACAGCTGGAAAAGGGAGCTATCGTATGGAATTCTTTGGCTATGAGGACGTGCCTCAAGAAATGATTAATCGCATTGTGGAAGAATACAAAAAAGAAGCCGTGGCATCGGCTTCATGAGCGAAAGCGAGAAGTTCTTGTCAGGCTACATGTCATTGGGCAAAGGCGAGCTTGAACGCTGTTGTTGAGTCATACGCCACATAATGGCACCCCAAAACCATCCACCGATTGGAAATAGAACAATGGCCATGGATAGGTACACCCAGAAAGGCCCAGGGGGGCCCAACCAAGCCATGGCAACCGACCATAGAATGGCAGTTGTTATGCCCCAACCGAAAACTCCAATGTTGAGAATAAACCGACGTCGTTCCTCGGAGATGGTAGTGGGGTCGGGAGGTGAAGTCATAGAATGGGTATCGGCTCTTGCGCCCTAGAAGTTGAGGACAGTAACTTTTCCCTTCAAAGAACGATCACTTCCCATAGAAAAAACAGTTAGCGAAGGGAATTTTGGGGCTACCAAGAGGTACCCAAGGAAAGTAATCAATCGTGCTGTCGAAGGACACAAAAAAGCGATGCCTCTCTAACTTCTTAAAAATAGGGGGAAAACAACAAATCTCAAATACTGTGCTTCCTTAGATTTCAATCCAAGGATTTTCGATCTCTTGTTGTAAGCTAACAATAGTGGTTGAAGTAAATGATGAGCCTAAATTAATTCGTGTCTGACCCTTAATTAATTATTCTTACTTATATGTGTGCTAAAATATTCGCATACAGGCAAACAAGCGCGAAGTCATTTTTAATTTATGATAGCAGAATACATTGAAGCTTTACTGACGCCTGCGCCTAAATGGGCGAAGCACATGGAGCTTCTCAATGAAGCGATCGCAATATCGGCACGGGCGAAAAGATGCTGTGAGGCTTGGGCACCGCATCAGCAACACACGAAAGAAGCTATAATCGATGCGATGGAAGCTTGTGACCAACATCGAATAGTTTTGGTCGTTGGTTCCGGATCATGTCTGGATATCCCCCTTGCGGAGTTAGCCAACAAATTCAAACAAGTCATACTGATTGATGTCGTTCATCCTTTGAAATCAAAACGACATGGCTGGAATCATGTGGTTCAGATCACACAGGATATTACGGGACAATTGGAAACCCTTTATAACCATCCGGAAACATTACCGGAAATGTATGCGCCAAATATTTATCATGATGTTCCTGAGATAGATCTTGTCCTATCGGTGAATCTTGCTAGTCAACTACCCATTATGCCTCTAAAGTATCTGGCAGACAAAATGTCTCATGATGAAAAAGAATTAAACAGGTTTGCCAAAAACTTAATAAGGGCTCATTTTACATGGTTATCCGGCTTTACATGTACTACCGCTCTTATCTGTGACCAAGCTTGGGAAAGGCTGGATGCAACCGGAAAACTCATTGAGTTGGATGATCCGCTGTATGGTCTCATATCACAAAAAACCACCAGGGAGTGGTATTGGGACGTGGCACCAACACATGAGACGGGGACTGATTTTTCGCACCGAAACCATGTGGGTTATTGGGCAAATTTTCTATTTGTAGCTTCTGATGATCTATCTGCCAATCCAAACTGTATCTATGCGCAGTCGTAGAGAATTGTAATTATCGGTAAATAGTCTTTCGCTTTAAGGGCTTCACTCGAAGAGAAACGAGAGAGGATGAAGATGAAGACAAGTGTGTTCGTTACACCATTCTTTCAGACGGTTTCCTTAGCTTTTGTCTCTCACCCTAAAAATGGAATAAGTGGATGAAATTAATCCTCTTGGGAACAGCACTCTGGCTAATGATGTTCACTGGGTTTGCTTTGGCTAATCTGCTTGAAGTCGCGAAAGCCGTGGAGGGCGCCCAGTGCAAAAAATTGGCGACAGACTATGCGAACGATCCCGGTGCGTCTACGGTACAAGCCATTGCGCAACTACAGATCTGCCTGGCTCAAACTTTAAAAGCGACAACCTCACGTGCCATACCAAGAAATTTTGACATTCAATCTCCACGTCCTTCGAAAAACAACGTCGACTCCATGCTCCCGAGACTACCAACGCCTCCTACACCTCCTAGTTCAATAAAAATTCGATGAGGACAGTATTAGACTAGAGTTCGAAAGCTCTCACAAAACTTTTGTTAACGAAAACTGGGCATATTTATCTAGCAAAATCTGTAGTTGGAAATAGGCATGGATATTTGATCTAGGGGGCGACGCAGGATTCGGGAATTATCGTACGCTAAGCTCCGGGAAATGGCCTTAGATCGCGGAATTGCCTGGGTTTTATCTTATTACGATGCTGCTCACTGTCCCAGTTTATCTATAGTCTAAATAGGACAACAATGGAGCCTATAAAAATAAGGCGTTGCGGGCTATTTTTTCGTAGAGGTTCAATTGGGACAGCGAACAGCCATCTATTACCGGGTAGCGCGTGATCTGGGTATCAGCAAAAACACGGTCATGGACAATGTGAAGAGGACGCGTGATGTTGCTTAATCGAACACATCATGCTTCTCTATAGCGGACATTCGTGTGACCTAAATTATACCTTCGAAACCTTCCGCAGTCGGCCAAAAGCGGACACTGAACACGTTCTCAAAGCACTAAACATAAGCATAATTTGTTGCTCAATATTTATTTATCTGCCTTGATCTGATCCATAATTTCATGTGTTCTTTTCAATATTCTCTTGTCTTCTTCAGGGTCCCTGGGCTCTGGTTTTCTTTCAGCATCCTTACGCCAATTTGGCTCAAGGTCGCCATATACTTGATCATATAAACGTGAAACCAAAAAATCACCTTCTCTGGGGGGCCACGCTGCATAATTCCTAGTTCCTGTTTTTTTCACTTCCTCAGGTAAACTCTCGTAATACTCCGTGAGTGCAGCCATGTCTTTTTTTAATGCAGGCTGCTCAATAAACCGCTGATCTTCTCTTAGAAGAAGCGGGGCCATCTGTTTATGGAGCTTATCATTTGATGTGAAAAACGTTGTAAAAGGCAGGTAATAAAAATACGTGAAGTCTATTTTATGAGAGGCTCTTTGGTCGGAGATTAGACGGCGAGTTATCAGAAAATTAAAAAACAAATCAACTTTCAACACATAAGCAGCATATGGGGCAAATTCAGGCAATGGTCGCCGGCCGAAATGCTGCCATCTAGCTAAAATACGTGCATGGTGATTTGAAGGCACACCGAGATACTGTAGAGCCATAAGAAGGATTTTGTATGCATCATTCCCCAGAGCTTTGTCTATAAAAGCTAAAATTTCTTCTGGCGTTTTTAGGTTCTTGATATGACTTTCTGCCCACTTCATGGATTGGCTGATTGCTGAAAGATCCAATTCTTCAAGGGTATCCTGCCACTCAGCTGCCATTTCATGCTCCAAGGCATTAAAATCGCCCTGCTGCCATAGGCGTAATGCTTTTGACTCTGGCATGTCCTCAAAGAACACCCCATAGCTGCCATCACTATGTTGCACTCTTTTGCCGCCGCCCAAATATGGTTTTCCATTCATCTCCACTTGCTCGTGAACCAAGTCCCCAATGACCAGTTCTTTATAAAACATGTTAGGAGTGATGGCATAGTTAGGGATCTTGGCTGCTAAAATAGCCACCTCTTCCTCAGGCTTTTTCCCTCTCTTTGACTCCTTCTTGAGATTACCAAGCACCTCCATAAAAAGAGTTGGTGTAAGAACAACGTGAAAGTGATGATGAAGCCAATCAGCTTCCTTTGCTGTAAGGCTTTGCAGGGTCGACTTATCGTAAATTAAAGTGGGGCCATGGCTCATCATACCTTAAACACTGTGCTCCTTCACTACACTATATAAACGTCTGCTTTGGGTCGATTTGCGGCAAATTCGTTATAGCTTCTAATGACCGCTTTTTCGTTAGCCGACTTTCAACCTAAACAGTTCTACTTCCGGCATCGGCCAAAAGCGGACATCTGAGATGACAAAAGGGAGTGAAAGTATATTACCTCCACTAGAGCATTCCGAGGGAGGAG